>NCGJ01000010.1 GCA_002281555.1 Hydrogenophilales bacterium 28-61-23
TCCCCGGCGACAAACAGGCCGAACAGCGCCATCACGGCGGCCTTGGCGGTTGCCGCGCGCGCTTTCCAGAGCAGGCCGCGTCCGACCACCCACAGGCTGAAGGCATAGACCAGCGCGTCGCCCAGCATGTCCAGCGAATCGGCGAGCAGCGAGACCGACCCGGCCAGCAGGCCCGCCGCGAGTTCGACCACGAACATCACGGCATTGAGTGCCAGCACGATGCGGAGGGTGGAAGTCTGGCGCCCCTGCAACTGTTCCAGCGCGCAGGACTTGCCGTTGCAGCAACTGGCCACGCCGTTTATGTCCGGCCCAGGTTGGCCTGCACCATGCGATCCATCTCCGCCGGCCGAGGTGGAATCTCCTTGGTCAGCGCCTCGACGAAGGCGGCACGATCAAGCTTCAACATCGGGTTCCAGCGCTTCTCGAAGCCGAGGGTGGAACCGGGCTTGCCGGAGATGCCGGCACCGCAGACGCTGCCGGCGACATGGCCGGCGTAAATTTCCATTTCGTTGGGCAGAGTCAGCAGCTTGGTTTGCAGGCTATCGAATATCTGGCCGGCCATTTCGGTTTCCTTGCCGGCCAGGTCGGGCCGGCCGACCGAGCCGACAAACAGCGTGTCGCCGGTGAGCACGAACCAGGGTTCCGGTTTTGCCTTGCCCATCCGGCGCTTGTCGGTGACCAGCAGGCAGATGGAGTCCGGCGTGTGGCCGGGGGTGTGCAGCACGTCGATGCAGACATTGCCGACGTCGATGCGTTGCCCGTCTTTCAGCGGCTCGAACGGGAATGTCACCCGGCCGGTGTTGGCTTCGTGCAGGCAGTAGAGTCCGCCGCACTTCTCCGCCAGCGCGCGACCGCCGGAGTAATGGTCGGCATGCACGTGGGTGTCGATGACATGGGTGATCTTGACGTTCTGCTTGGCGGCCTCGGCCATGAACCAGTCCTCGTCACCGAGCACTGGGTCCACGGCGACGCCGACATTGCAGGAACCGCAGCCGAACAGGTAGGAAAGGGTGGCTTCTTGGGTTGCCAGTTGGCGGAAAAACATGGCTATCTCCTCGTCAGAATGTCAGGACCTTGTCGGCCCGGTTGTTCCAGTACGCCAGCTTCTCGATCGTGCCGCGCTGGGTGCCGGGAATGAGTTCTTCGTCTTTCATGCCGCGTGCGTCCATGCACACGCCGCACACATCCACCCGCTCCGGGGCCAGTCGAACGATCTTGTTGAGCATGACTTGCAGGTTGTAGAAGCCGTTGGGCGGGCGCTGGCCGCGCTTGGCCACGAAAACGGCGTCGCCCATCAGGAATACCCGGATTTCCTGTTCCGCTTCGTGCGCCAGGGCATTCGCCAGGCGCAGTCCGTTGTAGGGGCGTTCGGCGCCGTAGGGCGCGTAGTTGAGGATGAACAGATTTTTCATGGCCATCGCTTAAACGGTTTCCACCGGCAGTCCATAAGCGCGCCATTCGGCCACGCCGTCTTCCAGGCGAAGGGCGCTGTAGCCTTCCTTGCGCAGCAGTTCCACCGCCTCCGCCGCCATCAGGCAGAACGGCCCCCGGCAATAGGCCACCACCGGTTTGTCGTGGGGCAGATCGGCGAGACGTTTGTGCAATTCTTCCAGCGGCATGGATAGCGCATAGGGCAGATGGCCGGCCTGGAATTCGGCTTCCGGGCGCACATCCAGCACCATCACCTCGCCGCGTTCGGCCTGGGACAGCAAGTCTTCCCGGCTCATCGGCATCAGCTCGTGTACGTGTTCGGCCAGCCTGGCCATCGCCGCGCGCAGTTCCAGCAGCCTATCCTCGGCCAGGGTGCGGATGCCCACCCAGAAGTCCGCCACCGCCTCGCTGGTCAGCCGGTAGTACACGTACTTGCCTTCCTTGCGCGCTTCTACCAAGTGCGCCTGGCGCAACTCCTTCAGATGCGCGGAAGCCAGCTTGAGCGAGATCGCAGCCTCCGTCGCCAGCCGCTCCACCGGCTTTTCGCCTTGGCAGAGCAACTCGATCAGCTCCAGCCGTTTCGGGCTGCTCACCGCCTTGCCGATGCGAGCGACCTGGGCATAGAGCACATCTTTGACTTGCCGGCCGGAATGGCTCATGACTTATCTCCAACACTCCAATGATTATTGGAATATATCACCGGATTCAATCTATGGCTGTATTTCCAGGACTTCTGGGAGGGGGGCACGAAAATTCCGGCCATGAACCACAAGAAGAAACTGATATGCGACTGATGCCGTGCGAAGTAGTCATTCGTGAACGGCTGCAATCAGGAGAAGGCAGATGGCCGTTCAGGCCGACTTCCAGGCAATCAAGAAATTGCCGCCACTAGCCATTAGTTAGCCGAGCCCCGCCATTCAACAACACTGGTTTTTCAATGTTCCAATGGCTCTTGATGGCCAGCCGCGGACAATCGCACACACCCTATCAACCTGGAATTTCCAGGTTCAGTGGTGGCCCCGTTTGTCATCGGCAACTTCTTCAACAGCCGATCCCGGATGCTCAATAAAGTCAGCCGAGGCGGCACTCGATGTTGTCGATCAGCCGGGTGCGGCCCAGGTGGGCGGCGGCGAGGACAACCAAGTCGGTTTCGTTTGCTTGCGGCGGCAATAGCGTGGCCTGGCCGCGCGCTGAAACATAGTCGACGCGCCAGCCGTTGCGGGTCAGTTCTTCCGCCGCGGCTTGCTCGATGGTGGTGAAGTCGGTCTCGCCCGATTCGATACGTTGCGCCGCCGCCCGCAACACGCGGTACAGGCGCGGCGCTTCGGCGCGTTCCTCCGGGCTGAGATAGCCATTGCGCGACGACAGGGCGAGGCCGTCTTCGGCGCGTCCGGTCTCGCCTTCCAGCATTTCGATGGGCAGGTTGAACTGGCGCACCAGGCCTTTCAGGATGAACAACTGCTGGTAATCCTTTTTGCCGAACGCGGCGTAGCGCGGTTGCACCAGGTTGAACAGCTTGAGCACGACGGTGGCGACGCCCTGGAAATGGCCGGGCCGGTAAGCGCCGCAGAGTTGGTCGGCGAGCGGCGGCTGCATGCTGTAGGTTTGCGGCTCCGGGTACATTTCGCGCGCGTCCGGAGCGAATACGATGTCGCAGCCGGCGGCGCGCAGTCGGGCGCAATCGGCGTCCAGCGTGCGCGGGTAGCGGCTGAAATCTTCGCCGGCGCCGAATTGCAGCGGGTTGACGAAGATGCTGGCGACCACCGGCCGGCCTTTGCCGCGGGCCAGCTCGATCAGCGAAATATGGCCGCTGTGCAGATTGCCCATGGTCGGCACGAAGGCGGTTTCGCGTTGCCCGTTCAGGGCGGTGCGTAATTCGGCGACGCTGTGGATGAGGTGCATCAGAAGCCGTGCTCCGGCCCGGGGAATGTGCCTGTTTTGACGGCGCCGACGTAGGCGCTGATCGCGGCGGCCATATTGCCCGCGCCGCTCATGAAGTCCTTGGCGAAACGCGGCGGTTTCGGCGTCAAGCCGAGCACGTCTTGCAGCACCAGCACCTGGCCGTTGCAGTGCGGGCCGGCGCCGATGCCGATGGTGGGAATGGCGAGATGTTGGGTGACTTCTTCCGCCAGCACCGAGGGGATCGATTCCAGCACCAGCATTTGCGCGCCGGCGCTTTCCAGGTCGCCGGCGTCTTGCAGGAGTTGCGCGGCGGCGGCGGCATCGCGCGCCTGGGCGCGGTAGCCGGTGGCGTTGACCGATTGCGGCAGCAGACCCAGATGCGCGCAGACCGGGATGCCGCGCCGGGCCAGGAAATGGACGCTTTCGAGCATGATCGCGCCGCCTTCTAGCTTGACCATGTTTGCGCCGGCGGCCATGAGCCGGGCGGCGGATTCGAACGCTTGTTGCGGGCTGGTCTGATAGCTGCCGAAGGGCAGGTCGGCGACGATGAAGGCCTGGTCGGCCGCGCCGCGCGCGACGGCGTCGGTGTGGTAGATCATGTGCTCGAGCGTGACCGGCAGGGTCGATCCATGTCCCTGGACGGTCATGCCGAGCGAGTCGCCGACCAGCAGGACGTCGACGCCGTTGTTGGCCAACAAGCGGGCGAAGCTGGCGTCGTAACAGGTCAAGACCGTGAGTTTTTCGCCTTTTACCGCGCGGGCGAGCAGTTGCGGCAGATACATGGTCGATCCTCCTGCGCCGGGTTGGGTGGCCGATCGGGCGCCCGATCAGGCGCCCAGATTGAAAAATTCACGCGCGCCGCGCATGTCATGGATGCGTTGTAGCAGCAATTCGAAATCGGCGTCCTTGTCGGCGAAGTTCAGGTTTTCACTGTTGACGATCAGCAGCGGGGACGCGTCGTAATGATAGAAAAATGCGCTGTATGCATTGGACAGTTCGGACAGGTAGGTTTCGTTGATCTGGCGCTCATACGCGCGTCCGCGCCGCCTGACGCGTTCCATCAAGGCGGACGGGTTGGCTTGCAGGTAAATGACCAGATCGGGCGCGGCGGTTTGCGGTTTGAGGCCTTCGTAGAGCTGGCGGTAGAGCCGGAATTCAGCCTCGTCGAGGATGAACTGGGCGAACAGCAGATCTTTTTCCAGCATGAAATCGGCGACTCGGGCCGAGCTGAACAATTCGCCCTGGCCCAGGCGGCGTACCTGGTCGACGCGGGAAACCAGGAAAAACAATTGCACCGGCAGCGCGTAGCGGCGGCGGTCTTCATAGAAACGCGGCAGAAACGGGTTGTCGTCGGCGTTTTCCAGAACCAGCTCGGCGTCGATATGCGCGGCCAGTTTGCGCGCCAGGCTGGTCTTGCCGGCGCCGATGGGGCCTTCGACAACGATATGGCGGAAACGGCTGAACATCTTCAGGACGAAATGGGAATGCGCGAAAAGGCTAGTGGCGGCGGGCCGCTCGCGCGGGGGCGGGCGGCAGCCGGATAAGGTCGTGGCGGTCGGTTTGCGCCAGACAGCGCGCCAGGCAGTCGCCGACCCGGTCGTGGCCGGGGATCAGCGCATCGGCGGCGATTTCCGCCAGTGGAACCAGGACGAAGGCGCGTTCGGTCATGCGCGGGTGCGGCAGGGTCAGGCCGTGCTCGTGCATGATCAGGCCGTCGAACAGCAGCAGGTCGAGGTCGAGGCTGCGCGGCGCGTTCTTGAAGGTGCGATTGCGGCCATGCCGCGCTTCGATAGCCAACAGCGCGGCCAGCAAGGCGCGCGGCGACAACTGGGTGGCGACGCCAGCCACCGCGTTGATGAAATCAGGCTGGTCGGCGTAACCGACGGGTTTCGACAGATACAGCGAGGAACACGCGGTCAGGCGGGTTTCGGGCAGGCCGTCGAGTTCAGACCAGGCTTGTTCTATCTGCGCGAGCGGGTCGCTGAGATTGGAGCCGAGGGCGATATAGGCGGCAATCTCAGCCAAGTTTGACCTCGATGGCGGCCTCGCCGTCCGCAGTTTTGCGCGGCCCGCGTTTGCGTCGTTTCGATTTCGATTCGCCCGGCTGCGGTTTGATCAGCATGGCTTCGCGTTCGCTGTCGCTGGCGTCGGGGAAACGCGTCCACCAATCGGCCAGTTCTTGTGCGGCATCGCCGCCCTTGGCGCGGATGAGCAGGAAGTCGTAGCCGGCGCGGAAGCGAGGGTGGGACAACAAGCGGAACGGACGCGCGCCGCTGCGTTGTTCGAAGCGCGGTTGCAGCGACCAGATTTCCTTGATCGTGCCGTCGAACCGGCGCGGGAAGGCGAGCAAATCGCGCTGACGTTCCAGGACATCGTCCATCGCGTCGTACAGGGCGGGCTGGTCGCTCTGGCCGCGACTTCGATTGCGCGCCCAGGCCGCCTGCATGTCGAACCAGAGCAGGCTGGCCAGCATGAAGGCGGGCGATGCGGAGTGGCCGTGGCGCACGCGTTCATCGGTGTCATGCAGCGCGACATGGAGAAATTTCTGCCGTTCCGGATGGTCCAGAATGGTGTCGAGCATCGGCAGAATGCCGTGATGCAGGCCCTCGGCGCGCAATTGGCGCACGCCGCGTTCGGCATGGCCGGACAGCAGCAACTTCATCATTTCGTCGAACAGGCGCGCGGACGGGATGCGTTCCAGCATCGAGGCCAGCTCGGCGATGGGCGCGCGCGTGGCGGGGTCGATATGGAAATCGAGTTTGGCGGCAAACCGGGCCGCGCGCAGCATGCGTACCGGGTCTTCGCGGAAACGCTGGTTGGGGTCGCCGATGATGCGCAGCACTTTTTTCTTGGCGTCTTCGACGCCGCCATGCCATTCCCAGACTTCTTCCTTGTCCGGGTCGTAATACAGCGCGTTGACGGTGAAATCGCGCCGCTCGGCATCTTCTTCCTGGCTGCCGAAGACGTTGTCGCGCAACAGCATGCCGTCCGCTGCGGCGACGCGGGTGTCGTCGTCTTCTTCCGCTTCCCGTTCCGCTTCCTTTTCCGGCGCGGCGGCGCGATAGGTGGTGACTTCGATGGTTTCCGAGCCGCAATAGACATGAACGATCTGGAACCGCCGGCCGATCAGACGGGAGCGCCGGAAAACCTGGCGCACTTGTTCCGGCGTGGCGTTGGTGGCGACGTCGAAATCCTTGGGCTCCAGTCCCAGCAGGAGATCGCGCACCGCGCCGCCGACGACGAAAGCGCTGTAACCGGCTTCGCTCAGTGCGCGCGTGGTCTTGAGGGCGCAAGGATTGATGTGTTCGCGGCGGATGCCATGCGATCCAAGCGGGATGATGCGCGGGCCGCTTGCGGCGGGGCGCGCTGGTTTTCCAAAAACTTTTTTGATCAGCCGGCGAATCATGGTTGCGGTATGCGTAATTCGTGGCGGGGGAGTTCGTACATAGAGGGGTGTCTCCTGAGGCGCGGGATTATACACATCGCCGGAACCGGCCCGCCCATGCCGGCTGGCTTGCCCGGTGCTGCCTCGCAGGCTACATTAGCGCGAGTTTCAATCTCAAGGATGCTCCCAAGTGTTAGCACTCATTCAAGCCGCCGGCTGGCCGATCTGGCCGCTCATCATCGCCTCCGTGCTTGCGCTTGCGATCATATTCGAGCGTACCTACACCTTGCGCCGCTCGATGGTTCTTCCCGCCAATCTGCTCGATCAGGCGATTTCCAATCTGCGTCAGCATGGCGCCAACCAGGATTTGTTGCGCGCGCTGTCGGAAGGTTCGCCGCTGGGGCGCGTGCTCGTGGCGGGTATCCGCAATCTGAACGTCAGCCGCGAGTTGATGAAGGAGTCGCTCGAGGAAGCCGGCCGGGCGGTTGCGCATGATCTGGAGCGCTATCTGATGACCCTGGGCACCATCGCATCGGTCGCGCCCTTGATGGGCTTGTTCGGCACGGTCGTCGGCATGGTCGAGATATTCGGTTCGCAGTCGCCCACGGGCGGCAATCCGGCGGTGTTGGCGCATGGTATTTCAGTGGCGCTCTACAACACGGCGTTTGGTTTGATCGTCGCCATTCCCAGCATGATTTTTTATCGCTTCTTCCGCGGTCGGGTCGATGCCTATCTGGTCGAGATGGAACAGCAGGCGGTGCGTCTGGTCGAGATCGTCCACGGCGAGCGGAAGTAACCCGGGCCATGCAATTTCGCAGAAGCGGACACGAAGAGCCGGAAATCAATCTGATTCCCTTGATCGACGTATTGTTGGTCGTGCTGATTTTTTTGATGGTGACCACGACTTACGCGCGCTTTTCCGAGTTGCAGATCAATCTGCCCGAGGCCAAAGGCGATAGCGCGAAGGAAATGCCGATGCAGATCAATGTCGGCGTCGATGAAAACGGCGGTTATGCGATCAACGAAGCCGCCGCCGGCACGTCTTCAGTGGTTGGCCTGGTTGAGGCGTTACGCACCGCGGCGGGCAATGTGAAAGATCCGGTGATCGTGATTTCCGCCGATGCGCATGCCACGCATCAGTCGGTGATTCGGGTGATGGATGCGGCGCGCCGAGCCGGCTATCCACGGGTGACCTTCGTCACCCAGAGTTCCGAGAGTGGCAATTGAGCCGAAACTTGAGCGGCAATTGATCGACGCGCTGTTGCGCTGCTGGTATGGGCGCGGGTTTTGGGCTTGTCCGGCGCTGTTTGCGCCGATTTACCTTCTGCTGTTGATTCCACTCAGTCTGCTATTCGGTTCCCTGGTCAGGCTGCGCCGTGTCTTGTATCGCTTTGGCGTGTTCCGGGTTGAGCGTTTGCCGGTGCCGGTGATCGTGGTCGGCAATCTCAATGTGGGCGGTTCCGGCAAGACGCCACTGACGCTTGCATTGGTGCAATGGCTGCGCCAAGCCGGTTTTACGCCGGGTATCGTCAGCCGTGGTTATGGCGGCAGTGCGCGGGCGGTCATGCCGGTACAGGCGGATAGCGATCCCGCTCTGGTCGGCGATGAGCCGGTCTTGATGGCGCGCCGCGTGGCCTGTCCGATCTGGATCGGGCGCAAACGGGCCGAGGCCGGTCGGGAATTGCTGGCGTTTCATCCGGAAGTGGATGTGCTGATCGCCGATGACGGTCTGCAACACATTGCGCTGACGCGCGACGTGGAACTGGTCGTGGTGGATGCGGCGCGCGGCTTCGGTAATGGCCGCTTGCTGCCGGCCGGGCCGTTGCGCGAGCCGCTGGCTCGCCTGCGCCAAGTCGACGCGGTCGTGGTGAATGGCGCGCGGATGGAAGCTATGCCACTTCCCACTGGCTGCCCGCGTTTTTCGATGCGGATAGCCGGCGCGAACTTCGTCAATCTGGCTGAGCCGGAAACGAGCGTGGACGCCGCGCATTTTGTCGGTGAAAGCGTGCATGCCATCGCGGGCATCGGGCATCCGGAACGCTTTTTCAAGCAACTGGCCGGGCTGGGCATCGATGCGATTCCGCATGCATTTGCCGATCACCATGCCTTTGTCGAATCGGATCTGCCGGTCGGCACGGTATTGATGACGGAAAAGGATGCCGTCAAATGCGCCCGATTCAGTGCTCGTCTCGACCGCCGCGATCTCTGGTTTCTGGTGGTTGACGCTGTGGTGGATGCCGGACTAAAAGACTTGATCATCAATCTTCTGTGCCAACGAAAGAGAACGCAAAATGGATCCAAAACTGCTTGAAATCCTGGTCTGCCCGCTGTGCAAGGGTCCCCTGGTTCACAACCGGGAAGCGCATGAACTGATCTGCAAGGGGGATCGCCTGGCGTTCCCGATTCGGGATGGCATTCCGGTCATGCTGGTCGATGAGGCGCGCCGTCTGGAGGACGCCGAAGACGTGGCTTGAAGGCGCTGAAATGGCTACGGCTTTCCCTCTGCAAGCCTTGCTGGACCACTCGCTGCATCGCATGGAGGCCGCGGAGCGCTTGTTGCGCGCTTTGAAACGCAAGGAGGAGGCCGCGCATCAGCGTCTGCTGGAGTTGCAAGGCTATAAATCCGAGTATCAGGCGCGTCTGTCCGGGGTCGGCTCATCGGGTATGGACATTGTGATGCTGCGCGATTTTTATGCCTTCATGATCAAGCTCGATAGCGCGCTCGAACACCAGGAAACCGATTGCGCCAAGGCGCATGCGAATTGGCAGGCCGCGCACAACAATTGGTTGGCCTTGCGGCAAAAAGTGAAGGCCTACGAGACCCTCGCCACTCGCCATGCCAGTCAGGAAACGCAGCGACAGGAAAAACGGGATCAGCGCACCACCGATGAAACCGCGCTGCGCAAACATGCCGGTCGAGACGATGGTTATTGATTATTAAATTTCCCGGCACGCGGATTGCTTTATCTCCATAGAGCACAAAACGGAGACAAGCTTATGGCCGAAATTCAAGCAGCTTTGCCGGCAAAGTTCTTGCAGGTTGCCAGCGCAAATAAAGCGGCTCACAAAGGCGGGGCGCCGGGAAATCAGGAAGTGGGCGCTTTTTTTGGCGCACTCAAGGCGCAACTGGCCAAGTCGGATGGAATGGAAGCTTCGCTGGCGCTGGGTTTGAAGGTCGAAAGCGTGAAAGCGCCTGAAAACTTGACCGAAGCCGGAAGCGCGGCGGGACTGGAAAAACCGGCCAAGTCCGAAATCGGGGCGGAATCCGTAAGCGTGATAGAGACTGACAGCGAATCCGAGTCTCAAAGCGGGTCAGAGCCCGGCAGCGATTCGGAGTACGTGGGCGAGTCGAAGTCAGCAAGCACGAAACAACATTTGTTGGATCAGGCCGAGGCGGCGTCCGAGTCCGAGCAGCCTGTGACGCCAGCGCTTGTTCCTTCAATACCTGTGCCAGTGCAAACGTCGGCATCCGAACCAACGCCAACCTCCGTGCCAGCGTCAACATCAACGCCGGCCGATCCCGTGCTTCAAGCGGCCGCCGTGTCTTCCCTGATCGTATCTGTCGTGCCGGCCCCGAGCAGCGATATATCGTCAAAGCTGGACGCCGAGTCCGCGTTGACAGCCGGCAAGCAGACTGGCGATGCCGGGGAAATGTCCATCGCAATTGCGCGGCCTGATGGGTCTAACAAAGCCAACGGGTCGGCGGAGGTGAAAACGGATTCGACGTCACGCGCGGCATTGAATATGACGGCAAATGCTGCCGAAACCAGGCAAGTCTTGCCGGCCGAGATGCGCTCTTCACAGGCCGATCTCGCGGCTGCATCCATCGATGCGAAGCTTTTCGAGGGCGCGGAAACATTCGCCGCTCCGGTCTTGTCTCCGCTCCTGGGGTCTCGTGGCGAGGCGGGAAGCGCGCCGTCCATCGTCTTGCCGCATCCATTCGAGCAGTCATTGCGGCAGGCTGAGGCCAAGGTGCATGCGTCCATCGAAGTGCCGGTCAGGAGTGCCGCATTCGCGGCGGAATTAGGCGAGAAAGTGGTCTGGCTGGCCGGTCGGCAGAGCCAACTCGCCGACTTGTCGCTGAATCCGCCTCAAATGGGCGCGTTGGAAGTGCGTTTGACGGTGTCGGGTGGCGATGCCACGGCACAGTTTTTTTCGCCCAATCCCTTGGTTAGGGACGCAATCGATGCGGCTTTGCCGAAACTGCGTGAGTTGATGGCGCAAGCGGGGCTGAATCTTGGCGAGGCGAATGTGCGCGATCAAGCTTTTGGTCGCCGTGAGAACCCCGATGCGCAGTCGAAGTCGACGAACCCCGATGCGGATATCGCCACCAGTCAAGCCGTGTTGAGCGGTGTTGGAGCACGGCAATCCAGAGGGGTGGGCCTGGTGGATCTCTATATCTGATCTCGATTGGTAATCCGATCGTCCCGCAAACAACCCGGCTTGTAGAGCGGGTTGTTTTGTTTGCTTGTCATATCCTGATAAAGAACATAAGCTTCCCAAAGGAACATTCTGTTTTTGCTTGATATTTCAACGGAATTTTGATTCGAGGGCGAAATGGCGAAAGAAGAAGCGGCGGCGGCGGGGGAAGAGGTGCCAAAGAAAAAGGGCAAGATGCTTATCATCATTCTTGCCGTTGTCGGGGTGCTGGTGATCGGTGGCGGAGTTGGCGCCTATCTGCTGCTGTCAAAACCCGCCGTCGAAAAGAATGCCAAGCATGCCGAGGAAGGGGCTGCGGCCGAAGAGGGCCACGGCGATGAAGAGCATCCGCCGGTCTACCTTAAACTCGAAGCCTTCACCGTTAACCTGGCTGACCAGGAAAGCTTTTTGCAAACCGAGATACAGCTGCTGGTGGCGGATGCAACGGTGAGCGAAAAAATCACCGCACGCCTGCCCGAGGTTCGCGATGCTTTGTTACGGTTGTTGTCCAGCAAAACCGGCGCGGAACTGGCCGAGCAGGACGGCAAAGATAAATTGGCGCTGGAAATCCAGAAACAGGTCAATCAGGTGCTGGGCATCAAGACGAAATCCAAAGGGGTGAAGAAAGTGCTGTTCGGAGCTTTCATCATCCAGTAACCGGTAGGAGCCAAGTGGCAGACGATATCCTTTCCCAGGAAGAAGTTGACGCACTCCTACGCGGGGTCACCGGCGAGGCCGAGGAGTCCGCGTCAGAGGTGGGCGGCGCGGGGGTGCGCACCTACGATATCGGTCGCCAGGAACGTATCGTGCGCGGGCGGATGCCCACGCTGGAAATCATCAACGAACGGTTCGCGCGTAATTTCCGCATAGGTTTGTTTAATCTGGTTCGCCGCACGGCTGAAATATCCGTGTCGCCGGTGGCGGTGATCAAGTACAGCGAGTTCGTGCGTAATCTGGTCGTTCCGACCAACCTGAATATGGTGCATGCCACGACATTGCGCGGAACCGCTTTGTTTGTGCTCGATCCGAACCTGGTTTTCCTCGTGGTGGACAATCTGTTCGGTGGCGATGGTCGTCAGCATATGCGCGTCGAGGGACGCGATTTCACGCCGACCGAGCAGCGCATCATCAAGAAAATTCTCGATGTGATTTTTGAAGAGATGCACAAGGCCTGGGAAAGTATTTACCCAATCCAGTTTGAATACATACGTTCCGAGATGAACACGCAGTTCGCCAACATTGCGACCCCGACCGAGGTCGTCGTCGTCAGCACCTTCAACATAGAACTGGGTTCAGGTGGCGGTGAATTTCACGTCTGCATGCCTTACAGTATGATCGAACCGATTCGCGACCAGCTCACCAGTACCATGCAGGCTGACCGAGCCGAAGCGGACGAACGGTGGGTGTCGCAAATGACCTTGCAAGTGCAGGATGCCGAAGTCGAGTTGGTGGCCAATCTCGGCCAGGCTCCGGTGACTTTGCGTCAGATAGTCGATCTTAAGGTGGGTGATGTGATTTCTCTCGAAGTGCCGGAAGCCGTGATAGCCCAGGTCGATGGCGTGCCATTGTTTCAATGCCAGTATGGGCAGAAGAATGGTCAGCTGGCGCTCAAGGTCGATCGAATTCTGCAAGGCCAGGAGCGTGTTTCTTGCGCGGGAGGTCGGCGATGAGCGAGGACGCCGCAAAACCGGAAGAAGATATTTCCGCCGACGATTGGGCTTCCGCGCTGGCCGAGCAGGAGACGGTCGCGGCAGAGGAATCGGGCGGCGAGGCCGATTGGGGCGCCGCGCTGGCGGAGCAGGAGGCTGTGGATCAGGCGGCCGCCGCAAGCGCCGCAATGGCAAGCGCGCCCGCGCCGGCCGCGCCGCTCGCGGCAAAGGTTTTTCAGAATCTCAGCCCCGATGCCGTTCAGTCCGGGCCCAGCAATCTTGATCTCATCCTCGATATTCCGGTCCAGCTCAATGTCGAATTGGGGCGCACGAAAATTGCGATTCGCAACTTGTTGCAATTGGCACAAGGCTCTGTAGTCGAGTTGGACGGATTGGCCGGCCAGCCTATGGATGTCCTGGTGAACGGTTGCTTGATCGCGCAGGGCGAGGTTGTGGTCGTCAACGATAAATTCGGAATTCGTCTGACCGATATCATCAGCCCGGCCGAACGTCTGCACCGACTCAATCGATGATTGTCTGGCGATGAAATTGACTCCATTCAACAGGAAAGGGCCTTGGGCCCTTTTTGCGTTAATCGCCGCCGGGGCGCTTGCCTTTGCGCCCGCAGCCGTTTTCGCGGCCGCCGCGCCACCCGAGGTTTCGACCTCGGGCGCTTTGTTCCAGGGCTTGTTGGGACTGTTGATGGTGTTGGCGGCGCTGGCCGCATTTTTCTGGTTTTTACGCAGATTCTCGCCCGGACAGAGCGCCGCGCAGGGCGTGGTGAAAGTGATCGGCGGCGTCATGCTGGGGCCGCGCGAACGTCTGGTTGTGGTGGAGGTCGGCGATACCTGGTTGCTGCTTGGAATCGGTGGCGGTCAAGTCAATACATTGCATACCTTGCCGCGGCCGGAGGGCTACACGCCCGGCGTGCAAGATGCATTGCCCGCGCTGATCCCCGGTTTTGCCGACAAGCTCAAAGAGCTGCTTTCGAAGCGCCAAGGGTGAACAGGTTGATGCTGTGATGAAGCCGCGCGCGTTATTCCTGATCTTCTGCATGTCGCTATTGCCTTGCGCGGTTCACGCGGCCGCCGGCATTCCCGCGTTCTCGAGCACGCCGGGCGCCGGCGGAGCCACCAATTACACCTTCAGCATCGAGGCGCTGCTGCTGCTTACGGCGTTGACCTTCTTGCCGGCGGCGTTGCTGATGATGACCGCCTTCACTCGTATCGTCATCGTGCTTTCATTGTTGCGTCAGGCCATGGGAACGATGAATGCGCCACCGAATCAGGTCATCGTCGGGCTTTCGCTGTTTCTAACCTTTTTCATCATGGCGCCGGTATTCGACAAGATTTACGACACGGCCTGGAAGCCGTATTCGGAAAACAAGATCAGCCTGGTTCAAGCCGCCGATCTTGGCGCGCAGCCGCTCAAGTCATTCATGCTGAAGCAGACGCGGCAAGAGGATCTGGCCTTGTTCATCGGGCTGGCCAAGGTGCCGCCGCTCAATACGCCGGAAGAAACGCCGCTCAAAGTGCTGGTGCCGGCCTTCATCATCAGTGAGTTGAAAACCGCGTTCCAGATCGGTTTCATTGTCTTCATTCCGTTTCTGATCATCGACATGGTGGTCGCCAGCGTTTTGATGTCGATGGGCATGATGATGCTCTCGCCGGTACTTATCTCGCTGCCGTTCAAGATCATGTTGTTCGTGCTAGCCGATGGCTGGAATTTGCTCATCGCCTCTCTGGTGCAAACCTTCCAGATATGACGCCGGATACCGTCGTGACCATAGTCCGCCAGGGCCTGGAAGTGGCCATGTTGGCGGCCGGGCCGTTGCTGCTGGCTTCCTTGCTGACCGGGTTGCTGATTTCGATTTTCCAGGCCGCGACGCAGATCAATGAAATGACCTTGTCGTTCATCCCGAAGATACTGGTGATGTTTGTCGTGCTGGTGGTCACCGGCCCCTGGACCCTGCAATTGCTGGTTGATTACATCGTTCGACTGATTGGCAGCATTCCGGCGCTGGTCGGATAAAGACGGCGCCATGTTCACGCTGTCGTCGGCTGATCTGGACGCGATGCTGGCGCTGTTTTTCTTTCCCTTCGTGCGTATTCTGGCCTGGCTTTCGTTTGATCCCCTGCTCGGAAACAAGGGGGTGCCGACTCAGGTACGCGTCGCTTTGGCGATGCTGATCGCCATGGTGGTGACGCCGATATTGCCCACCGACACGCCGCTGCGCCTGGCTTCCGGCGATGGCGTGTTGATCCTGTTGCAACAGATCGCCATCGGCGCGGCCCTGGGTTTCAGCCTGCGCATCGTGTTCTCGACGATAGAATTCGCCGGCCAGTTGATCGGTCTGCAAATGGGCCTTTCCTTCGCCACCTTGTTCGACCCGGTCAATGGCGCGCAAACGCAGGTGGTTGCGCAATTTCTGACGTTGAGCACCGTCCTTATTCTGTTGGCATTCAATGGCCATCATCTGGTCATCACCGCACTGGTGGTGAGTTTTCAGGAAATCCCGATAGGCTCGACCTTGTCGGCCGGGGGATTCGCCATGCTGGCGGGCTGGGGCGGTACCTTGTTCGCGGTCGGTCTGCATATTTCCCTCCCGGTCACGGCGGCGCTGCTGGTCACCAATCTGACCATCGGCATGATGTCGCGCGCCTCGCCGCAATTGAACATCTTCGCAATCGGTTTCCCGTTGACCTTGGGCATGGGTTTTCTGGTGTTGTTTCTGGCGCTGGCCTACTTGCCGGCTCAATTGGATCAATTCTGGCGGCAGGCGGTCGAAATCGGCGCCCGCGCCATGCTTGCCGTGACGGGGCGTTAAGGGCTCAGTCGTTCAAGCGGGTTTCGGATAAAATCAGCGCTTTTATTGGATTCGGATCGCCATGTTCACTGGCAGCCTTGTTGCTCTCGTAACCCCCATGCTCGCGGATGGCGCTTTGGATCTGCCGCGCTTCCGGACTTTGATTGAATGGCATATCGACCAGGGTAGCGATGGTTTGGTCATTGTCGGCACCACGGGTGAGTCGCCCACGGTCAACATGGACGAGCATTGCCAACTGATTCGAGTCGCGGTTGAACAGGCTGCCGGGCGCGTGCCGGTGATTGCCGGCACCGGGGGCAATTCCACCGCCGAGGCGATCGAGCTGACTCGTTGCGCCAAGGCCGCCGGCGCCGCCGCCGGGCTTTCCGTGGCGCCTTATTACAACAAGCCGACGCAGGAAGGCCTTTATCGGCATTTCAAGGCGATTGCCGAATCGACCGATCTTCCCCTGATTCTCTACAACGTACCCGGGCGCACGGTTTCCGACATCGGCAATGAAACCGCGCTGCGCCTTGCGCAAGTGCCAGGCGTCATCGGCATCAAGGACGCCACCGGCAATATCGAGCGCGGTTCCGCCCTGCTGAAAGCCGCGCCCGCCTCGTTTTCGGTTTACAGCGGCGACGATGCCAGCGGCATGGTCTTGATGTTGCTTGGGGCCAGGGGCGTAATTACCGTGACCGGCAACGTTGCGCCCAAACTGATGCACGAAATGTGCGTGGCCGCGATCAATGGCGACATCGGCGGCAACCTGGCCCGAGCGCGCGCCATCAACTACCAATTGCTCGGTTTGCACCAGAAACTGTTCGTGGAAGCCAATCCGATTCCCGTTAAATGGGCGCTGGCCGAGATGGGACAGATTGGCTCCGGCATCCGTTTACCCTTGGTTTCCCTGTCTGACTCTTACCATGACACCTTGCGTGTCGCCCTGAAGGAAGCCGGCTGTTTATGAAAATTTTCGCTTTGCGCCACTCTGTCGTTTTAATCGTGCTGGCCGTATCCGTCAGCGCCTGTTCTGTTTTTGACGGCAAGAAAATCAATTACAAATCCGCCGGGACCCTGCCAACGCTGGAGGCGCCGCCGGATCTGGTCGTTCCGGCCGGGGACAGTCGTTTTGCCGTGCCGGACATCAATGCCAAGGGAGCGGCGACTTTTTCCGCTTACGACCGCGAACGCGCCGGCAAACCGCAAACGGCGGGCAATCAGGCCCTGTTGCCGAAAAGCGACAAGGTCAGCTTCGAACGCGCGGGCGGACAACGTTGGCTGGTGGTCAATGCGCCCGCCGCCGAAGTCTGGCCGGTGGTGAAAGAGTTTTGGCAGGAGATGGGTTTCATCATCGGCCTCGAACTGCCGGATGCCGGTGTGTTGGAAACCGATTGGGCCGAGAATCGCGCCAAGTTGCCGCAGGAAGGAATCCGCGGTTTTCTCGGTCGGGCGCTCGACAGCGTTTACTCCACCGCCGAGCGTGACAAGTTCCGCACGCGTCTGGAACCCGCAGCCGATGGTCGCACCGAAATCTATGTCAGCCATCGCGGCATGTTCGAGGTGTTCGAAGGCACCCAGGGCGGCGGCGACCAGGGCCAGGGCCGGACCGTTTGGCAGCCGCGTCCCGCCAACCCGGAACTGGAAGCGGAGATGCTGCGTCGTTTGATGGTGCGTTATGGCGTCGAAGAAACGCGGGCGAAGACGCTGCTGGCGGAAAAAGTTGCACCGCCGCAGGCCACGCAGATCAAGAATCCCGACGCGGCGCCGGGTCTGCGCATGCCCGAGTCGTTCGACCGCGCCTGGCGTCGAGTCGGTCTCGCGCTCGACCGCATCGGGTTTGTCGTCGAAGACCGCGATCGCGCCGGCGGCATCTACTTTGTGCGCTATGCCGATCCGGAAGCCAACACGAAGAAGGACAAGGGTTTTCTGTCCAGGCTCGCATTCTGGAAATCGGGTGACGGCAAGGCCAAAGCCCAGCGTTATCAGGTTCGCCTGAAAGGCACGGAAGCCGAGACCGCGCTGGCCGTTTACCAGGACGACGGCGCGCCGGCCAATAACGAGACCGGCAATCGCATCGCCAGTCTGTTGTTCGAGCAACTGAAGTAATGCGCTTTGGATGTCTCGGCAGCGGCAGCAAGGGTAATGCCTGGCTGGTTCAAGCCGGAGACACCCGCATCATGGTCGATTGCGGCTTCGGCCCGCGCGAAGCCGGCAAACGGCTCGCGCGCCTGGGGCTGGAGGTGAACGACCTGAACGCCATCCTGGTCACGCACGAACATAGCGATCACGGTCGCGGCGCCGCACAGTTGGCGGGCAAGGCGCGTTGCTCGGTGTGGCTTACGCGCGGCACTTACGCCATGCTGGATGCCATCGACAACGCGCCGCTATCGACTCGCATCATCGAAGGGCGGGACGCATTCGCCATCGGCGACCTGGAAATCACGCCCTATCCAGTGCCGCACGATGCGCGTGAACCGACGCAATTCGTGTTTTCGGACGGGGCGCATCGCTTCGGTCTGTTGACCGACGCGGGTCATGTCACCTCGCACATGGAAACCATGCTGAGCGGCTGCGATGCGCTGGCGCTGGAGTGCAATCACGATGTCGGCCGGCTTGAAGCGGGCCGTTACCCGCCCGCGCTGAAGCGGCGCATCCTCGGTCGCCATGGCCATCTCGACAACGTCGCGGCGGCCACACTGTTGCAAAAGATCGCCGGACGCGGCCTCAAGCATGTGGTGGCCGCGCATCTGTCGGAACAGAACAACGCACCCGAACTCGCCCGCGCCGCATTGGCCGGGGCGCTCGGTTGCGCGCACGACTGGATCGGCGTCGCCGATCAGGAAACTGGACTCGATTGGCGGGAAATCTGATGGAAGTAAGCAAGGAAACCTCCCCGGCGCTGGAAGTGGCGACCAGCTTCGATGAACTGGGCCTGGCCGCGCCTATCCTCGCGGCACTCAACGAGATGGGCTACAAGACGCCGACGCCGATTCAGCAGCAGGCGATTCCACTGGTACTGGCCGGCCGCGATTTGATGGCCCAGGCGCAGACCGGCACCGGCAAGACGGCCGCTTTCGCGCTGCCGTTGCTGCAGAAAATGGTGCCGCACGCCAACGCCAGCGCCTCGCCGGCGCGTCACCCGGTGCGCGCGCTGGTGCTGACGCCGACGCGCGAACTGGCGATCCAGGTGCATGAAAGCGTGGTGGCCTACAACAAGCACTTGCCGTTGCGCAGCACGGTGGTGTTTGGCGGCGTCGACATGAAGGCCCAAATTGCCGACTTGCGCAACGGCGTCGAAATCCTGGTCGCCACGCCGGGTCGTTTGCTCGATCACGCCAACAGTCGGAGTGTGTTGCTGTCGCAGGTTCAGTTTCTGGTGCTGGACGAAGCCGATCGCATGCTCGACATGGGCTTCCTGCCCGATCTGAAGCGCATCCTCGATTTCCTGCCGACGCAACGGCAGACGCTGCTGTTCTCGGCCACCTTCGACGACAACATCGTCGGTCTGGCGCGCAGCTTTCTGCAGAACCCGCTCAAGGTCGAAGTCGCGCGCCGCAACACGTCGGCCGAAAACGTCGAACAACTGGTGCACAAGGTCAAGGAAGAAGACAAGCTCGATGCCTTGGTGCGCGTGGTCAACAGCCGCGGCATCCCCCAGGTGCTGGTGTTCACGCGCACCAAGGTGTGCGCCGACAAGGTCGGCCATCGCCTGCAGAAACGCGGCATCCAGGCCGCCATCATTCATGGCGACAAGGCCCAGGTCGAACGCTTGGCCGCGCTCGAGGGTTTCAAGCAGGGCAAGGTGCAGTATCTGGTCGCCACCGATATCGCCGCGCGCGGCATCGACATTGTGGAACTGCCTTGCGTGGTGAATTACGAATTGCCCTATGCGCCGGAAGACTATGTGCATCGCATCGGCCGTACCGGTCGCGCCGGCGCATCCGGTCTGGCGGTTTCCCTGGTTGCGCCGGACGAGGAACGTCTGCTGGCGGGCATCGAGCGGTTCATCAAGCGCGACCTGAACGCCTCGCCGTTGCCCGAGATCGCGCGGCCGCAACAGGTGCATGCCCAGGCAAGCAGCGCCGAGGCCGTCCCAGCCGCCCCGGCCGCCGCGCAGATTCCGGGCGCCAGGGTCGGACGGCGCCGTGCCGAGCCGGTCTGCGCCTTGCTGCTGCCCCCAGTTCAGCGTGCCGAGCCAGCCCCTTCCGCACCGCAGGCATGAGTGCCGATTTTCTGCTGCTTGCCAGTCTGGCCGGCATGGCCTGGTTCTGGTGGGACAGCCTGCAAAAACGCGAACTTGCGGTCAATGCGGCGCGGGCGGTTTGCGAGCGCTCCGGGGTGCAGTTTCTCGATGACAGCGTGGCCCTGAGCAAGATGAGAATGCGGCGCGACAGTGACAAACGCGCGCGGGTTTATCGCGAGTTTTCGTTCGACTATTCCAGTCTCGGCGACGACCGTCAGGCCGGCCGGGTTTATTTGCTGGGCGCTGTCGTGCTGTCGGCCGATCTGATTTCCTGAATCTTTCTTCCCGGATCTTTCTGTATCGGCGCGTTGCGCTCAAGGAGTTCGCATGACAACTTCAACGCCGCAGCGTCCCGTCCAGCCCAGTATCTGGGAAGCCTTTGCATACTGGTTGAAGCTCGGTTTCATCAGTTTCGGCGGCCCGGCCGGGCAGATTTCCATGATGCATCAGGAGCTGGTCGAAAAGCGTCGCTGGATTTCCGAGCACCGCTTCCTGCACGCGCTCAATTACTGCATGTTGCTGCCCGGGCCGGAGGCGATTCAGTTGGCGATCTACATCAGTTGGCTGATGCATGGCACCCGCGGCGCGATCATGGCCGGCGTGCTGTTTTTCCTGCCCGCCTTCGTGTTGTTGTCGGCGCTGGCGGCGGTTTACCTGGCCTACGGCGACGTGCCGTTGGTGCAGGGCATCTTCTATGGCATCAAGCCGGCCGTGGTCGCCGTGGTGCTGTTCGCGGCCTGGCGCATCGGCTCGCGCGCACTGAAGAATGAAGTGCTGTATGGCATCGCCGCGCTCGCCTTCATCGGCATCTTTTTCTTCAAGATCGACTTTCCCTGGATCGTGCTCGCGGCCGGCATCCTCGGCGCCATCGGTGGCAAGCTGGCCCCGGCCAAGTTCAAGGCCGGCGGCGGCCACGGCGCTTCCAACAAGGCCTACGGCCCGGCGTTGATCGACGACGACACGCCGGCGCCCGCCCATGCCGCTTTCAGCTGGGTCAAGCTGGTCGCGATGAGCGCGGTGTTCGTGGCGATCTGGGCGGCGGCCATGCTGGTGCTGGGGGAGCAGCAAACGCTGAATGACATGGGCGAGTTTTTCACCAAGGCCGCCTTCCTGACCATCGGCGGCGCTTACGCCGTGCTGCCCTACGTTTACCAGGGCGCGGTGGAGCACTTCACCTGGCTCACCGGCGCGCAGATGATGGACGGCCTGGCTCTTGGCGAGACTACGCCGGGTCCGCTCATCATGGTGGTGACCTGGGTCGGCTACATGGGCGGCGTCAGCAAGCAGGTGCTGGCCGATCCCATCGCCGCCGGCGTCGCCGGCGCGGCGGTCGCCACATTCTTCACCTTCCTGCCGTCGTTCTGGTTCATCCTGGCCGGCGGCCCGGTGATCGAAAGCACGCGCGGCGAGCTGAAGTTCACCGCCCCGCTTACCGGCATCACCGCCGCCGTGGTCGGCGTGATCCTGAACCTGGCGGTGTTCTTCGCCTGGCATACTTTCTGGCCGCAAGCCAGCATGGCCGAGCCTTTCTCCGGCAGGTTCGAATGGCTGCCGGTCGTCGTCGCCGTCGCTGCTTTTGTGGCGTTGTGGAAATACAAGGCGGACATCATGAAAGTCATCGGCGCGTGCGCGCTGATCGGTCTGGCTTACTCCTTTTTCATTGGAGCTTGAACATGGAACGCAGCATCAAACCCGAAACCCTGAAAACCGAATTGACTGGGAAATTCATTCTGGATGTGCGTCGCACTGACGATCTGGCTATTTCAAGCGAACAGTTGGCCGGCGCGAACTGGAAAGATCCCGCGCAAATCGCCGACTGGGCGGACAGCCTGCCGAAAGATGGCGACATCGTTCTTTACTGCGTGCGCGGCGGTGGCGTTTCCAACAGCGTGGTCGATGTGTTGCAAGCCCAAGGCCTGAACGCTCGCTTCATCGAGGGCGGTATCGAGGGCTGGAAGGCGGCCGGCGGCGTGGTGCTTGGCAAATAACTCGGTTCCGCCACAAGCCGTGGGGCGCCAAGGATCTCGGCAGCCAAATCCATATCGGACGGAGGCAAGATGGGCAATGCAGAACACTGGGAAAACGTTTATCGCGACAAGCAGATCGACCGCGTCAGCTGGTTCCAGCCGCATGCCGAGATTTCGCTGAATATCATCCGCAGTACCGGACTGGAGCCCGGGGTCGCCCGCGTCATCGATGTCGGCGCCGGCGCTTCCGTGCTGGTCGACGACCTGCTTGAGGCGAACTACCGCCATGTCACCGTGCTGGACATCGCGGAACCGGCCCTGGCTGTCAGCCGGACGCGTCTGGGCGAACGCGCGGCTCTGATCGACTGGCGGGTCGGCGATGTGACCTCGGTTGAGTTGCCGCCGGCGGGGTATGACATCTGGCACGACCGGGCGGTATTCCATTTTCTGACCGGCGAGGAGGATCGCAAACGCTATGTCAGGCAGGTCTGGCGCGCCGTGAGGCCGGGCGGCTACGTCATCGTGGCGACATTTGGCCCCAACGGTCCCCTGCAATGTTCCAGCCTGGATGTATGCCGTTATGCGCCGGAGACGCTGCACGGCGAATTCGGTGCGGGGTTTGAACTGATTGCGCACCAGACAGAGGCGCACGCCACGCCGACCGGAAAGACTCAGGAGTTCGTATATTGCTATTGTCGGCGCGCGCTCTGAGTAGCGGCGCCTGAATGCACTTCGACACTTCAAGAAAGAAACCCAGGATGAAATGGATAACTCGCGAGCGCCCCAAGATAGACCGCATTGCCTGCCCCTGGCTGATCGCCCGTTTCATCGACGCGGCGCCGGAATTTCTCTATGTCCCCGGCGGCGAGGTGCTGAAAGTCGCGGCGGAAACAGGCGCCACGCCGTATGACATTCCCGGCGTGGAATATGGCCATCACGGCGATCTGTGCAGCTTCGACGCCTTCATCGCCAAACACGGTCTGACCGACCCGGCGCTGCTCAAACTGGCCTTGATCGTGCGCGGCGCGGACTGCGGCGCGCCGCATCTGGCCGAGGAAGCCGCCGGTCTGCTGGCGATTTCGAAAGGCTTGTCGCTGAACTTCGAGGATGACCATGAAATGCTCGAGCACGGTATGGTGATCTACGACGCGCTCTATGCCTGGTGCGCCGGCAGCCCGATGCGGCAAAGCGGCCGCTTCCCGGCTATCTCGCGCTGATTCCGCCCGCCGGCATGGTTCCCGAAGCGAGCACGCTGCTGCTCGGTCGGGCGCTGCGCGCGTTCGTCGATGGCTACGTCGCCGTGCTGCTGCCGGTGTATCTGCTGGCGCTCGGTTTCGGCACCTGGGAGGTGGGGTTGCTCAGCACCGCCACGCTGTTGGGTTCGGCGCTGGCGACGCTGGCGGTGGGGGCGTGGGGACATCGTTTCCATCATCGCCATCTGCTGCTTGCCGCCGCCTTGCTGATGGCCGCGACCGGACTGATATTCGCCAACCTGGCCGCGTTCTGGCCATTGCTGCTGATCGCCTTCGTCGGCACGCTCAACCCGAGTTCCGGCGATGTCAGCGTTTTTCTGCCGCTCGAACACGCGCGTCTGGCGGAAGCCGCCGAGGGCGATGCGCGCACCCGATTGTTCGCCCGTTACAGCCTGACCGGCGCGCTCTGCGCGGCGGTTGGCGCGCTTGCCGCCGCCGTGCCGGACTGGCTGGTGACGCTGGAATTCGAACGCCTTGCCGCTTTGCGCCTGATGTTCGCGTTCTACGGCCTCACCGGCCTGGCCGTCTGGTTGCTCTACCGCCGCCTGCCGGAACCGCCGCCACATCGGCGTCCGCAAGCGCCGACGCCGCTACAGGCATCGCGTGGCATCGTGCTGCGGCTGGCCGCCCTGTTTTCGGTCGATGCCTTTGCCGGCGGGCTGGTGGTGAACTCGCTGCTGGCGCTGTGGCTGTTCGAACGCTTCGGCTTATCGGTCGCCGCCGCCGGCGTATTCTTCTTCTGGGCCGGGCTGCTCACCGCCGGTTCACAGCTGGCCGCGCCCTGGGTGGCGAAAAAAATCGGCCTGCTCAACACGATGGTGTTCACCCACATCCCGGCCAGCATCTGCCTGATCCTGGCCGCGCTGGCGCCGAATCTGACGTTGGCGCTCGGTCTGTTGCTGCTGCGCGCTTTCT
Organism: Hydrogenophilales bacterium 28-61-23; assembly: GCA_002281555.1. Taxonomy (GTDB): domain Bacteria; phylum Pseudomonadota; class Gammaproteobacteria; order Burkholderiales; family Thiobacillaceae; genus PFJX01. Next base: position 23,974 of record NCGJ01000010.1, read on the forward strand.
TGTCGCAAATGGATGTGCCGACGCGCGCCGCCTTCGTGATGGCCGTGGTCACGCCGCCCGAACGCGCCGCCGCCGCCAGTTTCACCGCCGTGCCGCGCAGCCTGGCCGCGGCGCTGAGCCCGTCACTGGGCGGGGCGCTATTCGCCGCCGGCCTGCTGGCGGCGCCGCTGGTGCTATGCGGTGTGCTCAAGATCGGCTACGACCTGGCGCTGCTGGCGGCCTTCAGACGGCATGCGGCGGCGAAATAGACAAAACGGCTGTAGGCAAAATGCTTGCCCTTGCGTAAGCATTCGAGCGGGTTTGTTCCAGCCTGCGACAATTTGCCGCACCCCGCGCTGGGTGAGGCATCTTTACCATGGCGGGGTTTTCTCAATCCGAACCCGACCATGAAATTCAAGCCATTAGTCCTGTTGTTGGCGTTGCCGCCATGCATGTCCAGCGCGGCCGAGACTCCGGTTCTGGAAGAAATCCTGGTTACCGCGCAGCGCCCCAGCTTGATCCCGTTCGCTTCCAGCCGCGCCACGCCCGCTCCGGCATTGGCCGACCTGGCTGGAGCGCTGGCGGAACTGCCAGGCGCGGCGGTGGTGAAGAATGGCCCGCTGACAGGCATTGCCCAGGTGCGCGGCTTGAGCGGCGACCGGGTCAATATTCTGGTCGACGGCATGCACATCACCCCCGCCTGCCCCAACCACATGGATCCGCCGCTGCACTACGCGGCGGCGGCGGATACGGAAAGCCTCACTTTGATCGCGGGCGCTAGCCCGGTTTCGGCCGGGGGCGATGCGCTGGGCGCATCCATCCTGGCGCGTTCCGCGCGTCCGGCTTTCGCGGTGGGCGATGCCTGGCAGGTTCATGGCAAGATCGACGCCGGCTTCAGCGGCGCCAACGACGGCTGGAATCTGGGCCTCAATGCCAGCACCGGCAACCGGAGCGATGCCTTGTCCTACGCCGGCAACTTCGCCCAGGGCGACGACCTGAAATATGCCAACGGCACGGTCAAAGACACCGGCTATGAAAGCCGGCGCAACAAACTTTCCTACGCGCATGCCACAGAATCCGGCCGCTTCGACGCCAATGTCAGCCAGCATCGCGTGCGCGACGCCGGCAACCCGGCGCTGCCGATGGACATGGTCAAGGACGATGCCGACGCGATGAATCTGGCCTGGGAAGGCAAGTTCGGCGATACCAGCATCAGCACGCGTATCTACTGGCATGACATCGAACACCTGATGGACAACTACAGTCTGCGTCCCAACGCCGGCACCAGGATGTATGCCCCCGCCACCAGCACCGACCTGGGCCTGGTGCTGGGCGGCAAGCGCAATATGGCGGGCGGGCGGGTGAGCTTTGGCGCGGAATGGCTGGTCAATGACTTCGATACCTACCAATGGAATGCCACCACGAACGCGTTCAGCTCGGACATCCTGCGCGATGCCAGCCGTGACCGTCTAGGCCTCTACGGTGAATGGCAAGGCGCGCTGAGCGGGGCCTGGAGCGCCAATCTGGGCTTGCGTTCGGATACGGTCATGATGGATACCGGCAAAGTGAGATCGGGCGCGGCGCAAGCGGTTGTGAGCACCGGCCTGGGCGGCGCCTTCAATGCGCTGTCGCACGAAAAAACCGATCACAACTGGGACTGGAATGCATTGTTCCAGTACGCGGCGGCGGCCAACCGGGGTTACGAAGTCGGCCTCACCCGAAAAACCCGTTCCCCCAGCCTGCTCGAACGCTACGAATGGACTCCGCTCAACGCCAGCGCGGGTCAGGCCGACAACAACACCTATCTGGGCAACCTGAACCTGAAGCCGGAAGTCGCGCATGCGCTGAATCTGGCCGTTCAGGGCCAATCCGGCGGGCAGACTTACAAAGTCGGCCTGTTCTATCAGCACATCACCGACTACATCGTCGGCACGCCTTACAGCACCGATGGCGTGACCAATGTGTTGCGTTACGAAAACCATGACGCGCGGCTCCATGGCCTGGACGGTTCCTGGGCTTATCAGCTTGCCGCATGGCGGTTCGCGGGCACGTTGAGCTATGTGCGCGGCCGCAATATGGATAGCGATACCGATCTTTATCGCTTGGCGCCCTTGCGTGTGACGCTGCAGGCCAGCCATCAGCATGGGGCCTGGAACAACGCGCTGGCCGTCCGCATGGCGCGGGGGCAGGACGATGTGGCGATATACGGCAAACCCGGCACCGGCGCGGCGCTCAACAACGAAAAAACCAGCCCCGGCTACGCCGTGTTCGACTGGCATGCCGAATGGAAAGCAAACAAAAACGTGAAGGTGAACTTCGGCATCGACAACCTGCTCGACCAGCTTTATTACGACCACCTCGGCGGCATCAACCGGGTAAGCGGCGGCGATGTACTGGTCGGCGCCCGCCTGCCCAGCGCCGGCCGCTTCGCCTTCGTTCAACTGGAATGGATTTTGTGAAAGGAATCGCCATGCATCGCAACCTGCTTTCCCTGCTCTTGGGCCTCACGCTTGTCGCCCCGGCCCTGGCCGATAGCGTCAAAATAGAAAATGCCTGGGTGCGCGCCACCGCGCCGGGTCAAAAGGTGGCGGGTGGTTTCATGAATCTCACCGCGGATGCCGACATGGTCCTGGTGGGCGGCAGCAGCCCGATTTCAAACGCCTTCGAGTTGCACTTCATGCGGATGGAAAACGGCGTCATGGAAATGCGCCAGATGAAGGAAATCCTGCTGCCCAGGGGCAAGACCGTGAGCCTGGAACCGGGTGATCTGCACGTCATGTTCATCGGCCTGAAAAACCAGGTCAAACCCGGCCAGAAAGTGCCGATGACGTTGATCGTCAAAGGCGCGGACGGCAAAGAACAGAAGCTGGATATCCAGGCGGAAGTGCGTAAAGCCAGCATGCACTGACACCTCCGCAAACAAAAAAGCCGACAGGAGGCGACTCCCGCCGGCTTGCTTCGGGTGCGCGAAAATTACAGGATTTCGCGTTCCAGTTCTTCGATGGAGGTATGGCGCACATCCTTGCCCTTGACCATGAACACGACGTATTCGGCCATGTTCTTGGCATGGTCGCCGATGCGCTCGATGGCTTTCACCACGAACAGCAGATCGATGAAGGTGGAGATCGTGCGCGGGTCTTCCATCATGAACGTGATCAGATGACGCGTAATCAGGTGGAATTCCTCGTCCACTTCCATATCCTGGCGCGCCACGCCGGCCGCGCCGGAAGCGTCCAGACGGGCGAAGGCGTCGAGCGATTCGCGCAGCATCTTGGTGGTCAAGCCGGCCATGTATTTGATTTCGTTGTAACGCGGCGTCAGGATGCGGTCGCTGTCGTAGACCTTGACGGCAAAGCGCGCAACCTTGGCGGCTTCGTCGCCGATACGTTCCAGATCGGTAATCGTCTTGATGATGGTCAGGATCATGCGCAGATCGCTGGCGGCAGGCTGGCGCAACGCGATGATCTGGGTACATGCCTCATCGGCGGCGACTTCCATCGCGTTGACCCGGTGATCGTTATCGATCACCTCTTCAGCCTGCTTGGTATTGCCGGAGATCAGCGCTTCGATCGCCTTGTTGACCTGTTCCTCGACCAGACCGCCCATTTCCAGTACGCGACCGCGAACAGCCTCCATATCGGCGTCGAATTGTTTGTAGATATGTTCACTGGGCATTACTTTGTCTCCTTCGTTTGCCCCTCTTTGGATGGGGTGGCTCATAGATTGAGTGAACCGCCGCGCTTTTACAAATTATATGTGCGTCGACTTCGACGGACATTACAGCTCGGTGACAAATGGAACCCTCAAACGTGTCTTGTCCAGGTCAAGAATCATGGCCCAGTCGCGTCGACCGGAGACGCAAACAGGCAGCGTGACGGCCGCTCGCAAGATGCCCTGTTTATCGGCGCGCAAGGTGTAAACATTGAAGCCCATATCCATGCCTTCCATGACGAAGCGCGCCTCGGCCTTGCCGACTCCGGCTGCGTCGACCCAGATCTGAAACGGTGCCAGCGGCTTTGGCGCGCCGGACATGCCGAAACGGATTTGCCGACCGTTCACATTAATCGAACAGCCGCTGGTCAACGTGGCGCAATCGACTTGCGTAACCGGCGCTTCAGGCCGGTCGCCCCAGAGCGCAATCCGGTCTCCCCAAAGCACCAGCGCTAGCAACAAAAGAACGATCAGCGGCCAGATACGAACAAGCCAGATACGAGCAAGAGAGGCGCGGTTCCGCCCGGCATTCGTCGTCAATCCGCGCTCCAGGCCTGGCTTTTCAACGCGATGCCATGCGCGCCATGGCCGCGCGCCAGAGCCAGATCGCCCTTTCCAAGGCCGCCCAGGGCAAACACGGGCAGGGGGCAGTCGCGCAACAACGCGGTGAACGCCGGCCAGCCCAGGGCCGGCTCGCCCGGATGGCTGGGCGTGGGCAAAACGGGTGATAACACGACGAAATCCAGCTCCAGTTCCGCCGCGCGCTCCAGTTCCCGCTGGTCATGGCAGGATGCTGCCACCCATTCGAAATCGGGACGTTTTTCCGCCCGCGCCAGTTGCGCCGAGTTGAGGTGCAGGCCAGCGCCAAGGCGGGCCGCCAGCGCCATATCCCCATTGCACATCAGCATTGCGCCAGCCGCCTTGCAACGCGCGGCAACCTGCTCGGCCAGTTCGTCGGGAACGTTTTTTTCGCGCCATTGCATCAACCCGAGTCCTTGCTCAAGCCGTCGATCCAGGCGCCGCAGGAATGTCTCCGCGCCGAGCTTGGCGGCGTCCGAGATCGCGTATTCCAGCGGCAGGCGCAGGGCTTTGAGTATCGGCCCGTTGGCGGGCAGGACAGGCGATACCGAGACAGGCGCCAGATCGGCAATGCCAGCCGCGTCGATGTGCGTCCACTCCAGCATCTGATCTTCATGCGGATGCGGCTCGCCACGCCAACGGGTGACCCGGAAGAAACGCAACATGACGTTGGCATGCGGATAGACAAAAAACCGGTTCAGCCAAGGCCATGCCTCATCGACGTCTATGCCAAGTTCCTCATGCAATTCACGATCCAGGGCCTGACGCGCCGATTCGCCCGCTTCCAGCTTGCCGCCGGGAAATTCCCACCAGCCGGCATAAGCCTTGCCTTCCGGTCGGCGCGCCATCAGGAAGGCGCCGTCCGGGCGCTCGATGACCGCCGCCGCAACCTCTATCCGGTCAGCCATGGCGCTGCTCACTGCTGTGGATTGTCTTCGGTATTCCCTTCCAGCTTGGCCAGGCGCGTTTCCAGTTCCTGCAATTTCTCGCGGGTGCGCGCCAAGACCTGGCTTTGCACGTCGAATTCCTCGCGCGTGACCAGATCCAGCCTGGACAGCCAAGCGGCCAGGCTGGCTTTGAGGTTCTTCTCAATGTCCTTGGCCGGGCTGAAGGCCAGGATTTCCGACACTTTTCCGGTGACTTCCTGGACAAGTTTTTGTTTGATCATGAGTAATTTCCTTATTCCGGTTGTAGATAACCAGTTTAACAAACGGACTCGCCGATGCTTCCGTGCCAACGCAGTGCATCGCGATTTCTTCATGCACTAATATCGAGCACATGATCGCGCCAATATCGACCGTTGTTATCTAACTCATTGATTGGTAAATAATTAATCAATTGGCACGGTTAATGCTCAAAGGGGATGTGCACCATCGCACCACTTTTTCGGAGAACCACCATGAAAAAACTGTCTTCCCTGCTTATTCTGTCCGGACTTGTCAGCCTGCCCGCGATGGCCGCCGATGCACCGGCTTCGCCGCACAGCGTGGCTTTCAACGTCGGCGTGACCTCCGATTACATCTTCCGCGGCGTTACCCAAACCCAGCATGACCCGGCTATTTCCGGCGGCGTCGATTACAGCCATAGCAGCGGCCTCTACGCGGGCGCCTGGCTGTCTACCCAGAGCTGGGTGGAAACGGGTGGCACGGCCGCTCTTGGCGATGCTTACAAGACAAACAGCAGCCTGGAGCTGGATATCTACGGCGGTTACAAGGGCAGCGTGGCCGATTTTGGCTATGACGTTGGCGTGATTCGCTACTACTACCCTGGCGACAAGGTCGTCGGCGCAATCACCCCGGACACGACCGAGGCCTATGTCGCCGGCACCTGGAAAATGCTGACCCTGAAATACAGCTATGTCATCTCCGACTACTTCATCGGCTGGTCTGGCGCCGCCGGTGCGAAAACCTCCGGCAGTAACTACCTCGAACTGAATGCCACGCACGATCTGGGCAATGGCTGGGGCGTGCTGGGCCACATCGGTCACCAGAAAGTCAAGCATGACGATTTCAACTTTGCCTCCTACACCGACTGGAAAGTCGGCGTGACCAAAGATGTCGGCTTCGGCGTCGTCACCGCCGCCTATACCGACACCGATGCCAATACGGCGGCCTATGGAAACTGGGATAACGAAGACGTCGCCAAGGGCGTGTTCGCGGTCTCCTTCTCCAAGTCTTTCTAACCCGGCCTGATTGCACTCTCCCGCCTTCGGTCAGCCGGGGCGGCGAGACGAAAGCTGGCTAATCAATCAGGAGACCACCATGAAATTCGTAACCGCCATCATCAAACCGTTCAAGCTCGACGAGGTGCGTGAAGCCTTGTCCGGGCTCGGGGTTTCCGGCATCACCGTGACCGAGGTCAAAGGTTTCGGCCGCCAAAAGGGGCATACCGAGCTGTATCGCGGCGCGGAATATGTCGTCGATTTTCTGCCCAAAGTAAAAATCGAAATCGCCATCAAGGCCGATCTGCTCGATCAAGCCATTGAAGCCATTTCCAAGGCTGCCCAGACCGGCAAGATCGGCGACGGCAAGATTTTTGTTTGGGACCTGGAACAGGTTATACGCATTCGAACCGGCGAAGTCGGCGAGACGGCGATCTAAGGAGAATCAACCATGAAAAAGCTCTTCGCTACATTGATGCTTCTAGGCACGCTGGGATTCTCCGGTGTCGCCCTGTCCGAGGAAGCGCCGCCAGCAGCACCGGTAGCGGCGGCTGAAGCGGTTGCCGCACCCGCCGCCGATGCGACCGCGGTTCCGGCCGCCGCGCCCGCCGAGGCTGTAGCCGCTCCGGCTCCCACGCCCGAAGTTGCCGCCCCGGCGCCCGCGCCGACGCCGAATAAAGGCGACACGTCCTGGCTGCTGGTCTCCACCCTGCTGGTGATCTTGATGTCCATCCCCGGCCTGGCCCTGTTCTACGGCGGTTTGGTGCGCAGCAAGAACATGCTGTCGATCCTGATGCAGGTGTTCTCGATCTTCGCATTGATCACCGTGCTGTGGGCCATCTACGGCTACTCGCTGGCGTTCACCCAGGGCAATGCCTTCATCGGTGGCTTCGATCGGCTGTTCCTGAAAGGCATATTCGACCCGGTCACCGGCGCTGTCGCCAACGCCGCGACCTTCAGCAAGGGCGTGGTGGTTCCGGAGTTCGCCTTCGTCGCCTTCCAGGCCACCTTCGCCGCAATCACCGTGGCGCTGACCGTGGGTGCTTTCGCGGAACGGATGAAGTTTTCCGCCGTGTTGCTGTTCGCCGCGCTGTGGTTCACCTTCGGCTATCTGCCGATGGCGCACATGGTCTGGTTCTGGCCCGGCCCGGATGCCTTCACCAGCGCTGAAGCGGGTGCGGCCGCGGTTGCCGCCTCTGGCTGGTTGTTCCAAAAAGGCGCGCTCGACTTCGCTGGCGGCACCGTGGTGCACATCAACGCCGGTGTTGCCGGCCTGGTCGGCGCCTACCTGGTGGGCAAGCGCATCGGTTACGGCCGCGAAGCTTTCACCCCGCATAGCCTGACCATGACCATGATCGGCGCTTCCTTGCTGTGGGTCGGCTGGTTCGGCTTCAACGCGGGCTCCGCGCTGGAAGCGGGCGGCACGGCGGCTCTGGCCTTCGTCAACACGCTGAACGCAACGGCCGCCGCGGCGCTGACCTGGACCTTCGCCGAGTGGCTGCTCAAGGGCAAGCCCTCCATGCTGGGCGCTGCGTCCGGCGCGGTGGCCGGCCTGGTGGCAATCACCCCGGCCTGCGGCTGGGTGGGTGTCGGCGGCGCGCTGGCGATCGGTGCACTGGCGGGTGTGGTCTGTCTGTGGGGCGTAACCGGCCTGAAGAAGATGCTGGGCGTGGATGACGCGCTCGATGTGTTCGGCATCCACGCTGTCGGCGGCATTCTGGGCGCGCTGTTGACCGGTGTGTTCAACACCTGGTCCATGGGCGGCACCGGCATCATCGACTACGTCAATAACACCATCATCGATACCAGTATCGGCGCGCAAGTCTGGATTCAAGCCCAGGCCGTCGGAACCGCGATCGTCTGGTCCGGCGTGGTCGCCTTCATCGTGTTCAAGCTGATCGACATGACCATGGGTCTGCGTGTACCGGAAGAACAGGAACGCGAAGGTCTCGATACCGCCTGCCACGGCGAACGGGCCTACAACATCTGATCTCCCGATCGGAAGCTGCAAGACCTTGAAAGGGCGCCGCGAGGCGCCCTTTTTTATTTGGCGCTGGGGTGCAAATCGGCGTCGCGGGAAGGCGTCGACGGAAGGCGCGCGCGGCATTGCGCGATAGGCCACAAGTTGGTGCGGACATGCACCCAAAATGCGCCGCGTATGCCTGCTTTTCGCCGGAACAAACAAACAATGCCCATTAAAACAGATGCATAGGCTCTATTTTTAGCTTGGCATCATCCTTGCTATTGAACAAATGAATATTACCAATATTCATTTCCGTAGCATTCCTTCAAGGAGAAAACCATGAATTTGAAGCAAATCGGTAGCGCTGTTAAACGATGGACGACCAGGCTGATGCTCCCCGTGGCGGTTCTGGCCTGCGCGGGTTCGGCTCAGGCGGCGGCGCCGCTCAAGGTCGGTTACAGCGACTGGCCGGGCTGGGTGGCCTGGCAAGTCGCCATCGACAAGGGCTGGTTCAAGGAAGCTGGCGTGCCGGTCACATTTGAATGGTTCGATTACTCCGCCTCGATGGAAGCGTACTCGGCCGGCAAGATCGACGCCGTCACCATGACCAACGGCGATGCGCTGGTCACCGGCGCGGCCGGCGGCAAGAGCGTCATGCTGTTGCTGACCGACTATTCCAACGGCAACGACATGCTGGTCGGCAAGCCCGGCGTGCGTTCCATCAAGGACTTGAAGGGCAAGAAGGTGGCGGTTGAAGTGGGTCTGGTCGAACACCTGCTGCTGCTGAATGGCTTGAAGAAAGCCGGCATGAAGGAATCCGACGTCACCCTGGTCAACGCCAAGACCAACGAGATGCCGCAAATGCTCGCTTCCGGCGACGTGGCCGCGGTGGGCGCCTGGCAGCCGATCTCCGGTCAGGCCATGAAGGGCGTGCCCGGCGCCAAGCCGATCTACACCTCCGCCGACGAACCCGGCCTGATCTACGACGTGCTCGCCGTCAACCCGGCCAGCGCCAAGCAGCGCAAGGCCGAGTGGATGAAGGTGGCGAAGGTATGGGACCGCGTGGTCAAGTACATCAACGACCCCAAGACCCAGCCTGACGCCGTCAAGATCATGGCCGCCCGCGTCGGTGTCACGCCCGAGGTCTACCTGCCGCTGCTCAAGGGCACCAAGCTGCTCAGCCTGGACGAGGCGAAGAAGATCTACGTCAAGGGCGACGGCTTCAAGACGCTGTATGGCTCGACCAAGGTGGCTGACCAGTTCAACGTCGCCAACGGCGTCTACAAGACCGGCCAGGACGTGGCCAGCTATCTCGATCCGTCGTTTACCAACGTCAAATAAACAACGTCAAGCAACAAGCACAACGGAGCGGAGACGAGCATGATTTCCAACTGGTTCGGGGGCCGCATGGACTTCGACGCGCGCAAGCGCACCCTGTTCGCAATCGGCTCGTTTCTGCTGCCGTTGCTGGTCTGGTGCCTGGTCAGTTACGTGCCGTTCATCTGGCACCCCAAGATCGAGGTCACCGTGCCCGGTGGCGTCGATTACTTCCAGGTCGGCATGCTGGTGGACAAGGCTCAGTTCGAGGAAGAAACCGCCTACACGCGGGAACAGAAACTGGCCTTGCCCGCCGGCATTCCGGCCAACCCTATTTACCTGCCCGCGCCGCACGAAGTGGCGCAGGCGTTCTACACCGGCTTCACCAAGGCGCCGGAACAGAAGGACGCGCCCTGGCTGCATGAAAGCCTGTGGCACAGCATCCAGATCATTCTCTGGGGCTTCCTGATTTCGTCGCTCATCGGCGTGCCGCTCGGCATCCTGGCCGGCACCTACGCCAGCGTCGGACGTTTGAGCGAACCGTTCATCGAATTCTTCCGCTACCTGCCGGCGCCCGCGTTCGGCGCCCTGGCGGTGGCGGTGCTGGGCATCTATGACGGCCCCAAGATCGCCATCATCGTCATCGGCACCCTGTTCCAGCAGGTGCTGATCATCGCCAACACCACGCGCAAGCTGGAGGCCACACTGATCGAGGCCGCGCGGACCCTGGGCACCCGCGGCGCCAGCCTGGTCACCAAGGTGGTGTTGCCCGGCATCCTGCCCGACCTGTACCGCGACCAGCGCATCCTGCTCGGCTGGGCCTGGACTTACCTGATCGTGGCCGAGCTGATCGGCACCAGTTCCGGCATCACCTGGTACATCACGCAACAGGCGCGCTACCAGCATTTCGACACCGTTTACGCCGCGATCATGATCATCGGCATCATCGGTTTCGGTACCGACCTGATCCTGGCCCGGCTGGGCCGCCGCCTGTTCCCCTGGGATCGCGCCCAGGATCGGCGCTGAGCCAGAGGACACCCGCATGAACCAAGAAATCACTCAGGCAATCAACCGGGACGGCATCGGCTACCTGGATCAATCCGAGGCGGTCAAAGCCCGTTTCGAATCCATCCGCCAGCGCGAGGTCATCCTCGAAGTGCGCGACCTGGGCAAGCGCTTCCGTTCGCCGCAGGGCGAGGTCGATGCCTTGCGCGGGATCAATTTCAGCGTTCACCGGCGCGAATTCATCTGCGTCATCGGCCCCTCCGGCTGCGGAAAGTCGACCCTGGCGCGCATCATCGCCGGCCTCGACCACCACACTTCGGGCGAAGCCCTGCTCGACGGCAAGCCGATCACCGGGCCGGGCCAGGATCGCGGCATGGTGTTCCAGGGCTATTCGCTGTTCCCGTGGCTGACGGTGAAGAAGAACGTGATGTTCGGCCCGTTGATGAACCGGCGCGGCGACGCCGAGAGCGACGCCTTGCTCTGGCTCGAACTGGTCGGCCTGGAGAAGTTCGCCGATGCTTACCCGCACCAGCTTTCCGGCGGCATGCGCCAGCGCGTCGCCATCGCCCGCGCCCTGGTCAACCAGCCGCGCATCCTGCTGATGGACGAACCGTTCGGCGCGCTCGACGCGCAGACCCGCGCCAAGATGCAGTCGCACCTGATCGACATCTGGCGCAACGTCGATGTCACCGTGCTGTTCATCACCCACGACCTGGACGAGGCGATCTACCTGGCCGACCGCATCCTGGTGCTCAAGGCGCATCCGGGCGAGGTGCAGGAAATCATCGAAGTGCCGGTGCCGCGGCCGCGCTCGCCGGCCCAGTTCGACTCGCCCGAATTCCGCGCCACCAAGGCGCGTCTGGCGGAACTGATCCATCCCGAGCCGGAACCGATGCCGGAGGACGAACAGGCGGTGAAGCCGCATCTGATCCGGTTTACCAACGTCGCCGACAACGTGGAATAAGGACGCCGACCCCATGCGCTGGTCCGATCTGACCTGGTCCGAAATCCCCGACGTGCTGGCCCGTTGCGGCCACGCCGCCATGCTGCCGGTGGGCGCCACCGAGCAGCACGGCCCGCATCTCGGCTGCGGCGTCGACTTCGTCATCGCGGAAAAACTCTGCGCCGCCGTCGCCGCCAAAACCGGCGTGCCGATGCTGCCGACCCTGCCTTATGGCTGCTCGCTCGGCCACAGCCGGCGCTGGCCCGGCACCCTCGCCGTGCAGCCGATCACCCTGATCGAACTGGTCAAGCAGATCGGCGACTGGGCCTATCACAGCGGCATCCGCCGACTGTTCATCGTCAACGCCCACGTCACCAACGCCGCGCCGCTGCGCTGCGCGCTGGAAATGCTGCGCGCCGAACACGACGACCTGATGGTCGCGGTGATCAATACCGCCAGCATCAGCCAGCGGGTGCGGGAATTCCATTTCGCCGACGCCGCCGACTGGCACGCCAACGACGCCGAGGCCTCGATCATGCTGGCCATCGCTCCGGAGGGCGTGCGCCCGGACAAGCTGGCCGAGGCCGACGACCCCGACCGCACCTGCGGCTGCGTCTTCGCCCACCCGGTCAACCGCACCAGCCTGAACGGCGTCACCGGCATGCCCAGCCTGGCCACTGTCGAGAAGGGCCGGCAATGGTTCGACTGGCTGGTGGCCGACCTGGCCGAATTAATCCAACGCGGCTGCACCGAAGAGCCGCCGCTACCGCATTCCTATTTCGGCGACGGCGCGTGAGCCGTTCCGCTTATCAACGCAACCAGGAACATGAAATGTATTCGACCGAACAGATTGCCCGTCTGCAACAGGAACTGACCGAAAAGGGCGTCAAGTATTGCATCGGCGCCTATGTCGACATCCACGGCGTGCCCAAGGCCAAGGTGGTGCCGATCGATCATCTGAAACAGATGGCGAAAGGCTCCGAGCGTTACACCGGCTACGCCCTGGACGGCCTCGGCCAAGCGCCCAACGACGACGAGCTGACCTCGGTGCCCGACCTCGATCGCGCCATCCAGTTGCCCTGGGAACCCAAGATCGCCTGGATACCGGCCGACAACCACTTCCAGGGCCAGCCCTATCCGCTCAACACCCGGGTCGCCCTGAAGAACCAGTTGGCTGCGGCGGCCAAGCTGGGTTACGGCATGAACCTGGGCATCGAGTGCGAAATCTTCCTGTTGAAGCAGGCCGAGGACGGCAGCCTGTCGGTGCCCGACCCGGAAGACAAGCTGGCCAAGTCCTGCTACGACGTGCGCGGCTTCGTGAACAGTTTTTCCTGGCTGGACAAGATGGCGACCACCATCAACGAGCTGGGCTGGGATCTGTATTCCTTCGACCACGAGGACGCCAACGGCCAGTTCGAGTTCGACTTCAACTACGCCGACGCGCTGACCACCTGCGACCGCCTGACCTTCTTCCGCTTCATGGCCAAGCACTATGCCAAGGAGGAAGGCCTGCTCGCCACCATGATGCCGAAGCCGTTCGCCGACAAGACCGGCAATGGCGCCCACTTCAACATGTCGCTGTACGACCTGGAAACGGGCAAAAACCTGTTCGCCTGCGACCCCGAGGACGACCCGCACGGCATCGGCCTGACCCCGCTCGGCTACAGCTTCGTGGCCGGCATCCTCAAGCACGGCCGCGCCCTGTGCGCGGTGTTCGCGCCGACGGTGAACAGCTACAAGCGTCTGGTCCGGCGCGGCGCCATGAGTTACTTCTCCTGGGCGCCGGTGTTCAACTCCTGGGGCTCCAACAACCGCACCAACTCCGTGCGCATCCCGGCCGGCGGCGGCCGCTGCGAATCGCGCAACGCCGACGGCGCGGTCAACCCCTACCTGGCCGCCACGCTGGTATTGGCCGCCGGCCTGGAAGGCGTGCGCGAGGGACTCGACCCGGGCAACCCGAACGAGGACAACCTGTACGCCATCGGCGAGACGGAACGGCACGCGCGCGGCATCGAATTCCTGCCCCAGACCCTGCAGGAAGCCGTCGCCGCCTTCGCTGCCGATCCGCTGGTGGAAGCCACGCTGGGCAAGGAATTGCGCGACGAGTTCATCCGCTACAAGACCGAGGAGTGGGAGGCTTACCATCTCTCCGTCAGCCAGTGGGAAATCGAACGCTACAGCTACATGTTCTGAGCCGAATCATGAAAATGAGCCTGGAAAATCCCTCGACCCTGGTCAGCCGGATCAGTGTCTCGCTACCGCCCGACCTGCTCGCCGAACTGGACGGCATGGTCGAGAGCCGGGGCTATGGCAGCCGCTCCCAGGCCATCGGCGACATGGTCAACTACCAATTGGCCGAGCACAAAAGCGCCCTCGGCGACGAGGTCATGGCCGGCACCATCACCCTGCTTTACAACCGCGCCACCCGGGGGCTGCAAGGCCGGCTGGCCGACCTCCAGTACCAGCATATCGACGAAGTCATCAGCTCGCTGCACGTGCACCTGACCGAAGACCGGATGCTCGAAGTCCTGCTGGTACAGGGGCCGGCCGCCAGGCTTCAGGCCGTCGCCCACGAAATGATCGCCCTGCGCGGTATGGTCACCGGCCGCCTGCAACTGCTCGCGGCGGTGATCCCGCCGCTGCATGCGCCGGCCGATTGAAAGGAATCGACATGGAACATCCCGAACCGCTGTTGGCAAACTCGCTGGACAATCCGCCCGCCGAGCATCCGGTTGACAGCCCGGAGCATTGGCGGCGCTTCGCCCCCGATCTCGACGCCGAGAAAGTGCTGTTCTCCGAGCTGGTGCCCGGCGGCGGCCACTGGTCTTACCGCCTGCCGCGCGGCGTCACCTTGCGCATCGCCGCGCTGGACGCCGGCGCCAATCTTGCTCTGGTGCTCTATTCAGCGCAGGAGAAACTGGAGCGCTACAACCAGCCGGATTCGCTCAAGGCGCAGCACACCGCCCACTACACCCGGGGCCACGTGCTGATGAGCGACATGGGCCGCGCCATGGCCTCGATCACCGCCGATAGCCTGGGCTGGCACGATCCGCTCGGCCTGCTGCTCGACAACCGCTTGATGCACGAGAAGTACGGCGACCACGCCTACCAGTCCTTCCGCAACGGCATGTACCGCTCCGGGCGCGACGGACTGCTGATCGAGATCGGCAAATACGGCCTGGCCAAGCGCGATCTGGTCGCGCCAGTGAATTTCTTCAGCAAGGTCACGGTGGACACGGAAGGCCGCTTCAACTTTGTCGCCAACCACGCCCAGGCCGGCGACCATGTCGACCTGCGCCTGGACATGGACGTGCTGGTCGCCTTCTCCGCCGCGCCGCACCCGCTCGACCCCAATCCCACCTACGCACCCGGCAAGATCGGCCTGGCCGCATGGCGCTCCGGCCCGGCCCCGGCGGACGACTACTGCCGCGCCTTCCGGCCCGAGTGCGCCCGCGCCCTGCACAACACCGACATGCTGTATCTGGAGTGAGGACATCGCCATGACTACTGCTACCGCCATCCGCATTCAGGAAAGCGCCCTCGACCCGGCCCAGGCCGTGTACGACCACACCGTTCCGGCCGGCGAGCCCTATCTGCTGGCCATCGAAAAAGGCCAGACCCTGCGCATCGTCGACCTGGAAGGCAACCAGGCCGTCGATGTGATCTTCTACAACCGCGACGACCCGGCCGAACACTACAGCGCGACCGAGACCATCCTGCGCCAGGGCGGCATCTATCTGACCACCGGCTCGGTGCTGTACAGCGACGACGGCAACCCCATGCTCAGTATCGTCGCCGACACCTGCGGCCGCCACGACACGCTGGGCGGCGCCTGCGCGGCGGAGAGCAACACGGTGCGCTACGCCCTGCAAAAGAAGTTCATGCACAGTTGCCGCGACAACTATCTGACCGCGCTGCAACACGCCGACATCGGCTTGGGCAAGCGCGATCTGGTGCCCAACATCAATTTCTTCATGAACGTGCCGGTGACCGAAACCGGCGCCCTGACTTTCGCCGACGGCGTCTCCGCGCCCGGCAAGTATGTCGAGTTGCGCGCCGAGATGAATCTGTGGATGCTGGTGTCCAACTGCCCGCAGCTGAACAATCCGTGCAACGCCTACAACCCGACGCCGGCGCGCTTTCTGTTGTGGGACAGAGGTTAACAACATGACATTCCCCTCCCCCGCAAGCGGGGGAGGGGCTAGGGCAGCCAGAGACTTGGCCGCCGTTTTTTGGCGGCTTAGTCGGTTGGCTGGTAGTTTCTCCAGAGAGGGAACCTAGCCATAGTGGCCAAAAGCGCCCTCTCCCCAGCCCTCCCCCAGAGGGGGAGGGAGCAACCCCGGTGGGACGGCCTGCCGGCGCAAGTTAAGCATGCGGGACGACCCGCGAGCGAGGACACATGTTCAACACCGTACTGATCGCCAATCGCGGCGCCATCGCTTGCCGCATCATCCGCACTCTGCGCCGCATGGGCGTCAAATCTGTCGCGGTTTACTCGGAAGCCGACCGGCATTCGCTGCATGTCAGCCTGGCCGACGCGGCCATCGAAATCGGCCCGGCGCCGGCGGCGCAAAGCTATCTGCGCGGCGACAAGATCCTGGCGGCGGCCAAGGCCAGCGGCGCGCAGGCGATCCATCCCGGCTATGGCTTTCTGTCGGAAAACCCGGGCTTTGCGGAAGACTGCGCGGCGGCCGGCATCGCCTTCATCGGCCCGAGCCCCGAGCAGATGCGCGCCTTCGGCCTGAAACATACGGCGCGCGATCTGGCCGAAGCCCATCGCGTGCCCCTGCTGCCCGGCTCCGGTCTGCTCGCCGATACCGGCCACGCCCAGGCCGAGGCGGCGCGCATCGGCTATCCGGTGATGCTGAAAAGCACCGCCGGCGGCGGCGGCATCGGCATGCGATTGATCTGGAGCGCCGACCAACTGGTCGAGGCGTTCCAGTCGGTCGATCGGCTGGCGCGCGCCAACTTCAAGGAAGCCGGCATCTTTCTGGAGAAATACGTCGAACACGCGCGCCATATCGAGGTGCAGATCTTCGGCGACGGCAAAGGTCAGGTGGTCGCCCTGGGCGAGCGCGACTGCTCGGTGCAGCGGCGCAACCAGAAAGTCATCGAGGAAACGCCCGCGCCCGGGCTGACCGATGCGCAGCGGCGCAATCTGCTCGACACCGCCGTGCGCCTGGGCCAGGCGGTCGGCTATTGCTCGGCCGGCACGGTCGAGTTCGTCTACGACACCGCCAGCGGCCAGTTCTACTTTCTCGAAGTGAACACCCGCTTGCAGGTCGAACACGGCGTCACCGAGGAAGTCACCGGCATCGATCTGGTCGAGTGGATGCTGCGGCAGGCCGCCGGCGAACTCGATCTGACCGGCTTCCAGGCCGAAGCCCGGGGCGCTTCGATCCAGGTGCGCCTGTATGCCGAAGACCCCGGCAAGGACTTCCAGCCCGCCGCCGGGGTGTTGACCCAGGCCGAGTTCTCACCGGATGCACGCATCGAAACCTGGGTCGAGCGCGGCAGCGAGGTGCCGCCGTTCTACGACCCGATGCTGGCCAAGATCATCGTCAAGGCGGACGACCGCGCCGCCGCGCTGGCCAAGATGCGGCGGGCGCTGGCGGAAACCCGCGTCGCCGGCATCGAATGCAATCTGGACTATTTGCGCCAGATTCTGGCTGACGCCACCTTCGCCGAAGGTCGCCAGACCACGCGCTATCTCAACGCTTTCCATTACCGGCCGGCGACGCTGGATGTCATCGAGCCCGGCGTGCAGAGCAGCATCCAGGATTGGCCCGGCCGCGCCGGCTACTGGAACGTCGGCGTGCCACCGTCCGGGCCGATGGATCATCTCGCTTTCCGTCTGGCCAACTGTCTGGCCGGCAATGCGGAAGGGGTCGCCGGCCTGGAACTGACCGTGGCCGGCCCGACCCTGCGCTTCAATTGCGACACGGTGATCGCGCTGGCCGGGGCGGACATGGGGGCCGAACTGGACGGCCAGCCCATCGCCAACTGGGCCGCGCATGCCGTGCCGGCCGGCGCCATGCTCAAGCTGGGCGCCATCCGGGACACCGGCGCGCGCGCCTATCTGGCCGTGCGCGGCGGCTTCGATGTGCCGGACTATCTGGGCAGCAAAGCCACATTTACGCTCGGCCAGTTCGGCGGCCATGCCGGGCGCACGCTGCGGGTGGGCGATGTGCTGCATATTTCCGCCACGGAGGATGTGGGCGCCGGTGCCGTATTGCCCGCCGCGCTGACGCCAAGCTACAGCCACGCCTGGGAGATCGGCGTCCTCTACGGACCCCACGGCGCGCCGGACTTCTTCACCGACGCCGACATCGACATGTTCTTCGCCACCGACTGGGAAGTGCATTACAACTCCAGCCGCACCGGGGTCAGATTGATCGGCCCACGGCCAGAATGGGCGCGCAAGGACGGCGGCGAAGCCGGCCTGCATCCCTCCAACATCCACGACAACGCCTATGCCATCGGCGCGGTCGATTTATTTTACCGGCGACATGCCGGTGATCCTCGGCCCGGACGGGCCCAGCCTGGGCGGCTTCGTCTGCCCCGCCACCATCGTCCAGGCCGAACTGTGGAAGATGGGCCAGTTGCGGCCGGGCGATACGGTGCGCTTCGAGCGCTTGTCGCAGGCTGAGGCGGAACGGCTGGAAGCGGCGCAGGACGCGGCCATCGCTGGTTTGCCCCCCTCCCCCGCTTGCGGGGGAGGGGTCGGGGGAGAGGGAGAATTACCCGCCCAACCCGTCCTGCACCGCACGCCGCTCACAGAAAACCCGGTCGAAGTGGTCTACCGCCGCGCCGGAGACAAATACCTGCTGGTCGAATACGGTCCGCTGGCGCTGGATCTGAACCTGCGCTTCCGCGTGCATGCGCTGATGACTCGGCTGGAAGCGGACGCCATCCCCGGCATCCTGGACCTGACGCCCGGCATCCGTTCGATGCAAGTGCATTATGACTCGCGCGTGCTGCCACTGACCAAGTTGATGGACCTGCTGCTGGCGGTGGAGCGGCAATTGCCAGCCATCGAGGACATGGAAGTGCCGACCCGCATCGTCCACCTGCCGCTGTCCTGGGACGACGCCGCGACCAAACTCGCGATCGAGAAATACATGCAGTCGGTGCGCAAGGACGCGCCCTGGTGTCCGTCCAACATCGAGTTCATCCGCCGCATCAACGACCTGGACAGCATCGACGAGGTGAAGCGCATCGTGTTCGAGGCCAGCTATCTGGTCATGGGCCTGGGCGACGTCTATCTGGGTGCGCCGGTGGCGACGCCGGTCGACCCGCGCCATCGTCTGGTCACCACCAAGTACAACCCGGCGCGCACCTGGACGCCGGAAAACGCGGTCGGCATCGGCGGCGCCTACATGTGCGTCTACGGCATGGAAGGTCCCGGCGGCTACCAGTTCGTCGGCCGCACCTTGCAGATGTGGAACCGCTGGCGCCAGACGAAAGAATTCACCGACGGCAAGCCCTGGCTGCTGCGCTTCTTCGACCAGATCCGCTTCTACCCGGTCAGCGCCGAGGCGTTGCTGAAAATCCGTGAGGACTTCCCCCTGGGTCGCTACCCGCTACGCATAGAGGAAACCACCTTCCGCCTGGCCGACTACAACCGATTCCTGGCCGAAAACACCGACTCCATCGCCGCGTTCAAGACCCGGCAACAAGCCGCCTTCGACGCCGAACGGGAACGCTGGAAAGCCGCCGGCCAGGCCGAGTTCGCCACCGATGCCAACGTCGCCGAGGCCGCCATCGATAGCGAACTCGACCTGCCCGAACACGGCCGCGCCATCTCCAGCCACGTCGCCGGCAACATCTGGAAACTCGCGGTGGCGGAAGGCGACCGGGTGCGGGCGGGCGACGCGCTGGTCATCGTCGAGTCGATGAAAATGGAATTCAGCGTGCCAGCGCCCTGTGACGGCACGGTCTACAAGCTGTTCTGCCGGGAAGGCGGCCAGGTCGCGGCGGGGCAGGATCTGCTGGTGCTGGTTGCGGAATGAAGGCCATAACGATGAATATCCAGCTTTCCGTGTCGGCAAGGAGATAAACGTGGCAGAGGCCAAACTGAGTGCGAAGGACGTCTACACCAGTTTGCGCGAGCGGATTCTGAACTTCGAGATTTACCCGGGCAGCCGGGTGACCGAAACCGAGTTGGCGGAATATTTCGGCGTCAGTCGAACGCCCATCCGTAGCGCACTGCAACGACTGGAGGTCGAGGGCTATCTGACGGTCATGCCCAAACAAGGTTGTTTCATCCACAACCTGGATATCGACGATCTCAGAAAGTATTACCAAGTCAGGATGAGCCTGGAGCACCTGTCCTTGCAACTTGCCTGCACCTTCATGAGCGATGCCGCGCTGACCGAACTCGCCGTGGCATGGGATCCCGACAAGCAGGCCGAGCGCAGCGACGATCCGGAGGAAATGGAGGCGCGCGATGAAACCTTTCATCTGGCTCTGGCCGAAGGCGGCGGCAATCTGGTTTTGCATAAATACCTGGCCGATGTGAATCGGCATCTGCGCATCGTGCGCCGACTCGGATTCTCGATGTCGGACCGTATCGATCAGACCTACGCGGATCACTTTCTGATTTGCCAGAGCTTGCTGCGGCGCGATGTGCAGGAGGCGCAGGCGCTGATGCGCGGCCATATTTCGCACAATGAGCAATTCGTTAAAACCATCACCCTGACGCAATTGGCCATACACAAAAATCGGGGAAACCCGGCCAAGACCCAGGCTTGATTGCGCGAAAACTGCACCAGTTATGGGCATTTCGCTGGCTTGATGCACTGTTTCATGGCCTTGATGGCCCGGCCGTGGTTTGACCTCCGGTTAGTCGGGCACTTTCCTATCTGATTGATTAATAAGTTGTTATTGCCTTGTCTGCTGGGCGAAGCCAGGTGTTTTAGTGGCTGGCATGATGCATGCTATGTTGTATACATCGATCCGCACATGACGCGATCGAGTCCAACTTAACGCTCATAGGAGAACTCCATGCAATACAGGCAAGCAGTGAAAACCTCGCCACGGTGCCGAGATGGCTGGCATAAAACATCCCGTTGTCTGGCTTTGGCCATGCTCGCGGCGGGCAGCGCGGCGGTTCAGGCGGCGGAGTGGAGCACGACCAATGTCCAGTTGTTGCATGGCGACGGCTATGAGTTGGGCGACAACTCGATGGCCATCATGACGCTGGAACATGCCAATGGCTGGAAGTACGGCGACAACTTCTTCTTCCTCGATGTCAGCAATCCCACGGCCAAAGGCACCAGCTATTACGCGGAATTCTCGCCTCGGCTGAGTCTGGGCAAGATCAGCGGCAAGAAAATGTCTTACGGCATCGTGAAGGATGTGCTGCTGGCGGGGACGCAGGAAATGGGCGAGGACTTGCGCGCAACGCTGCTGGGCGTCGGCCTGGCGCTGGATCTGCCCAAGTTCGCCTTCGCCGATATCAATCTTTACTACCGGAAAAGCACGCGCGACTGGCTGGCCGCGCAGTCCGATGCCGGCGCCCAGGCCACCATCGACTGGCTGCTGCCGTTCACGCTGGGCGGCCAGAAAATGGCCTTCGAGGGCTTCGCCGACTACGCCTGGGGCGAGAAGGGCGGCAGCGCGCCCAAGGCCGACAACCTGGTGGCCGGGCCGCGCCTGCTGGTCGATGTCGGCAACTGGTTCGGCGCGCCCGGCGCGGTTCAGGTCGGGGTCGAATATCAGATCTGGCGCAACAAGTTCGGGGTCAAAGGCTTCGACGAGGATATTCCCCAGGTCATGATCAAGTGGACGATGTGAGAACAACCATGAGGAACGAGGCAATGGACAAGGAACAAAACAAAACCACCGATCAGAACCGGCGCGCGGCGCTCAAGGGCCTGGCCGGCCTGGGGCTCGGCACGATTGCGGGCGGGTTTGGCATCGGCGACGCCGAAGCGGCGAAAAAGGTGGTCATGGGTTTCATCTATGTCGGCCCGCGCGACGACTACGGCTACAACCAGGCGCATTTCGAGGGCAAGTCGGCCATCGCGAAACAGTCGTGGATCAAGGCGGTGGATCAGGAAAACGTGCCGGAAACCATCGCCGTGCAGAAGGCGATGGAGAGCATGATCAACCTGGACGGCGCCCAGGTGATTTTCCCGACCTCGTTCGGCTACTTCGATCCGCACATCCTCAAGATCGCGCCCAAATACCCCAATGTCATGTTCCTGCATTGCGGCGGCCTCTACGACGCCAGCAAGCATCCGAAAAATGTGGGCAGCTATTTCGGCTATATCGATGAGGCGGTTTATGTTTCCGGCATCGTCGCCGGGCACATGAGCAAGACCGGCAAGCTGGGTTACATCGCGGCCATTCCCATCCCCCAGGTGCTGCGCAACATCAATAACTTCACGATGGCGGCGCGCAGCGTGAATCCAAAAATCACCGTGCAGGTGGTGTTCACCGGCGGCTGGTCCAATCCGGTCAAGGAAGCCGAATCCGCCAACAGCCTGATCGATCAGGGTGTGGATGTGCTGACCTGCCACGTCGACAGCCCCAAGGTGGTGGTGGAGACGGCGGAAAAGCGCGGCGTCTATTCCTGCGGCTACCACGCCGATCAGTCGAAGCTGGCGCCCAAGGGTTTTCTCACCGGCGCGGAATGGAACTGGAGCAAGATCTATCTCGATTACGCCACGATGATCGCCAAGGGCGCAAAGATCCCCAACCTGATCCGCGGCGGCTTCAAGGAGGGGCTGGTCAAGAGTTCGCCCTATGGCAAGGCGGTCAGCGCCAAGGCCCGTGCGCATGCGGACAAGGCGCGCGCCCAGTTCATGAAGGGGGGGTTCGTCGTCTACCAGGGCCCGATCAAGGACAACACCGGACGCGAAGTCATCGCCAAGGGCAAGTCCTACAGCCAGACCGACCTCTGGCTTGAGAGCATGGATTGGCTGGTCGAAGGCGTCATCGGTCGCACCAAGGGCTGAGTCATGGCATTCGCTCCCTTTCTGATTCCCCTGACCGCGCTGGCGCTATCGCTGCTGCTGTTCGGCGGCTTCGTCAGCCTCGCGGGAGCGAATGCCCTGGAGGTCTATCACTCCATTTACCGGGGCGCTTTCGGCACCTGGTTTTCCTGGCAGAACACGCTGGTCAGCGCGGCGCCCCTGATGCTCACCGCGTTATGCACCGCTTTGCCGGCGCGGCTGGGCCTGATCGTCATTGGCGGCGAGGGGGCCGTGGTATTGGGCGGTCTGGCCGCCGCGCTGACCGGACTGGCGCTGATCGAAGCCAATCCCTGGGTCGCGCTGTTCGGCATGGCTTTGGCCGCGATGCTGGCGGGCGGCCTGCTCATCGGCCTCGTCGGTTGGCTGCGCCACAGCCGCAACGTCAACGAGACGATCAGTTCCCTGTTGTTCAACTACATCAGCATCGCCATCCTGAGTTTTCTGGTGATCGGGGTGCTGCGCGACCCGGAGACGCTCAACAAACCGTCAACCCACCACATCGGCGAAACCCACATGCTGGGCGCATTGGGTGAAAGCTCGATCCACTGGGGTTTCGGCTTCGGTCTGATCGCCTGCCTGTTGCTCTGGATACTCTACAAACGCACGGTGTTCGGTTTCGCCGTCGACATGGTGGGCGGCAACGCGCGCGCCGCCCGACTCTCCGGGCTGCCGGTCGGCCGCATCGTGTTCCTGGTTTGCCTGATGGGCGGTGCGGCGGCTGGCCTGGCCGGCATGGTCGAAGTGGCCGCCGTGCATGGCCGCGCCAATACCTCCTTGAATGCCGGCTATGGCTACGAGGGCATCCTGATCGCCTTCGCCGCGCGTCACCATCCGCTTGCCATCGTCCCGATGGCCATTCTGTTCGGCGGCATCCGCGCGGCCGGCAGCCTGATGCAGCGGGACCACGACCTGCCCGACGCCACCAGTCTGGTGCTGCAAGGCATGATCTTCATCCTGCTGCTGGCGAGCGAAGCCGTGTTCGCCCATCTGGCCAGGAAACGAGGGGGCGCGGCATGATCGAAGATCCCAGCCAGTGGCTGACCGTGCTGATCGCCGTGCTGGGCGGCGCCATCCGGGTCGGCACGCCGTTCCTGTTCGTCAGCCTGGGCGAATGTCTGACCGAGAAAAGCGGTCGCATCAACCTCGGCCTCGAAGGCAACCTGATCATGGGCGCGATGGCCGGCTACGGCGTCGCCTGGATCACCGGTTCCGCCTGGCTGGGCGTGCTGGCCGCCGGCGCCACCGGTGTTGTGCTGGGCTTCATTCATGCCCTGCTATGCCAGCAAGCGCGCGTCAACGACATCGCCGTCGGCATCGCCCTGATGATCCTCGGCACCGGTCTGGCTTTCTTCCTCGGCAAGCCGCTGATCCAGCCCAGCGCGCCGCATCTGCCGGCCCTGCATCTGGGTGCCTGGAGCGACAACCCGGCGCTGCGCGCGGCATTGGAGATCAACGCCCTGTTCATCGTCGGCGTGATCCTGGCGCCGGCCATGGCCTGGTTTTTCCGAAGCAGTCGCTGGGGCCTGGCCATCCGCACCGTCGGCGAGAGCGACCAGGCGGCGCGCGCCATGGGGCTCAACGTCAATGGCGTGCGCATGCTCGCCACCATGGCGGGCGGCTTTCTGGCCGGCGTCGGCGGCGCGTTCCTGTCCCTTTACTACCCGGGCGGCTGGAGCGAGGGACTGTCCAGCGGCCAGGGCCTGATGGCGGTCGCTCTGGTCATCTTCGCGCGTTGGGATCCGATGCGCTGCCTGTATGCCTCTCTGCTGTTCGGCGGCGCCGGGGCGCTGGGACCTTCATTGCAATCGGTCGGCGTGACTTGGGGCTACTACCTGTTCAACGCCGCGCCCTATGTGTTGACGCTGATTCTGATGATCGCCGCCTCATCCAAGAAAGTGCGTTCCGGCATGCCCGGAACCCTGGCGGCACGATAAATAACGGAGATGAAATCATGAGTTTGTTTGTTGCGGCGGACCCCTATCCCTGGCCTTTCGACGGCGATCTGCGCGCGGAAAACACCGCGTTGATCGTCATCGACATGCAGACGGATTTCTGCGGCATCGGCGGCTATGTCGATCGCATGGGCTACGACCTGGCCCTGACCCGTGCGCCGATCGGACCGATCGGCCGCGTGCTGGCCATGGCGCGCGGTCTTGGCATGCTGGTGATCCACACCCGGGAAGGGCATCGCCCGGACCTGACCGACCTGCCCGACAACAAACGCTGGCGCAGCCAGCGCATCGGCGCCGGCATCGGCGACCCGGGGCCGTGCGGACGCATCCTGGTGCGCGGCGAACCGGGCTGGGACATCATCCCGGAGCTGGCGCCGTTGCCGGGCGAGCCCATCGTCGACAAGCCGGGCAAGGGTTCCTTCTACGCCACCGACCTGGAACTGCTGCTGCGCAAGGCCGGCATCCGCAACCTGATCGTCACCGGCATCACCACCGATGTGTGCGTGCATACGACGATGCGCAACGCCAACGACATGGGCTTCGAATGTCTGTTGCTGGCGGACTGCTGCGGCGCTACCGATACGGGCAACCACGCTGCGGCGCTGAAGATGGTGACGATGCAGGGCGGTGTGTTCGGCGCCGTGGCGACCTCAGCGCAACTTCTGGCGGCGATGCCATGAGCAATCTGGCCCTGGAAGCGATCAACGTCAGCAAGCGCTTCGGTGAGTTGCGGGCGCTGGACCGGGTTTCGCTGAAATTAGCAAAAGGCGGCATACACGCCCTGCTGGGCGAGAACGGCGCCGGCAAGAGCACGCTGGTGAAATGCATCGTCGGTTTCTACACGCCGGACGAGGGCGAAGTGCTGCTGGGCGAGCGCCAGCAGACCATCGCCAATCCGCGCGACGCCCACGATCTGGGCATCGGCATGGTCTACCAGCATTTCACGCTGATCCCCAACATGACCGTGCTGGAGAATCTGGTGCTGGCCCGGCCGCATCTGCCCGCCGTGATCGACTGGAAAAAAGAGCGCAGGGCGATCGGCGAGCGCATGGCCCGGATGCCCTTCCAACTGCCTCTGGATGCCTCGGTCAACCATCTGGCGGCGGGCGAAAAGCAGAAGCTGGAGATCGTCAAACAGCTCCTGCTCGACGTGAAAGTACTGATCCTGGACGAACCCACCTCGGTGCTCACGCCCGACGAGGCGGACGAGGTGCTCGGGCGCATCCGCGACATGACGCGCGAATCCGGCCTCAGCGTGCTGATCATCACGCACAAGTTCCGCGAGGTGATGACCTATGCCGACGATGTCACCGTGTTGCGTCGGGGCAAGCACGCGGGCTCGGCGCGGGTGAGCGATGTCGACGTCAAGGGCTTGGCGGAGATGATGGTGGGCAGCGAATTCAGCCAGACCGCACTGGCCCGCGAGGCGGTGGCCGAACAGCCGGTGAAGCTGGATATCGCCGGCCTGAGCGTGGAAGACGACAGCGGCATGAGCGCGATACATGCGCTTTCGCTGAAGGTGAAAGCCGGCGAAATCGTCGGCATCGCCGGCGTGTCCGGCAACGGCCAGCGCGAACTGGTCGAGGTACTGGCCGGGCAGCGGCCATCGGCCGGAGGGGAAATCCGGGTCATGGGCGAAGTCTATGCCGGACGGCGCCGCGATCTGTTGCGCCACGGCTTCCACTGTCTGCCCGAGGAGCCGTTGCGCAACGCCAGCGTGGCGCGCATGAGCGTGGCGGAAAATCTGGCCTTTCGCCGCTTCGACCAGGCGCCGTTCAGCGTCGGCGGATTCTTGCGTCGAGGCGCGATGGCGGTTGCCGCCGCGCGCGCCATCGTCGACTTCAAGGTGCGACCGCCGACCCCCGACACGCCCATCGGCGACCTCTCGGGCGGCAACGTGCAGCGGGCCATCCTGGCGCGGGAACTGGGTGAGCGGCAAGGTCGGCCAATGAATGTGCTGGTGGTGGCCAATCCCTGCTTCGGCCTCGATTTCACCGCCGTGGCCGAGATCCATGGCCGCATCATGGCTGCGCGCAACGCGGGCGCGGCGGTGCTGCTGGTGAGCGAAGACCTCGACGAGATACTCGAACTGTCGGACCGCATCCACGTCATGTCCGCCGGCCGCCTGGTCTACGAGACCACGCCGCAGGCGGCCGAACCCATCGTCATCGGTCGCCACATGGCCGGCCATGGAGGCGAAAACCATGTTCATTGATGCCCATCCCTACCCGTATGCCCTGCTCAAGAGGCCGCCCGCCCTGGTCATCATCGACATGCAGCGGGACTTCGTCGAACCCGGCGGCTTTGGCGATGCGCTGGGCAACGATGTCGGCCGCCTGCAGGCCTGCGTGCCGGTGATCGCGCGACTGCTGGCGGTGGCGCGTCGGCTGGGCTTGCCGGTGATCCATACCCGCGAGGCGCATCGACCCGATTTGTCGGATTGCCCGCCGGCCAAGCGGCAGCGCGGCAATTGCCGACTGAAGATCGGGGATGCGGGGCCCATGGGCCGCCTGCTGGTCGACGGCGAACCGGGCAACGCCATCATCGATGCGCTCAAGCCCTTGCCCGGCGAGGTCGAGATCGTCAAACCCGGCAAGGGGGCGTTCTATTCGACGCAGCTGCAGCAGATCCTGCCGGGATTGGGCGTCACCCACCTGCTGTTCACCGGCGTGACCACCGAGGTGTGCGTGCAGACCACGATGCGGGAGGCCAATGACCGCGGCTACCAGTGCCTGTTGGTTGAGGACGGCACGGAGAGTTATTTCCCGGAGTTCAAGCGAGCCACGCTGGACATGATCACCGCCCAGAGCGGTATCGTCGGCTGGGTCGCCAGCAGCGAAGCGGTCATTAGCGCATTGGAAAGAACCTATGGTTGAAACCCCCTTCGGTCTGGTTCTGCTTGATCTCGCCACGATTCCGCAACGTCTGGGCGAGTTTGCCTGGGAACCTTTGGGGCCGGGCGTGGACCTCAGCCCGCTCTATCGCGATGTGGCCGGCAACACCAAGCTGGCCCTGCTGCGCTATGCCCCCGGGGCCAAAGTGCCCGAGCATATGCACATCGGTATCGAATACATCCAGATCTTGTCCGGCGCGCAACAGGATGAGCGTGGCGTGTACCAGGCCGGCACGCTGTTGATGAGCCTGCCCGGCACCCAGCACAGCGTTGCAAGCCCGGAAGGCTGTGTCGTTCTGGCGGTATGGGAAGCGCCCGTGCGTTTTGTGTAAAGTGCGCTGTATTTCCAATGCCGGCGGATGCTGATTCGTACCAGCGCACCCGCTGCTCGACTTCGACCGAAATGACGTCCAACCTGAAAATGACGCCCAACCTGAACATCGCCGTTCTGCGCCGCCTTTATCAGTCCGGCCAACTGACTCCGCTCGCCCTGGTGGAGGGCTTGATAGAACGCCGCGCCGACGCGGACGACCACGCCATCTGGATCAGCCGCCTGGACGCCGACGCGCTGCGTTCATATGCCCGCTCGCTTGAAGGCAAGGACATCGCCAGCCTGCCGCTGTATGGCATTCCGTTCGCGATCAAGGACAACATCGATCTGGCCGGGTTGCCGACCACGGCGGCCTGTCCGGCATACGCCTACACACCGACCGAATCCGCCACGGTGGTGCGACGTCTGATCGACGCCGGCGCGATTCCGCTCGGCAAAACCAATCTGGACCAGTTCGCCACCGGCCTCAACGGCACGCGCTCGCCCTATGGCGCCTGCCGCAATGCGTTCGATCCGGACTTCATCTCGGGCGGTTCCAGTTCCGGTTCCGCCGTCGCGGTGGCGATGGGTTTCGCCAGTTTCTCGCTTGGTACCGACACCGCCGGCTCCGGCCGCGTGCCGGCGGCGTACAACAACATCGTCGGCCACAAACCCAGTTGCGGCGCGCTTTCGACGCGCGGCGTCGTGCCCGCCTGCCGTTCGCTCGACGCGGTTTCGATCTTCGCGCTGAGCGCCGAAGATGCGGAACAGGTGCTGGCGGTGGCCGCCGGCTACGATGCCGATGACCCGTTTTCGCGCCCGCTCGCCGCGCACGGTTTCGATTTCGGTCGCGCCGCCAGTTTCAAATTTGGCGTGCCGATGGCCAAAGACCTGGAATTCTTCGGCAACGCGGAAGCGGAGCGTCTGTTCGCCGAGGCGGTGGCGCGGCTGCAATCGCTCGGCGGCAGGCCGGTGGAAATCGACCTCGCCCCCTTCCTGGACAGCGCCCGTCTGCTCTATGGCGGCGCCTGGGTGGCGGAACGCTATCTGGCCATCCGCGACTTTTTCGATAGCCATGCCGATCAAATATTTCCGCCGGTGCGCGAAATCATCGCCGGCGGCCGCGCGCAAACCGCCGCCGACGCGTTCGCCGGCCAATATCGGCTGCGCGCCCTGAAAGCGCGCTGCGACACAGTCTGGCAAGAAATCGACGTGATGCTGACGCCGACCGCCGGCACGATCTACCGTATCGACGAAATGCAAGCCGACCCGATCCGGCTCAACGCCAATCTGGGTTATTACACCAACTTCATGAATCTGCTCGACCTGGCCGCCACCGCCGTGCCGGCCGGCTTTCAAGCGGATGGCCCGCCATTCGGCGTGACGTTGATCGCGCCGCCGGGGCAGGACGCGCCCTTGCTGCATCTGGCCGCGCGGCTGCATCGGGCGTTGGGGGGCAGACTGGGCGCCACGGCGCACGCGCTGCCCGCACCCGAAAATCCGAACCTCTTCGCCAGCGGCCAGATACAAGTCGCCGTGGTCGGCGCGCATCTGTCCGGCTTGCCCCTGAATCCGCAACTCACGCAACGCCATGCCCGCCTGGTCGCCGCCACCCGCACCGCGCCGAAATATCGCTGCTACGCGCTGCCCGACGGCAAACGGCCCGGCCTGATCCGGGTGGAGGAGGGCGGCGCGGCCATCGATTGCGAAGTCTGGGAAATGCCGGCCATCCATTTCGGTTCCTTCGTCGCCGGCATTCCCGCGCCGCTCGGCATCGGCCAACTGGAACTGGCTGACGGCACCACGGTCAGCGGTTTCATCTGCGAAGGCATCGGCGTGTCCGGCGCCGAGGACATCACGGCTTACGGCGGTTGGCGGGCCTGGCTGGCCCGGGTTCGGTAATCGATACGCCGCGCGATGCCGGCATCGCGCGGCAAGCGCCGCTAGCCGGAAAAGCCTTGCCTGCCGCTATAATCCGCGCCAATTAAAGGTGTATTCCATGACCCATTCGCAAGATCCCAAATCCCATCTGATCGCGTTGTTCCAGCATGCCGCCGGCCAGTTCGTCCAGGCTGAGCATCTGAGCATCGACCTGGAGCGACCCAAGCAGGCCAGCCACGGCGACTTTGCCTGCAATGTGGCGATGCAATTGGCGAAGGCGTTGAAGCGCAATCCGCGCGAGGTGGCGCAAGCCATCGTCGCGTCGCTGCCGGCTTCCGATCTGGTCGAGAAAACCGAAATCGCCGGCCCGGGTTTCATCAATGTCTTTCTCAAGCCGGCCGCCTGGCAGAACGTGGCGTTGCGGGTGCTCAAAGCCGGCGCGCAATACGGCCAGGTCGATCTCGGCAAAGGTGAAAAGATCCAGATCGAATTCGTCTCCGCGAACCCGACCGGGCCGCTGCATGTCGGCCACGGTCGCGGCGCGGCGTTCGGCGCCAGCCTGGCCAATGTGCTGACACTTGCCGGTTATCAGGTGCAACGCGAGTACTACGTCAACGATGCCGGCCGCCAGATGGACATCCTGGCGCTATCGACCTGGCTGCGTTACCTGACGCTGGGCAATCAGTTCGTTCCGTTTCCCGCCAACGCCTATCAGGGCGACTACGTCAGCGCCATGGCCGACAGCATTTATGCGCTGCACGGCGAGCGCTACATGCGCCCCGCGGCCGAAGTCGGCGCCAATGCGCCGGATGCCGTCAGCGATCCGGATGGCCATCTCGATGCGTTGATCGCCAACGCCAAACGCCTGTTGGGCGCGGATTACGCTTATGTGCATGGCCATGCGCTGGAAGAACAACTCGGCGACGGACGCAACGATCTGACCGAATTCGGCGTCCTCTTCGACACCTGGTTTTCCGAGAAAACCCTGCACGAATCGGGTCTGATCGACAAGGCGGTAAAACAACTCCAGCAGCAAGGCCATATCTATGAACAAAACGGCGCGCTCTGGTTTCGCTCGACCGCGTTCGGCGACGAGAAAGACCGCGTCGTGCTGCGCGAAAACGGCATCTACACCTATTTCGCGGCCGACATCGCCTATCACCTGAACAAGTTCGAACGCGGTTTCGAGCGCGTCATCGACGTCTGGGGCGCCGACCATCACGGCTATATTTCCCGCGTCAAAGGCGCGCTGACCGCCGCCGGCGCCGATGCCGAGCGGATGATCGTGACCCTGGTGCAATTCGCCGTGCTGTATCGCAACGGCCAGAAGGCGTCGATGTCGACCCGTTCCGGCCAATACGTCACGCTGCGCGATCTGCGCGCCGAAGTCGGCAACGATGCCGCGCGCTTTTTCTACGTGCTGCGCAAGTCCGACCAGCACCTCGATTTCGACCTCGACCTGGCGAAATCGCAGAGCAACGAAAACCCGGTTTATTACATCCAGTACGCCCACGCCCGCATTTGCAGCGTGTTGAGCGCCTGGGGCGGCAGCGAAGCCGATCTGCTCGATGCCAACAGCGCGCGCCTGGAACAGCCGCAAGAGTTGACCCTGTTGCGCCGCATCGCCGAATTCCCGGAAACCGTGGATGCCGCCGCGCGCGATCTGGCGCCGCACAGCATCGCCTATTACCTGAAGGATCTGGCCGCCGAATTGCACGGCCTCTATGCGGCCTGCCAGTTCCTGGTCGAAGACGAGGAACTCAAGCTCGCGCGGCTTTCCCTGATCGCCGCAACCCGCCAGGTCATCCGCACCGGGCTGGCTCTGCTGGGTGTTTCCGCGCCGGAAAGAATGTCGCGCGAAGACGGCGGAAGCGTGGAAGACCAGCCTGAAAAAACCGGCGCCGCGCAAGAAAACATCGCGTAAGTGGCAACCCGCAAAACCTCCAGCAACGCCCGTCGCGACGAACCCAAGTCGCAAGCGGGCAAAGGCGGCAGCCTGATGACCGGCCTGTTCATCGGCCTGGTCATCGGCCTGGTCGCCGCCGCGGGCTTGGCCTGGTACTTCAATGACCTGATGCCTTCATTTCAATCCGCCGACGAGACTCAATCGGCGCGGAAACAATCGAATCGCCAAACCGCCATTGAAACCACGGCGGAAGGCACCTCCTCCCCGGCGGCAAAAGCCAAGCCGGAAGTAAAAATCGAAGCCGCGCCGACGCCGGCGACCGAAGCGCCGGCCAACACAACCAAGCCGCGAGTCGATTACACCTTCTACGGAATACTGCCCGGCGACAAACCGGCCAAGCAGTCCTTGCCGACACTGCCGCAACCGGCAAGCAAGGATATCTGGTGGCTACAGGTCGCCGCGCTCAAAAACCCGGCCGATGCCGACAAGCTCAAAGCCCGGTTGACGCTGCTGGGGCTGCAGGTCGCCATGCTAAAGATCGAAACTGGCGGGGCCGTCCTCTACCGAATCCGCACCGGCCCGTACAAACGTGAAGACGATGCGCTGGGCGACCTCGACACCCTCGCGGCGAACGATTTCGAGCCTCGGTTGTTCAAAGAATCCGGTACCCCATCCTCGTCCCGATAACTCAGGAGAAAACATGAAATCGCTGTTGAAAATTGCCGCATTGGGCCTGTCGCTGGCCCTGTCCATTTGCGCCCCGTCCGCCCATGCACTCGAAGCCGGTAAGGAATATGCCGTCATCTCACCGGCTCAACCGACCGGCGTAAAGAAAGGCCAGATCGAGGTGCTCGAGTTCTTTTGGTACAACTGCCCGCATTGCTTCCACCTGGAGCCTGATTTCAATACCTGGACAAAAAAGCAATCGAAGCAAGTCGTCGTGAAGCGCGTTCCCGCCATGCTCAACGAAAACTGGAGCGCGCTGACCCGCGTTTACTACGCGCTGGAAGCCATCGGCATGGCGGATAAATTGCACGACGACGTCTTCAATGCCATCCATGTCGATGGCATGAACATGACCCCGCCGGAAACGTTCTTCGACTGGGCCGTCACCAAGGGCGTCGACCGCAAAAGAATCGCCGATGCCTACAACAGTTTCGCGGTAAACACCAAAGTGATGCGCGCGCAACAACTCACCCGCGACTTCAAGCTGACTGGCGTTCCGGCCATCGTAATCAATGGCAAATACGTCACCTCCGCCTACATGACCGGCGGCCAGCCCGAACTGTTCAAAACTGTGGATGCATTGATCGCGCAGGAACTCAAACGCAAGTAATTCGAGTCCAAATTTACAAAGCCCGGATGGTGAAATAGGTAGACACAAGGGACTTAAAATCCCTCGGCGCAAGCCGTACCGGTTCGATTCCGGTTCCGGGCACCATTTGATATCAAAGACTTAGGCCACCATTACCGGTGGCCTTTTTCATTCTGAGCTATTGACGGAGCGCTGGCGGGGCATTGCCGGAAAACAAACCGCTGTCACTGTGGACTATGCCGCCTTGCGCTTTCCTGACCTTGACAAGCACCGCCAGCGCACACAGCGGCAAATGTGAGTCTTCCATTACTCTCTGTTGTCATTCGTTGTACACACGGGCTCCAACCGGATTGCCTGGACGATGGGGATAACCTTCCTTGGCGTCGACGGCAGATCGGTCTCCAGGCGCCGCCATTCCGGCTTTGCCAGTTCACGTTCCAGTATTTCCATGGTGGCGCGGCCGATGTAGTCGCTGCTGGAGTCGAGCGTATCCACCGCCTCCAGATAGGCGCGGGCGATGAGCCGGCCGAGCGGCTGCGGGTTGTACAGCAGCTTCTTGATGATGAACGGGTTGAGGGTGAGCGGGTCGTAATCCGGCTTGAGATAGCCCTGGGAGATCAGCAGTTTCTCCACCGGCGTGCCTGGCTGGACACCGATGAAGAAGATGAACGGCAGGACGTTCTCGCGGCCGAACAGCTCGTAGAGTTCCTTGATCTTCTCTATGGTCATGCGCAGGGTGCGCACCGTCTCGCCCGGCGCATTCAGCGGCATGTACAGCTTCACCTTCTGGTTGGTGAAGCCGTTGGCCTGGAACATGCGAAAAGCCTCCATCTGCTGATCCAGCTTGTAGCCCAGGGTCAGGGCGTCGATCACGTGCTGCGAGCCGGTGAAGGACAGGTCGATGCTGGAAATGCCAGAGGCCAGCATCTTGTGGGCGATCTCGGGAGTCAGGAAATTGAGGCGCAGATAGCCGGACCAGCTGATATCCAGTTTGCGCGCCAGGATTTCGTCCAGCACCGCCTCCACGTGGTGCGTGCTCTCGCGGGTGGAGCAGAACTGCGCGTCGGTGAACCAGATCTTCTTCACACCGTAGTCCCGGTTCAGGGTTTCGATCTCGTCGACGATCTGCACCGGGTCGCGGTAGCGCTGGCGCGCGCCCTCGATCTTGTTGTACAGGCAGAAATGGCACTGGAACGGGCAGCCGCGCTTGGTGTTGACGCCGATGTCGTCGCCCAGGTACTGGGTAAAGCCGGGAAATATACCGGCGATGTAGGCGAAATCCACGGCGGTGCGCTCGGCCAGATCGAAGGACTCGCTGCGCGGACGATGGGTGATTTTGCCCGCTGCATCCTTGAGGTAATACTCGCCCACCGGCTCGGCCGCGTCGTTGACGATGGAGAGCATGGTGTCCTCCCCCTCGCCCACCACCACCATGCTGTTGGGTGGACATTTCTCGGCTACCTGCTTGCCGAAGATCGATACCGCAGTGCCGCCGACGACGATGCGCGACTCGGGCAGCAGGCCGCGCACCAGACGCATATAAACGAAGTTGTTGAGCCGGTTCGCGGCATAGTCGTAGATGATCCGCACGGCATCCTTGGCGGCCTTGATGCGGCGCCAGGGGCTCTTGGCGTGGTCGAAGTTCATCACCACGTCCAGGGCGTCGTCCTCCGGGTGCGGGCCGAACGACTGCATGTTGCGCCAGGAGAAGGCGACGATGTCCGGGCGCATATCCTGCAAATGCTCGCGCAACACGCGCTTGCGCTCGGCCGGCGCCACCAGGGCCAGATCGAGCAGGTGTTGTTTGAGATCGGGCCGGTGCTTGTGGACATAGTCCGCGACGTAAACCACGCCGCCCGGATAAATCTTCCAGTTAGGTAAGCGAACGTACAGGACAGACTTTGTTTTCATTCTTGCCTTCTAGAGTTCGAGTTTTGTATTGGCTGAAGGTAACACCGGAATGGCCGTACCCAGCGGAGAGACTGCTAAACGCTTTGCCGGACTCACTTGGCCGGCAGCAATATATGAATATACTAATGATCTTATATGGTAGCAGATCAAATCCTGGACGCAGCCCCGGGCGACATCGTGGACGTTCGTGGTAGCCCGAATAACCCCGTCTTGAAGAGCATTCCAGACAACGGAGATTTCCCCGAGCCGAGATTGAAAGCCGCGCTTCGAACTCATGTCACAAGGCCGTGCGGTCTGGCAACCAGTGCTAAAACCTCTCGTCTTCCCGCAAATAGCGCCATTGCCCGAGCGGTAGATTGCCCAGGCAGACCTGGCCGATGCGGACGCGTTTGAGGCCGACGACGTTGAGGCCAACCAGTTCGCACATGCGGCGTATCTGGCGTTTGCGGCCTTCTTTGAGGATGAAGCGGAGCTGGTCTTCGTTTTGCCAGGCGACCTTGGCTGGGCGCAGTTTCTTGCCGTCGAGTTCGAGGCCGTGGTTGAGCAGCTTCATGCCTTGCTCGGAAAGCTGGCCTTCGACACGCACCAGGTATTCCTTTTCGATATCCGATTCTTCACCGATCAGTTGTTTGGCGATGCGGCCATCCTGGGTCAGTACCAGCAGGCCGGTCGAGTCGATGTCGAGTCGGCCGGCGGGGGCGAGGCCTTTCAGGTGATTGCCGTTGAACGCGGGGCCGCCGCTGCCGGCCCAGAATGCGTCCGGGTGGATCAGCACGACGGCCGGTTTGTAGCCCGGTTCGGGCTGGCCGGAGACGTAGCCGACCGGTTTGTGCAACAGGATGGTGACGCGCTGTTGCTGGGCTTTCTGGGCTTGTTGGCCGAGCTGGATTTCGCAGTCCGGGTTGACCCGCGTGCCCAGCTCGGAAATGCGCTGACCATCGACGAATACCAGGCCTTGCGCGATGTAGCTGTCGGCTTCCCGGCGCGAGCAGATGCCACGTTCCGACATCAGCTTGGACAGGCGGGTACCTTCCTGCGGCGTGCTCATTGCGCTGCGCCTGACATTGCCGCCGCAGCCGGTTTATGCACCCAGTCCGCGCCCAGGCTGCCCCAGAGGTTTTCCAGATAGGCTGGCGCGCTGACTTCTTCGAGCTTGGCGCGGGCTTCCGCCAGGGCGGCTTCGGAGCGCGCGATACCGTCGGGTTCGCAACGGGTTTCCGCTTGCGCGAGGAACTGGGTCAGGTAATCGACGTGGCGCCGGTAGAGCGCGATGTCGCGTTGTTGCTTGATGCTCAGGCGCTGCTTGTACCAGTCGCTCTCCAGCAGCACATCGCGCGAGAACAGGCGGCGGATGTCGGGATGCGACAGGTTTTTACCCTCGAATTGCCCCTCGGCCATGATGTGCAGCAGGGCTTTGAGCGGCGGGCAGGCGTCTTCGATCGAGCCGTCGGCGAGATAGCCCTGGGCGACTTTTTCGTGCGCTTCGACGATGTGATTGACGCCATCGACGAACGCGGCCATGTCCTGCGTTTCCGGGCGCAGCATGGCTTCGTCGAACACCTGCATCGGGTCGTCGAAGATCTTACCCAGGAAGGCGTGCATGAAGCGCGGGCCGATGCGATAGCCCAGGCGGCTGGCCAGCACGGTCTGGCCTTCGAACTCGAAGTCCCGCAGTTTTTCCAGATAGCCCTTTTCGATCATCCAGTTGGCATCCCGCTGCTCAGGCGTCAGTCGGCACCAGATTTCCGGCATCAAAAAACTGATGTCGTGATCGACGCGGCGGTTCGGGCCGATGTGGCCGGCGGCGGTGGTGTAGCCGTCGTGGCCGCACAGAATGAACGAGACCAGCGCGTTGTTGAGGTCGGCTGTGGCGCTCAGGGCGTTGAACGGCCCCTTGGTCAGCGCGCCTTCGGAGCCGGCGCCGGTGGTGGAGGGCGACTTGCCGGACAGGCTGGCGATGAAGTCCATGAACAGTTCGGGCAGTTCCTGGTAGTGGATCGGCCCGTACACGGCGAGCGGCCGGATGCCCGGCTTGGGTGGATTGTTGCGCCGGCCCGGCAGCATGGTGTTGACCGGCACATGGAGCGGCGCCGAGGCGGACATGCGGCGGAACAGGCGGGCGCCCATGTCGGCGATGTAGTTGCCGAGCGGGTCGACCAGATCGGGCCGGGCTTGCAGGTAGCGCACGTTCGGGCTGGGCTTGCCGTTGACGATGCGCGGGTGCGCCGAGGACACGAAGTAACCGTCTTCCCGCGCGGCGGCTTCGATGAAACGCTGCATCGGCGCGCTGTACAGGTGGAAGGTGAGCACGTCGTCGATCAGGTTGCGGGCATCGGCGCGGGTGAGCGGCTCGAAGTTGGATATGAAGTTGTCGTCCAGCGTCAGATCCATTTCGGTATGCGGGTCGAGGCCGCGATGTTTGGCGTCGTCAGGCCGCTGGAACAGCCGGGTTTCGCAGTTGGCGACGATTTTGCAGGCGGTTTCGCTGGCGATGCCGGCCGGGGCGTCGCGCAGCAGACGGGTCGGCACGGTGGCGGACACGGCGATGTCGTCGGCCAGTTGTACCTTCTGCGCGCCGACGAAGTCCTGGCGCACCTTGTAGACGCGCCAGGCGCCGTCATCGAGCCGGCCGACGCGCAGGAAACTGGCCTCCAGTCGGCGACGGTGATACTTGAGTTCGTGCGCCGGGCGGCCGTCGACCATGTCGACATGGAAGTGTTCGCGCCAGTCGTTGCCCCATTCCGACCGGTAGAAACGCTTGATGATGATGGCCAGCGCGCGGATGTGCGGCGGCACGCTGTCCAGCCAGGCGTTGTAGGCGGCGGTGTATTCCTCCGACGGCGTCAGCAGGCGGATCACCGAACCGAGCGTGCGGTTGGCCGCGAGCAGGCCGCGCGTGTCCATGCCGGCGGCATGTTGTTCCTTGAAACGGTCGCAATAGCTGCGCTTTACCAGTGCCTCGACCTGATCGAGATCGTGTTTCAGGTTTTGCACATAGAACGGGCCGGATAGCAGCGCGCTGACCAGCGACTTGGAAATCTCCGACTTGCCGCCGCCGGAGACGGTGCAGGGTTTGTAGCAGAAGGTGCCTTCCGCTTCCGTGCCGACCAGACGCCAGCTCGGCGCGTGCGGGTGCTTTTCCAGATGCACCTTGAAGCCGCACGGATAAATATAGGTATGGCCGGCGAGCAGTTTCAACTGGCGCAGCTCGTTGCTCCAGGCCCAGTTGGCCTGCTGCTCGAGCAAATCCATGTGCGCGTCTTCCGGCACGTAGATGATTTGCGGATGCAGTTTGTCGGTGCCGTGGCCTTCCGGGTGGAAGTCGATGCTATCGGCATACAACCGCATCATGTCCTGCATCGTGTGGCCGTCGGCCCGGTAGCGCGAATCCAGGCTGTAGCTGTCGCCCAGGTTGAAGCTGGGGAAGGCCAGCGCGCCGCCGGAATGCTCTTCCTCGGTGCCGCCGAACAGGTTGGCTGCATAGCTGATCTGCGACTTGATTTCCTTCTTGCTGTAGCCGAAGTAGTTGTCGGCGATGATCGTGACGATGACGCCATCCATATCGCGGCAGACGATCTTGAACGCGCCGCCATCGTTGTAGTGCTCGTCCTCGGATTTCCAGCACATGCCGTCGCGGCGCTGGCGTTCGCTGGCGTCGTCCCAATGCGGCAAGCCGAGTTCTTTCTTGCCGAGTCCGGTCAGGTGCGGCGCCAGGATCACGCAGCCGGTATGGCCGGACCAGTGTGACACGTCGAGGCCGGCATCGTTTTCCGGCAGATACGGGTCGCCCGCGTTGCCGAAGATGCGTTCGACGAAATCGAGATTGGAGACCAGGCCGCCGGGCGCGAAGAAGCGCGTTTCCATGCGTTTTTCCGGCATCACGCCGGTGACTTCGGGCGATACCAGTGGCCGCAGCAGCAGCGACACCCACAGATGCGCGCCCGGTTCCTGATCGGCGGTGAATGGCAACCTCAGCAAGGCCTCGGGCGGATTCATCGCCGCCTGGAACAGCGCCGCGAAGGTCGCCGCCGGCACCGCTTTCTTGTCCCAGGGAATCGGCAGGCCGCCTTCGACGATATGGAATACGCCCTTGGTCGTGCGCCGGTCGTTGCCCGGGTTGTGCAGCACGCCCTGGCGCACGCGGTAGGAGGTCAGCCACTGCGACTGGAACAGATCGCCATCGGCGGGCAGGGAGAGTTCGGCGGCGAGCCCGGCGCGGTCGAGCACGAACGGGTCTGAGGGCAACTGCACGCGCAGATCGATGCCATTGCGCGCCAGGTAGGCATTGAGGAAATTCTGGATACGCCCATCGGCGGGGCAGCGATAGCCTTGCAGCAGGCGACGATGCTGGCGATAGTTGCGCAGCAAGTCGTCGGCGGTATCCAGCATGTCGTCGGGATCGCCCATCCAGCCGGGTTGCAGCAACGAAGCCAGTTGCAGATTGATCTGGCGGACGCGCTTCAGGCGGGCAGGGGGAATCGGCTTGTGCGTCGCGTGCAGGGCGCGCGGGAGATCATTGTTCATGGGGAGGCTCATCGATAAGTGCCGGCTTATTTTCGCATTAGAGTGGCTCTAGTGT
The DNA here is from genome assembly GCA_002281555.1 of Hydrogenophilales bacterium 28-61-23. GTDB lineage: Bacteria > Pseudomonadota > Gammaproteobacteria > Burkholderiales > Thiobacillaceae > PFJX01. The sequence goes on from NCGJ01000010.1 coordinate 63,361, forward strand.
CGTTACCGATGTCTAGCCCCAAGCACTCGTCGCTTCGGTCTGGCGGCTGGCGCGGCCAACCGTTCATTCGACTGAACCGCGCGCTCCTCTGGCTGAACAAGCCGCGTTCGGATGCGAGAGGCATAATCGTCCGCCGGAATCAGCCCTGAGGATTGTCATGATCGAACAAGCTCGAGTCCGTTTCGAGACGCTTAAAGCCGGCGGCATGTTGCCATCGCCGCAGGGAGTGGCTTTGGCCGTTCTGGAGTTGACGCAAAAGCACGATGCCAACATCCAGTCCCTGACCCATCTGGTGCAGACCGATCCGGCCATGTCCGGGCGTATCCTGCGTTATGCCAATGCGGTGCATGGCGGCAGCCTGCGCCATATCGCCTCGCTTCCGCATGCCATTGTTTTTCTTGGCCTGTTCCGTGTGCGCCAGATCGCGCTCGGCTTCTCCCTGATCGATCATTACCGCAGCGGCGCCTGCGCCGCATTCGATTACCTGGGTTACTGGACCGCTTCACTGGCGACCGGCATCACCGCCCAGCAAGTATCCGCCCAGGCCCAATGTCCACCGGACGAGAGCTTCACCTGCGGCCTGCTCTCGGGCATAGGCCGGCTGGCGCTGGCGACGGCATTTCCGAACGAATATGGCGGCATCCTGCGCGAAAACCTGCCCGAGCTTGCCTTGCGCGACGCCGAAACCAGTAATTTTGGCCTCGACCATGCCACGCTTTCAGCTGAATTGCTGCAAGACTGGGGTTTGCCGGAAATCTTCTATCAGGCCGTGCGTTATCACGAGTTGCCGACAGAAGCGCCATTTGGCGCCGGCTCGCGTGTCCAGACCCTGACCTCGGCGCTGCATTTCTCCGCCAAGGTCGGTTCTTTGCTCAATCTGGACGCGGCGCAGCGCTGGGAACGCGTGCCTTCGCTGTACCACGCCGCCGCCCAGATCGGTCTGGAAGATCATCAGGTGCCGCCGCTGGTGGAGAGTGTGGTCGGGCAATGGCAGGACTGGGGCCGCGAACTGCATCTGCCGACGCGCGATTTCAGCGATATCAATCTGTTGTTGGGCATGCCGCCGGATCCCACGCAGGATGGCGACCTGTCCGCGCTGGTGGTGTTGCCGATGCGGGTGGCGCTGATCACGCGCGATGCGAATCGTTTGAGTTCGCTGGCGGAAACGCTCGATGCCATGGGCCTCATGGTGGAATTGGCAACTGATCGCGATAGCGCCATGCACCTGCTGGAAAGCAACCGCATCGATCTGATGATGGTGGAATTGCCGGATAGCGGCGACAGCGCCGTGAAGACATTACGTGAGTTGCGCGCCAGAGAGGGCGGCAGACAAACCTACTGTATCGCCGTGATTCCGCCCGAGGCCGAGGCCGGTGTTGCGAAATTGATGCTGGCCGGCGCTTCGGACTATCTGTTGATGAATTACTCCGAAGCGGCTTTACTCGCCCGGCTCAATTCGGCCCAACGCGTGGTGACCTTGCAAGGCGCGGTTCGGGCCGAGCGCGAATCGGTGATTCGATCCTCCGGCGAGTGGGCCAGAAGCAACCGCCGCCTGTTGCAGGAAGCCCATACCGATCCGCTGACCAAACTGCATAACCGTCGCTATGGCCTGGATCGTTTCGCTCAGGAATGGTCTTTTTCTGCGCATAGCGATACCCCTTTGTCCTGCCTGATGCTGGACATCGACCACTTCAAGCAGGTCAACGACCGTCATGGCCATGAGATCGGCGACATGGTGCTGAGCCAGGTCGCCCAGGTGATCGAGCGTAGCTGTCGCAAGGACGATGTGGTGTTCCGTTATGGTGGCGAGGAGTTTTGCGTAGTCGGTCCCAACACCGCCTTGGTCGATGCCATCCAACTGGGCGAACGCATCGTGCGGGGCATCCGCGCGGGACGCTTTGGCGAAGACGAAAAACGCTTTCCGGTGACCGTGAGCATCGGTGTTGCAACCAGAACCCAGGCCGATAGCGATCAGGAAATGCTGATCGCCCGCGCCGACCGGGCGCTGTATGCGGCCAAGTCGGGCGGTCGAGACCGGGTTGTGGCGGCGCGCGGCGACGCGGACGCATAGCGGCTTGTGTCGATCTTCGTAACGAGAAATCCAGAACCAGAGGAGCGCAGATAGATGACTCGCATGACCTCGGAGACTTTCAATTTTCGCTCCGGCGAAACCCTGTTTTCCGCGCTGGTTTCCGCAACCCGGTGTTATGGCCGCAATACCCCCGGGCAGTGGGAAGACCAGAAGCCGGGCACGTATTCCTACGGCGAATTGCTCAAGATGACCCTGGCCCTGGGGCGCCTCGCCGGCAAGGTGAGCGCGCCGGGCGAACATGTCGGCGTGCTGATGCCCAACATGGCGGCCACGGTCGGTCTGTTGATCGGGCTTTCCGCGTTCGGCCGCGTGCCCTGCATGCTGAATTACACGGCGGGCAACGAGGGCATGCAGAGCGCCTGCCAGACGGCGGAGGTTCGCACGGTGCTGACTTCGCGCGTGTTCCTGATCAAGGCCGGACTGGTGCAACAGGCCGAGGCGATGCGTGATGTGCGTCTGGTCTATCTGGAAGATTTGCGCAAGCAGTTCAATCTGATCGACAAGGCCTGGCTGATGGGCTTCGCGTTGTGGCTGCCGATGGCGGCCGTGCCCAAGGGCGACCCGGAAGCGCCGGCGGTGGTGATGTTTACTTCCGGCTCCGAGGGCAAACCCAAGGGCGTGGTGCTTTCGCATCGGGCGCTGCTGGCCAATGTGGCGCAGGCGATGCACGTATTTCCGTTCGGCCCGGGCGATAGCGTGCTCAATGCGCTACCGATCTTCCACTCCCTGGGACTAACCGCGGGCACCTTGATCCCCTTGGTCAGCGGCGCTCGCCTGGTGCTCTACACCAGCCCGTTGCACTTCAAGGCGATCCCCGAACTGGTGCGCGACAAAGGCTGCACCGTGATGTTCGGCACCAGCACTTTCCTGCATCACTATGCGCGCCACGCCGAGGCGGACGATTTCAAAACCATGAAAATCGTGGTTGCCGGCGCCGAGAAACTGGCCGACAGCGTCCGTAAAACCTGGCGCGAGCGTTTCGGCATTGAGGTTCTTGAGGGCTATGGCGTGACCGAAACCGCGCCGGTGCTGGCGGTGAACCTGCCCGACGATAATCGCCCCGGCACGGTCGGGCGGTTGATGCCCGGCGTCGAAGCCCGATTGCTGCCGGTTCCGGGCATTGAAGATGGCGCCGAATTGCATGTGCGCGGTCCCAATCTGATGTCCGGCTATTACCGCCACGACGCGCCCGGCGTGCTGGAACCGCCGAGTTCCGCTGTTGGTGCGGGTTGGCACAACACGGGCGATGTGGCGACGCTCGATGCCGACGGTTTCGTCTCGATCAAGGGGCGTCTGAAGCGATTCGCCAAAGTGGCCGGCGAAATGGTTTCGCTGGAAGTGGTGGAGGCCATCGCCCGCGCGGCTTCGAGCGAGGCGACGCATGCCGCGACCTGTGTTTCCGATCCGGCGCGCGGCGAGACTATCGTGTTGTTCAGCACCGATCCAGCCTTGACTCGCGACCGCCTGGCGGCCGCCGCGCGCAGTCTGGGCAGTCCGGAACTTGCCTTGCCCAAGCGCATCGTGGTGATGGAGAACCTGCCATTGCTGGGTACCGGAAAAATCGATTACATGCGTTTGAAGGCGATGGCGGAGGCGTCTTGAAATCGCCTAGCTTGGGCTAAATATAAGAAATGATTGATACAATTCGCCAACTTTAAGTATTGGAGTCAGCCATGCCGATCTACGCCTACAAGTGTACCGAGTGCGGTTTTGAACAGGATGTCATGCAGAAAATGAGCGATGCCTTACTGACCGAGTGTCCGTCGTGTGGCAAATCGACCTTCGCCAAGCAGCTTTCCGCCGCGGGATTTCAGCTTAAGGGTTCCGGTTATTACGCCACCGATTTCAAGAACAGCGGCGCTAAACCCGCCGATCCGCCGTCCCCGGCCTGTGGTACGGGCGCATGCCCGGCTTGCGTGAGCTGACCCGGTTTTCTCCCTTTTGTCGGGCAAAACGCCATTGCGCGCAGTGGCTTTTTGCCCGATTTGTTTGAATCACACCGTGACAACATGACCGCGCTCAAACGCTATTTCATTACCGGCCTGCTGATCTGGGTGCCTCTGGGCATCACGATCTGGGTGGTCAGCGCGCTGATGGGCGCTCTGGATCAAAGCCTGCTGCTGCTGCCCGAAACCTGGCGCCCCGATGCCTGGCTGGGTGTGCGTATCCCGGGCCTGGGCGTCATCCTGACCGGCGTGGTCATCGTCACCACGGGCATGTTCGCCGCCAACCTGATCGGCCAGCGTCTGGTTCTGTTCTGGGAATCGCTGTTGCAGCGGATTCCGGTGGTGAAGTCGATCTATGGCAGCGTCAAACAGGTTTCCGACAGTCTGTTGTCCGGCTCCGGCATGGCGTTCAAGAAAGTGCTGCTGGTGCACTACCCCCACCCGGAATCCTGGTCCTTGGCGTTTCAGACCAATATGCCGGATGAGGTCAAGGGGCAGTTCGATGCCGAGCATGTGGCGGTGTTCATCCCGACCACGCCCAGCCCGGTCAACGGTTTCTATTTTTATGTTCGGCGCGATGCGGTGATCGAACTCGATATGTCCGTCGACGCCGCGCTCAAAGCCATTGTTTCCATGGGTGTGGTGGCTCCGGTGATGAAGCCGGAAGTGGCCAACTACCCGGGCGATTGATTCAGTTCAACAGGATTTTTTATGCGTACACATTACTGCGGCGCCGTTAACGCCGACCACAACGGACAAATCGTCAATCTGTGCGGTTGGGCGCATCGCCGGCGCGACCACGGCGGCGTCATCTTCATCGACCTGCGCGACCGCGAAGGCACGGTGCAGGTGGTGATCGACCCGGATACCCCGGAAGCGTTCAAGGTGGCGGAAGAAACCCGCTCCGAATTCGTCCTGCGCGTGGTCGGCAAGGTGCGCGCGCGTCCCGCCGGCACCGAGAACCCGAATCTGCCCACCGGCATGATCGAGGTGCTGACCCAATCGCTGGAAGTGCTCAACCCAAGCCTGACGCCGCCGTTCCAGATCGACGACGACAACATCAACGAGAACATCCGCCTGCAATACCGCTATCTCGATCTGCGCCGCGAGCCGATGCAAAAGAACATGCGTCTGCGCTATCGCGTATCCAAGCTGATGCGCGACTACCTCGACCAGCAAGGCTTCCTCGAAATCGAAACGCCGATGCTGACCCGCTCCACACCTGAAGGCGCGCGCGACTACCTGGTGCCGTCGCGGGTGCATGACGGCATGTTCTACGCGTTGCCGCAATCGCCCCAGCTGTTCAAGCAATTGCTGATGGTGGCCGGCTACGACCGCTACTTCCAGTTGACCAAGTGTTTCCGTGACGAAGACCTGCGCGCCGACCGCCAGCCGGAATTCACCCAGGTCGACCTGGAAACCTCGTTCATGGGCGAGGAAGAAATCATGACCCTGGTGGAAGGCATGATCCGCGACATGTTCAAGAAGGCGCAGGACATCGACCTGCCCAATCCCTTCCCGCGCATGACCTATGCCGAGGCGATGGGCCGTTACGGTTCAGACAAGCCGGACATGCGGGTGACGCTGGAAATCACCGAACTCACCGAGGCGATGAAGGATGTCGACTTCAAGGTGTTCTCCGGCCCGGCCAATGATCCGACCGGCCGTGTCGCCGTCCTGCGCGTGCCGAAGGGGGCTGAAATCAGCCGTGGCGAGATAGATGGTTATACCGAATTCGCCAAGATTTATGGCGCCAAAGGCCTTGCCTGGATCAAAGTCAACGAAATGGCCAAGGGCCGCGACGGCCTGCAATCGCCCATCGTGAAAAACATCCACGACGCCGCGCTGAGCGCGATTCTCGAACGCACCGGCGCGCAAGACGGCGACATCCTGTTCTTCGGCGCCGACAAGGCCAAGGTGGTCAACGATGCGCTGGGCGCACTGCGCTTGAAGATCGGCCATGAAAAGGGTCATGTCGACGGCCGCGCCTGGGCGCCATTGTGGGTGTTGGACTTCCCGATGTTCGAGCGCAATGAAGACGAGGGCCGCTGGGACGCGCTGCATCACCCGTTCACAGCGCCCAAGGATGGTCACGAAGATTACTTGTCGAGCAACCCCGGCGCCGCCTTGTCGAAAGCTTACGACATGGTGCTGAACGGCTGGGAAGTCGGCGGCGGCTCGGTGCGTATCCATCGCCAGGAAGTGCAGGAGAAGGTGTTCGCGGCGCTCAATATCGGGGAGGAAGAACGCCGCGAGAAGTTCGGTTTCCTGCTCGATGCGTTGCAATACGGCGCGCCGCCGCATGGCGGCCTGGCTTTCGGCCTGGATCGTCTGGTCACGCTGATGACGGGCGCCGAATCCATCCGCGACGTGATCGCCTTCCCGAAAACCCAGCGCGCTTCCTGTCTGATGACCAGCGCGCCGAATGTGGTCGACGAGAAGCAACTGCGCGAGCTGCATATCCGCCTGCGTAGCTGATTTCGCCCTGAACGGCGGCCGTATCTGAACGCACGGCCAGCCTGCGGGCCTGCGTTCGATCAGCCGATGTTTCCGCTGATTCGCAAACGAGTGGCGCCAGCCTTGTTCAATGTTGCGTGAAGAAATGGGCGGGGTCGACCACGGTCTCGCCTGAACTCGCGCGAATCACAAAATCAAAATCCTTGATCTTGCTTGCGTTAATCGGGTCCAGTTTCACGCTGGCCTGGATGATGACGCTCTTGCCGTTTTTGATATCGACTTTGTGGAAATGCCCCAAGTCCAGCGCGTTTTCCGGCAGTCCGGTCGACTCGATGACATAGCTCCGATCCGCCCCGGAGATATTGGTCAGGCGTATTTGATAGCGGTTACGTATCGAGCCATCGGATAAAGTCACAAAAAGCGGTTGGCGAATTTGCTGAATGCTGTGTTCGAAGCTGTTGCGATGCGTGATGTCATAAATCAGGTAGGCCGACATGAGTATCAGCGCCGTGCCATAGCCGATGACTTTCAGACTTTTCCAATGCAACTTTGCCGGCGCGGGCGATGCCTTGGACAAATTAACCTCGGAATCGTAACGAATCAGACCGCGTTGCCAGCCCATTTTGTCCATGATCGTATTGCAAGCATCGACGCAAAGTCCGCATGAGATGCACTTGTATTGCAAACCGTCTCGGATATCGATGCCGACCGGGCAAACCTGGACACAAAGTCCGCAATCGACGCAATCGCCATGCCCTTGTTCAGTCCTTTCCTGAACAGTGCGGGCGCCTTTGCGCGCAGCCGCTCTGCCGTTTAGCCCTTCTCCGCGCACCCGGTCGTAATGCACCGCCAGGGTTTCCGGGTCATACATGACGCTCTGGAATCGACCGTATGGGCAAATGAATGTGCAGACATGCTCGCGCAATACCGCAGCCGCCAGATAGGTGGTGACGGTGAGTGCAAGCGTGGTCAGGTAAGCGGCCGCCGCAGCCTCGCCTAGAAAAAATGCGTTCAGCATGTCTGGCGCATGCGAGAAATAAAGAATGAAAGTGAACGCGGTCCAGAAAGAAAGAAGGAACCAGATCAGCTTGGTACTGCCCACTTTGATCAGTTTTTCGCGGCTGCTCCACGGCTCTCTGGATATGCGTAATCGGTTAGGCCGTTCGCCTTGAATAAAATGTTCAATCCAGATGAAGGCATCTGTCCATAAGGTTTGAAAACAGAAATAACCGCAAAAGGCGCGTCCAACCAGCGCTGTCGCGAAAAATAATAGAACTGCGGCCATGAACAACAATATGGCCAGCCAGAAGATGTCCTGAGGAAAAACGGTTAAATCAAACAGGTAATAGCGCCGTCCGGGGATATCGAACATCACCGCCTGGGAGGGGGCGTCAGGTCGCGACCATGGCATCCACGGCAACAGAAAATAGACAACAAAGCCTAACCATAGAACGCTGGTTTTAAAGCGCCGAAAAGCCCCTTTTACTGACCTTGGAACGATGGGAGGGCGCTTGAAATAGAGTTCTTGACCGGTTTGTTGATTACTCACGAGATCACCTGAGAAACTGCCAATTAATTACAAATACAAAAGAAAAACCCCGGCTTGCCGGGGCTGTTCCCAATGCTTATGGGATGTTTCCAATTGAATTGGCCGCGTTGAATGCGGCATCAAATAGAAAGCGTTACTTGCCGCCACCCAGTTCATGCACGTAGACCGTCAACAACTTGATTTGTTCAGTGTTAAGCCGACCTTCCCAGGCGGGCATGACACCTTTGTTGAGTCCGGCGCTAATGACTTGTTTGATTGCGGTCAACTTGGCAGCGCTGTCGTTTGATCCAGGCACGTCCGCCCACAACCAGACTTTGTCGGTCAGGTTGGCCGATCCGATAACCTGTCTACCTTTCGCATCGTCGCCATGGCAGTAGAAGCAGGCTGCGGTCTGCGAATGGAAGAGCTCCTTGCCCTTGAGAGCTTTTGCGGGATCGACCTTGTTGTCCGAAAGTGACAAAACATAATGCGCAAGATTATCGATCTGAGTCTGATCCAGCGCTTCGGCAAATGCCGGCATGTAACCACGACGTCCCTTATGCAGCGTTTCATTGATCTTTTCAAAACTGCCGCCATGCAACCAGTCGTCGTCGGTCAGGTTCGGGAAAAAGCCCACTTTCCCCTGGCCGCCCGCCTGGTGGCATGCCGCGCAGTTCTCGGAAAAAACGGCTTTGCCGGCGGAGATGACAAAGCTGCTCAATTCCGGGCTATTGGCGATCTGTTCGTAGGTGTAGCTGGCGACTTTGTCGTAATAAGGCTTCTGGGCTATCACGGCATCCTGGGTTTCTTTCAGAAGCTTGGCCCGCGTATTCCAGTGCCACGACTCTTGTTTCCCTTCCGCGTTCGCATATGAGACCGTGCTCATGCCGGTCAGGAAGCCTTTCCCAACCGGCCACGATGGATAGACGACCCAGTAGACAACAGCAAAGACCATGCTTGCGTAAAACGCGTATGTCCACCATGCGGGCAACGGGTTATTCAATTCCTGTAGATCGCCATCCCAGACGTGGCCGGTAGTTTGGGCGCCGGTGGATTGCGTCTGGCTATGATTGTTTTCAGCCATTGGATTTATCCTTCACTTCATCATCGTCTAGAAATGGAATGTTCTTGTGGTCTTCCAATATTTTGCTTCGTTTCTTGCTGCCATATACCCAATAAACAATCAGGCAGAAGGTGATGAAGAAAATAAGAAGACCAAGCGGCTTGGTATTTTCTGCGTGAGAAAACCAATCCATCAGCGGAACTTAACCAGATCTTCTGGTTTGATCTTGTTGAAATCGACCATGGTGCCTAATACCTGCAAATAAGCGACAACGGCATCCATTTCGGAAACGCTGGAGCGGTCGCCGTCAAAGTTACCCGCTTGTGCTTGATTGACCAGATTATTCAATGCGTCGGGAATATGCAGCGTTTTGGCGGTAGCTTCGCCAAATTGCTTGACGTTACGCTGGTACTCATCCGCATTGGCGGAATAAGGAACGCCTGTTACGCGCAATGCCCTCAAACGATCGCCCACATCGGAAACATCAAGCTGGGTTTCTTGCAGCCATTTGTAATTTGGCATCACGGACTCAGGCACGACAGACGTCGGCTTGATCAGGTGCTGAACATGCCATTCATTGGAGTATTTTCCGCCAACCCGGGCCAGATCCGGGCCGGTTCTTTTCGAGCCCCACTGGAATGGGTGGTCATACTTGGACTCGGCCGCCAATGAGTAGTGACCATAGCGCAATTGTTCGTCGCGGAATGGCCGAATCATCTGTGAATGGCAGGTATAACAACCTTCACGGATGTAGATGTCGCGTCCGCGCGATTCGAGCGGTGTATAGGGACGCACACCTTCCACGTTCTCCATGGTGTCCTTGATAAAGAATAGCGGCGCAATCTCTACCAGGCCGCCAATGCTGACCGCGAACATGGTCAGCACCAACAGCAAGCCGGCATTGGTTTCGATTTTTTCGTGTTTGAAGTTCTTGAACATTTACTAACCCCGTTCTTTTCAAGCAGTCGCGGCAACAGCGGGACGCGACTGGCTGGATTCAGCCGCGCGCACACCTTGGCGGATAGTGGCGAACACGTTGTAGGCCATTAACAGCATTCCGGTCAGGAAGAACATGCCGCCGATAGCGCGCATGGCGTAGAACGGATGCATCGCCGCGACGGATTCCACAAAGGAATATTGCAGGTTGCCGAAATCATCGAATGCGCGCCACATCAAGCCTTGCGAAATGCCTGAAATCCACATCGCGGTGATGTACAGCAGCGTACCGATGGTCGCCAGCCAGAAATGGGCGTTGATCAGTCGAACGCTATACATCTGCGTGTTCCAAAGTTTTGGAATCATGTGATACAGCGAACCGAAAGAGATCATTGCGACCCAACCCAAGGCGCCCGAGTGAACGTGGCCCACGGTCCAGTCGGTGTAATGCGACAACGCATTGACATCCTTCAACGACATCAGCGGGCCTTCAAATGTGGACATGCCATAGAACGACAGCGCGACAATCATGAAACGCATGATCGGATCGGTGCGCAACTTATCCCAGGCGCCGGACAGGGTCATGATGCCGTTGATCATGCCGCCCCAGGAAGGCAGCAGTAGCATGATCGAGAAGGTGGCGCCCAGAGTCGAAGCCCAGTCAGGCAGCGCGGTCCAGTGCAAGTGGTGAGTGCCGACCCACATGTACATGAATGACAAAGCCCAGAAGTGCACAATCGATAGGCGGTAGGAGTAAACCGGACGACCGGCATGTTTGGGAACGAAGTAATACATCATTCCCAGAAACGCGGCGGTGAGGAAGAAACCGACCGCGTTGTGGCCGTACCACCATTGCGTCATTGCATCCTGCGCGCCCGAAAACAGGCTGTAGGATTTCATGCTGAACAGATTGACCGGAATCGCGATGTTGTTGAATGTATGCAGCAAAGCGGTAACGAGGATGAAGGATAGGTAGAACCAGTTGGCTACATAGATGTGCGGTTGTTTCCGCTGCATCAAGGTGCCGATGAACACCGCCCCGTAAGCCACCCAGACAACCAGGATCAGCAGGTCGATCGGCCACTCCATCTCGGCGTATTCGCGGCCCTGGCTGAAGCCGGTGACATAGGACAGAGCGGCGAGGACGATAACCGCCTGCCAACCCCAGAAAGTGAAAGTCGCCAGACCCGGCGCAAACAGGCGCGTTTGGCACGTGCGCTGAACGATATAGTAGGAAGTCGCGAACAGCGCCGAGCCGCCAAAACCAAAAATCACCGCGCCGGTATGAACTGGCCTGAAACGGCCAAAGGAGAGATACGGACTATCGAAATTGAGGAACGGCCAAGCCAATTCGGACGCAATATAAACCCCAGCGAACATCCCGACGACGGCCCAAACAATAGCCATGACCGAGAATTTCTTGATGATGTCGTAGTCGTATTGCTCGACCGCAGCCACCTTGGTTGCAGACATAGAATCTCCTAAGTTAACTCAGCTCCGGAGCGGTGCCGGAGGGGAATTTCAGTGCCGATAGCCGGCGAAAAAGACGGGCGAGTATAGTGCCCAGCAGCCCCCGCTCGCAAGATTAGGCGGCATCCTTGCTTGAACGAATTAATACGGAAAGGTCATGCGCGATATCGGCCGGGGGTAGGGCAAACGGCAAATAAAGGCGCAAATCACCTTTCCAGTCGAGCACATAGCTTCCCGCGGAATGGTCAACCAGATAGCCGGTCGCGCCTGGTTCCACGTGTTTTCGATAGACGATCTTGAATTCACGTGCAGCCTGTGCGACTTGCGCGGGCGTTCCATACAAACCCAGGAAACCCGGGTGAAAGTAGGGCACATAGGCTTTCAACGTTTCCGGCGTGTCGCGTTCCGGGTCAACCGATGCGAACAATACCTGCACGCGCGCGGCCTCGGCCGGGGGGAGCAGTTTCATGGCGGTAGCCATGTCGGAAAGCGTGGTCGGGCAAACATCCGGGCAATGCGTGTAACCAAAAAACAAAACCACAACCTTGCCTTTGAACGAGTCCAGCGTAACCGGGCGTCCATTGTGGTCGGTCAAAGCCAGCTGGCGTTTGCCGGCGGTGAAGTCGGCTGACTGGGTAATGTCTGTGCCCTTCACGTCCAGGGGGGCTTCCGCGCCGCAGCCAGTCAGCAGAAACGACAAAAACAGCAGACTGAACGGACGCATTGTCGGATCAGAACGTCAGAATTGCGGATGGCACGTCGGCAAGGCGATATTTGCCGGTGGCAACCGCCTTGGCCAATTCTTCCAGGTTCATTTCGTTGAGCAAGGCAAGAATCTTTTTCTTCACCGGCACCCATTTGAAGTGCATCGGACACGCTGTTTCGTCGGAGCAGTCTTTCAGGCCGAGAATGCAGTTTTTTGTGAAGTCGGGGCCTTCGGTCAGCAGCAACACCTGCATCAAGGTTGTGCGATGCATGCCGTCACGCAAACAGAAACCGCCCAGGCGTCCGCGGAAGGAATCGAGCACACCTTGTTTGCATAAATTTTGCAGAATTTTCGCCAGATAGGCGGCAGGCACATTCAGCCGGCCCGCGATATCGCGGTTGAGTACAGGCTCGCCAGCGGGTTGGGTGGCGATGTAGATCAAGGCCTGTACGGCGTATTGGCTGGTGCGGGATAAAACCATATCTCACTCCACTAGAGTTTTATATCTGGTTTGAATGGCGCGATATTCGCACAAAAAACGGGAGAATCGGACATGAAGATGGTGAATTAGCGTCGTAAAAGCACGCCGCCGCCGAACTTAAAAACACCCTAAGTCGGCCAGCCGGGACGCTATGCGATCAGTGCCGTGAGTTTCTTCGGGGCGATCAATGCCGACATCGAAAGTGCGTCTGGCTTCGCTGTATAGGGGAACTCGGCCAGAAGCGGGCCTGGTAGGCGCGATCTCAGGGCGGCCAGATTTTCTGTGTACGCCGCCATGTCCGGGCCAAGCTGATTGGCGACCCAGCCGGCAAACGGCAAGCCGCGCGCGGCGATTGACTCGGCGGTCAGCAAGGCGTGATTCAGGCAGCCCAAACGCATTCCGACCACCAGGACGATGGGCAAGCCGAGCAGACTGGCCAGATCGGCGCTGTCGCGTGTCGCCGACAACGGCACCTTGAAACCGCCGACGCCCTCGACGACGATGACATCGGCCAAAGTGGCCAGATGTTCGTAGGCGTCACGAATTCTCGGCAACTCGATGTTCACACCTTGATGGTCGGCCGCGATGTGCGGCGCGATTGGCTGGCGCAGCAAATAAGGATTGATCCAGGCCGGATCGGCGCTCACATTGGCCGCGGCCAGCAACTGGAGTACGTCTTCGTTGCTTCGGACGTCACCGAGTTGTTCCGCTCCCGCCGCCACCGGTTTCATGCCGACCACGCGATAGCCCAGGCCGGCGAAAGCATGCAGCAACGCCGCGCTGACCAGTGTCTTGCCGACTCCGGTATCCGTGCCGGTAATAAAAAAGCCGTGTCCGGTCATCGTTTCCTGAACTCGATGATCTGGCGTCCGTCTTCGGTTTTTTGCGCTCGTTCGGCCCAGGCATGGCCGTACACCACTTCATAGCTTGCCGGCAAACGCTCGTTCTGGCGAAAGGTTTCATAGTTGAGCAGCAACCGCCGCCAGGCCGATTTACCCATCAAACCTTCGCGGCGTCCTTCCAGCACGGTATGCGCGCCGATGGCCTTGAGGTCGCGCAGCAGCGCGGCGAGGTCGGCGTAAGTCAGCGTGATCTGCTCCATTTCCATGACCGGATTGCTGAAGCCGGCGTGGACCAGCGCATCGCCGACATCGTGCATATCGATGAAGCGGTTGACGTGTTGATGGCCGTCCATATCGGCCGACGCAGCGCGCAACTCTTTCAGCGTATCCGGCCCGAAGCTGGCGAAGATGAACAGCCCGCCGGGTTTCAGCACGCGGTGCATTTCCTTGAACGAGGTTTGCAACCCGTCCGCCCCGCCGCCCACCCATTGCAGCGCCAGGCTGGACCAAGCCATGTCGAAGCTGCCCCGGCTCAGCGGCAGATGTTCGATATCGCCGCAAAGCGGAAAAAAATTCGGCACATTGGGCATCAGGCGGGCGCGCAATTTCTCCCAGACGCTGCCGCGTAGCCGTGCCGCGGCCTGATGCAACATGGCATCGGCCAGATCAAGGCCGACCACATCGGCGCGCGGATAGCGCGCGCGCAACAAACTTGAGCCGAAGCCGGTGCCACAGCCCGCATCCAGTATGCGTTTCGGCTCGATTTTCACGCCATCCAGATGGTCGTCGAGCCGCCGCGCCACTTCATGCTGCAGGAATGCGGCTTCATCGTAACGATCCGCCGCGCGCTGGAAGGAATGCCTGATCGCGCGTTTCGTCGCTTTATCCATGCAGAAAAGCCCTCAACTCGGACACAAACCAATCGGGATGCGAGAGGAACGGCGCATGGGCGGCGCGCTCGTGCGGCGCCAGACGCGCGTTCGGCAAACGTTGCGCCAGCCAGCGCCCGGCCTCGGGCGGACACAGCATGTCGTAAGCGCCATGCACGACCAGAACCGGGCAGCGAACCTGCTCGACCACGCCACGTAAATCGACCTCTCGCAGCAAATCCAGGCCGGCGGCGAGTGTTTCGGCGGCGGGCTCTCCACGCAGGAAAACGCTGCCGCGCAGGCGTTCGATCACCGTCCGGGCCTGATCGCCACCGCGCGCCTGCAACGACAGAAAACGCAGCAAGGTCGCCTTGTAGTCTTCGCCCAGCGCCCGCGCGAATTCGGCCAGCACCTCGGGCGCCAGGCCATGCGGCCAATCCTGTCGGCTGACGAAGGCCGGGTTGGTCGCCACCAACGCCAGCCGGCCCACCTTGTGCGGATGCCGCGCCGCCAACGCCAGTGCCACCATGCCGCCCAGCGACCAGGCGCAAACGGCCGCGCCATCCGGCAAGGTCGCCGCCAGCGCGTCGGCCAAGCCTTCGGCGCTGTAGGGCGTCGTGCTTGCCGCTTCGCCATAGCCAGGCAGATCCGGCGTCAGCCCAGGCAACAACGCGGCGGTTTCAGCCCAGATGCCGCCGTGCAGGCCCCAGCCGTGCAGGTAAATCAAAGGCGGTTCACGCATGCGCGGCCAATTCGTGCAAAGCCGCGCTCAACGCGTCGATATCCGCCAACGTATGCGCGGCGGAAAGCGAAATCCGCAGGCGCGCCTCGCCGTGCGGCACGGTGGGCGGGCGAATCGCGGGCAGCAGAATGCCGCGCTCGCGCAAGCCATCGGCGAGTCGCAGCGCCTCGGCATTGCCGCCGACCGATAAAGGCTGGATCGGCGTATCGGAAGGCATCAGCGGCCAGGGCAAATCGGCCAGGCTGGTTTTAAGCCGTTCGATCAAATCGCCCAGATTCTCGCGTCGCCAGACATCCTGGGCGATCACCCGCAAACTGGCGCTCACCGCCGCCGCCAGCATCGGCGGTTGCGCGGTGGTGAAAATATAGGTGCGCGCCTTGTTGACCAGCCATTCGATCAAATCCGCCGAGCCGGCGACGAAAGCGCCCGCCACGCCCGCCGCCTTGCCCAGGGTGGCGAGGTAAATCAGACGGGCATCGTCCGGTGTTTTTAACGAGCCACCAAGCAAAGCCAGCGCGCCCTGGCCACGCTCGCCGAGCACGCCGAAGCCGTGCGCATCGTCCAGATAAAGCCAGGCATCGTGGCGCCGCGCCAGAGCCAGCAATTCCGGCAACGACGCCAGATCGCCATCCATGCTGAATACGGTATCGGTGGCGATCAACTTCACTTTTGCCGAACTTGCCGCCAGGTGCTGTTCGAGTGCGGCCAGATCGCGATGCGGATAGCGCGTCAGTTTTGCGCGCGACAGCAATGCGGCATCGACCAGCGAAGCATGGTTGAGCTTGTCCTCGAACACTTCGCCATGCCTGTCCAGCAGGGCCGGCAGCACACCCAGGCTGGCCATGTAGCCGGAGGAAAACAGCAGGGCGGCGGGCAGGCCGACGAATTCGGCCAATTCCGTTTCGAGTTCCTGATGCAGACGGTGATGGCCGGTGAGCAGATGCGCCGCGCCCGCGCCAATGCCATAGCGCGCGGTTGCCAGCAGGGTGCCGCGCACGATGTCGGGGTGATTGGCGAGGCCGAGATAATCGTTGCTGGAAAAAGACAGATACGACTTGCCATCCAGTGTCACCCGCACGCCCTGCGGGCCATCCAGGACGTGTCGCGCCCGGCGCAAGGACTGGGCGTCGAGCTCGGATAAGGCGATTTGGAGTCGATCGGGCGTCATGGCGTCATCTCTCTCGTGCCGTGCGGGAACGGGAGAGACGCGAGAGATCTAGTGTCCGGCGCAGCGCCGACCCTGCACCGGTTCGGTCTTCAAGCCCAGCTTGGCGAACAAGGCCGTATCCGCGCTCACGTCCGGATTGCCGGTGGTGAGCAGTTTGTCGCCGTAGAAAATCGAATTGGCGCCGGCCAGAAAACACAATGCCTGCACGCCTTCGCCCAGCTCTTGCCGTCCGGCCGACAAACGCACGTGCGAGGTCGGCATGGTGATGCGCGCCACCGCGATGGTGCGGACAAACTCCAGGGGATCGAGGTCGCCGCTCTTTTCGACGATATCGGCCAGCGGTGTGCCGGGCACTTTCACCAGCATGTTGATCGGCACCGATTCCGGCTGCGGGTCGAGATTGGCCAGTTCCAGGATCAGGCCGGCGCGTACCCGGCGCGATTCGCCCATGCCGACGATGCCGCCGCAGCAAACGTGAATGCCGGCGTCGCGGACTTGCGCCAACGTGTCGAGCCGGTCGTTGTGGGTGTGCGTGGTGATGACCTGGCCGTAGAACTCGGATGCGGTGTCCAGGTTGTGGTTGTAGTAATCGAGGCCGGCGTCTTTCAACTGTTCGGCCTGGCCCGGTTTCAGCATGCCCAGGGTGACGCAGGTTTCCAGGCCGAGCGCCTTCACCTCGCGCACCATCTCGGTCACCGCGCCGAGATCCTTTTCCTTCGGGCCGCGCCAGGCCGCGCCCATGCAGAATCGGGTCGCGCCGGCTGCCTTGGCGGCCTTCGCCGTTGCGACGACCTCCGCGATGTCGATGAGTTTTTCCCGCTCCAGCCCGGTCTCGTGGCGCGCCGATTGCGAGCAATAACCGCAATCCTCGGAACAGCCGCCGGTCTTGATCGACAGCAGGGTCGACAACTGAATCGCGTTGGCATCGAAATTGGCGCGGTGCACGCTCTGTGCCTGAAACATCAAGTCATTGAACGGCAAGGCATAAAGCGCCTCCACCTCGGCCTGGGACCAACGTTTTTGGGCGGCTGCCGTCATTGCCGGTTGAGTCATGTCGTTCATCAATGCGCCTCCCGTTCCACTTCTCGTTCAACTTCTATATCGCGCCAATCTTCCTTGCCGGCTTTCCAGACGTCGTACAACGCCCAAGGCACCAGCGTCAGCAGCATCAACGCCCACACACCAGTCCAGCCGGTCGGCAGATGCGCCAGATCGTTGGCCAGCACGGTCAGGATGCCGACCACCGCGTAATAGCGATAACCGGCCCACTTGTTGTAATGGCGCACGGTCAGATCGGGGTGGTGCGCGATGGAGGCATAGACGAAGATGGATGCGGCCAGCCAGATCATGATCGGCGGCAAGGACATCGCCATCGGCAAAAATGCCAGCTTCTTGTCGGCGATCAACATGCCCAGGCCGAACAAGGATGCCGACAGCAACGTGGTGGCAATCGCGAGCAGATTGAACAAACGCGCGCTACGCTTGCAAGACGCGGCGGTAACCAGATGCTTATCGGACATAAACAAAACCCCAAAACCCGGCAAAAAAGTGCCGGGATGGTGGAGGACGGGCTAGACCTTGTCAAACCGGCAATATTCAATCCTGAACAAGTGCGTAACTTATGTGCAGTCACGCCTGCCGCAAGTCTGTTTCCTGTGTGGCGCGCGCGTCGTCGGCCAGCTGCTTTGTCCGGGCTGCGCGGGCGATCTGCCCGCTTTGAAAAATGCTTGCCCGCAATGCGCCATGCCCTCGTCCAGTGGCGAAATCTGCGGCGCCTGCCTGAAACACCCGCCGGCTTTCGAGCGCGCGTTGGCGGTCTATGCCTACGCATTCCCGCTCGATGTGCTGGTGCAGCAATGCAAATACGCCGGCGCCAGCAATCTGACCGGGTTCTTCGCCGAACGGATGGCCGAGCGCGCCAGTCCTGAAACGGGTATCGACTATTTGCTGCCGATGCCGCTGCACCCGGCCAGGCTGGCGCAACGCGGCTTTAACCAGGCGGCGGAAATCGCGCGTCGGCTGGCGCCGAAAGTGGGCATTGCCTGGCTGCCGGATGCCTGCCAGCGTCTGCGCGACACGCCCTCGCAAGCCGGGCTGGACCTGAAAACCCGGCAACGCAATCTACGTGGCGCATTCGCCTGCACTATCGATTTGAGCGGCAAACGCGTCGCACTGATCGACGACGTGATGACCAGTGGCAGCAGCCTGAATGAACTGGCCCGCGCGGTGCGCAAAGCCGGCGCGGTGGAAATCCAGGCCTGGGTGCTGGCGAGGACACTTTGATTTGTGTGGAATGGGCTTGGATAGCGCTGTCTCGGCTACTGCGCTGTGCCTAGCTCGCTGCGCGCCTCAGCAGGAATTCCGCGAACAGCGGGTCATCGATGGTTGTGCCGGCGGCGCTCTTGGACAGGATGCCCATGCGTTTCAACTTTTCGATGGACGACCTGACCTTGGATATCGTCGGCTTCGAGCCGGGAATCGCCGCCAGAAGCTGCAACGTGGCCTGGCTCAACGGAGGTTGGCGTTGGGCAATGGCGATCAGCACACCCTGGTCGAAAGCGTCGACCGAGTTCAGTAGCGCCATCCAGATGGTGACTTGATGGTCGCTATTCATGTGGTTTTCGAGCCCGAGTCGGACATCGGTGATTCCCTCCGCCGACATCGCCTTGACCACATCGCGCATCAGCGATGGCTTGAAGCCGATTCTCTCGAACCCCGCGCGCAACTCGTCCAGCGCCAGTTTTTTACCGGCATGAACCCGCGCGAAATGTTCCGCCAGCAAGCGTAGATATTCGTCGCCAAGAAAGGGGAAATCGATGATCTGTGCAAACTGATACATCGGCGCTCCGGCCGTATTCATCAGCCGCGCCAGTGCTTCCTGTGAGGAGCCGGTGAAGACGGCACAGACCTGCGCGCGCCGGTTGTGCAGTACCGCACGCAGGGTCGCGATCATGGACACGCCGTCCGGTACATCGCCCAGGGTTTGGATCTCGTCGAGCATCAACAAAACCCGCCCCTTGTGTTGCTCGGCCAGTCGAGTTGCCAGAACGTCCAGGCGCAGGGCGGCGGACTCGGGCAAAGGCCGCCGCCGCGGCGGGTCGCCCAGGTCGATGCCGGTACCGAGAATGCCTAGTTTTTTGACCGGGGTCTTGGCCGCTTTTCCAAGCGTGCTGGTCGGAACCAGGAAATCGTCCAGTGCTTCTTCCAGGGCGTGGTTTATCGCTTCCAGCGGTGCCGATTTGTACAGCCACAGATCGGCGTACACCGGCAATATTCCGGCCTTCTTCGCCTCGGGGGCCAGGTCGTGGTCAAGAAAGAAGGTTTTGCCGACCCGTCGAGGCGCAAACAGGGCCAGGGGACGCCCGGGTTGCGCAGCAAGCAGTGCGAGATAGCTCCGGGGCCAGGTCGGGGCGCAGGACTTCGATTTCGTCGAATGTATTCATGGCCCATTGTTGTTCGTTGTCGTAAATGTAGCAATTGCTAATTTATTGACAACGAGCGGCAATTGCCTGGCCGTTTACTGCCAGGGTGACGTCAATTCCGCTTCAAGACCCCGACCGAATCGTGCTGACCTGCGCCTGCCGGGTCGAGCGCGCGCCAGCGGGGGGCAGGCCGTAGGTGAATTTCTTGCGCCATGCGGCATAGACCGCGCTCGGGTATTCCGGCCGGCCCAGGCTGCCGTTGTAGCGGCCCAGCGCGCGGAACAGGTCGCCGCGTTCGATATCGATGTAGTGGCGCAGGATGGTGACGCCGTAGCGCAGGTTGGTGCGCAGGTGGAACAGGTTGTGGTCGGGCGCGCCGATTGCTTTGGTCCAGAACGGCATGATCTGCATGTAGCCCTGGGCGGTGGCGCTGGACACGGCATATTTGCGGAAGCCGCTTTCCACTTCGATCAGGCCGAGCACCATTTCCGGGTCGAGACCGGCGCGAATCGATTCGTAATGCAGTGTGTTGAGAAAATCCTCACGATATTCGGCGTCGGGAATTCGGCGTTCAAGACGACGCGACATCTCGGCCAACCAGGTTTGCACGCCGGGCGTATTGGCAAAAGCGGCGCTGGTTACCGCAGTGTCGGACACCGCTTTGGAGAGCTGCGATTTGACGCTGGCGGACAGCGGTTCGTACTGTTGCGCGCCGGCCCATGCATTGCCGGCGCCGAGCGTCAGCGCGGCGGCCAGCCAGAGCCAAATTTTCAAACTGCGATGCGACATGTCGTGACCCGTTCCCGTATGAATTGAACCGCTTCTGATTGAGCAATCTTCGTGCCGGCGGCATCGGTGCGCGCTTGATATTCCAGCATGCCTTCTTTCAAACCGCGATCGCTGACAACAACCCGATGCGGGACGCCGATCAATTCCATATCGGCGAACATCACACCGGGGCGCTCGTCGCGGTCATCCAGCACGACATCGATGCCGGCCGCCATGAGTTCATTGTAGAGAGCTTCGGCGGCGACACGCACTTCTTCGCTGCGCTTGAGTCCGAGCGGTACGATGACCAGTTCGAACGGTGCGATGGACTGCGGAAACACGATGCCGCGTTCGTCGTTGCCCTGCTCGATCGCCGCGCCGACGATGCGGGAGACGCCGATGCCGTAGCAGCCCATGACCATGATCTGCGATTTGCCGTTTTCGTCGAGGAATTTGGCGTCGAGCGCTTCCGAATACTTGGTGCCGAGTTTGAAGATGTGGCCGACTTCGATGCCGCGACACAAATCCAGGCTGCCAGAGCCGTCCGGGCTGGGGTCGCCTTCGATGACGTTGCGGATATCGGCCACCAGGTCGGGCTCGGGCAGGTCACGACCCCAGTTGACGCCGGCGGTATGGAGTTTCGGCTTGTTGGCGCCGCAGACGAAGTCGGCCATCGCGGCGACGGTGTGGTCGGCGATCACCCGAATCCGGTTGCGATCAAGGTCAAGCGGCCCGAGGAAGCCGGGCGGGCAGGCGAAGGCGGCACGGATTTCCTCGTCGGTGGCGAAGCGGAAATCGACCAGACCCTCGATCTTGCCGGTCTTGACCTCGTTGAGGGTGTGATCGCCACGGATCAGCAGGACGTGCAGTTTGTCCGCCGCCATCACGGCGATGAGCTTGACTGTGCGTTGCAGGGCGATACCCAGCAGCGCGGCCACGTCTTCGCAGGTGGTCTGCTTCGGCGTGTCGACGTCGCGCCTTGTCTCGGTTGCGGCCGGGCGTGCTACGGCCGGCGCCAGCGCCGCGGCCATTTCGACGTTGGCGGCATAGTCGGAGGCCGGGCAGAAGGCGATGGCGTCCTCGCCGGAATCGGCCAGGACATGGAATTCATGCGAGCCGGAGCCGCCAATCGCGCCGGTATCCGCCGCGACCGCACGGAACTTCAGCCCCAGGCGCGTAAAGATGCGGCTGTAGGTGGCGTACATGACCTGATAAGTCGCATCCAGACTGTCTTCGTTCGGGTGGAAGGAATAGGCATCCTTCATCAGGAATTCGCGCGCGCGCATGACGCCGAAGCGAGGCCGAATCTCGTCGCGGAACTTGGTTTGCACCTGATAGAAATTCACCGGCAACTGTTTGTAGGAGCGAATCTCCTTGCGCGCCAGGTCGGTGATGACTTCTTCATGCGTCGGGCCGAAGCAGAAATCGCGTTGGTGGCGATCCTTGATCTTCAGCATCTGCGGGCCGAAAACCGCCCAGCGTCCGGTTTCCTGCCAGAGTTCGGCCGGCTGCACGGCGGGCATCAGCAACTCGATTGCGCCGGCTCGGTTCATTTCCTCGCGCACGATGGCTTCCACCTTGCGCAGAACGCGCAGTCCCAGAGGCATCCAGGTGTACAGGCCGGAGCCCAGGCGCTTGATCAGGCCGGCGCGCAGCATCAGGCGATGGCTGGCGAGCTCCGCTTCGGCGGGCGCTTCTTTGCTGGTGGAGAGGAAAAATTGGGAAATCCGCATGACTTGGGCCGATAAGCAAAAAGGACGCGGATTTTAGCAGCCCGGCGTCGATTTTCAGCCGGCCAGGGATTTCCCGCGCCTGTTCAACGGATGTGCGACAACTCTTTGTTCAGCATCTGGATGTTTTTTTCGTGCATGCGCACGGATTCGGTCAGCGTGCCGACGTCCGCGCCACGCTGCCGGCTGGCCTGGGCGAGACTGGCGCGGGAGGCGGACAGGTTGCGTTCCTCGCTGCGCAATTCTTCCATCAGCAATTGTCGGCGCATGTCGTCGCGCTTGAGTTGCGTGCCGGTATCGACTTTCGGGAAGTAGCTCGGCGTGGCGATCCTGCCGCTGGATTTGGTTTTTCCGGTGGCGCTGGATGCTGGCGCGGGGCGCGATAGATCGGGGATCACAACCTGTGGCTTGACGCCTGGGCGCGGCATATTGGTGTAGGTCACCACGCCGTTTTCGTCGACGAACTTGTAGATTTCGCCGAACGCCATGGGCGGCAACGCGAGCAAGATCAAACAGATGGCAAAGCGCATGGCGTGGACCTCGTTACGAATGCCCGAAGTGTAGGGAAACGAAGGAAGACGGTGCAATAAAAAAGGGCGGCCGGAGCCGCCCTTTTTGCCGTGCGCTGAAAGCTTACAGCGAGTAGTACATGTCGAACTCGACCGGATGGGTGGTCATGCGGAAACGGTTCACTTCTTCCGTCTTCAGTTCGATGTAGGCGTCGATCCATTCGTTGGAGAAGACACCGCCACGGGTCAGGAACTCGCGATCCTTGTCCAGGTTTTCCAGGGCCATTTCCAGGCTGTGGCAAACCTTCGGGATGGCGGCTTCTTCTTCCGGCGGCAGGTCGTACAGATTCTTGTCGGAAGGGTCGCCGGGGTGAATCTTGTTCTGCACGCCATCCAGGCCGGCCATCATCAGCGCGGTGAAGCACAGATAGGGGTTGGAGGACGGATCCGGGAAGCGGGTCTCGATGCGGCGCGCCTTGTCGGACGCGACGTGCGGGATGCGGATGGAGGCGGAACGGTTCTTGGCGGAATAAGCCAGCATGACCGGGGCTTCGAAGCCGGGAACCAGACGCTTGTAGGAGTTGGTGCCGGGGTTGGTGATGGCGTTCAGCGCCTTGGCGTGCTTGATGATGCCGCCGATGTAGTACAGCGCGAAATCGGACAGGCCGGCGTAGCCGTTGCCGGCGAACAGGTTCTTGCCATCTTTCCAGATCGACTGGTGCACGTGCATGCCGGAACCGTTGTCGCCAACGATGGGCTTGGGCATGAAGGTCGCGGTCTTGCCGTAGCTGTGGGCGACGTTATGAACGACGTACTTGAGGATCTGGGTCCAGTCGGCGCGCTTCACCAGCGTGTTGAACACGGTGCCGATTTCGCACTGGCCGGCAGTGGCGACTTCGTGGTGATGCACTTCGACCGGCACGCCCATTTCTTCCAGGGCCATGACCATGGCGCCGCGGATGTCATGCAGCGAATCGACCGGGGGAACCGGGAAGTAACCGCCCTTGACGCCAGGACGGTGGCCCATGTTGCCGCCTTCATATTTCTTGGCGGAGGACCAGGCAGCCTCTTCGGATTCGATGGCGACGTGGGTGCCGGACATGTCGGAGCCCCAGGTGACCGAGTCGAAGATGAAGAATTCGGGTTCCGGGCCGAAGTAGGCGGTGTCGCCCAGGCCGGTGGACTTCAGGTAAGCCTCGCCGCGCTTGGCGATGGAACGCGGGTCGCGGTCGTAGCCTTTGCCGGTGTCGGGTTCGACCACGTCGCAGGTCAGGATCAGGGTGGGCTCGTCCATGAACGGATCGAGATTGGCGGTATCGGGGTCGGGCATCAGTTGCATGTCGGAAGCCTGGATACCCTTCCAGCCGGCGATGGAGGAGCCGTCGAAGGCGTGGCCGTCGGTGAATTTGTCTTCGCTGAAGCCATGCTTGGAAACCGGCACGGTGACGTGCTGTTCTTTGCCGCGGGTATCGGTAAAACGGAAATCGACAAATTTGATGTCGTTATCCTGGATCATCTTCATTACGTCGGCGACGGCCATTTCGAGCTCCTTGATTGAACTGGATTGCAATTAGTGGTTATCCACGAGGGGCGGTAAAGCATGTTCCATGCCACGCCCCGAAATCGGACGAAGTATTGTGCCATAAGCTTTTATGACAGCAATGAGAAAAGCGATGCACCAAACCGGCTCTTTTATGCACCGTCGCGGTGCATTTGGGGCGCAAATGTCGCGCTTTTTCAAGGCTGTCCTGTTTCCGATGGGCGTGGACTTCTACAATCCCGGGCACTTATTTATTGTCCTTTCCGCCATGACCGATGCTTACGCTGTATTCGGCAACCCGATCGCCCACTCGAAATCGCCGCTCATCCACGCCGCGTTCGCGCGCCAGACCGGGCAAGACCTGAGTTATTCCGCGTTGCTGGCGCCGCTCGACGGCTTTGCCGAGGCGGTTGCGGCGTTTCGCGCGCGGGGCGGGTGCGGGGCGAATGTGACGGTGCCGTTCAAGGAGCAGGCTTATGCGCTGGTCAGCCGCCACACGCCGCGCGCGCTGGCCGCCGGGGCGGTGAATACTTTGAAATTCGAAGCGGATGGGGTGTTGGGCGACAACACCGATGGCGCTGGTCTGGTGCGCGATCTGGTCGCCAATCTGGGCTTTGCGCTGGCCGGAAAACGCATCTTGCTGATGGGGGCGGGTGGCGCGGCGCGCGGTGTGATCCTGCCCTTGCTGGAACAGAACCCGGCCAGTCTGTTCATCGCCAATCGAACTGCGGCGAAGGCGGAGGCATTGGCGCGGCATTTCAGCGACCCTGAATTCGACTTGGCGGCTTCCAGGCCGCGGGGCGGCGGTTATGAGGCGTTGGCGGGACGGCAATTCGATCTGGTCGTCAACGCCACGGCGGCCAGCCTGGCCGGCGATCTGCCGCCACTGCCGAACGAGGTGTTCGCGCCCGATGCCCTGGCCTACGACATGATGTACGGCAAGGACACGCCGTTTCTGGCTTTCGCCCGAGCCCATGGCGCGCGCGCGGCGGACGGCCTGGGCATGCTGGTGGAACAGGCAGCCGAGGCATTTCAGTTCTGGCGCGGTATCCGGCCGGATACCGGGCCGGTGATCCAGATGTTGAGGAACGATTGATGACGCGGCCGAAATCGATACGCAAGCCGGGTGCGAGGTCGGCTGGGAAATCCCACCCGATCCTGGGCCTGCTCTGGCGCGGGCTGGGCTTGCTGGTCGTTCTGGTTCTGCTGCTGCAGCTCTGGTATCTCGGCCATGTGCTGTGGTGGAAAGCGTTCGATCCGGATTCCACCGCGTTCATGGAAGCCGGGCTGGCACGCATACAGGAAAAGAACCCGGACGCGGAATTGCGCTACCGCTGGGTGGACTACAACCGGGTTTCCATGAACCTGAAGCGGGCGGTCATCGCGGCGGAGGACAGTCGTTTCCTGACCCATGAAGGCTTCGACTGGGAGGGCATTGAACTGGCATTGGAAAAGAATCTGAAAAAAGGCCGCATCGTCGCCGGTGGTTCCACGATCAGCCAGCAACTGGCCAAGAACCTGTTTTTATCCGGCTCGCGCAATCCGCTGCGCAAGGTTCAGGAGGCGATCATTACCGTGATGATCGAATCGCTCTGGAGCAAACGGCGCATTCTCGAGGTCTATCTCAACGTGATCGAATGGGGCAACGGCATTTACGGCGCGGAAGCGGCCAGTCGACGTTATTTCAAGACTTCCGCGAGCAATCTTGGCCGAGATCAAGCCGCGTTGATGGCCGCGATGATTCCGAATCCGCGCTATTACGAAACCCACCGCGCGGCGCGTCGCCTGCTCAGGATGAAAGCGCTGATCGCGGCGCGCATGGGCATGGTGACGGTGCCTCGATAAGGTTTTCCGATCTGCCGGCGGCTAACGCCAGAAGCGCCAGGTCTGGGCCGGCGTCAGGCTCACGGCGCGTTGTCCGATCAAGTCCAGGCGCAGCCGCTGGATGCGTCCCCAGGCCAGTTGGCGCAATGCCGGGCGAAACCAGTCTTGTTCCAGCTTGGCCAGGGTCGATTCGATATCGCCATGGGCGTCGGCGGGCGCCAGCGCGACCAGCGCGCGTCCGCTCGCGTCGAGATCGGACAATGCATTCGGCGGCGGCGCGTATCGACAGCCGGCGAGTCGCGCCAGGGCCTGGGCTTCGAAGCCATCGGCGGCAACCAGATCAAACGTCGATTTGCACGTCGGCAGCCTGCCGCCGCCCCAGAGCCATAAACCGTTTACCGCCGGTTGGCCCGCGTTTTCGCGGGCCAGATTCACCGGATGCGTATGCATCAGCATCTGCACCTCGTTGATCAACTTCAGGTATGGGCGGGCGTCGGCGCCACGCGGCAGGCAAGGCGTCAGGTATTCGCCGACCATCTGGTCGATGGGCGTGGTGTGCAGATTCGGCGCCTCGTTCAAATGCAGATACCAGCGCGTCGGGCTGACCGCCTGGATGGCCAGACGCTGGTCGTGCCAATGCCGATTGATGTCGGCAATCAGGGCGTGGGCTTCGGGCAACGAAAGATTCAGATTGCCGGGCGGATGCATCAGCAAACCGCCCATGCCGACTTCGAGATGCACCGGGTCGAGCCGCAACCAGTAGTCGTTCGCGCTCAGTCCTTCGGCCGCCGCGCAGATCGGCGCCATGGGCCAATCCTGTTGCGGTGTGATGCCGAACGCCGCGCATAACGTGGCCGAATAGCCGGTTGCGGGCTTCAGCGCGTCGCCGCGTCGCAGCAGTTTCAGCAAACTGGGCGCGACCCGAGATGCAATTTGTTGAATCCGTTCGAGCTGGCCGGGGAGGGGGACGATCAAATGCAGAAATTTCATGCGGCGCATTATCCGTCGCGATCGTTGCAATACGCATCTTGGCAATACGAAATGGCGTCCGCCTGTGGCAGACTGCGCCCCGTGCTGCCCTACGAACTCCTGATCGGCCTGCGCTACACCCGCGCCAAACGCCGTAACCACTTCATTTCGTTCATCTCGATGACCTCGATGGCGGGCATCGCCTTGGGCGTCATGGCGTTGATCGTGGTGCTTTCCGTGATGAACGGTTTTCAGGCCGAACTGCGCAGCCGTATTCTGGGCGTCGCCTCGCACCTGGAAATCAGCGGCTTCAATGGCCATTTGGACGATTGGCGCGATTTGGCGCGACAGGTGGCCAAGCACCCCGAAGTGCGCGGCATGGCGCCGTTTGTGACCGGGCAGGCGCTGTTGGTGCAAGGCAGCGAAACCAAAGGCGGGCTGATTCGCGGTCTGCTGCCGGCGGAAGAAGGCAAGGTGGCCGAATTCGCCAGCCACATGAAGACCGGCAAGCTGGACGATTTGCGGCCCGGCGAGTTCAACATCGTTCTCGGCGCCGATCTGGCCCGTTCGCTTGGCGTGTTTACCGGCGACAAGGTGGCGGTCATCGCGCCGCAGGGCGTCGTCACGCCGGCCGGCATGCTGCCGCGCCTCAAACAGTTCAATGTGGTCGGCACCTTCCAGATGGGCATGTTCGAGTACGACGCCGGTCTGGCCCTGGTCCACCTTGAAGACGCGCAAAAGCTGTATCGCATGGGCGATGCGGTGTCCGGATTGCGCGTCAAGCTGTCCGATATGGATCGAGCGCCCTGGGTGTTGCGCGAACTGGCGAAGTCGCTGCTGGGCGATTTTTATCTGACCGACTGGACCATGAGCCATGCCAGTTTCTTCCAGGCGGTGCAGATCGAAAAACGCATGATGTTCATCATCCTGACGCTGATCGTCGCGGTCGCGGCGTTCAACATCGTGTCCACACTGGTCATGGCGGTGACCGACAAGCAGGCCGATATCGCGATTCTGCGCACCTTGGGCGCGAGTCCGCGCAGCATCATGACGGTGTTCATGGTGCAAGGCAGTCTGATCGGCGTGATCGGCACCCTGCTCGGCGTTGTGCTCGGCGTGCTGCTCGCGCTCAACGTGGAAACCGTGGTGCCGATGATCGAGCAGGCGGTGGGCATGGATCTGTTCCCGGCCGATGTTTATTACATTTCCAAACTGCCCTCGAAATTGAACTGGCCGGATGTCTTCACCATCGGCGGCGTCGCGCTGCTGCTGTCCTTCCTGGCCACCCTCTACCCGAGCTGGCGCGCCGCCAGGGTGCAGCCGGCCGAGGCGCTGCGCTATGAGTGAGTCGGTGCGGAACGAGGCGCGCACGCCGGTGCTGTCCTGCGCCGGCGTGCGCAAAAGCTACTGGCAGGGCAAGCTCGAAGTGCCGGTGCTGGAGCATGTCGACCTTCAGGTTTTTGCCGGCGAACAGGTTGCCGTCATGGGCGCTTCCGGAACCGGAAAAAGCACTTTGTTGCATGTGCTGGGCGGCCTCGATCGGCCCGATGCCGGCGAGGTGAGCGTCGTCGGCGAGTCGATCTGGGCGTTGTCCGAGCTGGCGCGCGGCAAGCTGCGCAACCGGGCTTTGGGGTTCGTCTACCAGTTCCACCATCTGCTGCCCGAATTCAGCGCGCAGGAAAACGTCGCCATGCCCTTGTTTATCCGGCGTCAGGATCGGGCGACGGCGCTGGCGACAGCGGCGGGGTGGCTGGACGAGGTGGGCATGGGGCATCGCATGCGGCATCGTCCGGGCGAGCTGTCCGGCGGCGAACGCCAACGGGTGGCCATCGCGCGGGCGCTGGTGACCCAACCCGCCTGCGTGTTGATGGATGAGCCGACCGGAAATCTGGATCGCCACAACGCCGCGCGGGTCCAGGATCTGCTGGTCGATCTGGCCAAACGCCATGACACGGGTTTTTTGATCGTGACGCATGACCCGGAACTGGCCGGGCGTATGCATCGCGTGCTGCGACTGGGCGAGGCTGGCTTGGAGTAAGCTCGCGACTCGGTTTCAAATCTGGTTGAGGAGAGCGGCATGCGCATCGGTATGAAAACTGTCTGTTTATCCGCCTTGCTTGTGCCGCTGGCCGTCAACGGCGCAAGTTTCAGTGGCGATATGCCAGCGGATTTCGCGGCCAACCCGGCTGCGGTGAATATGACGCAGGAGCCGAAAGTCGTGGTCAACAGCGGCCGCCTGGAATGGATTCCGTTCAAGCGCGATCTGACCTTGTGGCCGAGCCTGAGCCATGACGATAAACGGCCGACGCCGAAACCCAGAAAGGTCATGCTGGACGAGCCGTTGAATGGCGATCCGGCGCGTGGCCGCGAACTCGCGTTGGCGCGTGACAAGGGCTATTGCATCGTCTGCCATGAACTTCCAGGTGAAGCCTGGCCCGGCACGGTCGGCGCCAAGATACTGAGTTTCAAACAACACAAATATCCGAACGAACTGGTTTTCCAGCAGATATTCGATTCGCGCGCGTTCAACCCGAACAGTGTCATGCCGCCCTATGGCACCTTCGGCATCCTGAACGAACAGGAAATACGCGATCTGGTCGCCTATCTGCAAAGTCTGGATTGAGGAGATCGAGATGAAACTCAGCTTTGTCTCAGTGCTGTTCCTGTCGGCTGGCATGGCGCAAGCCGACGTGCCAACGAATGCGCCCTATCGCGAATACGATCCGATGGAAAACTACGTGCCGAATGTCAAAGGCGATCTGCAGTTATCCAAGTCTTACATCTATTGGAAAGATCCGAAGAACCTGGATTGGCGCATGGCCGGCAACCCGGAGGAAAACTGGAAACTGAACTGGAAGTTCATGGATCCACCGTTCAACGCTTCGGTGCATGGCGGCCATTTCGCCGCCGACCGGGGCGAGACGATCTTTCTGGAACTCAACAAGACGGGAAGTTTCGCCACCTGCCTGGGCGCCAGAAAAGGGTCTTTGAAAGGACTCCGTACCCGCTATCCGATGGATCGGCCCGATCTCAAGCGTGTCGCGGGCCTGGAAGAAGTCATCGAACGTTGCGCGGGCAAGGAAGGCCGGATATTGCAGAACGGCAGCTATGACAACAGCGCCGTCTCGGTTTATGTGGCCAGTCAGAGCACGGGCATGCCGATCAACATCAACGTGACTTCGTCCGCCCCGCTCAAGGCCGCTTTCGAGCGTGGCCGCAAGCTGTTCCATACTCGCGTCGGTCGTTTCAATCTGGCCTGCTCGTCATGCCATACCCACCAGATCGGCCTGCATCTGCGCGGCACCGTGGTCACTTCGCCATATGGCGATGCCGCGCATTACCCGGTCTATCGCACGCGCTACCAGTTGCAATCGATGCACCTGCGCTTCGCCGAATGCAATCTGGATGCCCGCACCCAGCCCTTGCTGCCAGGCAGTCGCGCATACACCGATATCGAGGTTTTTCTGACCGGCTTGAGCAATGGCTACCCGGTTTCGGTGCCGAGCGAGCGCGATTAATCGGCGTCGGCGGCGCGCTTGGCCATCGGTTTCGGTCGGGCGCGCCGCCGTCGTACATAGGCCTGGATATACAGCCGCCAGGCGAACTGAACGGCGAAATAACCGAATACCGCCAGACTGGAGGCCAGGATCAGGTCGCCGATCAGAAACGTCTCGCCCAGGCCCCATAGCCAGTGCCAGAAAGCGGGCGGAAACTCCACCCAGTTCTGGGTCTGCCAGTCGAACTCCAAACTAGCCACCGGAACCCGGTTACCCGGGGTCACCCAACTGCCAATGGCATATGCCGCCAGAATCAGCGGGCCCCAGGTGAATGGGTTGGTATACAGCGTGGTCACCACCGCAACCGGCAGGTTGACCCGGAAAATAATCGCCAGAATGGCCGCTGTGAACATTTGCAACGGACCTGGAATCAGGCCGGCGAACAAACCCAGCGCGACGCCGCCGGCAACAGAATGTCGGTTCAAATGCCACAGATTGGGATGTTTCAGCAGCGGCCGAAACACGCGCAGATATTTGTTGCCGTGAATCGCGGCATGGTCGGGCAGATATTTCCGAAAATATTTTCTGGGCATGGGGGCAAGTTTAGATGATCGGGTTGCGCGCGCTTATCGTCGCTTTCGCCATCGGCGCGGCCTGGTTGCAAACGCGGCCGGCGTTGCCCGCGCTGGCCTGGGCGAGCGTCCTGCCGTTGTGCGGCTTGCTGTTGGCTGGCTGGTTGAATTCGACCAGACCGATACCGGGTTCGGCGCGGCGCTTGGGATTGTTTCCACACGCGCCGCTGCAAGTGTTGGCGGCATTGATCCTGTTCGGCCTGGTCGGGTTTTTCTATGCCGCCTGGCGCGCCGAGACGCTGCTGGCGGAGACGCTGCCAGCGCAATGGAACGGACGCGATGTCGCGCTGACCGGGCGGGTGATCGGTTTGCCCGAGACGACGCCGAACGGACTGCGCTTCGTGCTTGATCTGGAGCGCGCGCATACGCCCGGCGCGGTATTGCCGAAGCGGGTTCAGCTCGGTTGGTTTGTACGGCCCGGCGCTAGCGTTACCCCAGGCGAACCCGCGCCGAGCCTGAAAGGTGGCGATTGCATCGATCTGGTTGCGCGCCTGCATCGCCCGCATGGCGGCGTCAATCCGGGCGGTTTCGACTACGAAGCCTGGTTGCTGGAACGCGGTATCCGGGCGACGGGAAACCTGGTCGGCCAACCGATGGCCAGTGCCGGTTGTTCGGGTGGCGCGCGCGCCTGGCTCGATAGAACCCGCACCGCCGTGCGCGCCCATTTGCGCGCCGCGTTGGCTGCCGAGCCGGGGGCCGCGTCTTATGACAAGCCCAATGACAAGCCCGATGACAAACCCTATGCCGGGGTCGTGGTCGCGCTGGCGGTGGGCGATCAGGACGCGATTCCGTCGCAACAATGGACGCTGTTCCGGCAAACCGGAACTTCGCATCTGTTTTCCGTTTCCGGGTTGCACATCACGCTGTTCTCGGCCTTGGTGTTTGGCCTGGTTCGGCTGATCTGGCGGCGTATTCCGGCGCTCAATCTGCGCGTGCCGGCGCGCACGGCCGGCATGGTGCTCGGTTTGCTGGGCGCGGCTGCGTACACCGCGCTGTCCGGCTTCGGAATTCCCGCCCAGCGCACCTTGCTGATGCTGGCGGCCGCGGTCGGTGTCGCCTTGCTCGACCGGACGCCGACGCCTTCGCGCTTGCTGGCGGCGGCTCTGGCGGCCGTCGTGTTGGTTGATCCGTGGGCGGCGAATGCGCCTGGGTTCTGGCTTTCGTTTGGCGCGGTGGCGGCTTTGCTGTTTTCCGGCCTGGGCCGGCGGCACCCAACGCCGATCTGGCTGTCCTGGCCGCGCACGCAATGGGCGATCACGCTGGCGTTGACGCCGTTGTTGTTGAGTCTGTTTCAGGAGGTGTCGCTGGTTTCGCCGCTGGCCAATGCGGTGGCGATTCCGCTTGTCAGCATGGTCGCGGTGCCCTTGTCGTTGCTGGCGGCGGCGCTACCCTGGCAATTCGTCGCGACTGCCGCGCATGGCGTGGTGGCCGGCGTCATGTGGCTGCTGGAATGGCTGGTGCGCTTGCCGCAACCGCTGTTCCATGCCGCCGCGCCCAGCCTGCCCGCGCTGCTGCTGGCCTTGGCCGGCGCGGGTTTGTTGTTGTTGCCGCGCGGTATTCCTGCCCGCTGGCTGGGCTGGCTGCTGTTCCTGCCGCTGTTTTTTCCGCGCCTGCCCGCGCCGCCGGAGGGAGAAGCCTGGCTCACCGTGCTGGATGTCGGCCAGGGTGAGGCGATTCTGCTGCGTACCGCGCGCCATGCGCTGCTGGTCGATACCGGCCCGCGCTATGCCTCGGGCGAGGATGCCGGCGCGCGCGTGGTCGCTCCCGCGCTCTGGCGGCAAGGCATCAACCGGCTCGATGGTCTGGTGTTGACGCACGACGATCTGGATCACACCGGCGGCGCGGCGGCTATCCTGCAAAGTCATCGTCCGGCCTGGCTGCTGACGCCGCTGGCCGGTGTGCCGACGCAGTCGCTCGGAGAGGTCGGCCAGGCTGTGCGGGCGTTACGGCCGGATGCCTTGACCTGCCGCGCCGGGCAAACGTGGAACTGGGATGGCGTCGGTTTCGAGGTGCTGCATCCGCCGGCGCATCACTACGTGCAAACCGGGCACAGCGACAACAATCGCGGTTGCGTCATCCGGGTGCGGACGGCGCGTTTCAGCGCGTTGCTGGCGGCGGACATCGAACGTCTGGGTGAGATGAATCTGATGGAACGCGGCGTGCTGCAACCGGTCGATGTGCTGGTGGCGCCGCACCATGGCAGCCTGACCTCGTCGACGCCGGCCTTTCTTGCCGCGCTGCGACCGCGTTGGGTCGTCATTCCGGTCGGCCATCGCAATCGCTACGGCCACCCGCACCCGGAGGTGCTGGCGCGTTACCGAGCCCTGGGCGTGACGCTGGCGCGCACCGACCGCGATGGCGCGGTCACGCTGCGGCTGGGCGGTGAAACGGTCGAGTTGGAGCGGGCGCGCGCGACGGAGAAAAGGTATTGGCGCGAGTAGGAGTCGTAGGGCGAAATCCCCGCAATGGGGGCGGATTTGTACAGTGATACAGAAAAACAAACCGGTTTCGGGTTCTGAACAGGAGAGGGGGAGATAAATGATTGAGAGAAAAAACAATGCGAAGCTGACCCTTTTGGTTTCTTTTGGTTTTTACGCGTTTGGTTTTTTTTCCCGCGTTCCGAACCAA
Organism: Hydrogenophilales bacterium 28-61-23; assembly: GCA_002281555.1. Taxonomy (GTDB): domain Bacteria; phylum Pseudomonadota; class Gammaproteobacteria; order Burkholderiales; family Thiobacillaceae; genus PFJX01. The sequence continues at coordinate 97,180 of NCGJ01000010.1, forward strand.
ACTCGACGAAGCCGGCAAGCTATGCGCCTGGAATCGACGGGCAACAAATCGGGATGGGGATGATGAAACGCGGGGAGAGATGAATGTGGAAAAATAATTCAAAACTGACATCTTTGGCCGGGCGCACACAGAAGCGGCCGGGGAGACCCGCAGCCAAGTCGGCTCAGCCCAGCGATACAGAAAAACAAACCGGTTTCGGATTCTGAACAGGAGAGGGGGAGATAAATGATTGAGAGAAAAAACAATGCGAAGCTGCCCCCTTTGGTTGCGGCCACGGCGTAAACGAAACCTATCGGGAGAGGACAGCATGATGGGTATGACAAGAGAGCAAAACAAACTTGGCTTTCGTGAACTTGCTCCAGTCTGGGGCTGGTATTTACCCGGCTCCCTTTGCTTGGCCCTGCTCTCTCCCGTGGACATCCTCACCAGCAACCCGTGGTTGGCCTATCTGGTGGATAGCGTCGCACGTCACATCCCGACCATCGGCAGCTTATCCGCCGTTTCCTCCTTTCCAGAGGTGACACGTTTGGTGGGGGTTTATCTCTGGCTGGGGTTTCCAGTCATTCTTGTGCAGGGCTATTCGATAGCGCGCCCAATGACTGGAAATTGGCCCTGGAAAGTCTGGCTACTAGCCCTAGTGGGAGCGCCAGCAGCGCTAGCAGTCCTTTACCACTTGACCTTTTTTATGTCCGCCTCTCCTCCCATGGAACACGTCATCCATCCGGTAGGACGGGGACGTGCTGGTCTTGCCTTCATCTCGCGTAACCGGATCGGGCTTGGGCTTGGCGCTATTCCCATGATCGTTCTCGCCATTTCAACAGCTGGTTGGATCAAGGCCTTGTACCAACGTATTCGCCGTACCTGACGATGTTTTGTAAGCCTCCATCCCGCCCACCTCGCGCATCGAATCAAGGCTAAGCAAGCTTGCTGCTTTATCAATAACAACTAAAGGGGTCAGCTTCGAGTTTCTTTTTGAGGATCGATCATGCCTCGTCGCCCGCGCATTAAATTAGCCGGAATACCGCAGCACATCGTCCAGCGCGGCATCAACCGAGGGCCCTGTTTTTTTGCCGATGAGGACTATCACAGTTACTGAATCCGGCAACGGCAAGGCCTTGCTGGACAGCCAGATCGATGCGCTGGTGCAGGCCATGGCCGCCTTCACCTCGCCGGCGGCCGGACAGACCTCCCTGCCCAGCACTTACCAGGACAGCCTGGAGCCGGTGCTGGCGGCCAACTGGCAGTAAGGGTGCAAGGGACAGCGGAGTCGTCGCAGTCTTTAGCTGCTTACAAATCCGGCATCGCCCTTGCGCAGCTACGCAGCCATAGCCGTCCGCTGCTTCTCCATCATCTCTTCCACCATCGGGCCGCAGATCACCGAGATGGCCAGGCGCAGCGTGCCGCCGGGAACCACCATGGTGGTTGGCCGCGTCATGCGCGATCCGGGAATGCGTCGCAGCAGGGAAGGGAAGTCATGCCGTTTGCGGTCGCGGAAATGGATGACCAGCAGGGATTCGTCCGGGGTGGGAACGTCGCGCGCGATGAACGGGTTGGAGGTGTCGACCAGCGGCATGCGTTGGATGTTGATGTCGGTCAGGCCGAACTGCGGCACGATGTAATGGATGTAGTCGTCCATTCGGCGCAGGATGGTTTCCAGCGAGTCTTCCGGCGAGCAGGTCTGGGTGGCGCAATCGCGATGGATTTTCTGGATCCACTCCAGATTGATGGCCGGTACGACGCCGATCAGCAGGTCGACATGCTGGGCGACATCGATGCCTTGCCTGCCGACGCGGCGGTCGATCTCGGGCGGAAAGTGGCGTGAGTCGAGCTGGCGCCGGGTCCAGGTGTTGGCGATGACGCCGCCGTGCTGGCCTTCGTAAAACAACAGGTCGGAGCCGCTGGCCAAGGGCTTCCAGGCTGTGAATTCGCCCGATTTGACGCCGAGCGTCGCGGCGCGCGTGTCGTTGTGGGCGTATTCGCGCATGACGCCGCTGCCGGTTTCGGCGTAGGTCTGGAAGAACTGTTCCAGTTCCGGGAAGTGGTTGCATTCCGGGCCGAACCAGGAAATCTTGCGGCTGCTGGCGCGCGCTTCTTCGAGCAGAGCGTCAAATTGACGTTCGGTATACCGGCGGAAGCCATCGCCATGCACGATGACGGGTTTGACGTTCTGGCGCATAAACATGTCTTTGAATGCGTGCCGAACAGTCGAGAGGCCCGCGCCTGCCATGCCGGTGACCGCGATGATGGGGTGTTTGTCTGACATGGCTTCGGCTCCGCGCGTGTTTGTTTGAACAGAGGCGACATTCTCGGGGCAAGCGGAGGGCCTAGGCAATGCCGCATTGCTGCGGTCGGAGCACGTCCAGTACCATCCAGGCACGACTTCATTTGCGGCAGATCAACTTGGACGACCAGCACATCCCCATTTCCGCCCTTCGTATGGCCTCAGGCGACGAACGGCACGACCCCGGCGATCGTTTGCCGGTGATCGAGGTGTTGGCGGAAATCGCCAGCAGCATGAGTTCCGATGCCAACACGGAACAGATGCTGATGCGCTTTCTGGAGATCATGGTGCGGATCTCGCGCGCCAAGGCGGGCGCGGTGCGGGTGCTGACGGCGGATGGCGCGCATCTGCGCATGGTCGGCTCGATCGGTTTGAGCCCGGCGCTGATCGAGAAGGAGCGCTATGTGCCGCTGGAATGCGGCATCTGTGGGAAAGCCACGTTATCGCAATCGTCGCAGACGGAAAGCGTCATGGAGGTGTGCCAGAAGCAGGTGCGGCATATCTACTTTGCCCAACAATGCAGCACGATTTACGCGGTGCCGCTGCGCCACAAGGGCAAGGTGCTGGGCGTCTACAACATCTTTCTCGATAACCCGGCGCCGCTGCCGGAAGACATTCGCTATCTGTTCAATTCGATTAGCGAACACCTTGGCATGGCGCTGGAGAACACGCGTCTGACGCGCGAGAACATGCGCATCTCGCTGATGAACGAACGCACCATGCTGGCCAATCAGATCCATGATTCGCTGGCGCAGACCCTGGCTTACGCGAAGATGCGTTTGACGGTGCTGAACGAGGCGCTGGCGGATCAGGATAGGGATCGCTCCAACCGTTATCTGGGCGAGGTCGAGGAGGCGGTGGATCTGGCCTACTCGGAATTGCGCAATCTGATTACCCAGTTCCGCGACCGCATCGATCCGCGCGGTCTGGTGCCGGCGTTGCAGGAAATGGCCGAGAGTTTCAGCAAGAAGGCCAATGCCGATGTCGATTTTCTCAATGTGGCGCAGGACGTGGTGCTGACGCCGGAAGAGGAAATCCAGGTCTTCCACATCATCCAGGAATCGCTCTACAACATCTGCAAGCATGCCCGCGCCCGCCATGTGGTGGTGACGCTGGATCTGCACGAAAACGAATATGTGGTCAACGTGGCCGATGACGGCGTCGGTCTGCAAGGCACCGCGCTGGCCAATATGGGCAAAAGTTTCGGTCTCACCATCATGCACGAGCGTGCCGCGAAACTGGGCGGCAAACTGACCATAGAAAGTCGGCCCGCGGGCGGTACTATCGTGCGCTTGAGCTTCCCGGCCAGGCCGGGCGTTGAGGATCAGACATGAGCCAATTCCGATGAGTCAATTACGCATTGTTCTGGTGGACGACCACACCTTGTTTCGTAAAGGCCTGGCCGAATTGCTGGAACGCGAAGGCGCCGTGCATGTCGCGGCAATCACCGGGAATCCGGCCGACGTCGCCGGGTTGTTGCAGACACATAACCCGGATGTGTTGCTGCTCGATCTCAATATCGGCGGCACCGATGGCATTCAGGTCATGCAGGAATTGCGCGCCGAGGCGTTTATGTTGCCGGTGCTGTTGTTGACGGTGAGCGAGGCGGAAGAGGACATGGCGCGCGCGCTGCGCAATGGCGCCAATGGCTATCTGCTGAAAAGCATGGAGCCGGATGAACTGGTCGACGCGCTGATTCGCGCCGCGCGCGGTGAAACGGTGGTGGCCCCGGCCATGACGGCAAAGCTGGTGCGCATGCTGGATGGCAAGAACAACAGCTCAAGCTCCTTGCTCGGGTCGTTGACGCAACGTGAGCGGGAAATTCTGAAACACCTGGCCAAGGGCGAGAGCAATAAAGCGATCGCCCGGGAACTGGATATCAGCTATGACACCGTGAAACTGCATGTGCGCCACATCCTGGCCAAGCTGAATCTGTCTTCGCGGGTGGAGGCGGCGGTGTTCGCGGTGGAGCACAAGCTGTCGCCGGGTTTCGAGGCGAATCGCAAGAACTGACCTCGCGGGTTCAGCCGTGCAGATCCTTCAGGGGGTCGTGGCTGCGGAAAAGCGTAGCGCGCCCGCAATGGGCGCGTGCCGCCGGATGGCCTCGTGATCGGTCATGCGCCCACGGCACTGTCCGGCGTCGTGACCTGCCGGGGCAGTGGCATTTCAGGTGGCGCGCAGATAACCACGCGGTCATCCAACATCGATACATTGACCGGGCAAACAAAAAAACAGCCGGACAAGGGCTTGCCCCGGCGAGCCATGAACGCTTGCCTGGCCCGCGCCCAAGCCGTGTTCCAGGTAGGCGAAGCTATAACTTTCGACAGATTGTGCGCATGAAACCGGGCGCTTAAGCTGCTCCGTCACAAGTTGCCGGTACAAAAAAGCCAGGAACCAAGTATTCCGGGCGACCAACAAGGGAAGGGAAATCATGAAGAAACGTTGGATGGTGTGGGGATAGGTTCAAGCGGCAAGTTTCAATTGCGCGCAAGCGAGCACGAAGGTCGAGAAGCTGATTTGCGCGGCTGCCAAGCCATCGAAACGTGATGAAGGAGGCCGTAAATGACTCCGCCCCCATTTGTCCCCCTCTTCGCGGAGTACTTGCCGTGAAAAGTTCAGACAAGGAAATCGGCGAAAACATCGATGCAGGATTGAAATACGTCGGACTGACCTCGCGAGAGCTACAGATTCTGCGACACCTCGCCCTGGGTAAATGCGACAGGCGAATCTCCGCCGATCTCCAATTAAGCGTCAAGACGATCAACCATCACGTCAGCAACATCCTGCTCAAGCTCGGCGCAATCAACCGAACGCATGCGGTCGCAAAAGCGCTGCTAACCATGCAGATCGAAATGCGGGCCACCGATGCTCCGGCCGGGGCATTCAATAGACGTCCGGGCGACGAGGGACAAAAAGGCTCCGGCGGTGGCCAACAACATACCGGTGAGAATGCAGCATCAGATGCCTGCACACGCTGAAGAATGAGCGAGCAACCGATCTTTCATGGAAGGAGGCCAGTGAGTTTCCCTCGGTTATTCGTCTGCCAAAGGGTGGATTTCATGCTGCTAGTTTTTCCTGAAGCGGCTCTCTGATCCAGCATCCGCAGGTCGGCAAGCCTTTGCCGACCGGAACGTGCCCCTTGACGCCGGCCTCGCCTGTCTGTCCATGCTGGCCCGCTTCCATGGCCTGGCGGCCGAGCCGGTGCAGCCATTGGGCGGCACACTCTCAAATGAAAACCCATGTGCCGGAGCGCTATCGGCGAGGGATGGCCGCTTCGCCGGACGCTTATGTTTCCACTGGATTCCGGCCTTCGCCGGAACAACGGAAATCAAATAAATAAGTTTGTCAATGGGGAGGATTCCCGATGCGGCAATGAAAACCGATGGGTAAGGTATGAACTCGGCTGAAGGGTGGAAGGGCCGGAGATTAAGGGTTGTGGCCTCGGCTTGGCGGTTGCCGTGAAAGCCCACGACCGAATCTCGTTCCGAGCCGAACTCGACGAAGCCGGCAGGCGATGCATCTGGAATCGACCGGCAACCAACGGGATGGGGGTTTTGATGATGAAACGCGGGGAGAGATGAATGTGGAAAAACAATTTAAAACGGACATCTTTGGCCGGACGCACACAGAAACGGCCGGGGAGGCCCGCAGGCAAGTCGGCTCAGCCCAGCGATACAGAAACACAAACCGGTTTCGGATTTTGAACAGGAGAGGGGTAGATAAATGATTGAGAGAAAAAACAATGCGAAGCTGACCCCTTTGGTTTGCGAAGCCGTGCCGGTCAGCAATTACCTTCAGAAGGCCTCAGCCAACGGTGTTGAATGGAGAAAGGCTGCATGAACCTCCTTGACCGAACCTTCAGCTTCAACCTGCGCCAAGTATTGCGATGGGGCAAACGGCTTCTGCTGGCGGCCTTGCCTTTCTATATCGTCGCCGTTTTCTGGAACGAATGGGCACTCGACACGGGCGGCGTCGCACCCAATTCATCACCCTACCGGGCCATGATTCCAGAGGAATGCGTGGCTTTTGCTGATCGGAATAGCGGGCTCGGTTTCGGGCGGCGGTGGTGGGACACCATGTTGTTCCAGGGACGGATATCCCGAATGCCAATGGACCCATTCCCAGTTCAACATATCGGCGCTTGCTATGGCTACGCCGTCATTGCAGGATTGCATAGCGGTGGGCGTGGGTCAGGCTTCATCGACGTTTATCAAGATGCCACCGGCAAGCCTGTCGTTACCGTCAGCGTCACCTACCATCAGCGTTACGTTCGTCCTACTACTGAAACCGCAAGGGAGACCAAGCAATGAACAACTATCAACTCACCATCAAGATCGCCAACACTCTTGTCAGCGGTCAAAGGGGTCAGCTTCGAATATCTTTTTGAAGAGCAATCATGCCTCGTCGCCCACGCATCAAATTAGCTGAAGTACCGCAGCACATCGTCCAGCGCGGCATCAACCGAGAGCCCTGCTTTTTTGCCGAGGAGGACTATCACTGTTACCTCCATTGGCTGGAAAAAGCGGCTGCCGATTGGCACTGCGTCGTTCACGCCTATGTACTCATGACCAACCACGTCCACCTATTGGTTACGCCCGAGACCGAGGCCGGAATCCCCAAACTCATGCAAGCGGTCGGACGGCGCTACGTGCAATACATCAATCGCAGCTACAAGCGCACCGGCAGCCTTTGGGAAGGCCGCTACAAATCCAGCCTGATCCAAGCTGAAACCTACCTGCTCACCTGCATGCGCTACATCGAACTGAATCCCGTGCGGGCCGGCATGGTGCAAGAACCCAGCCAATATCGCTGGAGCAGCTGCCGGCACAATGGCCTTGGCCAGCCCGATCCACGCCTCACCCCACATCCGCTCTGCCTCGCGCTAGACCGGAATGATGCCGACATGCAATCCGCTTATCGGGCGCTATTCCGCAGCGAGTTGGATGAAGATGCCTTGGGCGATATTCGGCTTGCCCTGTCACAGGGGCAGCCGCTGGGCCATGGCCGTTTCGGCGACAGGATATGCGCAGCGGCAGGTGTCCGACGCCCCCAGAAACGGCCAGGACGACCTGTTGGCAATTCGAATCAGCCCGGCGATACAGAAACACAAACTGGATTTGGATTTTGAACAGGAGAGGATGAGACTGAGTCCGCTCATGCAGTATTCGGATGAGAGCTTGAGGGAGCGGTGATGGCAAGTTTCATCAGGTGGGAATCACGATCTACCGCTATTTCCCTGTTTCTACCGCGTGGGCCGTATCGATAGATGGCAATCAGCTACGCAAATTTTTCAGGTGGTCGTGGTAACGCGCCCGGTAGAGCAGGCGACGGTGCTCCGGGCGGTCGGTAAAGCCTGTACGGGTGTGCAGCACGTTGTTGCAGATCAGGCCCATGCCGGGTTTGAGTTTCAGGCTGAATGCGCCGGCGGGGTGGCTGGCGAGAATTTCTTCCAGCGCGGCGAGCGCGGCCTGCGTGGCGGCATCCTGCTTCCAGGCGATGCTTTTGGTGCGCGCGGTATAGCGCAGGTGGAGTTGGCCGTCCGCGACGCACAGGGCCGGGCCGGTTTCGTCGGGACGCGCGACTTTGCCTTCGCTCCCGGATGCGTCCACTTTTTCGTCAACCCGGGCCGGGATGGTCATGGCATCGGCCGCCATCAGGGCGCGGATGTGTTCCGGATTGGCGTCGCGTAGTGCGATGTAGGCCAATTCGTGGTCGAACAGGTTGTTTTCTCCACCTTCATCCGCTTCGCGCACGCAATGCAGCGTCATCGCAAAGATGCGGCGCTCGGGCGGGTTGTAGTAGCCGTCGGTGTGCCAGCGAATGCGGTGATGGGTGTAGGGGATGAATTCGCCGTGTTTTTTGCCACCCTCATCCCGTGGCGTCAGACTGGAAATGCCGTCTTCGTCGGCCAGCCAGTTGGCATCGAGATGGGTCAAGCCGAACTGGGCGGAGAGCAGGCGCGGCCCGTCCTTGTCTTCGGTTTCACCCAGACTTGTGGCGTAAATCGCCATGTTGGTCTTGGCGATGCGCCACCAGAGGGCCTGGTACTCGGCATCGGTCAGTTTTCTGGGGTCGGCTACCGGGACGATGAGGTCTTCGCCGCGAGTCGGGTAGGCGGTGAGTTTTTCAGCGCGCCAAGTTTGATAGCCCGAGTCGTTTTCGGGGTGGAAAGGACTGTCCGGCGGGATCATCGCTAGCCGTTTTTATTCGTTGGTCGGCGGGTAGAAGCCGTCCATGTTTTTCTGCGCCATGGTCATCATGGCCGGGACTTCGATGTCCATGAGCTGATCCTGGATCCAGCTTTGATCGGATTTTTCCATGCCTTCGCGAATCATCAGGCTGAGAAAGCGCGATGCCTGAAAGCTGGCTTTGCCGTCCGGGAGGACGAACTCGGCAAACTCGGCGTAGTCCTGCATGCGCTTGTTCAGGAGTTCGACGTAGCCTTCCTGATAGTCATAGTCGGGATCGCGTTCGCCTTCGTTGAAGTCGACGATGTTTTTTTCCATGATTTCGGCCAGCCGTATACCGGTGGCGCTGATCAACTCCTGGCGCTGTTCATCATCGATGCGGTCGAATGCGAGTCGGTCGATGTAATGCACCAGAAAACAGGTCAGTTCGGCGATGATCTTGAAGCCGCGTTCCGGCGTGATGATGTCGTAGTTGGCTTTGGAAAGGTTGTCGATGGCCTTGTCGGCGAGTCGCCAGAGCATGGACGCCATCACGGTGGCGACTTCTTCCGGCGGGCGTTCGCCTTCTTTCTTGAACCACGTGGTTTTGACGCGCAGCATGCTTGGAGTTTCCTTGGGTTTTTCTTACTCGCCGAGGGCGATCGGACGCGACGGATCGCGTATCCATTCGCTCCAGGAGCCGGGGTATAGACGGGAACCGGGCAGGCCTGCAATTTCCATGGCCAGCAGGTTATGGCAGGCGGTGACGCCGGAGCCGCAGGAGTGAATGGCTTGCCAGGCGGGCCGGCCTTTCAGCAGGGCCTGGAAGTTCTCGCGCAGTGCTTCGGGCGGTAGATAGGTGCCGTCCATGTCCAGGTTTTCGTCGAATGGCCAGTTGATCGAGCCGGGAATGTGGCCCGCGACCGGGTCGAGCGGTTCGAACTCGCCGCTGAAACGACGTTCCGGACGGGCGTCGATGATCAGCAGAGCTTCACTGCCGACCGCATGCAGTAATTCGTCCGCCGTGACGATCTGGGTAGGTTCCGGCAGGCAGGCGCAATGGCCGTTGTGAATTTCTGGCAGGTCGGGCGTGACCGGGCGCTTCTCGCGCAGCCATTTGGGGTAGCCGCCATCCAGCAGGGCCACACCGGGGTGGCCGAGCCAACGCAACATCCACCAGGCGCGCACGGCCATTGCGCCAAAGCTATCGTCATAAACGACAACCTGCTTGTTGATGCCTATGCCCAGACGGCAAATCTTTTCCGAAAAGCTTTGCGGGTCGGGCAGGGGGTGGCGGCCGGTGGATTCGGTGATCGGCGCGGACAAGTCTTCATCCAGATGGATGTAGCGCGCTCCGGGAATGTGGTTTTTTATGTAGGCCTGACGACCGCTTTCGGAGTCGGTCAGGGTGAAGCGGCAATCAAGAACGATCCAGTTGGGGTCGTTCAGATGTTGGGCAAGGTCTTCGGTGCTGACGATGGTGTTGATGTACATAGTCGCTAATTACAAATTACGCGTTGCCGGGGGTTGAGTTGGACTCGTTGCAAGCACCTCGCAAACCAGCAACGCGTAACGGCCAGATTAGTAACCGCCCTTGCCGAAAGGCTTGGTCATGCCGGCAACACGCGCGGCCTGACGCGCGGGCTGGCTGGGGAAGAGTTCATACAACTTCTTCTTCCAGTCGGTATCCGGGTGCAACTCGTCAAGTTCGGCGACCAGGTTGCGGAAGTTGGGGGTATGGCCATCTTCCTTGTATTTTTCACGCATGAAGTTGATCACTTGCCAGTGCTCATCTGTCAGTTTGATTTTTTCAGCGGCGGCGATGATTCCAACAATTTCCTCGCTGAAGTTGGCTTCCAAGAGGAAGTCTTCTTCGCCGGTTTCAAGTTCTTCGCCATTAAGTACGTATCCCACGGTTTTCTCCTATCAATCGGATTGAAAAAAATTGCTTCGAATCAGGTTATGGTCGGTCAACTTGTTCAGTCGATCGCCACAGCCTTGATCGATTTGTGCGGGATGAAAATCCCGCACCCGTAACCACGATACAAGCCCAGACCGCGTTCCTGCAGTGCCAAAGATTGCATCAGGTCGACATCGTGCAACATCAAGCTGTAACCGCCAATTACCCGTTTGGGGATGTTCATCTTTTGAGGCTTGCCGGGAATCAGGCCGGCAACGATCTCCATTTCCTGCAATTGTGTACGGATATCGTTGAGAAATCCTGCTTCATCGTCGTTTGCCACCGTCACAAAGTGCGAATACAGGGTCGCATATGGCATCACGGGTTTTTCTTTCAAGGCCCCGATTCGGAGTTGGCCCGCGCCCGGATCGATTTCTTTGTCGACCAGTGCCTGAGCGTCGGATACCCGGTCTACGGGCAGGCGTAATACCAGTTTCACGCGTCGATTGATGACCAGGTTGTCATTTCGACCGCTTGGCGCGCCATGAACCGGATGAATTCCAACGGAGGGTGTGTCGCGTAACCAGGGTAGATGACGCGCAATTTCTTCAAAGAGTGCGTGGCCATGATCCGCGGGAATTTCAAATCCCGCCAAATCGAACTGCAGGTCAGTGTAGCGAGGCGTGTAGTTGAAACGCTTGATGGCTTCCCATTCCGGGTTGTACATGCGCATGTTCAGACCTCTTTGCCGTTGCCGTTTGGTTCTGCCAGCGGTGTGGCCCATTTCAACATTTCATCGGCCCAAAATTTTGCGGTAACCGGGTCGATGTCGAAAACTGTGAACCGTGCGCCCTTCTCACGAATGCGCAAACGGAGCATGGGTAAACCACCGCCATCATAGATAACTTCCTGGAATTCAATTTCCTGGTTACCAAAAGGATTGCGAAATTTAGCGAGAGAGTTGATATGATCCATGAGTGTTCCGTAAGTGTCTGTGGATGCATTATCCGACACTTTATGTCGGGTATTGATGTCTCTGATTCGGGTAGGCAATAACCTACCCACATGGGTAGGTTATTGCCTACCCGGGTGAAGTCGCTAGTTACCCCTTCGGAATGATGGCTAGGTGGATAAGCGGTCACTAATATGTTTAGACTTATTCTGCTTGGCGGCGTGCCGGCGGAAATGTGCTGTGAATTGTTGCGACACCCTGTGGTTCAAGATTTCAAGGAGATATACAGATGGCAAAACCAATGCATGAAACGCCGAACCTGGACGAACTCGAGACTGGCCCATGGCCCTCATTCGTGACCGGTCTGAAGCGCCTGGCTAAGGACAATGACATGATGGTTGACCTGATGGGTCAACTCGAAACTTCCTACCAAACCAAGTTTGGTTATTGGAAGGGTGGCACTGTTGGTGTGGTCGGTTATGGTGGTGGTGTTATCCCCCGCTTCACCGAATTGAAGGATGCCGATGGCAAGCCCAAGTTCCCTGAAGCGGCTGAATTCCACACCCTGCGCATTCAGCCCCCCGCTGGTATGCATTACACCTCCGATCTGCTGCGTCAGTTGTCCGACGCTTGGTTGGAGACTGGTGGTTCTGGTCTGATCGCGTTCCATGGCCAGTCTGGCGACATCATGTTCCAGGGCATCAAAACCGAGAATGTTCAAAAGGCGTTCGACAAGTTCAACGAGATGGGTTTTGACCTGGGTGGCGCCGGCCCCGCGCTGCGTACGTCTATGTCTTGCGTTGGTGCCGCTCGTTGCGAAATGTCTTGTTATGACGAAGCACGCGCATTGCGTACGGTCATCAATAACAATCTGGACGACATGCATCGTCCCTCCCTGCCCTACAAGTTCAAGTTCAAGTTCTCTGGTTGCCCGAACGATTGCATGAACGCGATTCAGCGTTCTGACATGGCTACGATCGGCACATGGCGTGACAGCATCCGCGCCGACGAGAAATTGGCCCGTGATTGGTATGCGGCACACAGCATCGAAGACACCATTAACATGGTTGTTAACCACTGCCCGACCAAGGCCATTCAGCTCAAGAAGAATGATGGTGCCGTGGCGGCTGAGGGCGTGACCAAGGTTGCGATCTCTGATGATCATTGCCTGGAAATCGATAATCACAACTGCGTGCGCTGCATGCACTGTCTGAATGTCATGCCGGGTGCTCTGCTGCCGGGCAAAGACAAGGGTGTCACTATTCTGGTTGGTGGCAAAGGTGTGCTGAAGATCGGCGCATCGATGGGTACCGTTGTGATTCCGTTCATGAAGATGGAGTCCGATGATGACTTCGAAAAGCTGAACGATCTGTCCCGCAGCATCCTCGACTTCTTCGCGGAAAATGCGCTGGAGCACGAGCGTACCGGCGAGATGATCGAACGCATCGGCTTGGTCAATTTCCTCGAAGGCCTGGATATTGAAATCGATCCCAGCATGATCGTGCATCCGCGTACCAACCCGTACTTCCGTTCGGACGATTGGGATGAGGAAGCCGAAAAGTGGTTCGAGCGTAAAGCTGCTGCTTAATGGCGAGCTTCCGTGATGCGCCAGCCGGCGCGTCACGGAAGATAAAAAGTTTCCGATATTATTAGTTGGAGAAAAGTATGGCTGAAAGGACTCATGAAACGATCGAATCTGGCGCGCCGGATCCGATGCCCTACATGCACCCTGTAATGAAAGACAACTATGGGAAGTGGGTTTTTCACTCGCATCCCAAGCCGGGCGTGCTGTATCACCGTGCTGAAAATGGCGCAGAAGTGTGGACGGTCAAGGCGGGTACTCAGCGCCAGATGGATCACTACACGATCCTTAAGTTGGCTGATATCGCTGATCAGTTCGCCGATGGCTACTTGCGCTTCACTACCCGCGCCAATATTGAATACATGGTTACCGACAGCAGCAAGGTTGAGCCGCTGATCAAGGCGCTGACTGACGGTGGTTTCCCTGTCGGTGGTACCGCCAACTCGGTTTCCATGATTGCTCATACCCAGGGCTGGTTGCATTGCGATATTCCTGGTACTGACGCTTCTGGTGCCGTCAAGGCGCTGATGGATGAACTTTATGATGAGTTCATCAAGTGTGAGATGCCTAACCGCGTCAAGCTGTCTACCTCGTGTTGCGAAATCAACTGTGGCGGTCAGGCAGACATCGCAATCGTTATCCAGCATACCAAGCCGCCAAAGATCAACCATGATCTGGTTGCAAACGTGTGTGAGCGTCCCTCTGTTGTTGCGCGCTGCCCCGTTGCCGCGATTCGCCCCGCGCTGGTGAATGGCAAGCCTTCGCTTGAAGTCGACGAGAAGAAATGTATTTGCTGCGGCGCTTGTTTCCCCCCGTGCCCCCCGATGCAGATCAACGACCCCGAGTTTTCGAAGTTCGCGATCTGGGTGGGCGGCAAGAATTCGAACGCACGCTCGCGTCCCACTTTCCACAAGCTGGTTGCCTCCGGTATTCCGAACAACCCCCCGCGTTGGCCTGAGGTCAGTGAAATCGTCAAGACCATTCTTGGCGCGTACAAGGCGGATGGTCGTCCTTGGGAGCGTATGAACGACTGGATTGACCGGATCGGTTGGCCTGCGTTCTTCGAGAAAACCGGCCTGCCGTTCACCAAGTATCACATTGATAACTGGCGTGGTGGTCGTAGCAGCCTGAACGCATCTGCTCATATCCGCTTCTGATAATTAGCCCCGGGAGTATTCCCGGGGTTGGGTCAAGATGGATATTCGGAGATAGGGATATTTAAATGAAAATCGGCATTATGGTTAGTGAAGGGCCTTACAGTCATCAGGCGAGCGATACGGCTTACCTGTTTGCGCGTAACGCCATTGAAAAGGGTCATTCCGTGCCCCGCGTGTTTTTCTACCACGACGGTGTGAACAATTCGACCAAGTTGACGCAGCCTCCTCAGGATGATCGCCACGTGGTGAATCGTTGGTCAAAGCTGGCGGAAGATCACGGGGTTGACTTGGTGGTGTGTGTCGCGGCCGGTATGCGTCGCGGCATTACGGACGAAATTCTGGCGCCGGGCTTCCGTATTTCCGGTCTAGGCCAATTGGTGGAAACCGGCATCCAATGCGATCGCCTGGTGACTTTCGGCGATTAAGGGGACGACGATGAGCGACATGATGGATGACATGGAAGAGGGCGGCGAAGGCGTCGTCAAGAAGTTCATGTTCGTCAACCGCAAGGCGCCCCACGGCACGATCTACGCGTTGGAAGGCTTGGAAGTCGCGCTGATTTCCGCCGCATTCGATCAGGACGTGAGCATGGTGTTCGTGGATGACGGTGTTTACGAGTTGATCAAAGGCGTCAACACCAAAGGTATCGAGGTCAAGGATTTCTCTAAGACCTATCGTGCCCTTGAAGGCTACGACATCGAAAAGTTGTATGTCGAAAAGGCGTCCATGGATGCTCGTGGTTTGACTCAAGACGATTTGATCGTCGATGTGATCGCGCTCGACAGCGCCGAGATGGCCAATCTCATGGCTGAACAAGACGTCGTGATCAGCTACTGAGGGAGATGAGCATGCTACATATCGTTAATAAGTCGGCTACTGAGCGCAATTCACTTGAAAGCGCGCTCCGCTTGGCTACTAAAGGTTCTGCCGTGTTGCTGATCGAGGATGCCGTCTACGCGGCTACTCAAGGCAGTGTGGCAGCGGCGAAAGTCCAGACGGCCATGGCCGATCTGCAGATTTATGCCTTGGGCCCCGATCTGGATGCGCGCGGTATGTCCGCGCGAGTGTTGGACGGAGTGAAGGTGGTTGATTACGGCGGTTTTGTGGATCTCGTTACCGAGCACAATTGCTGTCAATCCTGGTTGTAATTTTTCTTAAGGAGTTCGCTATGCCTATGGTTGAAGTTGCCGGCAAATCTTTTGAAGTTGATGAGGAAGGCTATCTGACCAACCTGAACGATTGGAATCAGGATATCGCCGAGTACCTGGCCAAGGAAGAAAAGGTCGAGATGACCGAGAACCACTGGGATGTGGTCAATTTCCTGCGCGAGTACTACGACGAGTATCAAATTGCCCCCGCTGTTCGCGTGTTGACCAAAGCTGTTGCCAAGAAGCTCGGTCCTGAAAAAGGTAACAACAAGTACTTGTACGAATTGTTCCCCTACGGCCCCGCCAAGCAAGCCTGCAAAATTGCAGGTCTGCCCAAGCCTACCGGCTGTATCTGATCGTTCTTTTTTCGATCCCCGGCGGCAAGTCTGCCGGGTACCCAGATAAAAAGTGCGCCGAATAAGTCGGCGTACTAGAGTTTTGATCTGCCAACGCAGAGGAACGGATGACTTCTCTAACCGTCATTTATACGGGCCTGTTCTACTTCGCCACGATCGTTTTGATCGGGGGAGTTGCCTTTCGCATCTATGAGTACAGTCGCACACCGGCTCCGCTCATTATTCCGACTACGCCCGCGCCAACGACCAACACTGGAGTCGCCATGCGCATGGCACGTGAAGTCGTGCTTTTCGAGTCGTTATTTAAATCAAATAAATGGATTTGGGTTTTTGGCTGGATGTTTCATGTGGGCCTGGCTTTGGTGCTGTTGAGGCACATTCGATACTTTCAGGAACCTGTCTGGTTCTGGGTTGAGTTTCTGCAGCCATTTGGAAAATACGCAAGTTTTATGATGATTGCGGGTTTGGCCGGTCTTTGGGCGCGCCGCTTTCTGGTTGATCGTGTCCGATACATTTCTACGCCATCTGATCACCTGATGCTGGCGTTGCTTCTCGCTATAGGTATGTCCGGTGCGATGATGACCTTCGTCGCGCATACAGACATTGTCGCGCTCAAGGCTTTTGCGCTTGGGTTGCTTACTTTCGACCTTCAGTCTGTGCCCGGCGACCCGATTCTTTTAATTCATTTGGCTTTGGTTGCATTGTTGATGATCATATTTCCTGTCAGCAAGTTATTACATGCTCCAGGTATTTTCTTCAGCCCAACTCGCAATCAGAAAGATAACCCGCGTGAAGCTCGCCATATCGCACCTTGGGCTGCGGCTATGGATCGGGATAAGGCTTAATTGGTCTTGCTAGTTTCTGTAAGCCAATTGAACGATTGAATAGAAGAGTATTAAGGAGCCAACGTGGCAGCTGCCGAGTTCGAAGTCCCCACGCTGACGGAGTATACGGTCGTCCCGAAGATCAAAGAGGGTGCGACGTCACACGTCAAAACCTTTCCTGCGGCGGAAGCCAGTCAGGCCTATCTGGGTTATCCCTGGGCGTTGACCGAAGACTGGAAAGATCGCACTATCGAAAAGATGGGCGATCTATTGGGCAAGTACCGCAGCTTGCGCGTATTCATGGACGCATGCGTGCACTGCGGGGCTTGTACTGACAAATGTCATTATTTCCTCGGTACGGCAGATCCGAAGAATATGCCTGTTGCGCGGCAGGACATGATGCGCAAGGTTTATCGGCGCTACTTTACCTTGCCGGGAAAGATTGCACCGTGGCTGGTTGGCGCCGAGGATCTGACTGAAGATACGTTGAATCAGTGGTACACCTATTACCACCAGTGTTCTGAGTGCCGCCGTTGTTCTGTGTATTGCCCTTATGGCATCGATACGGCCGAGGTCACCATGGCGGGTCGAGAGATACTCAACCACATCGGCATGGGGCAGAAGTATTCAAGTGAAATCCTGGTCAAGGTTCAGAAGATCGGCAACAACCTTGGGCTGCCTGGCCCGGCTCTGGAGGACACGCTGCTTGGCCTGGAAGAGGATATCGAGGCGGATACCGGGGTTGCGGTCAAATTGCCTCTGGATGTTGAAGGCGCCGAGTTCATGCTGGTCACGCCTTCCGCCGATTTCTTCTCGGAACCGCACGTTGAGTCCCTGATTGGCTATGCCAAAGTTTTTCACGCGGCCGGGGTGTCCTGGACTTTGTCCACGAAAGCTTCTGAAGCGGGTAATTTCGGATTATTCAATGGCAGTTACGAAACCATGCAGAAAGTCGCGATGCGAATTCGCGATGCGGCGCTCGAGCTAGGTTGCAAACGTATCATCGTTGGCGAGTGCGGGCATGCCTGGCGAGTCGCATATAGTTTCTGGAATACCCTGACCGGTATTGGTTATGGTGGTGACGATCCCTTCTCCAAAAAGCTCCAGCAGCAGCTTGATAGCCGCTTCCCGCAGCCCATGCACATTTGCGAATACACCTGGGATTTGATTGAACAGGGTGTGCTCAAATTTGACAAATCGTTGAACGATGATCGAGTAATCACATTCCACGATTCCTGCAACGTTGCACGCGGATCGCGTATGGGTACTGAGCCAGGCGGGCAATTCACCATACCGCGCAACATCATCAAGGCAGTGGCGAATAATTTTCACGATATGGCGGCGGATACCATTGGAGAGGGCACGTTCTGTTGCGGTGGTGGCGGTGGTCTGTTGACTGACGATCTGATTGAAGTTCGTGTCAAAGGTGCGCTGCCGCGTATGAATGCCTACAACAATGTCGCGCAAGGAAATGGCGTTAATTTCCTCGCGCTGATATGTGCGATTTGTAAGGCTCAATTCACAAAAGTCTTGCCCTACTATGGTTTTGATCGGGGCCAGGTTGGTGGCGTGCATCAGTTGGTCGGCACAGCAATTAAGCTGGATTAATTTTTAAATAGAGCGGCACGGTACTCCGTGCCAACGTAATTTAGGCGCAAGCAGACTGTGCGCCGTGTGCAATTGACGATAGGAGAGCGAAGATGGCTGTCACTTCCAAAGATGTTAAGAAAACTGAAGGTATTTCCTGGCGCCGTTACAAAGATGGCGAAACGGACAAGAACTATCGCCGTTCGCAGGAATTGATCTTCCAGGCCAGTTGGACCCACAAGTGCCCGGAATATGTGCTGTCAACACCTCCCTGCCAAGGTTCATGCCCTGCTGGCGAAGACATTCGCGGCTATCTGAATATCGTCCGCGGCATCGAAAAGCCTCCTGTAGGCATGACCTGGCAGGAGTTCGCTTTCCGTCGTATTACCGACGCCAATCCTTTCCCCGCCGTCATGGGCCGCGTTTGCCCGGCACCGTGCGAATCAGGCTGTAACCGCAATCAAGTGGAAGACACCGTCGGCATCAACTCGGTCGAGCACTTCGTTGGCAACTGGGGCCTGAACAACAACATGAAGTTCGACGCTGTCAGCGTCGCGCCCTCCGGTAAAAAGGTCGCCCTCATTGGTGGCGGTCCCGCCAGTTTGGCGGCAGCCTATCAGTTGGCTAAAAAAGGCCACGCCTGCACCATTTTCGACGACCACGCTGAACTTGGCGGCATGATGCGTTACGGTATTCCCGGATTCCGTACCCCGCGTAATGTGCTGGATGGCGAAATCCAGCGCATTCTGGATCTGGGTGTGCAAACCCGTCTGAATTGCCGTATCGGTACGGATATCAGCATGGAGCAAATCGAGAAAGATTTCGATGCCGTGTTCATGGGACTCGGGGCTCAGTCAGGCCGTGCTCTGCCCGTTCCTGGCGCTGAAGCGCCGAATTGCGTAACCGCGATGTCCTTTTTGCGCGCCTTCAACGAAGGCCGTCTGCAGCACGTTGGCCATAAAGTGGTTGTGATCGGCGGTGGCGATACCTCGATCGACGTTGCGACTGTGGCTCGCCGTCTTGGCAAGATCACCAATGTCACTGACAAAGACTTGCCCGAGAATGTTCTTGCCGGGCATACCGCTCACGACGTTAGTTCGATAGCGGCGCGTCAGGGTGCCGAGGTTGTCCTGGTTTCTCGTGCCACCGTCGACAAGATGGCGGCCAACAAGACGGAAATCGAACATGCCCAGACCGAAGGCATTGAGATCGTTGGTGGCGTCACCCCAGTAGCGGTCGTTGTAGGCGCCGATGGTCGCGCTACCGCTTTGCGTGTCGCCGATTTCGTCATGGAAGGCAACAACACAAAGATCATCGATGGCACCGAGCGTGATCTACCCGCCGACCTGATCGTTTCCGCTATCGGCCAGGCGGTTGACTTTAGTGGCCTGGAAAGCTTCAACAACAACAATGGCCTGATGAAGGCGGACAAGAACTATCGCTTCCCCGGCAAGCCGCATGTATTCGTTGGTGGAGACGTTCTGCGTCCTCATTTGCTGACTACCGCGATCGGCCACGCCCGTATCGCCGCTGATGGGATCGACGCTTTCTTGAAGAATGAAGAGCTCGACAAGCGTCCCAAGGTCGATGTGTCGCACTGGGATATGGTGCGCAAGTGGGTTGAAACCGGCCATGAGTACACCGAAATGCATGGACAGGAATGGGGCACCTCCGCGAAGAAGGGTCTGCTGCACAACTTTGAAGACCGTTCACAGAAGTATGTGATTCCGTCCACCGAGTTGTTCCTAGGTCATTTCATGAACACCCCGCGTCTCAAGCGACATATCGTCCATCTGGACAAAGAAACCGCGCTGGGCAACTTCGATGACCGCCTTGGCCAACTGGATGAAAAGGAAGTCGTTGCCGAAGCCAAGCGCTGCATGTCCTGCGGCCTCTGTTTCGAGTGCGACAACTGTGTCATCTACTGTCCGCAAACGGCTGTGTTCAAAGTCAAGAAGAAAGACGACCCGACGACTGGTCGTTATGTCGATACCGACTATGGCAAGTGTATCGGTTGCCACATTTGTGCAGACGTGTGCCCGACAGGCTACATCGTCATGGGTATGGGCGAGTAAAAAAGGATGAACGGCATGGCGAGACTGGCCAAGTGGCTACGCCTTGCCGCCCTGATTGGGGGAGCGGCCTTTGTGGCAGTTCCGTCAATCCCGGCGGTGGCGGGTGTGGATCTGCCCAAGTTAGAAAAGGGCAAAGGCGAGAAATGTGTGGAAGAAACACAGTTCATGCGCCGCAATCATATGGATCTACTCAAGCACCATCGGGACGAAACGATGCGTAAGGGTATTCGTACCACCAAGCATAGTCTCAAGAAGTGCGTTGAGTGCCATGCCAGTGAAACGACAGGTAGCGTTGCCGCGAGCAAGGAAGATTTCTGCGCCGCCTGCCACAGCTACGCCGCAGTCAAGCTGGATTGTTGGGATTGTCATGCCACCAAGCCTGGCAAAAACCCGCTGCCGCAAATGGGACAAGGGGGGCAAGTTGGACAAACTTCTCCCCTCATGGCCTCCACCCAGAATGGAGGAAGCAAATGAGTGAACAATTCAAACAGGAAGGCGGCGAAAACAGTGATCGCCGTGCCTTCCTCAAGACCGGCGCGCTGGTCACTGGCGCCGCGCTGGCGCCTGGCGTCCTGCTTTATGGCGTAGCGCACAGCCGGGCACCGGAAGAGGGTGCTTCCAGCAAAGTACGCTGGGGCATGCTGATAGACACCACGAAGTGTGGCGATGGTTGTAACGATTGCGTGACCGCCTGCAACACGGAAAACGGGCTTTCCGGCAAGACCGGCCCGCAGGATAGCCAATGGATCCGAAAGGTCGATATCAAGGATTTGCGCACTGGCTACGTGCAAAGCTTGCCCATGATGTGCCAGCACTGCGAGAACCCGCCCTGTGTCGACGTTTGCCCGACCGGCGCCTCGATGAAGCGTGCCGATGGCATTGTTCTGGTGGATCGACACACCTGCATCGGTTGCCGCTACTGCATGATGGCATGCCCATACAAGGCGCGTTCCTTCGTACATGAACCGCTGACCGAGCAGAACCCGGATGTGCCTCGGGGCAAGGGTTGCGTCGAATCCTGCACCTTCTGTGTGCAGCGGGTGGATCGAGGCGAACAGCCTGCCTGTGTCGAAGCCTGTGAGGCCAATGGCCACAAGGCAATGATCTTCGGCGATACCATGGATTCGGAGAGCGAAATATCCAAAGCGCTCAAGTCAGCCGACAGCATTGAAGTTCGGGCCGATCTCGCGCTCAACACTGGCGTTCGTTACCAAGGGATTTAAGACATGGCGCAGCAACTCTGTATCAATCAAGGCGAGTGCCACACCGGTAAGTTCATTGCGTTGCTCTCCCTGGGTGGTCTGGTGACACTCGGTGCGCTGTTCGCTTTCTTCACCCTCGAGCATCACGGGCATATCCTGACCGGGATGAATAACCAGATTGTCTGGGGCCTGCCGCATGTGTTCGCGGTGTTTCTGATCGTCGCCGCTTCCGGCGCGCTCAACGTGGCGTCCATCGGTTCGGTGTTCGGCAAGCAGGTTTACAAATCCCGTGCGCCGCTCTCCGGCATGCTGGCTCTGGCGCTTCTGTCCGGTGGCCTGGCGGTGCTCGTGCTTGATCTCGGTCGTCCAGACCGTCTGATCGTGGCCATGACGCATTACAACTTCAAGTCCATCTTTGCCTGGAACATGATCTTTTACAACGGCTTCTTCGCTATTGTGGGTCTGTATCTGATCACCTTGATGGACCACAATCTGAAGGCTTGGACGAAGCCAATTGGTTTCCTGGCTTTTTTCTGGCGCTTGTCGTTGACCACCGCCACCGGTTCCATCTTCGGCTTTCTGGTCGCCCGGGCTGGCTACAATTCCGCATTGTTCGCGCCGATGTTCGTCATCATGTCGTTTGCCTACGGCCTGGCGATTTTTCTGGTGGTACAAACGACCATGTATAGCTGGAACGGTCTAACGCTGGATTTGGCTATCCGCCGCCGTATGAAGAGACTGTTGGCCGTTTTCGTTGGCGCCTCGTTGTACTTCACCATCGTTTTCCATCTCACCAACATGTACTTTGCCAAGCAATGGGAATTCGAGCGTTTCATTTTGGTTGACGGCGGCATCTACACCACGCTGTTCTGGGTGGGGCAGGTGTTTATCGGCGGTATCGCGCCCTTGGGACTGTTGTTTGTAAAACGCGCTCCGGGCGAACATGCCATTTCATTTACCGTGCTCGCCGCTCTGCTGGTGGTCGTGGGCGGCATCTGCCAGATGTATGTCACGATCGTTGGCGGGCAGGTTTTCCCGCTGAAGATGTTCCCCGGCCATGAGGTGCAGAGCACTTTCTTCGACGGGGTGGTCAATACTTACAATCCCAGCATCTATGAATGGTTGTTGGCCATGGGGGGCATCAGCATCGCCTTCCTGCTGACCGCGTTTGCCGTGCGGGTGTTCAAGTTCATGCCGCAGGACGATTTCTCTGCCATGCAGATGCGTAGAAGCACGGATTGATGGTCTGACTCGCTACGGTTACAAAAAGCCGACAAAATTAGTCGGCTTTTTGTTTTCTGCCCGGTAAAATTGCGCCATGCCTAACTTGTATCTCTCCGCCGCCCACAAGTCATCGGGTAAAACCACGGTCACGCTGGGTTTGTGCCGTGCGTTGTGCGATCGGGGGCTGAAGGTGCAAGTCTTCAAAAAAGGCCCGGACTACATTGACCCGATCTGGCATGGACTGGCAAGTCGACAGCCCAGCTACAACCTCGATTTCCACATGATGGAGCAGGATGAAATCATCAATCTGTTCCATCGCCATGCGCGGATGGCCGACCTCAGCCTGATTGAAGGCAACAAGGGCCTTTACGACGGTATGGATGTCGAGGGCAGTAACAGCAATGCTGCGCTGGCGAAGTTACTGGGCGCGCCCGTGGTGCTGGTGCTGGATAGCGTCGGCATGACACGCGGCATTGCGCCTCTGATCCTTGGCTATCAGGCGTTCGACCCGGCAATCAATATTGCCGGCGTCATACTCAACAAGGTGGGCGGTCCGCGCCATGAAGAGAAGTTGCGCGCGGTCATCGAGCGCTATACCGATGTGAAGGTGCTGGGCGCTGTGCGCATGGATACCGATTTGGCCATTGTCGAACGCCACTTGGGTTTGATGCCGGGAAATGAATCGGATCAGGCCGAGACGCGCATCGAAACAATTGCCGACCGAATCAAAGCGCAGGTCGATCTGGATGCTCTGATCGATACCGCCAAACTGGCGCGCCCGCCATTCGTGTCCGAAAGCATCGACATACCGCAAAAGCGGGAGGCAGGCTTGAAGTTGGCCTATGCCCGCGACAAATCCTTCGGTTTTTATTACCAGGAAGACCTTGACACGTTGCGCGCGGCGGACGTGCGGTTGACCCCCCTCGATACCCTTGCGGATCAACACCTGCCCGATGTGGATGGATTGATCATCGGTGGCGGCTTTCCTGAAATGTTCATCGATGAACTCGCCGGCAACCGCAGTTTGCGCGCCGAGATCCGGCATGCCGTCGCTGAAGGACTTCCGGTCTATGCCGAATGCGGCGGATTGATGTACCTGTCGCGCTCCTTGCGCTGGAATGACATGAGGGGCGATATGGTAGGCGTCATACCCGGCGACGCGGTGATGGGAACTCGGCCGGTCGGACGTGGCTATGCCTCCCTGTCCGAAACTGAAAACGGGCTATGGCCGGCTCAGTCCGATTCCATCCCGGCTCATGAATTTCATTACTCGCACTTGGAAAACCTGGCGCCCAGCCTAACTTACGCCTACCGGGTGCTGCGCGGGCAGGGAATCGACGGCCTTCATGATGGAATCGTTCAGCGCAATCTGTTGGCGTCCTATTGCCACCGCCGCGGCAGCGGGCCGCGTGGCTGGATAGCCCCATTCCTGAACAAGGTCGAGGCGTATCGAACATCGCGAAATGCGAGCGTCTAGCCGCAAGGAAATGCCGTAATTAATTAACTAACCCCCGGAGCCTGACTCCGATTTTGAAGAGAGGAAGTGAAATGCTCAGCATTACTAAAGAAGCTGCGGAACAAATCCGCGCCGCCGCCGAACAGTCGGGCGCCGAAAACCTGGGTTTGCGTATCGCCGCCCGTGTGAATGACGCCGGCATGCTGGAGTTCGGCATGGGCTTCGACGAAGAACGCAGCAACGATGCCGCAGTCGATTCCTGGGGCGTGACCTTGTTGATCAACGCCCAGTCGAAGCCCTATCTGGACGATGTCACCATCGATTTCACCGAAGTCAATCCGGGTGAGAGCCGCTTTGTGTTCAGCAAAGCCAGTGCCGGCGGTGGTTGCGGTACTGGCGGTGGTGCCAGTGGTGGCGGTTGCGGTAGCGGCGGTTGCGGCTCTGGCGGCGGTTGCGGTAGCGGTAGCGCAAACTGACCCCGCTCCTGGCTATCCTCGTAGTATGGGAATAAGGAATGGCGAGCGGCGACGAGCACGCTGGCATAAACAATTGCGCGACAACTGACGAGCACTATGGACTACTTACCGATATTCATGGACCTGCGCGGTCGCAACGGCCTCGTTGTTGGCGGCGGAGATGCGGCGGCACGCAAGGCCAGCCTGATGCTTGGCGCCGGCGCCTGGGTGACCGCGGTTTCACCCGCCGAGTTGGGCGATGCTTTCAAAGAGTTGGCCAATACCGACCGCCTGATTCATCGTCGGGAAGGCTTCGCGCCTGAACATCTGGATGGCATGGATATCGTGTTCGCCGCCAGCGAAGACGAGCAACTCGACAACCAGGTTCACGATGCCGCCCGCGTCCGCCATATCCCGGTCAATGTGGTCGACCGGCCCTCGAAATGCGGCTTCATCATGCCCTCGATCATCGACCGTTCGCCGGTCGTGGTGGCCGTCTCCAGCGGCGGCGAAGCACCGGTCCTTTCGCGCTTGCTGCGGGCGCGCCTGGAAACCCTGATTCCCGCCGCCTACGGCCGCCTGGCCACGCTCGCCGGCCGATTCAAGTCACGCGTGCGTGAGCAACTGAAGACGACGGAAGCGCGCCGCATGTTCTGGGAAAAGGCGTTCCTGTCGCCCATTTCCGAGATGGTTTTTTCCGGGCGCGAACAGGAAGCCGAAGCCAGTCTCGCCGCCATGCTGGCTGATGGCGGCAAGGCGCCAACGACCGGCGAGGTGTATCTGGTCGGCGCCGGGCCGGGCAATCCCGACCTGCTCACTTTCCGCGCCTTGAGGCTGATGCAGCAGGCCGATGTCGTGGTCTATGACCGACTGGTTTCTCCGCCGATACTGGATATGTGTCGGCGCGATGCCGACCGGCTGTATGTCGGCAAGGAGCGCGACAACCATGCCGTGCCGCAGGACGAAATCAATATGGTGCTGGTGCGTCTGGCACAGGAAGGCAAGCGCGTGTTGCGGCTGAAAGGCGGCGACCCATTCATCTTCGGGCGTGGCGGCGAAGAGATCGAAACCCTGCGCGAGCATGGCGTGCCATTCCAGGTCGTGCCGGCGGTCACCGCCGCCGCCGGCGTGGCCGCGTACGCCGGCATTCCATTGACGCATCGGGATCACGCCCAGTCGCTGATTCTGGTCACCGGCCACCTGAAGGACGGCAGCATGGACCTGGATTGGGACATGCTTTGTCGTCCGAAACAGACCATCGTCATCTACATGGGGCTCAAGGGGCTGGTTACCTTGTGCGACGAAATGAAGAAGCACGGCATGCCGGGCTCGACGCCGGCCGCCATCGTCCAGCAGGGCACCACGCTGAACCAGAAAGTGGTCACCGGCACGCTCGACACCTTGCCGGCCCAGGCCGCGCAAGCGGAGTTGAAGCCGCCCACCCTGATCATCGTCGGCAGCGTGGTCAGTCTGCACGCCAAGTTGAACTGGTTCCACCCGGAACCGGCGGCGGACGATCATTGGCATACCCCGCTGGATACGCCGGCCAGTCTCGGGCAATAAAAAACGGGGCGGGGTTCGTAAAAACCCCGCCCCGTTGTTTATTACATCAACCCGACATCAGCCCGCCAGGCCCCGCTCGAAGCGGACTACAACTCCCGCGAGATCAACTTCACCGCATCGTCCTCAGGGTGGGTTTCCGCCTTGAAGCCCAAGCCGGCGCACAACTTCAGCATCCGGGTGTTGCTCTTCAAGACTTCGCCTTCGATCCTGCGCAAACCCTTGGTACGCGCCAGATCCATCAGCACATCCATCAGCTTGTGGGCGATGCCCTGGTGTTGCCAGTGGTCTTCCACCACGACCGCAAACTCGCAAGACAGGCCATCCGGGTTGACGGCATAGCGCGCCACGCCGAGTTCCACCTGCTTGCCTTCCTGTTCCGCCACCACCAGCAGCGCCATTTCCCGGTCATAGTCGATCTGGGTCAGCCGCACCAGCATCGCGGGCGAGAGTTCCTGCACCGCGTCCATGTAGCGGAAATACTTGGTTTCGGCGGACAGGCCACGCACGAATTCCTGGGTCATCTCCGCGTCTTCCGGGCGGATCGGACGGATGGTGACATCGACGCCATTGGGCAATTGCCATTGCGTGACCAGATGCGCCGGGTAGGGGTGGATCGCCATGTGGCTGTAACGGTCCGCCGCCGGCGGGCGCGGCCGGATGATGATGCGGGCATCGGCGGCCAGAGCGCCGTGTTCATCGACCAGCAGCGGGTTGATGTCGAGTTCCTCCAGCCAGGGCAGGGCGCACACCATCTCGGAAACACGCAGCAGGATTTTTTCCAGCGCTTCGATATTCGCCGCCGGCCGATTGCGGAATTTGCCCAACAGCTTGTGCACCCGCGTGCGTTTGATCAGGTCGTCGGCCAGGAAATGGTTCAGCGGCGGCAGGGCGACGGCGCGATCCTGCATCGCTTCCACATCCACCCCGCCGGCGCCAAACATGATCACCGGCCCCAGAACCGGATCGGTCGCCACGCCGATCAGCACCTCGCGTGCATTCGGGCGCGAGATCATCGGCTCGATGACGACGCCATCCAGCTTGGCGTCGGGCTGATGCTTATGGACTTCCGTCATCATGCCCATGAACGCGGCGCGCACGGCCTGGCCGCTGGACAGGCCGAGGCGGACGCCGCCGACATCGGATTTATGGCTGATCTGTTGCGAATTGATCTTCATGACGACCGGGAAACCCATCTGCTGCGCCATCAACATGGCTTCCGTCGCTTCACGGGCAATCAGCGTCTGCGCGACCGGAATGTGAAAAGCCGACAGCAGCGCCTTGGATTCGACTTCCGTCAAGGTATGGCGACCCTGCGCCAGCGCGCTCTCGACGATCAGGCGCGCGCCTTCGATGTCCGGTTCCGCCTGATGCGACAACGATGCCGGTGTTTGCATGAGCAGCCGCTGGTTCTCGTAGAACGCGGAAAGATAGGAGAACACCTCCACCGCCGGTTCCGGCGTGGTGAAGTAGGGAATGCCCGCCTCCTTGAACAGAGTGCGGCCTTCGGCGACCTGGCTTTCACCCATCCAGCAGCTCAGTAGCGGCTTGTTCGACTGTTTCGCCACTTCGACGACCGCCTGCGCGGCTTCGGTCGGTTTGGTCATTGCTTGCGGAGTCAGCATGGCCAGGACGCCATCGACGCCGGGATCGGCCAGGCAGGCTTCAAGCGCGGCTTGATAACGCGCGGCGCCCGCGTCCCCGATGATGTCGACCGGATTGCCATGCGACCAGGTCGGCGGCAATGCCTGGTTGAGCTTTTCCATGGTCGGCGCGGACAACTCGGCCAGGCGGACGCCGACATCCATCGCCAGATCGGTTGCCATGACGCCGGGGCCGCCGCCGTTGGTGACGATGGCGAGGCGGTTGCCGGTCGGCTTGATGTGAGTGGACAGCGCGCGCGCGCAGGCGAACAACTGCATGATCGTCTTCACCCGCACCACGCCGGCGCGGCGCACCAGCGCGTCGAACACCGCGTCGGAACCGGCCAGCGCGCCGGTGTGCGATTGCGCGGCTTTCGAGCCCGCCTCATGCCGGCCGACCTTGATCATCACGATGGGCTTCAAACGCGACACGGCACGCAGCGCGCTCATGAACCGGCGCGCGTCGCGGATGCCCTCGATGTACAGCAGGATGCCTTTGGTGCGAGGGTCGTAAGCCAGGTAATCGAGAATCTCGCCGAAATCGAGATCGGCCGAAGCGCCGGTGGAAATCACGCTGGAAAAGCCGATGCCGTTCGATTCGGCCCAATCCAGCATCGCGGTGCAGAGCGCGCCGGATTGAGAGACCAGGGCCAGATCGCCGGGCAGCGCGGTGCCCAGCGCAAAAGTGGCATTCAGGCCGATGGAGGGACGCTGTATGCCCAGGCAATTGGGGCCGATGAAGCGGATGCCATGCTTTTTGGCCATGCTGGCAATCGCTTCTTCCAGAACGATGCCGGGCGCGCCGATTTCGCGGAATCCGGCTGAAAGCACCACCGCATTGCGCACGCCGCGTTTGCCGCATTCATCCATGATGCCGGCGACCGTCGGCGCTGGCGTGGCGATGATCGCCAGGTCCGGCGTTTCCGGCAGATCGCTGGCGTTGGCATAGCATTTTTCACCAAGCAGGATTTCGTATTTTGGATTGACCGGGTAGACCGGGCCGGTGAAACCGGACTTGCGCAAGTTCGCGTAAATCACGCCGGCAACGGAATCTTCGCGCGCGCTGGCGCCAAACACTGCGACGGAACGGGGCGAGAGCAGGGGGTGCAGGTAATGGCTGGACATCGATGGCTTTCCGATAACTGAGGGTGACAGGGTTCAGTACTTATCGGTGTTGATGCTAAGCCACAAAGGGCTACAGTTCTATCCGGATGACCCTTTTTCGTTATTGATTTTTGCGCCTCTTATTCATGCATACCGCTTACATCAGCCATCCCGCCTGCCTTAAACATGATATGGGCCAGGATCACCCGGAAAGCCCGGCTCGCTTGCGCGCCATCGAAGATCGCCTGCATGCCGCCCATCTGTTCGATTTCCTGTTTCATTACGCCGCGCCGCGCGCGGAGCGCGGCCAGTTGGCGCGTGTCCATGACGCGGCCTATATCGACGCCATTGAAGCGGCCTCGCCCAGCGAAGGCAGGGTCGCGCTGGACCCGGATACGCTGATGAACCCGCATACGCTGGCCGCCGCTTATCACGCGGCCGGCGGCGCGGTGTTGGCGGTGGACCGGGTCATGCAAGCCGAAGTCGGCAATGCCTTCGTCGCCTGCCGTCCACCCGGCCACCACGCCACGCGCGGCCAGGCGATGGGTTTTTGCATCTTCAACAATGTCGCCGTCGCCGCCGCGCATGCACTCGAAGCGCACGGCCTGGCGCGCGTCGGCATCGTCGATTTCGATGTCCATCACGGCAATGGCACGGAAGATATTTTCAAGGACGACGCGCGTGTGATGCTGTGCTCCACCTTCCAGCATCCGTTCTACCCGTACTGCGGCGCGGATTCCTCCAGCCCGCACATCGTCAATATGCCGCTGCCGGCTGGCACAACGGGAAAACGTTACCGGGAAGCGTTCGAGGCGGAAGTGCTGCCGCGCCTGGCGGCTTTCCAGCCGGAAATGCTGTTCATCTCAGCCGGATTCGACGGCCACCGGGAAGATGACATGGGCCAGTTCGGCCTGATGGAAGCGGACTACATCTGGATCACCGAACAGGTCAAACACATCGCCGCGCAATCCGCGCAAGGGCGCATCGTCTCGGTGCTAGAAGGCGGCTACGACCTGAATTCGCTTGGCCGCAGCGTCGCGGCGCATATCAAGGCGCTGGCGGAGCTGTAAGACGGCTGGAATCGGATGCCGGAGAGGCAACCTTCTGGATTGGCCTGGCGAAGTTGTAAAGCGGTCACTCAGGGCCGCGACACTTGCAGCGTGTCCCCCTGGAGCACAGGGTTGGCCGATACAGCCGACATGAGAGGGAAATCTTCCGGATTCCGAATGGATGCCACGGACAAGTCCACATCCAGCAGCGGCCAATAGAGATGATCGGGACTTGGCCACTCAATGGTTGTCAATTGTTCGATGGTGGCTTGGTGGAACCATGGGAACTCGGAAAACGGCAACAGGAGTTCTTCCTCGCCGAGAAGCAACCAGAAGCCATGTTTCGAAACGTGAGTGACTTCAGCCGCCAAAGTGTTTGTGCCAGGCATGGATGATCTCCTCAAGGTGATGAGCGACGACGCGCTCGGCATCGGCCAATTCCTGTTTTGACAAGCCGATGTGGTTGGCAAGCGTCAGGCTCGGTTGCAGCCAGAACTTGGCTTCCCCATGCGGATGTGCCACATGGATGTGCATTCTCGGCTCTTCCCGCGAGAAGAAGAACAGCCGAAACGCACCGTCGCGAACGACCGTAGGGGCCATCGTGTCTCCTTACGGCTAACGACGTTGTAGAAAAACCCCATTCCGCGCCGCCCCGCCGCCCCATGCCGAAATTTTTTCAGCAAAGCGTTCAGCATAAATCGAAATGATCAAATTCAAGCTTGCCATTATTTCTCCTCCCGTGTTGCGTCAATTCGGCCGCCGAGCAGGCATTTTGGGCGATATTCCGCCCATTTCCCCCTCATCCCGCGTAGCCATGATGCGCCAGCTTCTCGATGTTGTGCACCAGGCAATACAGCTTCCATTGCCCGTCCACCTTCTTCTGGCCGCGTAGGGTATGTGTTTACATGCCCGGCATCATCCCTTTCATGCCGCGCATCATCTTGCCGATGCCGCCTTTGCCCATCGACTTCATCATCTTCTGGGCTTGCTCAAACTGCGCCAGCAGACGGTTGACGTCCTGCACCTGCACGCCTGAACCGGCGGCGATGCGGCGTTTGCGGCTGGCCTTGAGTAGTTCCGGTTTGCGCCGTTCCAGCGGCGTCATCGCGTTGATGATGCCCTCGATGCGGCGCATCTGATTCTCGCCCTGGGCCAGTTCGCCGGCGCCGATCTTGCTCGCGCCCGGCAGCTTGTCGACCAGCGAAGACAGGCCGCCCAGTTTCTTCATCTGCTGCATCTGCGCCTTGAAGTCCTCCAGATCGAAGCCCTTGCCGCTTTTCAGCTTCTGCATGGTCTTGAGGGCTTCGTCCTTGTCGACCGAACGATGCGCCTCTTCCAGCAGGGACAGCACGTCGCCCATGCCGAGCACCCGGCTGGCCATGCGTTCCGGGTGGAAGATTTCGATGCCGCTCAGTTTTTCGCCGACGCCGACCAGCTTGATCGGTTTGCCGGTGACCTGCCGCACCGACAGCGCCGCGCCGCCGCGCGCATCGCCATCCAGCTTGGTCAGAATGACGCCGGTCAGCGGCAGCGCGTCGTTGAACGCCTTGGCGGTATTGACCGCATCCTGGCCCTGCATGGCATCGACCACGAACAAGGTTTCGATCGGATTGAGCAGCGCGTGGATGTCCTTGATCTCGGCCATCATCGCTTCGTCCACATGCAGGCGGCCGGCGGTGTCGACGATCAGCACGTCGAACAGATGTTTGCGCGCATGGTCGAGCGCGGCGCGGGCGATGTCGGCCGGTTTCTGGTCGGGCGAGGAGGGGAAGAAATCGGCTTCGGCCTGCGCCGCCACCAGCTTCAACTGCTCGATCGCGGCCGGGCGGTAGACGTCGCAACTGACCACCAGAATCCGCTTTTTGCCGGCTTCCCGGATCACCCGCACCAGCTTGCCGGTCGAGGTGGTCTTGCCCGCGCCCTGCAAACCGGCCATCAGAAACACCGCCGGCGGCTGGCACGCGAAAGACAGCGGCGCGGCCTGCTCGCCCATCAACGCGGTCAACTCCTTGTGCACCACGCCGATCAATTGCTGGCCGGGCGTGAGGCTTTGCAGCACCTCCTGGCCCATCGCCTTTTCCTTCACCTTGGCGATGAAGTCGCGCACCACGGGCAGCGCCACGTCGGCCTCCAGCAAGGCGACGCGCACCTCGCGCAATGCGTCCTGGATATTGGCTTCGGTCAGGCGGCCCTGGCCGCGCAGGTTTTTTACAACGCGTGAAAGGCGGTCGGTCAGATTGTCGAACATGATGGCTTTGCGGTCGGCTGCGGGACGATGCGATAAACTGGCGCAGTCTAACAAATCAGCCGACCAAACCATGTTGCCGATCACGCCGGATACCCTGATTTACGCTGTTTGCGCCTTGGCTTACCTGGGCCTGGCCTACTGGTTCTGGCCGGGCCAGTCAGGCTGTTGCCGCACCGATTGGTTGCCGCGCGTATTGCCGGTTTTTCCCTTGCTGCTGCATCTGTATCTGCTCAATGACGGCGTGTTCGGCGGCGGCGGTGTGCGCCTGGGTTTCTCGACTTCGATATCCGCCGTCGCGGCGTTGACCGTGTTGACCTACGCGGGCGCGGCCTGGCGTTATCACCTGGGCGGCGTACAGGGTTTTGTGCTCGCTTTCGCCGGACTGGCGGTCGTCATCGAAGCGATTTCCCCGTTGCCGCAGCCGGCCGCGCACAGCGCAATGCCGGTATTCAAATTGCACCTGGCCATGGCGTTCTCGGCCTACAGCCTGTTCACCATCGCCGCATTGCATGCCGGCTTGATCGCCCTGGCGCAAAAGCATTTGCACAAGGCGGTGCCGCCCACACTGGTCGTCGGTTTGCCACCGTTGCTGACGCTGGAAAAATTCCTGTTCCGCATGATCCAGATCGGCTTCCTGCTGCTCTCGCTCACCTTGCTGACCGGTGTTTTGTTCTCCGAAGAAATCTTCGGCAAGGCCATGCCGTTCAACCATAAAACAGTGTTCGGCATCGCCTCCTGGCTGATTTACGGCGCGCTGTTGCTCGGCCGGCAAGTCTACGGCTGGCGCGGCCGCACCGCGATCTACTGGACGCTATCCGGCTTCGCCAGCCTGGTGCTGGCCTACGTGGGCGTCAAATTTGTGCTGGAAGTGCTGCTCGGGCGCTGAAGGGCGGGAATCACCAGTGCTTGGCGCGCTGGTTCTGTAAGCCGCAAAAGCGGCAACGGCTCCGCTGCCCTTCCCGCCTAAACACCATATAAACGAAAACGGCTCAATAACTGAGCCGTTTTCGTTGGTGCGGAACCCGGTCAATGTTCCGGAGGATTTATCACGCCACTAATTCGGCGCGCACACAAACATGCGGCCAGGCTTGGTACCACCTCGACATTGCTTGGGCGTAGCGCGCTTGTAAGTACATCCGGTGACTTGGCAGACCGCCACTTTCCCGGCCATTTCCTGATCGCAGAATTCAGTCAGCGGTTCCGCGTTCTTATGGAAACGGATGTCATAGCCATCGCAACCATCGAAATCGACCACCTGCCATGAGCCGCCATTCCACACGGCGGGCTTCTCGGCTGCCTGGGGAGCCGGAGCCACAACGGGAGCCGGCGTCGGAGCCGGCTGCGGGGTGGCAGCGACCGGTGCGGCCGCCGCGCCGCCCCAGGCTTCGCCGGTCTCGACGATTTCCAGCGCGTAGTAACGGACGTCATCCCTGGCGTTATTGGTGTGCGCCAAAGCCCACACGGTTTTGCCGTTCTTGGGAAAGCGGAACGTGAACGCAAAGGCGAAGTCCTCGGTCTTGCCGGAAAAAACCGGTTCCCCGTTCAATTGGCGCATCAGCGACTCGAAATGGCGTTGAAACTGCAAATGGCTGGCATTCACTTGC
This sequence comes from Hydrogenophilales bacterium 28-61-23, assembly GCA_002281555.1. GTDB lineage: Bacteria > Pseudomonadota > Gammaproteobacteria > Burkholderiales > Thiobacillaceae > PFJX01. The sequence continues at coordinate 130,754 of NCGJ01000010.1, forward strand.
GCGCGGCGGTATTGATAGACGATGACCGTCTTTTCCCCTTCCACGCTCTGCTTCTTGTTGATCCCGATAGGGAACTTCATCTCATCGTAATTCTGTTTGCGGCTGCTCACCTCGTAGTTGTCGGTCAACCGGGGAAAGCCGGGATACTCATCGGCGCGATCCGATGCCCAGACATTGCCGACCGATAACAGAACCCACAAAGACAACAATTTCAACACGTTGCGTAGCATGGCGACCCCCTTGAGAGCATGTGGTTTTGAACGCGCCCGAGTATAGCCGGCACCGATTCAAATTTTCAGCACGGTAAACGCAGTGGAAGCAAGGCCTGTCGGTCGGCAAGTCATTGCCGATGCGCCTGGAATCCGGCCAACTCCACAAGCGCGTGCGATACAGCGGAGATCAAGTGAGGCGCTGAGTAATTCGTCATCCTCGCGCAGGCGGGGATCCAGGTTGTTGATACAGCTGGGTTCCCGTCTGCGCGGGAACGACGCACCCGAATAAATCAGTAACCACTAGGCATTAATTGGATTGATGGACTGAAGGAGAATGTCGGTTTTTTTTACGCTTACTTATGACCCCTTCGATCTGCGATTTCGATATGAAACAGGAAGATGCATGCGCAAATCGATAACGACTAGTACAAAAGTTGTCGATAAATTTTACAAACGTACGTAACGTATTGATTGTTAACTATATTAGCGGATACTAACGTACTAGCATTGGCGGTACATTACAGCTAGATGAATCTTTGTTGGCATGGTCATTGCTTTAAGCAGATTGGTTGGGGGTTTTGGTAAGCCTGATCGCAAGATACAAGTGCCCCACAAAGGGGGCGTGTCGGAATACTTAACGTTTTTACTGATTGGAGATGACTATGAAATTGAATGTCCTTATCGCTTCCCTTCTGGCTGTGGGTTCCATGTCTGCCCAGGCTGCTCCGCAAGCTTGGACCGGTACCTTCGGCATGGTTACGACGGCTGGTGCCTATATGGATGCCAACGATTCGCTCCCGGGTGTATTGGCTGCAGTAACCGGCGAGATCGACCTGGCCGCCAAAACCTTCTCCCTGGCGTCCACCGATACCTTCTTTGAAGCCAACTGGGAAACCCATCACGGTAAACTGTATCTGGCTGGCGAAACCGCGAGCGTGAGCGTGCAGGATACCTGGGACATCGCTGGTGGGGTTTGTCAAGCCGACTGGTACACCAACTGTGCTGCGGGTACCGGCTCTGCCGCCTCTCCTACTGGCTATAACGGCTCGATCACAGTGGGCGCCAACCAGGTATTGGGTGTTGTTAAATTCGGTTATGGCACCACCGATGGCATTGATGTGGTCACTTTGTGGAATGTCACCACGGATGGCGCCGGCACACACTACAACGTTGCCAATATCACCGGCTGGGATCGACTGACCACTGGCTCTGGCAAATCTATCGTGTACAGCTGGGGCACCGATGGCATTGACGGCACGCGTATGATCGATGGCCCGTTCCCCGGCAATACCGCGCAGTTCAACATGACTGTGGCTGTTCCCGAACCCGAGACCTACGCCATGATGCTGGTTGGACTCGGTATTTTGGGTGCCACCGTACGTCGTCGCAAGTCAGTCTAAATCCTAGACTTATTGCAGCATTGAAAACCGGCGCCTGAAATGGCGCCGGTTTTTTGTATTGAATGGTGGTGAAATATTCGCAAGCCACGTTCGTGCTGTTCAACATATAACTTCAGTATTTATTTGCACGGATAGGAGAAGCACGTGAAGCGCATCAAATTCCCCCTGGTTATTCTCGCCGCCGCAATGGGTATGGTCAGCTTGTCTGCCCAAGCAACAAACGGCTATTTTTTGCCAGGTTTTGGTATCCGCTCCATGGGCATGGGGGGGGTTGGAATTGCATTTGGCGAGGATGCCATCTCGGCGGCGGCCAACCCGGCCAATCTTTCCCGGGTAGGTCACCGCATGGATATCGGCGCGACACTGTTTAATCCCGTGAGAACGGCGACCGTGTGGGATAGGCCAATTGTTGGTGCCGATCCTTCAACTCAAGCAGGCGGATGGGGATTTCATGGTGGAGGAGACAGCTCCGAAGAAATTTTCCTTATGCCGGAGTTTGGCTTCGCTATGCCGCTTTTTGATGGCATATCGGTTGGGATTGCGATGGTGGGCAATGGCGGAATGAACACCACTTACCGGGATAATTTTTTTAGTTTTGGCGCAATACCGGGCCAGAAATTTCCTATCGGCGTTGACCTGATGCAGGTTCTTATTCCGCTAACGGTGGCATTCCAGCCCACTGAAAACCATAGCTTTGGATTTTCGCTCATTCCCGCAGTACAGCGTTTTGCGGCAAATGGATTGCAAGCCTTCAAAGCGTTCGATGCCTCGTACACAATTACTTCAGATCCTGACCATCTCACCAATAAAGGCTTCGATTGGAGTATGGGTGCTGGCGCAAGAATGGGGTGGCTTGGCTCATTCTTCAATGACAGGGTTTCTCTCGGGGCAACCTACTCATCGAAAATCTATATGTCCAGGTTTGAAAAGTACCAAGGTCTATTTGCAGAGCAAGGAGATTTCGATATTCCGGAAAACTGGGGAGTCGGAATTGCCTTAAAGCCAGTCAAAAGTTTCGTGATGTCCTATGATGTCATGCGCATCCGGTATTCGAGGGTGGCATCTGTTGCAAATCGTGGCCCGGAGGGCTGGGACAACAGTTGGATGGCTGCTGGAATCGACGGGATCTTTTCGACTTGGGATCCTGCACTCGAGTTGGGTAATGATTTGGGCATGGGCTTTGGCTGGTCCGATCAGGTGGTTCATAAATTCGGTGTTCAGTATGAAGTCAACAATAAGCTGACAGTGCGGGCCGGGTATAACTATGGCAAGAGTCCGATTGCAAATGATCAGGTGACATTCAATACTTTGGCCCCGGCAGTGACTGAGCAACATTATTCGGTTGGCTTCACCTACAAGCTGGAGAAAGATGTTGAATTAACCGGATTTTATATGTACGCGGAACAGAGAAACCAGATTGCATGTGGCCAGAACATTATTGACTGTGCGGATATTGGTATGCACCAGAACTCCCTTGGCTTAAATATGAGTTATTTGTTCTAAATTATATTTATATATAAAATGGCGGCAAGTGCCGCCATTTTTATTTAATTCTTTCTATTTCGGGTATTTGAATAAATACATCTATTCCAGATAGCCACTTTCGCAGCAAGGATGGCTCCGAAAGTGCGGCATAAAGCGCCTGGTTTAATTCGTAAATTCCCTTCTTTAGGCTGGTCTGGCGGCATCCTTCAGCAAAGCCTTGTATGGAGGCCATAGTGGTTTCTCTCAGCCCCTCGTTCTCCACCCCTAAGATGGAATTACTGCTACTTAAGCAGGCGGCCAGACTGGTCGAGTTGAATTTCCTGCACATGGCAGGCNNNNCGCGCAGGGGAAAAAGTGTTCCTCCATTCTTAGTCCCCTGGCTTTATTGCTGGCCTCTTTTAGTCTTTGTATTAAAACGATTCTTTGGTCGTCTTGCAGTGTGTCGTTGATGTGTTTTGATATCGCAATAATCTCATATCCAAATACTTCGACACGAGTAGAGCAGCAGTGACTGCATCCCGCTTTACATTCAATTTTAATTGAATGTTTTATAATATTGTTAGATATTTGTTTGTCAAGTCGCTTATAGCACTCCTTAACGCCATTAAAGATGGCCTTGGGTGTTTTCTCTGTCAGGAATGTGTTTTTAGCAATGCGCAACTCGCGTTGAAAATTTTCCGCGAGTTCTTGTTGATACTGATCGACTGCCGTCATATTGGGCTCCCCACAAACCATCAGCTATTGGTGATTGGATAGTAAGCTGCTGAAGCTGGCTAGTCTATATCCCCTCTATATCCCCTGCTGTGGCACATAAGAGTCTAAGTTCAATCCACTAGTCAGGTGGATTGACGTTGTGGGATGCGCAAAGGAACTACTGAACAATCCATCACTCCGGCTTGCGCCGGAATGATGCGAAGTTATTTGTTCAACTATTCACTAGGAGCGTTTGCGCATTGTGCCTGCTATAAGTGCCAACCCAACCAACATCATTGCGTAGGTTTCCGGTTCTGGTACGCCCGGGACTGCGTAGTCACTCCAGCCTTCAGGGTTGACATAAGTTAGGGTGCGTGTGCCATCGGCACGCATCATGAAGGCGTAGCCTGCAAAAACGTTGTAATGTATTTTTGCGTCTGGAGTGCCCTCTGCAACCATTGTAACGTCCCATGCCCAAGCGCATTCTCCAGTGGTGCTGTTGCATCGTTCAACCCATTTTTGGCTGCCGTCCGCCTCAAATGAGTCCGCTGAAACCCATACCATTTTGGGAACAACACCGGCGCCAAGAAAGGAAACTTGGTTTTTCCAGGCCTCATCCAATTGCCCAGTGATGGGATTGGTGTTGTTTTCAACCGCTTGCCCAGTGAAGTGTTGCGATGTTGCGCTATTTGGATAAGTAACATCGACTACATACTCGCCGTAGCTGCGCATGGCAAAATCCGGAACGAGCTGTGTGCTACTGTAGTTGCCTGGATCTCCCGGTATTCCTGATTCAAAATAAACATCAAATGCAAAATCGAAGGTAACTTGGCCAGCCATTCGCTCCAACGCGGCCGGATCTGAAGTCAAAACGGAACCACACCAGCCTCTTGCGTCAGATGTCGCATAGGGCTGGAAATTAATATTTGTGTTACGAGTGGCATCCGGATTAACCCCAGTCGCATCTCGATACTCATATTTAGTGTAAAGCTGAAATGCCATGTTATTTTTATCAACAAAGTAGTTACCTGCTTTGTCAATTTTCATATCTCGGAATGTGCTCCCCCCTACAGTTGTATAGGCCCAGTTATAAAAATTAACCTGGCCATCCATGTTTCCGTTGCTGTACGTGGGAGTTCCTGTCAAATCGCCAATTACCGTTTTTGGAGCATCACTGGTAAGCCAGTCTGGATCCTTGGTGACAACGGTCTGTACTTGCCCCACGCGAGACGGATCAAACCCACTACCGACCTGGAAAGCGTTCGCGCCAACCGCTGTTGGGCCGGTATAGCCCATGTCATTAAATGTAATCGTGCCCGCAGATTTATAGGTTGCCGAATCAATATTCGTCGTCCAAGTGGTTGACCATGCATGTGGGGCAATAAAAGTGGCTGCCACCAGTAGGCTTGCTTTTTTTAGCATCTGCTCTCTCCATCCTTTGCGATATTAACCATGCCGATTACATGGCTGGTGTTACTAGCAAGAATTAGGCCTGATATGTCACCATCTTTCAACTTGTTGATTCATATATTGATCAACACTTTAATTAAATTATGAATTACTTATAAACCACCCCTCGTGTAAAAAAAACTGACAACTGCTTGCATGGCTTGCTGAAGTCGAGTCGGTTGGTTTCTCGACTACGCCGCCCCCGTGCCAGAACCCGAGACCTACGCCATGATGCTGGCCGGACTGGGCTTGGTCGGCTTCGCCGCGCGTCGCCAGAACCAACGGGTTTAATCCAGCGCTTTTACCCGCGTTTGACGCCAACCCCCGCGATGCAGGTCGCGGGGGTTTTTGTTTTTTGGATCGTCGGTGTGGTGTTTCTCAAGAGGCCGCTTGATGCCATAAAGCACATGTGTGGGGCGGGAAAGCGCCAACGTCTCTGTTGTTCCTCCCTCTTGTTTTCTTGTGTAGGTTGAGGTGATGAAAATGTATACACTTTGTATGTGTCTAGTTGCTGGAGATCGATACCATGTCGAAAGAAGCCGTTTTTACACTGAAGCTGGAACCCGAACTGCGCGCTGAATTCATGGCCGAGGCCGAAACTGCTCACCGGCCGGCGTCACAGATTATTCGTGAACTGATGCGCGAGTACGTTCAACGCCAACGTGAGGCAAGGGAATATGACGAGTTCCTGCTCAGCAAGGTCGAGACCGCCAGGTTCTCCATGCTTGCCGGCGCGGGGCGGGCGAACGATGAAGTTGAAGCCGAGTTCTCCGCACGGCGTGCCAATGTGGCGGACTTGTTTTGAGGGTTGTTTGGACCCCCGAAGCACTGCGGGATCGAACTGAAGTGTGGGACTACATTGCGGCGAACAACCCACATGCGGCTGTCCGCGTGGATGCGCTTTTCAGCGATGGGGTTGCCAGGTTGGCCGAATATCCAAAGTTGGGCAAGCCAGGAAAAATCCCTGGTACCCGCGAGTTGATCCCTCACGAAAGTTATCGCTTGGTCTATGAGATCGATGGTGAAACGGTGTGGATTCTGGCCTTGGTGCATACGGCCAGACAATGGCCGCCTGTTCGAAATTGATGGGTGGCGAGATTTCTTCGGAAGATGTGGTTTGCCTTGCCATGGTCCGATTGCCTTGCTTGTCCGATGCGTTCGCGCACGCTCGGTCATTCGGCCGATTGTTTTGCCTCCAGCTCTTCCCAGCGCGCCAGCAAGGTCAATAAGTTCACTTCAATCTCCGCGCTGCGGGCGTTCAGTTTGGCGGCCTGGGTGTGGTCTGCGTAGACGGCGGGGTCGGTGAGTTGGCGGGCGACTTCGGTTTGTTCGCTTTCTTGCTCGGCGATCCGTTGAGGCAGGGTTTCCAGTTCTTTCTGTTCCTTGTACGACAAGCCGGATTTGCGCGCTTTGGCCGGAGTTTGGGCTGTTACCGGCTTGGCGGCGGGTTTGCCGGTTGCCGCTTCGGTTGCCGCCCCGGCGGCCGCGCTTTCGGTGGCGACCCGGTTGCGCCAGCTTTGCCAGTCCGAGTAGCCGCCAGGCAACTCAAGCAGTTTTCCATCGCCGGCGAAGGCGATGGATTGCGTCGCGACGTTGTCGAGAAAGGCGCGGTCGTGCGAGACCAGGATGACCGTGCCGGCGTAGTCCTGCAGCAGTTGTTCGAGCAGTTCCAGCGTGTCGATGTCGAGGTCGTTGGTCGGTTCGTCCAGCACCAGAATATTCGCCGGCCGGGCGAACAGGCGCGCCAGCAGAAGCCGGTTGCGTTCGCCGCCGGATAGCGACGACACCTTGGCGCGCGCGCGTTCGGCCGGGAACAGGAACTCTTCCAGGTAGCCGATGATGTGTTTTTTCTGGCCGCCGATTTCGACGTAGTCCGAGCCGGGCGCGATGGTTTCGATCAGCGTCGATTCGTCGTTCAGTTGATTGCGGAACTGGTCGAAATAGGCCACTTCCTGGCGTGTGCCGCGTTTGATGCGGCCGTCGTCCGGTTCGATTTCGCCCAGAATGAGTTTGATCAGCGTGGTCTTGCCGGCGCCGTTGGGGCCGATCAGGCCGAGCTTGTCGCCGCGCAGGATGCGCGTGCTGAAGTCTTTGATCAGCACTTTGTCGCCATAGCCGTGGCTGACGTGGTCGAACTCGGCGATCACCTGGCCGGAACGGCCGCCGGCGTCGAGCGCGAAGCCGACCTGGCCTAACCGTTCGCGCCGCGCGGCGCGTTCGCGGCGTAGCGATTCCAGCCGCAACACGCGGCCTTCGTTGCGCGTGCGGCGTGCTTCGATGCCCTTGCGGATCCAGACTTCTTCCTGCTTCCAGAACTTGTCGAACTTGCGGCTCTGCGCGGCTTCGACTTCCAGCTGTTCCGCCTTCTTGATCTGGTAGGCGGAGAAATTGCCCTGGTACTGACGCAATTGGCCGCGATCCAATTCGATGATGCGATTGGCGACGCGGTCGAGAAAGGCGCGGTCGTGGGTGATGAACAGCAATGCGCCGACGAATTCGGCGAGCTGGTTTTCCAGCCATTCGATGGCGTTGAAGTCGAGATGGTTGGTGGGCTCGTCAAGCAGCAGCAATTCCGGTTCGGAAGCCAGCGCGCGGGCCAGGGCGACGCGCTTCTTGTTGCCGCCGGACAGGGTTTCGACCAGCGCGTCGGCCGGCAGATTGAAGCGGGCGATGACTTCCTCAACCCGGCTGTTCAAACGCCAGACGTCATGCACTTCGAGTTCGTGCGACAGCCGGGTCAGTTCCTCCAGTGCGTGGTTTTCCCCGCTCGCGGCGTTGTGCGCGGCAGCGTGGTAGGCGCTGAGCAAACCATGCGCCGGCCCGGCGCCGGCCGCGACCGCCTCGAACACCGTGTGCCCTGGCGTGAACGTCGGTTCCTGCGCGACAAACGCCATGCGTAGATCGGGCTTGCGCCAGACCACACCGTCATCGGCCTGAATGTCGCCGGCAACCACCTTGAGCAGGCTGGATTTGCCCGCGCCGTTGCGACCGATCAGGCCGATGCGTTCGGATTTGTCGATGACCAGGGAGGCGCCGTCGAGCAGGGGCCAGTGGCCAAAGGCGAGGGAAACGTTATCGAGGGTGAGATAGGGCATTCGGGCGGCTGAACAAGTAAAAACAAAGCGGGCGGCCAGGCCGCCCGCGAGAGGGAAAGGCTGCGCTTCGGCTCAGATCGTGCCGTGGCTTTGGCCGGCGTGCGTGTGCTCGAAATGGTCCTGGCACTTCACGCAACGGGTGGAAACAGGATTGGCGACCAGGCGCGCGGCCGGGATTTTTGCTTCGCAATCGACGCACAGGCCGAAATCTTTGTCGTCGAGACGCAGGCGCGCATTTTCCAGCGCCCGCAGCATGCGGACTTCATGATCCAGACGCGCCGCGGACAAATTGCCCAATGTCACCGCCAGCGCTTCATCGGCGCTGTCGCCGGAGGCTCGGCCGAGCACTTCGGCAAATTGCGTCTGGCCGCTTTCTTCCAGCGCGGCCTGCATGGCCTTGATCAGATTCGTGCGTTGGTGTTCGAGTGCCGCGCGGATTTTGGTACGGTCTTGCGAGGTGAGATGGCTCATGACAGCGCTTTCTATGGGTTGTTGCGGGGTGGAGTTCGCGGGGAGATGCCTGGATTATTCGCCCCGGAAGAGGGCGCTACAAGCTTAAATCGCGTTAGATCGGCCAGGATTTCCTGGGCATGGTGGTCGGCGACAATTTCACGATAGACCTTAGCGATTCGGCCGTCAGGGTCAATCACGAAAGTGTGCCGTTTGGCGAAGCGGAAAATACCGAAATCCCAGAGCGAACCGTAGGCGCACGCGACGGCGGCATTCGGGTCGACCAGCAAGGGAAACGGCAGCCTGTGCCGTTGCGCGAACTTGGCATGGCTGGCCGCGTCATCCAGCGAAACGCCAAGCAGCGCGACAGCGCGCGCCTGAAACTCGGCGTAGCCATCGCGCAGATTGCAGGCTTCGGCGGTGCAAGTGGGCGTTTCGTCCCTGGGGTAAAAATACAGCACCAGCCAGCGCCCGCGATAATCCGCCAGCCGATGCCGTCCCCGGGCCGCGTCGTACAAATCGAAATCGGGCGCCGCCGAACCGATTGCCGGTGGCGGCGCTTGCCTGGACCAGAGCACCGCCAGCATCGCCAGGACACCCAGAACGATCGGAATCAGCAGGAATTTCAGCAAGCCATACCTCGCTCGTGGGTTAAAATTCGCGCCGTTTTTGTGACGCGTTCCGCATCGGAAGCGTACCAAAATTCTTTGAATATGCCCCCGTAGCTCAGTGGATAGAGCATCCCCCTCCTAAGGGGAGGGTCACACGTTCGATTCGTGTCGGGGGCACCAGTTGTGTATGAATGTGGGCACCGTTAACACGGTGTCCATTTTCATTTCTGAGGCTGGCGGCGCTATCAAACCTACGGAGCTTTTTCGGTGCGCCTTTCGGTTTGATCGCCGATCGTTTCGCTAACCCGCGTCCTGCATCCGCAACTGCCTTGCCGCCTCTTCGAATTTCGCGTCGTCGATTTCCCGGATGACGCTGTTCAGATCGACCGGTTTGTTGCTCTGCATGAAGCGGCCGCTGAGCGGCGAATCCGGTTTGAGTTCGCCGTGTTCGTATAACGCCCAGATTTCCTTGCCGTAATGTGTGGTCAACAGTTCCGGCGCGTAGCGTCCGAAGTAGTTGATCAGATTCTCGACGTCGCGCTCCAGCATGGCTTTGGCGTGGTTGTTGCCGGCGGCGTCGACCGCTTGCGGCAGATCGATGATGACCGGGCCGTCGGCGCTGATCAGAATGTTGAATTCCGACAAGTCGCCGTGGATGACGCCGGCGCACAGCATCAGCACCACTTGTCGTATCAAGGCGTGGAAATGCACTCGCGCTTGTTCCGGGCTGAATTCGACATCGTTCAGACGTGGCGCGGCGTTGCCGTGTTCGTCGGTGACCAGTTCCATCAGCAACACGCCGGCATGGAAGTTGTACGGCGTCGGTACGCGCACGCCGGCGCGGGCCAGGCGATACAGGGCGTCGACCTCGGCGTTTTGCCAGGCTTCTTCCTGCGCTTCCCGCCCGTATCGCGAGCCCTTGGCCATGGCGCGCGCCTGGCGGCTGTTTTTGACCTTGCGGTTTTCGGTGTAGTCGACGCTCTGGCGGAAGGCGCGTTTGTTGGCTTCCTTGTAAACCTTGGCGCAGCGCACGTCGTCGCCGCAGCGGACGACGAACACCATGGCCTCTTTGCCGCTCATCAGTTGGCGGATGACGTCGTCGATCAGGCCGTCTTCAAGCAGCGGTTCGAGTCGTTTCGGGATTTTCATAGGCGGATTCTGTGCAGTGAATATTGCTCAAGTGTAGTGGCCGAAGTCGAACTAACATCACACTATCTGTTTGGACAATCTTTCTGCCATGACTATAGGGGCGATCGGCGCTTCAGCCGGTTTCAATTCGACGCAACTTTCCCGGCCCGCCCAGGCCGCCGGGCGGGAGGCGCTTAGCCCGGCACAGCAACAGCAAGTCCAGAAGTTGAAGCAGATCGACCAGAAGGTACGCGCGCACGAAGCCGCGCACATGGCGGCCGGCGCGGGGCTGACCGGCGGCGCGAATCTGGAATATGTGCGCGGCCCGGATGGCAGGCAGTATGCCGTGGCGGGCGAGGTGAGTATCGATACTTCGGCGGCGCAGACGCCGGAGCAGACCATCGAGAAGGCCAAACGCATCCAGGCGGCCGCGTTGGCGCCCGCCGATCCGTCTTCTCAGGATAGGTCGGTGGCCGCCCAGGCGGCGCAAATGGCGACCCAGGCGCAGGCCGAACTGAACCGGACGCGGCGGGACGGCGATGCGGAATCCAACGCGGGGCCCGCCGCAAATGCGGCAACGTCCCGTGACAGGCGAGCCGTTGCCGCTTACTCCAATCTGGAACCCCAACCGGAATCGATATTGAGTCTGTTCGCTTGATTGGTGAGGCAGGTGTCGATTGCGGGGCAGGGGGAGTTTTTTCTCAGGCGTCAAAGCAAAGGGCCGCATGAAGCGGCCCTTGTTTCGTGCGGGTTTCTTAAGTTCAGGCCGAGAAGTTGGCTTCCGCAAACGACCAGTTGACCAGATTGTTCAGGAATGTTTCCACGAACTTGGGACGCAGGTTGCGGTAGTCGATGTAGTAGGCGTGTTCCCACACGTCGACGCAGAGCAGGGCCTTGTCGGCGGTGGTCAGCGGGGTGCCGGCGGCGCCCATGTTGACGATGTCGACGGAACCGTCGGCCTTCTTCACCAGCCAGGTCCAGCCGGAACCGAAGTTGCCGACGGCGCTGGTCTGGAAGGCTTTCTTGAACTCATCCAGGCTGCCCCATTTGGCGTTGATGGCATCGGCCAGTGCGCCGGCGGGAGCGCCGCCGCCGTTGGGCTTCATGCAGTTCCAGAAGAAAGTGTGGTTGGAAACCTGGGCGGCGTTGTTGTAGATGCCACCGGCGGGCGCGGTCTTGACGATCTCTTCCAACGACTTGTTTTCAAAGTCGGTGCCCTTGATCAGGTTGTTCAGGTTGGTGACGTAAGCCTGATGGTGCTTGGCATAGTGGTAATCGAAGGTCTCGGCGCTCATGTGGGGAGCGAGCGCGTCTTTGGCGTAGGGCAGGGCGGGCAGTTGGTGTTCCATGCGGGTATCTCCAGGGTTGTGTGAAACAGGGCGGGAAAAACTGGCGGCATTTTACGGGGCAGGATGGTTGTCGGGCAATGCTTGACTGAATTCGTAGGCTATTGGCGACATGAATGTCAGGTTTTCCGGAAAAGGCTGCATGCGTTTGCTTATTCCCGCGCTGGGTATGATGGAATAATTGTTGACCAAAAGGGTCAACTATAGATACAGTTCGGCCATCTGATTTTTTGACATCGATTTTTGAAAGCGAGGACGCATCATGGAACTTGAAATTAACGGACGTACCGTCGAAACCGATCCCGAAGGCTATCTGGTCAATCTGGAAGACTGGTCTGAGGATGTCGCGATTTATCTGGCCAATCAGGACAAGCTGGAGCTGGGTGAAAACCACTGGAAGATCATCAACTACATGCGGGGTTACTTCCATGAGTACGGCACTGCGCCCAATCTGCGTTTCCTGCAGAAAGGCCTGAAGGAAGAGTTCGGCGACGAGTGGGGCGAGAAGAAATTCCTGTTCGATATTTTCCCGTTTGGACCCGCCAAGCAGGCAGGCCGCTACGCCGGCACGCCGAAACCGACCGGTTGCGTTTAATCAGTCCAGGCCTGCATGAAGACATAGCTCCATAAGGCTAAAATGGCCCCGACCGAGATGTCTCGGTCGGGGCTTTTTTGATTGGACTGTCATGAATCGTTTGGTTTTGCCCGCGCTTCTGGTATTGCTCAATGGTCAGGCTTGGGCTTTTCCCTGGTATGCCCAAGGCGACAATGTTCGCGGTGCGCAACTGATGACGCAGGATGAACGCAAGGATTACGTGGCACGTCTGCAGAGCATGAAGTCCGTCGACGAGTGCAAAGGCTATATGCAGGCGCACATCCTTGAGATCGACAAGCGCGCCAAAGAACACAATGTGCCGCTGCCACCGGTACAGGGCGATCCTTGCGAAGTCATGAAAACGATGGGCCGTATTCGCTGAGCCGACTCCGCCCCGACTCCAATTCATTCGTTCGACTGGATTTTTCTTTTGCTTCCCGATTTCCTGATTATTGGCGCCGGCGCGGTCGGTCTGGCCTCCGCTTTGGAACTGGCGCGGCGCGGCGCGCGTGTCACCGTGCTCGACCGTTTTCGTGCCGGCGCCGAATCGACCTGGGCCGGCGGCGGCATCCTTTCGCCCTTGTTGCCTTGGCAATATGGCGACGAGGTCAATACGCTTTCGGAGTATTCGCGCGCGAATTTCGCTGATTGGTGCGCGCGCCTGCAGGCGATGTCCGGTCTGGATGCCGAGTATCGAACCAGCGGTATGCTGGTGTTGCCGCCTTACTCCGAAGCGCAGGCTTTCGATTGGTGCGCCCGACATGGATGGCGCTGCGAGAAGCGAGGCCAATCCGACTTCCTGCCGACTTCCTCGATGGATGGCGAAGAGGCGCTTTGGCTGCCGGATGTCGCGCAAGCCAGAAATCCGCGTCTGGTCCAGGTGCTGCGCGCGGCGGCGTTGGCCGCCGGGATACGCATTGTCGAGTCGGCTGAAGTCACCGGCCTGATCTCCGCGCAAGGACGGGTGACCGGTGTGATGTCGACCCAGGGCGAGTTTGCCGCATCCGGGGTCGTGGTATCGGCCGGTGCATGGACGGGCACCGTGCCCGGGCTTGAAGCGCTGGCCGAAACGGTATTTCCGGTACGCGGACAAATGTTGCTGTTCAAGTTGCAGCCAGAGGCTTTGCGCACCATCGTCCTGCAGGATGGCCGTTATCTGATTCCCCGTATCGATGGCCACGTTCTGGTTGGAAGCACGCTGGAACGGGTCGGCTTCGAGAAATCAACGACAGAGTCGGTAAAACGCGATTTACTGGCTTTCAGCGCCAGCGTGCTGCCGGCCCTGAGTGAATTGGTCATGGTTCATCACTGGAGCGGCTTGCGGCCTGGGTCGCATGACAATGTGCCAGTCATCGCGCGTTATCCTGGCTATGACAATCTGTTCATCAATAGCGGCCATTTCCGTTATGGCGTGACCATGGCCCCGGGTTCGGCCCTGTTGCTGGCGGATCTGATCGAAGGGAAAAGCCCGGCGATCTCGGCCGCGCCTTATGCGCAAGCCATGACCGGCTTGTTCGCCAGCTTGTAAGCCATTTTGGCCGCCGCGGGCGCTTGCCCCCTCCGACGCGAGGCGTCCGGCATCCATCATTAAGGCGCTTGAATTGCAGCGCGTTTTACGGTCTTATCCGATAGCTTAATAATTTGGGAAGTATTGAAGAATCGCTGATTCTTTACACGAACCCGACAAAACAGGATGAGGTGAAGTATATGAAACGCAATCGTGGCTTTACGGCCATAGAACTCTTGGTGGCAATCACCATTGTTTTACTTCTGGTGGCTGTCGCAGTCGCGTCATACCAGGATCACATGACCAACAAGCGCAGAGCGCAAGCGCGCAAAACCCTGATTGAGGCCGCCGAGTGGTTGCATGGGCAGCGGGCGACGAGCAAGACTTTTCTGGTCAAGCTGCCAATGACGCAGGCGCCGGGCGATGGCGAAGCGAATTACCTGATTTCACTGGCATCGAAAGAGATTGCCGCAGTTGATCCCAAGCGGGTTTTTTCAGCGACATCGTTCGATACCTTTACCGTGCAAGCCGTCCCGGTCGACGAAGATCGCTGCGGCGCATTGTTGCTCGATTCGACCGGCCGTACCGGCGTCACCGGCTCAAGCGCGTCAGTCGCGAATTGCTGGCATTAAATTCAAACCGTTAATATCCCGCCGGAATTTTGAGTCTTGCCCTTTTGAATACTTTCCCGGCCCAACTGTTTCCTGTTTTACGTCAACTTTCGGCTGAGGATTTTCTTTCCGGTGAAGAAATCGCGCAGCGGCTGGGCTGTTCGCGCGGCACCGTACACAACGCCATTCAGGCCGCGCTGGCGGCTGGTTTCTCGGTTCATGCGGTGCATGGCCGCGGATATCGCCTGGCATTCCCGATCAGTTGGTTGGACCCGGTGCGGTTGACCCCGGCTTTCGCGCGGCAAGGCATTGCGCATCGCCATCTGGATCAGCTCGCTTCCACCAACGCGTTGATGCTGGAGTCGGCGGCGCTGAATGGTCCCGAGCGTGCGCCGAATCGTTGCCTGATCAGTACCGAATGGCAGAGCCAGGGCCGCGGCCGGCGTGGGCGCGATTGGCATGCGGGGTTGGGCGGCGGGCTGATGTTTTCTTACTTGTGGCGTTCGGCGCGGCCGGCGGCCCAGCTATCGGGACTCTCGCTGGCGGTCGGTGTCGCCTTGGTCAAGGGCTTGCGCGCGGTCGGGCTGGCCGATGCTCAAGTCAAATGGCCAAACGATATTCAGGTTGCCGGCGCGAAATTGGCCGGCGTGTTGATCGAACTGGCCAGCGACAGATCGGTCAGCGACGTGTTTGCCAGCGATGTTTTGGGCCCTAGTAGCGCGGTCATCGGCATCGGCATCAACGTTTCCGGCGGCGAGGCTTTGGAGGGAAAGCTGGGCCATGCCGTGACCGATCTGCATACGCACATCGGTTCAACGGCTGGCCCGATCGATCGCAACGAGCTGCTTATGCGTTTGGTGACGCAGCTCGATCTTGATCTGGCCCGTTTTGAACGCGATGGATTCGTCGCGTTTCTCGACGACTGGCAGGCGTTTCATGCCCACCAGAATCAGCCGGTATGCATGCAACTCGGTCAGGGTGAACCGGTTTGCGGCATCGCGCGCGGAGTCGATGCGCAAGGCGCGTTGTTACTGGAGACCCTGGCCGGTATGCGCAGCTTCCATTCCGGCGAAGTCAGTCTGCGCGCGATAAGTTCATGATGCTGCTGGTGGATGCGGGCAACACGCGGATCAAATGGCGCATCGTCGCCGAGCGTGTGCTGCTGGCCAGCGGCAGCCTGCCTGGCGCCCAAGTGGCTGAACTCGAAGCGCAATGGCGTTCATACGGCTTGACCCGGGCGGTGCTGAGCTGTGTTGCCAGTGCGGCGATTCAGGCCTGCCTGGCCGAGATGCTTGCCAGACTCGGCGTTGCGGCGCACTGGCTGCACCCCGAACGTCTGAATTACGGCATCCACAATCTCTATGACACACCCGGGCAGCTTGGCGCCGACCGCTATGCCGCGCTGATCGCCGCCGCGCGTCTGAAACTCGGCCATAGCGTCGTGGTCAGTGTCGGCACCGCAACTACCGTCGATATGCTCAGCATGAACCATGAGTTCCTTGGCGGAGTCATCATTCCCGGGCCGGATCTGATGCGGGCGGCATTGCTGAACGGTACCGGACAGATCGAAAATCGGATGCGAGCACGCGATGCATCCCCGTTTCACGACGCGGCGCGGGCTGCCCCGGATTTGCAGGCTTGGCCGCGCGATACCGATACGGCCGTGGCGATGGGAATCGGTTTGGCGCAGGCCGGTGCCGTCCAGGCCGTTTGCGAGCGTATGCCGTGTACGCCCGATCAGCCGCTTTGGCTGATTCTGACCGGTGGCGCCCGGGGCGCGTTGCGCGACTGGTTGACAATACATCCGCACGGCGGCGCGCAGGTGCAGTTAGTGGAAATCGAAGATCTGGTTCTGGAGGGATTGGCATGGGTTGCGCTGGAGCTGGCGTCTTTGGAGTGCGGGGCTTTGGAACAATCTGAGCAGGAAGGGAGCAATCAGGCATGAACCGCCTCTTGGGTTTGCTGTTGGCGATCAATGTCGGGGTATTCGCCGCCGGCATGGCGTTGCAATACTGGCCGCAGCCGGTACGGGCGCCAGTGGTGTTCAATGCCGACAAGATTCGCCTGCTCGGGATAGCCGGCATCCCGGCTCCGCGCATTGCCGCGGCGAGTCTGGAGTCGAAAAATCCGGAGCCGGAGCTCGAACCGGACGCCACGACTGAACCTGGCGTGCCGCCGGTCGAGAGCGACTCTGTCGAGGCTGGCGCCAAGCCCGCGCCTGATAAGCCTGTGGCCGAATCGAGACCGCAGTGCTTCAGTTGGAGTCGGCTCGATGCGGATACCTTGAACGCTATTCAGACCCACCTCAAGCGGTCGGGCATAGGGGTTGATGCTTATGACGTCGAACTGGAAAAGAAACTCGGTTGGTGGGTGTTCATGCCGCCGGTCGAAACCCAGGCCGACTTGCGCGCGAATGTCGACGAAGTACGCAGCCTGGGCGTGACGGATTTCGCCCCGGTACGCAGCGGCAGCATGCAAAACGCGCTTTCGCTCGGCGCTTTCGCAAAACTTGCGCAAGCCCGCAAGCGCGCGGCGGAACTGTCCAAATTGGGGCTCAGCGCCGTGAAGTTCGGCCCGCGTCCGGAATCGG
Organism: Hydrogenophilales bacterium 28-61-23; assembly: GCA_002281555.1. Lineage (GTDB taxonomy): Bacteria > Pseudomonadota > Gammaproteobacteria > Burkholderiales > Thiobacillaceae > PFJX01. The sequence goes on from NCGJ01000010.1 coordinate 147,926, forward strand.
GCGTCGCGCGTCTGGTGTTCTCAAGCCAGGTTCCCGATAAGGCGCTGCATGCGCTTGAATCGGGTTGGCCGAAGGGGTTGAAACCAGCCCGTTGCGCGCAGCCGTAGGATGGGTTGAGGCACGAAACCCATCATCCCAAGCCCGCGCGATGGGTTTCGCTCCGCTCAACCCATCTACATGGACTGGCACAGCGATGCCGGGTCGCACAGGCGGCCGCGCAGCCAATCTGCCGAAAGCGGCAGCAGCAGATCGTCGAACTCGCCGCCCGGTCGATCGGCCGCTCTCGGCGGCCGCATGACAAAGCGGCCGTCCGCATCGAGGTTTTCCATTTCGTCGGCCGAAGTCGGCGCCAGATTCTGTTTGCCGCTGCCGTTGTAGGCGCCAAAACCGTTGCGGCCATGCGATAGGACCAATGCGGCGGCGGGGATGGGTCGAGTGCAATTCCTGTCGGTGCAGATTTGCAGCAATTCGTTTGCGGGCTGATTTGTCGGGGGCGATTGCAATCCACTCGCGGATGCCCATTCCGCCGTGACGGCATAGCCCAGACGGTTGCCCCAGGCATCGCCTTCCGGCAAGCCCAAGGTGTTCCAGGGCAGATTTCCCGACAAAGTGGCACAGATGCCATTTTCCAGGCGATCTTCCAAACCGTCGTCCGCGCGGTTGCCGGAGTTGTCTCCCGTGCCGCCGCGCATATCCGGGCAGGGCAGCGGACCGGCCCGGCCGGTTGGGCGCAGGGCGTAGCCGACCAGCGCGATGCGCGCGGTTTCCAGGGCGCGGCGGGTTTCCGCGCTTTGGCGTTCGGTGATTTGCTGGCCGAGCGGGGTTAAAACGCCGCCCAATAACAGCGTGACGATGAACAGCACGATGGCCAGTTCGATCAGCGTAAAGCCGAGTGAATAAGCACTGGGAGAGCGGATTGGAATGCGCATCGGAAGCTCAGCCATCCGTTTGCGCCAGCGTCCACCAGTTCAGGCGGCAGTTGGCCTGGCCGCTGAGGCCATCGGCGTCGAACGAGAGGTTGCATTGTTCAACCGTGAATCGACCATGCGCGCTGAGTTGAAGTTGCCGGAGCAACTCGGTGAGCGTGTCTGCGTCAACCGGGTTGGCGCTGAGTTCCATGTTGCTGACATGCAGATCCGGCGCGAGCGGACTCTCCGTTTGCGGCGCCATCCGCCAGGACAGACTGGCAAGATTCAATTTGGCCCGGGTCTTCGCCAAGGCGCTGATCCAGTCGATACGGTCTTCCGCGCCTATGAAGCCGCTGTGCTCGATGCGCTGGAAAAGCGGGGCTTCGGCTCGATTCTGGATCAGTCGCGCGGGCGCTTCGCGCACCGCGCGCGCGGCCAGTTCAGCTTGCGACTTCTCGGCGATCAGGCGCTTTTCGCTGGCGAGGCGGTGATTCAGACTGATATGAAACAGGCTGCCGCCGAGAACAAATGAGGCGAGCAACAACGCCATCGGCAAACGCAATTTCGGGTGGGGCAATTTCATGGTGTCCGCCCCGCTTGCTCGCTTGCGCCGACTTCAATCTGAAAGCGCGCACTGGCATGGCTATGGCCGAATTCGCCTTCAAGTTCGTTGTTGGTGGCGGTGTCGAGCGGCCAGCGTTTGACCCGGATGGTCTGATTCTGGAAATGGCGCCGTAGCTGTTCCACCAGGCGCCGCACATCTCGATGGGCTGCGCTGTAGTCGTTATCGAACGGCAATACCTCGCCTTCGATGGTCAGCAGCGGTGGGCTTTCGGGGGTTGATTGCATCCATGCCAGGCGTTGAAAGCGCAGATGGTCGATTTGCTGGCCGATGTTCAGGACACTCTGAAACCCCTCGGCGGGAAATTGATCGCGGGCCGCGACGCTTTGCCAGGTTTGCACGGTTTGCAGGCGGCGTTCCAGCGCGTTTTTACCGCCAACGCTGGCCAGCAAACCCGCCTCGTCGGTCTGGAATTTCAAGCTGGCGGCGCGCGCCTTGTCGGCCGCGATATCCAGTCTCCATGCATCCAGCAACAGCAGGGCGGAGATCAGTACAGCCAGACCCAACCAGGCTGCGGCGACAAAAAACAGGCCGCGTTTCATCCAGTGCAAACGGGTGACCGCGTGTTGTTCGCGTGTCATCAGATTGGCGCTTTGCGGCGCGCTGGGCAGCAGTTTCAGATACAGCGCGTCCGACGATTCCGCTAGCAGCGTTGGCGGCAGTTGCAACGTTTCCAGAAGCTGCGCGCGCTGGATGGTTTCACATTGAAAGCCAGCGGATTCGGGTAGAAAAGCACGCAGCGCCTCAAGGGTGTTGAGCGGGTCGAGCAGCATGGTATGCAGCGGCTCGGAGCGCGCCAGCAGCCGCTGGCCAACCAGCGATTGGCGCGTGCGTTCGATCTCTTCGGCGTAACTCTCGAGCGGATTTTCATATTCGCTGCTGTCGACCGGGGCCAGGCGAGAGAAGCGCAGTTCGCCATCTTCCAGATAGGTCAGGCGCAAACCGCCGGTCTGTTCGGAGACCAGCAGCAGGCGGTTCCGGGTCAGGCGGAATTGTTTGGCCAGGGGAATGGCCAGCGCGGGCAAGAGCCAGATCCCGGCCAGATGCGCGCCGCGAACATGCAGGATGTCGAGCCAGGGACGGATGATCTCGGGATTGGTCAGCCCCATCATCAGATAGCGATCCTGGCGGAGATTCTTGCCACTTGAGCTGGCGACGGGTTTTTGACGCAGCGCCGCGCGATAGGCCGAGTGGTGGATCAGTTGGCGCTGGCGGCGCTCGGTCATCTCGAGCCGGTCGGCGCCATGCGCGCGCGGCAGAATGTCTTGCCGATAGATTTCATCGACGGTATCGACCGCGATCGCCACGGGCTTGCCGGGGTGGTTCAGCAGCAGCGTGTTGAAGGATTCCCAGCCTTCCTCGTCGCTCGGCAGCGAATGAACTTCTTGCAACGTGGCTCGGTGATACAAGGCATAGCTGGCGCCCACCGCCGAAAGATAAAGCAGGACGCGGTCGTTCATGGTGAGCGCGTTGAAGGCCGGCAGATGAAACATCATAGCGGCAGTTCCCCGATGAGCTGGTAGATCGGTAGGAACACCGCCAGCATCAATATCGCCAGCAACAGGCCGAGTAGCGCGGCCAGGCCGGGTTCGAGCAACTTCAAGGCTCGGGTGATGGTTTCGCGCGAGTCGCGATCGAAAAACCAGGCGACGTTTTCGAACGCTTCCGCCAATGCGCCATTGGCTTCGCCGGTATGCACCATGCGCAACACCAGCGGCGGGAACAGGTCTTGCTGGCGCAGGCTGTTGGTCACGCCTTCGCCGGCGGCAATGTGTTGCGCGGTGGCGATCAGTTTGTTCTGGATGATCCGGTTGCCGGCGCTGTCGGCACAGGCCTGGAGTGCGTCGAGCAGACCGACGCCGGATTGCAGCAACAAGGCGAGCAAACCCGAAACGCGCGCCAGGATATGTTTGCGCAGTGTCGTACCGAGGATCGGCACTTTAAGCCAGACGCCATCCATGCGTTTCGCCAGCGCCGGTGAATTGCGCATGGTCAGGAATAAACCCGCGCTTGCGATCGCCAGCAGCGGCAGCAACCAGATCAGATGGGCGCGGGCAAGTTCGGAGACGGCGATCAGCATGCGCGTGGCAGCGGGAATCGGCATGTTGAGGCTGGAAACCAGCAACGCCAGTTTCGGGGTGAGATAGAACAACAGCACGCCGGCGGCGGCGAAAACCGCGCTGGCGGCCAGGCTGGGATAGATCAGCAGCCGGGTGAACTCGGCTTGCAGTTCGTCTTGTTGCTTCAGGCGGGCTTCCAGCCGCGCGAACACGATTTCAATCTGATCACTGGTCTCGGCGGCGCGCACCAGCGCGGTGAAGACGCGGTCGAAGACATCGGGATGCGCCGCGAGCGCTTCCGAGAGCAATTTGCCGCCTTCAAGATCTTCCGCGACCAGCGCGAGCAGATCTCGAAATCGGGAGTTCTCGGTGCTTGCGATCAGGTCTTTCAATCCTTCCAGCAGCGGTGCGTTGGCGCGCGAGATCTGTTGCATATGGAAGCAGAAACTGATCAGGTCGCGCCGGCTGGCATGCCAGGCCGAGAATAGATTGCGCCGGTTGGAGACGCGCGCGCGGATCAGGGTCAGGCCCATCCGGCGCAAGCGCAGATCGAGATCGATGTCGTTGAGGGCGGCGAGTTCGCCCTGAATGCGATGGCCCTGGACGTCGGCGGCGCGGTAACGGAAACGAGGCATGGTTTTGTTGGCGCCTCAGTTTTTGCTCAGATTGACGACGCGGCCGACTTCGGACAACGAGGTTTCACCATTGCGTACCCGATCCAGCCCATCTTCCGCCAGGTTGCGCCAGCCTTGTTGCGCCGCGAGATTGGCCAGCTCGCGCGGGGTTGCGCTGCGTAATATGGCTTCGTCGAGCGCGGCGTTCATCAGCAGCAATTCCACCAGAGGCAATCGACCGCGATAGCCTTTGTAGGCGCAATGGTTGCAGCCTTTGGGGCGATAAATCCGCTCGGGCACACTATGGGCGAGCAGGTGTCGTTCGGCTTCGTCCGGGCTATAGGCTTCCTTGCAGTGCGGACACAGGCGACGAACCAGGCGCTGGGCGACCACGGCGACGATATTGCCGGCCAGGATGGCGGGGCGGATGCCCATATCTTCCAGGCGCGGGAATACGCCCAGCGCGGAATGCGTGTGCAGCGTGGTGAATACCAGGTGGCCGGTCATGGCGGCGCGGAAAGCCATTTCCGCGGCATCCTTGTCACGCACTTCGCCGACCAGAACGATGTCCGGATCCTGTCGCATGATGGCGCGGATGCCGGCGGCGAAATCGACTTTCGAGAGCTCGGTCAGCGAGGTCTGGCGGATCAACGGGTGGGGATATTCCACCGGGTCTTCCAGGGTCATGATGTTGACCTCTTCCCGGTTCAGATGCGCCAGCAGCGAATACAGTGTGGTGGTCTTGCCCGAGCCGGTCGGCCCGGTGACGATGATCAGTCCTTCGGGGCGGGAAATTGCGCCCAGCAAGCGGGTCAGGGTTTCTTCCGGCAGGCCCATGCGGGCCAGCGGGATGATGGACTTTTCTCGATCGAGAATGCGCAGCACGATGTTTTCGCCGTGCAGCGTGGGCAGGCTGGAAACGCGGAAATCGATGCCGCGGCCGTACAGCGTGAGCGATAAACGGCCATCTTGCGGGGCGCGCGATTCGGCGATGTTGAGGCCGGAGATCACCTTCAAGCGCACCGAGATGGCCGGCCAGTATTTTCGATGCAGGCTGCGCATGGGTTCGAGCACGCCATCGATGCGGTAGCGCACGCGTAGAAAAGCGGCTTCCGGTTCGAAATGCACGTCTGATGCGCCGCGTTTGACCGCTTCGGCCAGCATGGCATTGACCAGGCGAACGATGGGCTGGGTGTATTCGGCGCCCATGCTGGCACCGGAGTTGGAGCCTATATGAGCGCCAACATGCAGGCTGCTCCAATCGACTTCGCCCGTCTCTATTTCCCGCAGGATGCCGTCGACGGACAGATCGAAGCCGTAGAAGCGGTCGAGATATTCCAGAATCTGGGCTTCGGCCGCCAGCATCGGCTGGATGTCGTAGCGACCTTCCAGATGCGCGCGAAGCTGGTCCAGCGCAACCAGATTGAACAGATCCGGCACGGCGACGGTGAGCGTGCGCGCCTCGGAATCCGCGGCCAGAGGCAGGACATGATGGCGTCGGGCCAGATGTTCCGGGGTCAGCGCGATGGCTTCCGGATCCGCGATGACATGGGCCAGATCGATGCTGGTTTCACCGGCGTTTTGCGCGAGCACATCGCGCAGCACACTATCGTTGATGAAACCGAGGCTGATGAGTTGGCGGCCGAGCGGCAAGCCGCTGACGGACTGTTCCATCAATGCGATGCGCAATTGGTCCGGGCTGATCAGCCCTTGTCCGGCGAGCCATTCACCTAGTTTGGGCGGTTCGGGAAAGTGGGCCATGGCAAGGAGTGTGCGCCTGGATCGGTTGGCTAGGCGATATGCGCGGTCAACTGAGGTTTCCGGATTTAATCGTTTTGATAGGTTTGCATCCGGCTGTATAGGGTGGTCCGGTTGACACCAAGGATTTTGGATGCCTGCGACAGATTGCCGTGGGTCATGGTCAGCGCGGCTTCGACATAGCTGCGCTCCCATTGCCGGATGACCTGGTCGAGGTTGAAGTTGTGCAGGCTGCGCAGGTGCGATTTCGCATATTCCTGCAATGCGACGCCGTCGGTAGGCAGCGGAATGCTGGAAGGGTTGACGACATCGAGGTCGAATTCGTCTTCGAGTTCGCGCGCGCTGACTGTGCGACCGGCATATTTGGTGGTCAGGCGGATGACGATATTGCGCAGTTCACGGACGTTGCCGGGGAAGTGGTAGTCCTCCCAAAGCCGCCTGGCGTCAGGCGTAAAGTTGAATGGGGCTACTTTGACTTCGAGCGCGAAGTGGTTGCGGAAATGATCCAGCAAAGTCAGCTTGTCCTCCATCTGTTCGCGCAGCGGCGGCACATGCACGGAAAACACGGAGAGGCGATGGTAGAGGTCGCCCCGGAAGCGGCCTTCGCGCACTTCCTTGCGCAGATCCCGGTTGGTGGCGGTGATGATTCGGGCATTGGAGAAACGACTGCCGGTTTCTCCCACGCGCTGGAATTCACCGTTTTCCAATACGCGCAACAGTTTGGCCTGGAGTTCTAGCGGTAGCTCGCCGATTTCATCGAGAAACAAAGTGCCATCGCGAGAGTCTTCGAAGTAGCCCGAATGGGCCTGAGTGGCGCCGGTAAACGCGCCCTTGGCGTAGCCAAACAAGGTGGGTTCGACCAGCGTCGGCGAGATGGCGGCGCAGTTGAGGGCCAGATAAGGTTTGTTGTTGCGCTTGGACCATTGGTGCAGGCTTTTGGCGACCAATTCCTTGCCGCTGCCGGATTCCCCTTCGATCAGAACTGGAAACGGGGCTTCCGCATACAGCTTGATCTGGTTGCGCAGCCGGTCAATGGCGAAACTGGTGCCTATGATGCCGCCCGATTCGAGCGAGGCGGAAGGCGGTTGAGCATGGGGCGCTTCCTGATCGAAACGTAGCGCGGAGAACAGGGCTTGTTTGATCTGTTCCGGGTCGGCCGGTTTGGCGATGAAGTCGATTGCGCCAAGCGCGCGGGCATGGCGCGCATTGGCTTCATCGTTCTGGCCGGACAGAACCAGGATGCGGATTTGTTTTGAGTAGTTGAGCAGGTCGGAGATCAGGGCGAAGCCTTCATCCGGTTTGTGTTGCGCCGGCGGCAGGCCCAGGTCGACCAGGGCGAGGGACGGCGGAGTATCAAGCTGCGTCAGCAAACTCTTTACCTGCTGCCGAGATTCCGCGACGAAAACTTCGAAATCGTTGGAAAGAACGAAGTGCAGGGTGTCGGTGATCAGCGGGTCATCGTCGACGATTAGCAGCTGGGGTTTTGAATCAGATGTCACGCGGATCTCCATCATGCTGCCTTGCATTTCTATTGGTCGGATAGTGTTCGAAGTAAGCGCCGCTCGGCCCAGGTTTGCCAGGCGAGCGGATCATGCCGACTCGATATAGGTTGCCATCAGCCAGCCGTCTCCCTTGTCGCGCACAGCCTCGAGGCGTATCTGGCGCGGACCGGTCTGATCCCGCATCTGGAAATGCCGGCCATAGGCGTAGCGCGCGCTTTCCAAGACGATGAGATTGCCTTCCTCCGAGTTCGGGAACGCCAGCGCGTGGTGAACTGTTTGAAGATCAAGATTGCTATGTTCGACGGAATAACTCAGGCCGACCGATAGTTCGTTCGTTTCGATCTCGACCAGCGTTGGCCTGCTGTTGAGCGTCTGGATGCCAATCTTGCGCATCTCGTCCGGCATGCGGGTGATGCGGCGAATGACACCGATCAGCCATGGATGGGTCGGGTCGAAACGCACCGCGAGCAGTTTTCCGACTTTGGCCCAATCGCTCTCTTCATCTTTAAGCAGGACGCCGAGGCCGGAATCGCTGCGATCGAACAATGGCCATTGATCGGTACTCAGGTCCGCGTTGCCCAGGCCGCGTTGCGAGATGGCGGACTTGGTTCGCTCGGTCACAAAGCCATAAAGCTTGATATCGAGAATTTCTTCTGTACTGAGTTGTTCTCCTGGGCCGCCGCTGCCGCTGATGGCCAATTCTGTTTGCATGCGTTTGCAGATCGTGCCCAGATCGCGCACAACTTCGCAGCGTCCCTGGGCTGGGTCGCGTTTTTTGACGCGGCGTTCATGCTCGTTGGCGGCGGCCCATTCGTTGGCGACATGGTTGAGCAGATCATAGCCATCGGGTAGCCGGAACTCTTCTCCCAAGCCCAGGCTGGGCGCCAGCGCCCCCGATTTCAATGCGCGTTCGGTTTGCTTGATGTGTTCCTGCAGACGTTCGGTATCGATGAAGCGGAAGCTGGATTCCAATTCCGCGTTCGGCCGAATGCGTCTGAGCCCCTGGCCCTTGGCAGAGTCGATATAGAAATAATGGCGAGTTGCATCGTAGCTGGACTCAAGCTGCGACAGAGCCGACCAGTTGTCGAGCCAGTGGTCGACCATCTCGATTTGTTTGGCCGTCATGCTGCCAGCGCCGAGCGGAGACAGCAAAAGCGCTTGCACGTATTCCGCCATGCAGCTGGATGGCTCGGAGTCCGACGCATACAACTTGATGCGTGTGCCCTGAAAACCATCGAATTCCGTGATGCGATAAAGGTTGTGCAAGCGCAACCAAAGCCTGTCCTCAACTTTTTCGTAGCGGAAATATCGCCATTTGAAGATGTCGGCAAAACCACGAATGGCGCGCGCGGCAATTTGTGGAATGGTGGGTTGGATTTTGCTGCCGCCAGGGTTGGCGACAAAGTCCATGATGAACGCGTGATAGCCGCGGGTGACTTCCCAGTAGAAGGCGTGAATGGCGGTCCAGAGCCGGGATTCGATCACTTTCGACATGCGCGGGTTGCGCAGGTATTGGACGCACAGCGAGTACTGCATGTCGCGCGCCTGATTGTCCAGGTGCATGAGAACCTGCAGCCGCTCTTTGGACATCGGCAGGCCGGCATGATTGAACTGGATCAGACTTTGCACCACCTGTTCCTGAGCAGTGTAGATATCGCCAACAGGCAAATCCTGCATCCAGCGCGAGACCGTTTTAAGGTCGCTTAGCGGATCTTCTTCGCTCTTCTTGCGTTTGAAGAAGCCGAACATAGTGCTTATTCCTCACTCAATTTGATGTGCCAACACACTTGCCACGAATCCAATCGGCGACGCTTTGCAAGGCGGCGGGCAGTTTGTCCGGCTCGGTGCCGCCAGCCTGGGCCAGGTCGGGCTTTCCGCCACCTTTGCCACCGACTTGGCTGGCGACAAAATTGACCAGTTCGCCGGCTTTGACTTTGCCGACGGCATCCGGCGTCACGGCGGCGATCAGGGCGACCTTGCCATCGACCGCGCTACCCAGCACCAGTGCGCAGGAGTGGAGCTTGTCACGCAGCTTATCGGCGAGTTCGCGCAAAGCTTTAGCATCGGCGCCTTCGATAGCGGCCGCCAGCACCTTGATGCCGGCGATCTCGATCGCCTGGGCGGCGAGATCGTCGCCCTGCGCGGCCGCCATTTTCGATTTGTAGCGCGCCAGTTCTTTTTCCAGGGTTTTCACTTGATCCTGAATCTGCGCCAGGCGCGCGGCGACTTCCTGCGGCTGAGCGCGCACCAGGTCGGCGACATCGCGCAGCGTGGCTTCCTGCTCTTGCGCGTAAGCCAGCGCGCCGGGGCCGGTCACCGCTTCGATGCGGCGCACGCCGGCGGCGACGCCGCCTTCGGCGACGACCTTGAACAGACCGATGTCACCGGTGCGCTTGACGTGGGTGCCGCCGCACAGTTCGGTGGAGAACTCGCCCATGCCGACCACGCGCACTTCGTCGCCGTATTTCTCGCCGAACAGCGCCATGGCGCCGGCTTTGATGGCGTCTTCGTGTTTCATCAAACGGGTTTCGACCCGATGGTTGTGCCGGATCTCGGCATTGACCAATTCCTCGATGCGGCGGATTTCTTCAGTGCTAACCGGCTGCGGATGGGCGAAGTCGAAGCGGGTGCGTTCCGCGTTGACCAGTGAACCCTTCTGGGTGACATGGCTGCCGAGCACCGCGCGCAGGGCCGCGTGCATCAGGTGGGTGGCGGAGTGGTTGTAGGCGGCGCGCTGGCGGGCTTCGGTATTGACCTGGGCGTTGATGGTTTCGCCCACGGTCAGTTTGCCGGTGGCCTGGCGCCCCTTGTGGCCGAACACTTCGGCCTGGATTTTCAGGGTGTCGTCCACCGCGAAACTGCCGTGGCCGCTGGAGATTTCACCGATATCGCCGGCTTGGCCGCCGGATTCGGCATAGAACGGGGTGCGGTCGAGGACGATGACGGCCTCGTCGCCGGCGGCGATTTCGTTGACCTGGCTGCCTTCCTTGTACAGGGCGACGATACGGGCTTCCTGTTCCAGGCTGTCGTAGCCGACGAACTCGGTTTTCTCGCCATCGAACGACAGGCCTTTGCCCATGCTGAACTTGGAGGCGGCGCGGGCGCGCTCGCGCTGCATCTGCATGGCATGTTCGAAGCCGGCGAAATCGACGGTAATGCCGCGCTCGCGGGCGATGTCGGCGGTGAGGTCGAGCGGGAAACCGAAGGTGTCGTAGAGCTTGAATACGGTGTCGCCATCGAGCATCCGGTCTTCCGAGGCCATTGCGGTTTCCAGCACGCCCATGCCGTTTTCCAGGGTTTCCGCGAAGCGTTCTTCTTCCTGTTGCAGCACGGCGGCGACGCGCTCCTGAGCGGCGACCAGTTCCGGGTAGGCCTCGCCCATGACGGCGGCGAGATCGGCCACCAGCTTGTGGAAGAACGGCGTCTTGCGGCCCAGCTTGTAGCCATGGCGGATGGCGCGGCGGATCACCCGGCGCAATACATAACCGCGCCCCTCGTTGCCGGGGATGATGCCGTCGACGATCAGGAAGGAGCAGGCGCGGATGTGGTCGGCGATGACCTTGAGGGAGTTGTTGTTCAGATCTTGCGCGCCGGTTTCGCGGGCGGCCGCTTTGATCAGCGCCTGGAACAGGTCGATTTCATAATTGGAATGCACGCCCTGCATGACCGCCGAGATGCGCTCCAGGCCCATGCCGGTGTCGACCGACGGCTTCGGCAACGGGTGCATGACCCCGTTTTCGTCGCGGTTGTACTGCATGAACACGTTGTTCCAGATTTCGATATAGCGGTCGCCGTCTTCTTCCGGCGTGCCGGGTGGGCCGCCGGCGACTTCCGGGCCGTGGTCGTAGAAGATTTCCGTGCAGGGGCCGCAGGGGCCGGTGTCGCCCATCGCCCAGAAGTTGTCGGATTGGTATTTCTGGCCGCCTTTGTCACCGATGCGGGTGATGCGATCTTGCGGGACGCCGATTTCATCGGCCCAGATGGCATAGGCTTCATCGTCGTCCTGGTAGACGGTGACCCAGAGTTTTTCCTTTGGGATGGACAGGGTGACGGTCAGGAATTCCCAGGCATAGCGAATCGCTTCGTGCTTGAAATAGTCGCCGAAGCTGAAGTTGCCCAGCATTTCGAAGAAGGTGTGGTGGCGCGCGGTATAGCCCACGTTTTCCAGGTCGTTGTGTTTGCCGCCTGCGCGCACGCAACGCTGGGAGGAGGTGGCGCGAACATAGGGGCGGGTTTCTCTGCCCAGGAACACATCTTTGAATTGGACCATGCCCGCGTTGGTGAACAGCAGGGTAGGGTCGTTGCCCGGAATAAGTTGGCTGGATGCCACCGGGGTATGCCCTTTCGAGGCAAAAAAGTCGAGAAACTGGCGGCGGATTTCGCTGCTTTTCATGGCTTAGGTTTGCTAGTTAGGGAATTGAAAGATTGTAACGACGAATGTTAACGCCAGGGTTGCGGCGCTCCGGATTTTTGGGGCTTCGTCGCCAGTTCAGGCGGATGGGGGCAGGTGCGTCGAAACACCAGATCCCAAACGCCATGTCCAAGCCGCAGGCCACGTTGCTCGAATTTGGTCAGTGGACGGTATGCGGGACGGGGCGAGTAGTCAGGCGCGGTATTGGCCAGTTTCTTTTCACCCGACAGTACTTCCAGCATTTGCTGGGCGTAATTTTCCCAATCCGTGGCCAGATGCAGATAGGCATCCGGTTTGAGCTTTTGCGTGAGGAGCGCGACAAAGCCGGGTTGAATCAGACGCCGTTTGTGATGGCGTGACTTGTGCCATGGATCCGGGAAGTAGATATGAATTCCATCCAGGCCGGCATCCGGAATCATGTGTCGCAACACCTCAACGGCATCGTGTTGAACGATGCGCAAATTGGTCAGATTCCGTTCGCCGATCTGTTTCAAAAGCGCGCCTACGCCAGGGGTATGGACTTCTATGCCGAGGTAGTCGTTTTCTGGGTGGCGTTCGGCGATATCCGCCGTGGCTCCTCCCATCCCAAAGCCGATTTCAAGGATTTTGCCGGCTTGGCGCTCAAATGTTGCGTCGAGATCAAGTTCGCTTGGGCGATAGGGCAAAACATAGCGAGGCCCCAGTTCATCTAGCGCTTTTTGTTGTCCCGAGCCCATGCGTCCCGCGCGCAGGACGAAAGAGCGGATGGTGTGGCGTGAAGAATGCTCAGGCATGAGTCGTCCGGGAACCCGGCTGCTGATGCCGGAACATGGAATTGGAGGGGGGTCAGGAGCCGATCAGGCCGGAGGTCGGAGATGAAGGGCTGGCCTGGTAGATTTTCTTGGGTACACGCCCAGCCAGAAACGCTTCACGCCCGGCCTCGACCGCTTTTTTCATGGCTGACGCCATGAGCACGGGGTTGTGCGCTTGTGCGATTGCCGTGTTCATCAATACGGCGTCGCAACCCAACTCCATCGCGATCGCCGCATCCGACGCGGTGCCGACGCCCGCATCGACAATCACTGGAACCTTGAGCCGGTCGATGATGATCTGCAGATTCCAGGGATTCAGGATGCCCATGCCGGAGCCTATCAGGGAGGCCAGGGGCATGACCGCGACGCAGCCGATGTCTTCAAGCTGCTTGGCGATGATCGGGTCGTCGCTGGTGTAGACCATGACTTTGAAGCCGTCTTTGACCAGGACTTCGGCCGCCCTGAGGGTCTCGACCACGTTCGGATAAAGACTTTGCGGATCGCCGAGGACTTCCAGTTTGACCAGGTCATGCCCGTCCAGCAGTTCGCGCGCAAGCCGCAGGGTGCGAATGGCGTCCTCGGCGGTATAACAGCCCGCGGTGTTGGGCAGGTAGGTGAATTGTTTGGACGGTAGCGCATCCAGCAAGCTGGGCTGGTTGGGGTCTTGCCCGATATTCGTCCGACGAATGGCTACGGTGACAATTTGTGCGCCTGATGCGTCGATTGCGGCCCGGGTTTCCTGGAAGTCTTTGTATTTTCCGGTGCCTACCAGCAAGCGTGAATTAAAGGTTCGCCCAGCGATTGAGATTGAGTCCATGGCGTTATGCAAGATGAAAGCAGGTTGGATGGATTGGAAACGGCTGGCTTCGTAAGCTGGCGCGAATGGCGAGCGGCAGGGTGTGCGGCGATCAGCCGCCACCTACGGCGACGACAATTTCCAAATGGTCGGCATCGGAAAGTGTAACGACCGCATGCGCGCTTCTGGGCACGATTTCACCGTTAAGTTCTATTGCAACGCGCTTGCCGGTCAGGTCGAGTTCTTGAAGCAGTTGCGTGATGCTGAGGGTGGCGGAGAACTGGCGCTGTTGGCCATTGATGAAAAGATTAATCACGGTGTTGTACTCAACTAATCAACGGTTTATCAGGCCCAAGGCGCTATTATCGGGGTGTTCGACGCAGAAAATCCATGGTCAATCTAGCGAGAGGGTGTGATTTGTTTGTTTCAATATTTGGCGGCATGTTGTTTACGGTCATCGTCTTTGGTGTGGCGAAAAAGTTCAAGCTATCAAATTTCTGGGCTGCGGTGGTTGCCGCGGCTTTGCCCAGTTTTGCCTATGCCGGCTACGCGGTTGCCAATTGGCCTGGTCTGGATGTTCTCACCATGCATCTTGTTGCATATCCAACGGTTGCCCTGTTGCTGTTCCAGATGGGCGGGAGCGGGGGGCGGTCCTCCGGTCAAGTGCATTGGGCTCCCAAGCTGCTGATCGGGTTTTTTTTGCTGGTCACGGTTGTCATGGGCGGGTTTGTTTACATCGCGGCCAAAGGTGTGCCGCCATCGATTGCCCAGTGGCTATTGCCCAATATTCAAGGCAAGACTGTGCATACCGGTTTTGCCGGGGTTGTCGTTCACGGTGAAGAAGCCAGCAAAAGCATCGCCTACCAAAGGAATCTGGATAACAAGTTGAGCAAACTGGGCTGGAAGGTCGAAGTCTTTGGCCTAACCGGGTTACGGTCTGCCGCTCCAGGCGATTTGCGCGTTGTGATTCACGACAAGAATGATCTGCCAGTCTCGGATGTCCAGGTCAGCATTGGATTTATGCACCCCGGACAGTCCGCGCAAGAAAGATTCCTGTTTTCCGCCATGGAAGATGGCAGCTACTTGGCGAAAGTCCGTTTGCCTGACTCTGGTGAGTGGTTGGCCGTGCTCGCTTTGGAAAGGGGCGCTGATCGCATCGTTCTGGAGCGAGCTCTGGATGGTGTGTAAGGCGTTCTATATGGACCAATCACGAGGTGTTCTAGCCGGAATGGATTGAATTCATATATACTTAGCAAGTTTTCTATGGGCTTCGGCCCATTTTTTATTTCTCATATGGATTTGCAAACTCTAATCGAACCAATCTTGGTGGGCATGGGCTACGAACTGGTCGCTTTCGAGCGTGCTGGCGGCGGCTTGTTGCGTCTATACATAGACAAGCCGGAAGGCATTGTTGTTGATGATTGCGTGCGTGTAAGCAATCAGTTGACGCAGGTTTTCTTGGTGGAAAACGTCGATTACGAGCGTCTTGAGGTTTCATCGCCGGGCTTGGATCGCCCATTGGTGAAGATCGCGGACTTTGTTCGTTTCGTCGGTAAGCGCGCAAATGTGCGGCTGCATGCGCCGATCGAGGGGCGCAAGCGCTTTGCCGGTGTGTTGCTCGGAGTTGTCGAAGATTTGCTGCGACTCGAGGTGGATGGTGTGGCGGTCGAAATACCGTTCGCCGAGATTGATTCGGCCCGCCTGTCGCCTGAGTTTGAGGTGCGACCTAAAAAACCGGTACGCGCAAAGAAATGAAGATGAATAGAACGGTGGATGTGATGCGCCTTTTGTGCCGATTGATGCGAAATAGCAGAGGTTCAACCATGGAAATGACCCGGAGGAAGCGATGAGTCGGGAAATCTTGATGCTGGCGGATGCGTTGGCGCGTGAAAAGAATGTGGCATCGGATGTCGTCTTTGGCGCGTTGGAGTCGGCGCTGGCTCACGCCACAAAGAAGCGGTTTACGGAAGACGCCGATGTTCGCGTTGAAATCGACCACAAAACCGGCGAATACCAGGCTTTCCGTTGTTGGGAAGTTCTGCCGGATGAGGCTGGCCTGGAGAATCCGGATCGGCAATATCTGCTCTTTGAGGCTCGCGAAATCCAGCCGGAAATCGAGATTGGCCAGTTCATTGAGGAGCCGATAGAGGCGGTGGATTTTGGTCGTATCGGAGCGCAAGCGGCGAAACAGGTCATTCTGCAGAAAATTCGCGATGCCGAACGAGAGCAAGTGCTGAATGATTTTCTTGCGCGTAGCGATGCTTTGGTTTCCGGCACGATCAAACGTATGGAGCGGGGCAGTGCGGTGATCGAGTCGGGACGTATCGAGGGTCGTCTCGAAAAAGATCAGATGATTCCCAAAGAGAATCTTCGCGTCGGCGATCGGGTGCGGGCCTATCTGGTGCGCGCCGAACGTGGTGGACGCGGGCCGCAACTGATGCTTTCGCGCACGGCGCCGCAACTCATCATGGAATTGTTTCGCCTCGAGGTGCCGGAGGTCGAAGAGGGTATCGTCGAAATAAAGGCCGCCGCCCGCGATCCGGGTATGCGCGCAAAGATTGCGGTGAAGTCCAACGATCCCCGTGTCGATCCGCAGGGTACCTGTATCGGTGTGCGTGGTTCGCGCGTTACCGCGGTCACCAATGAGTTGAATGGCGAGCGAGTGGACATCGTGCTGTGGTCGTCCGATCCGGCCCAGTTCGTTATCAACGCACTTTCACCCGCCGTGGTTTCCAGCATCGTTGTCGATGAGGACAAGCATGCGATGGATGTTGTCGTCGAGCCTGATCAGGTCGAGGTCGCCATCGGCCGCTACGGTCAGAACGTGCGCTTGGCCTCTGAGTTGTGCGGCTGGGACATCAATATTCTGTCGGTTGAAGAAGCGGAGCAGAAGCACGAGCAGGAATCATCCGGGCTGATCGAGATGTTCATGACCAAGCTGGATGTCGATGAGGATGTTGCCCAGGTTCTGGTCGAGGAAGGTTTCACCAGTCTCGAAGAAGTGGCATATGTGCCCTTGGCTGAAATGCTGGAGATCGAGGCTTTCGGCGAAGAAACGGTCAATGAGCTGCGCTCGCGAGCTCGCGATGCTTTGCTGACTGACGCCATCGTGCGCGAAGAGGCGGTCGAGAGTGCGGCCGCCGATCTGATGAGTGTGGACGGGATGGATGATGAAACCGCGGCGGCACTTACCGCCAAGGGCATCAATAACGCCAATGATCTGGCCGATTTGGCCGTCGATGAGCTGGTTGAGCTTATCGGCATGGATGATGAACGGGCCAAGGCGCTCATCATGACCGCGCGCGCGCCAATCTTGGCGGGAGCCTGACGAGGAAAAGCATGAACGTTGAACAGTTCGCAAGTGAGCTCAAGGTCGATCCTGCGCTGCTCGTAAAGCAGTTGCAGGCTGCTGGTGTAAGCGTCAAGGGCGCGGGTGATGCGCTGAGTGATGCCGATAAGTCATTGCTGCTGGATTACCTGCGTGGCAAGCACGGCGCACAAGAGCCAAAAACTAAAATCACGTTGACGCGCAAGCAGTCCAGCGAAATCAAAACCGCGGATGGCTCCGGGCGTACGCGGACGGTGCAAGTCGAAGTACGCAAGAAACGTGTGCTGATCAAGCGCGAAGGCGCTAGCCATGAAGTTGCGCCGCATGAAACTGAGCCGCATGAGCTTGCTGTTGCTGAAGACGTGGTTCTGGAAGAAAAACCGGCTTCTTTCGAAATGCCGCATGACGAATCTGTCGATGTGGTGGCGGATGTGGATGCTCAGGCGCCAGAGGTTCTGGTTGAAGCGGCCACCGAATCGGTGGAGACAACGTCGGCAAAGAATCCAGTTGAAGATTTGGCTCAGGTTGAGCCGATTGAGGTCGAGCCAGAACCGGTTCAGCCCGCGACCCAAATAGAAGAAGCGACGGCCCCCGTTATTGAAGAGGTGGTGTCGCCGATCGCACCGGCTTCGGGCGTCAGACCTTCTATTCTGAGTCCCGCCGAGCGTCAGGCGCGAGAGCAAGAGGCCAAGCGGCATGCGGCGTTGCGGGCGATCCAGGAAGCCGATCACAAGGCCAAACAAGATCGAGAGGCCGCGCGCAGGCGGGCGGAAGAGGCCGCCAAGGCCGCCAAGGATGCGCCGCCGCCTGAGGTCAAGCCCGCGGAAGTGACGCCGGCTGAGGTGCGCCCCAGCGTCAAACCCTCGGTCAAACCCAAGACGGAAAAATCCGCCGCCAAGAAAGGCAAGGATGAGCCGGTCGCCGGCAAACGTCCGGGTCTGAAGACGCGTGGCGCGACCGATAGCGGTGATGGCTGGCGGAGTAAAAAAGGACGTCACAAATCCGATCATGAACATGTGCCGCAGGCCCCGGTCGAGGCTGTGGTGCGTGAAGTTATGGTGCCGGAAACCATTACCGTCGCCGATCTCGCCCACAAGATGTCGGTGAAAGCGGCCGAGGTGATCAAGGCGCTGATGAAGATGGGGTCGATGGTCACCATCAACCAGGTTCTGGATCAGGATACCGCGATGATTCTGGTCGAAGAATTGGGCCATATCGCCAAGCCCGCCTCGATCGATACGCCGGAGTCGTATCTGGAAGAAAGCAGTGAGCATTCGGAAGCCGTGCTGTTGCCGCGTGCGCCGGTCGTTACGGTCATGGGCCACGTCGACCACGGTAAAACGTCGTTGCTGGACACGATCCGTCGCACCAAGGTTGCGGCCGGCGAGGCGGGCGGCATTACCCAGCATATCGGCGCTTATCACGTCGAGACGGCAAAAGGCATGGTGACCTTCCTGGATACCCCGGGCCACGAAGCGTTTACCGCGATGCGCGCACGCGGCGCCAAGGCGACCGACTTGGTGATTCTGGTGGTCGCGGCGGATGACGGTGTGATGCCGCAAACCCGTGAGGCGATCCACCATGCCAAAGCCGCCGGCGTGCCTATCGTCGTGGCGGTGAACAAGATCGACAAGCCGGAAGCGAACCCGGAAAAAATCCGTCAGGAAATCTCCAACGAAGGCGTGGTGCCGGAAGCTTGGGGCGGTGACGCGATGTTCGTCGATGTGTCCGCAAAAACCGGGACCGGGATCGATGCGCTGCTGGATGCCATTCTGTTGCAGGCTGAGGTTCTGGAGCTGAGAGCACCCGTCGATGCGCCAGCAAAAGGTGTGGTGATCGAGTCGCGTCTCGACAAGGGGCGCGGGCCGGTTGCCACCATTCTGGTTCAGTCGGGCACGCTCAAGCGCGGCGATGTCGTGCTGGCGGGTTCCGCGTTTGGCCGTGTGCGCGCCATGCTGGATGAAACCGGCAAGGCGGTCGATAGCGCCGGCCCGGCGATTCCGGTGGAAATTCAGGGGCTTTCCGAGGTGCCTGGCGCGGGCGAGGACGTGCTGGTGCTGCCCAACGAGCGTAAGGCGCGAGAAATCGCCCTGTTCCGTCAGGGCAAGTTCCGCGATGTCACGCTGGCGCGCAAGCAGGCGGCCAAGCTGGAAAATATTTTCGAGAAAATGGGCGATGGCGAGGAAGCCAAATCCTTGCCGATCATTCTCAAGGCCGATATGCAAGGTTCTTACGAGGGTTTGGCCCATGCCTTGGCGAAACTCTCTACCGCCGAAGTCAAGGTCAACATCATCCATTCCGCCGTGGGCGCCATTTCCGAATCGGACGTCAACCTGGCCATTGCCTCTGGCGCCGTCATCATCGGTTTCAACGTGCGGGCTGATGCGCAGGCGCGCAAGCTGGCTGAATCCACCGATGTCGATCTGCGCTACTACAACATCATTTACGAAGCGGTCGATGATGTGAAGGCGGCGATGGGCGGCATGCTCTCCCCGGACAAGAAGGAAGTGGCGTTGGGTCTGGCGGAGATCCGCCAGGTATTCCGTATCACCAAGGTCGGCGCGGTGGCGGGTTGCTACGTGCTCGAGGGCATGCTGAAGCGTTCCGCCCGAGTCCGGGTGCTGCGCGACAACGTTGTGGTGCATGACGGTGAACTGGATTCCCTGAAGCGTTTCAAGGACGACGCGCGCGAAGTCAAGGCAGGCTTCGAATGCGGTTTGAACCTGAAAAACTTCAACGAAATCCAGGAAGGCGATCAACTCGAATGTTATGAAGTGGTCGAGGTCGCTCGCACGCTGTAACTCAGAGGTTTCCCCAGGCAAGCAGCGGATGCCGAAAGCATCCGCTGCTTGCTTTCGGCCTTTTATTCTCGCCCGCTCCATTCGCATAGTTCATTACCGCACACCTATCTTCAGGCATGTCCAATAACAATCCCCGTTCTCGCCGAGTAGCCGAACAGATTCGCCAGGAACTGGCTTCAATTCTGATGCGTGAAATGAAAGATCCTCGTGTAGTCGGGGTGTCTTTTACCGCTGTCGATGTCACCTCCGATCTGGAGCACGCCAAGGTCTGGTTCACGACCTTCAATCCGGACAATCAGGCCGCGCTCAAAGGCCTGGCCAGCGCGGCTGGCTTCCTGCGCAGCGAATTGGCCAAGCGTATGAGCATACGCACGGTGCCCAAGCTCAATTTTCACTATGACGAGTCGGTCGAACGCGGCGCGCATCTGTCGAATTTGATCGATCGGGCGGTGGAGGAGGATCGACGGCGTCCGCAAGATTCGAGTGAAGACGCGACGGAAAATCGCGGTACCGATGAAACGTAAGGTTGACGGCGTCCTGTTGCTGGATAAACCGGCGGGGCTGAGTTCCAACATCGCGTTGCAGAAAGCGAAACGCCTGTACCGGGCGGAAAAAGCCGGACATACCGGCACGCTCGATCCTTTCGCCACCGGTTTATTGCCGCTCTGTCTGGGCGAGGCGACCAAGTTCTCGCAATTTCTGCTCGACGCCGACAAGGAATATCTGGCCGAGGTCAAGCTGGGTGTGCGAACCAGCAGTGGTGATCCGGAAGGCGATGTGATTGCCCAGCGACCGGTCGACATCGGTCAGGCGGATCTGCTTGCCGCATTGCCGCGTTTCATGGGCGAGATTGAACAAATCCCCCCCATGCACTCGGCGCTCAAACATGCGGGCCGGCCGCTTTATGAATACGCCCGCAAGGGCATCGAAATCGAACGCAAGGCGCGCCGCGTGGTTGTTCATGAACTTGCGGTCGAATCGTTTTCCGGCGATAGGTGTACTTTGCGTGTGCATTGCGGCAAAGGCTTCTATGTCCGCGCCCTGGCCGACGATCTGGGTGAGTTGCTTGGCTGCGGCGCCCATCTCGATGGTCTGCGCCGCACCGGCGTCGGTCCATTCCGGATTGAGCAGGCGCAAACGCTTGAAGGTTTGTTTGAGTTGGACGAAACCCAGCGCGATGACAGGCTTCTGCCGGCTGACATTCTTGCTGGCGCCTTGGCACAACTGCCCCTCGATATCGAGGCGACCTGGCAAATCAGCCATGGCCAGGCGATCTGGCTGCCGCGTTTGTCTGTGGGGCAGTTGTTTCGGCTTTATGCGTCCGATGGATGTTTTTTAGGTGTGGGCGAAGTCAATCAAGAAGGCAGGCTGGCGCCAAAACGCTTGGTCGTTATCTGATTTACCCCCATGAATTGCTTGAGAAAATTAACCCCACGCGGGTAAAATCCGCGTTTTTCGTTGGAGTCTCCCAAATGAGCGTTACCACTACCCAGAAGGCACAGATCGTCCAGGATTACCAGCGTGCCGCCGCCGACACCGGATCACCTGAAGTTCAGGTTGCCCTGCTGACCGCCCGTATCAATGATTTGACCGGCCACTTCAAGACCCATGCCAAAGATCACCATTCCCGCCGCGGTCTGCTCAAGATGGTTAGCCGTCGTCGTCGTCTGCTTGACTATCTCAAGGGCGAGAGCGCGGAAAGCTATACCAAGCTGATCCAGCGTCTGGGTCTGCGTAAGTAATTTACGTCAGTATCTGCACCCGTTATCGGCCCTGAATGAGGCCATGTATTGCATCGCGCAAGTCGGTTATCAACCTGCGCGGTATCCGTAAGCAGACAGATTAGGAAGAGAGCAGCGTGAATCCGGTCAAGAAGACATTTCAGTACGGTCGCCACCAAGTTACCCTGGAAACCAGCGAGATCGCGCGCCAAGCCACTGGCGCAGTGATTGTGGATATGGATGACACCGTGGTACTGGTTACCGTGGTGGCCAAAAACGAAGTCAAACCAGGCCAGGATTTTTTCCCGCTGACTGTCGACTATCAGGAAAAGAGTTATGCCGCCGGCCGTATTCCCGGTGGTTTCTTCAAGCGCGAAGGCAAGCCTACCGAGAAGGAAACGCTGACTTCCCGCCTGATCGACCGGCCGATTCGCCCTCTGTTTCCGGATGGCTTCTTCAATGAAGTCCAGATCATTGCCACCGTGTTGTCGTCCAACCCGGAAGTCGATTCCGATATCCCCGCCTTGATTGGCGCTTCCGCCGCCCTGGCCCTGTCCGGTCTGCCCTTCAGCGGCCCCTTGGGCGCTGCCCGCGTGGGCTATATCGACGGTCAGTACGTGTTGAACCCGACCCAAGCCGAGCTGAAGCTTTCCAAGCTGGATCTGGTCGTGGCCGGTACCGACAGTGCCGTGCTGATGGTCGAGTCGGAAGCCGATCAATTGTCGGAAGAAGTCATGCTGGGCGCCGTGGTGTTCGGACACGAGCAGATGCAAGTCGCCATCGATGCCATCAACGATCTGGCCGACGAAGCGGGCAAGGATGCGCTCGACTGGACCCCGCCCGAGACGCCGACCGCGCTTCTCGATCAAATGAACGCTTTGTGTGGCGACGATCTTTCCAAGGCTTACTCCATCAAGCAAAAGCAGGCGCGCCAGACCGCTGTGGACGAAGTGCGCAGCCGTGTCTTTGCCGCCATGCTCAACGATGGCATGGACACTACGCAGGCCAATGTGGTCAAGGATCTGTTCCACAGCCTCGAAGCCAAGGTGGTGCGTAGCCGCATCCTGGCCGGTGAACCCCGCATCGACGGTCGCGATACGCGCACCGTGCGTCCGATCACCATTCGTACCGGCGTGCTGCCGCGTACTCACGGTTCCGCGCTGTTCACCCGCGGCGAGACGCAGGCTTTGGTTGTCGCCACGCTGGGCACCAGCCGTGACGAGCAGACCATCGAAGCGCTCACCGGCGGTTATCACGACCACTTCATGCTGCACTACAACATGCCCCCGTTCGCAACCGGCGAAACCGGCCGTGTCGGTACGCCGAAGCGCCGTGAAATCGGGCACGGCCGGCTGGCCAAACGGGCGCTGGTCGCTTGTCTGCCGAGCAAGGAGGATTTCGGTTACGCCATTCGGGTGGTTTCCGAAATTACCGAATCGAACGGTTCGTCTTCCATGGCTTCCGTTTGCGGCGGCAGTCTGGCCATGATGGATGCCGGCGTGCCGATGAAGGATCACGTCGCAGGTATCGCGATGGGCCTGATCAAGGATGGCAACCGTTTTGCCGTGCTGACCGACATCCTCGGCGATGAAGATCATCTCGGCGATATGGACTTCAAGGTGGCGGGTACCGCCAATGGCGTCAATGCCTTGCAAATGGACATCAAGATCACCGGCATCACCAAGGAGATCATGCAGGTCGCCTTGACCCAGGCGCGTGAAGCTCGCCTGCACATCCTTGGCATCATGCAACAGGCTGTGACCGGCCCGCGTGTAGAGATGAGCGCTTTTGCGCCGCGCATCATCACCATGAAGATCAACCCCGAGAAGATCCGCGATGTGATCGGCAAGGGCGGCGCGACGATACGCGCGCTGACCGAAGAAACCGGCACCCAGATCGATATCGATGAAAGTGGCAACATCAAAATCGCTTGCACCAGCACGGAAGCCGGTGAATTGGCTAAGAAGCGCATTGAGGACATCACCGCCGAAGTCGAAGTGGGTCGCGTCTACGACGGCACCGTGCTGAAGATTCTCGATTTCGGCGCCATCGTCAATGTGCTGCCGGGCAAAGACGGCTTGCTGCATATCTCCCAAATCGCCCACCAGCGTGTCAACGCGGTAACCGACCACCTCAAGGAAGGTCAGGCTGTTCAGGTCAAAGTGTTGGAGACCGACGAGAAGGGACGCATGCGCTTGTCCATGAAGGCGCTGATCGAAGTGCCGGTACCCCCGGCCGCCGAAGCGCCTGCCGCACCGGCAGAAGCCGCCGAGTAAGTTTGTGGTCGGAATGAAAAAAGCGGTCTGCGGGCCGCTTTTTTCATGGTATCAACCGAAGCTCAGGCCGCGCCTATCAAGCTGATAAAACCTTGCCACCAACGTTTGCGGTTTTGCGGTACGGAATGGCTTGGCGTCAGATCGCCGGGCGGTATCAGTGACATGACCCAGCCTGGCAGGATGCGGTTCTTGCTGGAGCCGCACGAGGTGCCGAGATGGTTGGGATCGTAAATCTTGATCATGCGCGGATTGTCGAGATTGTCCGCATAAACAATGCCGCAATAATCTTCGTGGTGTTCCTTGTGCAGGAGCGCATCGATTTCACGAATGAAGGCTGAAACATGCTCGCCATCGGCGGGGTTGAGCGGGCGATCTTCGCCAATGGCGTAGAGGTACCAGCCCGCCTCCGCGTCGATTTTCAACCAGAACGCGCTGAGTTGTTTCCACGACAGCAAGCTATAAAGCGTGCCGTTGAATATGGCGTCGAAGTCATTAACTTCTTCAGCGCTAGCGCTCATGAGTAATCCCGCAGTCACGGTAAAATGTGCATTCTACCTGCCGCTAAGCAATTGAATAAACGCTTCATTTAAGGACTTTTATGATCAAGGCACTGCTCTTCGATGTGGATGGAACCCTGGCCGATACGGAACGAGATGGCCATCGGCCGGCATTCAATGCGGCCTTCCAGGAATTTGGTCTGGACTGGAACTGGGATGTGGCGCTTTACGGGCAACTGCTTGCCGTTACCGGCGGTAAGGAACGGATGAAGTACTACGTGGAAAACTTTCGTCCGGATTACGTCAAGCCGTCGGATTTTGATGTCATGGTGGCGGCGTTGCACAAAGCAAAAACAGCGCATTACACCCGCATGCTGGCGCAAGGTGGAATTCCGCTGCGGCCGGGCGTCAAGCGTTTACTGCAGGAGGCGCGAGACCAGGGGTTGATCCTGGGCGTCGCGACGACGACGACACCGGAAAATGTCACTGAACTGCTTCGCCACAGCCTGGCCCCGGATGGCCCTGAATGGTTCCAGGTGATCGCGGCCGGCGACATCGTCCCCGCAAAAAAACCGGCTCCGGATATTTATGTTTGGGCGATGCGGCAACTCGGGCTGAAGCCGGAAGAGTGTTTGGCATTCGAAGATTCCGAGAACGGCATTCGCTCTTCTCTGGGCGCCAATCTGCGTACCGTCGTCACGATCAACGATTACACGCGAGATCATGATTTCAGCGGAGCTTTGGCAGTGCTTTCCGATCTGGGCGAATCTGGCGCTCCCTACGAACGACTGGACCCGGCGGCAAAGGGGGAGAGGGGCGTCCTGGATATGGCCCGCCTTCGATCCTGGCTGGAATAAGCGGGCATCTCGCGCCACATGGCTAACCGATGTGGTTCGAGATGAATTGCGTCAGTGCTTTTCCGCCGCTTCCAGCGTGTTCTGTAACAGCGTGGCCACCGTCATCGGGCCGACGCCACCAGGCACGGGCGTAATCCAGCCGGCTCTTTCCTGTGCGGCTTTGAACTCCACATCGCCGGCCAGGCGGCCATCAGCCAAACGGTTAATGCCGATGTCGATGACGATGGCCCCGGGTTTTATCCAGGCCCCCTGAACCATCTCCGGCCGGCCCACCGCCGCCACGACGATATCGGCCTGGGCGACATGGCCGGGTAAATCGACCGTCGCGGAATGGCAAATCGTGACCGTACACCCGGCCATGAGCAGTTCCAGCGCCATCGGGCGTCCGACATGGTTGGATGCGCCAACCACGACGGCATGTTTGCCGCGCAAGGGCTCGCCCGTGCTGTTCAGCAAATGCATCACGCCATAGGGGGTGCATGAGCGCAGCAAGGGATTGCGCACCGCCAGGCGGCCAACGTTGTAGGGATGAAAACCATCCACATCCTTGCCCGGCAGAATGCGTTCGATCACCGTTTCGGCATCGATGTGGGCGGGCAGCGGCGCTTGCACCAGTATCCCGTCGATAGTCATATCCAGATTCATTCGATCGATCAAGGCCAGCAGATCGGATTGAGAAGTGGACGCCGGCAAGTCGTGAGAAATCGAAATAACCCCCGATTTTTCACAGGCCAGACGTTTGTTGCGCACGTAGATGCTGGAAGCGGGGTCGTTGCCCAGCAGAATGACCGCGAGCCCCGGCGCGCGAAGGCCGGCGGCAATCCTGTCGCTAACCTGGTGTTTGATGTTGTCGATCAGGCTGTCGGCGATTGCTTTTCCATCGATTAAGCGGGCGGTCATGTCGAGGGGTGCTCAGAAATAAAGCCAGTAATTCTAGCGAATAGACGTGCTATGGCGTTGCTTTTTCCCCTTCGCGCGGTTATATTTCTGCGCCTTCGGGGTGTAGCGCAGCCCGGTAGCGCGCTTGCTTTGGGAGCAAGATGTCGGAGGTTCGAATCCTCTCACCCCGACCAAATAGTTCCCGGCTATAGATTCCGAATGCCCGCGGGAAACTGCCCGTAGCTCAATTGGATAGAGCACCAGCCTTCTAAGCTGGGGGTTACAGGTTCGATCCCTGTCGGGCAGGCCAGTTTAATGGCGGTGGTAGCTCAGTTGGTAGAGCACCGGATTGTGATTCCGGTGGTCGTGGGTTCGATCCCCATCCATCGCCCCACTAAATTTCACAGCTTTGACAAGCTGATATCTGGCGTTATCCTCAAGTACTTAATGCACTTTGTTTTGCATTGACCCGCGCCAACGCAAGGAAATGCATTAGTTCCATTCGAACCTATTTGAGCGATGACGATGTCACCCCAGCTACTGGTACAGGAAGTCGAGAGCCTTTTTAGCTTGCCCGATGTGGCGATCAGGTTGAATGATCTTATCGATCAGCCCGATGCCTCAATCCAGGAATTGGTCGAGGTCGTGCAGCTGGATGCCGGCATCGCGGCCACGGTGCTCAGGTTGGCAAACAGCGCTTGGTACGGATTGCCTTCCAAGGTGGACACCATTTCGCGTGCCATAACCCTGATCGGGCAAAAGGCATTGCGGGATCTGGTGATGTCCACTTCCGTCATCACCACTTTCAAGGGTATTTCATCCGAGTTTGTGGATATGCGGGATTTCTGGGACAACAGTGTCACTTGCGGTGTAGTGACGCGCAATCTGGCCCAAAAATGTGGCATACACGCAGCTGAACGTATGTTTCTGGCCGGCTTGTTGCACAAGGTCGGTCGATTGGTTTTCTATGCCAGCCGGCCGGTTCAGTATCGTCGGGTGCTTCAAGATCACGACAATGGCGAAGCGGCGATCATCGCGGCGGAAGAGGCCGTTTTCGGCTTCACCTATGCACAACTCGGCGCGGCGCTGCTGCGAGCCTGGCGAGTGCCCGAGGCGCTTGATGAAGTGGTCGAGTATCAGTTAAGCCCGCTGGATGCGCCTGAGCACCCATTGGAGGCCGCGATCGTGCATGTGGCTGCGGATATCGCTTATCACATGGCTCCCGATATCAAGGCGCGCTTCCAGCTTGGCGAATACAACCTGACATTCAATGAGTCTGCTTGGGAGACGCTTAATCTGGATCGGGCGGTGCTTGCCGAAATCATGCAGAACTCGCTGATTCAGTCGTTCGAGCTGCTGGAAATCATCAATCCGCGCTCACCGATGTTCGTTTGATCGCGGCGTCGCCATCGCCCGAATTGTCCGAATCGACACGCTGTCCTTGTGAGTCTGGTCTGGCCTTTCAGGCTTGCTGCCACCCCTACCTCAGCGGCAAGGCAGTGGCTCATTCGGCCGAAGCGTTAATGCGTTCGCGCTATGTCGCCTACGTTTTGGAAGACGAGCCATACCTTTTGGCAACATGGCATCCAGATACCCGCCCGGCAGTGGGGTCGATGCGCTTCAGCGTTGACGAATCCGGTGTGCCGCTTTCGGATGCAGGTTCGCATTTTTCGCAACAGCCGCGCCCAAAGTGGTTGGGTTTGTCGATCAAGCGGCGCCTGCTTGTTGATGAGAACCACGGTGTGGTCGAGTTTGTCGCTCGCTACAAACTCAATGGTCGAGCTTTCCGGATACATGAAACCAGT
Organism: Hydrogenophilales bacterium 28-61-23; assembly: GCA_002281555.1. GTDB lineage: Bacteria > Pseudomonadota > Gammaproteobacteria > Burkholderiales > Thiobacillaceae > PFJX01. The sequence continues at coordinate 175,552 of NCGJ01000010.1, forward strand.
CGTTTTGAGCGCGTCGATGGACGTTGGTTTTATGTCGATGGCGAGGTCGAAAAGAGTTAGGTAACTGGCGCGCATGACAGCGAGCATGAAGTTTGAAAATTCATACGATAACGAGGGCCGGGCCTGGCCGCGTTGGCTGCGCGCGCCTATCGCGCAAGCATTGTTGTTCTCGTTTGCGTTGCATTGCGCAATGATCGTGCTTATTCAATCGGAGCCCAGCGCAAGCGGACGTCGCACTGTGGTGATCAACGCGTATTTGCGGACTGAAACGGCGCCGATGGCAACACCGGTGGAAGCGGAGCCGGCGCAGACCGAACCCTACGCCGAGCCCTTGGCGAAACCCGATTCGGAGCCCAAGCCTGTCGCCAACCTAATGACGGCGACAACGCCCTCGCCAGCGCCACCGATGCCTTTGGCGCCCGTGCCGGCAAAAGAGAACGTAGTCGAGCCCAAAGCGTTGCCGTCTCACGTGCCGGTGTCGACGCCCGTTTCCGCGCCATCCGTTGCGCCCACCGATGCGTCGCGATCCGCCAATAAAGCACCTGGGCCGCAGCAAGCGTCTGGTTTGCCGAGTCTGCCGTTGGGTATCGATAGCCACTGGTATCAGGCGCTTCAGGTCGACAACCAGCCCAAGGCGATCGGCCTCATCGAGCCGGTTTATCCGGAGGATGCCCAGCGGCGCAATCTGGAAGGAACGCTGAAACTGATGCTCAAGATCGACGATCTGGGCCGGGTGCAATCGGCTGAAGTCGTTGAATCGACGCCGCCTGGCGTGTTCGACGCCGCCGCATTGGCGGCGTTTCGTGCGGCGCGCTTCCAGCCGGCGATAAAAGATGGCCGCCCGGTGCGCTATCAGGCCTTCATGCGTGTCGATTTCAAACTCAAGGATTGAGCGCGCTCAGCAGCAACGGAAAATCGCGCGGCAGCAGCACCCACATACGGCCTTTCTGCTTCATGCCGCCGGCCTGTTTGCCGGCTTCGTCGCCGAAACCCCAGAAGAAATCGGCGCGCACATTGCCGCGAATGGCGCCGCCGGTGTCCTGAGCCAGCATCAAACGGTTCAGCGCTTCGTTGGAGTTGGGGCGGCTGGTGGCGAGCCAGACCGGGGCGCCCAGAGGCGTGCCGCGCGGGTCGATGGCGATGCTGCGTTCGGCGCTGAGCGGCACGCCCAAAGCGCCCAATGGCCCCGCGAGGTGATTCGGTAATTCCCGGAAAAAGACATAGCTCGGGTTGGCATTGAGCAGTTCCGGCAGGCGATCCGGATTGTTGCGTCCCCAATCCTTGATGCCTTGCATCGATGCTTTATCCAGGGTCAGCTCGCCTTTCTCGACCAGCCATTTGCCGATGGAACGGTAGGGGTGGCCGTTTTGATCGGCGTAACCGATACGCATCGTGTCGCCATTTTCCAGTTTGACCCGGCCCGAGCCTTGTATCTGCAGGAAAAACAACTCGACGGCATCGTCGACCCAGACCAATTCTTTACCGCGCGTGGGCGCTGCGCCGGCTTCGATTTCCGCCCGGCTGAAATAGGGCACAACCTTGTTGCCCTGGAGCCGGCCGCGCAGACGCAAGCTTTTAAGCTCGGGGTAAAGCGCTGCGAGATCCACCACCAGCAGATCTTCCGGCGCGGCATAGATGGGATGGCGGAACTTCGGTGTTGGCGTATGGCTGCCATGCAATAACGGTTCGTAATAACCGGTTACCAGTCCTTCGCTGCCGCCTTCGGCCTGGTTGATTTGCCAAGGTTGGAAGTGCTGCTCGAAGAAGGCGCGAATACTTGGGCCATCCGGCAAAGGCGATTGTTTCAACGTGGCCTGGCAGACTGAAATCCAGGCCGGATTATTTTTCAAACCGCGACAAGACTGCAGAAAAGCCGGCCATGCCAAGGTCAGGTCGTCATCGCGCCAGCCGGGTAGCTGATCCCAGGATGCGGTTTTCAGCCATGGCATCGCGATGGGTACGGCTTTGGCGGGTTCCTGCGCGGCGACGGGCGCGCTAGTCGGAGGCGTGGGGGTGGTTTCAGTCGCCGGAGCGGGAGACGGCGCCGGTGTCACCGCGGGCGCCACGACAACAGGCGTGGGTTCGGGCTGGACTGGCGCGGCGGGTATCACCGGCCTGCTCGTGACCGAGGCGCAACCGCTGCCCATCAAGGCGATTACGCCAATCAAAAAGTACAAACGCATAGGGAAAATAGCTAGTTCAGCGGGGTTTTTAGGCAAAACCATCATGCGAGTTTGCGGGATGGGGAACTGGCCGGCCGGAGCCGCGGCAATCAGTGCAGAACACGCGGCACGGAGAGGATGAACTCGGGTATTTCGGCCTCGAACGAGCTGCCATCTTCGGCAACCATCTGGTAACTACCTTTCATTGAGCCGACCGGGGTCGAGACGGCGGTGCCGCTGGTGTATTCGAAACTGTCGCCCGGCTTCAGCAAGGGTTGCTCGCCAACCACGCCCAGGCCGCGCACTTCCTGCACGTGCTGGTGGGCATCGATGATTTGCCAATGGCGCGAAATCAACTGCGCCGCGATCTGGCCGGTGTTGGCAATGGTGATGGTGTAGGAGAACACGTATCGCTCGGCCGTTTCATCCGATTGCTCCGGGATAAAGTGGGTTTTTGCGGTGACGGTGATATGGTATTTCCTGATTTCGGCCATGGTGTGCGGCTTGATGTGTAGCGGGGGGAGATCGATTGCACACGAATAGCCACGTGCTGTCCAGACGCCATTCCCTATATTCCAGGCGGCGATCGGCGGGTAATATCGTGGTTTCTTTTTCATTGCCGGGAACCTTGTCATGGCCGACTATCAGATTGCTCCTTCCATCCTCTCCGCCAACTTCGCCAAACTGGGCGAAGAAGTCGATAAGGTCCTCGCCGCCGGTGCGGACATCGTCCACTTCGACGTGATGGACAATCACTATGTGCCCAACCTGACCATCGGCCCGCTGGTCTGCGAAGCGCTGCGCAAGCACGGTGTCACCGCCCCCATCGACGTACATCTGATGGTCAAGCCGGTCGACCGCATCATTCCCGATTTCGCCAAAGCTGGCGCGACCTACATCACCTTCCACCCGGAAGCGTCCGAACATGTCGATCGCACCATCGGCCTGATCAAGGAAAGCGGCTGCAAGGCCGGCCTGGTGTTCAACCCGGCCACCCCGCTGGATATTCTGGAATACATGTTGCCCAAGCTCGACATGGTGTTGCTGATGTCGGTCAACCCCGGTTTCGGCGGCCAGAAGTTCATTCCCTACGTGCTCGACAAGGCGCGCAAAGTGCGCCAGATGATCACCGCAGGCGGCTACAACTGCCGTCTGGAGATCGACGGCGGCGTCGGCCCGGCCAATATCTGTGAAGTGGCCAAGGCCGGTGTGGATACCTTCGTTGCCGGTTCCGCCATTTTCGGCGCGGCCAAGGATACCGACCCGAACCGCTACGACACGGTCGTCGCCGCGATGCGCGCGGAATTGGCCAAGGCCTGATGGATATGTGAAACGTGACGGTTTGTCTTTCACCAGCGCGCGGCGCATCACGTTTCACACTTCACCAAGGAATCCCGATGAACTTTCCCCTTCCCATCAAAGCCGTCGTCATCGATCTCGACGGCACCCTGCTCGACACCGCTGAAGATCTGGCCGACGCCGCCGAGGCGATGCTGGTCGATCTGGGCATGCCGGCGGTCTCGCTGGCTGAAATCAAGACCTACATCGGCAATGGCGTTTCGCGTCTGGTCAAGCGCTCGTTGACCCGCGACATGCAGGCGGAGCCAGACCCGGCGCTGTTCGAACAAGCGCTGGCCAGCTACGAAAAACACTATGGCGCGCACGTTTCCCGCAAGAGCCGTGTTTTCCCCGGCGTGGTCGAAGGTTTGCAGGCCTTGCGGATCGGTGGTTATCGGCTCGCCTGCATCACCAACAAGGCGGCGCGTTTTACCCACCCGTTGCTGAAAGACACCGGCCTGTTCGACTATTTCGAGCTGATTCTTTCCGGCGACACCTTGCCGAAGAAAAAACCCGATCCCATGCCGTTGTTGCATGCCTGCCAGGTGTTCCAGGTTCAGCCCGACGAGTTGCTGCTGATCGGCGACTCGCTCAACGATGCACAGGCTGCGCGCGCCGCCGGTTGCCCGGTGTTCTGCGTGCCCTATGGCTACAACCGAGGCCGGCCCGTCGCCGAACTGGACCTTGATGCTGTCGTGCCGACGTTGGCCGATGCCGCAAAGATGATCGTGAAGAAATGATCCCGAATTTCCTGGGAACCGGAAAAGTGAAGTGTCGAGAAGAAAAACACGCGTCGGCTCGATGGCGGGGTTGAGTCCCACTTCTTGTTTCTCGCTTTTCTTTTCACGATTTCCCGGAAATTGACCATGTTCAACGAAGACAAATTCAACAATCTGGCTCGTCAGGGCTACAACCGTATCCCGGTCATCAAGCCGTTGCCGGCCGATCTGGATACGCCGCTTTCCATTTACCTGAAGCTGGCCAACGAGCCTTATTCCTACCTGCTCGAATCGGTCGTCGGCGGCGAGCGTTTCGGGCGTTATTCCTTCATCGGCCTGCCGGCCAAGACCGTGCTGCGCGTGCATGGTCATTTCGCCAGCGTCGAGACCAACGGTTTGCCGGTCGAGCAGAGCAATCACGACGATCCGCTCGCCTTCGTCGAAAGTTTCCTGGCCCGCTTCAAGGCCGCGCCGGTGCCGGGCATGCCACGCTTTCCCGGTGGTTTGTGCGGCTATTTCGGTTACGACACGGTGCGCTACATCGAGTCGCGCCTGGCCGCCGCGCGCCGGCCGGACAGCATCAACACGCCCGACATCCTGCTCATGCTCACCGACGAGCTGGTGGTGGTCGACAACCTGTCCGGCAAGCTGACGCTAATCGTCTACGCCGATCCGCTCGAAGACCAGTCCTACCTGAAGGCGCATCGGCGTCTGGCTGAACTGACCAGGTTGTTGCAGCGGCCGGCGATCCCGCCGCGCGATGCCAAGGGCAATGGCGACGAAGCGGTTTCCGAATTCGGCGAGGATGCCTTCAAAGCCGCTGTGGTGCGCGCCAAGCAGTACATCCTCGACGGCGACATCATGCAGGTCGTGCTGTCGCAGCGCATGAGCCAGCCGTTCTACGCGCATCCGCTCTCGCTCTATCGCGCGTTGCGCGGCCTGAATCCATCGCCCTACATGTTCTATTACGACATGGGCGGTTTCCATGTGGTCGGCTCCTCGCCGGAAATCCTGGTGCGTCTGGAAGGCACTGGCGACGAGCAGCATCCGGGCGAGAAACGCGTTACCGTCCGCCCCATCGCCGGCACGCGTCCGCGCGGCGCGACGCGCGAAGAGGATGAACGACTCGAAGCGGAACTTCTGGCCGATCCGAAAGAGCGCGCCGAGCATGTCCAGCTCATGGATCTGGGCCGTAACGACGCGGGTCGCGTCTCACAAGTCGGCAGCGTCAAAGTCACCGAGAACATGAGCGTCGAGCGCTATTCGCACGTCATGCACATCGTCTCTAACGTCGAGGGCATGCTGAAGCCCGGCCTCAACGCCATGGACGTGCTGCGCGCCACCTTCCCGGCCGGCACGGTTTCCGGCGCGCCCAAGGTGCGGGCGATGGAGATCATCGACGAACTGGAGCCTTCCAAACGCGGCATCTACGCTGGCGCGGTGGGTTATGTCGGCTTCAACGGCGATATGGATGTCGCCATCGCCATCCGCACCGCAGTGGTCAAGGACAAGATGCTCTATGTCCAGGCCGGCGCCGGCATCGTCGCCGATTCGGTGCCGGAAAACGAATGGCAGGAAACCCGCAACAAGGCGCGCGCCGTGCTGCGCGCGGCGGAACTGGCGCAAGCCGGGTTCGAGAGTGAGGCGGATTAATCCGTCGGAAGTCGCTGTCAGTGGCATGTTCAGCGCTTCCCCAGTGTGCGCCGCGCACCCCCTTTTCGTTGAGCGCGGCGTGCGCGTGGCAATGACCGGACGAACTCGTGACCGGTGAGCACATCCCATGACCGGCCTGTGGTCGCGCCTCATTTCCCGCATGGCCGGCAACCATGCCTGCGATCCACTGCTGAGCGCGGCCGTGGAACGCTCGGTGTATCGGGTAGAACCCCGATTGAAGCAAATACGCGGTTTTCCGGGGCGCTATCGTCCATTCATCGAGCCTGTGCTGGCACGGGTACGCCAGCTGGCAACCAGCGTTCCAGGCCCGGTGACTGTCGATACGGAAAACTATATCCGCGATCCTTTTGTTCATGCCCTGTTCGGTAGTCCGGAGGACATACGCCGTTTCTTGTGCTCAACCCAGACCATGCGTGACCATGTGGCCCGGCATGGGGCGGGTGAGCTCTATGCCTTGTTGTCCATGCGCCGGACGGAAAGAACCGTGTTCGGAATGGAAGCGACCGGTGAGGTGTTGCGTCGGGACGTAGCCCAGCAGACGGTCAGTTTCTCCGACCATCAACTGATCGGCCTGGCGCCAACCGAGGCCGAGGCGCGCGAGAACCTGCTCTGGTATCTGTTCGACCGTTACATGGACCATGTTGCCGGGGGGCTGGATCTGTTGCGCGCGGAACAGCAACGTCTGGTCCAGCAAAAGGACTTGGCTCTGGCTCGTTTACGCGGCGTCAGCGCCGGCCCGCGTGTCGTTCGGCAAAAGGAACTGGACAAGGTGCTTGCCCAGTTGGCCGAGGCCACCGCAAGCCTGGATCTGGAGCGCCTGGTCGATGTATTCGAAGTGGTGTTGTCGCACCCTGAGGACTGCCTGGCGCTCAAGGCACACAGTCTGGCCGTGGATGCCATGGGCGTGATCCAGGCCGATGCCGGCAACCATGGCGGGGCCAGACTCGATTTCGTCGATCTGCTGGAACGTGATCGGGAACCTCGAAGCGTCGTTCTGGTGCATTGCCGGCAAGTGCTGGCCATCCTCCCCGCCGAACGACTGCAAGAAGCAAAGCAATGGCTGGGTTGAGCGGAACCATGCGCCCGATGCGGCCCGGCCGACAACGCTGACCTGACCGCTCAGGTTTCTTCGAGCAGGCCCAGCTTCTTGCCCAGCCACTTGGTGGTGGGCGCCTGGATCAGGATGGTCATCAACACGGCGATGAAGGTGACCGAGGCGATCACCTCCGCGCCCGGCGCCTTCATGCCCACCAGCATGCCGGCCAGGGCGGCGGGGATGACGCCGGTTTCCCGGGTCCAGCACATGAACAGCATTTCCTTCAGGCTCCACTTGGCGCGCCGGTCCGGCAGGGCGCAGGTAAACACGGTGATGGGCCGGGCCACCAGCATCAGCACCGTCACCACCAGCACGCCGCCCAGCAGATACTGGTTCATCAGGCCGAAATTCACCTGGGCGCCGAGCAGGATGAAGATGAACATGCGCATGATCAGCGCGGTGGTGGCCACGTACTCTTCCAGGCGTTCCTGTTCGCCCTCCTGCATATGAAAACCGAACATGTCCTTGTTGCCGATCACCATGCCGAACACGAATACCGCCATGAAGCCGCTGGCGTGCATGCCGTCGGCGCCCAGGTAGGCGCCGATCACCGCCATCAGGGTGACCAGGGGGGCGTATTCGGCCAGGAAATTCCAGCGTTCGTGGGCGATCAGCAGGGCCGCCAGCCAGCCCAGCACGCCGCCCGCCACCACGCCGAGGCCGGCTTGCCAGAGCAGTTCGCCCAGGGAATCGGCGGCGGAGAACTCGCCCGAGCCCATGGCGACCGCCAGTACCGCGAAGGTGACGATGGCGCCCATGGCGTCGTTGAAGGCGGATTCGCTCATCACGGTCTGGGCGACCCGATCACGGATCTTCACCTGCTTGAAGATGGGTACCAGCGTGGCGGGGTCGGTGGAGGCCAGGACGGCGCCCAGCAGCAGGGCGACGATGAGGGGCAGGCCCAGGAAGTAGTAGGCGGCCAGGCCGGTGATGGCGCCGGTGATGAGCACGCCGACGGTGGCGATGACCAGGATGGTGATCCAGACCTCCTTGAGCACCTTGAAGCGCAGCGAGGCGCCGCCGTCGAACAGGATGTAGCAGGAGCCGAAGATCAGGATGAGCTGGTTCATGGCCGAGTCGGCCTTGATGTTCACCAGGCCCAGGGTGTCGGGGCCGATGGCCATGCCCACCAGCAGGAACAGCGCCACGTCGGGAATCTTGAGTTTCTGGGCGAGCAGGCCGGTTCCCGTGCCGATGGCCAGTATCAGGCCGAATAACAACAGTACATGCTTTGCGATTTCTACTGAGCCGGCTGCTTCCATTTTGAATATCCGCTGGTTTGCCTGAGTTTTGAGTCCGCGCAGTTTAGGTTTGCGGAGGTTGTGCCGCAATAAACCCGCGCTTGTTTCATGGCTGTTTTTTCTGGACGGCGATATCGATCCTGTCTGGAGCCGGCTTCGGTGTTAATCTCGACCAGATATCGATGAGACAAAAATGCATGTTTTCTTTTCTGGGCCGCGTCGCCGCTAAACACTCCTGGCAGGTGATATTGGTCGGCGCGCTGTTGCTTGTTTTCGGCGCATTCTACAGCCAGGACGTCATGCGGCGCCTGACTCTGGCGCCTGGCTGGGATGTGCCCGGCAGCGGTTCCGCTGAATCTGTGCGCTTCTTGCGCGACCGACTCGGGCGTGACGAAACACCGGTGATTCTGTTATTCCGCTCACGATCGGACGCACTGGGCAATGCCGACAGTCCGTTGTTTCGCAATGAGGTCGAGGCGGTGACTGCCCGCATCGCGCGTAATCCAGAGGTCAAGAGCGTGGTCAGCTACTACAGTGGTGGCGACACGCGGTTGCGCTCGAAGGACGCGCTGATGAGCTATGCCGTTGTGCAGCTGGAGCGCGCGGAAGACGAGGGCATCGCGGCGTTCGAGCGGCTGCGCACGCAAATTCGCAGCGAGCAGCTCGAGGTGTTGCTGGGCGGAGAATTGGCAACCTATGCCGATATCCGGCAGCAATTGGCGCGCGATATCTGGCATGCCGAAATCGCCAGCTTTATCGCCCTGGCGCTGTTGCTGGTCTGGGTGTTCGGCTCGGTGGCCGCGGCCATGCTGCCGCTGATCGTCGGCGTCGTCACCATCGTGCTTTCGGTTTCGCTGCTGAAGACATTTACCTTGTTCGTCGATATCAGCGTTTATGCCGCCAACGTGGTGTCCATGTTGGGTCTGGGTCTGGCCATCGACTATGCACTGTTCATCATTTCTCGTTTTCGCGAAGAACTGGCGCTCGGCCGCAGCGTGGCGATGAGCTTGATGACCACGATGCAAACCGCCGGCAGAACGGTCGTCTTCAGTGGCTTCACCGTCGCGGCCAGCCTGTTTTGTCTGCACCTTTTGCCGCAGCGGTTTTTTCAGAATATGGGCCTCGCCGGCGGCATTTCCGTGGCCGCCGCCATGATCACCGCCGTCGTGTTGTTGCCGGCCTTGCTCGCGCTGCTTGGACATCATGTCAATCACCTGGCGCTGCCAGCCCTGGCGCGCCGCGCATCGCATCAGGCCGAAGGCGGTCGCTGGTATCGCTACAGCTATTTCGTGATGCGTCGAGCCTGGCCGGTGTTGATCGTCACTCTGACCTTGCTGCTGGCCATGGGCCAACCGGTGCTGCATATGGAAATCGGCCCGGCGGACAGCAAATCGCTGCCGGTGACGGCGGAGAGCCGGCAAGTGCAGGAAATTCTCAACCAGCGTTTTTTGCATTCCGACATGGGGCCGCTGGTGCTGGCCATACAAACTCGGGGCGATGCGCATTCGGCCGAGGCATTGGCCGGACTGGATGCCTACACGCAACAACTGCGGGCTCTGCCTGGCATCGTGAAAGTTACCGGTTTGACCAGTGTCGACCCCAACCTGAGCCTCAAGGATTACCAACTGCTGTATGAGTTTCCCGACCAGTTTCCGCTCGCGAAAGAGACGCTGGATCACTACGCCAGGGCCGATGCCACCGTGATTTACGTCGACTATTCAGCGCGACCCAGCTCGGAAACCGCGCGCGCGCTGGTCAAACGGATACGCGCATTACCGGTGCCGCCTGGCCTTGAACAGATACATGTTGGCGGTTTCCCGGCCTTCCATCTCGATTACCTGAATTCCCTGCGCGTTTGGGTGCCATGGACCATCGCCGCCATTGTTTGCGTGGTTTTCGTATTGTTGTTCTTCATGCTGGGCAGTGTGCTGATTCCGTTGAAAGCTGTGATTACCAACCTGCTGTCCCTGTCGGCGACCTTCGGCGCCCTGGTCTGGATATTCCAGGATGGCAACTTGGCCGAATGGCTCAACTTTTCTCCCCAAGGCAGCATGGATGGCACGATTCTGGTGCTGATTTTCGCGGCGGCCTTCGGCTTGTCGATCGACTATGAAGTCTTCCTGTTGTCCAGGATCAAGGAAATGTGCCAAAGCACAGGCGATAACATGCGTTCCGTCGCGTCGGGCATCCAGCGTAGCGGCCCGATCATTACCAGCGCGGCGCTACTGATCGGCATTGTGCTGGGCGCATTCGCGATGGGCGAAGTCGTGTTCATGAAGGCGATGGGGCTGGGTTTGCTGCTTTCTGTCCTGGTCGATGCCACCTTGGTGCGCATGTTGTTGGTTCCGGCTAGTCTTCGTTTGCTGGGTCGCCTCAACTGGTGGGCGCCCAAGCCTTTGATGAAGCTATACCGGCGTTTCAATCTGTGCGAGGTGGATAACCACCGGATTGAAGCCCACCCATGTGAGGAGAAATCATGAAGTTTCTGGCTCTGGTACTGGCTGGCTTGTTCGCCACACTGCCGGCGCATGCCGATCTTTCCATGACCGGCCGCAGCACTGTGATCGCCATGGGCATGCAAGGCATCGGCCAGGAAGGTCTCTGGCTGCGTGGCGCGCAATTGCGGCGCGACTTGATCGACCGAGGCAAGGCTTACTCGCATCTCTACGATCTCAACAAGCGTGAGATTACGGTGGTCGATCATTCGCAACGCCTGGCCCAGGTTTACACCATGTCCGCCCTGAACACGCAGGCCGATACCAAGTTGGCCAGCAAGGATCTGAAGCTCAATCTCACGCCGACCGGTCGCAGGCACATGCTGCAGAAGTGGACTTGCGCCGAATACGATCTGGTGGCCGCCATGCCGGCGGAAGTGGGCGGTGAAAAAGTCAGTTTTACTTTGGCCGGCACGGTCTGGCTGGCGCGCGATGTGCCGGAGCAGAGGGAAACCGCCGCTATTGTCAGCGCGGCGCAGACGCCGGATTTCTTCATGGGCATACCCGCGTTGGCTAAAAGTTCACCGGCGCAAGCGCGCGGCATGAGCGAAATCGTGCGTCGCATGGCACCGATGGGCTTGCTCTGCGCGGCGGAAGTCAAAACAAAATACGAAGGCAGCGGCCGCATGGCCACGCTTTCGAACAAGCTGGACAGCCGCATCAGCCTGTCTTATGAGCAGTATGGCAGCACCCCGTTGAATGCGGACGCGTTCGATATTCCCAATGGTTATCGGGTGACGCGGCAATAGAAGGGGACGGCAATCCGCGCAAAGGGCGGCGCGTAGTGTGGACTGCGGTTTTTCGCCTTCAGCCAGCGTTACATCGCCGGGATTGGCTATGACTCGATGATCCGGTCGTTCAGGTCTTGAAGCGACTGACCATGTCTTGCATGGTCGCGGCTAATTCTTTCATGCGTTGTGCGGATTGGGCTGTTTCCTGGGAGGCGCTGTTGTTTTTCTCGGCCATTTGCGCGATTTGTTCCACATGCGTGGCGATCTGATTGCTTGCGCTGCTTTGTTCGCTCAGGGCAGAACTCATCTGGCTCACCATCTGGGAGGCTTGCCCGGCCCGGTCGGTAACCTGGACCATGGCGGACTTGGCATCGGTCGCCAGTTGGCCGCCTTGGCCGACGATCTCGATGCCGGCGTGCATGCTTGAAACCGCGCTGCTGGTGTTGCGCAGCACCGACTGGATCATGCTGCTGATTTCCTCGGTGGACCTGGCGGTACGCTCGGCAAGCTTGCGCACCTCATCCGCGACCACTGCGAAACCACGTCCCTGTTCTCCCGCGCGCGCGGCCTCGATGGCGGCGTTGAGCGCGAGCAGATTGGTCTGATCGGCAATGTCCTTGATCACCATGACGATGGACGAGATGTGCTCGGAGTCTTTCTCCAGCTCGGAGATGACCTGCGCCGAATCGTTGACCGAGGCCGATATTTTCTGCATGGCGCCCTCGACGCGCGCCAGTGCATCGCGTCCCTGATTCGACAGCGTGGTTGACTCGCGCATGGCGTGGTCGGTATCGCGCGCATTGTCGCTGACCACGCCGATGCTGACGGTCATTTCCTCCATGGCGGAGGCCATTGAGGAAGCCGCGTCGTTTTGTTTTGCCGTGCCTTCGGCAATGTGGCCCGAGGAATCGGAAATCTTGCCGGCCATTTGGGTCAGTTCGCCGGAGTCGCGCGTGATGTTGCCGATTATCTGGCGCAAGCCGTCCTGCATGCTGGCCAGCGCCTTCAGCAGGTCACCGGTTTCGTCGTGTTGCGTGATTTCGATCCGACCGGTGAGGTCGCCTTCCGCGATTTTCTGCGCCGACGCGATCGCCTGCTTCAGAGGCACCGTGATCTTGCGCGCGAGCGCCAGGGTGATGGTCGCGCCGACGCCAACGGCCAGCAGCAGGAGGGCGACGAAAATGGTGAGCGAACTCTTATAGGCGGAAATGCTGCCCGTGTAACTTTCCTTCGCCTTGGTATCTTGTTCCGCGACCAGTTTCTCGGCTTTTTTCTGCAGCGCGATGAAACCTTGATCGGCGGCCTGCATGCCGGTGATGCCCATGTTGGGATCGATTTGCGCGTATTCGATGGCTTGCGCTACCTGCTTCCGATATTCGGCCAGATCTTTCTGAAGCTCCGCGAGCGAGTTGCGGGTTTCTTTCGAGAGGGCCGGGTTCGCTTGCAGAGTTTTCATCTGAGCAGCCGCATTGTCGATGCGCTTGTTGATCGCATCCGAGGCCAGCTTGATCTTGGCCGCGTCGTAATTGCTCAGCCAGGTAAACAGGCGGTAGACGTCCGCGTGCGCCGCCGCCACGTCGGCCAATGCGTCGCTGCTGCCTTTGTAGGCCTGGAAACGGACATCGTAGATATCGCGCACCGAGTTGTTGGAGGAGTTCAGGCCGATGAACCCCACCACGCCCAGCAGCAACATCAAGAACATCAGCGCACCGGGCGGGATCAATAACTTTTCGCGAATGTTCATGACATCTTCCTTCTCTTCCTTTTTCTAGACCTGGCCATGGGCGAAGGCCATCCGGCCCCCGCCTGGATGCTATTTATCGCTTGTAGATGCCCGCGCACACGGCGGTTTCTTCCAGTTTCTCGCAATACATCGACTTGGGCAGAATCTTCTTGGTCACCGGATCGGTGAATTTGTAGTCATGCCAGAACTTGCCCTTGGATTTGGTCAGATCGACGCGCTCTTTCACGAACTCCTTGCCGTCCGCATCCTTCATGCCGATGAGTTCCTTGCCGACCTGCTTTTCGTTCTGGCCGTGGGCGAGCACCTTGCCGTTCAGATCGTAGACCACCACATACAGGTCCTTGTCGACCCAGCCTGCTTTCTTGCCGGTGAAATCGGCATAGGCGGTGTCCTTGCCGGCGGATTTGATGTGCTTGATGGCCTTGACGACGATGCTTTCCGCGTCTTTCTTGGTGGCGAAATCCTCGGCCTGGACAGAGGCGGATGCGATGGCCGCAGCGGCGGCGAAAGCGAAAATGGAGAACTTTGTCATTAACAACTCCTTCAACAATATGAGAAACAAAATGTATCTATGGGCAGGTGCCTATTTCAGAGGGAAGCCGAATTGGGCCAGTATCCAAGGCTGACCATGGCACCGTAGCTATTTACGGAAATATTTTAGTAATCTTTAATACATCCATCTGGTATGTCTGTATCAGGTTGTGTTTGCGATTGGCGTTGTCACGAGAGTCGTGAGAGGACATCTGCCGGCCCGCCAGGCCGCATTGGAGGTCGAACCTTCCGTGCTCAGTAGAAGGTCTAACGCAGTTGCTGGCCGTGCTCGCGCGTGTTGTGGAATTTCACCTTCGGCCAGCGTTCCATGGCCAGACTCAGATTGACGCGGTTGTCGGCCAGATAGACCAGGTTGTCGTCGACGTCGCGCGCCAGTCGCATCTGCTGCGCCTTGACGAATTCGGCCAGATGCGCGGCGTCGTCGCAGGTCACCCAGCGCGCGGTGTGGATGCCGGAGCGTTCGAACACGGCATCGACGCCGTATTCGGCTTTCAGGCGATGCTCGACGACTTCGAATTGCAGTTGGCCGACCGCGCCCATCAGCAGACTGCTGTCGACCAGCGGCGCGAACACCTGAATGGCACCTTCCTCGCCCAGTTCACGCAGGCCCTTGTTGAGCTGTTTCGATTTGAGCGGATCGCGCAGTCGCGCCTTGCTGAACATGTCCGGCGCGAAGTACGGAATGCCCTTGTAGGTGAGCAGTTCGCCCTCGGTCAGCACATCGCCGATCTGCAACTGGCCGTGGTTGTGGATGCCGATGATGTCGCCGGCAAAGGCTTCTTCCATGCGCGTGCGTTCGTTGGCCATGAACACCACGGCGTTGGCGATCTTGATTTCCTTGCCGGTGCGGCGATGTTTCACCTTCATGCCGGGCGAGTACTGACCGGAACAGACGCGGAAAAACGCGATGCGGTCGCGGTGGTTCGGGTCCATGTTGGCCTGAATCTTGAACACGAAGCCGGTGAAGGCGGGTTCATCCGGCTCGACCTGGCGCGATTCGCCACTGGCCGTAATGGCTTCGCGCGCAATCGGTGACGGTGCCCAGTCGACCAGCGCGCGCAGCACTTCGCGCACGCCGAAATTGTTGATACCGGAACCGAAGAACACCGGCGACTGCGTGCCGGCGAGGAAATCGTCGAGATGGAAGGCCGCGCCGGCGCCGCGCACCAGTTCGATTTCGCCGTCCATGGTGGCGAATTCCATTGGGTTCTTTGCGCGCAGTTCCTCGATCTGCGCGCCGCGCAGGGTTTCGAACTCCTGGCCGGCCTTTTCCTCGCCCGGCGCGAAGCGCAGCACTTCGTCGTTGATCAGGTGATAGACGCCATGAAACCGTTTGCCCATGCCGATCGGCCAGGTCACCGGCGCGCAATGCAGCTTCAGCACCGATTCGATTTCATCGAGCAGTTCGAGCGGATCGCGTACTTCGCGGTCCATCTTGTTGACGAAGGTGATGATCGGCGTGTTGCGCAGGCGGCAGACTTCGAGCAGCTTGATGGTCTGTTCTTCCACGCCCTTGGCCGCGTCCACCACCATCACGGCGGCGTCCACGGCGGTCAGCACGCGGTAGGTGTCTTCCGAGAAATCCTTGTGGCCGGGCGTGTCGAGCAGGTTGATGACGCAATCGTCATAGCCGAACTGCATGACCGAACTGGCCACCGAAATGCCGCGCTGCTTCTCGATTTCCAGCCAGTCCGAGGTGGCGAACTTGCCGCTCTTGCGCGCCTTGACCGTGCCGGCCATCTGGATCGCGCCGCCGAACAACAGCAGTTTTTCGGTCAGCGTGGTCTTGCCCGCGTCGGGGTGGGAAATGATGGCGAAGGTGCGCCGTTTGGCGACCTGGCGGGCGAGGGGAGAGTCGGGGTTCATGGCAGCGGTATGTTGAAGCAGTCTCAGAAAGCACAAAAGCGGCCAGCCGGCCGCTTTTGCTGTGACGCAAGGATATCAGGAGTTCTGCTGAATACCCGCCACCACCCAGCCTTGATTGCCGGTGAGCGGCTTGGTCATGTGCCAGATTTCGTCGAACGAAGCGGTCGCTTCCTCGTCTTCGCGCAGCGTGCCGTAGAAGCGAACGCTGACGATCTGACGATTGTTTTCTTCCAACGCTTCCAGGGTTTCGGCGTTGATCGTCATCACTTCGGTGTGCTGTTGCTTGCCTTGGCGCTCGTCGATGTCCATCTTCAGCTCGGCATACATTTCCGGCGTGGTGAACTCGCGCAAGTCATCCAGGTTGCCGGCATCGTTGGCGGCCTGCATGCGGATGAAGTTGACCTTGGCTTGGCGCGCGAAGGCGACTTCATCGAAGCCGGGCGGGAAGGTGGCAACCGGGGTTGTGGTAGCGGCGGCATCGCCCTGGCCGGATTTGTCATAGATGCTGCCCGGCACAACTGAACCGGCGGCCGGCGCTTCGAAGCGCATCGGTTGCGGTGCGTTCTGATCGGCACCCGCGCCAGTACCTTGACCCGCATATTGCAGCGGACGTTGCATCGCCGGCTTGTTGCGGTTCATGAACCAGCGCACCAGCATGAACGCGGCCATGGCCAGCAGCGCCATCATCAGGAAGTTGGCGACGCCTTCGCCCATGCCGAAATGCGACAGCAGTGCTGCGATGCCCAGACCGGCGGCCAGACCCGCGAGAGGGCCCATCCAGTTGCGTTTCGGCGCGGCGGCAGCGCCAGCCGCACCTTGTGCCGGGGCGTTTTGTGCTTGCTGCGGGCTGGTGTCGCGTTTCATCGGCGTGGCTTGGCGTTGCATGCCGAAGGATTTGCCGCCGCCCATGCGTTTAGCCTCGGCGTCGTAGGTCGGCAGCGCGAAAGCAAGGAACAGCGCGAACAGGGATAAAAGAATGCGTTGCATCAGTTGAATCTCCAGGTTGAAACAGGGGCATAGATTGCGCCGAAGCGGCGCTTTACAAGCGGGTGGCATTGTACCTGTCGCAAAAGGCAGGTTGTGCTGAGATGTCAGTCCGCGTTGGAAGGTTCCCGCTTGCGTTCGGCCAGCCAAGCCAGCGCACCCGCGCCGGCGACGCGGCCGCTGGTGAAGCAGGCGGTGAGCAGATAACCGCCGGTGGGCGCTTCCCAGTCCAGCATCTCGCCGGCGCAGAACACGCCGGGCAGGTCGCGCAGCATCAGGTTCGCATCCAGCGCCTCGAAGGTCACGCCGCCGGCGCTGCTGATCGCTTCATCGAGCGGACGCGGCGCGATCAGGTTTAGCGGTAGCGCCTTGATCGCGGCGGCCAACCGCAATGGATCGGCGTAAACCTCGCTTGGCAACAACTCGCGCAGCAGCCCGGCGCGCACCCCGGTAATGCCGGCCCGGCTCTGCAAATGGCTGGACAGCGAACGTGAACCGCGCGGATGCGCGACTTCTTTTGTCACCCGTTCTAACGATTTGCCCGGCGCCAGGTCGAGGAAAACCTGCGCGCCACCATGCGCTTCAATGGCATCGCGGATCGCGCCGGAGGCGGCGTAAATAAGACTGCCTTCAACGCCGTTCTCGGTCACCACAAACTCACCCTGACGCTGAAAGTCGCCAAAGTTCAGCGCCACCGACTTCACCGGCTGCCCGGCAAAACGCGCGCGGAAATGCGCGCTCCAGCCGACATCGAAACCGCAATTCGACGCTTTCAACACCGCCACTTCCACGCCGCGCGCGCGCAACAGCGGCACCCAGGCACCGTCGGAACCGAGCCGCGCCCAACTGCCGCCGCCCAGCGCCAGGATCACGGCATCGAACGCGAGCGTTTTTTCGCCCTCCGGGCTGGCGAAGCGCAGCGCGCCCTGTTCATCCCAGCCCAGCCAGCGCCGCCGGACATGGAAATTCACGCCGTCGCCGCGCAGCCGATGCAACCACGCGCGCAACAACGGCGCGGCCTTCATGTCGGTCGGAAACACGCGGCCGGAACTGCCCACGAAAGTGTCGATGCCAAGGCCATGCGCCCAGGCGCGCAAATCCTCCGGCCCGAAAGCGGCCAGCAGCGGCTCGATCCATGCCTGACGCTTGCCGTAACGAGACAAGAAAGGCGCGCGCGCTTCCGAGTGGGTCAGGTTCATGCCGCCCTTGCCGGCAAGCAAAAACTTGCGGCCGACCGACGGCATGGCATCGAACAGATCGACTAGCGCGCCGCCCCGGCTCAACACTTCGGCGGCCATCAGCCCGGCCGGGCCGCCGCCGATGACGGCGACGTGGGGAGGGGAGGGGGCAGGGTTCAAGGCGGTTTTGGCGGGTTGGGAACCATGCGATTATCCATGGCATGAGCAAACCGCATCTCATCGACACCCATTGCCACCTGGACGCCGCCGAATTCGCCGCCGACCGCGACGCGGTCGTCCAGCGTGCGCTCGATGTGGGCGTGGCGACCCAGATCGTCCCGGCGGTGACGCGCGCCAACTTCACCGAGGTCGAAGCGGTTTGTCGGCGCTATCCCGGCTGCCTGCCGGCCTGGGGCATGCATCCGATGTATATCCAGGTTCATCGTGAAGCGCATCTGGCCGACTTGCGTGCCCAGGTCGAAGCCTGGCGGCCGGTCGCCATCGGCGAGATCGGGCTGGATTTGTTCGTGCCGGAACTGGATTTCGCCACCCAGGAACATTTCTACTTCGAGCAATTGAAGATCGCCCGCGACGCCGATCTGCCTGTGCTGCTGCACTGCCGCCGCGCCAACGATCAGATACTCAAACAACTGCGTCGCATCAATATCAGAGGCGGCATCGCCCACGCCTTCAGCGGCAGCCGCCAGCAGGCCGATGCCTATCTCAAACTCGGCTTCAAACTCGGCTTCGGCGGGGCGTTCACCTGGACGCGCGCGACCAATCTGCGCGCGCTGGCGCGGGAACTGCCGCTGGACGCGATCGTGCTGGAAACAGACAGCCCGGACATCGCGCCGGCCTGGATAGGCAAGGAACGCAACGAACCGGCCGAACTGGCGCGCATCGCCGAATGCCTGGCCGAGATCAGAGGCATCGACACGGATGACGTCATTGAACAGACCGGCGCCAACGCCCGCGCGGTGTTGGGTTTGTAGGATGGGTTGAGTTTGCGAAACCCATCGTGGGCTTGGCAATGCGTATTTATGGGTTTCGCCGCGTTCAACCCATCCAACAACGGCCGACCTGCACGACGACCGGGTGCTAATCCGGAGTTCGGGTTGCGTTCAGAGTCAGCGTGAACCACTCGCCCAGCGCGGCGCGTATTTCGCGCAAGGTCAGATGGCGCATGAAGTTGGCGTTGCCGGGGGCGTTCTGATTGCTCATGCAGGCCAGCGCGCGCACCGGGGGGCTTGCCGTCGGCTGGCTATGGCGCAGGCGGAATGTGGTCTTGTAATAGATATGCGTGGGGCCGTCGTCGCCGCCCAGGCTGACCTGCCTGAAAAATGGAAAAACCGGCTGGCCGGCAATGGTTGCCACGCTGCGCGAGATGGCGACGATGCGGAACTCGCCGGGCGGCACGGTTTGCGTTTCCGGCAGCACGCTATCGATTTCGAACACGCAGAACGGGTCATGTTCCTGCACCGCGTTGCGGGCGACGACGCGGCCATATTGCAGGCGCACGCTGGCGGCGTCCGGCTCGATGCGCAATGTTTCGCGCAGTTGCAGTCCGCCCAGATCGCGCGTGGGGCTGTCGGGCCGGTCGGCATGGGGCTTGTACGCGCAGGCGCTCAGGCCGGCCAGCAGTGCGAGGGAGAGAGCGGTTAAACGTTGCATGCGCGTTATCATGCCGCCATGTCTCGCCGTTCGCCATCCGACCCGTTCGATCCGCCCGCCGCCGCGCGTTTGCGCATCGACAAATGGCTTTGGGCCGCGCGCTTCTTCAAGACGCGCGGTCTGGCGCAGGATGCGGTCGAGGCCGGGCGGGTGCGCGTCGCCGGCGAGCGCGTCAAGGCCAGCCGCGAGGTGCGCCTGGGCGATGTGATGCAAATTCAGGTCGGCGATCTGGGCTGGACGGTGACGGTGCTCGGGCTGTCCGATAAACGCGGCGCGGCGCCGGTGGCGCGCCTGCTGTACGAGGAGTCGCCGGAAAGTCTGGCCGCGCGGC
The DNA here is from genome assembly GCA_002281555.1 of Hydrogenophilales bacterium 28-61-23. Classification (GTDB taxonomy): domain Bacteria; phylum Pseudomonadota; class Gammaproteobacteria; order Burkholderiales; family Thiobacillaceae; genus PFJX01. Next base: position 195,334 of record NCGJ01000010.1, read on the forward strand.
AGGCCAAAATAGAAACCCGGCGCGAGCAGGCGGAGCCGGGCAGCGGCATTCGGGGGCGGCCGACCAAGAAGGATCGGCGGCTGATTCATCGTTTCAACGATTACGGTTAGGTTTTTCAGAGCGGAACATGGAAACAGTGGATTGCATCGTGGTCGGGGCTGGCGTCAGCGGTTTGGTCGCGGCGGCGCGCATGGCCAGGGCCGGGCGTGGCGTGCTGGTGCTGGAGGCGTCGTCGCGCGTGGGTGGGTGCATTCATAGCTGGCGTTTGGGTGGGGAAAAAAAGGGCGGCGGAAAAAATGGCGGCGAGGCCAAGTCCGCTGAGATCAAGCCCGGTATGCCAGGCGCGGATTTCTGGCTCGAACTGGGCGGGCATACCGCCTACAACTCTTATTCGCAGTTGCTGGAAGCCCTGCAAGAGCGCGGCCGGTTGGACGATTTGCTGCCGCGCGCCAAGGTCGGTTACCGCTTCGTCGGCGCGGATGGCAAGCTGCAATCGCCGCTCAAACTGCTCAATTTCCTGGAAGCCGCGCTGGCGTTTCCGTTCGGCGTCGGCAAGGCGAAACCCGGGCGCAATCTGGCTGAATGGTTCGGCGGTCTGCTTGGACGCGGCAATTACCGCCGGCTGCTGGCGCCCGCTTTTTCCGCCGTGTTGTCACAGTCGGCGGACGCGTTTCCGGCCGAATGGCTGTTCCGGCGCAAGCCGCGCATGCAGGCCGCGCCGCGCAAATACAGTTTCCCCGGCGGTTTGCAGGGCCTGCTGGAAGCGCTGGTCGAGGGCGCTGCATTCGAGTTGCGCTATGACACCGGCGTGAACGCGCTGGCGCGCACGCCGGGCGGCTTTGAAGTACGCACCTCGGCGGGCGCCATCGCCTGCCGGCAACTGATACTGGCGGTGCCGGTGGATGCCGCCGCGGAGTTGCTCAGCATCACTCAGGACGACTCCGCCCTGTCCAGCCTCGCGCGCGATCTGCAGAGTTTCCCGATGTCCAGCAGCGAAGCTCTGGGCGTGGTGCTGGCGGCGGGCAAATCGCCGTTGCCGGCGCTGGCCGGGCTGATCGCGGATAGCAGCCGCGACGATTTCTGGTCTGTCGTCACGCGCGATCCGGTGCCGCATGACACCTTGCGCGGATTCACCTTCCATTTCCGGCCCGGACGGCTCAACCTGGACACCAAGCTGGCACGCGCCGCGGCCGTGTTGGGCGTGACGCCAGCCGATTTTCTGCATGTGCGCGAAGCGCTGAATCGGCTGCCCGCGCCCAGCGTCGAACATCCGCGCCGCGTGGCCGCAATCGATGCCAGACTGGCGCTTGAGCCGTTGGCGTTGGTCGGCAACTATCTCAATGGCCTGGCGATCGGCGATTGCGCCGAGCGCGCGGCGCGGGAAACCGACCGGCTGTTGGCTCTATAGGAGAACATCATGACGAGCGTATTGATTCCCCTGGCGCCCGGTTTTGAAGACCTGGAAGCTGTGACCTTGGTCGATCTGTTGCGTCGCGCCGGCATCGAAGTGGTCATCGCCGGACTGCAACGTGGACTGATCCAGGGTAGCCGAGGCACCCGGATCGAGCCGGATGCCTATCTCGACGACGTGCTGGCGCGCGATTTCGATCTCATCGCGCTGCCCGGCGGCTTGCCCGGCGCCGAACACCTGCGCGACGACGCCCGCGTGCAGGCGCTGCTCAAGAAAATGGCCGCCGCCGGCCGCTACACCGCGGCGATTTGCGCCGCGCCGATGGCGCTTGCCAAGGCCGGCCTGCTCGACGGCAAGCACGCCACGGCCTACCCGGGCGTGCTCGAAGCGCTCGATTTGGCCAATACCGAAAGCCGCGCCGACGCGGTCGTGGTCGATGGCAAGGTGGTCACTTCACAGGGTCCGGGCACGGCGATGGAGTTCGCGCTGACCCTGATCGAATTGCTTGTCGGCGCGGCCATGCGTAAGCAGGTCGAAGCCGGTCTGGTACGTCTGTAGTCAACCCAAGGAGGAAGCACCATGTTGATCCGCGAAGTTATGTCGGTAAAAGCCGGCGTCGAAATCATCAGCGTCGAACCCGATGTTTCGATTGCCGAAGTCGTCAAACGTATGGCCGTGCATGACGTCGGCTCCTTGGTCGTCATCCGCGACGGCACCTTGATGGGCTTCCTCACCGAGCGCCTTATCCTGCGCGGCCTGCACGCGCGCGGTTGCGCTTTGACCGAAGCGAAGGCCAGCGACTTGATGGAAAAGGAACCCCTGGTGGCGACGCTGGACGACTCGGTCGACTACGCCCGCGATGCGATGACCAAGAGCCATACCAGCCATCTGGTCGTGCTCGACGGCAACAAGCTGTTTGGCGTCATTTCCTTCCACGACGTCGCCCGCGCCTGCCTGAAAGAAGCCAACTTCGAGAATGCGCTGCTGAAGCGCTACATCAAGCACTGGCCGGAGTAGGCCTCCAAAGCCTTGGCGCGGTTATTCGAGTAGGTCGGTTATAGCGGGCCGCGGATCATCTGATCTGCTCGATATTGAACTTCTTGTCCATGATGGTCGGCACCAGCACGGCGTAGCCCTGGTTCTGCCAATGCACCAGTTCGACCGGGGCGCTGGGTACGACCTGAACGAAATCCTGCATGTCTTTCAGGCTGTAACCGTAGTCCTGCATGGCCAGGCCGCAGACCTTGAACTCAATGCCGAGGTCGGCGTAATAGCGCATGCGGTCGACCACATCCTTGTATTTCGCTTCGTTCTTCTTCGCCAGCGTGACCAGTTCGGTGCCATGCACGACGACCTTGATAGTGTCGGTGTCGTAGTTGTATGGCGGCACCGACAGCGGCAGGATCAGCGAGCGCAGCCAGTACAGCGCGGCGCCCATCTTGGCCGGGTCGTCGAGAAAGAAATCGAACACCACTTTCGGTGCGGCATAAGGGGTGTTGACCAGCGTGGCATCGGCGCGGGCGTGGACTGAGAACAGCAGGCCGAATATCAGGGCGGCGAGGCTTTTCATGCGGCGATCTCCTAGATTTGTCGCTATGAGGATAGTTGCCCGATCAGGTTTTGATACACCCGCAGCCGGTTCGGCAGCATGTCGCCGGCTTGCGCGGCGGCCAGCACGGCGCAGCCCGGCTCTTTCAGATGCCGACAGTTGTAGAAACGGCACTGGCCGGCGCGGGCGCGGATTTCTGGAAAGGCATCCATCAGCGCGGCCTGGCTGAGATGTTGCAGGCCGAATTCCTGCATGCCGGGCGAGTCGATCAGATCGCCGGTATGTTTATCGCCACTGCTGTTGCCATGCCCCGGCAAGTGGAAGAGACGGGCGTTGGTGGTGGTGTGTTTGCCGGCGTCGAGGGCGTAGGAGATTTCGCCGGTGGCGGCGTTGGCATCGGGCACCAGTTTGTTCAGCAAGGTGCTTTTGCCGACGCCGGAACCGCCGACCAGCACGCTGGTTTTGTCGGTTAGATGCGCTCGCAGTTCGGCGAGTTGGCCCATCTCGCCGCGCGCGGATACGGTGATCTGCGGGTAACCGAGCTGGGCGTAGGTTTCCAGATGGCGAGCCAGGGCGGCGGTTTCAGGCAGGTCGGATTTGTTCAGCACGATCAGCACCGGAATGTCCGCGCTCTCGCAGGCAACCAGACAGCGGATCAGCAGTTCTTCGCGGAAGTAGGGCACGGCGGCGACGACGACGACGGCTTGATCGAGATTGGCGGCGATCAGCTTGCTGCGGAATTCATCGGAGCGGTACAGCAGGTTGCGGCGCGCTTCGACTTTTTCGATGACGCCGCTATCGGCATGGGTCAGGTTGAACGCGACCTGATCGCCGCAGACGATGTCGCTTTTCCGGCCTCGGGTGACGCAATCGACGATGTTTTCGCCATCGTCGACCAGGAAGTGGCGTCCGTGCGCGGCGACGACGCGGCCGGCGCGCGCGCTATCCGCCATTACAGCTCGAACAGTGCATCGATCTTGGCGGCGCAGATGAAGTCGGATTCGGACAGGCCGTTAATGGCGTGGGTGATGTATTCGACCCGGCAGGTGTTGTAACCGACCGCGAGGTCGGGGTGGTGGCCCTGCTGGTGCGAGACCCAGGCCACGGCGTTGACGAAGGTCATCGTGATGTAGTGGTCGGCGAATTTGAAATCGCGCCGCAGTTTGCCGTCCAGCACTTGCCAGTCGGCGGCGAGCTTGGGCATCAGAGCGCTGATTTCATCGGCGCTCAGCGGCGGAATGCCGCCTTCGCACGGCTTGCATTTGCCTTTGGAGAGATCGCAGAAGGTATCGGTCATGGGGGAGCCATTTTGGGTGAGGGGTGAAGGGGGGGGAAGAGTGGAAAGTGACCTCGCCGCTGCGCGGCTCGAGTGAAATGTGAGCTCACAATGTTTCACATTTCACGTTTCACTAGCGGCGCAGCCGCTCCACCGCCTTACTTGAATTTGTAGAACTGGCCGTTCAGGTACGCGGCCAGATGCTGTTCGTCTTCCGGGAACAGTTGGTTACCGAGCATGGCGTTACAGGTGGTGACCTGCTGCGCCAGGGCGGCAGCCGATTTCACGCGGTGGTCTTTGCGGGTGTAAATCTTGCTGCCGTCGCCGCCGAATTTGCCGATATGGCAGCCGGCGCATTGTTTGTCATGCGTGGCCTTGCCGGCTTTCGGGTCGCCTTTTTCGAACGGGGCGGCGAAAGCGGGGGCGATCAACATGGGGGTGGCGGCGAGCGCCAGAATAATGGTCAGGGTCTTCATGGGTGACTCCTCTGGTTGAAACAAATCAGACCTGTATAGGCCTCAGGTCGCGGGGTTGAGTAGCGTAAGACTCCAGTTTCCCGATTCGTTCCGCGGCTTTCGGGTGGCTGTCGTAGAACAGCGAATAGATCGGGTCTGGTGTTAGCGTGGCGGCGTTGTCGCGATACATCCGCACCAGGGCGGAAATCAGGTGGCCGGGTTGGGTGAGTTGGGCGGCGAAGGCATCGGCTTCGAATTCATGCTTGCGCGAGAACAGGCTCATCAGCGGCGACAGCGGGAACATGAACACCGGCAGGGCCAGGAAGAACAGTGCCAGCGCGGTGGCGTCGGTCTGGCTGGCGACGCCGAGGCCGCTGTAGAACCAGCTTGCTTCCTTGAGCGCGGCGAGCAGGCCGAGCATGACCAGACTCAGGATGAACATCAGCGCGATGCGTTTGACGATATGGCGGCGCTTGAAATGGCCGAGTTCGTGCGCCAGCACGGCTTCGATCTGTTCCGGGCCGAGTTGCGACAGCAGGGTGTCGTAGAACACGATGCGCTTGTTCTTTCCCAGACCGGTGAAGTAGGCGTTGCCGTGGCTGGAGCGGCGCGAGCCATCCATCACGAAGACGCCGCTGGCGTGGAAGCCGGCGCGGGCGAGCAGGGCTTCGATGCGCTGTTTCAGGTTCTCGTCGGCCAGCGGCGTGAACTTGTTGAACAGCGGCGCGATGACGGTCGGGTAAACGGTCAGGATCAGCAGGTTGAAGACCATCCACACCGCCCAGACCCATAACCACCAGCTTGCGCCCATGATGCCCATCAGCCAGAGCACCAGCAGGATCAGCGGGCCGCCGAGGGCTGCGCCGAGCAGGGTCTGTTTGAGCAGGTCGGCGAGAAAACCGGCCGGGGTCTGGCGATTGAAGCCGAAGCGGGATTCGATGCGGAACTGGCGATAGAAATCGAGTGGCAGTTCGAGCGCGCCGCCGATCAGGGTCAGGCCGAGCAACAGGCCGACGCCGGCCAGCAGCGGTTGCGAGTCGGCAACCGAAACAACGCCGGAGATGCTGTCATGCAGCCATTGCAGGCCGCCGCCGAGGGTGAACCAGTACAACAACACGCCTTCCAGCGCCAGACCGAGCAGGCCGACGCGGGCTTTGGCCAGCGTGTAGGCGGCGGCTTTTCGATGTTCTTCCAGCGGGATGCTGGCGGCGAAGGCGGCCGGCGGGGTGTCGCGATGCAACCAGACATGACGCATCTGACGCAGCAGCAACCACAGTTTGAGTCCGAATGCGATACAGAATGCGGCTAAAAAAACACTTTGAAATGAAGGCATTAGCGATGATCAGGTGACGATTTTGGGGCGATTATGCCACAATGCGGCAGTCCTAAATCCGGGCCGCCAAGGCGGTCTTTCTTGTCACTACGCGGTAACTACACATGCCCCAAAACAATACTCATCTGGTCTGGGTCGACATGGAAATGTCGGGCTTGAATCCCGACACCGATGTCGTACTCGAAGTCGCTCTGATCGTCACCGACAAGGATCTCAATCTGGTCGAGGAAGGCCCGGTTCTGGTATTGCATCAATCCGATGCCGTGCTGGACGGGATGGATAGCTGGAACAAAGGCACGCATGGCAAATCCGGCCTGATCGACAAGGTGAAAGCTTCCACGCTGAGCGAAGCCGATGTCTCCGCGCGCATGATCGAGTTTATGAAACAGCATGTGGAGGCGCGCATGTCGCCGATGTGCGGCAATTCCATCTGCCAGGATCGCCGCTTCATGGCGCGCCATCTGCCCGATCTGGAAGCTTATTTCCATTACCGCAATCTGGATGTGTCGACCTTGAAGGAACTGGCCGGGCGCTGGCGGCCGGAACTCAAGGACGGTTTCAAAAAGGCCAACAGCCATACCGCGCTGGCCGACATCCAGGAGTCGATCGAAGAACTCAAGTATTACCGCGAGCATTTCATCAAAATGGCCGCGTAGGGCGCGCCGAGCTTGCGAACCGTGTCGCGGTTGTGAGCGATGCGGCTCGTGCCGCGCCGCGCCGCATCCTACGGTCTTGATGCCGACAGCGAATCAGAGAAAGGAAACCCCATGAAACCCGGCACACCCTTCGTTGTTGAAGTCAACCCGCGCATCCCACGCCGTTTGTCGCGCCTGTCCGAACTGGCCGACAACCTCTGGTATGGCTGGGATCGGCCCAGCCGCACGCTGTTTGCGCGTTTGCATCCGGGGCTCTGGGATGCGGTCAATCACAACCCGAAGGCGTTTCTGAAGCGGGTCGATGAAGAGCGTCTGACCGAGGCGGCGGAAGACCACATCTTCCTGGGCAGTTACAACCGCGTGCTGTCGGCGTTCGATACCTACATGAGCGAGCCGCTCAAGCGCGACATGCAGCTCGATCTGCATCCGGGCGACCTGATCGCCTACTTCTGCGCCGAGTTCGGTTTCCACGAGGGCTTTCCGGTCTACTCCGGCGGCTTGGGCATTCTCGCCGGCGATCATTGCAAGTCGGCTTCGGACATGCGTTTGCCGTTCATCGCCGTCGGGCTGCTCTACCGCCAGGGCTATTTCTTCCAGCGCATCGACAACGACGGCAACCAGATCGCCAATTACACCGATTCCGATTTCGACGATCTGCCGGTACACCCGGCCATGCGCGAAGACGGTTCCGAGGTGCACATCCAGATCGAACTGCCCGGCCGCGTGCTGGAAGTGAAGGTCTGGGAAGCGCATGTCGGACATGTGCGTTTATGCCTGCTCGATACCGATCTGCCATCCAACGGCGCCGAGGATCGATACATCACGCACCAGTTGTATGGCGGCGACAAGCACACGCGGATTCAGCAGGAGATCGTGCTCGGCGTTGGCGGCATGCGCGCGTTGCAGGAACTGGATATCAAGCCGACCGCGTATCACATCAACGAAGGCCATGCCGCCTTCATGGTGCTGGAGCGGGTGCGCCGCAAGGTGAAGGACGGACTCTCCTACCATGCCGCGCTGGAGGCGGTGGCGGCCAGTACCGTGTTCACCACGCACACGCCGGTGCCGGCTGGGCATGACCATTTCGGCGAAGAGATGGTGTGGGACTACTTCAGCCATTGTTGCAACGACCTGGGCGTCAGCCGCAGCGAGTTCATGCGCCTGGGCGGCGCCGAGCAAGGCCAGGACTTCAATATGACCAAGCTGGCTTTGCACGGCTCGCGCCATCACAACGGCGTCTCGCGCATCCACGGCCAGGTGTCGTCGCACATTCTGTCCGACATGTGGCCGCAGCTGTCGCCGGAAGACTCGCCGATCGACTACATCACCAATGGCGTCCACGTCTCCACCTTCCTGGCCCAGGAATGGCAAGACCTGTTCGATAACAAGCTCGGCTACGAATGGCGCCGGCGGCTGACCGATGTCGAGTTCTGGCAGAAGGTCGAGTCGATTCCCGATCACCATTTCTGGTCCGTGCATCAGGCGCTCAAGTCGCAGATGTTGCACTCGGTGCGCTTCCGCATTACCCAGCAGCACCTGCGCAATCACGGTTCCGAGGCGCACCTGGAGCGCATGCTCAAGTTCGCCAACCCGCTCGATCCGAATGTGCTGACCATCGGCTTCGCGCGCCGTTTCGCCACCTACAAGCGCGCCACGCTGATGTTCGAAAACATGGACTGGATGCGCCAGATCATCAACGACGCCGACCGGCCGGTGTTGTTCATCTTCGCCGGCAAGGCGCACCCGGCCGACAAACCCGGCCAGGAGTTGATACGCCGCATCCATGAAATTTCACGCTGGCCCGAGTTCGAGGGCAAGTTGCTGATGGTGGAAGGCTACGACCTCGGCTTCGCCCGGCGACTGGTTTCCGGTTGCGATGTCTGGCTGAACAACCCGATCTACCCGCTCGAGGCGTCCGGCACGTCCGGCATGAAGGCGGCGATGAACGGCGTCATCAACCTGTCCGTCACCGACGGCTGGTGGGAAGAGGGTTACGACGGCGCCAACGGCTGGGCGATCAAACCGGCGCCGGATAACTATGACGATGCGCGCCGCAATCGGGAAGACAGCCAGACACTGTATGAACTGCTGCAGGATCAGGTCATTCCAATGTATTACCGCCGCCATGAACTGGGCTTTTCCGCCGAATGGGTGCGCATGGCGAAGCGCTCGATCATCACCTTGTTGCCGCGCTTCAACTCCACCCGCATGGTCACCGAGTACGTCAACAAGTTTTACGGTCCGGCCTCGCGCCAATGGCGGCGTTATTCGGAAGGCGGCTTCGAGGCGGCGCAAAGCGTGGCGGCCTGGAAGAGCAAGGTGCGGGCGGCTTGGGCTGGCGTGTCGATTCGACGCATCGAAGAACCGCTCAAACGCATCACCTATGGCGAAAGCATCGAGCTCAAGGTGGCGGTGAAACTGAATGGCCTGGCGCCGGAAGACGTGCGCGTCGAAGTGCTGGTCGGCCGCGCTTCCAAACAGGGCCAGGACAAGGACGTGCAAGCCGTGCCGATGCGGCCGGAAGCTTCAGTGGACAACGAATGCCTGTACCGGCTTGAGTTGACGCCGGAACTGTGCGGAAAACTGCTTTACCGGGTGCGCATCTACCCCCATCACGAACTGCTCACGCACCCGTTCGAGACCGGGTTGATGATATGGCTGTGAACGGGAATCGGGGGAAGTGATGCGCCGCTGCGCGACTTCGGTGAAATGTGAAATGTCCCGCCAATCACATTTCACGTTTCACATTTCATGTTTCACCACGTTTTCATGACCGCCTTCCTCGCCATCGGACTAGGCGCCGCCATCGGCGCCTGGCTGCGCTGGGGCCTGGGTTTATGGCTGAATCCGATTTTCCCGACGCTGCCCTACGGCACGCTCGCCGCCAACCTGATCGGCGGTTATCTGGTCGGCCTGGCGGTCGCTTATTTCGCCCAGCATCCTGGCCTGCCGCCGGAATGGCGCTTGTTCGCCATCACCGGTTTTCTCGGCGGCCTGACCACGTTTTCCACCTTCTCCGCCGAAGTCTTCACGTTGATCAGCCGCAATCAGCTCGGCTGGGCGCTGACTGCGGCATCGGCGCATCTGTTCGGCTCACTGGCGCTGACGGCGCTGGGCGTATGGACGTTCAAACTGGTTCGGGGGTAAGCAAATCATGCAGGCGATCTGTATCCGTTTTTTTGTCCAGGAAGGCATGAAGCACGCGCACCAGCCGGTGCATGAATGGTTGTTCGAACAGGCGCGCGAACTGGGCATACCCGGCGGCACGGTGTTTCGCGCGGCGGCCGGTTTCGGCCGCCATGGCGTGCATGCAGACGCCTTTTTCGAACTCGCTGGCAAACTGCCGGAAAGCATCGAATTTTCCACCGACGAAGGCAGCATCGCGGCGCTGGTTCAACGCGCTGGCGCGGCCGGGCTGAGACTGGTTTACGTGACGCATCCGGTGCGCATGGGTGTGACCGGGGCGGATTGACCGGCTGCGCATGGATTTGCCCGCCGCCGATCACCTGATCCTGCTGGTCGCCTCGTTCATCGCCAACTGGTTTTCGGCCTTGTCCGGCGGCGGTGCCGGTTTGATCCAGTTTCCGATGTTGATCTTCCTGGGCCTGCCGTTCGGCGTCGCCCTGGCGACGCACAAGGTCGCCAGCGTCTTCCTCGGCGTCGGCGCAATCTTCCGGCACATGCGGGAAAGCCATCTCGAACGCCGCTTCTCGCTGATCATTCTGGGCGCCGGACTGCCCGGCGTGGTGCTGGGCGCGGTCAGCATCCTGCATGTGCCACCGGCCGCCGCGACGCTCGCCTTGGGCGTGCTGACGCTGGGCCTGGGCCTGTATTCGGTATTCAAGCCCAAGTTGGGCATGGAATTCACGCCGAAGAACCGAGACGGACGCGGCTTGCTGATCGGCATGGCGGGATTGTTCGCGGTCGGCTTCCTGAACGGCTCCATCACCTCCGGCACCGGCCTGTTCCTGACCATCTGGCTGATCCGCCACTTCGGCCTCGACTACAAACGCGCCGTCGCCTACACCCTGATTCTGTGCGGCTTCATCTGGAACGGCACCGGCGCCGTCGTGCTGGGCACGATAGGCACCGTCGCCTGGGGCTGGATGCCGGCGCTGCTGGTCGGTTCCATCGTCGGCGGCTATCTGGGCAGCCACGTCGCCATCGCCAAGGGCAATATGTGGATCAAACGCGCGTTCGAGATCACCACCATCGCAATTGGCATCAAGCTGATTTTCTTCTGAGCCGGCAGCGCAGATCGCGCGGACGCCGGATGCCGCTCACCATGTAAGAGTGGGCTTGCCCGAGCGGATGCTCCTGCCAATCCGCTCAATGACAAAGGCAGCTTGCGCGGCCTTTGTCATTCCCGCTCTATGATGTTGCTCCCAGTGTGGACAAACAAGTCCTTCTCGTCGCCGTAATTCGTGCCTGGATATTCACTGTTCAAATATGCATCGGCGCTGGGCGCCAGTTGATGCTCCGCCGCGATGGCTGGGCCGCAGGTCAGGCCAAGACAGAGCACGGCAAGAGTGGAGAGCGGGATTGGTCGATGGGTGTCTGTTTGCAAATTCAACTCCGGAAAAACTGCATCAGATGGGTGAAGGTGCTCATTTGGGGGGCGATATCAAGCATGAGAGTGTCGGCGCATCCGCCACCCCAGCAACCCCAAGCCCGCCAGCAGCGTCGCCCAGGTTTCGGGTTCGGGAACGACACCGACCACGTCCGCATAGTTCGTGCCGATGCGGATTTCGTCGATCAGCCCACCGGAGCCGCTATCCGAGCCGCTGCGTGCCACTGTCAGATTGAGATTCGACACAGTGTAGGTGCCGATCTTGTAGCTGCCGACGGCGTCGCTCTCCCCGGCAATAAATGTCCAGCTTGGTTCGAGGTTCGGCACAGGGTTTGCCGCTGCATAGACCTCGAAACGATATCTGCCGGTTGCATCCATCGGTGTGATGACGTACTTGGCGACCACCTGCACTGTTTGTCCTGGCGAATAGTCGGCCAGTTTCCAATCCCCGTATTGAGTGCCCACGCCCTCCGCGAAGACCTGATAGTCGCGCGCGGCATGCTTGATGCCGATGGAAAAATAGCGATCGGCGCCGGTTGCAAAATCAATGGGGATGCCCACTTTTACCCAAACCCCCAGTACTGAGTCTTCCGGGGTGGGGAAATCATTCGAGTTGAACAGGGCGGATACATAAAAGGTATTGACGCCAATTCCGCTGACGGAGCCGAAGTCGGTCAGATTTTTGGTCGCCGTATAGGGTACTGCGGCGCCGCCCACCATTTGGTAATACATATAGGCGGCATTACCCGCCGATAGTTGTCCGGCGACGCTGAGCCCGGGCCCCTGGATCTCGGCGGTTTTGCTTCCTGGATTGGACGCGGTAAAAATAGGTTCGGCGGTGATTGAATAACCGTTGTAGCCTTCAAGCTGGGTCCCCGCCGTTGCATCGAAACCGTCGTAGAAGATCGAGTCGGCCTGCACTGGCGAACCCGAGATGAGCAAGGCACTCAGGGCGAAAGGTATGGTCTGCTTCATGAAACTCTCCTGTTTGTTGATCAGAAAATCGTTCAATTCAACTCAGTTCAGGTGCGGCGGTTGAATACATATCCTCGCCTTGCCATCAATCCAACTAATCCAAAACCGGCCAGCAACATTGCCCAGGTTTCTGGCTCGGGCACAGCTACTGGCGAAACGACGCTGCGGAAAACCACGTACTTGCCGTCTGAGCTGCTGTTCCAGTCATTCCAGGCGCCGTCATGCCAGATGTAGGCAGCAGTGGCGCTTACGCCAGGGATGGTGCCCCAGGTCGGGTTGTTCGAATTGGGGGTTTGCGCGCTTGGAGCAGACCAGTTGGCGGTCGCGATCAGAGAGCCCAGGTCGGCGGTGGTGATGGGCGTGGCGCCGTTCGGAACGAACTGGTTGGTATTGTCTGGCACGTAGTATTCCCAGCTTGCCAGGTCGGACACGATCAAGCCGCTTTCCCAGTTGAAGTTGCCCAGGAACATCTGAGGCCCGCCATCGTCCCAGGCGACGACGTAAAGCCGATCTCCGGCAGCGACATTGAAATGCCATGTCTCAGGAAAGCTGAAGTTGTAGATGCCTGGATTGCCACTATCACCGATTTCATTGCGTCCGACGTAGGCGAGACCGGAACCGTCAGGTTGGCCGGCATAGAGGGCGTAATGGTTATCGGCTGTCAGCGTGCCGGTTATGTTCACCGCTTGCGCGGGTAGATTGCAGAGTCCCAGCGCTAGACAGAGGCTGACGCGCGGGAGATTTTTTCGGCTCATTGCAAGGCTCCTTTTTCGTGGTTGATCAGGTTGATCAGTTTCTTCAAGGCTTACTTTGAGAGCGTTCAAGAATCGTTACTCAGAAAAGCGAACTCTAGGCGTTTAACTCCGTTTATATAATGTTAACTCTTAAGCAATATTCATACCTTGTGTGCTCAGATTGTTTATGCGTTTGATTTACAGAGCATTTCAATTTATGAATATCCAAGTGAATTTGTCTGGATGTAAAAAAATACGACAAATTCTGCTTTGGCAGATTTGACATGCGACTGCGGTATACGAACGGGCCTTGTCGTGTTGCTTTGCGGAGTAATTGGGGGCGCACCACGGTTGATGCACCGCTGTTTCGCATCACGGTTGACCCGACCTCTGGGAATGGGCTAATGAAAATTTGCCAGATTCAGGTCGACAAGATCATGACCATCCGGCAGGAAAGAATCGGAGAGGTTATCGGTCAGTTAGATGAAGATGCCTTGATCGGGATAAATCGCGCACTGGCGGTTTGGATTGGAATCGCATGAGGACACGCAATAGAAAGAGGCGTCACCCAATCTATGCGAATGAATTCACTTCGATTAATTAGCCCGCGTGTTGCGGCTGAAAAACATGCCAGCATGTCTGTGTGGCTGAAGGGGATGGGTAAGGCACTTCGTTCATGTTCGTGGGGATCCAGACCCCGACTCGTGTTATTAACAAAATCAATAAGTTGGCGATAGTTCTGAGCGATCCATAGCCTGTCCGCCGCTATAATCCGGCATGCCCGAACAAAACTCCCCCACGCCAGAAGCCGCGCCCGCGCCCTTTGATGTACTGCCACTGGCGCCCGCCGTGCTGGCCAATCTGGGCCAGCTCGGCTACCACAACATGACGCCGATCCAGGCCGCCAGTCTGCCGATTTCGCTCGATGGCCACGATCTGATCGCGCAGGCCAAGACCGGTAGCGGCAAGACCGCTGCATTCGGTTTGCCCGTGCTGGCCAATCTGAATGTGCTGCGCTTCGGCGTGCAGGCCATGGTGCTGTGCCCGACGCGCGAGCTGGCCGATCAGGTCACCCAGGAACTGCGCCGGCTGGCGCGCTGCGAGGACAACATCAAGATTCTGGCCTTGGTCGGCGGCTCGCCGATGCGTCCGCAAATGATCAGCCTGGAACACGGCGCGCACATTGTCGTCGGCACGCCAGGTCGGATCATGGACCATCTGCAGCGTGGCAGCCTGGACCTGGACGCGCTCAACACGCTGGTGCTTGACGAGGCCGACCGCATGCTGGACATGGGTTTCTACGGCGAGATTTTTGCCATCGCCAAACTGTGCCCGAAAAAACGCCAGACGCTGCTGTTTTCCGCCACCTTCCCGGCGGAAATCGGCGAATTGAGCAAACGTTTCATGCACCAGCCGCAAGAAGTGAAACTGCCGGAGCAGCATGCCAGCGACAAGATACGCCAGCGTTTCTATCAAGTTGAAAAGGACCAGCGCCTGCAGGCGGTGGCGCTGTTGCTGAACCACTTTCGCCCGGTCAGCACGCTGGCCTTCTGCAACACCCGCCAGCAATGCCGCGATTTGCTGCAAGTCCTGCGCCAGCAGGGTTTCTATGCGCTGGCCTTGCACGGCGAGCTGGAGCAGCGCGAGCGCGACCAGGTGCTGATCCAGTTCGCCAACCGCAGTTGCTCTGTGCTGGTGGCGACCGATGTCGCCGCGCGCGGGCTGGACATCGACAAACTGGAAGCGGTCATCAACGTCGATGTGACGCCCGACCCGGAGGTCTACATCCACCGCATCGGCCGCACCGGCCGGGTCGATCAGGACGGCTGGGCGCTCAGCCTGGCCAGCGAAAACCAGATGAAACGGGTCGATGCCATCGCCAAGGAAGTCGGTACCGAGGTCGAATGGCATTCGCTCGATGAACTGGAGCCGGCCAGCAAGAAACCGCTGCTACCGCCGATGGCCACGCTGCAGATACTTGGCGGCCGCAAAGAGAAAATCCGCCCCGGCGACGTGCTCGGCGCGCTCACCGGCGAGGCCGGTTTCACCAGCGCCCAGGTCGGCAAGATCACCGTCACCGAAACCACCACTTATGTTGCGGTGGATCGCCGCATCGCCCACGAAGCCCAGCGCCGGCTGGCCGAGGGCAAGGTCAAGGGCAAGAGCGTCAAAGTGCGGATTCTGGAAGTCGGCGGCGATGAGCAACAGCGGCAACCGCGCGAGTACGTGCCGGCGGTGAAGCGACGGGATGGCTGATCGGGCATTGGAAATCAGCCTCGAAAGGAACCAGATCGGATTTTTCGCGACCAAGCTGCTGGTTCGGACGTCCTGTCCGGAGCCGATGATTGAGGAGATTCCCGATGTCCAAACATTTGAGCATTACTTTTGCCCGCGCTTTATCCGCATTCGCGCTGACTCTGGCCATGGCAAGCCCGGCTTCGGCCGGCCAGTGTGACTGCCACGGCCGATATCCAGCCATGCCAGGCGCTTATGGCTGCCCCTACATGCCGGCTGGCCCGGGCTACGGGCGGGGCCCGGCTTGCGATTATCCCCACGCCCCCGCACAGGATGCCGCGCCGATGGTCGGCAAGGCCCTGGGTGTCATGGTCAGCGATCTTTCCGATGCGCGTCTCGATGAACTCGGCCTGGGCTACGGCATTGAAGTCAAAAGCGTGCAGCCGGACACCGCCGCGGCAGCGGCCGGCATCAAGGCTGGCGATCTGATCCTGGAATTCGCCGGCAAACCGGTCACTTCGGCTGAGCGGCTGCGTTGGCTGGTGCGCAAGGCGGAGGCGGGCAAGAGTCAGGAAATCAAGCTGATGCGCGACGGCAAGCCGATCAGCGTCAATGCCACGCTGAACGATGCCGAAGCCAAAACCAAGTGCATGAACGGGGAAACGAAAGCCAATGGCGGTTGAACCGGCGAATTGGATCGGTTGCGCATTCGGTCACGTTATCGTCCAGGCAAGCGTTTTCGAGGGGAGGGGGCGGTGGTATCCTGCCCGCTCTCCCGCATCGCAGCACATCCCATGACTTCTATTGCCGCTCGTAACGAAGTGGAACGCCTTTTTTCCGAGATGGAACAGGGCAATCTGGACCCGGAAACTTTCGCGCGCCAGTTGCTTGACCATCAGGTGTTCATGCCGATCAAGGATGAAAAACATCAGATCGCCGGTTTTCAACTTTCCACCAAGGCCGACCCGCTGGTGATCGAAGATGAGGAAGGCAACCGGATATTCATCGCCTTTTCCTCGCCCGAACGGGCCAAGGAATTCACCGCAGAATTTCCCGGTTACAGCGGCGGCTTGCTGACCGAAGTGTCGTGGATTGTGCAACGCATGGGCGCCGACATGGGCTTGTCGATCAATCCCGGCCAGGAATCGGGTTTCGATTTCGACGCCGACATGGTTTCCATGCTGGCCTCGCTATTGCCGGAGCAGGATCAGTGACGACACGCCAGGTCGGCGAGGTCTACAGCCCGGATCACGCCCGCTACGACGAGGGCGCGCGCTATGCCTACACCGCCGGCGCGCATGAACTGGTGCTGTTCTGGAGCGGCCCGACGCCGGCCGAGGTCGAGGGTTTTCGGGTGCGGCCGATGGAAGTCGCCTTGTTCACGCACGGCCCGGCGGCGTTTCTGCTCTACAAGATCAAGGATGTGTGCGAATGGTCCGACGTCGCTTTCAACATTCATCTGATTCCGGAAGCGATGCGTGAATTGCCGGTTGAAACGGCGGGTGATCGCGCGCGATTCAAGATGATTCTGGTCGACGCGGAAGATGGCGTGATTCGGGCCAAACGCATCGTTTCGCTCGACAAGGTGATGACCCAGGCGATCAAACACACCATGCACGAACAGCTTGCCGGGCAGTTCAACCGCTTCATCTACGATGCCGCCGTGCAAGAGGTTTACGGCCGCTATGCCGATAGCGACGCTTTGGCCGGTGTCGCCGAAGTGGTCGAACCCGCGCTGGGTTGAGGTCGGTCGCCTGAATGTTGCAGCCCGAGATACTGGCCGAATTCCAGACACTGTTGAGCGTCGACCGCGTTTACGCGGATGCCGAAACCCTGGCGCTCTACGCCAGCGACGAAACCCCGAGATACTGCCTGCCCGACGCGGTGCTGTTTCCCGCCAGCCATGACGATGTGCTCGCCATCGTGCGCCTGGCCAACCGGCATCGTCTGGCCTTGGTGGCGCGTGGCGCGGGTTCCGGCAACGTCGGCGGCGCGCTGCCGGTCACCGGCAGTCTGGTGGTCAGCTTCGAATGCATGAAACGTATCGTCGAGTTCGACCCGGCCAATCGGCTGATCGTGGTCGAGCCGGGCGTGGTGACCGATGACATCGACGCCATCGCCAATAGCGTCGGGCTGATGTACGCGCCCGATCCCGGCTCCGGCGCGTACTGCCGGATCGGCGGCAACCTTGCGATGAACGCCGCCGGGCCGCGCTGCGTCAAATACGGCGCGACCCGCGATCATGTGCTCGGCTTGCGCGCGGTGACCGGCGCTGGCCAGGAGATCCGGGTCGGCGGCCGCACCACCAAATACGCCACCGCTTACGATCTGACCCGTTTGCTGGTCGGTTCCGAAGGCACGCTGGCGCTGATTACCGAAGTCACTTTGAAGCTGATCCCGGCGCCGGAGCGCGTCGCCACGTTGCGCGTCTGTTTTTCCAGCAATGCGGCGGCCTGCGCCGCGGTCAGCCGGATCATGGGCAACCCGGAGAAAAACCCCGCCGCGCAGTCCGTCGTGCCGAGCGCGCTGGAATTCATGGATCGCCGCGCAATCGAGGCGATCAGCGAATACGGCGGCGAATACGGCGCGGCGGAGGGCCTGCCGGCCGGCACGCAAGCCATTTTGATGGTCGAAGCCGATGGCGCGGCGGCCGATGTGCCGCGCCAGATCGCGGCGCTGGAAGCCGCCTTGGCCGGCGATGGCCTGCTCGAAATCCAGAGCGGCTTTACCGCCGCCGAAATCGCCAACTTGTGGGTCGCGCGCAAATCGTTGTCGCACGCGGTGAAAAAAATCGCGCCGCTGAAAATCAACGAAGACGTGGTCGTGCCGGTGGCGCGTCTGGCCAATCTGGTCAACGCCATCGACGCGCTGGGCAAGCATCATCGCGTGCCCATCGTCAGCTTCGGCCATGCCGGCAACGGCAATCTGCACGTCAATTTGATGGTACATGCCGACGATGCCGAAGAAATGGCGTGCGCCCGCGCCTGCCGGGATGCGTTGATCGAAGCCGTGCTGGGCCTGGGCGGCAGTCTGTCCGGCGAACACGGCATCGGCAGCGAGAAGCGCGCTTATATCGAACGCGAACTCGATGCTTCCACCCTGGCGCTGATGCAGGCGGTGAAGGCGCTGTTCGATCCGCAGGGCTTGCTCAATCCGGGCAAGAAGTTGCCGGACGCGTGATTCCGCATCGACCGTAACCGCGCCGGATTCCGGCAAGGCAAATCCGGCGTGAAGCAAGTTGGACGAAGGTTTGCGGTGCTGCAAACGTATGAAGATACCTCGATGCGCCAGCGGAAAACGCCACCAGCGTCGCCATGGTCACAATTCCACAACATCCGAACATTACTGTGCCGAGTCGGCAACCAAATGGAGCGGAGCTATGGAACAACCGGAACAACCGGAACAACGCAAATCCGAGCGCGTTCAGTTCTTTCAGATGCCCCGCAATGAAGAGTTGGTGCCGGTCTGGGTGTTTCAGCGCGCGAGCGAGGATAGCGTGCTGGGTTTGTTGCTGGATTTCAGTTCGGATGGCGTCCAGATATTGACCGACAAATCCAGACGGCTGGATGGCGATGCGTATGAATTGATCGCCTATGTCGATGAAACCGACAGCAGCAACTTCGTTTCGGCTCGAGTCCATCGCCAGTGGTCGAAACCGGTGGGCACGCTCTACATCCGTAATGGTTTTTCGTTCGCGGATCGGGACGTATCGATGCCCTGCTGCGAAGCGATGTTCGCGGCCCGGGATGCCGGCCTGCAATGGCTGCGCTGCGAAATCGTCACTCCCCGAGCGGTTTGACCTCTTTCCACTCGATGCTCGCCAGGTCGTCGACTCCCGCCTGGCGAGGCCGAACCGCGGGAAGCTTGCAACACCCTATTGCGGCGTCCTTACCCGATCCTAACCGAGGCACAGCAGAATGAATTACGACTCGACCCCCTTGTTGATGAACTCCAACCTTGTCGTCTCGACGGTTCCCAATCTCTTTATCGAGGAGGATCGTCTGCGGCATGCCCCGACAGTCAAGGATCTGGTCCGGTCGATGGAACCGGTAAACAAGAAAACCCCCTGCCTGGAAGTGCTGGAGCGCTTTCTGAACAACACCGAAATCTATGCCATTCCGGTTGTCGACGACGCGCAAAGGCCTGTCACTCTGGTCGACCGCAAGGTTTTCATCGAATACTTCGCCAAACCCTATGCCCGAGAAATCTTTGGCCGCCGCCCGATTCAGGATGTGCGGAATTTCGAGAGCTACCACTGCCATGAGCCCATCATCGTGGAGGATACAAGTTGTATCGAGGATGTCGCCCAGATCATCATCGGCGCGGGCATGCACCATATGGTGACCGGTTTCATGGTGACCAGACAGAGCCTGTATCAAGGCGTGGCCAATGGCCACGACCTGTTGAATCTGATCACCCAGCGCAAGCAGGCGGAGCTGTTTTATCTTGCCCATTACGATCATCTGACCGGCGTGCCGAATCGGACTCTGCTCGGCGACCGCCTCAAGCAGGCTTGCCTGGACGCGGAGCGCAAGGGCTTGCTGGTCGCATTGTTGTTCATCGATGTGGATCGGTTCAAAAACATCAACGATTCCCTCGGCCACAGTTTCGGCGACGCGGTTCTGCGCACCATCGTCAGCCGCCTGAAGACGGCGGCGCGCAAGTCGGATACCGTGGCGCGCATCGGCGGCGACGAGTTCGTGATCCTGATGGACAACCTGAACGATCCTGAAGGCGCCGATCTGGTCGCCGAGCGCCTGCTCGAATCGATGCAGACCCCGGTCGACTTGTTGGGCCATTCGCTGGTGGTGACCGTGAGCATCGGCGTGGCGATCTACCCCAGGGACGATACCGATATCAGTCGTCTGATGGCGAAGGCGGATGCCGCGATGTATGAGGCAAAAGCCACTGGCCGCAATGGTTTCCGCGTCTATGTGGAAGGCAAGGCCCTGTTCGATCCGTCCCGCCTGTCCCTGGAGAGCGAGCTGCGCCAGGCCATCGATCAGGGCGATTTGGAGTTGTTCTACCAGCCTCAGGTCGACATCACCACCCAGCAGTTGCGCGGCGTGGAGGCGCTGGTGCGTTGGCGCCATCCGGTTCGGGGCATGATTTCTCCGCTGGAATTCATTCCGCTGGCGGAAGAGTGCGGCCTGATTCTCAGATTGGGCGAATGGGTGCTGCGCGAGGCTTGCCGCCAACTGCACGACTGGGATGAGCGCGGTTACGCGCCGATGCGGATGTCCATCAACGTATCCGCGGTCCAGTTTCAGCAAGCGAATTTCGTGGTCGTGCTGAAGACGGTTCTGGAAGAGAGTCGGGTCAATCCCGCGTTTATCGAGCTGGAACTGACCGAAAGCGTCCTCATGCACAATGTCGAGGAGGTTCTGGTAACGCTTATGGAGATCCGAGCCCTCGGCGTCAGTCTGGCGATCGACGACTTCGGCACCGGCTATTCCAGCCTGAATTACTTGCGCCGCTTCCCGATCAATCGTCTGAAGATCGATCAGTCGTTCGTACGCGACATCGAGCACACACCGGCCAACGAATCCATCACCAAGGCCATCATCGCGCTGGCGGAAAGCCTGTCCCTCGAGATTGTGGCCGAGGGGATTGAAAAAACGACCGAGAGGGCGGTGCTGGAAAATCTGGGCTGTACCGAGGGACAAGGCTATTTCTTCGCCAAACCGCTGTCGGCAACCGATGTTTCGGTCTGGATCGAGACCCAGGCGGCGCGTTCCAGCCTGTCCGATGTGAGCCGTCAACTGGATGCGATCAACTCCGCCAGCGTGTCTTGAACTCCTCCCACGGCAGCGGGCGGTCGAACAGGTAACCCTGGAAGACGCCGCAGTTGCGGGATTTCAGGAACTCGAACTGCGCTTCGTTTTCCACCCCCTCGGCCACCACCGAAAGATTGAGGTGCCCAGCCACCGACAGGATGGTTTCCACCAGGGCCGCGTCGTTGGGGTCGGTCGGGGCATCCTGGACGAAGGTGCGGTCGATTTTCAGTTCGTGTAGCGGCAGCCGCTTCAGGTAGGCGAGCGAGGAATAACCGGTGCCGAAGTCGTCGATCGAAAAATGAATGCCGAGTTTGTTCAACTCATCCATTTTTGCGATGGTGTCGTGGATGTCATCGATCACCAGACCCTCGGTGACTTCCAGCACCAGATGAGTCGGGTCGGTGCCGGCGTCGCGCAATATGGTCTGTACCTGAGCGACAAAACCGGAATGACGGAACTGGCGCGGACTGACGTTCACCGCCAGCCGTAACGGCCGGCCGAGATCGTCGCATTCCTTCAGCATGCGGGCGGCTTCGGTCAGCACCCATGCGCCCAGGCCGACAATCAGCCCGGATTCCTCCGCCACCGGAATGAAAGCCAGCGGCGAAATCAGGCCGCGCGTCGGGTGCTGCCAACGCACCAGGGCTTCCGCGCCCACCAGAACGCCCTGGCGATCGACTTGCGGCTGCAGGAACAGGCGCAGTTCATTTTGAGCGATGGCGTGGTGCAGATCTTGTTCCAGCGCCAGCCGGGCTTGCACGCTTTCCTGCATGGCGGCTTCGAAATAGACCACGGCATTGCGACCGGCATCCTTGGCGCGGTACATCGCCGTATCGGCCTCGCGCAGCAGGTCATCCTCGGTCTCGCCGGCTTTGGGGAAGATGGTGATGCCGATGCTGGCGCCAATGTGGTAATCGGCGTCATCGACCTGGAACGGCGTTTCCATCACCGCACGAATTTTTTCGGCGACGCCCATCGCCAGACGCGCGGCGGCATCCGGGCTGTTGGCGAGATTGGCCAGCAAAACGACGAATTCATCGCCACCGAGGCGCGCGACGGTGTCTTCGTCACGCAGGAAACGGGTCAGGCGACCGCCGACCTGTTGCAAGACGGCGTCGCCAATGTCGTGCCCGCGCGCATCGTTGACCCGCTTGAACTGGTCCAGGTCGATGAACATCAACGCGCCGATATGCGCGCTGCGCCGGGCGCCGGCCAGAGACTGCGTCAATCGGTCCATGAACAGGCGACGATTGGGCAGCCCGGTGAGCGCGTCGTAATAGGCCAGGCGCCGAATATCCGCTTCCGCCTGGCGTTGCGCTGTGATGTCCAGGCAATGGCCGATATAACCGAGGAAATTGCCCTGCGTGTCATAGCGGGGCGTGCCCTCGTCGAGGATCCAGCGGTATTCGCCATCGTGCCGGCGCAAGCGGTAGACCATGCTGAAGGCCTCGCGCCGGTCAAATGCCTGGGCGTAAGTGTCCATGCATTGCTGGATATCTTCCGGGTGGACGCCTTCGGCCCAGCCCGTGCCGACTTCCTGTTCCATGGTGCGGCCGGTGAAATCGAGCCAGACCTGATTGAAGTAGTTGCAGTTTTTGTCCAGGCCGGAGGTCCAGATAAAGGCCTGGCCAGTATTGGCCAGGGTGCGGAAATGCTGCTCGCTTTCGGCCAGCGCTTCGTTCAGGCGGTATTCCTCGTCAACGGTATGGAACACCATGACCACGCCGAGCAGATGGCCTTCCCTATTGTGGATCGGCGCGGCGCTGTCGGCGATGTGGTAGCGCCGACCGTCGCGTGAGAACAGCACGGTATGGTTGGCGAGCCCGACCACCAGTCCTTCCGCCAGAACACGGTCGATGGGAATATTGGCGGGCTGGCCTGTCCGGGCGTTTTCGATACGGAATATCTCGGCTACCGGGCGTCCCCGCGCCGCTTGCAATGTCCAGCCGGTCAGTCGCTCGGCGACCGGGTTCATCAGGGTGACTTGCCCGGCCAGATCCGCCGCGATCAGCGCGTCGCCGATGGAATGGAGGGTGACGCTGAGTTGCTCCTCGCTGGCCTGGAGGTTGCCGATGGCGTTTTGCAAACGCGCGCTCATCCGGTTGAACGCGCTTGCCAGATCGGCTATCTCCCTGACATCGGACTCGGTCGCCTGCGCGCTGTAATCGCCTTCGGCGATGCGTCGGCTGACGTGCCCCAGCGCGGTCAACGGTTGGCTGACATGGCGATGCAACAGCCAGAACAGCAGCAAGGTCAGCGCCATGAGCACGAAAAATTCCGGCATGCGTGAGCTGAGTACCTTGGCGCGCGCTTGACGTTGCACATCGTGCAGGTCGTATTCCAGATAGACGGCGCCGTGCTTCAGATTGCGCACGGCCGAAACCGATGCCGGCGGCGTAAACGCCAGCATGGCCGATGGGCGCAGGCTATCGAGCGCGGCGGTTTGGTCGGGCAGACGGCTCTGGGTGGCGCGCGCAAAGCGAGCGCGGTCAAACCCGGGAATGACGGCGTCCGCCAGTTTGCCTTTCCAGGCCAGGTGATTGGCGAAGATCACGCGGCCATCGGCGTCGAGCACGGCGCTCACTGTCACGACCGGGTCGGCGCCAGTATGGGTGACGTCGGCTTCGACCAGATCAGGCGCATGCAACAGGCCGCGTTCCGCCATGCGCGCCAGATGCGCGGTTTCGCTGAGCAGTGTGATGCGGGCTTGCGCGAAGGCCTGTTGGGAACGTTGCCAAAGCGTATTGCCGATGGACAGCCCCAGGACCAGGAGCCAGAGCGCCATCAGGGCCAGGGGGAGGGCGGTGCGCAGGCTGAGCCGCCGCATGCCGGCGCGGGATGGAGACGGTGTCACGCTTGCACCTCCGGCAAGACGCTGTCGACGATGAATTGCGTTACGTCGACAGGTTTGGCGAGCAGATTCGCATGCAGCATCACGGTCGCCAGTTTGGCGGCCGAGGTTTCCAGAGGCGCCGGCGCTCCGCCTAGCAGGCGTCGATTCTCGGCCAGATCGGGCAGCACGATATCCCGATAGCCGGCCTCCACGGCGGCCGGGGTCAGGCCCAGGCGCGGCGCCATGCGCCGCGCGGCATCGGCCGGGTTCTGGCGCAGATAGGCCAAAGCCTGGAAATAATCCGCCGCCAATTGCCGTGCCGTGTTGGGATTGGCCTGTAGCGCCTTGGTCGACAGTGCGAGCACATCGACGATGCTGCCCGGTATCGCCCGGCTGTCGAACAGACGGCGTCCGCCAGCGGCCGCGATCTGACTTGCGATCGGCTCAAAGGTGACCAGCGCATCGACCTTGCGGTTGTGGAATGCGGCCAGATGCTGGTCCACGGTCAGTCCGATGACTTCGACCTCGGTGGCGGTCAGACCGGCCTGTTTCAAGGCGGCATCGAGCATCAGCGCGCCGACGCCGGTTTGTTCCACGCCGACACGTTTTCCCTTCAGGCCGGCCAGTTGAGTGATTTCCGGGCGGGCCAGCAGCACATCGGCGCCGGCGGAGAAATCGAACACCAGCACGATTTTCAAATCCAGGCCGGCGGCGCGCGCTGCAATCGCTTCATCCAGCGTCAAACCGGCGCCGTC
Source organism: Hydrogenophilales bacterium 28-61-23 (assembly GCA_002281555.1). Lineage (GTDB taxonomy): Bacteria > Pseudomonadota > Gammaproteobacteria > Burkholderiales > Thiobacillaceae > PFJX01. The sequence continues at coordinate 219,893 of NCGJ01000010.1, forward strand.
TATCGTGCCGGCAACCAGGGCTTGCACCGAATCGGTGTTGGAAAGCAGTTCCACCAGCTTGATGCCGGTGCGATCGCGTGGATTCAACGCCTGGCTCAAGTACAGCAGTTCATAGCCGATCCACTGGTTTGTGGCGATGCGCAAGCCCGGCTCGTCGCCGGCGGAGCAGCCTGACATTGAGGTCAATCCGGCCAACAGCGCCATGCCGGAAACCGCGAGGAGAAAGTCACGCCGATCCGATCCATGTTCGACCTCGGTTGAACCCGGTTTGACGGGATAGGAGTCAGCACGAAAATTGCACATGTCCACGCCCTTGTTTGCTGATAATTCTCAATTGCCCGAGAAAGTCGCGGTTATTCTAGCTGGCGAAATTTACCCCAAGCGCGTGGGATGGATGAACCGTATGAGCCACCTCGATACTTCAACGCCGCAAGCCTGGTTTGTCTATCTCCTGCGCTGCGCCGACGACACCTTGTATGCCGGCGTCAGTACCGATGTCGCGCGTCGAGTCGGCGAACATAACGCGGGCGCGCCACTGGGCGCGCGCTACACGCGGGCGCGGCGGCCGGTGGCTCTGGTGTATGTCGAGTCCGCCGCCAGCCGTTCCGACGCGCAACGGCGTGAACGTGAAATCAAAAACATGAACCGCGCCAGCAAGCTGGCGTTGATCGCCGAAGCCAAGTAGCGGCAGGCCCGCTCACGGGCCGAGTCGCCACGATCAACCTCGTTCGACGCGATTCCGCCCCAGGCTTTTGGCCGTATACATGGCGGCATCGGCGCGCGCGACCAGCGCGGCCTGGCTTTCATCCGGACGGTGTGCCGCGACGCCGGCGCTGAAAGTGATCAGCACGCGTTCGTTGTCGTGCAGGAAGAATTGCCGGGTGAGTTCGCGCTGGATGCGTTTCAGCACATGTTCGGCTTCGTCGAGGTCGGTATTCGGCAGCAGAATCAAAAACTCTTCGCCGCCGTAGCGCGCCAGCATGTCGGTCGGGCGCAGCAGGCCATGCACGACGCGGGTCAGATGGCGCAGCGCCTCGTCGCCGGCCTGGTGGCCCAGGCGGTCGTTGAGTTTCTTGAAATGATCCAGATCGAGCATGCCGATGGAAAGTGGCGCTTGCAGACGCTCGGTGCGGGCGAGTTCGCGTTCGAAGGCTTCGTCCATGCCGCGTCGATTCAGCGCGCCGGTGAGCTGGTCCTCGCGCACCAGATTGGAGACCTGGGCCAATTCCCGTTGCAGCTCCTGCACGCGTTGTTCGGCCTGTTCCGCCTGGGTCCGCGCGGTGACCAGTTCATCGTGATTGTTGCGCAAGGCATCGCGCAGGCCGCCGATATCGGCCGACAGACCGCCGACGACATCGCCCAGTTCGCTGATGTCGCGCGCCTGGCTGATCTTCTCGGAATATTCGCCCATGCGTGCGTGGTAGCCATCCGCGCTCTGGCTCATTTCGCCGACCCGGTCGATAAAGGTCGAGACCAGATCCTTCAGGCGCGAACGTGCTTCTTCCAGGCCGCCTTTCAGCACGCCCTGTTTGTAGGCCAGATCGCGCAGGCCGCGCTCGGCTTCGAGCAACACGTCGGCGTGCAGATTGCCGTCCATCAGGTTCTGCATGGCGGCGAGTTGGCCGGAAAGCCAGGCTTCGTCGCCGACCAGTTCGCCGATGTTGAGGAACAGCAAGCCCATCAAGCGCTTGAGGCCGGCGGCGAGTTCATGGTCGTCCTCGACGTAAATCAGCAGTTCGCGCCAGAGCGCCGACCAGGTTTCATAGTGTTGCGCATCGAGCTGTTTGCGGTTGGATAGCGATGCGGCCAATTCCTCCGCGCGCTTGCCGAGTTCCGGCCAGCGCGACTGACAGCTGCCGGCAAGCAGGCGCAGATTGTTTTCGAGCGCTCGCAGCAGCGGCGCGCAATCGGCCGCGGCGGGTATCGACCCGGTTGCGGGTTCGGTCTGGAGTTCTTCGCTTGCCAGGGCTTTTGCGCTGGCCTTGGTTGTTTTTTCCTTGATTGCGGCGGGCATGGCCGGCGCGGATTTTTCTTTGTCGTCCGCACCGCGCGACCAGGACTGAGTCAGCGCACTGAGCTTTTCGTGCAACGCGGCAGTGTCGTTGCCGAAGTTGATCAGCACGCGTTCCAGCATTTCGTTTTTGCGCGCCGGGGTCAGTCCGGTCTGGCGCAGATCCCACTGCCGGACCAGGCTGCGCAGCAGATCGGGCCACTTTGCTTCGTCGCGTTGCGCCGCTGCTGCCGGCGCGGGTGTGGATGAGGGGGGCGATGCCGTTGTCGGTTCCGGCAGGCCGGCGACTTCGTTGTAGGCCTTGAGAAAGTTGTCCGGCGTCGGCGGCAAGCGTTTGCCGGTAAGCAGACGGATGGCTTCGCGGGCGAGTTCGGCCGGTTGTTTTTCAGCCGGTTGTTTTGCGGCGGGTGGTGCGGGATGTTTCATGGCGGGCGCAATATCTGGTGGAAAATGGCGGCCCGGGTAGTTTTGCCCAGAATGGGTAATAAGTGGGTTCCATGCGCGCGATATTTCCGTTTTTTCTGTTCGTTTCGATCGTTCTCGGTGTTTCCTGCCCAGCACAAGGTGCCGCCAACGGCGCATTGCTCGATGTGCCGCGTCTGCGCGTTCAGGCCGCGGCCTGGCTGGAACAAAAGGCGACGGCCGCGTTTCCCGGCAGCGTCGCGCAGGCGAAAATCGGCGATATCGATGCGCGCTTGCGTTTGCCGGCTTGCGCCGACACCCGTTTTTTTCTGCCCGCCAATGCCCAGCTCTGGGGCCGGGGCAATCTTGGGGTGCGCTGCGAAGCGCCCGCGCAATGGACGTTTTACCTCGGTTACCAGAATCGCCTGAGCGGGTTGGCTCTGGTCGCCACCCGGCCGATCGCCAATCGCGAAGCGCCCGCCGGCACGGATGTGGAACTGCGCCAGATCGAATACACGCAATCGCCCGATCTCTATCCGCGCACTTTGCCGGCCGATGTCCGCGTCAACCGTCCGGTTGCCGCCGGACAGGCCATTGCGATCGGCTGGCTGAGTTTGCCGAACGTGATTCAGGCTGGTCGAAAAGTCCGTCTGCAAGCTCGCACCGCCGCTTTCACGATTCATCAGGAAGGCACCGCGCTGAATGCCGCCGCGCCCGGTGAATTGGTGCGCGTAAAGACGCCGGGCGGGCGCATCGTGCAGGGCACCGCGATGCAGGACGGTACGGTCGAAGTGCGGCCTTGATTCAGGCCAAGTCACGTCTGTTCAGTGAACGTGGCGTGTTATTTCTCTAAATATTTTTCATACTTTGTCGTTAAGAACCGCGAATTAATCGCCCGGACATATCTGGTCCGTTTTTTGGTGCGTTGAGAATGATTTTGAGGAAAAAAATAATGACAGTGGCTCGACAAATGCAGGTTCTGCTTGGCTTGGTCGTCGCGAGTCTTTCGATCGTGGTCGCGCTTAGCCTGTTTGGTTTTGCGCGCCTGGGCGGCGAAATCGACACCGCAACGAAAAATGGCGCTTTACGCGCGCAACTGATCGACACGGCCCGTAGCGCCCAGGTCGATTTTCAACGCCAAGTGCAGGAGTGGAAGAACATCCTGTTGCGTGGCAACGCCGCCAACGATTTCGATAAATACCAGAAAGGATTCAACGCTCGGGCGGACAAGGTGCAGGCGCAGCTGCGCGAACTGGCGAAGCTGATGGAAACCGCCGGGATGCCCGAGCAACCGGCCCTTGCGTTGCTGGCGGATCACGCCGAGATGCTGGCCAAGTACCGGGAGGCGCTCAAGTCTTTCGATCAGGCCAATCCTGATAGCGGCCATGTGGTGGACAAGCTGGTGCATGGCATCGACCGTCAGACATCGTCCGGGATGGATAAACTGGTCAAGGCGATCGGAGAGTTTGCCGAGGCCAATGCCGCGCAACTCAAGCAGAGCGCCGACAACGAGCGCGCATCGATCAGAAACCTGTTTCTGATCGTGGTGGTCATGGCGGTGCCGCTGATCGGTTTCATCGGCTTGCGCATCACCAGTAGTTTGCTGTCGCAACTAGGCGGCGAACCGGCCTATGCCGTCCAGGTCGTGCGCCAGGTCGCCGATGGCGAGTTGACGATCGCGGTTGCCACCAAGCCGGGGGATACGTCGAGCTTGCTGGCGGCAATCAAGACGATGCAACAAAACCTCAAGGACATGATCGGGCAGGTGCATCAGGGCGCTATGCAAGTTTCGGCCGAGGCCGGCGCGCTTTCCGTCACGACAGACCAGGTGGCGGCGGGCTCCCAGCGGCAGAGCGAAGCGGCATCCTCCATGGCTGCCGCGGTGGAACAGATGACGGTGAGCCTGGACCAGGTCGCGGAGCATGCCAGGGATGCGCAGACACATTCCGGCAAATCGGCGGAACTCTCGACCAGTGGCGGCGAGGTCATTCACCAGGTGGTTGGCGATATGCGCAAGATCGCCGATTCGGTCAATGCGTCCTCGCAGATTATTCAGCAACTGGGGCAGCAGTCCGACCAGATTTTCTCGATCGTCAATGTGATCAAGGATATCGCCGACCAGACCAACCTGCTCGCGCTCAATGCCGCCATCGAAGCGGCGCGCGCGGGTGAGCAGGGTCGCGGTTTTGCGGTTGTGGCGGATGAGGTGCGCAAACTCGCGGAACGCACCGCCAATTCAACCCAGGAGATAGCGGGGATGATCACGAAAATTCAGAGCGGTACCAAGAGCGCTGTCGCCAGCATGGAGGCGGGGGTGTCCGTGGTTAATCAGGGCGTGGCGCTCGCCAATCAGGCTGGCGAGTCGATTGAGCAGATCAAGTCCGGCTCTCAACAGGTGGGCAGTACCGTGAACGATATTACGTCGGCCATCCGCGAGCAGAGCCATGCCAGCGCCGACATCGCGCACAACGTCGAACATGTGGCGCAAATGTCGGAACAGAACAGCGCCGCCGTTCAACAAGCCGCATACGCCGCACATCGTCTTGAGGGGCTCGCCGGCAACTTGAAACATGCGGTGAGCCGGTTCCGGGTGTGAACCCGATGGGGAACAGGCCCGTTGCTGTTCGCCGCCGTGGTTGCGTCAGGCCGATAGCGGCTTTATTGGGTATCGCGAAACGGTTCGCCTAGACAGGTCGGAACTCATTCGGGTTCGGCGGGCGTGACGCCATCGCGCTTGAGTTCTTCCGGTGTCGCCAGCCGGGCGCGGGTTTCCGGCGGGTGCGAATACCAGCCGGGGTCGGCATCGCCATCCAGTGATTTCCGCACTTTCACCAGCGTGAACATGCCGCCCATGGTGATCGGGTCGTATTGGCCCGGTTCGAAGTAGGTGGCGAGACTGTTTTTCGGGCCGTCCATGGCCATTTCCGCCATTTCGCCCATGCCGGTCCGGCCCATGTTCATGTAGCCCGGCACCAGTTTGCCGATCCGTTCGTCCAGGTCGGACAGGTCGACGCCGAGCACGTTGGGCAGGCCGTGGCCCATCTGATTCATCAGGTGGTGGGTCATGTGGCAGTGCATCGGCCAGTCGCCTTCGGCATCGGCGACGAATTCGATATCGCGCGTGCTGCCGGTGGGCACCAGCACGGTGGTTTCCGGCCATTGCGCGCTTTTCGGAATCGCGCCGCCATCGGTGGCGACCACGTTGAAGCTGAAGCCGTGCAGGTGGATCGGGTGGTGATCCATCGCCGACAGGTTGCCCAGGCGGATGCGTATCTTGTCGCCCAGTTTCATCGTCAGCGGAACCGTGCCGGGGAAGCATTTCGCGTTCATCGTGAGCAGATTGAAGTCGTTCATCGCCATCGGGTCGGGCCGGCTGGCGCCGGCTTCGATCTTCCATTCCGACAGCATCAGGACGAAGTCGCGATCCGGCCGCTCGGCCGCCGCTATGCCGCGCGGGTGGACGACGATCATGCCCATCATGCCCATCGCCATCTGGGTCATTTCGTCATGGTGCGGGTGATACATCAGCGTGCCGTGCTGACGGAAGGTCCACTCGTAACGGAAGGTCTCGCCCGGTTTGATGACTGGCTGGGTGATGCCGCCGACGCCATCCATGCCGTTGTCCAGAAACACGCCATGCCAATGCACGGTGGTCGGCGCGGGCAGCCGGTTGCTGACGTAAACCCGCACCCGGTCGCCTTCCATCGCCTCGATTACCGGGCCATGCACATGGCCGTTGTAGCCCCAGCATTTTGCTTTCAGTCCGGGCGCGAATTCGTGTTCGACTTCCTCCGCGATCAGGTGGAAGACCTTGACGCCATCGACGATTTTCCAGGCCAGCTTGGCGCCGCCGGGAACGCGTACCGGCGTGTAATCGCGACCGGGCCGGCCGGGTTCCCGCTCTGGATGCGACTGCGCGACGCTGGAGGATGCCGGCCAACGCGAGGTTTCGGAGGTTTTTGCCGGTGTTTGCGCGCCGGAGGGCAGGGCGCTGGCCGCGCCGATGCCGGCGGCGGCGGTCAACCATAGTCGGCGCTTCAGGTCGGGTCTGGCGGGGAGGGTGTCAGGTTGTTTGGCCATGTCAGTGTCCCGCATTGGAAGTGCCGGTGGCGAAGTTGTCAGCGATGCCGCCGGTTCCGTCGGTGTTTGTCGCGCGACTCGTATCCAGGCTGTTCAAGCTGACCCCAAGGTGCAGCGCCTCCAGTGCGTTGCGGGCTTGCCAGTAATTGCCAAGGTTTTGCACCAGTTGCCGGATGGCGGCGAGTTCACGCTGTTTGAGTTCGAGCAGTTGGGCGGCGCTTCGGTGCATGGCGTTGTATTCCAGCAGAGCGGTGTCGCGGGCTGCCGAGAGCAGCGGCAGCAGCGTGTCGCGCAGATGTTCGACGCGGCTGCGGGCGCGTTTCATCTCGCTTTCGGCCCGCTTTGCTTCGCGCTTCAGACTGTCGCGCCGGGCGGCGAGGGCGGCTTGCAGGCGCGCCACTTCGAAGCCGGCGGCGGCGCGCCGCGCCATGCCGGTATCGAACAGCGGCAGGCCGATGCCGATGCCGGGCCCGTCTTTCCATGCGCCGTCGCTCTCGCGGCTCCAGTCCCAACCCAGCTCCAGGCTATCTGTCCAGGTGCCGCGCCTCGCGCCCGCGACCAGTTTTTCCGCGCGCGCCAGTTCCGCTTTGAGCCGGGCCAAATCCAGATGTTTGTTTTCCAGTTCGTCGTCGCCGGGCGCGGCGGGATCGATGTCGGGCAGGCGCGGCAGGCTATCCGGGAAACCCGGCGCCCGGTCGGGCAAGTTGGGCAGGCCGATCAGCCCGAGCAGCCGGGAGTGCAAGGCTTCGGTGCGCGCCTGGGCATCCGCCAGGCTATAGCGGCTGTCCAGATTTGCCGTTTCGGCGTTGGCGCGCGCCAATCCGGCCTGATTGCCGGCGGCTTCGAGTCGGCGCGCGATTTCGGCGATCAGATCGCTGGCTTCGCTCATCTCGCGCAGCCAGTCGGCGCTTTCGCGCGCGGTCAGATAGCCATACCAGGCGGAACGCGCGCTGGCCGCCAGTTCGAGCGCGCGCGCGGCCGCCCGCAGGCGGGCGATGTTTTTTGCATGCGCCGCCGCATCCTGGCGCAGCGGCAATGTGAACAGGCCGAGCACATCCCAGGACAGCGCGAAATCGAGCGCATTGCGGCCAGCTCCGCGCGGGGTTTGCACCGATGCGTGCAGGAAGGGGTTGTTCAGCAAGTTGGACTGAACGGCATTGGCCTCGGCAATGCCCAGTTCGGAGAAGCTGGCTTGCAGGCTGGCGTTATTGAGCAGGGCCAGACGAGCGGCATCGTCGGCGCCGATGGGCTTTTGCAGCAGGTTTTCGCTCAGCCTTTCGGCTTCCGCGCGGCTGTGGGCGTCGCGTTGCCAGAGCACGTTCTGGCCCGCGCGCTCGGACACTGTCGTCTGCACCTGGCGCATGCCGGCAGCCGGGTCGAGCTGAGCGCAGCCCGATAACCCGACGGCAATGCCAAGCAGCGCCAGATGCGGGCCGTAATGTCGGTGGAAGCGAGTCATCTTGAGCTCATGGTGTTGGGTGGAAGGATATTTGACAGTCTGCAGCGGGCAATTAACGGAATTGGAACTAAAAGCCGATGTAAGGTTCATTGCGAATCAACCTTTATCGAGCATCCCCATGAAACTCAAACACCTGGCTCTGGCGCTACTGCCGCTGCTGATCGACGCCACGCATGCGGCCGCGCCCGACCTGTCGCCCCAGACCAGCGCAGACCCGGTCAAAACCGAGACGCAACGCTTTGCCGACCGCTGTACCGACTTCACCGCCAATGGCTGGGCGTTCAAAGCGCCGCGCAATTTCCTGAAATGGCTGGATGTGTTCACCGATCCCGGCATCTATCTGGAATTCGCCAATCGCAGCCTGGACCCGCAATCCTATGTGCGCAGCCTGACCAGCCTGCTCGATCCCGCCACGCCGAGAAATTATCTGGAATGGAGCAACCCGGAAATCTACAACCGGTGGGCGCAAGCCGCCGCGCAACCCGAGTTCTACACCGCCGTGAACAGCATCCTGTTCGATCCCGGCCGCATGATGCGCTGGGCGATGCTGCCGATAGACGGTCGCGCCTGGAGCGTCGCCGGCAACGCGGCCAATCCGAATACCTGGCTGAAATGGCTGAACGCCCCGGCAGATCCGAAAACACAGGAATTGTTCGCCAAGGCGGCCAACCCGGAAACCGTCCAGCGCTGGCTGGACGCCGTGGTCGATCCGAACAACACGCCCTGGTTCAACGCGCCGGCCACGACCTACGGCGCTCAGCCCACTAAGCTGCCCGGTCTCGGTAAGCGGCTGGAGGCGGCCAAAATAAAGCTGTAAATAACGGGGTGGGTACAGCGCATTCTGTCGAATGGTTTTATTAAATCGAACGATTTGTCTAAATTGAGCGCTTCGATAGAACGCAAGCAAGAGGCCAAAGCGATGCTCAGCATGACCTCCAACGAAGCCAAGGCCCACTTCGGTGAATTTCTCGACCGCGCCCAACGCGAGCCTGTGCGCGTCATGCGGCATGATCGCGTGGTCGGTGTGATGGCCAACGCCCAGGACTACGAAGCCATGCACGCGTTCTTTGCCAACCGCTTGTTGCATACGCTGGATGAAACTGCCGGTGCGGCTGCTAGTGCCGGGCTGACGCCGGCAGCGTTGGATGCGCTGCTGGCCGATGAAAGTTGAATCATTGCGGGTGGTGATCGACAGCAACATCTGGATCAACGCCGCCCTCTCGCCAGAAGGCGCACCGGCCAAGCTGGCGCGGCGGGTGCTGGAATATGGCGTTGCCGTGTTTTCGCCCGCCACCTTCGCCGAACTCGAAACCCGGCTGTGGAACCCAAGTTCGACCGCTACCTGAGCATGGAACTGCGCCGCCGCCTGCTGCACGACATCGATGCCACCGCGTTCTGGGTGGATGTGCCGCCCGCCATCGCGGCGCTGAGCTACTGCCGGGATGCCGATGACGACAAATTCATCCACACCGCACTGGCTGCGCAGACGCCGTGGCTGGTCACCGGCGACAAGGATTTGCTGGATGTGCCGGCCATTCCTGGACTGCGCATCCTGCCCCCCGCTGCTGCGCTTGATCTGCCTGAGTTTGTTGCTGGCAGGTGACCAAGAAGAAACGTCGGAGGCCGTGTTTCCCTCTTGGGGAATGTGTGGGGAATATGAATCTGGACCCTTTGGCCTGAGGACGCAGGTTTCGGGTTCGGGCACCGTAGTGCGGCGGGGGCGGTAAAAGGCAAAGACCGCATGGATGAGCCTTGCAGTCATATCCCATGAAACGTCAAAACGTTCAAATGCTATAGTGATGCCGTATCCATTAGGAGCTGCCCATGGAAACCGAAACCACCCGCGCCACCGTTTACATTGAAAACCTGCTGCATCAGGCGCTGCGTCTGAAAGCGGCAAGTTCCCGACGCAGCATGTCCGAGATCGTCAACGATGCCCTGCGCGCCGCGCTGCGCGAGGACGAGGATGATCTGGCCGCGTTTGCCGAGCGCGGCGGTGAAAAAACGATGAGTTACGAGCAATTCCTCGCCCAGCTCAAGGCAGATGGCACGTTATGAACTGAGGGTCCGCCCCTCGGTGGCGAAGGACTTGCGGGGCATCCCCAAGGCCGATGTGGAGCGCATCCTCGCCCGCATCGAATCCCTGCGTGACGACCCGCGCCCACCCGGTTCCGAGAAACTTTCCGCCCAGGAACGCTATCGCATCCGGCAAGGCAGCTACCGCATTATTTACGGCATTGAGGAAGCGGAAGTGGTAGTGGAAATCGTCAAGGTGGGGCACAGGCGTGAGGTGTATCGCGATGCCTGAGTGATGCTGACGGTGGGAGTGAAATGAATGAGGGCCGCGTTTGCGGCCCTCGGCGTTTAAAGATGGAAGGAGATCAAGCCGACTTGCGACGCCGCGCCGCAAATCCCACCAACCCCAGTCCGGCCAGCATCAGGGCGTAGGTTTCGGGTTCGGGGACGGCCGCGATGGCGAAGGGGGAGAGGCTGTTGGTGGTCACGGTAATGGTGTTGTTGGCCGCGTCCACCACCCCACCCAGGTTTTCCCATTCGGTACCGGTCCAGTGGAAGACGCGCAGGTTTGCTTCGTCGAAGCCATTCGGAAGCAGAGCGGGGTCATAAACGAAGCTGAGTTCGACCGGGGCATCGAGCACGCCGTTGACTGACACATCGAACAGTTGAAGCTGGGTGCCGGGCGTCATGAACGTCGGCAGGCCAAAGGCACCCTCGGAGACCAATTGGAGGATGCCATTTGAATCATGCACGCCATACTCGACGAATAAGTTGCCGGGGTTGTTGCCGCCCAGGAAATTCGGGACGACCGTGCCGGAGGGGTCGGCGTTCAAGGTGGCGCTGAAGTTGTCGATCGCCAAAGGGGCATTGGCGGGGACCCCATATCCTTCAGCCGAGAAGAAGGGGGCAACCAAAAAAGGATCGGCATTCTTCATGCCCCAGTTGCTGGTGTCGACAGTGACAAACTGCCCGAATTGGGTGCTGGACGCGGTCAATATCTTGCTTTGATTGTCAAAACTGACTTGCAGCGTGACGGTTTCCAGGCTCGTTTGACTTGTTGGATCACCAGGGTATGGGGCGTCATCCCATATATCCTGCTCATCGACGTAGTTTTCGCCGAGGTATTTTCTCGCTGGATGTGTCCCATTCAGGTCGGCCATATTTCCGATTTCCAGGCCATACGACAGGTGATGCGACAGGGAGAGGTCATGGGAGCTGTTGGCCGTCATGTATCCAACGGCAAGGCCGACCTCCATGTACCAATCCTTGACGTTGGGTAGACTGTCCAGAGACAGGGGAATGGTCGCGTCTATCTGTGTCGTCCAAGATTGTCCAAAGGTCGGCATGAAATGCTGATGAACGAGGATCGGGCCATCGCCACTAGTATCAAGCGAATCCGCCGAATAGATGAACCTTCCGCCCGACTGTATGGCCACCGCAGTGCCGACGTCGGACATTTGCGAAAAATGATCGTCGAAATTGCCGCTGAAGTCGTAACTCCATGTTGTTGCGGCGATGGCGGGTTGGCCAGTGGCCAATAAAACAGCAACTGCAAGTGGTTTCAGCATGATCGAACTCCTTGGTGTGATCGATAGGGGGCGATGCTCAAGACGCCGCTCGCCGCCGCGCGGCGAATCCAACCAGCCCCAACCCGGCCAGCATCAGGGCGTAGGTTTCTGGTTCGGGGACGGCCGCGACGGCAAAGGGGGAGAGGCTGTTGGTGGTCACGGTGATGGTGTTGTTGGCCGTGTCCACCACGCCACCCAGGTTTTCCCATTCGGTGCCGGTCCAGTGGTAGATGCGGAGGTTGTTTTCGTCGAAACCTGCCGGCAATAGGCTGGGGTCGTAGTTGAAGGCGAGTTCGAGCGGCCCGTCGAATTCTCCGCTGTAGGCCACCTCGAACAACTGCATGGTGGCGCCTGGCAACAGGAAGGTGGGTTGGTTGAAGGTGCCTTGTGCAACCAACTGGGCAATGCCGTCGGCATCATGCGCGCCGAAGTCGAAGGAAAACTCGCCTTCGTCATGGTTGCCCAGGAATGTATGTGTGACCGAGCCTTGAGGGCTCGAGTAAAGCGTGACACTGAAATTGTCCAGGCTCAGGGGCATGTTCTCTGGAATCGCCCATCCTTGGATAGTTGAGCCGACACCCACCATGAATGTGTCATTGTCGTTCATGCCCCAGTTGGTAATTCCCTGGGCGTTCAAGTCGATGCTCAGGAGGGTGCCATAGGCGTTGTGGGCGGAAAGTACCTTCGTAATTCCATCGAATTGCAGCCTAACTACACCGGATTCATCGGTGTGGGGATGATTGCCCTGATCATCCAGATATTCGGTCCATTCACCTTCCGGCGGCGTGATGCCGTATTCAGCCGCGTAGCCTCGGTTTATGCCGTTCTGATCCCACGAACCAATACCTACGCCCGTGCTGAAGGTATAGAACGTCCCGTCACTCTTGAGGAATACCGTAGCAAGGTCGACCTCGGCATACCAGTTCTGCCCATGCGGTGTATTCGGGAGCGTGGGGTCGAGGGACTTAGGGACACGGGCGACGATTTCTGCCGTCCAGGATTGATCGAAACGCGGCGTGAATGCGTTGTGAATGTAGATCTCATTGGTATCCACGATGATCGGCAGTCCGGTGCCCGGATTGATTTCCGTGTACACCTGCCCCTGGGTGTGGAACTTGAGCAGCCCGTCGGACTGGAGGGATGTCGAGGGATCAGGCGTGTCCTCGAACTGGGTGAAATGCGCACTCAGATCACCGCTGAAATCATAGTTCCACGTAGTGGTAGCGGATGCGCTTTGCGCGCAGGCCATCAGAATGGCCAGGGTAAGGGGTTTGATCAGCATGATGGGTTCCTTTGAGTTCAGTTGCGTTGACTGTTACGCCGCGCCGCGAAGCCCACCAGCCCCAGCCCGGCCAGCATCAGGGCGTAGGTTTCGGGTTCGGGGACGGGGGTCAAAAGAAGCAGGCGTCCCTCCAGCGGAGTGGTGTGGTAAGCACCTGTTGCCAGGATGACGCCGTGGTCGTTGATGTCATAACCTTCCCGAACCCAAAATTGATGTCCTGCGGCATCGCTAACCACCAGTTCATTGAGGGGCTGAATGCCGTCAACTGGGTCCCAGAGTAGGCCGCTGTCCCAGTTGGTGTAAGGGTCTCCCTCCATGCCTCTGCCCACGACCTGCCCAAGATTATTGATGCCGTTCGCGCTGGAGCCGGTAAACGGTATGCCCGGTGTGCTCGGTACCATGAGCGTCTCTCCCGACACTGGGTTCCAGATGTAACCGACTTGTCCGCAACCGTTTGCATCGCATGCACCTTCTACGTTGAAGACCACGATGCCCTGGTCGTTCATGTCCATCATGTCGAAGTCATCCTTGCCCTGGGGCATCAGGAAATGCCGCACCGTGGCGCCATCAGTGAAAAACGCGGCCACGGAATTATCGTCTTCGCCGCTGTAGATCTGGCCCACGACCGCGCCTTGCCCGTTGATGAGTTGTGCGTCACTGTTGCCCGGCATCAGGCCGCCGGATACGTCGGTATAGGTGCCGTTCTTCCAGGTCATTGCCCTGTAAGACGCGGAATCGCCGAGAACAGCTTCACCCATCGCTCCAGCCACCGTGCCATGGTTATTGATGGCGTTCGCCCCAGCGAGATTGCCAAAGCCGTTGTTCGGGCTGGGATTGTTCAAGGCTGTGATGGCGTTTGTTCTGGAGTTCCAGAGATAGCTTTGGATTCCGTTGTCACCTGGCTCCCCGTAATCCACCGCAGTGCGCATGGCAGTCACTGCTACCACGCCATGGTCATTCATGGATTCGCTGAAATACGTCCAATCCAGTCCCGAGCGACCGTCTATCTCGGGCATTTGTAGCCAGGTTTGTCCGTTCCACACCGTCGGACGTTCCACAATCCAGTCCCTGCCGCTGCCGTAGGGCTGATTCAGCCAGGCCAGGACTTCGCCGCTGTTGTTGATACTTCTTGGGTGAAAGCCATTCTGCCAGTCAGCGTTGACTCCCAGATCTGTAACCTTGTACTGGACTGCCTGGCTGGGCGCAGCCAGTGTGACCATCGCGATGGAGAGGGCGACTACAAGCGATTTCAGCATGATGAACTCCTTGGTGTGAACGAGGTTTGAAGCGTGAATCCGTGTTCTCTATTGCGGTTATTTCCAAATAGGGCGGCCTCCCCGACCAGCCCTTGATGTCGTTGTCGGTGGCGACTCCGGTTGTTTTGTGTTTCGTCTTTCGTTGTGTCTAACTGTATGTAGCGCTTTGCTCCCACGCATCCGTCATTTGACGGATATGGACATCTTTTTATGGCTATTGGCCGGCCGCGCTCTCGCTCGCCGTCATCACGCCGCAGTTACGCCAAACCCCAGCGCCGAAACGATCAGATCGCGCTGATTTTTCGTTCCCGTCTTGGTATACAGGCTGGATAGCTGGCTGCGCACGGTGCGGATGCCGACACCCAGTTGATCTGCGATCTGCTGCGGCCCCAGGTCGTTGAGCAGCAGGTTCAGTACGCGCGCTTCGGCGGGGGTGAGGCGATACCGCGTGGCGAAATTCTTCAGGCCATCCAGCGGGTCGGCGTGTTCCGGGTCGTGGATCAGCAGCATGACGCGGGCTTCGGCGAGGGGGCGGAAGGGATGGCCTTCTTGCAGCGGAATCGCGGTGAGGTTGTAGGGCCGTTTCACTGAGCCCGCGCCGTTGTCGCGTCTCAGGTGCAGTCCGCCGCCGAGGCCGTTGGCGGCTTGCCGCAGCAAATGGGTGAATGCTGCATGTTCCGGTGCATGCCTCGCGAGCAAAACACCGGCCTTGAGCATGAGGCCGTCGGCTGCTTGCAGAATCCGTTCCGCGAAAGCATTCAGGTAAACCGCATCGCCATTGCTGCGCAACAGGGCGACGCCGTAACCCAGGCTATCCATGCCGGTCTGGTGGATGCGCTGGTGTAGACGCGCTTCGCTGAGTTGCCAGTGGGTGAGCAGGGCGCGGCGGACATGCGGGGCGATCAGTTGCATCAGCCGCACGCCATCCTGGGCGTAGCCGCCGCGTCCCAGGTTGCGGGTAAAAGTCATGTGGGTCGCCGGAGTTTCCGGGCTGGCCTCGAACAGGACGCTGGAGACGATCCACTCCATGTCGTGGTGCTTGAGGAAGTCCTGGTAGAACTCGGTGCGACGCAGTTCCCGCTGCGGGATGATGTCCTCGCCCAGGGCCACCCGGCCCTGGACATAACGGTTCTGGCGCAGGGCGGTGCCGCTCCATTCGTCGATACGGTGGTAGTAGCCGGCATAGGCCGACTCCATCGCCACGCTGAAGTTGTAGGTGAGGTACAGGGACTGCTCGGGTCGGCTGGCCACGGGGGTGTAGATGCAGGCCAAGTCGGCCTCGAACACCCGGCTCATGCGGGCGATCACCGCCGGCCAGCGTTCCGGCTCCAGCCCGGCCTGGTAGATGTCGCCGACCAGATCCAGCATCTCTGAGGCTAAATCGGGTGCGCCTGAATTTAGAGTTGAATGCTTTGCCATGGCCCGTGTTCCGGCTTTCGTCGCTTGATGCGGCGTGGTTTTTTCTGGTTCCGATCCACTCAGGAAAAGTCGATTAGCTGTTACTAATAATCTAGCCAATATCCATTTTTGCGACAGGTGTTTTTCATGCGAACCGGGTGTGCGGCCTATGCTGGACGAAAAAAAACGGCACCCAATGTGCCGTTTGTGGGGAATCAAAAGCGCGTTCAACTGCGCCGATAAATATCCTCGAAACGGACGATGTCGTCCTCGCCCAGGTAGCTGCCGGATTGCACTTCGATCAGGTGCAGCGGCAGGCGGCCAGGGTTTTCCAGGCGATGCGTGGTGCCGAGCGGGATGTAGGTGGACTGGTTTTCAGTCAGCAGTTCTTCCACGCCGTCGCGCGTGACCCGTGCCGTGCCGGAGACCACGATCCAGTGTTCGGCGCGGTGGTGATGCATTTGCAGCGAGAGTTTCTCGCCCGGTTTGACCATGATGCGTTTGACCTGGAACCGTTCGCCCATGTCGATGCCTTCGTACCAGCCCCAGGGACGGAACACGCGGGTGTGGAATTCATGTTCGCTGCGGCCGCTGGATTTCAGGTAATCGACCACTTTCTTCACATCCTGGGCGCTGTTCTTGTCCGCTACCAGCACCGCGTCGGTGGTTTCCACAATCAATAGATTGGACACGCCGAGCGCCGCCACCATGCGCGATTCGGCACGCACCAGACAGTTTTCGACCTCATGCAGGAAGACGTCGCCGCGCAGCACGTTGCCGTTCGCATCCTTGCTACCGACATCCCACAACGCCGACCAGGCGCCGATGTCGTTCCAGCCGATGTCGGTCGGCACCACGGCGGCGTGCCGGGTGTGTTCCATCACGGCATAGTCGATCGAGTCGGACGGGCAGGCGGTGAAGGCGGCTTTGTCCAGACGCCAGAAATCGAGGTCGTGCTGGTCGTTGGCCAGGGCGGCTTCGCAGGCGGTGAGGATATCCGGGCGGGTGTGTTCGAGTTCGTCGAGGAATTGCTGGCAGTTGAACAGGAACATGCCGCTGTTCCAGTAGTAGTCACCCTGGTCAAGGAATTTCTCGGCGTTTTCCAGATTCGGTTTTTCGACGAAGCGCGCGACCTGGTGCGCCGTGCCGGCGGGCAAAGCCGCGCCGCGCTGTATGTAACCGTATCCGGTCTCGGGCGCGTCCGGGACGATGCCGAAGGTGACCAGATAACCGGCCGCGACGGCGTCCATGCCTTGCTGGATGGCGGCATGGAATGCGGCCACATCGCGAATCAGATGGTCGGCGGGCAGCAACAGCATCACCGCGTCGGGATCGTCTTTCAGCAGCGTCAACGCGGCAACTGCGGCGGCCGGCGCGGTATTGCGGCCGACCGGTTCGAGATAGATGCCCAAGGGCTGGACGCCGATTTCGCGCATTTGCTCGGCGATCAGGAAGCGGTGTTCGTTATTGCAGACGATCAGCGGCTGGCCGACATCCGGCAGATCGGCCAAACGTTGTATCGTCTCCTGCACCATGGTCAGGTCGGACGCCAGCGGCAACAACTGCTTGGGCAGCGCGGCGCGGGACAGGGGCCACAGGCGGGTGCCGGAACCACCGGAAAGAATGACGGGATAAATAGTCATGTCGGGCTCATCGTTGAGGTTGGAGAGATGTTGAGCGCATCCTCACCGTCGGATGCGTTGCGGTGCCCGAGTCTATCGGCCCGAAATGAATTTTTCATGAGCGGGCGGACAAGAATTCCGTTTGCCAGGTTGCCGGAACGATACCGCCTCCCTTAGCGCCAGAACAATCTCGACTGCGCCAGACGCCGCCAGATCGCGCCGGACAGCTGAGCCTTACGGCCGGCTTCGACATCGAGCGCGCCGGCCAGCCGGCCGAATTCAAAGCTGAGCGGCGCGGATTTCTTAGGCAGCGCGTCAAGCAGCCGCGCGCCGACATGCGCGTCATTGGCCCGCCCGAGGCTATTTTGCAGCGCGGCCAAGGCCTCGATGAAACGTGTGCCGCGTTTGCCATACAACGGCGCGAAGGCGTCCGCCGCGTAACGCATTTTCTTGGCGGCGATACGCGCCATATGCCGCTCGGTCGGCCCGAGTTTTGAAAAACCGCGACAGCGTTTGCGCAAGGTGAGCCAGCGTTTTTCCAATAGGGCCGCAGCCCAGGCCGTCGCCTCCAAAGCCCCGTCTTCGGCATCGTTCGCGTCGTCGTCATGCTCTGCCAGCAGACAGCGGCCGATATCGAGCACCAGCCGGGTGTATGCCGGCGCTAGCAAGTGCGCTTGCGCCTGTAGCCGCGCCGACGCGGCCACGTCGCGCAACTGGGCAAGCAGGGTCTGCTCCAGCGAAGATTGTGTCGGCGTGTTGGCAAACGAATTGGCAAGCGTCCCGCCCAGCGCCGCGCGCGTTTTCGGCAGCGTGTCATGCAAAAACACGTCCCAGTCGCGCGCGGGATTGAGCGCGCGCATCGTCTCGCCCAGCCCGGGCGCCCACGCTGGCGAGGCCTGGCCGAATGCTTTCGCCAGCGTCACGCCGACCATCAGACGGCGCAGGCCGATGCGCAGCTGATGCAGGTATTCGATGTTGTCCGCTTCTTCAAGCGCCCCCGGCACGTTGGCGACCATTTGCGCCAGCGCGGCATGCATCACCGCATTCCAGGCTTCGCCGGCGGATTGATGCGGGCAGATCTCCGGGCGTATCGCCTTGACCGGCGCGGGTGTAATCGCCCCGCACAGGGCATAGCCGCGTTGCGCCTTGCTGCGCGGTTCGGTGTGCAACGGCATCCGCGCAAGCAACTGGGCGGCGAGGTCGAACAGAAAGCCGGCCGAGCCGGATTTGAGTTCGAGCTCTACTTCCGAAATTTTTTGCCGCGCCTCGCCCGCCTGGATTTCCCCGCTATCCAGCGCCAGTTCGGCATGATTGCCATCGCGTTCGATTTGCCAGGTCGTGCGCTGGAACCGGGTGGCGAATGCGGGCACGATGCGGTTCAGATCGACACCGTCGAGCAAGTCCAAAGCGGCTTTCGGCAGTATGGCGAAATCTGGATTGCCGCCGCCCGCGAGCGCCATTTCCCATTCCGACCGGTGCGACAAGGCGCCGAGCGCGCGTCCTTCCGTCTTCATCGTTTGTACCCAGTGAAAACTCACCTGTCGCACGCGTAGCGCGATGCCGCGCCGCATCAGCTCGAAGTCGGGCGTATCGAAATAAATGCTGTGCAGCGCGTGCCGCGCCGGTTTGATCCCGCTTAAAACCGGGTGTCCGCGAAAACGCGCCGCCTGCCGTGGCGGCAAGGCCAGTTTCAGTTCGATTTCCAGGTCATTTTCCATGGTGTTTCCCATAGAGAGGCTGCGTTGGAGGCAAAACCATCGGGGGATGGAACGCGCATACCTATTGAGGTTAGCATCCGGCCTCCCATTTCGTGTCAGCGGCTCTGTGTGAGCCCCATTTCGCCCCATGAGCGCCTTGCCCAATCCCGAACATCTGATCAACCGTGAACTCGGCATTCTGGAGTTCAACCGTCGCGTACTGGCCCAGGCCGAGGATGCCGACACGCCGTTGCTGGAACGCCTGCGTTTCCTGTGCATTTTTTCCAGCAACATGGATGAATTTTTCGAGATTCGCTGTGCCGGCCTGAAGGAGCAGATCAAGCTCAACCCGTTGCATGTCGGCGTCGATGGCCTCACCGCGCGCCAGGTCTACAAGCAGGTGGCCAAGGTGGCGCATGAACTGGTGACGCGCCAGTACGACCTGTTCAACAAGGACGTGCTGCCGGCGCTGGCGCAGCAGGACATCCGTTTCCTGCGCCGCACGCACTGGAATGCCGAACAGGCGGAGTGGATCCGCAATTATTTCTTCAACGATTTGATGCCGGTGTTGACGCCGATCGGGCTCGACCCGGCGCATCCGTTCCCGAATGTGCTCAACAAAAGCCTCAACTTTGCCGTCGAGCTGTCCGGCAAGGATGCCTTCGGCCGAAATTCGGATCGCGCCGTGGTGCAAGCGCCGCGCGCGCTGCCGCGAGTGATTCAGTTGCCGACCGAAATCGCCGGCTGCGAATTCGGTTTCGTGTTTCTGTCCTCCATCCTGCACGCCCACGTCGGCGAACTGTTCGCCGGCATGGAAGTGCGCGGTTGCTACCAGTTCCGGGTCACGCGCAATTCCGACCTGTTCGTCGACGACGAAGAAAACAAGAACCTGCGCGAACAGCTGCAGGGCGAATTGCCGCACCGCCATTTCGGCGACGCCGTGCGTCTGGAAGTGGCCGACAACTGCTCGCCGGACATGACCGCATTCCTGCTCGAGCAATTCGGCCTAGGCCGCGAAGACCTGTTCCAGGTGCTCGGCCCGGTCAATCTGGTGCGCATGATGGGCGTGCCGGACAAGGTCGAACGGCCCGACCTCAAGTTCGCGCCATTCAAGCCCGGTCTGCCCGGCGCGCTGCTCAAACAGCAGGACATGTTCATGGCGATCAATGCCGGAGATATCCTGCTGCACCACCCGTATCAATCCTTCCAGCCGGTGATCGACTTCATCCGCCAGGCCGCCGAAGACCCCAATGTGCTGGCGATCCGGCAGACGGTTTATCGCACCGGCACCGATTCGGAACTGATGCGCCAGCTCATCTCCGCCGCCCAGCGCGGCAAGGAAGTCACCGCCGTGGTCGAGTTGATGGCGCGCTTCGACGAGGAAGCCAACATCAACTGGGCCGAGCAACTGGAAAAAGCCGGCGCGCATG
The DNA here is from genome assembly GCA_002281555.1 of Hydrogenophilales bacterium 28-61-23. Classification (GTDB taxonomy): domain Bacteria; phylum Pseudomonadota; class Gammaproteobacteria; order Burkholderiales; family Thiobacillaceae; genus PFJX01. The sequence goes on from NCGJ01000010.1 coordinate 240,114, forward strand.
TCGTGTATGGCGTGGTCGGCTATAAAACCCACGCCAAGCTGGCCCTGGTGGTGCGGCGCGAGGGCGACAAACTCAAACGCTACGCCCACCTGGGCACCGGCAACTACCACCCGCGCACCGCCCGCATGTATACCGATTTCGGCCTGCTGACCTGTCAGCCGGACTTGTGCCAGGACGTCAACGATGTGTTCATGCAGCTCACCGGTCTGGGCAAGGCGCATGAACACACGCTGCTGCTGCAAGCGCCGTTCTCGATGCACCCGCGCATGATGCAGGCGATCCGCAACGAGACCGAAAAAGCCGGTCGGGGCGAGAAAGCCGCGATCATCGCCAAGATGAATTCCCTGCTCGAGCCGAAGATCATCGCGGCGCTGTACGAAGCCTCCCAGGCCGGTGTGCAGATCGATCTCGTCGTGCGCGGCGTCTGCGCCTTGAAGCCGGGCATCCCCGGTCTTTCCGAAAACATCCGGGTGCGTTCGCTGATCGGCCGCTTCCTGGAACACCACCGCATCTTCTACTTCCTGAATGGCGGCCAGGAAGACGTCTGGCTGGCCAGTGCCGACTGGATGGATCGCAATTTCTTCCGCCGCATCGAAACCGGCTTCCCGCTGCTCGACCCGAAGCTCAAGCGTCGCGTCATCAACGAAGGCCTCAAAGCCCCGCTGAAAGACAATATGCGTGCCTGGGACATGCAGCCCGACGGCGCATTCCGCCGTCGCGCCCGACGCGGTAAAGGCTTCGACGCGCAGGCTTTTTTGATGAACTCGCTCGGTGCCAAGCCCTGAAGTCGCCGCAGTTGGCGCTATGGGTTCAAGCCTGAATCCGGCGCGGCACCAGGTTTTCGTCCAGCATGCGCTCGATGCGGCTGAAGATGTCGAAGCGTGAAAACGGCTTCGACATGAAACTGTCCGCGCCGATGCGCATGACATAAAACTGTTCGGTCGCCTGCTCGTTTCCGCTCATCATGATCACCGGCAGATGCTGTACCTCAGGATCGCGCCGAATCTGCCGCAATGCGGCAAAGCCGTTCATGCCCGGCATGATGACGTCGAGCACGACCAGATCGGGTTTTGCCGAGCGCGCAATTTGCAGGCCGCGCTCCGCGTTCCCCGCGACCAGCGGGACATAACCCGCCGAGGTGAACACTTTTTTCAGAAAAGTCAGCACAGTGGGCGAATCGTCGATGATCAACACGCGCGTGCCCTTGCGCGCATCGATACGCGGATGCTTGCGGCGATCCTGAGAGTTGGCCGGCGTCGAATCGGCGGGTGGCGCGGGTTTTTCCGGCGCCCTGGCAAAAATCGTGCGCAGATGATCGATCAATCCCATGTGGAAAACTCCCGGTTGTTTATTGGCGGCCCGAAACCTGTGCGAGCGGCGCGAGAGTAACCAAAGAAGGGGATTCCGTTCAACCTGTCGGGTCGAATTCGGGTCGAACAATTGCCTGTTATCGGTGCATGCCCGATGAAAGCTTTCCTGGAAATCTCGACCGGGATGCGCGACCGACCACGGTTTTTCTGAGCCCGCTCAGCGCCGCGCATGAACTGGGCATGGCCGCCGCGCACGAAGTCCCGGCCGGGCTGCGCAAAAAACTCCCGCTCGAATTCAAACGACTCGGACTAGCCACGCACCAGGCTTTCGACGACCTGGCGCGCGACGCCGACAGCCTGGCCGACGCCAACCACGCCTTGCGCCAACTCGGCCAGGTCATGCCGAACTGCGTGTCGTACCACGCGATGTACCGGTTGGAGGCTTCAGGGCGTAGCAAGTAGCTGGGTCTTTTCATAGCACTCCCAGTGGCTGGGATCAAATCATCTCTTCAGATTAATTATTTATTAAATTCATCAAGTTATATCTTTCGACATATTCTCCGAGCGAGTGAGTGCGGGATAGCATCGCTGGCACTAGCGGAACGCGATGCATGCTTCCGGTTCGGGATCAAATAAGTCGTCAAGGGAGATAACTATGAACAACGTGATGGGTACGCCCGCGCAATACGGGCGAACAGCGAGTCAATCGAGTCCCGGTTTGATTGCGCATATTGCGACATGGAAAGCAGGCTTGCTTAAACGTGTGTTAGGGCAAGACCTGACCCCATTTTTGTTTTTAGACCTGACCCCATTTTTGTTTTTGTTGTGTGCGCTTGGGCTCGGTGCTTCTGCAGCCCTTGCTACAACTACAACAAGTCAAACCCCCACACATTTTCACCGTGTTGGTTATTTCGCTTCCAGCGATGAAGCCAGGCAAGCCTGTGAAAACTTCGCCTCCTCGCTGGGTTTTTCTGGCTATTGCCATCAAGCTTATAGCTCCCCAGTTTGGGAGGCCGGTTGGTTATGTGATAACTACCATTGGCCATATTGCTGGGGAAACTCGTTCTTGGGTGATTTCTATTTCACCACTTCCTGCGCCACTGGCTTATCCGTTGATGAAAACACCGGTGCGTGCGTGCCAAACCCCAAGAATGCTGGCGCGACACCAGATGGCACTTGTGTTGGCAACCCAATTAATGCGGGGGCGGCTACCAAATATCAGATCGAAATTGACGTCACCAGCGGACTGGAATTCAGCCGAAGCTACAACAGCCGGATGGTCAAGGGTAGCTCAGACATAGGCACTAACTGGCGACACAGCTATCTGCGCACAGTGTCTCTTGGCTTGAACGGAGACACAGCCGACGTTTACCGATCAGACGGCAAAACGGTCAGATTCATGCTCAATGGTACGAATTGGGTTGCGGACCCGGATATCTCAGACCGTCTTGAGCAACTTGCTGCCGCGTCTGGCTGGCGCTACATACTCGCAGCCGACAATTCAGTCGAAACCTACGACGCCACTGGCAAACTCCTCACCCTCACCGACCGCGCCGGCCACACGCAAACCCTCAGTTACGACACCACCGGCCAACTCACCGCAGTCACCGACGCCCACGGCCGCAGCCTCGTCTTCACTCATGACACCGCCGACCGCATCGCCACCCTGACCGACCCCGCTGGCGGCGTCACCACCTACACCTACGACGCCAACAACAACCTCGCCAGCGTCACCTACCCCGACGCCACCGGCAAGACCTACCACTACGAAGACCCCGCCTTCCCCCACGCCCTGACCGGCATCAGCGACGAGAACGGCGCCCGCTACGCCACCTACGCCTACGACGCCCAAGGCCGCGCCATCCTCAGCGAACACGCCGGCAGCGCCGAGCGGGTGGAACTGACCTACAACCCCGACGGCAGCACCACCGTCACCGACGCCCTGGGCAGCGCCCGCAGCTACAACTTCGAGACTCACCTCGGCGTGGTCAAAAGCACCGGCATCTCCCAGCCCGGCGGTTCCGGCTGCGGCGCGGCCTCTTCCGCCATCACCTACGACGCCAACGGCAACCCCGCCAGCCGCGACGACTTCAACGGCCACCGCACCCGCTATTGGCACGACCAAGGGTTTGCCACCCCCCGCAACCTGGAAACCACCCGAGTCGAAGGGCTTGCTGTAGAAAACGGCAACGAAACGGTCAAACCCGAAACCCGCACCATCTACACGGAATGGCATCCCGTCTGGCGCCTGCCCACTGTCGAAAAGACCTACACCGGCGGCGCCGACGCGCAAGGCGTGCCCCTGGGCAGTATGGTCAGGGAAATCAACGCCACCTACGACGCCAGCGGCAACCTACTTGTGCGAACCGAAAGAGACAGTCAGCGCAGCGAATCGCGCACCTGGACCTACACCTGGCACAGCCTGGGCCGCCTCGCCCGCATCGACGGACCCCGCACCGACGTCCAGGACATCACCACCTACAGCTACTACCCCGACGACGACCCTGACCTCGGCCGCCGCGGCCAGCTCTGGCAAACCACCAACGCCCTCGGCCACATCACCGAAATCCAGGCCTACGACCTGCACGGCCACCCCACCCGCGTGCGCGACCCCAACAACCTGATCACCGACTACACCTACACCGCCCGGGGCTGGCTCAACACCCGTTCTGCGGCTGGCCGCCTCACCAGCTACACCTACGACCCGGCGGGACAGCTCACCCGAGTGGCACTCCCCAACGGCGCCAGCCTGGAATACACCTACGATGCAGCCCACCGCCTCACCGGCATCCGCAATGCCTGGAACGAACGTATCCAGTACCAGTTGGACGCCCAAGGCAACATCCTGACCGAAACCGTCTTTGACGCCCAAGGCATGCAAAGCCGCAAGCTAGACCGGCAATACGACGCCCTGGGCCGTCTGTGGAAAGACATACGCCGCGTCAACGGCCAAGACGCCACTACCGAATACGGCTACGACGCCCAAGGCAACCGCACCCTGCTCAGCGCCCCCCTGAGCCTGGGCTTGCGCACCCGCTACGACGCCCTGGACCGCCTGGCGGGAACGGAAGACGCCATGATGGGCGAGCCCGGCCTGGGCTACACCCGCCTCGACCGGAACGCCCTCGATGCCGTCACCACCTTCATCGACACCAATCGCACCGCCACCGCCTACGAAATTGACGCCTACGGCCAAGTGCGCAAGGAAACCAGCCCGGACCGGGGCGACACCACCTACACCTACGACCCCGCCGGCAACCTCAAGACCCGCACCGATGCCAGAGGCAAGACGATCACCTACAGCCACGACGCGCTCGACCGGCCGACCCGCATCGACCGCCCCAACGGCACCGACACCGTGTTCACCTGGGATATGTCCCCGGTCAGCAAAGGTCGCCTCGACCGGATGCAGGACGAAGCCGGCGACACAAACTGGAGCTACAACCCGCACGGCGAAGTCATCGGCAAGACCCAGACCGGACTGACCCGCAGCGTCGGCTACACCTACCAGAACGGCAATCTCACCCGCCTCGCCTACCCCAGCGGCGCCTACGTCGACTACATCTGGAGCCAAGGGCGCATCACCGACGTACGCCTCAACGGCGCCCCGCTGCTCAGCGGCATCCGCTACCAAGCCTTCGGCGAGCCAACCGGCTGGACCTGGAGCAACGGCCAGAGCTACAGCCAAGGCCACGACTCCGAAACCGGCTGGCCACAGAGCTACCCTCTGGGCGACCGCAACCGCAGCCTCAGCTACGACGCCGGCGGCCGCATCAGCGGCTACCGCCATGACGGCCAACCCAACCTCGACCACGACTTCGGCTACGACATCCTCGACCGGCTCACCGACCAGAGCACCTACCAAGGCAGCACCGGCTGGGACTACGACCCCAACGGCAACCGCAGCCTGCACCGAAGCGGCAGCGCCACCTACCTCTACGACTACACCCCCTTCACGAAACCCCACCCACGACGGCACCTACACCTACGCCTACAACGACTACGGCCGCCTCGAACGACTCACCTGGAACGGCCAGACCACCAGCTACCTCTACAACGGCCTCGGCGAACGCACCCGAAAAACCGGCCGCGGCACCGCCACCGGCCAGGAACGCTACATTCACGACGAAAACGGCAACCGCCTGGGCGAATACACCGCCACCGGCACCCGGCTGCAGGAAACCGTCTGGCTCCACGACCGCCCCGTAGCCGTACTCACCAACACCGGCACCCTCTACGTCTACACCGACCACCTGAACACCCCGCGCGTGCTGACGGACACCGCGAACAAAATCGTCTGGCGCTGGGACGCGGACGCCTACGGCGTAGGCCAAGCCGACGAAGACCCGGACGGGAATGGAATCAAGGTGAACTACTCCCTACGCTTCCCCGGCCAACACTACGACAGCGAAAGCGGGCTGCATTACAACTACTACCGGGATTGCTACGACCCCAGGACGGGGCGCTATTGCCAGCCGGACCCGATTGGGTTGGCGGGGGGGCCGAACCTTTACGGCTATGCCTATCAGAATCCGCTGCGGTATACCGATCCGACCGGATTGATTCCTCCCGCAATTATTGCGGCGGCGGTGGCGGGGGCTGGGTTGCTGATGGAGGTGCACAGCGTCGCCAATGGCGAGCCGCCGGGTGGTGGGCTGGGAACGGCGGGGGCAAAAGCAGCGGGGAGCGCTTGTAAGGTGGCGCACAACACTACCCGACAGGGTATAACCCGAACGAATCCTGCTGACTGGCGGGCGTTGCGCGACCAATGGGATGCTCTCGGCTATGGAAAATCTCTGAGTGGGGCAAACCGTGCTGCAATTGCAAAGGGCCGAACACCGAGAGTCGACGATGCATGGATCAAGACTTTCCCAGAAGATGCGGGTTTGATGGGGGAGCGTATTTCAATGCATCACATACAAGGCTCACCGATAACTGTTCCACTCCCGTTTACTCGTCACATAGATGCACACATGCCTGGTGGTTTTGCAAAAAACCCTGGTGGGCCTGGTTCGGCGCTACCGGTCTATCCAGCTAAATCAGGAAACTAAACGATGCCGACTTTCATAGGTTCAAATCATCCAAAGCGAACTCTGCTGTTTTTCGTTGCGCAGGATTTAGATGACGTAATTCGCGCGAACATCCGCAATTTCGTTTTGAAACTTGCGTCATTTAGGCCCTGGCTTAACGGTCCACCGCGCTTTGTGAACAGTCGAGACGAACCGGAGAATACTTCTAGCGGTGATATGCCAGTAGAAACCCTTGGCGGGTATCTGGAGATTTATTCCACTTTGCCGCCCTGGACTTTGCCGCGCGAAATAGATCTTCATCAATTGGATGAAGTCACGGTATTGGTGAATGCGCTGCGTGATTTCTCTCAGGAGCACAATCTTTCAATCGAGCTTGAACTTGATGGTGAATTCATCGGCGCGATTGACGAAGGTGAAATAGATCGCTCGCTTGAAGAGGGGTTGCTTGGTGAATGGAGGCAACATCTTGGCCTCTCAGGTTAGCCCAAGGGCGGATTGGGCGATAGCCGTATTGCGCCAAATGGCGATGACGGCACATACGGCGCAATGCCCTCTGGTTATCAACAATCGGGGACAGAGCACGGTTTTTCGATGCGGTTTTTCGATGAAATTGAAACAAAAATTTGAGGCCTGAAAGAAAATCGTGGTCTGTCCCCAATTGTTTGCTGGAAATCCATCTGGACAAGCCATTAATGCTGGCGTTGGTTTCGGTGGTTTTTCTGCAAGCCCAGGAATCGTAAACTCTTACCAAGGAAATGTATTTGGGGATTCCTGGAAATGAGCAAGCGCTACCATGTGGACAAATTTGGGCAGATCCCGTTTGCGCCTAAGAAGGAAAGTGGCGATGCTCGATGGAGTGTTCGCCCCATGTTTTTTGCCATTATTGTGATCGTGTTCATGTTCATGCTTGTGTTTGCTTTATTGTTGTTTGAATAAGATTTGATCTGTGCAAAGGATCAATGCGAAAACCGGGACAGACCACGGATAGCTCGGGTAACGGATGAATAGTCCGCTTCTGTGTGATCACGGACAGGGAAAACGGGGACAGACCACGGATAACTCGGAAGACTAACGAATAACCCATGTGCGCCCGGCCTCCTTTCATTTTCATCTACGACGTCCTCGACCGGCTCACCGACCAGAGCACCGCCCAAGGCAGCACCGGCTGGGACTACGACCCCAACGGCAACCGCAGCCTGCACCGAAGCGGCAGCGCCACCTACCTCTACGACTACACCCCCTTCACGAACCTGCAAAACGTAAGCGGCCCCGCAAGCAAAGCCTACCAATACGACGCCGCCGGCAACCCCACCCACGACGGCACCTACGCCTACGCCTACAACGACTACGGCCGCCTCGAACGACTCACCGGCAACCGCCTGGGCGAATACACCGCCACCGGCACCCGGCTGCAGGAAACCGTCTGGCTCCACGACCGCCCCGTAGCCGTACTCACCAACACCGGCACGCTCTACGTCTACACCGACCACCTGAACGCCCCGCGCGCGCTGACGGACACCGCAAACAAAATCGTCTGGCGCTGGGACGCGGACGCCTACGGCGTAGGCCTTGCCGACGAAGACCCGGACGGGAATGGAATCAAGGTGAACTACTCCCTACGCTTCCCCGGCCAGCACTACGACAGCGAAAGCGGGCTGCATTACAACCACCATCGCTACTACTCGCCCAACCTCGGCAGGTATATGTCGGCTGATCCGATTGGGTTGGCGGGGGGAATGAACCTTTTCGGATATGCGAGGCAGAATCCGCTGAGTTACATTGATCCGCTGGGCCTCGCTGGTACGCTAGTCATAAACTCCAACGGTGAAGGAGACGGATCATCAGGATATGACCTGGCTGTGGGGCTAATTGGGCGAGGCGTGGGTAATGAAAACTGGGCCGACATCGAACAAGGTGAAGTGCTACTTAACCAGGCAATTGCTGCGGGGCTCCCCGCAGCAATTGAGTATCAGTCGGAAACCTGGGGCCTCATTCGCCCCCGGCTTGAGGAAAAGCTCAAGCCCAAGTGACCTCCCGGTCATTGAGGCAGGATCAAACTGCCGGCCCTGACCATTGAGAAGACGGGGTGCCCTGGGGGGAGCGGCAATCGAGCCCGTAGGTTGGGCTGCCAAGCCCAACGCACAGGTGTCGCATCCCGACCGTTGGGCAACGCTACGCTCTTGCTCAACCTACGGGCCTACAACGAGGTCGGCGATGTGGATACGAGCAGGATGCCGCCGGCCACAGCAAGGTCTACGTCTGGCTGGACGGCCGGCCCCTGGTGCGCATCGACGACGACAGCGCGGTTTACTACTACCATACCGACCACCTGGGCACGCCGCAGGCGATGACCGACGCAAGCGGCGCCGTGGTCTGGCGGGCCGACACCGAACCCTTCGGCAAGGCGGTGGTGAAAGTGGCCACGGTGGAGAACAACCTCAGATTGCCTGGGCAGTACTACGACCAGGAGACGGGCATGCACTACAACTATTTCAGGGATTACGATCCGGGGACGGGGCGATATGCGGAGGCGGATCCGATTGGGTTGGCGGGGGGATTGAATCTGTATGGTTACGCCAATCAGAACCCGCTGAGTTTTACGGCCTGGCATTCGGGCATTCGTCGATGCGCCATGGTCATCGCCTTGACCATGGGAATCGCCGACGCTGTCCAGGCGGAATACAACTACACCCTGACGCTCAGCGCGGAGATACACGTCAAGCCCGGCGACGTGATCAATCTGCCCGCTCGCCTCAACAATACCGGCACGCAGAGTTTTTCCTTCGGCGAATTCACGGCAGGCGACGATGTTTCCCGCTTTCTCGCCCAGTTCAATCAACTGACACTCGACCCGAACGAATCGTTCGACTTCACCTATGTCAGCCTCGCCGTCAATGCCGATGCCGCAATCGGCACGAGCCAGACCGAATATCGCACCCTAGGCATCCAATTTCCTGATGACAGCAGGCTAATGACTGGTAGCACCGGGCCTTGTTGCGATGCATCCAACGACCCTGCTCAGCGCACCCGCATCATCGTCGACAGCGTCAGATACGCTACACCGCTGAACCGCGTTACCTACGCCTATCCTGGCTACTACTCCGGCGGCCCGCAGGCAAACGAATTCGCCCGCATCTCCTTGCTCACCTATTCCGATTACAGCTTCGCTGACAGCCAGATCAACCCGCGTGCCGGAGCCATAGTCCTGCCGATAGTGGCCGTGCCGGAGCCGGAAACCTGGATGCTGCTGGCGGTGGGGTTGCTGTTGATATCGGCAAGAAAAACCGCATTCGCACGGTATTAGCTCTGCGACTAGAATCCTCGCAGGAGCCGCGAAAACGGGGACCGACCACGGATAGCTCGGGTAACGGATGAATAGTCCGCTTCTGTGGTTCCATTGCGGTGCCTGCCGCTACAATCCCCGCGATTGAAATCTCGCCTAATTCCGTGCAATCACTCACGCTGGCCGTCAAGATCGTGCTGTTCTTGTTGTTGCTCGGGTTTGCCGCCCTCAACAGCGATAACGTGACCTTGCGTTATTTCCTGGGTCTGCAATGGCAAGCGCCGCTCTCGCTGGTGCTTTTGGCGGCTTTTGCGGTGGGGTTGTTGATCGGCTTGTTGGGATGTTCCTTGCGTCTGTTACGCAACCAACGTGAATTACGCGCCCTGCGTCTGCAAATTCACAATAAACAGGTTAACCCGCACTGAGTATGGAATTCGAAGCCTGGTACCTGTTGGTCATTCCGCTGTTTTTCGGCCTCGGCTGGGTGGCCGCGCGGGTGGATATTCGCCATGTGATGGAGGAGTCGCGCGCGGTGCCGCGTTCCTATTTCAAAGGCCTCAATTACCTGCTCAACGAGCAGCCGGACAAGGCGATCGAGGCGTTTCTGGAAGTGGCCAAGATGGACCCGGATACGCTGGAATTGCACTTTGCGCTGGGCGCGTTGTTCCGCCGACGCGGCGAGTTGGAGCGCGCCATCCGCATCCATCAGAACATGGCGGACCGCGCCGACTTGTCTCAGGATCAGCGCATGAAGGCGTTGTACGAACTGGGCGAGGACTTCCTCAAGGCCGGTTTGCTGGATCGCGCGGAGTCGGTGTTTCGGCGTCTGGAAGGCGGTGCTCATGCACTCGATTCCTTGCGCAATATTCTCGAAATCCAGGTGCTGACCAAGGACTGGCGCGCGGCGATCGAAACCGCGCTGCGTCTGGAGAAACTGGGTTGTCCGGCCCAGAACGCGGATACCGCGCACTATTATTGCGAGCTGGCTCTGGGGGCGATGCTCAAGGGCGATATTGAAATTGCGCGCGGCGAACTCGAACATGCCTTGCTCGAAAACAAGCGTTCCGCGCGTGCCTGGATGCTGCTGGGCGATCTGGAAGCCAAGCTGGGGGCGAATGATGCCGCGATCGCGGCCTGGCGTCGGCTGGAAGAAGTGAACCCGGCCTATTTGCCTATCGTGTCGGAACGACTGACCCAGGCTTATGGCCGCGGTGGCCGGCAGGACGAAGCCATCGCCTTGTTGAAAGCTTATCTGGAACGCCGGCCCAGTCCGGATCTGCTGCATTTCCTGTTTCAAACCGTCGCCCAGGCGCGCGGCTGGGATGCGGCCAGGCAGCTTGCCGCCGAGGAACTGAAGCGGCACCCGAGTTTGCGCGCGCTGGACGATTATCTGCAGGCCAGCAATGCGATGCAGTCGCCGGATCAAGCCGATCAAGGCGTGGAGAACCGATTGGCGCAAGATCTGGTGCATCGTCAGGTAAGCCGGAACGCCTATTATTTGTGCAGCAGTTGCGGCTTCAAGGCGCGCCAATATTTCTGGCAATGCCCGGCTTGCGCGCGTTGGGAAAGCATTTTGCCGGAACGGGAAGAACATGACTGAACGCAGGATCATTGTTGCGCTGGACTATCCGGATGCCGAGGCCGCGCGTCGGTTTGTGTCTCGCGTCCGGCCTGAGCTCTGCCGGCTCAAGGTGGGCAAGGAGTTGTTCGTCGCGGCCGGGCCGGCCCTGGTCGAGGAGCTGGTCGGGCAGGGCTACGATGTTTTCCTCGACCTGAAATTTCACGACATCCCCAATACCGTCGCGCAGGCCTGCAAGGCCGCGGCGCGGCTGGGCGTGTGGATGATGAACGTGCATGCCGCCGGCGGACCGCGCATGTTGTCGGCCGCGCGCGAGGCGCTGGAGTCGTTGCCGGATGGCACGCAACCCCGGCCGTTGCTGATCGCGGTGACGGTGTTGACCAGCATGGGTGGCGACGAGTTGAAGGCGATAGGCGTGGACGCCGACGCCGAACGGCAGGTTTTGCGCTTGGCCGGATTGACGCGCGATGCCGGGCTGGACGGCGTGGTCTGTTCCGCGCTTGAGGCGGCGGTTTTGCGCCAGTCCATGGGCCCGGATTTTCGCCTGGTCACGCCAGGTATTCGCCCAGCCGGCAGCGCCGCCGGCGATCAGACCCGCATACTGACCCCCGCTCAAGCTTTGCGCGCCGGTGCCGATTATCTGGTCATCGGCCGGCCGATTACGCAAGCCGTTGATCCTTTGGCTGTTCTGGAATCCATCGTGCGCGAGATTGCGAGCAACTGATCGCGCCTATTTTTGAATGATCTAGCGAGGAAATGAAGCCATGAAAATTGCAATCGCCGGCACCGGCTATGTCGGCCTGTCCAACGCCATCCTGCTCGCGCAGCACAATGAAGTGGTCGCTCTCGACATCGTTCCCGAGAAGATCGAGATGCTCAATCGCAAGGTTTCTCCGATAGTCGATACCGAAATCGAGGACTACCTGAGCCACAAACCGCTCAACTTCCGCGCCACGCTCGATAAGCAGGATGCTTACGCCGGCGCGGATTTCGTCATCATCGCCACGCCGACCGACTACGACACCGAGACCAACTACTTCAATACCAGGTCTGTGGAAGCGGTGATCCGCGACGTGATGGCGATCAACCCCAAGGCGGTGATGATCCTGAAGTCCACGGTGCCGGTGGGTTACACGGCGAAGCTGAAGGCCCAATTCAACTGCGAAAATCTGATCTTCTCGCCCGAGTTTCTGCGTGAAGGCCGCGCCCTCTACGACAATCTGCATCCCTCGCGCATCATCGTCGGCGAGCGTTCGGCGCGCGCCGAGACCTTCGCGAACCTGCTCAAGCAAGGTGCGGTCAAGCAGGACATCCAGGTGTTGTTCACCGACTCGACCGAGGCCGAGGCGGTCAAACTGTTCTCCAATACCTACCTCGCCATGCGCGTGGCCTATTTCAACGAACTGGATACCTACGCCGCATCGCATGGCCTGGATACCAAGCAGATCATCCAGGGTGTCAGCCTCGACCCGCGTATCGGCGACCACTACAACAATCCCTCGTTTGGTTATGGCGGCTACTGTCTGCCGAAAGACACCAAGCAGTTGCTGGCCAACTACTCGGAAGTGCCGCAGAACCTGATGCGCGCCATCGTCGATTCGAACACCACGCGCAAGGATTTCGTCGCCGACAGCATCCTCAAACGCAAGCCCAATGTCGTTGGCGTACATCGGCTGATCATGAAAGCCGACTCGGACAATTTCCGCGCTTCCAGCATCCAGGGCATCATGAAGCGGATCAAGGCCAAGGGGATCGAGGTCATCGTTTACGAGCCGGTGTTGAAGGAAGCCGAGTTCTTCCACTCCAAAGTGGTCAACGATCTGGAAGAGTTCAAACGCCGCTCCGACGTCATCATTGCCAACCGCATCACTGACGATCTGCGCGATGTGACGGACAAGGTGTACAGCCGCGACCTGTTCGGCAAGGACTGATTTCATGTTCAAGAGCATCGAGGATTTCGTCGGCAACACGCCGCTGGTGCGCTTGAAGAAGCTGCCCGGCGAAACTTCGAACGTTATTCTGGTCAAGCTGGAAGGCAACAACCCGGCCGGGTCGGTGAAGGATCGGCCGGCTTTGGCGATGATCGCCAAGGCCGAAGCGCGCGGCGAGATCAAACCGGGCGACACTCTGATCGAGGCGACCAGCGGCAATACCGGCATTGCGCTGGCGATGGCGGCGGCGATCAAGGGTTACAGGATGGTGTTGATCATGCCGGAGCATCTGTCCATCGAGCGCCGTCAGACCATGCGCGCATATGGGGCGGAACTGGTTCTGGTCAGCAAGGCGGATGGCATGGAAGGCGCGCGCGATCTGGCCGAGAAGATGCAGATGGAAGGCAAGGGCAAAATCCTCGACCAGTTTTCCAACCCGGATAACCCGGCCGCGCATTACGAATCGACCGGGCCGGAAATCTGGCGCGATACCGGCGGCAAGGTCACCCACTTCGTCTCCAGCATGGGCACCACCGGCACCATCATGGGCTGCTCGCGCTACCTGAAAGAACAGAACCCGGCCATCCAGGTCGTCGGCGTGCAGCCGGAAGAGGGCGCCCAGATTCCCGGCATCCGCAAGTGGCCGGACGAATACGTGCCTTCTATTTGCGACTACGACCGGGTCGACCGGATGATCTATGTCGGCCAGCCCGAAGCCGAGGAAACCGCGCGTCGATTGGCGGCGGAAGAAGGCATCTTCGCCGGCATTTCTTCCGGCGGCGCGCTGTATGCGGCGTTGCAGTTGTCGAAGGAAGTGGAAAACGCGGTCATCGTGTCCATCGTCTGCGACCGGGGCGACCGCTACCTCTCCACCGGGGTGTTTCCGGCCTGAAGCGGGGTGGGTGGGTGCGTCTTGCGCTGTTTTGCCTCCTGTTTCTTTTTGCCGCGCAAATCGCCTGCGCTAGCGAGGCAAATCCCGCGCCGCCGCGGTTGCTGCTGGCCAACGTGCTGCGTGAAAGCACCGATGTCACGCAATACTGGGTCAGCGAAAAACTGGATGGCGCGCGGGCGATATGGAATGGCAAGGAGTTGCATTTCCGTAGCGGTCGGCGGGTATCCGCGCCGGCCTGGTTCACGGAAAACTTCCCCGCCCAGCCGCTGGATGGCGAACTCTGGCTGGCTCGCGGCGAGTTTGATCGCCTCTCCGGCATCGTGCGCAAGGAACAAGCGGACGACGCGGAATGGCGTTTGGTCCGCTACATGCTGTTCGAACTGCCCGCCGCCCCTGGCACTTTCAGTCAACGCATCGAACAAATGCAGGCCATCGTCGCCAAGGCGCAGATTCCTTGGTTACAGGCCATCGAACAATTCCGCGTGAGGGATCGGGAAGAATTGCAGCAGCGTTTGTCGAACGTGCTGAAACAACGCGGCGAAGGCCTGATGCTGCACCGCGCCGACGCGCTTTACGCCACCGGCCGCAGCGACGATCTCCTCAAGCTGAAACCCTGGCTTGACGCCGAGGCGACTGTGATCGAACACCTGCCTGGAAAAGGCAAATATCGCGGCATGCTGGGCGCCCTGCGCCTGGAGATGCCGGACGGCAAACGCTTCAACCTGGGCACCGGCTTCAGCGACGCGGTGCGGCGCAATCCGCCGGCGGTGGGTGCGCTGGTGACTTATCGCTACCGCGAGCTCAATCCAAACGGGATTCCGAGATTTGCCAGTTATTTGCGGGTGCGGGTAGCGTTTTGAGTGCTGAACGGTAGGCTTGGATACCGAACCTTCACGTGTCGGAGGCGCGACTGACTTGTTTTTCGGCCACAAGAGCCGTTCGAGGTAGTACACGTCAGATCGTGTGAATGGCGGCTTTGGGGAAAGCGAGTATCGGACCGGAGCCAGTCTCAGAGTTTCGGAATACGGATGGTCCGGCTGATCATCAACGAGCCGGACAACGCAAACAGCAGCACGAGGGGGTGGAATTGCCAGGGACCGAGGTGAATCATGCCGAGCCAGAGTTGGTCGCCGATGTCGCCGTAGGCTGCGGCGATGGCTATGGCGATGACAGGCAGCAGTGATGTCGGAATCGGCGTGCCTTCGAAGTATTTCACCTTGTCGCTGCCCTGGGCCAGGGCTTCGGCAGTGACGTTGTAGCGGGCCAGGCGACTCACACCGCAGGCGACGAAGTAGACCAGGATCACCCGATCCCACAGCCCGTCCATGCCGGCGCCGAAGGCGATGGCGGCCGGGGCGACGCCGAAGGAGATCACGTCGGCCAGGGAATCCAGGTCGCCGCCCAGGGCCGAGGTCTGCTTGCGCCAGCGGGCGACGCGGCCATCCAGTACATCCAGCACCAGCGCCACGGGAATCAGGGCACAGGCAATGAACAGGTGGCACACGTCATGGCTGCGCAGGTAGCTCATCATGGCGAACAGCGCGCCGACACCGCAGGCGGCATTACCCAGCGTGAGCCAGTCCGCGAGATGAAATTCGCGGATCATCGAGAAATGCTTTTCATGGGTCATGGGGTGGAATCCTTGAGTGGCCGCAGCGAAGCGGCCTCACGCCATTCCACCGCGCCGGACTTGTCGCCGCCGAAGTAGTAGGTGTAGAGCAGGCTCAGGGTTTTTACCGTCTGCTGCGTGTCGGCGATGTCGGGATAGCGCGCATTGCGCCGGGACTCGTTGTACCTGAGGGTGACGGCGTGAGGTCCGCGGACGCGAACGGTGAGCGCCGCGTCGCCGCGGAAGATCCGCTCCGAGCCGCGATCCTCGGTGGAGGCCACATCGCTGACATAGTAGGAGCGTGCCGTCATATCGAGGACGGCACGCTTGCCGAACATGAGGCGGAATGCCAGGAGCGCCTGGGGCGTGGCGCCGTAGTGGTAATCGCGTTCCCCCAAGCCGTGGATGGTGCCGGCCGCGCCGTAGCCCAGTCCCGCGAGGGCGGTGCCCTGGAGCGCCACGGACGGGGAAAGCCACCACTGTGCGGTGGTCCCGAGGGAGAGCGCCGTGCTCGAAACGCGGAAGATCTGCGGCGAGATGTAGTCATAGGTTCCATAGAGGCCCCAGATGCCGCGATAGTCGTCCCCTACCGCGTACTCCTTTCCCACCAGGAGACCGCGGCTCATGATGTTCTCGAAAGTGGTGGCGGTGTTGGCGGTGAATTCGAAATCGAAGTAGTCGAATGGCCGCGTATAGCGATAGCCGGGCTTGCCGGGCAGCCCGTAGGACATGTGAAAGTCGGCGCTCACCGCATGGCGTTTCACTTTCTGTGACATGGCCTCGTCGAACACGTTGTCGACCTTGTCCCAGCCCAGCCGCATATAGGAATATGTAGCGGGATGGCGGCTGTCGAACACCGAACGGAACCGGTTGCCGAAGGCGAGCCGGGTGAATCCGAGGGATGGGGAAATGATCGCGGCGCCCAGTTCGCGCATGACGCCGGGCGCGTTGCCGCCACCCCCGCCGCCCCCTTCGAGCAACAGGCTCGCCATCCGGAACAGCGGTTCACCCAGGAAAGTCCCGCCGAAGCCGGTGGTGACCAGGTCATTGATGGAGGGGGCGCCGGTTTCCCCCGCGATCTCCCAGAGCAGGCTGCCGCCGAAGGTATAGCCGAGGGATTCCCAGTAATCGTGGCCGGTCGAGCGCGCCAGGCCGAAGTAGACAGACCCCTGATACGGATGCATGAACTGGTTCACGGCGAACGGGTCGGTATCCACCACCCACCTGCCGCTCAAATTGTCCCGGACCGATTGCAGCGTGCTGCCGTACACCGCCTTGTCGATGAAGTAGTAGTTGAATCGATTGAGCAGGAGGTTGAATCCCACTATTTCTACCGCCGGGATGAGTTCGCTCGTGCCGGCCGCTTTTGTTCCTAATCGTTTCGGCTCCTGTGGATTAGTGTCGGCTGTCGTGGCATCTGCGTGGCCTAAACCGTGCGTGGCAGCGTCGAAATTCTGCGCAAGAAAATATTGTTCGTGCCGGTCGAGCGTTAACGGCAAGGAATAATCAAACGTGGCCGGGATGAACTCGCTGTCATCCGCCTCGGCTCCCTCGGCAAGGACAGTACCTGGAGCCATGAGCGCAAACACGAGAGCGGCCCCGCGCAACACGATTCCCAACCCGCCATTACGCACAGTCTGGCCACTGTCCCGTACCTCGAACATGGCTCGTGGCGTCTTCATGAAGTCCTGTGTGCCTGAAACATTCGGCTGGCAGGCCTGTTTTGTGGCGTGCATTTGGCATCCTAAGTCGGTCGATAGCGGGTATATCCGCCGGGTTCCGGACTGCTCCGGGCCAGCAGGGTCTCCCGCCTCCAACCAGAAGACCTAATCCTTCTTGATTTTGATTTTGCTGATTACCGAGGTTACGCCTTCGGTTCCTTGTGCGATTGCGACTGCTTTGTCCGCCATTTCCTGGGTTCTGACATTGCCGCTCAGCACCACCGCGCCCTTGTTGTCGGTATCGACCTTGACATGCAGCAGAGTACGCATCTTTTCCTCAGCCAGCTTGGCCTTGATTTTGGTCGTGATGACCGAGTCCTTGACGAATGCCATGGGGTGTGAACGATCCGAGTCCGCATCTTCTGCATGGGCAATAACGGGGCCGAGCAAGCAGCCGATGACCAAACAGCTTGTCGCGAGTTTGCTTTTCATGTTTGTCCTCTTTGTAACGGGATATGGAATTCGCATGTTCACGCTGCCTCGCGTAACGATCTGTACGCTGTCGTACATAAGCAGGCAATAAAATTCGGCAAGCGTCACAAGTGGCTCTAAGGTGGCGTCCTCGTATTCGGGTCAGGCCGGGTACGTTGGCGCAGCGCTGGACTTCCAGATTGGATGTCTGCCCGCCGCCGCGATCACAGATACGGGTGCTCGCGACTGCGCCCGTGACAGCACCACCGGCAATGACCATATCCCTGCCGCTTGCCTGACTTAAGTTCGGCAGCGCACAGAATCATCTGTGCCTTTCAGCGCAATGTGGAAACCGGTAGTGCTTGAAGCGGATTACTTCTTGTACGTCGGCCTCCGTTCCATTTTTTTGCGCGGAATTCGCCATGATTAAACGAGTTATTGTGATGCTGCTCGCTTTGCTATCCGTTGCCCATGCGGAGCCCCCGGCTGCTGTGCAAGCAGAAGTCAATTTTCTGCTTGGCTATGTCGAGGGGTCCGGATGTGCGTTTTATCGCAACGGCACTTGGCACGATTCGAAAGAGGCACAGGCGCATTTGCGCGACAAGTACCAATGGTTGGCGGCAAGAAATCTGATTAACACCGCTGAAGATTTTATTGAACGCGCTGCCAAGCAAAGCAGTTTTACCGGTCGGGCTTATAAGGTGAAATGTAATGGTGGCCCGACGATTACGACTAACCAGTGGTTGCGTGACGAACTAACGCTCATGCGTACTGATGGGCATTTAAAAAACTAAGGCACTCGGATTCCAGCACGTCGGGACAGCAGTTCGTCTGTCCTCACTCAGCCGAACACCATGCGTCAATCATATCTTCAGCCCACCCAAACCATTAGCCGATCACGCCCCGGTCAGCTATGTGGACAGGATATGAGCGCCTTGATCTGTCAGGGGAGTCGCTGCAGAGGAAACCACTGATCGCAGTGGACACGAATCCCGGGGCACGGTGTCATTGCATGAATAGGGGGCCAGTCGGAATGGATGTCTCCAGAATCGAAGATCCTGACGGAGCAAGATGCAAATGAACCCTACTCTCCCAAGATGGATCCCCTCTTCAGTCGGGATCCGATCCACTACCTTCGTACTTGCTTTGATTGTGCCGCTGGCTGCCCTAGCAGAGCTCTCAAATGAACCCCTGCTCGGACCTGGCCTGCGCTCGCGGCCAGCCTACGATGGTTCGGATTCTCAACAGGGGGAACTGGTTCCGGTTGTCCGCCACTTCGGCCAGCCCTGGTTCGCGCGCTCGACCCAGGGCGTGCTCGAGGGCGGCGTCCGGATGGAACCTGCACCGGGGCTCCATGCCGGCGCGCAACTGGCCTACGAGCCCGGGCGTCAAACGAGCGAATCCGATTTCCTCAAGAATCACGGCGTCACGGGTGTTGACCGTGGCGCATCGGTCGGCGCGCATCTTGAATGGGACCACTCCTTCGGCCCCATGCCGATCACCCTGCTCGCGCGGGTGCGGCAGCACACCGACGCTGATCGCGGCGCCCAGGCCGACTTTCGCCTCAGCGCAGGGGGCTACCAGAGCGGACGCTTCGCTGCGGGCGTGTTTACGCAAGGCACATGGGCGAACACGAAATCGACTGGCTCTTTCTACGACATTACGCCGCAGCAGTCAGTCGCCACCGGCTTGCCGGCGTTCAGTGCTGAAAGCGGCTGGTTGTTCGCGAGCTTCGGTGTCCTCTGGTCGGTCGACCTGAATAAGAACTGGGTTGTGGTCGGCAACCTGGAATCGCGACACCTGCTTGGCGATGCCTCCCGCAGCCCGCTTGCGGAACGCGATTCGAATTTCTATACGAGCGCGGGCCTCGCCTATCGTTATTGAAGTGCAGGCAGAACGGTCCAATGCCATCAAGCTCACTGATGGGATGCCTCATTCAGGGGAAAGGGTTGCCGTGATAGCTCCGTCATTGCCACTACTTAACGCGGCGTGTTATTCCTTCATGTGCCTGCCTTGCCATCACAAACATGTCTAACGCATCGCATTACTCCAACACCTCCGAGAAAAGCATGCTCATGCCTCACCCGCAGTCGCGGATATCCCGGAAATTTGATCTGCAACCATTCAACGCACCGTTACTTTTGGAAGGCGTCAGTCGGGGCACGCGTGATCTTTGAATTCATCGAAGACATCGTGAAGATGGCGCTTATCGTCGCCTGCCTTTATTTTGTCCTGGGTGAGGCTGCGCGCCGCATGCAACCAGCATGGTCTGAACCCATAGGGAAGCACCGTTTGATCACGCTATGGGTGCTCATCCTCGCGGTATCTGCCATCAAGCTGACCGAAGATGTGATCGGCGGGGAGTCAGGTCCGATCGACAGAGCCATTCTGCTATTCATCCATGGTCATGTTCCACGCGCACTAAACGGGTTCTTTGAAGCGGTCACCTCGACAGGGGCATCCTGGGTTCTATTACCGCTCGCAACCGGCATTTCAATCGCACTTCTGTGGGCCAGGCGCCGATTTGAGTCTCTGCTTGTTGCCGCTTCGGTGCTCAGCGCAGCGATGGTGATTTACTTTGTCAAAATGGTGGTCGGCCGAGCCCGGCCCGCGCTGTGGGACTCCGAGTGGTATTGGGGTTCCAGCTTTCCCAGCGGGCATACGCTCGCCGTCGCGGCATTCGCTACTGCCGTTGCTCTTTGCGTGAGCCGGATCAGGCCGGCAGCGGGCACGCTCGCGCTGTCGCTAGCGATCGCATGGATTACGCTGGTCGGTATTTCGCGTCTTGTGCTTGGTGTGCACTGGCCGACAGACGTATTGGTCGCTGCCTGCATCGGGGCCTTTCTCCCTCTAGCGATGAGCGTTGTGCATTAGGTACGTTATGGCCGAGGCACTGCTGCGCCCCACTTACGACTGGGAGCTTTCTGGAGCACTCACCCGATGCCGTACGAAGCAGTCTTTCGTGAACGGCTGGAATCAGATTAGGGCGAGTGACCGTTGTGGCCGAGCTGCCGACCGTCATGAAGATTTGCCGAGTGTTTCGTTCTGATTCAACCCGGCCGGTAAAGCAGGAACACAGTCGGCCGTTTTTGGATATCCGGCAGCTTGCCTTGCCAGGCGGCGATTTTGCGGGTGGCGAGCAATTCACTGTCGAGCGTGAGGTCGCACGCGATGGTCAGCAAGGTATCCGGCTGGCAAGCGGTCAGCAGGGTTTCCAGCATGGCGTGATTGCGATACGGCGTTTCAATGAAAACCTGCGCGGCATCTTCTTTCTGAGAGCGCTTTTCCAGTTCGCGCAGCGCTTTGGCGCGTTCATCCGGTTTCGTGGGCAAATAGCCGTGGAAGGCGAAACGTTGTCCGACCAGGCCGGAACCCATCAGCGCCAGCAGAATCGAGGAGGGCCCGGTCAAGGGGCGCACGCGGATGCCGTGTTGATGCGCCAGTCGCACCAGGTTGGCGCCCGGGTCGGCGACGGCCGGGCAGCCGGCTTCCGAGACGAGGCCAACATCCTGGCCTGCCAGCAGCGGTGCGAGCAGGGTTTCCAGTTCGCTGGCGGGCGTGTGTTCGTTGAGTTCCAGTAGCGTGAGCTGCTGAATTGGCGTGGCGGTGGGCAGTTGCTTCAGAAAGGCGCGCGCGGTCTTGGCCTGTTCGACGATGAAGGTCGTCAGTTCGGCGGCGATGCGTCGGGTTTCTTCGGGCAGAACATGGCTGAGTGGCGAGTCGCCAAGCGGCGTCGGGATCAGGTAGAGGATGCCGGCCACGTCAGCACATCCAGTCCTTCGTTGGCGAGCATTTCGGTCAGCTTGATCAACGGCAAACCGACCAGCGCGTTCGGGTCTTCGGTTTCGAAACGGGCGATCAGGGCGATGCCGAGCGATTCGCTTTTGACGCTGCCGCAGCAGTTGTAGGGCTGGTCCTTGTTCAGGTAGGCGGCGATCTGGGCGTCGCTGTATTCGCGCATGACCAGACGCACCGGCACGTTGGCGGTCTGGGTATGGCCAGTACGCGCGTTGAGCAGGGTCAGCGCGGTATGAAATTCCAGCGCCTTGCCGCGCATGCGCTTGAGTTGGGCGACGGCGTTGTCGAAGTTGCCTGGTTTGCCGAGTTGTTCGCCGTCAAGCAGGGCGACCTGGTCGGAACCGATGACCAGCGCGTCGGGGAATTTCTCCGCGACGGCCTGGGCTTTCAGGATCGACAGGCGCTGCGCGGTTTCATCCGGCGACTCGCCAGCCAGCGGCGTCTCGTCGACATCCGGCGCGGCGACTTCGAACGGCACACCCAGCCGGGTGAGCAGTTCGCGCCGGTAGGGTGAGGTGGAGGCGAGGACGAGTTGCATGGTTTACGGCGTGAAAGGTGAAAGGTGAAAGGTGAAAGGTGAAATGTGAAAGGTGAAATGTGAAATGTGAAATGTGAAATGTGAAATGTGAAATGTGAAATGTGAAATGTGAAATGTGATGCGGCTGCGCCGTGGGTGAAAGGTGATTGGTGGAACGGGGTGTATTTCACCTTTCACCGAAGCCGCGCAGCGGCAAGTCACCTTTCACATTTCACGCTTCTGGCTGAATCTCGACCAGGACCTGATCCGGCGTGACCGCATCGCCTTTGGCGACATGCACCGCGACGACTGTGCCGGTGACCGGCGCCTGGACTTCGTTTTCCATCTTCATCGCTTCGATGACCAGAACGCCGTCGCCGGCCTTGATCTTGTCGCCGAGCTTGACCTTGACATCGACGATGGCGCCCGGCATCGCGGTGGTGACGCAGCCGGCGTGGGTCGGGCGCGGGCGTTGCTTGACGCCACCGGGCAGATCGGCTTTTTTGCTCGATGTCTTGCGCGCGGCGCCGGTGCCTGGGGTGACCTCGACTTCGTCCAGCGCTTCAAGCAGCACTTCCTCGGCGACGCCATCGACATGGACGTAGAACGGGCGCTCGCCATCGCCGGCATGGCCGGTGCCCTTGATGCGGATGTGATAGGTCTCGCCATGCAGCGTGACGTTGAATTCGCTCGGGGCGTAGACCGCCGGGCAGGCGGTGGCCAATTTGGCTTCCGGCGGCAATAGCGGTTCCGGCGTCAGCGCGCCGCCGGCGCGTTCTTGCAGGAAGGTGCGGCCGAGATCGGGGAACATCGCGTAGGTCAGCACGTCCTCGTCCGATTTCGCCAAGCCTTCCGCTTCGCCGCGCAATTTGTCGAGTTCGTCGCTGAGCAGGTCGGCCGGGCGGCAGGCGATGACTTCCTGATTGCCGACGGCGAGCTGTTTGACTTCCTCGTTGACCTGTCCCGGCGCCGCGCCGTAGCGGCCTAGCAGGTAGCTCTTCACTTCGTTGGTGACCGATTTGTAGCGGCCGCCGGTGAGCACGTTCAGTACGGCCTGGGTGCCGACGATCTGCGAGGTGGGAGTGACTAACGGCGGGTAGCCCAAATCGGCGCGCACGCGCGGAATCTCGGCCAACACCTCATCCATACGCTCGAGCGCGCCTTGTTCCTTCAGCTGATTGACCAGGTTGGAGATCATGCCGCCGGGTACTTGCGAAACCAGGATGCGGGTGTCGACCTGCTGGCCTTTCATTTCGAACTGCCAGTATTTTTTGCGCACTTCCTTGAAGTAGGCGGTGATCTCCTGAAGCTTGATCAGGTCGATGCCGGTGTCGTATTCGGTGCCGGCGAAGGCGGCGACCAGGCTTTCGGTGGTGGGGTGGCTGGCGCCTTCCGAGAAGGCGGAAAGGCAGGTGTCGATCATCACCGCGCCGGCTTCGACGCCCTTCATGTGCGCCATGCTGGCCAGGCCGGAGGTGGCATGGCTGTGCAGGTGGATGGGCAGGGAGACCGCGGCTTTCAATGACTTGACCAGTTCCGCCGTGGTGTAAGGCGTGAGCAGGCCGGCCATGTCCTTGATCGCCAGCGTGTCGCAGCCCATGGTCTCGAGCTGGCGCGCCATGGTGACGAAATAACGGATGTCATGCACCGGGCTGGTGGTGTAGCTAAGCGTGCCTTCCGCATGTTTGCCGGCGGCTTTCACCGCTTCGATGGAAACGCGCAGGTTGCGGATGTCGTTCATCGCATCGAAGACGCGGAATACATCGACGCCGTTGTCGGCCGATTTCTGCACGAAAGCGCGTACCAGATCGTCCGGGTAATGCCGGTAGCCGAGCAGGTTCTGGCCGCGCAGCAACATCTGGATGCGCGAGTTGGGCAGCGCGCGGCGCAGTTTGCGCAGGCGTTCCCACGGGTCTTCCTTGAGGAAGCGCACGCAGGCGTCGAAGGTGGCGCCGCCCCAGGCTTCGAGCGACCAGAATCCGGCGTTGTCGAGCTTGGCGCAGATCGGCAACATGTCTTCGGTGCGCATGCGGGTGGCGATCAGGGACTGATGTCCGTCGCGCAGAACCAGTTCGGTGATCTTGACTTGAGTCATCGTGGCTTCCTTGTAAGTCTGACTAACGACGCGAACGGTGACCGTTCAAATGCCCAGGTGCGCGGCAATCGCCGCCGAGATGGCTGCCGCCTTCATTTCCGGCGGCTGACGCACGGCATAGTTGAGCAGTTCCGGGTGCGACTCGACAAAGCTGGTGTTGAAGCGGCCGCTGCGGAATTGCTCGTTCAGCAGAATTTCCTGGTAATACGGGATAGTGGTTTTCACGCCATATACGCCCATGTCGTCCAACGAACGCCGGCCGCGCTCGATGACGCCTTCCCAGGTCAGCGCCCACACGGTCAGTTTGGCGCACATCGAGTCGTAATAAGGCGGGATGGTGTAGCCGGAATACATCGCCGCATCGGTGCGCACGCCAGGTCCGCCCGGTGCGTAGTAACGCGTGATGCGGCCAAAGCTGGGCAGGAAGCCGTTTTTCGGGTCTTCCGCGTTGATGCGGAATTCCATGGCAAAACCGCGATGGTGGATATCTTCCTGCTTGTACTGCAGCGGCAGACCGTCGGTAATGCGGATCTGCTCCTGCACGATGTCGATGCCGGTGATGCTTTCGGTCACCGTATGTTCGACCTGCAAGCGTGTATTCATTTCCATGAAGTAGAACTGGTTGTCGGCATCGAGCAGGAATTCCACCGTGCCGGCGTTCTCGTAGCCCACAGCCTTGGCGGCGCGCACCGCCAGTTTGCCGATGTATTCGCGTTGCGCTTCGGTCAATTGCGGCGACGGAGCGATTTCGATCAATTTCTGATTACGGCGCTGAATGGAACAGTCGCGTTCATATAAATGCACGCAGTTGCCGTGGCTGTCGCCGATGATCTGGACTTCGATGTGCTTCGGGTTGACGACGCATTTTTCGAGAAATACTTCCGGTTTGCCGAAGGCTTTGCTGGCCTCGGAGACGACACGCTCGTAATTTTTGACCAGTTCGTCATCCGAGTCGCAGCGTCGAATACCGCGACCGCCGCCGCCGTTGGTCGCTTTCAGCATGATCGGATAGCCGATTTCGCGCGCCAGTTTCAACGCTTCGTCGGCGTTTTCCAGATTGTGATCGGAACCGGGGATGACCGGGATGCCGGCTTTGATCATGGCCAGACGGGCTTGAATCTTGTCACCCATCTGCGTAATGACTTTTGCCGAGGGGCCGATGAATTTGATGCCGCGCCGCGCGCAGACTTCCGCCAGAACCGGGTTCTCCGACAGAAAACCGTAACCGGGATGCAGCGCGTCGCAACCGGAAGCCACCGCCAGATTGACGATGTTGTGGGCGTTGAGATAGCCAAGCACCGGGTCGGAGCCTATGTTGTAGGCGGCATCCGCTTTCTTGACATGCAGACCATGTCGGTCGGCGTCGGTGTAAATGGCCACCGCCTGGATGCCCATTTCCTTGCATGCGCGAACAATCCGTACGGCGATTTCACCCCGGTTTGCGATGAGTATTTTCCTGATCACTCTTAGGCCCTAGAAAGTGGTGTTGCGCCGGCAAGAGGCACATCGGCTCCATATGCCGCATAAAGCGGCAACGACTCCGTCGCCTTTGACAAAAACAGCCGCGCAGCTTAGCATTTAAGGCTTATGTCTGCACGGAGCCCCTTCGATAGCCTGCAATTTGCCAAGTCCGGCGAGAGTCTGAGCGGCAGTTTGTCTATCGAGGAGTTGCCGCGTTTGGGCGATAGTTTGAGGCCAGACGATGCCGCTGTTCAATACCGGCTGTCAGGTGTCTTGGCGGCGGGGCGTCCGGCGCTGCGGTTGGAAGTCGAGGCTGTGGTCTGGCTAGTCTGTCAGCGCTGTATGGCGATGTATCCCGAGGCTCTGGTCTTGGATCGTGTTTTGCCGATAGCCCGGAATGAGGCGGAGCTGGATTACTGGGAGAAGCTTGATCCTTTGCTGGATGCATTGGTGGCCGATCCCGCGCTGGATGTTGCCGCCTTGGTTGAAGATGAGGTGCTGCTCAGCTTGCCGGTTGTGGCGCTTCATGCCGAGGGTGGCTGTAACCCGGATGCCTTGGCGCTCAAGTATGTGGACTGATTGAGGTTCGGCCTCGTATCAATGCATTTGTGAATTTTTGAATTAGGTATTTAGGAGATCGTCATGGCCGTTCAGCAGAACAAAAAATCCCCCTCCAAGCGTGGCATGCATCGTGCGCACGACTTTCTGACCACCCCGCCGACGGCGGTTGAGCCGACTACCGGTGAAACGCACCTGCGTCATCACATCAGTCCCAATGGTTTCTACCGTGGTCGCAAGGTTCTTAACACCAAGGCTGACAACAGCTAATTTTCACCTAATAATCCCGCCCCCAATCCTGCCTGACCAGATGCCAGAGCGTTCGGCCTGATTGGATATGCGAGAGATCACTATTGCAATTGACGCCATGGGTGGCGATCACGGCCCCCATGTAACCGTCAAAGCAGCGCTCAATTTTCTGCGCAAAGACCCGGACGTCAATGTTGTATTGGTGGGTCTGGAAGAGGTGATTCTTGCCGAGTTGAAGGTTAATCGGGCTCAGGTCGGGACTCGCCTTCGCATACACCACGCCAGTGAAGTGGTGAAGATGGACGATCCTTTGCCCGTGGCCTTGCGTACAAAAAAAGATTCGTCCATGCGGGTAACCGCGGATCTGGTCAAGCGAGGCGAGGCTGACGCGGGAGTTTCGGCCGGGAATACCGGCGCATTGATGGCGGTATCCCGGTTTGTGCTTAAAACGCTTCCGGGTATCGATCGGCCCGCCATTGCTTCCTCATTGCCTTCCCGCAACGGCTGTACTTACATGCTGGACCTGGGCGCCAATGTGGACTGCTCGGCCGAGCATCTGTTGCAGTTCGCGATTATGGGCTCCGCCCTGGTTGCCGCGATCGAGCACAAGGAACGGCCTAGCGTCGGTTTGCTCAATATTGGCGAGGAAGACATCAAGGGTAACGAGGTGGTCAAGCAGGCTGGTGAGTTGCTGAAGACCAGCGGCCTCAATTTTCACGGGAACGTCGAGGGTGACGATATCTACAAGGGATCCGTGGATGTGGTGGTATGCGATGGATTTGTCGGCAATATCGCGCTGAAAGCTTCCGAGGGGCTGGCCAAGTTGATTGGCGATCAATTACGCAGCGAGTTCAAGAAAAATCCCATCACTCGTTTGGCCGGCATGGTTTCTCTGCCGGTATTGCGCGCTTTCAAACATAAACTCGATCCCCGCCGATACAACGGCGCAAGTCTGTTGGGGCTGAATGGGGTCATCATCAAAAGCCATGGTTCCGCGGACGCATACTCATTTGAGCAGGCAATACTCAAAGCTGTCGAGGAGGTGCGCGGTGGATTGTTGCGGCGAATTGCGGACCAGGTCGGCGCTCATAATGACGCCAATAACGGCGCGTTAGAAGAAGGGGGGCTGGCGTGATACAGGTAGCCAGAAATCATTCCCGCATCATCGGTACCGGCAGTTATTTGCCGGCGCGAGTGTTGACCAATGCCGACCTGGAAAAGGTTATCGAAACGACCAGCGAGTGGATCGTCGAGCGTACCGGCATCCGCGAGCGTCATATCGCCGCCGAAGGCGAGTTGACCAGCGATCTGGCGCTACGGGCGGCGGAGAAGGCGATTGAGGCGGCGGGAATCGATGCCGGCGAGATCGAGCTGATCGTTGTCGCCACCACAACGCCGGATCGTGTCTTCCCCAGCACGGCTTGTATCTTGCAGGCCAAACTCGGCATCACCAATGGCTGTCCCGCGCTGGACGTGCAGGCGGTGTGCAGCGGTTTCGTCTACGCGGTTTCGGTGGCGGACCAGTTCATTCGTTCTGGCCAGGTCAAGACGGCGTTGGTTGTCGGCGCGGAGACGCTGTCGCGCATCACCGACTGGACCGATCGCAGCAATTGCATGCTTTGGGGTGACGGCGCCGGCGCGGTGATTCTGCGTGCTTCCGAGCAGCCCGGAATTATCGCCACGCATCTGCATGCCGATGGTCGTTATCAGGATTTGCTGTTTGTCGACGGTGGCGTCTCGCTCAAAAAAGAGGGCGCATGCTACATGCGCATGTCGGGCAACGCCGTGTTCAAGATGGCGGTCAATACGCTGGATGCGATTGTCGATGAAACTTTGGCCGCAAATGGACTACAAAAGTCGGACATCGATTGGTTGGTGCCGCATCAGGCCAATATCCGCATTATTCAAGCTACCGCCAAGAAATTGGGCATGAGCATGGATCATGTCGTGGTGACGGTGGATCGTCATGGCAACACTTCGGCCGCGTCGATTCCCCTTGCGCTCGATGCCGCGGTGCGAGAAGGCAAGATACAGCCCGGAGAGCTGGTCTTGATGGAAGCCTTCGGCGGCGGCTTTACCTGGGGTTCGGTGCTGGCCCGATTCTGATAATGCTTGCGCCTGAGGGTGTCAACGCATGTTCTGTCGCTGACTCCCAGGCGTTTTATTGCGGAGATTTTCGATGAAATTCGCTCTCGTTTTTCCCGGCCAAGGCTCTCAGTCTGTCGGTATGTTGGCCGCCTACGGCGACGCAGCGCCAATGCGCGACACCTTTGCCGAAGCCTCGGACGCCTTGGGGCAAGACCTTTGGGCGATGGTGGCCGATGGGCCGGCGGATGTGCTCAATCAAACCGTGAATACCCAGCCGGTCATGTTGGCGGCCGGCGTGGCGGTCTATCGTTTATGGCAAAGCCAGGGTGGGCCGGCGCCGGTCTTGATGGCCGGGCATAGCCTGGGCGAGTACACCGCGTTGGTGTGCGCGGGCGCGCTGGGTTTCCAAGATGCGGTGAAACTGGTCCGCTTGCGCGCCGAGGCGATGCAATCCGCGGTGCCGGAAGGCATCGGCGCGATGGCCGCCGTGCTCGGCCTGGATGACGCCGCGGTGCGCGCGGTCTGCGCTGAATCGGCCCAAGGCGCGGTGCTGGAAGCGGTCAATTTCAACTCGCCCGGCCAGGTGGTCATCGCTGGCGACAAGGCAGCGGTCGAGCGTGGCTGCGCATTGGCCAAGGAAAAAGGCGCCAAGCGGGCATTGCTGTTGCCGGTTTCCGTGCCATCGCATTGCGCCCTGATGAAACCGGCGGCGGAAAAGTTGCGCGCGGCAATGAGCGCCATCGAGGTGAGGCCTCCGGCTATCGCCGTGCTGCACAACGCCGATGTGACCAGCCATACCGATCCCGATGCCATTCGGGACGCACTGGCGCGCCAGCTATATAGCCCGGTGCGCTGGGTTGAAACGGTTCAGGCCATGTCGGCGCGGGGTGTTCAACTGGTCGCTGAATGCGGTCCAGGCAAGGTGTTGGCAGGCCTCAACAAGCGTATCGTCGAAGGCATGCTTGGTGCCGCGATGGCCGATGCGGCCGGACTGGCCGATACGTTGGCAAAGATCAAGGCATAAGGAGGAAACATGGAAACACGTGTTGCACTGGTAACTGGCGCCTCGCGCGGTATCGGCAAGGCCATTCTGCATGCTTTGGCTCAGGCCGGTTGTCTGGTGGTGGGTACCGCCACCAGCGATGCCGGCGCCGCGGACATAGGCGCGGCCTTGAGCGCGGCCGGATTGAAGGGCGAGGGTATGAAGCTTGATGTCAACGATGCCGCTCAAGTGGATGCGGCCATTGAAGGCATCCTCGGCCGGCATGGCCGCATCGATATTCTGGTCAACAACGCGGGCATTACGCGCGACAACCTGCTGATGCGCATGAAGGATGAAGAGTGGGCGTCGATCATCGACACCAATCTCACTTCCGTCTTCCGCCTCTCGCGCGCCGTGCTGCGTCCGATGATGAAGGCCCGCTTTGGCCGCATTATCAGTATCGCGTCGGTGGTGGGCGTGTCCGGCAATGCCGGACAGACCAACTATGCCGCCGCCAAAGCCGGCATGATCGGCTTCTCGAAATCGCTCGCGCAGGAAGTGGGGAGCCGGGGTATTACGGTTAATTGCGTGGCGCCTGGTTTTATCGATACCGATATGACCAAATCCCTGCCCGAGGCGGCTCGCGCCAAGCTGATGGAACGCATTCCGCTTGGAAGGCTCGGCGCGCCGGAAGATATCGCGCATGCCGTTTCTTATCTGGCTTCCGACGGCGCGGCCTACGTCACCGGCGCGACCCTGCATGTCAATGGCGGTATGTACATGGACTGAGGCGGAGGCCCGCGCAATCATATTTTCGTGGTGGGCCGACTCTCAGCCGGTTACTTCAGGTTGGACAGGCTGTTAGAATTCCCCCGCTTTTTTTGCTACCTGTAATTTTTCTACCCTATTGGGAGTTATCTGATGAGTGATATCGAACAACGTGTCAAAAAAATTGTCGCCGAACAACTGGGCGCCAACGAAGCCGATGTGAAACTGGAGTCTTCATTCGTGGATGATCTGGGTGCCGATTCTCTCGACACGGTGGAACTGGTGATGGCTTTGGAAGAAGCTTTTGAATGTGAAATCCCCGATGAAGAAGCCGAGAAAATCACCACAGTTCAACAAGCCGTCGATTACGTGAATGGTCACCTGAACAAGTAATTCTTCTTCCCGGATCGGCAGGCATGGCCTCTGATCCGAGGCGAGCATGCTCTGTTGAATGCCGGATTCCGCCGGCATTCAAGCAATTTTCCGCACCAGGAGTTTCTATTGTCCAAGCGTAGAGTCGTGGTTACCGGGCTCGGCATTGTTTCCCCTGTCGGCAACAGCGTTGACGACGCGTGGGCCAGCTTGATGGCGGGGCAGTCCGGTATTACCCGGATCAGCCGTTTCGATGCTTCCGCCTTTGCCAGCCAGATCGCTGGCGATGTAAAAAATTTCGATCTGGCCAAGTACCTGACTCCCAAGGACGCCCGCCGCATGGATACCTTCATCCATTTCGGCCTGGCCGCCGCGATCGATGCGTTCAAGGATTCCGGGCTGGAAGTGACGGATGCGAATCGCGAGCGCATCGGTGTCAACATTGGTTCCGGCATCGGCGGGCTGCAGATGATCGAGGAAACCCACAAGATTTACCTGGCCGACGGCCCGCGCAAGATTTCGCCGTTTTTCATTCCGGCGACCATCATCAACATGATCTCCGGCCATCTTTCGATCATGTATGGTTTGCAGGGCCCGAATGTGGCCATGGTGACGGCTTGCACGACGGGCACGCATTCGATCGGTGAAGCGGGGCGGATGATTGAGTATGGCGAGGCGGATGTGATGATCGCCGGTGGCGCTGAATCGACCATTTGCCCGCTGGCGATCGGCGGCTTTGCCGCCGCGCGCGCGCTATCCACCCGCAACGACGATCCCGCGACGGCCAGCCGTCCCTGGGACAAGGGCCGGGATGGCTTTGTCATGGGCGAGGGCGCCGGCGTATTGGTGTTGGAAGAGTACGAGCATGCTAAGGCGCGTGGCGCGCGCATCTACTGTGAGTTGATCGGCTATGGCAAGAGCGCGGACGCCAATCACATGACCGCGCCGATCGAGGACGGTTCGGGTGCGGCCCGCTGCATGGATGTTGCACTGCGCAATGCCGGCATCAATGCCGACCAGGTCGATTACATCAACGCGCATGGCACTTCCACGCCGCTGGGCGATCTGGCCGAAACCAAAGCGGTGAAACTTTCGCTTGGCGCTCACGCGGGCAAAGTGATGGTGAGTTCGACCAAGTCGATGACCGGCCATTTGCTCGGCGCGGCCGGTGGTGTCGAAGCGGTGTTCTCGGCATTGACCATCGCGCGTCAGGCGGTGCCGCCGACGATCAATCTGGTCGAACCGGACGAAGGCTGCGATCTCGACTATGTCGCCAACATCGCGCGCGATGCCAAGATCAATGTGGCGCTGTCGAATTCCTTCGGTTTTGGCGGTACCAACGGCACGATCATCTTCGCCAAAGTTTGATGCGCGGAGCGCGCACCTTAGTAGTTCTCAAGGTGCGCTACAGATCATGAATGTTGCAAGTATCGTTCTGGTCGATGGCGCGGTCGCGAACAGTATTCCGGTCGATGATCGCGGCCTGATGTACGGCGATGGGGTTTTCCGCACGCTGCGCGTGGTCGATTCCGTTCCACGTTGGTGGAATGAACAACTCGCAAAATTGACTGTGGATTGCGGCCGGATCGGCTTGCCGGCGCCTGATGTCGCGGAATGGAATCGAGATCTCGCCACAATTGCGCCAAGCCTGAGCGCGGGCGTGCTGAAGTTGCTGGTGACGCGGGGAAGCGGCCCACGTGGATATTCTCCCCAGGCCGCACAAAAAAATCGGCGCTTGATGCGCTACGACCCGGGACATATGGACGCCAAGCGCGACTTTGCCGCCGGTATATCAGTCCGCTTGTGCGCGCTACGACTTGGCTGGCAGCCGCGTCTTGCCGGAGTCAAACATTTGAATCGACTGGAAAATGTGTTGGCCCGAGCCGAATGGGATACGCCTGAGTTCGATGAGGGCCTGCTTCTGGATCAATCCGAACAGGTGATTTCCGGCGTGATGAGCAATCTTTTTATCTGGCATCGGAACCGCCTGCTGACGCCGCGACTCGATCAATGTGGCGTTGCCGGTGCGGCCCGAGATCGGTTGATGCGCTTGGCGCGCGCGCAGGGCCTGAATGTCGAGGAAACCCGTTTGAGTTTGCAAGCCGTGTTGGAGGCCGATGAAGCGATGTTGACCAACAGCCTTTGGGGCCTGCGCCGTGTTGCGCGTCTTGAAGCAAAAATCTGGCCTCACCCCGTGATCAGTTCGCGACTGTCGGCATTGCTCGATGCATAGGTGGGGCTCACGTTTTCTCTTACTCGGTTTGCTCGGCGCACTCGGTTTCGGTGGCTGGTTGGCTTGGTATGCCATGCAGCCGATGCGAGTGCCGGAGACGGTTTATCCAATCGATTTCTCGGTACAGCCTGGTGTGGCTTTGAAGACCGCAAGCGCCAGCTTGTACCAAAACGGCGTGCTGACCAAACCGTGGGCGTTTGTTCTGCTTGCCCGCCTCAAAGGCCAGGCCGGCGCGATCAAAGCGGGCAGTTATGCGTTGGAAGGCCCGGTCTCGCCACTGCAATTGCTGCGCAAGATTACCGAGGGCGACACCGTGCTCGGCAAACTGGCTTTGATCGAAGGCTGGACGTTCCGCGACATGCGCCGAAGCGTGGCGGCAAATCCCTCGCTCAGGCACGACACCGCGGATATGAGCGATGCCGAGCTGATGAAGGCGGTGGGCGCTGGCGATCTGCATCCGGAAGGACTGTTTTTCCCGGACACGTATTTCTTTGACCGGGGCAGTTCCGAACTCGCGCTGTACAAACGCGCTTACAGCGCGATGCGGGACAATCTTAATGCTCAATGGGCATTGCGCGCGCCGACAGGCTTGCCTTACCGCTCGCCGTATGAAGTCTTGATCATGGCGTCGATCATCGAGAAGGAGACGGGCGCGGCTGAAGAACGACCGCGGATCGCGGCGGTATTCCTCAATCGTTTACGCATCGGCATGCGGCTGCAGACCGATCCCACCGTCATCTACGGTCTCGGCGCTCAATTTGACGGCAACCTGCGCCGCGACGACTTGCTCACGGATACGCCGTACAACACCTATACCCGTGGCGGCTTGCCGCCTACACCGATTGCCTTGCCCGGCTTGGCGGCGATTCAGGCCGCGCTGCAGCCGGATCGCAGCAAGTCTTTGTACTTTGTCGCCAAAGGCAATGGGCGGCATGTTTTTTCCGAGACGTTGGACGCGCATAACCGGGCCGTCATCCGTTACCAGAAGGGGCGCTGATATGTTTATTACCCTTGAGGGCGTCGATGGCGCCGGCAAAAGCAGTCATCTGGCCTGGCTGGAAGACTGGTTCAAGGCGCGCGGGAATCGGGTTCGGATGACGCGTGAACCGGGCGGCACGCCGATCGGCGAGAAATTGCGCGAGCTGGTGCTGCATGAGTCCATGCATCCCGAGACGGAAGCGCTGATCATGTTCGCGGCGCGGCGCGAGCATATCGAGCAGGTGATTCGTCCCGCGCTGGCCGCCGGCGAGGTGGTGATATCCGACCGTTTCACCGATGCCAGCTTCGCCTATCAATGCGGCGGTCGCGGCTTGCCGGAAGCGCGTCTGGCCGTGCTGGAAAGCTGGGTGCATGCCGATTTGCAGCCCGATGTGACCTTGCTGTTCGACCTCCCGACGGAAATCGCCGCGCGGCGTCTGGCCAATGCGCGCGCGCCGGATCGCTTCGAACGGGAGCAGACCGATTTTCATGCCCGCGTTCGCGCCGCTTATCTGCGTCGCGCCGAATGCTATCCGCAGCGCATCAAAGTGATCGACGGCAGCCGCAGCCTTGAACAGGTGCGCATGCAGCTAGCGTCTGAACTGGCCGCCGCGCTGGAGTCATTGGCGTGATCCATCCCTGGAATCGCGCGCTGTTCCAGCAATTGAGCGCGGAGCGCGAACGATTGCCGCATGCCTTGCTGTTGCATGGCCCGGCCGGTATTGGAAAGCGCGATTTTGGCTTGGCCCTGGCGCAGTGGGTGTTGTGCGAAACGCCCAGCCTGGACGGCGCATGCGGCGTGTGCGATGCATGCAACTGGTTCGTCCAGGGTAATCATCCCGACTTTCGTTTCCTGGAGCCGAAAGAAGAAGAAAGCGACGAATCCGGCAAGGTCACAAAAAAAGCCAGCAAGGAAATCAAGGTCGAGCAGGTTCGTGAAATCACCGATTACCTATGTCTGAGCGCGCATCGAGGCGGCTGGCGCACGGCGGTGATTCATCCGGCCGAGTTCATGAATGCGGCGGCGGCCAATGCATTGCTGAAAACCCTGGAGGAACCGCCGCCGCGCGTGTTGTTGATTCTGGTATCGCACCAGCCCGGCCGCTTATTGCCCACGGTGCGCTCGCGTTGTCGCAAAGTGGCGGTCGGCTTGCCCGCAGCGCCGGCGGCATTGGCCTGGATGCGGGAGGCCGGCATCGTCCAGCCGGAAGATATTCTGGCCGAGGCGGGCGGTGCGCCACTGGCCGCCATCGGTTTCGCGGAGCCGGAACGGAGTGAGCGGCGCGAGGCGTTTCTCGACGCGCTGTCGAAGCCGGGGCAGTTCGATGTATGCGCCATCGCCGAGGCCTACAAGCCGCAATTGACTGAAGCCTGGGGTTGGCTCGTGCGCTGGGTGCATGATGCGCTGTCCCTGCGCTTGGCCGGCTCGTCGCGCTATTTCCCGGCGCATGCCGATATCGTCGCTCGGCTGGGGCGTCAGGCGGACCTTGCCGGCCTGCTGGCGTTCGAGCGGGAATTGGCTGTGGCGGGCCGTTGGCTGCGCCATCCGCTGAACCCGACCTTGTTGCTAGAATCGTGGCTGATCCGCTACGTGGAAGTGGTGAACAAGCCATGAAATCCAGAGGAAAAACATGAGTGAAGTTCAAAAATCGTCGGCCACTCGAGCCGGCATGCTGTCCCTGGCGATTAAAGAGCGCACCGCCTTGTTCGCGGCTTTTATGCCGCACATCAAAGGCGGTGGCTTGTTCATTCCGACCAATCGACCCTACCAGATGGGCGATCAGGTCTACATGTTGCTGACCTTGATGGATGACCCCAACAAATTGCCCGTATCGGGGCGCGTCGTATGGATCACGCCCGCCGGCTCGCAAGGCAACCGCCAGCAAGGCATCGGCGTGCAGTTTGACGATAACGAAGGCTCAACGGTGGTTCGAAACAAGATCGAAGGCATTCTTGGCAATGCGCTGAAATCGACCCGGCAAACCCACACCATGTAACTTCCGGGGCGCGCGGCTTGCCCTTGTTTTTTTGATTGTTCCCATGTTCATCGACTCCCATTGCCATATCGATTTTCCTGAATTCAGCGAAGGGCTGCGTCCCCTGCTGGACAACATGCAGGCGGCGCGGGTGGATGGCGCGCTGTGCGTGTCGGTGAATCTGGAAAACTTTCCACGCGTGCTCGCCGTGGCCGATGCTTACCCCAATCTTTATGCCTCGGTCGGGGTGCATCCCGATCACGACGAAGGGCGCGAGCCCAGCGTCGATGAGTTGGTTGAACTGGCGCGCCACCCGCGTGTCGTGGCGATCGGCGAAACCGGGCTCGATTACT
The DNA here is from genome assembly GCA_002281555.1 of Hydrogenophilales bacterium 28-61-23. Lineage (GTDB taxonomy): Bacteria > Pseudomonadota > Gammaproteobacteria > Burkholderiales > Thiobacillaceae > PFJX01. Next base: position 276,308 of record NCGJ01000010.1, read on the forward strand.
ACCGGCTGAAACGTGAAGATGTCGATTGGCAACGCGCGCGTTTCCGCACCCATATCCGCTCCGCGCGCGTGGTTGACAAGCCGCTGATCATCCACACGCGCAATGCCGCCGAGGATACGCTGGCCATCATGGCGGAAGAGGGGGCCGGACAGCCGCGCGGCGTCATGCACTGTTTCACCGAAAGCTGGGCAGTGGCCGAAGCCGCGATGGAGATGGGTTTTTACATCTCGTTTTCCGGCATCGTCACCTTCAAAAGCGCCAAGGATCTGAAAGAGGTAGCGCGCCGCGTGCCGCTGGAGCGGATGCTGATCGAAACCGACTCGCCTTATCTGGCTCCGATGCCGCATCGCGGCAAACGCAACGAGCCGGCTTATGTGCGCCACGTCGCCGAGGAAATCGCGAATCTGCGCGGCATCTCGCTGGAACAGGTCGCGGCGACGACGAGCCAGAATTTCACCGACTTGTTCAGGGTGGTAATTTGAAGCCTTGAAACGAAACGGGAGCGTTATTCAGACGGTGTAAAAACCATCTCCATCGAATCCATGGCTCACAAGACAAGACAATGCCCGCACTTGGCGCGGGCATTGTCTTTATGGATGGTTAAAAGACGCAGCAACGGTCTGGCTTTGCCGATGTTGCGGTCTTTCCCGGTCTTTCCGTTACCAGCTTGTTTCGCGTTCCGCGGTTGCAGAAATCTTGTGGATCGACAAGTCCGCGCCGTTGAATTCTTCTTCCGCGTCCAGGCGGATGCCAACCGCCAATTTCATCGCGCCATAAACGATTGCGCCGCCGGCCAGGGCGATGCCGATGCCCGCAAGCGTGCCGACCAGTTGCGCGCCGAAGCTGACGCCGCCGACGCCACCGAATGCCCGCAGCCCGAAAATACCTGCCGCGATGCCGCCCCAGGCGCCGCATAGCCCATGCAGCGGCCAGACGCCGAGTACATCGTCGATCTTCCATTTGTTCTGCGTGATGGTGAACATGATCACGAACAGTGTGCCGGCAATGACGCCGGTCGCCAGTGCGCCAACCGGGTGCATCAGATCGGAACCGGCGCAAACGGCGACTAGGCCGGCCAATGGGCCGTTGTGGATGAAGCCCGGGTCGTTCTTGCCGACGAACAGCGCGGCCAGCGTGCCGCCGACCATTGCCATCAGCGAGTTCACCGCGACCAGGCCGGAAACGGCTTCGACTGTCTGCGCCGACATCACATTGAAGCCGAACCAGCCGACGGTCAGTATCCAGGCGCCCAAAGCCAGGAACGGAATGCTGGACGGCGGATGCGCAGCAACCATGCCGTCATGGTGGTAGCGGCCTCGGCGCGCGCCGAGCAGCAGCACGGCGGGCAAGGCAATCCAGCCGCCCACGGCATGCACCACGACGGAGCCGGCGAAATCGTGGAACTTCGCGCCGAAGCTGGCGTTGATCCAGTCCTGGAAGCCGAAGTTGTTGTTCCAGGCCATGCCTTCGAAGAAGGGGTAGACGAAGCCGACCAGAAGAAAAGTGGCGCCGAGTTGCGGATTGAATCGGGCGCGTTCCGCGATGCCGCCGGAAACGATGGCCGGAATGGCGGCCGCGAAGGTGAGCAGGAAGAAGAATTTGACCAGGTCATAGCCGTTTTTCTGCACCAGATAATCCGCGCCGCTCATGAAGTCGACACCGTAGGCGATGCCGTAGCCGATGAAAAAATAGGCGATGGTGGAGACCGAGAAGTCGGTCAGGATTTTGACCAGCGCGTTGACCTGGTTTTTCTTGCGCACCGTGCCCAGTTCCAAAAATGCAAAGCCAGCATGCATGGCCAGAACCATGATCGCCCCCAACAAGATAAACAGAACGTCCGAGCCTGATTTGAATGCATCCACCATATGACTACTCTCCATAAAAACGGGCCATCTGAAATGGGGCAAATGAAAGCAAGAGGCGTGCCTTAAATTAGGGCGCTATGCACCTGAAGTGACAATCCTGGCTTGAAATCACGTTTGATCCGCATTAATCCTTTATGTATCAGTGAGTTGAAAAAACTGGATTGGCTTGCGGTACCAGCGCGAAGAATATTCTTTCAAGGTTTTGAAATGGCTGAAAAACCCGCCAAACAATAAAAAACGCCCCGTCTGGGGGCGTTTGATTGTGTTTTGCACCATGTCTGCGCATCAGGTTAATTTTTTATTTTCCTCTTCTATTCTGTCCAGTTCGTTATCGAGATCGGCCTCCGAGATGGGCGTGTAAGTCTCTTCTTCCTCCGGCTCAACAGGCTTGTTCTTGACCATCCAGCCCGCCACGATGATGCCGAGTTCGTACAGCAGCCAGAGTGGCACGGCGAGCATGATCTGGGACACCACATCGGGCGGCGTGAAGATGGCGCCGATGACGAACGCGCCGACGATGACATACGGCCGTGCTTCCTTGAATTTTTCGATCTCGACCATGCCACTCAAGGCCAGCGCGATGACCACGATTGGCACTTCGAAGGTGATGCCGAAGGCGAGGAACATGGTGATGACGAAATCGAGGTATTTCCCGATATCGGTCATCACCGCGACGCCGACCGGCGCGATCCCGACGATGAAACCAAACACCACTGGAAAGACCAGAAAATAGGCGAAGGCCATGCCGCAGGCGAATAGCACCAGGCTGGCAAACACCAGCGGCACGATCATTTTGCGTTCATGTGCATAGAGTCCGGGCGCGATGAATGCCCAGACCTGATAAAGAATCACCGGCAACGCCCCGAGAAAGGCGGTCATCATGGCGACCTTGATCGGTACGAAGAACGGTGTCACCACTTCCGTGGCGATCATCTGTCCGCCCTGCGGCAACTTGTCCAGCAACGGTTGCGCCAGAATGCTGTAAAGATCGTTGGCGAATGGGAACAGGCAGACAAACAACACGATCCACGCGATGACCGCCTTCAGCAGGCGATCGCGCAGCTCAATCAAATGCGAAATAAAGGTTTCCGTACCGTCCAGGTTCATTGGGGTCAGCCAGCCACTTTGTCTGCGGTGTTGTTGGAAACCTGGGTGTTCGGGCTGGCCGGGCTTTCCGACTGAGCGGAAGCTGCCCTGCCGGCGTCATTTTCGATAGCGGGCATGTCCGGTTTTGCGTCGAGCGTCAGCGCCGGCGTCGCCGCCAAATCGTCGCTGGCTGTGTCTTCCGCCTTGATCTTGTCCCACTCCTGCATGGTCAAACCGCCGTCGGTCGCGCTCATGGCCTGCATGACGCGGCTGATCTGGCCGGTTTCCTGCTCGACAGCGGTTTCCACTTCACGCTTGGTGTCGCCGGCCATGATTTCGTATTTCTGCGCGGTGTCTTTCATTTCCTGTTGCATCTTGCGCAGTTCTTCCAGCTTGATATCCCGGTCGATATCCTGCTTGACCTGCGAGACGTAGCGATTGAGACGCCCCAGCCATTGGCCGGCGGTGCGCGCCACCTTGGGCAATCGCTCGGGGCCGATGACGATCAGCGCGACGATGCCGATGAGCATCAATTCAGAAAAACCGATATCGAACATGGGGCGGGTGGGCCGTTTCTGGTTATGTGAAGCATGTACTGGCGGGCAGAACGCCAGAACCCGAATCAGCTTTGCTGTTTATCCTTGACCTCGCCCTCAATGGTTGAGCCGTGCGATTCACCCTGGCGCGGCAGTTCGGTGGGTTTGTTCTTTTCCTCAGCCATCGCGTCCTTGAAGTTTTTCACCGCGCCACCCAGGTCGCCGCCCATATTGCGCAGCTTCTTGGTGCCGAACACCAACAAAACAATGACCAAAACGATCAGCCAATGCCAGATGCTGAAGGAACCCATGACTTAACTCCTCAAATTAATAAAAATGCCGCCTCGATTCGAGACGAGTCTGAAAACTACAGCGCGCGTAGATTTCCGCCGCCAATGATGTGGATATGCAGATGCATGACTTCCTGTCCGCCACCCTTGCCGGTATTGATGATGGTCCGGAAGCCATCGTTCAAACCTTGATCCTTGGCCAGTATCGGCGCCAACAACAGCATCCGGCCGAGCAGCGCCTCATGCCGCGCATGGGCATCCGCCAGCGAGGCGATATGCTCCTTCGGCACAATCATGAAATGTACTGGCGCGGCCGGATGAATATCGTGAAAAGCGATCAGATCGCTGTCTTCGAATATCTTTCGAGCCGGAATTTCGCCCGCAACGATCTTGCAGAAAATACAGTTGTCGCTCATGCCTGTTCCTTGCCAGATGTTGCTCGACTGGCCTTTTCGGCGATTCCGGACAAACCTTCGCGGCGAGCCAGTTCGTCAAGAATCTCGTCGGGGCGGATGCCTTGCTGGGCCAACAAAACCAGCGAATGAAACCACAGGTCGGCGGTTTCATAGATGATTTTTTCGCGCACGCCATCTTTCGCGGCCATGATGGTTTCCGCGGCTTCCTCAGCGATTTTCTTGAGAATCGCGTCGAGGCCCTTGTGGTACAGCTTGGCCACATAGGAGCTTTGCGGATCAGCCTGCTTGCGCGCTTCCAGCGTCCGCGCAAGGCGGTCGAGAATGTCGTTGCTCATTTCTTGTAAATCTCGTGCGGATCTTTGAGCACGGGCTCCACGGTTACCCATTTGTCCTTGTCCAGGCGCTGGAAGAAGCAACTGCGCCGACCGGTATGACAGGCGATGCCGCCAACCTGGTCGATTTTCAGCAAGACCACGTCTTCGTCGCAATCGAGGCGAATTTCCTTGACCTTCTGGGTGTGGCCGGACTCCTCGCCCTTGTGCCAGAGCTTCTTGCGCGAGCGCGACCAATAGATGGCCTCGCCAAGTTCCACCGTTTGCTTCAGCGCATCGCGGTTCATCCAGGCGACCATCAGAATGTCGCCGCTGGCCGCATCCTGGGCGATGGCTGGCACTAGGCCGTCCTCCGACCAGTTGACCTTGTTCAACCAGGCTTCGCTACTCAAAATCGTACTCACAAGCGCACCTCGATTTCCTGTTCCCGCATGTGTTTCTTGGCTTGCTCGACGGTGTATTCGCCGAAATGGAAGATGCTGGCCGCCAGCACCGCATCCGCGCCGCCCATCTTCACGCCATCGACCAGATGTTGCAGATTGCCGACGCCGCCGCTGGCGATGACGGGAATGTTGACCGCGTCGGAAATCGCGCGCGTCAGATTGAGGTCGAAACCGATCTTGGCGCCGTCCCGATCCATGCTGGTCAGCAGGATTTCGCCCGCGCCCAGATCCTGCATTTTCTTTGCCCACTCCACCGCATCCAGTCCGGTCGGTTTGCGGCCGCCGTGGGTGAAGATTTCCCATTTCGGCGCGGCGCCCCATACGGTTTGCTTGGCGTCGATGGCGACCACGATGCATTGCGAACCGAAGCGGTCGGCGCAGTCCTTGACCAGTTGCGGGTTGAATACCGCCGCGGTGTTGATCGAAACCTTGTCGGCGCCGGCATGCAGCAAACGGCGCACATCCTCGACGGCGCGCACGCCGCCGCCGACGGTGAGCGGAATGAACACTTGCGCGGCGACAGCTTCGATGATGTGCAGGATCAGATCGCGGTTATCGGAAGTGGCGGTAATGTCGAGAAAGGTCAGTTCATCCGCGCCCTGTTCGTCGTAACGCTTGGCGATTTCGACCGGATCGCCCGCATCGCGCAGGTTGACGAAATTGACGCCCTTGACGACGCGACCGTTGGTCACGTCCAAACAAGGAATGATGCGCTTGGCTAGTCCCATGCCAGACTCACTTGAGCAGACCCAGTTCGTCGGCCAGCGCTTGCGCGGCGGTGAAGTCGAGCGTGCCCTCATAAATTGCGCGGCCAGTGATGGCGCCCATGATGCCTTCGCCTTCGACCGCGCAAAGATTGCGCACGTCGTCGAGGTTGGTCACGCCGCCGCTGGCGATCACGGGTATGGTCAGCGCCTGAGCCAGACGCACGGTCGCTTCGATGTTGACGCCGGAAAGCATGCCGTCGCGGCCGATGTCGGTGTAGACAATGGATTCGACGCCGTAATCCTGGAAGCGCTTGGCCAGATCGACGACATCGTGACCGGTTACTTTCGACCAGCCTTCCACCGCCACCTTGCCATCCTTGGCATCGAGCCCGACGATGATGCGACCCGGGAATGCCGTGCAGGCATCGCGCAGGAAGCCGGGGTTCTTGACCGCCGCACTGCCGATGATGACGTAGGTGATGCCGTCGTCGAGGTAACGCTCGATGGTGTCCAGATCGCGAATGCCGCCGCCGAGTTGCACCGGAATTTCGTCACCCAGTTCATCGGTGATGGCCTTGATGGCCTTTTCGTTGACCGGTTTCCCGGCGAAGGCGCCGTTCAGGTCGACCAGATGCAGACGTCGAGCGCCATTCGCCAGCCACTTCGCGGCCATTTCCGCCGGATTGGCGGAAAACACCGTCGCGCTGTCCATTTCGCCCTGTTTGAGACGAACACATTGACCATCTTTGAGATCGATCGCCGGGATGATGAGCATGACTTACCTCGGATTGCCTTCCCAAGTTATGAAATTGGCGAGCAGATGCAGGCCAGCGGCCTGACTCTTCTCGGGGTGAAACTGTACGGCGAACACGTTGTCTCGCGCCACCGCGCAGGTAAATGCAAATGGGTAATGCGTAAAACCGGCCACCAGGGCGGGATCGGCCGGCTCGGCATAGTAGCTGTGTACGAAGTAAAAACGTTCGCCATCGTCGATGCCCGCCCACATCGGATGCCGATGTCCACCCTCAACGCCCTGATGCACCTGATTCCAGCCGATGTGCGGCACTTTCAGCTTGTTGCCGGCTTCATCCTTCATCGCGTCAGCCGGGAACAGTCGCACATTGCCGGGCAACAGGCCCAGACCGGCGCAATCGCCTTCCTCGCTGTGCGCGAACAAGGCTTGCATGCCCAGGCAAATGCCCAGGAAAGGCTTGTTCTCGGCCGCAGTCTTGACCACATCGGTCAAACCGCGCGCGGCCAGTTCGCGCATGCAATCCGGCATGGCGCCGACGCCGGGAAATACCACCCGCGTCGCCGCCTTGATGACCGCCGGATCGGCGGTGACGACGATCTCGGCGAGCGGGGCGACATGTTCGAACGCTTTCGACACGGACAGCAGATTGCCCATGCCGTAATCGATGATCGCGATATCGGCCATTACAGCGAACCCTTGGTCGAAGGCATCGCATCGCCCATGCGCGGATCGAATTCCAGCGCCATGCGCAGCGCCCGGCCGAATGCCTTGAACACGGTCTCGGCCTGGTGGTGCGCGTTGATGCCGCGCAGGTTGTCGATGTGCAAGGTCACGCCGGCATGATTGACGAAGCCCTGGAAAAACTCGCGGAACAGATCGACATCGAAATCGCCGATGCGCGCGCGGGTGAATTCGAGGTTGTATTCCAGACCGGGACGGCCGGACAGGTCGATCACCACACGCGATAAAGCTTCATCGAGCGGCACATAGGCATGGCCGTAACGACGCAGGCCCTTTTTGTCGCCCACCGCCTTGGCGAAAGCCTGGCCGAGGGTGATGCCGATGTCCTCGGCGGTGTGGTGCGCGTCGATGTGCAGATCGCCCTTGGCGTCGATGTTCAGGTCGATCAAGCCATGCCGCGCAACCTGGTCGAGCATGTGGTCGAGAAACGGTAACCCGGTCTGGAATGCGGCACGGCCTGTGCCGTCCAGATCGATGCGGACGGTAATCTGGGTTTCCAGCGTGTTGCGGGCGACTTCGGCGCTACGGTTCATATCAGTTTTCCAACCCTAGTTCAGAGCACAAAGCAGCAATAAAAGCATCGTTTTCTTGCGGCGCGCCGACCGTGACGCGCAAGCAGTTGTCGAGCAGCGGATGGCCGCCATGCAGGTTCTTGATCAGGATACCGCGCTGCTTGAGCCCGGCGAACACCCGCACAGCATCCGGCACCCGGAACAGAATGAAATTGGCGCTGCTGGCGAAGGCGCGTACATCTTTCAGCGCGCATAACTTTTGCATCAAGCTTTCCCGCTCGGCAACCAGTTGCGCCGCCTGTCGCTCCAGCACTTCGACATGCTCCAGCGCAAAACGCGCCGCCACCTGAGTCAGCACGTTGATGTTGTAGGGCAGGCGCACTTTGTCGAATTCCGCGACCCAGGCCGGTTTGCCGACCAGAAACCCGAGGCGCAGGCCGGCCAGGCCAAGCTTGGAAACGGTGCGCATCAAGACCAGATTATCGAAGCGGGCCAGATCGTCGAGGAAGCTCAGGCCGCCGGCGAAGGCGTGATAGGCCTCGTCGATGACGACCAGACCGGGCGCGGCGGCGAGGATGCGTTCGAGCGCGCCGCGCTCGAACGCATTGCCGGTCGGGTTGTTCGGGTAAGCGAGAAACACCAGTTCGGGTTGCTCGCGTTCGATGGCGTCGAGCACCGCGGCTTCATCCAGCGCGAAGTCGGTTTGCAGCGGCACGCCGACGTAACGCAGGCCGGTGAACGCGGCGATCATGCGATACATGACGAACGACGGTTCCACCGCCAGCAAGGCCGCGCCCGGTTTGGCCAGCGCGCTGGCGACGATCTGAATCAGTTCGTCGGAACCGTTGCCGAGCATGATGTCGTAGGCCGGCGCGATACCGAAAGCCTGGCGTAGCGCCTGCTGCACCGCGACGGCATGCGGGTCGGGATAACGGTTGATCGCCGCGTCGCGCAGTTTTTCCGCCAGTTCGGCGCGCAAGTCGTCCGGCAGCGAATACGGATTTTCCATCGCGTCCAGCTTGACCATGCCGGTCGCATCGGCAACGTGGTAGGCCGATAAGCGCTGGATTTCCGGGCGGATGAGTTGTTCAGGTGTCATGAACTGGGGGGCGGGGAAAAGACGTGCCCGTAGGTATTTACGGGCGTCGATGCAGCCGGTCAGCGCCCCATCCGGTATTCGGCGGAACGGGCATGCGCCTGCAGTCCTTCGCCATAGGCCAGGGCGGAGGCAATCTCGCCCAGCGTCTTGGCGCCCGCGTCGGATACATGGATCAGGCTGGAACGCTTCTGGAAGTCGTACACCCCCAGCGGCGAGGAGAAGCGAGCGGTGCGCGAGGTGGGCAGCACATGGTTGGGGCCGGCGCAATAATCGCCCAGCGCCTCGCAGGTGTTGCGGCCCATGAAAATCGCGCCGGCATGGCGGATCAGGGGCAGCATGGCGTCCGGGTCCGCCACCGACAACTCCAGGTGTTCCGGCGCGATGATGTTGGCGATCTCGGCGGCTTCATCCAGGTCGCGGCAAAGAATCAGGCCGGCCCGGTTGCCGATCGAGGTGGCGATGACCTCCCGGCGCGGCATGGTTGGCAGCAGTTTGTTGATGCTGGCCCGCACCGCGTCCAGGAAGGCCGCATCCGGGCAGATCAGGATGGATTGCGCCAGTTCGTCGTGCTCGGCCTGCGAGAACAGGTCCATTGCGATCCAGTCTGGATCGGTCTTGCCATCGCAGATCACCAGAATTTCCGACGGCCCGGCGATCATGTCGATGCCGACGATGCCGAACACGCGGCGTTTGGCTTCGGCGACATAGGCGTTGCCAGGGCCGACGATCTTGTCCACTTGCGGGATGGTTTCGGTGCCGTAGGCCAGCGCCGCCACGGCCTGCGCGCCGCCGATGCAGAACACTCGGTCGACGCCGGCGACCGCGGCAGCGGCCAGCACCAGATCGTTGCGCACGCCGTCCGGCGTCGGCACCACCATGATCAATTCCTTGACGCCGGCCACCTTGGCGGGAATCGCGTTCATCAGCACGGAAGACGGGTACGCCGCCTTGCCGCCCGGCACATAGAGGCCGACGCGATCCAGCGCGGTAACCTGCTGGCCCAGCACGGTGCCGTCCGGCTCGGTATAGGTCCAGGATTCCTGGCGCTGCTTCTCGTGATAAATCCGCACCCGTTCGGCGGCCTGGCGCAACGCCTGTTCCAGACGCAAAGGCAACTTGGTCAATGCGGCTTGCAGGTCGGCCTGGGTTAGCTCTAGCGCCGCCATGTCGGGCGCGTTCAAACGATCGAAACGCGCGGTGTACTCCAGTACCGCCGCATCGCCCCTGGCGCGCACGCCGGCCAGAATCTCGGACACCGCGTTTTGCACCGCGCTGTCCGTCGCGTCGTTGAAGGCCAGCAGTTCGGCCAAGCGCGCGCGAAAATCGGTGCTGGCGGCATCCAGACGGGTAATTGGCAGGTCTATGGGCAGGTCCATGGACAGCTCGGAAACGGGATCGGACATGATCGAGGGCTTGCGTGAGTTACGGAATAGACCCGGCGAATTATAGCCACGGCCCGAGCGGATTACGCCGGTGTTACTTGTCCGCCGCTGCGCGGAAAGTCTCGATGATGGGCTGGATGGTGTCGTGCTTGAGCTTGAGCGCGGCCTGGTTGACCACCAGACGCGAACTGATCTGCATGATTTCTTCCACCGCGACCAGATTATTGGCCTTCAAGGTGCCGCCGGTGGAGACCAGATCGACGATGACATCGGACAGCCCGACCAGCGGCGCCAGTTCCATCGAGCCATACAGTTTGATCAGGTCGATATGCACGCCCTTCTCGGCGAAATGCAGGCGCGCCGTATTCACGTACTTGGTCGCCACACGCAACCGCGCACCGCGCCGCACGGCGGAGGCGTAATCGAAACCGACCTGCGTCGCCACCATCATGCGGCACTTGGCGATGTTGAGATCGACCGGCTGATACAGGCCTTCGCCACCGTGCTCGATCAACACATCCTTACCGGCGATGCCCAGATCCGCCGCGCCATGCTGGACATAAGTCGGCACGTCGCTGGCGCGCACGATGATCAGGCGCACATCAGGCCGGTTGGTTTCGATGATCAGCTTGCGCGAGGATTCCGGGTTCTCGCTCGGCACGATGCCGGCGGCCGCCAACAAGGGCAGGGTTTCTTCGAAGATGCGGCCCTTGGAAAGGGCGAGGGTGATTTGGGTCATGGGTAAAAAATATCCTGAATATCTCGCGCATGATGCAACAAGCGCGCAACAACAATGCCCCGTTGGGGGCGGATAATGATGAATATAGGGCGCAGGGTCGGCAGCCGATCCGACGCGGCGGCATTATCCGCTGCAATTGACCGCCGGCGTTATGCCGTCTTTACTCGGCGGTATGATTTCTCCCGGCCAATGATGAGGGTTTTTCGATGACGGACAACATCCGCTGCGCCTGGTGCGGCACCGATCCGGTTTACGTCGCCTACCACGACCGGGAATGGGGCGTGCCGTTGCACGACGAACGCGCCCTGTTCGAATTCCTCATTCTCGAAGGCGCCCAGGCTGGCCTGTCCTGGCTGACCATCCTGAAGAAACGCGAAGGCTACCGGCGCGCATTCGACAACTTCGATGCCGAAACCATAGCCCGTTACGACGAGGCCGACGTGGCGCGGCTGCTGGCCGACCCCGGCATCGTGCGCAATCGACTGAAGGTGGCGTCGGCCATCGTCAACGCCCAGGCCACGCTCAGGATACGCGCCGAATTCGGCGGGCTCGATGCCTACTTCTGGCGCTTCGTGGATGGCCGACCGATCCAGAACGCCTGGGCCGATCCCAGCCAGATTCCGGCGCGTACCGAACTCTCCGACCGGATCGGCCTGGATCTGAAAAAACGCGGTTTCAAGTTCGTCGGATCGACTATCGTCTACGCCCATATGCAAGCCACTGGCATGGTCAACGACCATCTGGCGGGGTGTTTTCGGCATCGGCAGGTGGCAAACCTCGACGCAAGCAGCGACTCGATCTAGCGGTTTCCCCTATGGCCGTCTGCCCCGGAAAAGCGCGAGCCAAGCGTTACGCGTTACGCCCGCTTGCGTGCGGCCAAGCCGAGCAGACCAAAACCCGCCAGCAGCATCGCCCAGACTTCCGGTTCGGGCACCGCGACCACTTGCGCATTCAGCGTGCCCAACAGGGAAAACTGATTTCCTTGTACGTACAGATAGCCCATGCCGCCTCTGGCGCCGCTCTCGAAGAATCTCGGGTCATTGGGGTAGGTCTGGGTGCTCAGCCCGCCGCCATAGCCTCCGGTGGATTCGATCAAGGCGGTCTCGGCCAGGGTGACCGAGTCGCCGATCAGCGCGATGTTGCCGCCGCTGCCGCCGCCGCCCGGTCCGCCGTAACCGCCGCTATTGGCGAAGGACCAGCCTCCATTCGCGCCCAGGGCGAGCAGGCTTCCGCTTACCGAGATCGCATCGGGTGTGGCCACCAGCATCGCGCCGCCACCACCGCCGCCCGCTCCGCCGCTGAGTTGCACGCCGAAGAACTGCCAGCCGCTGCCGCCGCCACCACCGGAACCGCCGGTCAGCGGAACCGGGTAGGGTACGGCCGGACTGCTATCGACGCCCGCGCCATAGCGATAGGCATCCAGGCCGGCAGTGGCCATGCCGCCCGCGCCGCCGGCGATACCGTAAACCTTGGGCGACTGAGTTGCCGGCGTCGGCCCAGGCTGTCCGGGCGATAAGCCCGTGCCCGCCGTGGCATCCCGACAAGAGGCGCCTGTGCAGGCGCTGTCGCCATAACCCGAAAGCCCGCCAGCGCCGCCGCCGGGGCCGCTGGTTGCGGTAGTTGCGGGCCTGATATAGCCCAGCGCGCCGCTAAGATCGGCCAGATTGACTCCGCCCGCGGAGATATCGATTACGCCGGAGATGTTTACGGTGCCGGTGGCGAGAAGGTACACAGGCGTGTTCAGTGCGTTTTTCCTGAATGTGACCGTGATATTGCTGGGAATGTCGATGCTGGTGAAATTGAAAACACCGTCGTCCGGCAGATCCAGGGTCATGCTTGCCATCGGATTGAACGCCCCGTCGGAGCCATCCGAAATCCATGCCGCCGACGCGGCGGGCACGCCCAGCGCGAGGTATAGGCATCCCAATAGCCGCATCAATTTGCGCGTTTGGGTTTTGTGTGGGCCAGTTACAGTGTTACGCGGGGTGGATAGGGGTTTCGTGCTTGTTGTCATGTCGATCTCCTTGATCCAGTGCGCGGGCGGCGTTCCCGGCCATCAAACTTGCCATTGCCGGGCTGGATAACCGGAGCGGGTGCTTCGCCTCGGTTTCCATGTTCAGGACGCCATCGTTGAAGGTCTTGCTATCGCCCAGTTAACTCTATCCGTGTCTGCGCAACGCCCAGCCGACCAGGCCCAAGCCCACCAGCAGCATGGCCCAGGTTTCGGATTCGGGGACAGGGGTCACCCCCACGGAACCATAGAAACCGGCCATGACATTGACCTGCCAATCTTCGCCGCTGTTGAAGGTCACGTTCGGCAAGGTCAGGTGAGCGAACACGGTGGGCCCCTCGAAACCGATGATGTCGCCGATCTGGCCGACGAAGCTGCCGCTGTAAATGTTTTGGCCAGTGTGGATGGCGCCCGGCAGGGTGACCAGGTCGGCACCGTTGTAAGTGATCTTGAATGGGCTGCCAGGCAGGCCATCCAGGATTGCGTCTTGCACTAGCCTTGCGTCGGAACCGCCATAGTGCAGGAAGGTGTCGGCGGAGATGCTGATCCGCACGGCTTGGCCGTCGGATTCGCCGGGGCCGGGCAGAATGCGGAAGGACTGCTGCAGCCAGACATCGGCATAGGCGGGTTGATCGAACGCATCGTTCTTGACGGTGACGTTGACGCCGTCCGCGGAATACGCGCCGGAGCCGGTCAGGCCGGCGAAGGAGTCGATCAAATAAGTAGTCCGGGCCAGATCGGTGGGGAAGATTGATAGCTGCTGAGTTGCGCTGGCTGTGGACGACCCCGCGGCGGAACTGACGCCGACCTGCCCCTGCCCGTAACGTTCCAGACTGACTCCGTTATCGGAGACCGGCTGCAACTGCCCGAAGTCGGTATCCGCTGTTCCATTCTGGTTCAGGCCCAGGCCGCGTTGGCCAAAGTAGAAATAATCCAGATCTTGGGCGCGCTCCAGATAAGCGGCATCGGCGACCGCCGAGATGCATAGCAGGGAATTGAGGGTTATTGCGAGGGTGGTGTGTTTGAAGGACATGGCTAACTCCTTTGCTAGGTCGAGCGGCTCATGTGGCCGCTGCGTGCAATCCTGAGACCGCGCTGGCTTGCGTAGCCCGCCAAGCTCAGGCCAACCAGAACATCGCCCGAGTTTCGGGTTTGGGATCAATGTTGTTCGATTCCGTATCCGCCATAAAACGAATGCTAGATGTGCAAGTCTCGATATCTAGTGTTAACCCTTAAGCAATATTCATTCCTTATGCCACGCAAAACCCTAGCTTGTTGTTTTCATTAATTTCTTGATGGGCGAAAAACCAAGTGGATTTGTCGGGATGTCAATTTCCTCGACAAGCCGATTTATGGCGGCCTGGCCATGATGGCTATGGGGCGCAGGACATCGGGCGGATGTCGACAGCTATAATCCATCCCCTTTCAAAGAAGATATTGCGCACCTATGCAGCCTCGCAGTCTTTACGACAAACTTTGGGATGCCCATGTGGTTCAAGAGGAATCCGATGGCACGGCCCTTCTTTATATCGATCGCCAGTTGGTGCACGAAGTCACCAGCCCGCAGGCGTTCGAGGGTTTGAAACTGGCCGATCGTAAGCCGTGGCGCCTGGATACCCTGCTGGCGACGCCGGATCACAACGTGCCGACTACGGCGCGGACGGCGGGTAACGCCGGCATCGTCGATCCGATCTCGCGCACGCAAGTCGAAACGCTGGACGCCAATTGCGCCGATTTCGGCATCACCGAGTTCAAGATCGACGATCTGCGCCAGGGTATCGTGCATGTCATCGGTCCGGAGCAGGGGTTTACCCAGCCTGGCATGACGCTGGTGTGCGGCGATTCCCATACCAGCACCCATGGCGCTTTCGGGGCGCTGGCCTTTGGTATCGGCACTTCGGAAGTCGAGCACGTACTGGCAACCCAGTGTTTGTGGATGAAAAAAGCCAGGGCCATGCAGGTTCTCGTCGATGGCGCGCTCAGCCCGGGCATTACGGCCAAGGACATCGCGTTGGCGGTGATCGGCCAGATCGGCACCGCCGGCGGCACCGGCTATGCCATCGAGTTTGCCGGCTCAGCCATCCGCGCCCTGTCGATGGAAGGGCGCATGACGCTATGCAATATGGCAATCGAGGCCGGCGCGCGCGCCGGCATGGTGGCGGTTGACGACAAGACCGTGGCGTACATGCGCGGTAGACCTTATTCGCCCGCTGGTGCGTTGTGGGATCAGGCCGTTGCCTATTGGCGCACGCTGGTAAGCGATGCCGATGCGCGCTTCGATTCCGTCGTGCGGCTCGATGCTGCCGCGATCAAACCGCAAGTCACCTGGGGCACCTCGCCGGAAATGGTGTTGCCAGTGGATGGTTGCGTGCCTGACCCGAAAGATGCGCCCAACCCTGTAAAGAAATCCGACTGGGAACGTGCGCTGCTTTATATGGGCTTGTCCGCCAATATGCCTATATCGGAAATTGACGTCGACAAGGTGTTCATCGGCTCCTGCACCAATTCCCGTATCGAAGACTTGCGCGAGGCCGCGGCTGTGGTCAAGGGCCGTAGCGTGGCGAGCAATATCCGTCTGGCGCTGGTGGTGCCGGGTTCCGGCCTGGTCAAGCAACAAGCCGAGGCGGAAGGTCTGGACAAGATTTTCCGAGCCGCCGGTTTTGAATGGCGCGAGCCGGGCTGCTCCATGTGTCTGGCCATGAACGCCGACCGGCTGGAGCCGGGCGAACGTTGCGCCTCGACTTCCAACCGCAATTTCGAGGGCAGGCAAGGGCAGGGCGGCCGCACGCATCTGGTCAGCCCGGCGATGGCGGCGGCGGCGGCGGTATTTGGGCATTTTGTCGATATACGTGAGGTGATGTGATGACGACTCCGCAAAAATGGATTCTGTTCGGCGTGGTGAAATTGGGGTTGCTGGCGCTGGCGGTGGGCGTGGTGTTCAGCATGTATGGCTGCAATACCGTGCGCGGCGTCGGCCAGGATCTCGAACAAGCCGGCGATGCCATCAAGAAAGCGGCTGACAAATGAGGCCATTCACCCGCGTTGAAGGTTTGGTCGCGCCCTTGGATCGCGCCAACGTCGATACCGATGCCATCATTCCCAAACAGTTTTTGAAGTCGATCAAGCGCACCGGATTCGGCCCGAATGCGTTCGATGAGTGGCGTTATCTGGATCGGGGCGAGCCGGGCATGGACAACGGCGCGCGGCCGCTGAACCCGGATTTCGTGCTCAATCAGGCCCGTTATCAGGGCGCGTCCGTGCTGTTGGCGCGGGAAAATTTCGGTTGCGGATCTTCGCGTGAACACGCGCCATGGGCGCTGGAAGACTATGGCTTTCGCGCCTTGATCGCGCCCAGCTATGCCGATATTTTCTACAACAACTGCTTTAAGAACGGTTTGCTGCCGATCATGTTGCCGGCTGAGATCGTTGACCGCCTGTTCCAGGAAACGCTGGCTGCTCCGGGTTACAAACTGGTTGTCGATCTGGCCGCGCAGACGGTCACCACGCCGAACGGTGCGGTATTCGTTTTTGATGTCGACGCGGAACGCAAAAATCGTCTGTTGAACGGTCTGGACGATATCAGCCTGACGCTGCAACACACCGGCAAAATCCAGGCTTATGAAGCGCGACGCAAACTCGAAGCGCCCTGGCTTTTTGTCTGACACACTCGCCTGAAAGGAAACTCATGAAGATCGCAGTTTTGCCGGGTGACGGCATCGGCCCGGAAATCGTCGCGCAGGCGGTCAAGGTATTGAACGTCCTGAAAGCGGACGGCATGAAGATCGAGATGGAAGAAGCGCCTATCGGCGGCGCGGGTTACGACATGGCGGGCGATCCGCTGCCCGAGGCGACCTTCAAATTATCGCGGGAGGCCGATGCCGTACTGCTGGGCGCCGTGGGTGACTGGAAATATGACAGCCTGCCGCGCGATGACCGCCCAGAGCGCGGCCTGCTGCGCATCCGCAAGGGCCTGAACCTGTTCGCCAACCTGCGTCCGGCGCTGCTTTATCCCGAGCTGGCCTCGGCCTCGACGCTGAAGCCCGAGGTGGTGGCCGGCCTGGATCTGATGATCGTGCGCGAACTGACCGGCGACATCTATTTCGGCCAGCCGCGCGGCATCACCACGCTGGAAAACGGCGAGCGCGAGGGCATCAACACCATGCGCTACAACGAGTCGGAGATTCGCCGCATCGGCCGCATCGCCTTCGACATCGCGATGAAGCGCAACAAGAAGGTTTGCTCGGTCGACAAGGCCAACGTGCTGGAAACCACCGAGTTGTGGCGTCAGGTCATGATCGAACTCGCCAAGGATTACCCGGAGGTCGAGCTCAGCCACATGTACGTCGACAACGCCGCCATGCAACTGGTGCGCGCGCCCAAGCAGTTCGACGTCATGGTGACCGGCAACATCTTCGGCGATATCCTGTCGGACGAGGCCTCGATGCTGACCGGTTCGATCGGCATGCTGCCATCGGCCTCGCTGGACGAGAACAACAAGGGCATGTACGAGCCCAGCCACGGTTCAGCCCCGGACATCGCCGGCAAAGACATCGCCAACCCGCTGGCGACCATTCTTTCCGTGGCGATGATGTACCGCTATACCTTCGCCGATATGGCCACGGCCGACCGTATCGAAAATGCGGTGAAAAAGGTGATCGCCCAGGGCTATCGCACTGGCGATATCTGGACTGACGGCACGATGCGCGTGTCATGCTCCGGCATGGGTGATGCGGTGGTTGCGGCGCTGTAAAGCTAGTGAAACGTGAAATGTGAAATGTGAAACGTGGAGGGTAGTCAAGTGAGGGTTCGCCCTTTCACTTTTCACCCGCCACGTTTCACGCTTTAACTGAAGGTATCGAGATGAAAAAAGTAGGTCTGATCGGTTGGCGCGGCATGGTGGGTTCGGTATTGATGGGGCGCATGAAGGAAGAACGGGATTTCGATGCCATCGAGCCGGTGTTCTTTACCACATCGAATGTCGGCGGCAAGGGGCCGGACATTGGCAAGGATGTGCCGGCTCTGAAAGATGCGATGTCCGTCGACGAACTCAAGGCGATGGATGTGATCATCACCGCGCAGGGTGGCGATTACACCAAAGAGGTGTATCCGAAGCTGCGCGCGGCCGGCTGGAATGGTTACTGGATCGACGCCGCGTCCACGCTGCGCATGCAGGACGAGGCCATCATCATCCTCGACCCGGTCAACAAGGACGTGATCAAGAACGGTCTGGCCAACGGCGTGAAAACCTATGTCGGCGGCAACTGCACGGTGTCGCTGATGCTGATGGCGATCGGCGGCCTGTTCGAGGCCGGTCTGATCGAGTGGATTTCGCCGATGACATATCAGGCCGCATCCGGTGCCGGTGCGCGCAACATGCGCGAGCTGATTCAGCAGATGGGCGCGGTCAACGCGGAAGTCAAATCATTGTTGGACGACCCGGCTTCCGCCATCCTGGAAATCGACAAGAAAGTGGCCGACTTCATTCGCTCCGACCGCTATCCGCTCGACGCCTGGCCGGTACCGCTGGCCGGCAACCTGATTCCGTGGATCGACGTGGCTCTGGCCTCCGGACAATCCAAGGAAGAATGGAAGGCGCAGGTCGAGGCCAACAAGATACTTGGCCGCAGCAACCGGCAGATCCCGATCGACGGTCTGTGCGTCCGCGTCGGCGCGATGCGCTGCCACTCGCAGGCGCTCACCATCAAGATGACCAGAGATGTGCCGATAGAGGACATTCATGGCCTTATCGCCGCCCATAACGACTGGGTGAAAGTCGTCCCCAACGATCGAGAAATCACCATGCGTGAACTCACTCCCGCCGCTGTAACCGGCACGCTGACCGTTCCCGTGGGGCGGATGCGGAAGTTGAACATGGGGCCGGAGTATCTGACCGCTTTCACGGTGGGCGACCAGCTTCTCTGGGGCGCGGCCGAACCCTTGCGCCGCATGCTGCGCATCATCCTGGAAGGTTGAGCGTCTTGGCTTCTTCGTCGGCAGCATCTCATTTCGATCTGGCCGTTCTTGGCGCGGATTCCCCTCTGGCTGAAGCGTTGTTGGCCATCCTCGATGAATGCGAAGTGCCGGTTGGGCGCTTGTTCGCGCTGACGCTGAGCGATGCCGATGCCAGCGCGACGTTTCAGGGCTCGTCATGGCCGCATCAGTCCGCGGCGGAATTCGACTACAGCCAGGCGCAGGCGTTGGTCGTGACCGGCCGAGGCGCGGCAATCGCGCGACTGGTCGATCGAGTTCGCGCCGACCGCCCGACGATGCCCATCCTCGACGTGAACGCGGCGGATACGGTTGACGCATCGCCCGCCGTGATCGCGGCGCGTGTGATCAAGCCGATTGCCGCGTTGGCCGGTCTGGTTTCTGCCGAGGCGTTTGTGACCTTGCCCGTTTCGATGGCCGGCAAGGAAGGCGTCGAGGAGCTGGTTGAGCAAACGCGTGGTTTGTTCAACATGGAGAGTCCGGAACCGGAGGTGTTTCCTTTGCAAATCGCCTTCAACCTGATTCCGAAAATGCGGGAAAAGGGCGCGCCGTCTTATGAAACGCTGTTGGCGCAAACAACAGCCAGATTGGCGAATGGCGCGTCGGTCGGGTACACGGCGGTAACCGGTCCGTTGTTCTTCGGCGCGGCGATGGCGTTGCATGTGCGTACCGCCCAATCTCTGGATATCGAGTTGCTGCGCAACGCTTTGCAGCGTCAGGATGGCATTACGTTGATGGAAGTGGCTGAACTTGCCAACACGCCCGCCGCAATGCCAACGCCCGCCACGGATGCACAAGGCAGCCAGGATGTGTTTGTAGGCAGAATCGAGGTCGATGGAAATACATGCAGGCTCTGGCTGGTATTTGATCCAATTACTTTGGAGGCCGCGCAGATGGCGGCTGGTGTGGAAAATTGGATTGATAAGCCCGCAACTTCAATGCTAACGTAAGATTTGCTTCAGATAACGCGTCTAACCCCATGAGAAATTTCATAAATTCGGGCTTCAGGGGGTTAATGAAGGTTTCCAGGATGGCGACTGTCCCAAATGGTCTTTAAGACAGAGGATACAAGGCAAAGTGATGAACAAGACTAGAAAAATCAGTGGCTTAGTGTGGGCGTTGTTGTTGGCTTATGGTTCCGCCGACGCGGCCGGATTGGGCAAGCTTACTGTCCAGTCGACCTTGGGGCAGCCGCTCAGAGCGGAGATCGAGTTGTTATCGGTCACCAAGGAAGAGCTCGCCGACATTACGGCCCGGATCGCTAGCCCGGAAGCTTTTCGTCAAGCTCGAATCGATCGCCAGTCGGCGTTGGGCACTCTGCGTTTCAATGTCGATCAGCGCGCCAACGGACAACCGGTCATTCGCATTACCTCAACGGCGTCCATTCCCGACCCTTTCCTGGATATGTTGATTGAACTGACCTGGAGTTCGGGGCGACTGGTGCGTGAGTACACGGTTCTGCTTGACCCGCCAGTGTCCGCCAAACCGGTCGAAGTCGTCCGGCCGGCAACCACCCCCGAGGTTGCCCGTGATGGCGCGGCCAGATCCTCGGCCCAACCCGCGACGGAGGCCGCCGCCGAAGCGCCGTTGGTGAAACCGGCCGCGCCCGCGATTGCCGCGCCCACGCCTAAACGCTATGGGCCGATCAAGTCCGGTGAAACATTGCGCGCCATCGCGGGCAAGCTAAAACCGGTCGATGTCAGTCTGGAGCAGATGATGGTCGGCTTGTATCAGGCCAACCCGGGCGCATTCCAGAACAACAACATGAACCGCCTCAACCGCGGTCGTGTGCTGAATGTGCCGGGCGCGGAGGCCGTTCGTGCCAATACGAGGACCGAAGCGGCTCGAACCGTGCATGGGCATGCCACGGAGTGGTATGCCTACCGCCGCAAGCTGGCGGAAATGGCCGGCGAAGCCGCGCCGGCGATCGGTGAAGAGAAAGCCGCCGGCAAGATCGTGGCAAAAGAAGAGGCCAAGCCGGCACCCGCCGCCGCCGCGCCGAAGGACGTGCTCAAACTCTCCAAGGGCGAACCTGGCACAGGCGGCAAGGCGGATGCCAAGACCCAGGAAAGAATGCATGCGATGGAGGAGGAGCTGGCCGCTAAAGGCCGCGCGCTCCAGGAAGCACAGGATCGCGTCAGTCAACTCGAGCGTACCGTCCGCGATATGCAGAAGCTGCTCGAGCTGAAACAGCAGGAGGCGCTGAAGCCGCCGCCGGCGCAGCCCGCACCCAGTCATGCCGCACCGGCAACCCCGGCCGAAGAAAAACCCGCAGCGCCCCCGCCGGCGGAGGCCAATCAGCCCAAACCGGCTCCGGTTGTCGCCGCGCCCTTGCCCGTGGCTGAACCCAGTTCAAGCTGGATTTCCACGTTCATCAGCAATCCCATTTACATCGGAGGCATTGTTGCCGCGATTCTGCTCTCGGCGCTGCTCTGGATGATGATGGTAGGCAGCAGGCGTCGTCAGGGTTTGACCAACTTTGAAGACAGCATCATGACCGGCGGCGAATTCAAGAATAACGCCGTGTTCAATGCGTCCGCGGGCAATGCGGCGGCGGGTACCTCAACTGAAGGCAGCATGTTGCTGACCGACTTCAGCCGGCTGGGCATGGGGGCTATCGACAGTCATGAGGTCGATCCGATCGCCGAGGCCGAGGTTTACATGGCCTATGGCCGAGATGCGCAAGCCGAGGAAATTCTGCGTGAAGCGCTGGTCAAGGACCCCAGCAGACATGAGATCGCGCTCAAACTGCTGGAGCTTTATGCCTCGCGCAAGGATACGACCAGCTTTGAAACCACAGCCAGCGAGTTGTACGCTGGCACGGGCGGTCAGAACACGCCGGTCTGGCAACGTGCGGCTGAAATGGGACGTTCCATCGATCAGCAGAATCCGCTCTATCGCGTGGCGGCGCCGCAATCCGGATCCTCGCTGACACCACCCGCCACCGTATCGGCCGTATCGGCGCCTGTTGCCGCCGGCTTTGCCGCGACCGCCTCGCCTTCCGAGCTCAAGCCAGCCCAGCCGCCTGCCGCGCAAGCGCCAGCCGACCTGGGCGACCTGGAGGAATTGGCGGGAATCGGGGATTGGGGCGATTCCAGCAAGACCAGCGGCAACGATCTCGATTTTTCCTCTACTCCGGCCCCGGATTGGGGCGCACCGACGACGCCGAAAGCCGCGCCCGCGCCCGAACCGCTATCCGCCCCTGTATCGGAACGGACGTCGCCACAGGCGGACGATCACTCGATGGAGTTCGATAGTGCGCCCGAGTATCAGCAGCCATCAATTCCTGTCGCGGAACCCGCAGCCGAGTTGATCGCGCCGGAGCCTTCGTTTGGCGCCCCGGAGCTGGTGGGCCAGCCGGAAACCGATGAACTCGACTTGAGTTCTCTCGATAGCTTCGAGTCTGAGCCAGAACTGCCGGAGATGGCTGTTGGGGCGCATGAAGAGTTCGACGAACTGGCTTTGCCACCGGAATCCGATGCCGCTCTGCCTGAAACGATGCCCGTCCTCGATCTCACCGGCATTGACCTGGAGTTGGCTTCCGAAGAGCTGCCCGCCGCCGACGAACTCAGCGCGCCGGTTGCCGATCTGATTGAGGAGTTCGTGGCAGAACCTGTCGCGGAACCTGAATCTGAACAAGAAGTCGCGCCTGACTTCGATCAGTTCGCCGAGTTGGCCGCCGCTGATTTTGAGCCCGCGGCGGAGTCGCTGCCTGAACCCGCGTTTGAAGCCCCAAGCGAAGCTTCGCTGGCGGAAGCACCGTCGGTCGAATCTGAGCTGATCGAGGCGGCGCCAGCAGGTATCGATGCGGAGTTGTTCGAAGAGGTCAATACCAAACTCGATCTGGCGCGGGCTTATCTGGAAATGGGCGATCGTGAGGGTGCCCACGAAATTCTTCAGGAAGTCATCGGCGAAGGCGATGCACAGCAAAAAGCCGAAGCTGAAAAACTGCTCGCCGAGTCAGCCTGATTTAGCCTGTTCGGTCCGATTTTCCGGTGAGCCAGTGTCCCTAGTGCCGCATCCGGCAAGTCGTATCCTGATCTATCTGTTGGCGGCCCTGGCATTCCCGGGGCTGCCTTTTTTTATGGTGTTGCCTGTGTTGCTGCTGGCGCTGCTGATTTTGCGCGTGCAGCGGCGTTCACCGCTGAATTTGCTTTTTCGCACGCGATGGCTGCTTCTGGTATTGCTTTTTGGCTACGCATACAGTCTGCCCGGGGAGCCGCTCTGGCAAGCTTTTGGGAGCCTGTCGCCCAGCCGGGAGGGGATTTTGCGCGGGGCGGCGTCTTCCATCCATTTGATTGTTTTGCTGCTTTGGCTGGATGTGTTGGTATTGAGCATGCCGGTCAATGATTTACTGGCGGGATTGTTTCAATTGATGCGGCCGATTGCGAAGATGGGTCTTGCCCCCCATACCGCCGCCCTGCGTTTGGGGCTCACATTGCGCGCGATCGAAGACCTCGAGCGCGGCAGCGGCAATCTGCGCGGTTTGCTCAATCTGGGCCATTCCGTCCCCATTCCGCAACAATTCTCCATCCAGTTGCTTCCATTGCGCGTTTTCGATGTGGTCACGCCCGGACTCTTGTTTGCGCTATTCATCTGCGACTGGGCAATCTTCAAGTGAGCGTGATAAGCGCCGCCGCGGGCCGCGATATGGAGCCCGCTCTTCCTGAACTCGCGCGGATTGCGCTCGGTGTCGAATACGACGGGCGTAATTTTTGCGGTTGGCAGACCCAGCCAAATGGTTGTTCCCTGCAAAACCATCTCGAGCGCGCCCTGGCCGAAGTCCACACCGCGCCGGTACAGACCGTGACCGCCGGGCGAACCGATGCCGGCGTGCATGCGGTGGCTCAGGTCGTGCATTTCGATATGCGCAATTTCCGGCCGGAACATGCCTGGGTATTCGGTACCAATTCGCGTTTGCCAGCGGGCATGTCCGTGCTCTGGGCGAAAGCCATGCCACCTGATTTTCACGCCCGCTTTGGCGCCATCGAACGCACCTACCGTTACGTCCTGCTGAATCAGCCTGTGCGTCCCGCCTTGCTGGCCGGCCGGGTTGGCTGGATACACGGCGATCTGGATGTGGCGTTGATGAACGAGGCCGCGCGCTGGTTCATCGGCGAGCAGGATTTCTCCGCATTCCGCGCCGCCGAATGCCAAGCCAGGACGCCGGTGCGCGATTTGCGCGCCGCGCGGGTCTGGCGCCAGGGCGAGTGCGTGCAGTTCGAGTTTCGCGCCAATGCGTTTTTGCACCATCAGGTGCGCAACATGGTCGGCGCCCTGGTCTGGGTCGGCTTGCGCCGGCGTCCGCCGGATTGGATCGGGGAGGTCTTGCAGACACGGGATCGGACCCGCGCCGCCGCCACCTTCGCGGCGGATGGCCTCTATCTGGCCGATGTTCGTTACGATGCGCGCTTCGCTGTGCCGACGCGGCCTGATATCGGTCCGCTCGGCTTCTTTCCACCGCCTCCCCCCATTTCACAGCCATGACGCTCACAGCCATGACGCTCACAGCCATGACGCGCGTAAAAATCTGCGGAATCACCCGCCCGGAAGATGGCCTGGCCGCCGCCTATGCCGGCGCGGATGCCATCGGCCTGGTGTTCTATGCCAAGAGTCCGCGCAACGTCGCGCTGGATCGGGCCGCAAGCATCGTGCGCGCGCTGCCGCCATTCGTGACCAGCGTTGCACTGTTCGTCAATCCACAACCCGAGGCGGTCGTCGCGGTTTTGCGGTGCGTTCGGCCCGATTTGCTGCAATTTCACGGCGAGGAATCGCCCGAGTTCTGCCGCAGTTTCGGCGTGCCCTATCTGAAAGCGGTGCGAGTCCGGCCGGAAACCGATTTGTTACAATCCGCCGCCTTATATGCGGATGCCCAAGGGTTGTTGCTGGATGCCTGGAGCGATGCGGCGCATGGCGGTACCGGCGAACGTTTCGACTGGAACCTGATTCCCGCCGATTTGCCCAAACCGCCTATCCTTGCCGGGGGTTTGAGTCCCGCCAATGTCCGCCGCGCCATTGAAACGGTGCAGCCGTGGGCGGTGGATGTTTCCAGCGGCGTCGAGGTCTCGAAGGGCATCAAGGATGCGGCGCTGATCGCCGCTTTCATGAAGGAAGTAAGAAATGCAAATGTCTGATTTACCCGATGCGAAAGGCCATTTCGGCCCCTATGGCGGTGTCTTCGTCGCCGAAACCCTGATGGCCGCGCTCGACGAACTCAAACAAGAATACGAAGCCGCGCGCCACGATCCAGACTTTCTGGCTGAGTTTCATCACGAACTGCGCCATTACGTCGGCCGTCCCAGCCCGATCTATCACGCCAAACGCTGGTCGGAAATTCTCGGTGGCGCGCAGATATATCTGAAGCGCGAAGACCTCAACCACACCGGCGCGCACAAGATCAACAACACCATCGGCCAGGCTTTGTTGGCCCGGCGCATGGGCAAGAAACGGGTGATCGCCGAGACCGGCGCCGGCCAGCACGGCGTCGCCTCAGCCACCGTCGCCGCCCGCTACGGCATGGAATGCGTGGTCTATATGGGCGCCGAGGACATCAAACGGCAGTCGCCCAATGTGTTTCGCATGAAACTGCTCGGCGCCACCGTGGTCGGCGTCGAATCCGGCTCGAAGACCCTGAAGGACGCGCTCAACGAAGCCATGCGTGACTGGGTCACCAACGTCGAATCCACCTTCTACATCCTCGGCACCGCCGCCGGCCCGCATCCTTACCCGATGCTGGTGCGCGATTTCCAGTGCGTGATCGGCGACGAATGCAAAGTGCAGATGGCCGAAATGCTCGGCCGCCAGCCGGATGCGGTGATCGCCTGCGTCGGCGGCGGTTCCAACGCCATCGGCATCTTCCACCCCTATATCCCGGTCGAGGGTGTGCGCCTGATCGGCGTCGAAGCCGGCGGCCACGGCATCGCCAGCGGCCAGCATGCCGCGCCGCTGTCGGCTGGAACGCCTGGCGTGCTGCACGGTTTCCGCAGTTATCTGATGCAGGACGCCAACGGCCAGATCATCGAAACGCACTCGGTTTCCGCCGGCCTCGATTACCCCGGCGTCGGCCCGGAACATAGTTGGCTGAAGGACATCGGCCGCGCCGAATACGTCGCCATCAACGACGACGAAGCGCTGGCCGCTTTCCATAATCTGTGCCGCTTCGAGGGCATCATCCCCGCGCTGGAGTCCAGCCATGCCCTGGCCCACGCCGCCAAGATCGCGCCGACGATGGACAAGGACCAGATCCTGTTGGTGAATCTGTCCGGTCGGGGCGACAAGGACATCAATACTGTCGCCCGCCTGTCGGGTATCGAGCTCTGACCATGTCGCGTATCGCCGCAACTTTTTCCGCCTTGAAGGCAGATCAGCGCAAGGCGCTGATTCCTTTCATTACCGCGGGCGATCCCGCCCCGGCCAACACGGTTCCGCTGATGCATGCGCTGGTCGAAGGCGGCGCCGACATCCTGGAACTGGGTGTGCCGTTTTCCGACCCGATGGCGGATGGGCCGACCATACAGCGCGCATCCGAGCGGGCGTTGAAACATGGCGTCGGCCTGCGCGATGTGCTCGGCATGGTGGCCGAGTTCCGCAAAACCAATACGCAAACACCGGTGGTGTTGATGGGCTATGCCAATCCGATCGAGGCGATGGGCTGGGATGCGTTTTGCGGCGCCGCCGCAGCGGCCGGGGTGGATGGCGTGTTGACGGTGGATTATCCGCCGGAGGAATCCGGCGAGTTCGCCGCCAAGTGCGCCGCCGCCGGGTTGGACAATATCTACCTGCTGGCGCCAACCACGCCGGCGGCGCGCGTCGATGCCGTGGCCAGGCACGCGCGCGGTTTCATCTATTACGTTTCGCTGAAAGGCGTGACCGGCGCGGCGACCATCGACATGAGCGAGGTCGCCGCGCGCCTGCCGGCGATTCATGCCGCGACCGGTCTGCCGGTCGGCGTCGGCTTCGGCATCCGCGATGCGGAAACGGCGCGGCAGGTGGCGGAAGTCGCCGATGCCGTCGTGATCGGCTCGCGCATCGTGCAGGAAATCGAGCAGTCCACGCCTGAAACGATGCTGGCTAACGTGAAGACTTTTGTGGCTGGCGTGCGCGCCGCCCTGGATAAATGAGGACACAACCATGAGCTGGTTCCAGAAACTGATTCCGCCCAAGATCAAGCGGCGCGAAACCGCCAAGAAGGCCGTGCCCGAGGGTTTGTGGAGCAAGTGCCCGAGTTGCGAGGAGGTGCTCTACGCGGCTGATCTCGATAACAACATGCATGTCTGCAAGCATTGCGGTTATCACAATCGCATCGGCGCGCGCCAGCGTCTGGAAATGCTGCTCGATGAGACCGGCCGCAATGAGGTCGGCGCAAATATCCTGCCGGTCGATGCGTTGAAGTTCAAGGACAGCCGACGTTATCCGGACCGTCTGGTCGAGGCTGAAAAAAACACCGGCGAGCAGGATGCCTTGATCGTCATGGAAGGACGTCTGTCCGGTTTGCCGGTCACCGCCGCCGCGTTCGAATTCCGTTTCATGGGCGGTTCGATGGGCTCGGTGGTCGGCGAGCGTTTCGTGCGCGGCGTAGAAGCTTCAGTGCGCGGCAAGAAGCCGTTCATCTGCATAGCCGCCAGCGGTGGCGCGCGCATGCAGGAAGGCCTCAACTCGCTGATGCAGATGGCCAAGACCTCGGCCGCGCTGACTCAACTTTCGGCCAATCGTCTGCCGTTTATTTCGGTGTTGACCGATCCGACCATGGGTGGCGTTTCGGCCAGTTTCGCGATGCTGGGCGACATCATCATCGGCGAGCCGAAAGCGTTGATCGGATTCGCCGGGCCGCGCGTGATCGAACAGACCGTGCGCGAAACCTTGCCGGAAGGCTTTCAGCGTTCGGAGTTTCTGGTCGAACACGGCGCGCTCGATCTGATCGTCGATCGCCGCGAATTGAAGCAGACCCTGGCGCGTCTGTGCGCGCAGTTGATGCGCAAGCCGACTGTTCAATAAGCCTGGAACGTCGAGATTGCTCGGCGCCATCGTTTTTGAACCGCCCCGCCACGCTTGAATCCTGGCTGCGGCGCCTGGAGTCCCGTAACCGGGAGACCATCGTGCTGGGCCTCGACCGCGTCGCCCTGGTGCGCGACCGGCTCGGTCTGCGGCCGATGTTTCCAATCATCTCGGTCGGCGGCACCAACGGAAAAGGCTCGGTCTGCGCCTATCTGGAAGCGGTGCTGACGGCGGCGAACTATCGCGTCGGTTGTTACTCATCGCCCCACCTGCTGCGTTACAACGAGCGCGTTCATCTGGCTGGCCGCGAGGCGACCGATGCCGAGTTATGCGAAGCGCTGGATGCGGTGGAGAACGCGCGCTGCGAGGCTGCGCGAGAGCCTGTGCCGTTGACCTACTTCGAACAGGGCACGCTGGCGGCGATGTGGCTTTTCCAGCGCGCCGGCCTGGATGCGGTGGTGCTGGAAATCGGCCTGGGCGGACGCCTGGATGCGGTCAATGCCTGGGATGCCGATTGCGCGGTGGTGACCAGTGTCGATCTCGATCACCAGCAATTTCTCGGCGAGACGCGAGAGGCAATCGGTTTCGAGAAAGCCGGCATCTTTCGCGCTGGCCGCCCGGCGATATGTGGCGATGCCGATCCGCCGGCCAGTTTGCTGGCACATGTCGGCGCGATTGGCGCACAACTGTTGCGCGTTGGCGAGGACATCCGCGTTGAGTTCGGCGATGTCGGCTGGACCTGCCGGCTAGGGGAAAACGTCTTTCCCGCTTCTCCCCCCCGGGACTTTCCCGCCTTGCCCAGCCTGGCCATGCCCGGTCGCCATCAATACACCAATGCCGCCTGCGCGGTGGCGGCGCTTTGGTCGCTACGCGCGCGTTTGCCGGTGAGCATGAACGCATTGCGCGCGGGTTTGGCTGCGGCGCGACAGCCCGGCCGTTTTCAGGTCGTCGGGCAACAACCGCTCAAAATTCTCGATGTCGCCCATAACCCGCATGCGGCGCGCGCGCTGGCGGCGAATCTTGCCGAGCTGCCGTCTGGCGGCCGAATCATCGCGGTCTGCGCGATGTTGGCGGACAAGGATGTCGCCAGTGTCCTGCAGGTTCTGCAATCGCATATTCATTACTGGCATGGCGCTGGTCTGGCTGTGCCGCGCGGTCTCGATTTGGCTGGACTGGCTCGCTTCCTGCAAGCCGCCGGTTGCGCTTTTTCCAGTCACGACAGTGTGCGGGAAGCTTGGCGTGGAGCGTGCTTACAGGCGGGGCCGGCTGATACAATCGTGGTCTTTGGCTCGTTCCATACCGTGGCCGAGGTAATGACCGAAATGCATGGCGGAAATGAACTGTAATGGCTGAACATGTCGTGACCCAGGATGAACTTGCGTTACGCCGCCGCGCGCGTCGCCGTCTGGTCGGCGCGGTCGCCATCGCATTGACCACGATAGTGGTCTTGCCGATGTTGTTCGATAGCGAACCGAAGCCCTTGGGTCCGGAAGTCGATATCAATATTCCAGCAAAAGACGCGCCGTTTGAGGCCGCCCCCGCGCCGATGCAGCCGGAGCATGACCTGCCAGTCGAAGCCAAGCCGGCCGAACCGACTCAGCCACCTGCGCCGGTCAGCGATGAAGCGAAGTTCGAGCTGGATAAAGCCAAAACCGTGGCGGGCAAAGCCGAAGCTGGCAAGGTCGCGGCTAGCAAGACAGCGACAGCCGCGCCTGCGCTGAACGATGGCAAAGCCAAACTCGACAAGCAGGCCCAGCCCGTTGCGGCCGCAGCGGCCGAGAAACCCAAACTGAAGACGGAGCCTAAATCCGAGGCGAAGTCAGAGGCCAAACCGACGCCAGAGGCCAAACCGACGCTCAAGCCGGATTCGCCCTTCGCGGCGCAAGGCTATTTTCTTCAACTCGGCGCGTTTGGCAGCGAGTCGAATGCCAGTCAATTGAAAGCAAAAGCCTCCGCCGCGGGTTTCAAGGCCGTCATGACCAGTACGAATGGCCAGTTCCGGGTTCGGGTCGGGCCGATCCGGGGCCATGAGTCGGCCTTGGAATTGCAAGCCAAACTCAAGGCAAAGGGCTTCAGCCCGGTTCTGCTCGGCCCATGATTTTTCTATGACCTCGCTGGACTGGATCGTGCTCGGCATATTCGGACTGTCGACTTTTCTCGGCGTAATGCGCGGCCTGACGCGTGAAGCCCTGTCCTTGTCCGCGTGGCTGCTGGCACTTGTCGGCGCAAAGCTGTTCGCTCCCTTACTTGCGCCTTTGCTGCCTGGTCTCGATAGCCCGTCATTGCGTTATGCGGCAGCGCTGGTGCTGGTGTTCGTGATCATTCTGATTTTGACCAGCCTGCTCGCGGCGCTGATCGGCAAGTTGGTCACGTTGGCCGGATTGGGGTTTTACGACCGCTTCCTTGGCGCGCTGTTCGGCGTATTGCGCGCCATGGTTGCGTTGACCGGTTTGACCTTGGTCGCGGGCTTGACCGCCTTGCCGAAGACCCAGGCTTGGCAGCAAGCGGTGAGCCGTGCGCCGCTCGAGCAGTTGGCGAGCAAGTTGCAGCCCTGGTTGCCGGCTGATCTGGCAACACTGATACGTTTCTGAGGACATAGCGCCATGTGTGGCATCGTCGGCATCTACTCTTATCAACCCGTCAATCAGATGCTTTATGACGGCTTGCAATTGCTGCAACACCGTGGCCAGGACGCGGCTGGCATCGTCACGATGGATGGCAGCATGTTCCACATGCACAAGCAGTTGGGCATGGTGCGCGATGTGTTCCGCACCCGCGACATGCGCAATCTGGTTGGCAACATCGGTATCGCCCATGTCCGTTATCCAACTGCCGGCTCCGCCGCCAGCCCGGCGGAAGCGCAGCCTTTCTACGTCAACTCGCCATTCGGCATTGTGCTCAGCCACAACGGCAATTTGACCAATACCGAGGCGCTGCAGCAGGAATTGTTCATGGACGATCTGCGCCATGTGAATACCGGCTCGGATTCGGAAGTGCTGCTCAACGTGCTGGCGCACGAATTGCAGGAGGCGGTGCATGGCCATCGCCTGACTCGGGATGACGTATTCGCCGCTGTCGCCGGCGTGCATCGACGCTGCAAAGGGGCTTATGCCGTTGTGGCGATGATTGCCGGGTATGGCTTGCTGGCTTTCCGCGACCCGAACGGCATCCGGCCCTTGATCATCGGGCGCATGGAGACGCCGCAGGGGCCGGAGTGGATCATCGCTTCCGAAAGTGTTGCCATCGAAGCGACCGGGTTCCAGGTCGTGCGCGATGTTGCCCCGGGCGAGGCCATCCTGATCGATGCCAACGGTGAACTCAGCAGCCGCGTATGCGCGGCGGAAGCGCGTTTTACGCCTTGCATTTTCGAGTACGTCTATTTCGCCCGGCCGGATTCGGTCATGGACGGCGCTTCGGTTTACGAAAGCCGGCTGCGCATGGGCGAATTCCTGGCGGAAAAGATCAAGCGCGATTTCAGCCATCTGAAGATCGATGTCGTCGTGCCGATCCCGGATACCAGCCGCCCATCGGCGCTGCAACTCGCTTTCAAGCTGGGCTTGTCGTATCGGGAAGGCTTCATCAAGAACCGCTATATCGGCCGGACATTCATCATGCCCGGTCAGGCCACGCGCAAGAAATCGGTGCGCCAGAAACTCAACGCCATGCCACTGGAGTTCAAGGGCATGAGTGTGTTGCTGGTCGATGACTCCATCGTGCGCGGCACGACCAGCCGGGAAATCATCCAGATGGCGCGTGAAGCCGGAGCGACGGAGGTGTATTTCGCCTCGGCCAGCCCGCCGGTGCGTTTTCCCAATGTTTACGGTATCGACATGCCGACCCGCGACGAACTTCTGGCGAACGGCCGCAGCGATGAAGAAATTGCCCGGGAAATCGGCGCTGATGCGGTGATCTACCAGGACTTGCCCGATCTCATAGCGGCGGTCAGGTCGGTCAACCCGGCGCTCGAGGCGTTTGACTCGTCGTGTTTCGACGGCTGTTACATCACCGGCGATGTCACCGAAGCCTATCTGGCGCGTCTGGAAGGCCAGCGCAATGGTGCAATTCCGATGACCCCCGCGCCGGCGACGCGGCAAATGGATCTGAATCTGGCGACGAAATCATGAATCTTGCAGGCTTGCATCCCGACACATTGGCGGTTCGCGCCGGCACCCAGCGCAGCCAGTTCAACGAACATTCCGAGGCGATGTATCTGACCTCCAGTTTTGTGTTCGGCAGCGCCGCCGAGGCCGCCGCGCGCTTTTCCGGCGCCGAGGCCGGGCCGATCTACGCCCGCTTCACCAATCCCAGCGTCAGTATGTTCGAGGAGCGTCTGGCGGCGCTGGAAGGTGCCGAACGTTGCGTCGCCTTTGCTTCCGGCATGGCGGCGATCCTGGCCACCGTGATGGGCTTGATGCGAGCCGGAGAGCATGTCGTCGCCTCGCGTTCCATCTTCGGTTCGACCGTCCAGTTGTTCCAGAACATCCTGGGCCGTTTCGGCGTCGAAACCACCTTCGTTTCGCCGACCGATCCCGATGAATGGCGCGCGGCGGTAAAGCCCAATACGCGGCTGTTCTTCGTCGAATCGCCATCGAATCCGCTCACCGAAGTCAGCGACATCCGCGCGCTGGCCGACATCGCGCATGAGGTTGGCGCCTGGCTGGCGGTCGATAACTGCTTCTGCACACCAGTACTGCAACGCCCGCTGCAACTGGGCGCCGACATCGTCATCCATTCCGCCACCAAGTATCTGGACGGGCAGGGCAGGGTGCTCGGCGGCGCGGTGCTGGGTAGCAAGGCGTTGATGGACGGTGTGTATACCTTCCTGCGCACCGCCGGGCCGACGCTTTCAGCCTTCAATGCCTGGGTGCTGATGAAGGGATTGGAGACGTTGAGTCTGCGCATGCAGGCGCATTCCGCGCATGCACTGGAACTGGCGACCTGGCTGGAAGCGCATCCGAAAGTCGCGCGTGTGCTCTATCCCGGTTTGCCTTCGCATCCGCAACACGAACTGGCGATGCGGCAACAAACCACGGGTGGCGGCATCGTCGCGTTTGAATTGGCCGGCGGCAAGGAGGCGGCCTGGAAAGTGATCGATTCGACGCAGATCATGTCGATTACCGCCAACCTGGGCGATACCCGCACCACCATCACGCATCCGGCCAGCACCACGCACAGCCGGATGACGCCGGAACAGCGCCTGGCAGCGGGAATCGGCGATGGTTTGATCCGCATCGCGGTCGGGCTGGAACATCTGGACGATCTGAAGGCCGACCTGGAACGCGGCCTGGCGTTGATCTAGTCGACAGGATGAATCGAGCGAAAGCGACCCATCGCCGCCGACGGCGTTGAATGATGGGTTGCGCTGCGCTCAACCCATCCTACGCAGTCAACGTATCAAGGAATCCCTGCAAGTCGGCCGGTAGCGGCGCTTCAATTTTCAGTTTCACACCGGTCAGCGGATGGCGGATTTCCAGGCGGGCCGAATGCAGGAACATGCGTTTCAGGCCTTGATATTTCAACTGACGGTTGAGTTCGGTATCGCCGTATTTGGTGTCGCCGGCTATCGGGTGATGCACCGCCGCCAGATGCACCCGAATCTGGTGCGTGCGGCCGGTCTTGAGTTCCGCTTCCAATAAGCTGTACCCGCCGGCTACCTTGATGCGCCGGAAAATCGTGTGGGCGCGCTGGCCTTCATCGTTCACCTCGACGCGGCG
This sequence comes from Hydrogenophilales bacterium 28-61-23, assembly GCA_002281555.1. Lineage (GTDB taxonomy): Bacteria > Pseudomonadota > Gammaproteobacteria > Burkholderiales > Thiobacillaceae > PFJX01. Next base: position 309,917 of record NCGJ01000010.1, read on the forward strand.
TTCGCCGTCTTCAGTCAGGAATTTGTGCAGCGAGAGCTTGATGTGACGCACCGGATCGCGCCATTCGCCGACCGCCAGCGCAAGGTAGGTCTTTTTCGGCTCCCCCTCGCGCAGCATCCGGTGCAACTCCACCAGCGCGGAACGCTTCAGCGCCAGGACCAGAATGCCGGAGGTTTCCTTGTCGAGCCGGTGCGCCAGTTCGAGAAAACGAGCATCCGGCAACTCCATGCGCAATTGCTCGATGATGCCCAGACTGACGCCGCTGCCACCATGCACGGCCTGTCCGGCAGGCTTGTCGATGACCAGCAAAGCGTCGTCACGATAGATCACCCGATCCAGCAGCGGGTGCGTTATGGGCGTCCTCGGCGGCGTTTCCGCCGGCTCTGCGACACGCACCGGTGGAATGCGGATTTCGTCGCCCTCGACCAACTTGTATTCGGGCTTGGAACGGCGTCCGCTGACGCGCAACTCGCCTTCGCGCAACATGCGATAGATCCGGCTTTTGGGGACGCCCTTCAGCGTGCGGAACAGGAAATTGTCCAGACGTTGACCGGCCTGCTCCGATCCGATGCTGATTTTGCTGACTGATCTGCTGACTGCTGCTTTGCCCACTGATTGCATTACTGTATATTCGCCTTGCTCAAAAAGCATGCACACCGGGCGTTGAAGATCTTGCCCACGCACAGACTTTGGGTGCCGGTTATCTCGCTCACCGGCTAAGGTCGCCAGCCCTTTGTTCCACTATGTTTGCGGTGTTCTTTTACGCGCTTGAGCGCGGAATGAAGGAACGCCAGTGACGTTAGTGAGCTCGAAAGGCGGCGTCCGAAAAAAGCAGCGATGGTAACGCAATTAATATGCGCGACCCGCACCCGGATAATTCCCCGCGCGGTTCAGTGCCCAGTTTGGTACTTTGTATTGGTAACCAACAGCTTGAATCGACGGGAAAAAACGATGAACTTAAACCATGCGCCAGCCGCTCAGCGACACAAATAACCACGCCGCCTGATCCCCTGCATTGCATCGCCGCCGCACCCGGTTCCTGAATATCGGGACTGTGCGGCGGGGTTTATCGCCCCGGGGCGCGAGAGCGCTGGGGTAAAACATGAAACGTATGTTGTTTAACGCGACGCAAGCGGAGGAGCTCCGCGTCGCCATTGTCGAAGGCCAGAAACTGGTCGATCTCGACATTGAGTCCGCTAACAAGGAACAGCGCAAAGGCAATATTTACAAAGCCATTGTGACGCGCGTCGAACCTTCTCTTGAAGCCTGTTTCGTCAATTACGGCACCGAGCGGCATGGTTTTCTGCCGTTCAAGGAAATTGCCCGCTCTTCCATTCCGGGCGCCGAGAAAGGCGATTTCAGCCGCGGCCGCATGCAGGATCTGCTCAAGGAAGGTCTTGAGCTGGTGGTTCAAGTGGAAAAAGACGAACGTGGCAACAAGGGCGCCGCGCTGACCAACCAGGTCAGTCTGGCCGGCCGCTATCTGGTGCTGATGCCGAACAATCCTCGCGGTGGCGGCGTTTCTCGCCGGATCGAAGGCGAAGAGCGCAACGAATTACGCGATGCGCTGGCGCAACTGGAAGTCCCTGCCGGCATGAGCCTGATCGGTCGTACCGCTGGCATCGGCCGCAATGTCGAAGAACTGCAGTGGGACTTGAACTATCTGCTGCAGTTGTGGACCGCCATCGATGGCGCCGCGAAAGGCCAGACCGGCGCTTTCTTGATCTATCAGGAATCCAGCCTGGTGATCCGCGCCATCCGCGACTACTTCACGCCCGATGTCGGCGAATTGCTGATCGACGAGCCGGCGATCTACGAGCAGGCCAAGCAGTTCATGGCGCACGTGATGCCGCCCAATGTGCACAAGGTCAAGCTGTACGCCGACCCGGTGCCGCTGTTCTCGCGTTTCCAGATCGAACATCAGATCGAAAGCGCCTTCTCGCGCCAGGTTTCGTTGCCGTCCGGTGGCGCCATCGTCATCGACCACACCGAAGCCTTGGTCTCGGTTGACGTCAATTCGGCGCAAGCCACCAAAGGCAGCGATATCGAGCAGACCGCGCTCAATACCAATCTGGAAGCGGCGGAAGAAGTCGCCCGCCAGTTGCGTCTGCGCGACCTGGGTGGCCTGGTGGTGATCGATTTCATCGACATGGAAAGCCAGAAAAACCAGCGCGAAGTCGAAGATCGTTTGCGCGATTCGCTGCACTACGACCGCGCTCGCGTGCAGACCGGCAAGATTTCCCGCTTCGGCCTGCTCGAGCTCTCCCGCCAGCGCCTGCAACCCAGCCTGGGCGAAACCAGCTACATCACCTGTCCGCGTTGCGCCGGTACCGGCCACGTGCGCAGCACCGAATCTTTCGCCCTGCATCTGCTGCGCATGCTTCAGGAAGAAGCCATGAAGGACAACACCGGCGCGGTGCATCTGCAGCTTCCGGTCGATGTCGCCACCTTCCTGCTCAACGAAAAACGGCACGACATCCTGTCGATTGAAGCGCGTCACCGGGTTGAAATCGTGTTGATTCCGAACATGCACTTTGAAGTGCCGCGCTACAACCTGGCGCGTTTCCGGCACGACCAACTCAACCAGACCGAACCGCTGGCGCCCAGCTACCGCATGGTCGAAAGGCCGGCCGAAGAGGAAATGCAGCCGCGCAATGGCAGCGCCGCCAAACCCGATCGTCAGCAGCCGGTTGTGCAAGGCATCACCCCGTCGCAACCCGCGCCCGCGCACGTCGACGCGGTGGTCGCGCCGGTTCCGGTCAGCAGTCCCAAGACTGGTTTGTTTGGCCGCATCTTCAGTTGGCTGCGTGGTGTCAATGAGCCGGTAGAGGAAGTCAAACCGGTCGAAGTGCAGAAAGCGGAGCCCCGTCGAGATCGGGAACCCCGTCGCGAGCGGGAGCCGCGTCGCGGCCGTGATGGCCGTGGTGAACGCGAAAACCGCGAGCCGCGCGAAGGCCGCACCGAGCGTCCTCCGCGTGGCGAACGTCCGGAGCGAAGTGAGCAGGCCGAACGCGCGCCGCTTCCGGAACGGAACGAAGCACGTGAACCTCGAGAGCCGCGTGAACCGCGTGAACCGCGCGAGCAACAACGCGAGCCGCGCGCGGAACGCCCTGAGCGTCCGCGTCGCGAACGCCCACCGGCGACCGAAGTGGCCCGTGCGGAGGAACTGCCGCTAGAGGTTAACGGTACGCCGCAAAACGGCCAGATCGAATCCCAAGCGGGCGAAAATAGCAGTGAAGAGCGCGACAACCGCCGGCGCGGTCGTCGCGGTGGTCGTGGTCGTCGCGGCGAAGGTCGTCCCGATGCCGCCGGCTCGATTGCCGAACAGACTGTCAGCGACATCATTGCCGAAGCCGGTGCAGAACCAGGCAGCGCGCAAGCAAGCGAACAGCCGGCCCGGACTGCCGCATTCGACAGCAACGCGGTGCCTCTGGTCATCCGTCTGGAAAGCGCGCCCGAAACTGCTCCGGTCGAGGTCGCGGTCACCCAGGCCGTGGCAGAGGCCAAGCCGGTGAGCAAAGCGGCGCCGATGCCTGCCGTCAAGCCCGAGCTGGCCATGATCTCCGGTCAGCAATCGGAGCTGGATTTGGCAAAGGCCGGTTTGCAGTTGGTGGAAACCGCCGGCTCGGCGGAATCCGCGCCGGACGATGCGACCAACGTCGCGTCTGAAGGGCGGGGATCCGCCCCGCGCCGGCGTCGCAGCCGCTCCGGCCGCTCCGGCTCGGCCCAATCGGTCGACGAAACCTTGGTCATGGTGGAAACGCACTCGGCCGCCGATGCCGCCGAAACCTTCAACGCGGCCTCGGCTTCGGTTGAAAAACCGGGCGAATGGGGCCCGCCGTCCAATCCGCGTCGGCGTGCTCGTCCAAAGGCTGAGGAGCAGGCTGCAGCGGAACCCCTGGTGATGGTGGAAACCAAGTCCGCGGCTTCGGAGCAGAGCAGCGCGGGCTGATCTGTTTCGTGTCCAAGAAAAAGCCGGCCTGTTCAGGCCGGCTTTTTTATTGAGGTGCTGGTCCAAGCTACTCGCGCTTGATCGCCTCGATCAGACCTTCCGAGGCGTCTTCCACCATATCCAGCACCTGTTCGAAACCGGCGCCGCCGCCGTAGTAAGGGTCGGGTACGTCAAGGTCGCGGTAGCGCCGACTGAAGGAAAGAAAACGACGCACCTTGTGGCGCAGATGATCGGGGCATTCCTGTCGCAGGATCGCCAGATTGTCCGTGTCCATGGCCAGGACGAAATCGAATTCCTCGAAATCCCGCGCGCTGACCTGGCGTCCGCGCAAACCGGACAGATCGTAACCGCGTCCCAGCGCGGCTTCCTGGGCGCGGCGATCAGGCGGCTTGCCGATGTGGTAATCGTGCGTGCCGGCGGAATCGATCTGAACATTCGAACTCAAACCCGCTTCATTGACCTTGTCGCGGAATACGCCTTCCGCTGTCGGCGATCTGCAGATATTGCCCATGCAGACGAAAAGGATTGATGTTTTTTTCATTAAATTAAGGCTCTATTCCCGTTAAGTAGTGACGCCATCATATTAGCCAGCGGCCAATGCCAGCAACGACGCGGGTTCTGGTCGTGAATCGGCTGACCGGTCGAGTGCGCGGAACCCGCCTAAATAGTTGGATAGAGGTCTTGCCCCTGGCCCGGCTCGAAATTTTACCGTTCGCCCTTGAGCGCCGGCCGAAGCGGGCGGCCTTACGGTCGCCAGCGTTTCAGCAGCAAGGCGTTGCCGACCACCGAAACCGATGACAGCGCCATCGCCGCGCCGGCGATGACCGGGTTGAGCAGGCCGGCCGCGGCCAGTGGCAGGGCGAGGATGTTGTAGAAAAAGGCGAGGAACAGGTTCTGGCGGATTTTGCGCATGACCGCGCGGGATAGTTCGACGGCATCGGCAATGCCGTCGAGGTCGGAGCGCATCAGCGTGATGTCGGCCGCTTCCAGCGCGATGTCGGAACCGGACGCCATGCCGAAGCTGACGTCAGCGCTGGCCAGCGCGGGGGCGTCGTTGATGCCGTCGCCGGCCATGCCGACCACGCGTCCGCCGGTTTTCAACGCGCTGACGGCGGCGGCCTTGTCTTGCGGTTTGATCCGCGCGCGCCAGTCCTGGATGCCGGCTTGCTCGGCGATGGCCCTGGCCGCGTCGGGATGATCGCCGCTCAGCATGATGCATTCGATGCCCAGCGCTTGCAGGCGCGCGATGGCTTGTTTCGAGGTGGGGCGCAGGCGGTCGGTGAAGGCGAGACGGCCCAGCGTTGCCACTGCATCGGCCAGCACGACCCAGGTTGCGGCGGTATGCGCGCCGGATGTCGATGTTGCGTCGCCTTGCAGCCATTCCGGCGTGCCCAGCCGCAGCGCGCGCCCTTCGACCACGCCGGTGACGCCGTGGCCGCCGATGGTTTCGAAAGCGGTTACGTTCGGCAGCGTGATGTTGCGAGCGTGCGCCGTTTCCAGCATGGCGACGGCGAGCGGATGCGTGCTGCCCTGTTCCAGCGCGGCGCTCAGGCGCAGCAGTTCGTTTTCGGCGATGCCCGGTGACGGTTCCAGCGCCGCCAGCGTCATGCGGCCTTCGGTCAAGGTGCCGGTTTTGTCCAGTGCCAGCAGCGAAAGTTTTTCCGCGCGCTCCAGGGCTTCGGCCGAGCGCACCAGGATGCCCAGTTGCGCGCCGCGACCGAGGCCGACCATCACCGCGGCCGGCGTCGCCAGACCCAGGGCGCACGGGCAGGCGATGACCAGCACGGCGATGGCCGGAATCAGGCTTAGCGTGAAATTGGCTGTGGCCAGCCACCAGCCCAGGAAGGTGAGTGCGGCTATGCCGATGACGGCGGGGACGAAGATGCCGGAGATACGGTCGGCCAGTTTCTGGATCGGCGCTTTGGAGCCTTGCGCGGCTTCGGTCAGGCGCACGATTTCCATCAATTGCGTTTGCGCGCCGACGCTGGTCGCGCGAACCCGCAACGTGCCGTCCAGATTCTGGCTGCCGGCATGGACGCGGTCGCCGGTCTGTTTGCCGACTGGCAGGCTTTCGCCGGTGAGCAGGCTTTCGTCCAGCGTGGATGCGCCGTCGATGACCAGGCCGTCGACCGGGAGCCGCTCGCCGGCGCGGATGCGCACTATGTCGCCGACGCGCAGTCGTGCGGTTTCGATTTCCACCGCTTCGATCTTGCCGGCCTCGCCGTTACGCTCGATCCAGGCGCTGCGCGGTTGCAGGCCGATCAATTGTTCGATGGCGGCGGAAGTATGCGATTTGGCCCGGGTTTCCAGCAGTTTGCCAAGCCGAACCAGTGTCACGACTGCGGCGCTGGCTTCGAAATAAACATGGTTGCCGAGTGCGAACAAGACGACCGCAACGCTGAAGAAATAGGCGGCGCTGGTGCCCAAAACGACCAGTACATCCATATTCGCGCCGCCACCGCGCAGACTGTTCCAGGCCCCGGTGTAGAAGCGCCGGCCGGCCCAGAACTGCACCGGCGTGGCGAGCAGCCATTGCAGCCAGTTCGGCATCCAGACAACTTCATGCGCGCCGGCCAGCATCGGGATCATCTGCGCCAGCAAGGGCAGCGTGAACAGCGCGGAAATCAGGAAGATGCGCAATTCGCTTCGATATTCCGCCGCCTTGCGCGCCTTGGTTTCGGCCCGGCTGGCCTCGGTGATGGGCGTGGCGGCAAAGCCGGCTTTCGCGACCGCCGCCAACGCGGCGTCCGGATTGGCGAGACCGGGCGTGTAGCGCAGTCGCGCCGTTTCCGCGGCCAGGTTGACGCGCGCTTCGACGCCGGGCAAACGATTCAGCACCTGCTCCAGGCGGGTCGAACAGGCCGCGCAGGTCATGCCGGAAATGGAGAGGTCGAGTGTTTGCTCCGGCACGCTGAAGCCGGTTTTTCTGATTTGTTCGTGGATGGCGGCGGGTTGGATCAGGCTCGGGTCGAATTCGATATGCGCGGTTTCCGTGGCCAGATTGACCCGCGCGCTGACGCTTTCGAGCCGATTCAAATTCTTTTCGAGCCGGCTCGAACAGGCCGCGCAGGTCATGCCGGCAATAGGGAGTTCAATGATCTGGGTCGCCGCGGAGCTCATGGTGGGTCAAGGTACTCGTATCGAAGCGCGGGGCCAAGCAGCGCGTGTTTCTTGCCCACGCCGACAGCCCTCCCGGATAATGGCCGCGTCCAATTACTCTTGAGATGTCGATGGAACAGCAAACCGCGCCGGATTTCGAACTACCCGCCACCGGCGGGATAACTTTCAAACTGAGCGATTTCAAAGGGCGTGGTGTCGTTCTCTACTTTTATCCCAAGGACGACACGTCCGGTTGCACCACCGAAGGCCAGGATTTCAGCGCGCGGCACGCGGAGTTTCAGTCGCTCGGTTGGGAAGTGTTCGGGATTTCACGCGATAGCTTGAAGGCGCACGAGAACTTCAAGGCCAAGTTTGCTTTCCCGTTTCAGTTGCTGGCCGATGTCGACGAAAAAGCGTGTGAGTTGTACGGCGTCATGAAACTGAAAAATATGTATGGCAAACAGGTGCGGGGCATAGAGCGCAGCACTTTTGCCATTACGCCCGACGGCCAGATTGCGCGAGTCTGGCGCGGTGTGAAAGTGCCCGAACATGCCCAGGAAGTTCTGGCCTTCGTTCGTTCCCTGTAACTCTTCCTCGGAGAAATTACCCAATGGCGCGCAAATCCAGCAAGAAGCCGACCAAGCTGTTTGTTCTCGATACCAACGTCATGTTGCACGACCCAACCTGCTTGTACCGCTTCCAGGAACACGACATCTATCTGCCGATGGCGACCCTGGAGGAGCTGGATCACAACAAGAAAGGCATGACCGAAGTGGCGCGCAATGCGCGTCAGGTCACTCGTTTCCTGGATGAAATCGTCAGTTCTTCGGAAATGCATATTCAGGATGGCGCGCCGCTGTCCGAGCACAGCCACAAGGCCGCGACCGGCCGACTGTTTCTGCAGACGCATCCCATCACCAGCGATGTCACTTCGATCCTGCCATTCAGCAAGGTCGACAATCAGATTCTCGGTGTGGTGGCTTTTCTCAAGCAGCAGCAGCCGGAACGCCAGGTCATTCTGGTCTCCAAAGACATCAACATGCGCATCAAGGCGCGTGCCCTGGAGATTCCAGCCGAGGATTACTTCAACGACAAGGTGTTGGAAGACACCGATCTGCTCTACTCCGGTGTCATGGAATTGCCGGCCGATTTCTGGGACAAACACGCTAAGGGCATGGAGTCGTGGCAGCGCGACGGGCGTTCCTACTATCGCGTCACCGGGCCGCTATGCGATTCGCTCCTGGTCAATCAATTCGTCTGGCAGGAAGGCCCGAATCCGTTCCAGGCCAAGGTCATCGAGCTTGCCGGCAACACCGCGACACTGGAAACCGTGAAGGATTACAGCCACCAGAAGAACAATGTCTGGGGCATTACCGCGCGCAACCGGGAACAGAATTTCGCCCTCAATGTGCTGATGGATCCGGAAATCGACTTCGTTTCCCTGCTGGGCCAGGCCGGTACCGGCAAAACCTTGCTGACTTTGGCCGCCGGCCTGACCCAGATTCTGGAAGCCAAGACCTACAGCGAAATCATCATGACCCGCGTCACCGTGCCGGTGGGCGAGGATATCGGCTTCCTGCCTGGTACCGAGGAAGAAAAGATGACGCCCTGGATGGGCGCGCTGGAGGACAACCTCGATGTGCTCAACAAGACCGACGAGGATGCGGGCGAGTGGGGCAGGGCGGCGACGCAGGATCTGATCCGCTCGCGCATCAAGGTGAAATCGCTCAACTTCATGCGCGGACGCACTTTCATCAACAAGTTTCTGATCATCGACGAGGCGCAGAACCTGACCTCGAAGCAGATGAAAACCCTGATCACGCGTGCCGGTCCCGGCACCAAGGTGGTTTGTCTGGGCAATATCGCGCAGATCGATACGCCTTATCTGACCGAGGGCAGTTCCGGTATTACCTATGTCGTCGATCGCTTCAAGGGCTGGGAGCATGGCGGCCATATCACGCTGGCGCGCGGTGAACGTTCGAGATTGGCGGATTACGCAGCGGGGATTTTGTAGTTATCCGGTTTTTCTCAAGATTCACCCGTTTTTTCCGTTAAGCAACTAGAAGTTTGCTTGAGATAAGTGCCGTATCCCTCGGATAATGCGAGGGATTCTGGATGAGTGAAACATTCCAGCCATATGGCGCGGGTACTATTAATCGTTTTTGAATTCAACACATCGAGGAATTGAAATGCAAAAGATGCACCGAATTGGCCTGAGCGCCTTGACTATGGCGATCGCTCTGACACTGGCTGGCTGTGGCGACAAGAAGGAAGATAAAGACAAGGCGGCAACCCAGGTGGCGGCCAAGGTGAACGGCGACGAGATCACTGTGCATCAACTTAATTTCGAATTGTCCAAAATGGGCAATCTGAGTCCCGAACAGGCCAAGTCAGCTGCCAATCAGGTTTTGAAGTCGATGGTCGATCAGCAACTCATGGTGCAAAAAGCGGTCGAGGACAAGGTCGATCGCGATCCTCAGGTGGTGCAGACCCTGGAAGCCGCGCGCCGGCAGATTCTGGCCCAGGCGCTTATCCAGAAAGCCACCGCAAACCAGGCCAAGCCGAGTGACGCCGAGATTGCGGATTACTATGCCAAGAATCCGGCCTTGTTTGCCGAGCGTCGCATTTATCGTTTGCAGGAAATCAACGTTCAGGTCACGCCCACCAATGTTGAAGCGGTCAAGGCCCAACTGCAGCAGACCAAGAACCTGAATGACTTTGTCACCTGGCTCAAGACGCAGAATATCCCCGCCCGCGCCGGTCAATCGACCAAGGCTGCCGAGCAGTTGCCGCTTGAGCTGTTGCCGAAGTTGCATCAACTCAAAGATGGCCAGGCGATGACCTTCTCCGTTCCCGGCGCGCTGAATATCCTGATTCTTGGCGGTTCCCAGTCGCAGCCGCTGACTCAAGAGAAGGCCAAGCCGATGATCGAACGCTATCTTGAGAATGCGAAAAAACGCGCCACGGCTGAAGCGGAGTTGAAGAAACTCAAGGAAAAAGCCAAGGTCGAGTATCTCGGTGAATATACCGAAGCCGGCAAGGAAGCGCCCGCGCCACAAGCCGCTCCTACTCCCGCCGCTCCCGCCGCCGCGCAACCCCCGGCTGGCGTCGACGCCAGCGCGATGGAAAAAGGCGTCAGCGGACTGAAGTAATTTCCGTTGATGCGCATAGTCCGCAGAGGCCCCGCTTGAATCTTTTAGGTTGGCAAATCAACGAGCAGACGATGGCTCGCATCCTGCCATTCGCCCTGTATATGGCCTTTCTGGTAATTGAGGGCGTGGTGGCGGATGCCGTGCCGGGCCTGGATGTGCGCTGGCTTTATCCCGTGAAGATCGCCGTGGTCGTCGCGGCGCTTTGGTATTACCGAGCTGGCTACATCGAATTGTTTGCGCGCCCGAATTTGTTTTGGGCCGGGCTGATTGCGCCGTTGCTGGGCGTCGTCGTTTTCGTGTTGTGGATCAACCTGGATTACGGCTGGATGAACCTGGGTGGCGGCGCGGGTTACGATCCACGCAATTCAACAGGGGATTTCGACTGGCCGTTATTAGTGCTGAGATTGGCGGGCGCGGCGCTGGTTGTGCCGCTGATGGAAGAATTGTTCTGGCGCTCATATTTGATGCGATGGATACAGGAGCCTGGTTTTCTTGATCTGGCTCCAGTTCAAATCGGTCTGCGAGCGATCCTGATCAGCAGTGTATTGTTTGGCCTTGAACATAGTTTATGGCTGGCGGGCATCGTCGCCGGACTGGCTTATGCGTGGCTGTATCGCGCTTCGGGTTCGCTTTGGCCACCCATCATTTCCCACGCAACCACGAATCTGGTTCTTGGTCTGTGGGTGTTGAGCACCGGGGCTTGGCAATTCTGGTGATGCAAAGACTTTACTATCTTCGTTGTGTAATTCCGCAAGCCAGAAACTGGCTGCTTGTCGCGGGATTAATGTCTGTAGTTACAAGTGTTTCGGCCACGGAGGGCGACACCGTTCGCCCCTTTGTGACCGCCAATATGGGCTACGACAGCAATCTGTTTCGATTCGCGAGCGATGCTGAAGCCCAGGCATTCGCCGGGGAAAGCAAGATCCCATCAATTTCCTACCAGAGTTATGGCGCCGGAGTGGATGTCGATTGGAAACAAGGACGCCAGCAGGTTAAAGCGCGCGTGTCCGGCAACAAAACCTTCTACAGCAAGTATTCCGATTTGCTTGATTACGCCGGTCGTGAAATCAATGGCGATTGGAAATGGCAGTTGGGTAACCGTTGGTCTGGCAATCTGTCCGCTTCACAAAACCGCACCCAGTCCGCCTACAACGATACGACGAATGGTGTCATCGCCAGCAATGTGAGAACCGATAATCGGCGGACTTTTCAGCTCGATTACTGGTTGCACACCGATTGGCGCGCGCGTGCCAAATTGTCGAATTCGATTTCAAATTATTCTGCTATTAGCCAAAAAGTCCGGGACAACTCGACAACCAATGCCACTGTCGGTTTGTACCGTCTCGGCCAGTCGGTCGAGTCAGTCGGGGTCGAGGTCTCCAAAGCGGAAGGCACTTATGACACGCATTCTGTAAGTGACTATAGCGAACAGGGTGTTCGATTAATCGGTACCTGGAATTTCAGTGGAAAAACTGGTTTCTCCGGACATATGGGGTATGTACAACGGGAGCGCCCTTCCTCGGTAGTCAGGAACTTTTCGGGTCCGGAATGGAATTTGAGGGTAACTTGGACGCCGACCGGAAAGTCCCAAGTAGAGGCGGCCTTGTTCCGTGACTTACGATCGAATGATGTGGTGGGTTCCGGCCATGAAGTGGCAGATGGGATCAAAGCTACTGTGGCTTTGCTTGTTGCACCAAAAACTCGTCTGATCACACAAGCTTCACATGACGACATCGGCTACAAGGGTGATAGCCGAAGTGACAAGCTGACAAATCTGAGCATCTCGGCCAGTTATGAAGCTTGGCGTGGCGGCGATATTTCCGCAGGCTGGCAGCATTCCAGCCGCTCATCAACTGATACGACCGCGGAGTTCGATTCAAATAGTTTGTTCGTCTCCGCCAATCTGAGGTTCTAGCTGAGATGTTCAATGAAAGCACGACCCTGGCGGTACTCAACCGGTTGCTGAATCCGGTTGGTGTCCTGGCTGCTTTGTTGCTCGCCCTTTACATTCACGATGAGCCGCTCGATGGCTATTACATCGTTCTGGGCATCATTGTCTTTTTTTTGTCGGCTCAATTATTTGAAGACGTCTCCTTGATGCAGCCTTGTGGTCGTTTTCGGCCATTGAACGGGTTCGTCAGCATTGTCATCGCCTGGAGCATGACCGTTGCCGCAGTCGTGTTTTTGGGTTACGTCACGCGCTTGGAAGACCACTTCAACATGGATGTCATGTGGGTTTGGGTTCTGATCGTGCCCTTCCTGCTGTTCATGGCACATGCGCTGACACGAGTCTATGTCCGCCTGACGTATGAACACGGCCAGACCCGGCGCGGCGTGATCATCGGCGCCAATGAGCTGGGGCTGCGGCTATTTCATCGACTCCAGAATAACGATTGTTTGATGACCCGCATGCTGGGGTTTTTCGATGACCGCCTGCCCGACCGATTGTCTCCGGATGCACAAGCGCTTTATCTGGGACATCCGCGCGAACTCGATGCTTATATCAACCAGCATCGTGTCGATGTCATCTACATCGCGCTGCCCATCTCACAGAAAGATCGTATAACCGCTTTGCTCAACCATCTCAAAGACACGACCGCCTCGGTTTATCTGGTGCCGGACATCTTTACCTACGACCTTATTCAGGCACGTATCGATCAGGTTGGTGGCGTGCCGGTCATCGCGGTATTGGAAACGCCATTCATCAGCATCCACGCATTCAACAAACGTGTGACTGATCTGGTGCTTGCCAGCGTGATACTGCTCTTGATCTCCCCCTTGCTGCTCATCATCGCTGTCGCGGTCAAACTGTCATCGGCAGGCCCTATCATCTTCAAACAGCGACGTTATGGTTTGAACGGCGATGAGATCGTTGTCTACAAGTTCAGGTCCATGCATGTTTGCGAAGACGGCGGCACGATTGAACAGGCCAAGAAGACCGATCCGCGCGTCACGCCCATAGGCGCTTTTTTGCGGAAAAGTTCACTCGACGAGTTGCCGCAGTTCGTCAATGTGCTGCAGGGGCGGATGAGTATTGTCGGCCCGCGTCCGCATGCAGTTGCGCATAATGAGATGTACCGAAAATTGATTCCGGGTTATATGTTGCGGCATAAAGTTAAACCCGGGATTACTGGCTGGGCTCAGGTAAATGGGCTGCGTGGGGAGACGGATTCTTTGGAAAAGATGGCGGCGCGTGTGCAATATGATCTCAACTACATGCGCAAATGGTCTCTTTCCCTGGATCTGATGATTATCGCCAAGACAATTTGGCTGGTTTTCAAGGATGCCAAAGCCTATTGAGTTTGCTGTATTGCGGTGAGTGCTTGCGCGGGTGAAACGATCAGGGCGCGCGTTGGTTTTAATTGCCCTGGATATTGGTGTTTTGCGAGGATGGAAAGTGATGCTGAATCGAATGTATCTGATTGTGAGTCTGGCAATTTTTGCCTTGTTGGGGGCTGTCTCCGCCCAAGCCGCGGGCGAGTATGTTCTGGCGACGGGCGATTTGGTCAGAGTGACGGTATACGACCATGCCGATCTGACTACAGAGACCCGCGTCAACGATCAGGGCAGCGTCCTGTTTCCGCTGGTTGGAGAAGTCCCCGTGGCGGGAAAAACAGCCAGCGAGGCGTCCAGTCGCATTGCGAAAGCCCTGGAAACGGGCGGCTTCATCCGCGGCCCGCAAGTGAATCTGGTGGTGATTGAATTCAAGGGCCAGGAGGTTTCCGTGCTTGGCCAGGTCAACCGACCCGGTAAATTCCCGTTGCAGAAAGCCAGTCGTCTCGCCGAGGTGTTGGCTTTGGCCGGTGGCGTAACGGTCAATGGCGCCGACAGCCTGATTTTGATTTCGACCAAAGATGGCAAAACCGTCCGCCAGGAAATCGATCTGCTCGCCTTGTTCAAGGACGGCTCGCAGGAACTGAATGTTGCAATTTCGAACGACGACATTCTTTATGTGCCGCGTGAGCCGCGTTATTACATCTACGGCGAAGTGCAGCGCCCCGGCTCGTTCCGGCTGGAAAAGAACATGTCTTTGGTTCAAGCCTTGTCGGTTGGCGGCGGCTTGACCGCGCGCGGCACGCAAAAAGGCATCAAGATTCTGCGTCGCGGCCAGGATGGCGGCATGCGCGAAATCGAAGCCAAGCTGCCCGATCTTCTGCAGACAGACGATGTCATCTTTGTAAAAGAAAGCCTGTTCTAGTCCGGAGCCCACATGAACTTCACACAATTCCTGCTCATCCTTAAAGCAAGATCCCTGGTCGCGCTGCTGGCCCTGGGCGTCACGGTCGCCACGACTCTGGTGGTCAGTTTGTTGTTGCCCAAGAGCTATACCGCCACCAATACGCTCATCGTCGATTCGAAGGCCAAGGATCCGGTCACCGGCACTTTGTTGCCGGCGCAATTGATGCCTGGCTACATGGCGACTCAGGTCGATATCTTGCAAAGCCAGAATGTGGCGCTGAAGGTGGTTCAGGGCCTGAAGCTGGCCGACAATCCCCAGGTGCGCGCCGATTTTCAGGCCTCGAATCAGGGCCAGGGCAGTGTTCAACACTGGCTGGCCGATTTGTTGCTCAAGAAACTGGAAGTCACGCCTTCGCGTGAATCCGCGGTGATCCAGGTCGCTTTTTCAGGCTCCGATCCACGTTTCGCCGCAGTGGTGGCCAATGCATTCGCTCAGGCTTATATCAACACCAATCTTGAATTGAAGGTCGAACCCGCACGTCAGACCAGCGTCTGGTTTGAGTCTCAGGTCAAGGGGCTGCGTGAGAACCTGGAGAAAGCACAAAGCAAGCTATCCACCTATCAGCGCGAGAAAGGCTTGATTGCGTCGGATGAACGGATAGACGTGGAAACCGCCCGGCTGGCCGAGCTTTCCAGCCAGTTGGTCGCGGCCCAGTCGCAAACATTCGACAGCGCATCCCGGCAGAGCCAAAGCGGCAATGCGCTCGCGGAGGTCGAGCAGAACCCACTGATCCAGGGACTCAAACGCGATCTGTCCACGGGTGAAACCAAGCTGATCGAACTTGGCCAGAAGGTCGGCAAGAACCATCCGCAATATCAGCGCGCTCAGGCCGAGGTCGATTCACTGCGTGCCGAGTTGGCCGCCGAGATGAAGACAGTGACGCGTAGCATCGGTACCACAACCAAAGTGGCGAAAGGTCGTGAATCCGATATTCGCAACGCGCTCGCGGCGCAGAAATCACGCGTGTTGTCGCTTAAGCAGCAGCGCGATCAAGCCTCGGTGTTGATCCGTGAAGTCGAGAATGCCCAACGCGTCTACGACACCGCCTTGCAGCGTTTCAACCAGTCCGCGCTGGAATCGCAAAACACGCAGACCGATGTGGTGGTGTTGAATCCGGCGGTGCCGCCTGATGAGGCATCCAGCCCCAAGGTGTTACTAAACACCATACTGGCGATATTCCTGGGCAGTCTGCTCGGCATTGGATTGGCCTTCCTGATGGAAATGATCGATCGTCGTGTGCGTTCTTCCGATGATCTGGCGGCCGCGCTGGATATCCCGGTACTCGGCGAAATTGCCAAATTCAAGAAATCGCGCGGTTGGTTGCCATTCGGTCGTCTGTCATTTGGCCGCCCAGCCGTCTGAGTCCTGGAGAATTCGCATAATGAATACACTTAATTCACAAAACACCAGCCGCGCGGAATTCACCATCGGCCGGATCCTGCTCGATCAGGGCAAGCTTTCCGCGCAGGATGCCGAGCGTGTCATGCGTTTACAGAAAGAGCAGAACCTGCGCTTCGGCGAGGCGGCCATCCAGCTTGGCCTGATCGCTCAAGCCGACATGCAGCAGGCATTGGCGCAACAGTTCGATTACCCCTATCTGGCCGCGGGCGAGGGTGGTTATAGCCAGGATCTGGTCGCCGCCTATTCGCCGTTCAGTTCGCAAGTCGAGAGCCTGCGCGGTCTGCGCAGCCAACTCATGCTGCGCTGGTTTGCGCTGGGCAACAAAGCGCTGGCCATGGCGGCGACGAACGCGGGCGATGGCGCCAGCTATCTGGCGGCCAATCTGGCTATCGTGTTTTCGCAGCTTGGCGAACGCACCCTGTTGATCGACGCCAACCTGCGTACGCCCGGGGTCAGCGGTTTGTTCAATCTGGGCGCGTGCAAAGGTCTGTCCGATGTTCTTGCGGACCGGGCCGATCTTTCCGCCGTCGTGCGCATTCCCGCTTTCGTCGATCTTTCCGTATTGCCCGCCGGCACCTTGCCGCCCAATCCGGCCGAGCTGCTGTCGCGCGGCAATCTGGGCGATTTGCTCACCACGCTGTCGCGCAGCTATGACGTCATTCTGCTGGATACTCCGCCGGCGCAGACCGCGTCCGATTTCCAAGCTGTGGCTGGGCGCGCTGGTGGCGCCATGATCACGGTGCGCAAGAATCACACCCGCGTAAACGACGTGGCCGGCATCAAGGCGATGCTGGCATCGGCCGGCGTGGAAGTGGTTGGCGCTGTGGTCAACGAACACTGAAGTTTGGCGCGGATAACTTACGATTATCATGACAACCAGCGTATCGATCTCGTCCCCTGAGCAGGACATGCCTGCCCTGCTGCGCACCTGGTGGCCCGTAATCCTTGGTCTGTTGGTGCTTTATGTGCCGACTTACTGGGATTTGTCCAATGGCATATGGAACAGCGAGGAACAGGCGCATGGCCCCATCGTTCTGATCGTCGCGTTATATCTGTTGTGGACGCAACGAGGCGTGTTGGCGCCGGATGTGGCCAGTTCTTCCGGCAGTCCCAGTCGGCCCGTGCTCGGTTGGTTCGTGCTGGTTATCGGACTGTTGCTCTACGCCCTGGGGCGGTCGCAGGAGATTCTGTTGTTCGAGGTCGGATCACAAATCCCCGTGTTGATCGGCGCGATGCTGATCACATTGGGCATGCGCCCCGTGCGCGCCCTGTGGTTTGCCATGTTCTTCCTGTTGTTCATGGTGCCGCTGCCGGGTTTTGTGGTCGATGCCGCTACCGGTCCGTTGAAACAGTACGTTTCCGTCATCGCCGAACAAATCCTCTATTTTTTTGGTTACCCGGTCGCGCGCAGCGGCGTCACGCTCACTGTCGGCCCTTATCAGCTACTGGTGGCGGATGCCTGTTCGGGCTTGCATTCCATGTTCAGTCTGTCCGCCATGGGCTTGTTGTATCTCTATCTGATGCAGCATGGCAGCTGGACGCGCAATGCGCTCTTGATCGCCAGCATTCTGCCGATTGCCTTTGTCGCCAACATCCTGCGCGTCATGGTTCTGGTACTGGTCACCTACCATCTGGGCGATGAAGCGGGGCAAGGCTTCCTGCATGGCTTTGCCGGCATATTGTTGTTCGTCATCGCATTGCTGTTCCTGTTTGCGCTTGACGGAGCGCTCGGATACGTCTTCAAGTCGCACAAGAAATAGCCAGTCAATGGCCGCTGCCGGCAGTGAGCGGTTATTGGTCTGAATCATCAACGACGACAGCATGACATCGGAACCATGATCTACGACGCATTCAACGGCGATGCCGACGGCATCTGCGCACTGCACCAGCTACGTCTCGCCCAGCCTGTAGAAAGCAGGTTGATCACCGGGGTCAAACGCGATATCGGTTTGCTGAAACAGATCGATGCCAGCGCGGGCGATGAAGTCAACGCGCTTGATATCGCGGTCGAAAAGAATGCCGCCGAACTTGCCGCCATGCTGAACAAGGGTGTCAAAGTTCGCTGGTTCGATCACCACAATCCAGGCGAATTGCCAACGCATCCGAATTTTCAGGCCACCATCGATACCTCGGCGGATGTCTGCACCAGCCTGCTGGTGGATCGTTATCTTGGCGGCAAACATCGCATCTGGGCGGTTGCCGCCGCCTTTGGCGACAACCTGCATGCCGCCGCGCGTGCCGCCGCCGCCTCATCGGCGTTGACCTCTGGGTTGACTGAAAGTCAGCTCGATCAGTTGCGCGAACTCGGCGAATGCCTCAACTACAACGGCTATGGCGACAGCCTGGCAGATTTGCATTTCCACCCCGCCGAGTTGTACCGCTTGCTGCATCCTTACAGCGATCCGTTCGCCTTCATGCATGAATCCCCAGCGTTCAAGACCCTGAGTGCGGGCTATGCCGCCGATATGGCCAGCGCGCGCGCCTGCCAGCCGCTGGACGCGCGCGTCAGCGGCGCGGTATTCATGTTGCCGGATGCCGCCTGGGCGCGCCGTGTTTCCGGCGTCTATGCCAACGATCTTGCCACGGAACACCCGCAACGCGCGCACGCCATGTTGACGCGCGCGCCGAAAGGCCATTTCGTGGTCAGCGTGCGTGCGCCGTTAAGCAATAAAAACGGTGCGGACGAGCTCTGCAAACGTTTTGAAACCGGCGGCGGCCGCAAGGCGGCGGCGGGCATCAATGTCCTGCCGGAACAGCGTATTCCGGACTTTGTCGCCGCCTTCTTCGACGCCTGGCCGGTCTGATCGATACACAACAATACTCACAACAACTCACGAGGCCAAAAATGGATAGCCTGATTACAGCCTATGGCGGCGAACTGAAAAGCCTGATGGCCAGCCCGGAACGTATCGAGGCGATCAAACGGGAAGCGCTGACGCTAGCCTCGCTGGATCTGAGTTGGAAGCAGATTTGTGAACTGGAATTGTTGCTCAACGGCGCGCTATCGCCGTTGTCGGGCTATATGAACCAGGCCGAAATGCGCGCTGTGCTGGCCGACATGAAATTACCGGACGGATTGTTCTGGCCGCGCCCGGTCATGTTGAGCGTGTCTGAAAAAGCGGCGCAGAAACTGGCCGCCGGGCAAACCGTGGCGTTGCGCGATAGCGAAGGCGTCATGCCGGCCATATTGCACATCACCGAAGTCTGGCCGGCCGACTCGGCGGCGGAGCTGGCGCTGGCCGAGACTTCCGGCGTGCCGCTGGCGCGGGCTCAGGCTGAAGCCGGCGAGTATTACGTCGCGGGCCGGCTGGAAGGCGTGACCTTGCCGCCGCGCCACGATTTCCTGAATCTGCGTCTGACCCCGGCCGAGATGCGCGAACAGTTCGCCCGCCTGGGCTGGCGTCGGGTCATGGCCTATCAGGCCGGCCAGGCGTTGCATCGGCCGCAATACGAGTTCCTGCTGCGCACCGCCATACAGATGGAATCGAATCTGTTGATCCATGCCGTAGCCGGTTCCGATCCGGTGCTGGAGTCCGGCCACTTCGCGCTGGTGCGCGCCTGCCAGGCGTTGATGCCGCGCATGCCGGCTTCCAGCAGCATGCTGGCTTTGAACCCGATGACGCCTTGGGCGGCCGGGCCGCGCAAGACCTTGTTGAAGGCGATCATGGCGCGCAACTACGGTTGTTCGCAGTTGGTGATCGGCGGCGAAACGCCGTTGGAAGGACGTCAACGGCGTGGGCAGGACACGCCCAATCTCGCCAAAGACAGCGTCTATGCTCTGGCGCGCGAGAGCATGGGCGTGACGTTATTGCCATTCCCGCGCATGGTCTATGTGGAGGATCGCGACGAGTGGCTGGCGGAAGCAGAGATACCCGCTGGCGCGCGCGCGGAAAGCATGAGCGGAACCGAGCTGACCCGTCGCCTGATGCAGAACCTCAAGGTGCCGGACTGGTTCAGTTTTCCGGAAGTGCTCGACGAATTGCGCAAGGCCTATCCGCCGCGCAGCCGGCAAGGTTTTACGGTGTTTTTCACTGGCCTGTCCGGTTCCGGAAAATCCACCATCGCGCGCGCGCTCACCGTGCGTCTGATGGAAATGGGCGGGCGTCGCGTTTCTCTGCTCGATGGCGACATCGTGCGCACGCATCTGTCTTCCGAACTCGGATTTTCCAAGGCGCATCGCGACATCAACATTCGACGTATCGGTTTTGTCGCCAGCGAAATCAGCAAGCATGGCGGCATCGCCATCTGCGCTCCGATCGCGCCCTATCAAGCGACCCGGCGGGCGGTGCGCGCGATGATCGAGGAATGGGGCGGCTTCATCGAAATCCATGTCTCCACCTCGATTGAAACCTGTGAGCAACGCGACCGAAAAGGCCTCTACGCCAAGGCGCGGGCCGGCCTGATCCCCGAATTCACCGGCGTTTCGGACCCCTATGAAGTTCCGGAGCAGCCCGAGCTGGCGATCGATACCGACCGCTACAGCGTCGATGAAGCCGTTCAGATGATCGTGTTGAAGCTCGAGCACGAAGGTTATTTGCGCTGAGCCTGGCAGGCGGCGCGCTTTAACGCGCACGGATTCGGCCGGGGTCTCTACGGCCGGAACTCGCCGACCAGGCGTTTGAGCCTGGCCAGCGTATCCACTTCGGCGCGATCTTGGCGCAAACCATAACGCAAAGCCAGATAAAGCCGGGTGATCAGCCAGATGCGCTCGGCCAGAACGGGACGCAGCGCGGCGGCGCGGGCGGCGAAATCGGCCGGCCCTTCCGCGGCGCCGCGAACGATGCCGCGCTGCCGCAACCGTTTGCAGAAGCGCGCATAGAGACGGCTGGCCGGATCGGTTTTACGCGGCGCCAGGCGCGGCAGAATCAGAACCGCCATCAACAACAGCAGCCCGCCGCCGGCCGCCGCCAGCCCCCAGGCCATGCCTTGCCAGGTCGCCAGAAACGGGTTGAGGCGGGCGAGAAACTGGCGTTGGCGCTCCTGGTTGTAACCCAGCACCCACTGGTTCCACTGGTTGTTCAGCAGGTCCCAGGTCAACCGCATCGGCATCAGCCAGTTGGCCTCCAGCGTCATCAGGCCGGCGCGGCGTTCATTCGCGGGCAGAGCGGCGTTGAGGCCGAGTTCGACCCGATTCGGGGCGACCGCGGCGGTCGGGTCGATGCGCGTCCAGCCGGCTCCGGCCAGCCAGACTTCGGCCCAGGCATGGGCATCGCGCTGGCGCACGATCCAGTAGTTGCCGAGCGGGTTCAGTTCGCCACCCTGATAGCCGGTGACCACGCGCGCTGGAATGTCGGCGGCGCGCATCAGGAACACGAAGGCGCTGGCATAGTGTTCGCAGAAGCCGCGCCGAGTGCGGAACAGGAAGGCGTCGATGCTGTCGCCGCCGAGCGGCGGCGGATTCAGGGTGTAGAAAAACGCTTCGTCGCGGAAGTGCGCCAGCGCCCGGTCGACGATGGCGCGTGTGTCTTTTGCGGTGGCGCGCCATCGATTCGCCAATTCGCGAGCTTGCGGGTTGCCTTCCGGCAGGGTCAGGCTGCGCGCCCGGCTGGCCGCATCGAGGCTGTCCGGGTCGAGCCGGTACTCGAGATCGGCGTCGATCACGTAGCGCAAACGCTGGCTGACCGGCGCTTTGGCGAGCCATTGCAGGTCCGGGCTCAGGCTGGTCTCGAGCCGTTCCAGCCGCGGCGGCAATGGTTTTGGCAGGCCCAGCAGAAACAACCAATGCTGCCGGTGTGCTTCCAGCGTGATGGCGTAACTCACTGACTTGCCGCGACCTTCGCCGCGTACCGGGTGGGCTGGCGGCGCCTGGCGGGTTTGCCAGGTGCGGCCATCGAAATCCCACAACACTGGCCCGCGCCAGTAGAGGGCGCTCGGGTCGGGTGCCTGACTGGCGAAATCGGCCCGGAAGGCGATTTCGTCGGATAGGCTGAGCTGGCTGAAATCGCCCGGGCTCATGCGGTCGGATAGCCCGGTTTTTGCGGCGGTCTGCTGCGGCAAGCCCCAGAGCGGGCCTTGCAGGCGCGGGAACAGCACGAACAGAAGCAGCGCCAGCGGCAAGGCCTGCAACAGCAGGCGGATGGCCAGGCCGAGGCTGGCGCGCGGATCGGGCGCGGGCTGCGCGTTGGCGATCATCGCCGCGACCAGCGCGATGGCGGCGATGGTCATATAGCCGGCCATTGCCATGCTTTGCGAATTCAGAAAATACGCGACCAGCAGAAAACAGCCCACGAACAGCAAGCCGAGACGGTCGCGCGCGGTCTGGGTTTCCAGCAGCTTCGCGCCGGACAAAAAGACCAGCAGCGCAACGCCGCCCTGGGAGCCGATCACCGTGCCATATTGCAGCAATACACCCGCCACGCCAGCCAGGGTCAGCGACAGCTTCAGCCAGCGCGGCCAGGCCTGGCGCCGATTTGCCGAGCGCAAGCCGGCGACGGCGAAACCCATCCAGCTCAGACTGATCCAGAGCGGCAACTCGAACGCGTGTGGCGCCAGAACCAGCGCCAGGGGCGCAATCAGCCAGACTAGCGGGGTGTTGAGATCAAGCCTGGCCATTCGCTTGTCCATATAGCGCCAGGGCTTCCAGGCAATGGCGCAGATGGGCCTCGCCGCCGCCCATGTTGACGCTGTGGCTGGGCAAGACCAGCTCGAATGCCAGTCCGGCGGCATACGCATCCAGCGCCCAGCGGGTCAGGCGGGACAGCCGGGCTTCCGTGTCGTTTTCCGGCGTGCGCGACCAATCCAGCCGCAATCTCGATCCGCTTGGCGCGACACTGGGCTCGTTGAATTGCTTGGTCAACAGGTGCTGACTGCGCGCGGCGGCTTTCCAGGCGATCCGTCGCGGCGGGTCTCCCGCCTGGTAGCCGCGCAAGCCGGTGAAGTCGTCGCCGTCGGCCTGGCTGGCTTTTGCCTGCCTGTCCGCGCCATCCGGTGCCGGCAGCGGCAGGCTGTCGCGCGCCGGCGCCGGGTAGATCAATACGCCGTGCGGCGCGGAGTCGGGGCCGGCCAACTCCAGCACCGTCCAACAGCGGAACAGGCCCAATGGATGGCGGGAATAAAGCGTGAAGCGGCCGAGCGGCTGCCAACCGCGCTTGCAACCGGTTAGAACCAGTGCCAGCTCGGCTTTGCCGCCGACCGGCACGTCGCACTCCCGGCTGGCGCCGGACGGATGGGCGAGGCCGATGCGATAGCGCCGCGGGCCAGCGGGATTTTCCGCCTCCAGCAGCAGGCGGGCGTCTTCACCGGCAAACACGGCCGGCGATGCCTTGGCCCGAATCGTCAGGCCGGACAGGTTGCGTTGGGTATGCAGCATCCCGATCACGCCCAGGCCGGCAAACCAGAAGGTAAACAGGTAAGCCAGACTGAGCCCGTAATTGATGGCGCCTATCAACAGGCCAAGCAGCAACATGGCGAACACCAGTCCGGATCGGGTCGGCAGGATGTAGAGCCGGCGCGCGTTGAGCCGGATCGGGCCGCGCTCCAGTCGGGGCGGACGCCAGGGCAAGTGAAGCAGGACGGGAAGTTGCATGTCATCGCGGCGGGTTCAAGGCGGGCATTATCAACCGAGCCCGGAAAAAATCTGAGCCGCCTGGATGTACGCCGGAGCAGGCCGATATTGTTCGCCGTCGGATGATTCAGGCGCGGTTGATGTTCATCAAAGCCTTTCGGCCGCACTTGCGTAGCATCGGTGTTTTAGCCACAGGCCACTTCCCCATGCCCCGATTCTGGTCTGTTTACACCGCCGCGCCGCATCGGGTGCTGTTTCTGCCCGGCGCCATTCAGGGCGTCATCGCCATGTTGTGGTGGCTGCTCGATCTGGAGAGTCGTCTGGCCGGCGGCGTCGGGCTGGCGGTCGCGGGTTTGCCGGCGCCACTGTTGCATGGCTGGTTGATGGTCTACGGTTTTTTCCCTTTTTTCATTTTCGGATTTCTGTTTACCGCCGCGCCCAATTGGCTGAGCGGGCCGGGCGTTTCCCGGACGGCGTATTTGTCGACCGCGCTGGGCTTGAGCACCGGCGCGGCGTTGCTTTATTTCGGCCAGAGCAGTCTCGGGCTGTTGCTGCATCTGCTCGGTTGGAGCGCGGCATTGCAGGCGTTGTTGGCGACTTTGCGCGCCGGCAAGGACGCCGACAAACGCCATGCCTGGGCGACCTGGGCGGCGTTGTGCCTGGGTGCGGCGGGCGAGATGCTGATGCTGGCCGGGTTGCTGTTCGAGCGTGGCGAATGGCTGCAACCCGCGCTTGAACTGGGTGTCTGGGGCTGTCTGGCGCCGCTGTTCCTGACCGTGTGCCATCGCATGATTCCGTTCTTCACCAGCCGCGTGGTCGGCGACTACGTCATGATCCGGCCCTACGCGCCGCTCTGGGCGATGTGGACGGCTTGCCTGCTGCATGTCGCGTTGACGGCGACGGGACAGGGCGGGCTGACCTGGCTGGTCGATCTGCCGCTGGCGGCGCTTGCGTTCTGGTTTTCGTCGCGCTGGGGCTTTCTGCGCGGTTTTCAGGTGCGTCTGCTGGCCATGCTGCATGTCGCGTTTTTGTGGGCCGGCGCGGCGTTTGTTTTGCACGGGCTGGACAGCCTGGCCGGTTTTCTCGGTCTGGCCTGGTCGGCCGGGCAGGCGCCGCTGCATGCCTTGGGCATCGGCTTCTTCGGCGCCATGCTGATCGGCATGGCGTCTCGGGTCAGCCTCGGACATTCCGGCCGCGCCTTGCGGGCGGATACGGCGACCTGGTGGCTGTTCTGGCTGCTGCAGGTTGTGGCGATGTTGCGCATGCTGCCGGAGATGTCTGCGGGACTCGCGCCGGACAGAATCGTTTCTGTCGCCGGCCTGGCTTGGGTGCTGGTGTTCGGCGCGTGGGCGTGGAAATACGCGCCAATGGCCTGGCGGCCGCGAGTGGATGGCAAGGCGGGATAGTTGGGCGCGGCCGCGCGCTTACAGGCTCTCGACGCGGTTGCGGCCCTCGCTCTTGGCCACATAGAGCGCCTTGTCCGCGCGCGCCAGGAAGTCTTCGATGCGCTCGTCCGACTGGTAGGTGGCCAGTCCGAGACTGATGGTGAGATGCCCCACGCTCGGGAACGTATGCTCCGCGACCAGCAAGCGCAGCTTGTCCGCAAAGTGCCGGGTTTCTTCGCCGTCGCTGTGGGTGGCCAGAATGGCGAATTCCTCGCCGCCCCAGCGGGCGAAGATGTCGTGGGCGCGAATATGGCTGGATACCAGCCGGGCCAGTTCGATAAGCACGGAATCGCCGATCGGGTGGCCGTAGCTGTCGTTGACCGACTTGAAATGGTCGATGTCCAGCATGACCAGGGTCAGCGGTGTCGCGTGGCGCTGGGCGCGGCTGACTTCAGTCGACAAGACCGCATCGAACTTGCGCCGGTTGGGGAGCCGGGTCAGGGTGTCGGTGTCGGCGAGCAGTTGCAGCGCCGCCTCGGCCTGCTTGCGGCTGGTAACGTCGCGGGCGATGCCGATGCCGCACCATTTGCCCTTGATCTTGACCGCGGACAGGGACACATCGATCGGGAATTCGCTGCCGTCACGGCGCCGGGCGGACATTTCAGTGGTCTTGTCGACCAGCTCACCCTTGCCGTCGGCGACGAAATGGCTGAAGGCGGCCTCCTGCCTCGCTTTCATGGCGGCGGGCATCAGCAGGGGGTGCAGCAACTGGCCCAGCATCTCCTCCTGGCTGTAGCCGAACAATCTCTCCGCGGCGGCGTTCCAGAAGGTCACTCTATCGTTGTGGTCGATCATGACGATGGCGTCCTGGGCGGAGCCGGTTATCCGCTGCAGCACGGCCTCGCGTTCCGCCAGTTCGGCGGTGCGCTGGGCGACCATATCTTCCAGTTCTTCATTGCCGAACTTCAGGAGGGTCTCGGCTTCCTTGACCGTCGTGATGTCGGTACGGATGGAGATATACCGGTCGGGTCGGCCGTCGTCGCCGATGAAAGGCCGAATGGTGGTGTCGACCCAGTAGAAACTGCCGTCCTTCCTGCGGTTGCAGACCTGGCCGTGCCAGACCTGCCCGGAGGCGATGGTGCGCCACATGTCCTGGAAAAATTGCTTGGGATGCTGGCCGGAGTTGACGATGTGGTGGTCGCTGCCGATCAATTCCGGGCGAGAGTACTGGCTGACGGCACAGAAGCGGTCATTGACATAGACGATGTGGCCCCGGGCATCGGTAATGCTGACGATGGCGTGTTCGTCGAGCGCTTGCTTCTGAAATTCCAGATCGCGCAGGCTGAGGCGCAGCTGTTCGGATTTATCGGACAACCTGCGCATGAGCCCGGACATGTGCCCCTGCACATAGAAGGCGATCCAGCCGCTGAGCAGCGTCGCCACGGCGGTGCCGATCAGCAGGAAGAGATAGGCCTGGTGTTCATGTTCGGACGCCTTCTTGCTGGCCTGCGCCACCTCTTGATGCTGCATGTCGATGATCCGGTCGATGGCGTTCAGGACAACCTCCTGGGCCGGCATGGCGTCCTTGAGCAGAGCCGCCCCGGCCTGTTCGCGTCTGCCGGCGAATACGTGGTCCAGGACAACTTCCTGATACAGCGCCGTTTTTTCGCCGGCTTGCCGCTGTAGTTCCAGCAGCGCCAACTCATCGGGCACCAGATGCAGTTTCAGGATGGCTTGACGTGCCTGGTTGAACTCACGCTCGAGTCCTCGATAACGCATGACAAGCTCATCGGCCAGAAAAAGATCGTCCGTGTTGGCGATCTTGAACAGCAGGTAGGTGCGTTCGCGCGCGACGTCGAACATTCGATGGGCCATCTGGGCATGGATGGTGTGATCCTCGGCGATCTGCCGGATGTTCTCCTTGATGCGATCCAGGCGCATCAGGGTGGTCGCGGCGAGAGCCAGCATCAGCGTGATGACCACGCCAAACCCGAGGCCAATGAATCTGGTCACATACCGACGCTCGGTGTTTTCCCCACGGCTGTTTATTATCTTTTCCATTGTAACGATTGCTTCAGTCTGTCTATATCTAAAGACATAGCATAGTACCGCAGCCGAAATCGGCTTGTCCTTGTCGATGCCGCCGCGCGGCGGGTGATCGAGAGGTCGGCGGACAGCGCCGATTACCTCGCCGCGCGCAGCGTCACCAGGCCCGGATCGGCGGCGTGTTGCAACAGGATGCGCCGTACCCGGTCCTGCCAGAGGTGGGCGAACCGGGCGCGTTCCTGCTCATCGGCGACGCCGCCGACCACGCGCGCCATCAGCGGCGCCATTTCGGGCGCGGGCGGCACGGCTTCCGGGTGGGCGTCGAGCAGCACGGCCGCGCCGGTATCGAGCCGGGTAACGCGCGCATCGGCGTCGATGTCGGCAGCGTAGCGGAGCAAGTCGCGGCGCGCATGCCGGCCACCGAGTCCCTTGAAGCCGCCGTCGCCAGCCGCGCCGGTGATCAGCCCCAACACGGCGCCGACCACGCCGCTCGTGCCGGTATCCAACGGCGCGCGCAGTTCGACGCGGATATTGCCGCGCTCCGGCAAACTGTCCGGATACAGTGCCGCCAGCGCATGGCTCGCCATCAACCAGGCGCCCGCCACGGTCGGGCAGGAATGCCCGGCCAGTTTTACCGCGTCGGTGTAGCGGTATTCGATGACGCCGTCTTCCGCCGCGCCGAGCACGTCCGCCAAGGGGTCGCGCAGCGTCAGGCCGGGAATTTGTTCGAAGAAGTCGGGAAAGGTCATGTTTATTCCTCAGGAGTTTCAATCGGTCGGGGGGCAATGCGCAGGCAATCTAATTCGCGGCAAAGCCCGGCGCCTTGACTTCGGGCAGGTGGCGGGCAGGCCGGCCAAGGCGCTTAGTCGAGGCGGCCGCCGTGGCGCAGAAACAGGCGTCTGGCGCGCAGCAGGTTCAGCCATTGCCGGACGGCGCCAGCGGCCAGCAGCAACAGGCCGGCGCTCGTGGCGAATTCGGACGCCGGCGCGGGCAGGAACGGGGCCGGCAAGAGCAGGATCAGCATGGCGAGATGCAACCGGAAGTGCGGCCGCGCCAGTTTGTCCGGGATCATCTCTTTCATGTTCGGGATGGCGCCGACCTTGGCGCCGGTCTGGGTCTTGAGGTGAAACCAGGCCAGAAAGGGCACGATCTTGTACAGCATGCCGCTGACCACCGAGGCCGCGAAGCCGAGCAGGAAGGCCAGTCCAAGGCTGATCCGGGCGCGTTCCTGCCAGATATCCGGCAGCCATGCCAGCAGCGGGAAAAGCAGGGCCGACAGGATCAGGCTGGCCATGCCCAGACGCCAGAAATCCAGCGTGACATCGGGCACTTTGCGGCGCCTTCGCGCCTGGATGCGCAGCGTCGCCAGAGCGAATCCGATGCTGGCGGCGCAGATCGCCAGTTCGCCGATCAGACTTGCCGCTTCGCCCCAGCCGGGCTGCGCCAGCCCTGAAAACAGCAGCAGTCCGGCCAGCATGATCCAGGTCAGCCAGCGGCTGAGCCAGGCCGGATAAGGTGGCGTGATCTGCAACATGGGCACGACCTGGTAGGCCACGCCGATGACCAGTAGCAAGATCCAGCCGATCAGGCCCCAGGCCGCGTGCAACGGAGTCAAGTCGGCGCTGGTCGGCAGAGTCCAGAGTCCGGACAGCCCGCCGGCCAGCGCGATGCCCAGCGTCAGCGTGACAACCAGCGCAAACGCCGCCTGGCGGATTGGCCAGGCGACATGCGGGGCCGCGCTTCGAACCAGACCGAAGGCGATGGAGACGATGACCGGCAGCAAGCCGGCGACGAGGATCGTCATGCCGGCATGCAACCAGTGCGGTTCGGCGAGCATGAAGCCGAGCGCCAGGCTGGGCGTGCCGATGCTCAGGCCAAGCAGGCCGAACCAAGCGACCCGCCGAACGTCGGGAACCGGCGCGCCCAGCACGACTGGCAATATCTGCAGCAATGCGCCGAGCATGACCATGGTCAGATATCCGAGAGTGATCAGATGGGTCAGGCCGAGCGCGGCGGGCGACCAGCGGTTGCTCTGCCAATCGGACAGGAACAGGGCGAGGCCGGCCGCGAGCAGCAGGAACAGCGGTGCGATCAGGAAAAAGCGCAGCGGCGCGGCGAACGGCGGCGCTTGCTCGTAGGACAAGCCGGCCACTGTCACGCGCCGGACTCGGTTTGCGCTTCGATGCTTACTTCAAAGCAGCCGTCTTCCAGCCTGTGCGTTGTGTGGCGATAGCCCATCTGACGGAGTGCGCCATAGAGCGGCAGCGGTTCGCGATGAATCAGGAAGCGGATGGCCTGGCCGGGGCGCAATGCATCGAGCGCGTTTAAA
Source organism: Hydrogenophilales bacterium 28-61-23 (assembly GCA_002281555.1). GTDB lineage: Bacteria > Pseudomonadota > Gammaproteobacteria > Burkholderiales > Thiobacillaceae > PFJX01. Next base: position 339,025 of record NCGJ01000010.1, read on the forward strand.
ACCCGCTCCATCGGCTCCGGCGGTTCCAGCCAGCGGGCATCGACCAGCACGTGGTTCTTCACCCCGCAAGCATCTCCATCTGGCGCACCATTTCTCCCGCCGTATCGGCCAGGGCCTGGTCGGCCATCGGGTAGAGGATTTGTTCTTCCTTCAGATTGTGCTGGCGCATCAGCATCAGCATGGTTTCTGAAAGGCCCAGATAGGCATCCGCATCGCGTTTGGCGATGGCCTGGCCCATGGCCTGCAAGGTCTCGCGCATCTCGACATGTTCGCCGCGCATGACGGCGGTGGGGCCGTGGCTCATGCCGGTACGCGCCTCGAAGGCGGGAAACAGTACCGATTCCTCGCGCGCGAAGTGGTGCAGCGTGGCCGCTTCGTAGGCCTGGAACCGGCTTTGTCCGTTCAGCCAGTCGGTGCTCGCGACGGCATTTTCCGCCTCGGCGAACAGGTCGTCGCAGTGCGTATGGTCGGCGGCCAGATAGTGGGTGATGTCGGTCATGTTTTCCCTGTGCGATGATTTTTTAGGTCGGCAATCCCTTGCCGACGCGGGGGGGGGTGGGATGTCGGCAAGGGATTGCCGAACTACTCCGCATGTTTGCTCTCAGCCCTCGGCCGACAGCCGGCGCAGGTGCAGCACCACACGGCCGAAACCGGCCGGCATGCTGGCGGCGGCGGTTTCCAGTTCCAGCGCGTCGAGCATGTTCTTCACGGTCAGGCCGAGATCGGTATCGCCTTCGATCAACAGACGGCGGTTGAAGAACAGCGTATCCGGGTCTTCCAGGCGCAAGGACAGACGCGCGAAATCGGCCGCCGTCGCGGTGAAGGTGACATCTACGACTCCGCTGCCTTCGGCGCGGAAGCCGTCGGCATGCAGCGAGAAATACAGTTTCAGGCCGGCATCGCGGACATGGACGCAGAAATGGCGGCCATGCACATGCGACCAGTCCAGTTCGCGCAGAGCGGGCCAGGCGGCCAGATTGGCGGCGAGGGCGAAGGCGCGCGAGGCGGGCCAAGTCGGCAAGGCGGCGATCACGCGGGCGACGGGTTTGGGAAAGTCCCGGGGGGTAAAAGCGGGAAAGCCCCGAGGGGTAAAAGCGGGGAAGCCCCGGGGGGTAAAAGCGGGGAAGTCCCGGGGGGTAAAAGCGGGAAATGCGGGGAATTTCATGCGGGTGCTCCTACGGGGTGATAGTCCATGCCGGCTTCGCCCAGCCAGTAGCCGTCACATGGCGCGGCGGGCATGAAACGGTCGAGTCGGGCGGGGGCTTCTTTCGGTGCGATGTCGCCATCGGCGAGGGCGCGAAAGATGGCAACGACGCGATCCATCTGCCGCCACTGCGGCGACAGACGCAGCACATCGATGCCGGCGGCAGGCAGTTCGTCGAAACGGTGCGCCAGGCTCATGACCTTGGCCGACTGGGTCTGGATGCCGTTGATGGCGAGGAAATCCTCGCCTTCGCGCGAGGCAAGAACGAGCCCGTCCGGATGATCCAGACAGCGGAACTGGCAATCGTCCTTCTGCAGGTTGTAGTGGCGGGCGGTGAAACAGCGCGCCGAAAACGCCAGCGGCAGGCGGCCGTAGCCGAACAGTTCGGTTTCTATATGGGTTGATTCAGGCAGGGCCGCCAGCATGTCCCGGATCGTCTCGCGCGGCATTTCCACCGGCGGCACCCAACGGGTTGCACCCATTTCCGCCAGCATTGCCAGCGTGTCCGGGTTGTAGGCATTCAAGGTCGGCCCGGCGACGAATTCGCATCCCGCCTCGGCCAGCAGGCGCACCGCGCCCCACTCGTTGGCTTCCACCTTGGGGTGGTTTCCACCCTCACGCCCGTCGGCGATCAGTTTGCGCAGCGCCTTCAGGTCGGATTCCGATTCGATCAGGGTCTGGCTGGACAGCACGACTTCCTTGCCGGCGGCGCCGAGTTTTTCGGCCAGTTCCAGCCAGTCCGGCAGGCGCAGCAAATGACGCCGCGAGCACACGGTCTCGCCCAGATAAACGATGTCCAGCGGCCAGCCGGCGGCTTGCTGGTAGAACGCGAGCGTGTCCTCGCGCGACCAGTAGTAGAGGAGGGGGCCGAGGGCGAGTTTCATGCGTTTCACGGGTTTAATCATTTCCATGGCCGGTAATACGCGCCCAGCGTGTTCATGCTGCCTTCGGACACCTTGGCCAGTGCCGCCGTCCAGGCCGGCGTCGGTTTGAAACTCTCCGGCGCGCGTTTCACCGCGTCGATGGCGGCGCGCCAGACCTGGGTGACTTGCGCGACATAGGCCGGGCTGCGCTGGCGGCCTTCGATCTTGATCGCGGCGATGCCGAGCCGGGCCATTTCCGGCAGCATTTCCATGCTGTTCAGGCTGGTCGGTTCTTCCAGCGCGTAATAGGTCTCGCCTTGCACCTCGAAGCGGCCTTTGCATAGCGTCGGATAGCCGGCTTTTTCGTTGTCGGCGTAACGGTCGATCAGTACGCCGTTGAGCCGGGTTTCCATGCCTTTCGGGGTCTGCTCCCAGCGCACCGCATGGCCGGGCGAGCAGGCGCCGAAGGTGTTGGGCGAATCGCCGCAGGCGTAGGACGACAGCAGGCAGCGGCCCTCGACCATGACGCAGAGGCCGCCGAAGCCGAACAGCTCGATTTCCGCATCGGTGTGGTCGATGACGTTTTCCACCTGCGCCAGCGACAGCACGCGCGGCAACACGGCGCGCTGGATGCCGAAACGCTCGCGGTAGAAGTTGACCGCTTCGTAACTGGTCGCGGAGCCCTGTACGGACAGATGCAGACGCAGTTGCGGGTGGGTTTTGCGCGCATAGGCCATCAGGCCGGGATCGGCCAGGATGATCGCGTCGACGCCGAGGCTGGCGGCGGTATCCACCGCCTTGTGCCAGCGCGGCAAGGTGGCCGGTTGCGGGTAGGTGTTCAGCGCCATCAACACCTTGCGGCCGCGGGCCTGGGCGTAGCGGATGCCGTCCGCGAGCGATTTTTCGTCGAAGTTCAGGCCGGCGAAGTTGCGCGCGTTGGTGTTGTCCTTCAGGCCCAGATAGACGCCGTCGGCGCCATGGTCGACGGCGGCTTTCAGCGCGGGCAGGCTGCCGGCGGGGCAAATCAGTTCAAGCAGGGCGGCGGTCATTGCGGCTTTCCGTCGGTGTGCGAGTCGCCTTGCCTGCTGTTGCGTCGGCGTAGTTCCGTGTCTAGCGCGTTGATTACCGGCCATTTCTGGCTGCACCAAGCCGGCGCCAGCAACAAGTCGGCCGGCGCGGTGCCGGTAATGCGGTGATAAACGATGTCCCAGGGCGTGCGCTCGATCAGATCGGCGGCGATGCCGATGTAATCCTCGCGCGTCAGCGGCGCGTATTCGCCTTGCCGCCATTGTTTGGCGAGCAGGGTGTGTTTCACCACGTGGAGCGGGTGCAGTTTCAGTCCGTCGGTGCCAATGTCCAACACGATGTTCAGGCTCTCCATGCAATGCCGGGCGTCCTCGCCCGGCAGGCCGACGATCAGATGGGTGCAAACCGGAATACCTCGCTTGCGCGCGGCCTGGCAGGAATGGATGTATTCCTTGATGCCGTGGCCGCGATTGACCCGATCCAGGGTTGCGTCGAAGGCGGACTGTAGTCCCAGTTCAAGGATGATCTCAAGACCTCGTTGTCTGTAATCGGAGAGCAAATCCAGTACCGCGTCGGGCACGCAGTCGGGCCGCGTGCCTATTGACAGGCCGATCACGCCGTCCATGGCCAGGGCCTGGTCATACTGGCGTTTCAGTTCGGCGACCGCGCCGTAGGTGTTGGTATAGGCCTGGAAATAGGCCAGGTATTTCTTGGCGCGGGTGCAGCGGTCAATGCCGCGGCGGCCAGATTCGAACTGTTCGGCCAGCGGGGCGGCGGTCTGGCGATCACGTCCATTCGGGCTGAACGAGGCGTTATTGCAGAAGGTACAGCCGCCCATGCCTTTGCTGCCATCGCGGTTCGGACAGGTGAAGCCGACATCCAGCGCGATCTTGTGCACGCGCTCGCCGTGCTTGCTCTTCAGCCATTGGCCGTAGGTGTGGACACGCTCGCTAAGCATGATCGGGCATCGATCAATCGTCGTTGCGATACAGCCAGACGGCAAACACGGCGCCGAACCAGAACAGCGCGATCAACGCCGGCATGCCGGAACAGCGATAGCCGAACAGCGGCAACAGCGCGGCGGACAGGAACATCAGGGCGCGCGCGCCACCCCAGCGGCCCAGCCTGGCCTGGCCGGCGCGATGATGCGCGACGGGGCGTGTCGGCGCGAGCCAGACCGGGGCAAGCTGGCCGGCCGCGCCGGTCACCAGCGGCATCAGGAATCCAGGCAGGAACAGGGTCAACACGCCGATGCCGTCCAGGCCACTATTGGGGTCGACATTCCGCGCCAGCGCCGGCTCGATCAGCAGGCCGGCCAGCGTGGCGGCGAAGCCCAGCGTGGCCGCCAGCAGCACCGGCACACTGCCGTGTACAGCGAACAAGCGCGACCTGAGCAACCGCCACCAGGACAGCAGCATGCGGCCCAGCACCCAGACCCAGAATCCCGCGCCGAGCCAGGTCAGGGCGGGCAGAAACGTCTGTCCGAGGGCAATCAGCAGAGCGCCGATCAACGCCCATTTCAGGTCGGTGCGCAGGCGTGGCGCCGCGCTCGGATCTTGCAGGCCGGCGGCGGTGGGCATCAGCACTTGCAGCGTGCCGATCGCGGTAATCGCGACGAAGCCGTACAGGTTGATGTGCAGATGGAAGGCGCGCAATTCGTTGTGCCATTGCGGTAGCAACGGTATCGCCACGGCGGCCAGCAAGCCCGCCGCCAGGCAGGCCATGGCGGCGACGTACCAGTACAGGCCGGGATGCGGCCGGCCCAGCGCGCCGCGAGCGCGCCCCAGCATCCACGCAATCATCAGCGTGACGGCGAGCAAGCCCAGCAGCGCCGCGCCGGATATCCAGCCGTAGTCCAGCGCGCCGGAGAAAGTCGCCACCGCCAGTCCGCCCGCCACCAGCATCAGCATCGGCAGGCGTCCCATCCAGCGGCCGGCGCCGCGCGTGCGCGCCAGCACCGGCACAAAGTGCTGCATGGCGGCGGTGATCAGCGTCATCACGCCGACCGCCAGGGCGATGTGCGCCCACATTGCCGGCGCCGCCGTCACCGCCCTGGGCAAGGCCTGGCCGACCAGCAGGGCGACGAGTGTGGCGGCGACGAGGGCGATAAGCATGGAATCGAGTGGCGCGGGGCGGATGTTTAAGCCAGCACCTTATGCCACCACGAAGTCGATCACGGTCTGCGCTTCGTTCTGTTCCAGATAATTGATCGATACGCGCTCGCCGTAACGCGCCTGCAGTTGCTGCAGGAGCGGGAGCGGGTTGTGATCGTTGACGAAGCGCATGCGTTCGCCCGGCAACAACGCATCGAGCGCCCCGAAAATGGCGGCATGGCGAAAACGTTTGGCGATGCCGCGCGCATCGAAGTCATAGATGCCATCGGTGCGGTTGTGGTTGTGGCCGGGATTGTGAATAGGGATCTGGATTTCCATGTCGTTCTTTCTTCAGGGGGTGGGTGAATTCCAATGATCGGCGCATTTGGCCCGGATGGACTTGACCAATGTCAGTACGTGTTTTGGACGACGCTTCAGAGGCTGACTTTTACCGGCCAGCCCAACGCGCGCACCCGTTGCGCCAGCGTTTGCATCCACGCTTCCGGCAGGCGACCCAGACGTGGCGCTTCGGCTTGCAGGGAAGGGCGGGCCAGGCCATAGAGCAGGACGCCGCCCAGAGGCACACCTTCCACTTTGGCGCGCGCCAGCATCGCCAGCCAGGCCTCGATTTCCGCCGCTTCCGGAGCCGCGCCATCGAGCGCGAACATGCAGGTCTGCACCCAGCATGGACACAAATCGGCGACGCTTTTCAGACGTTGGTAGTGGCGTTCCGGGTCGGTTTCGGTGTCATTGACCCGATTCAGGCCGGCGCGGCTGGCGCGGTCGAACTTGAACCAGACTTCGCCATTCAGCGCCGCCATGGCGCGCAAGCCCGCTTGAACATAGGCCTTGTGCGACAGGCTGCCGTTGCTGATCAGCACCAGTTTGATCTGGCCGATCAGGTTGAAGTCGGCCAACACGCGGCCGATCAGCTCGACCACGGCGGGAAACTCCGCCGCGCTGGTCGGTTCGCCATTGCCGGACAGGGCAATGTCGTTGAGTCGGCGCATGTCTTCCGGCACTGAGCGCGCCATGAAATCGCCATGCACGATGTCCGCCAGCATGCGGCGCAATTCGTCCTCGAGCAGGGCCAGGTCGATGGCCGGCGCTCCGCCCCGGCTCAGATTCGGCACCTGGCAATAAATGCAGCGCCAGTTGCAGGCGTTGTTGGGGTTGAGGTTGACGCCGACCGAGACGCCGCCCGCGCGCCGCGAAACGACCGGATATACGTAGGTCATGCCGGCGCTGGCGCGGTCGTGGTCGGCGCTGCTGAGCGTGCGCGTTGGCATGTGCGTTGGCGTGCGGGTGGGCGAACTCATGCGCGGATTCTGGCACACTCGATTCATGCAATCCGACCTCTTACACCGCGCCTTCGCCCCGCGTCTGATCGCCTGGCAAAAGCAACATGGCCGTCATTGCCTGCCCTGGCAGCATGCCTCGCCCGCCGAGCCCGATCCCTACCCGGTCTGGCTGTCGGAAATCATGTTGCAGCAGACCCAGGTGGACACCGTCATTCCGTATTACCGGCGATTTCTGGCGCGCTTTCCCGACCTGGCGACCTTGGCCGGGGCCGAACAGGACGATGTGCTGGCGCACTGGTCCGGCCTCGGCTACTACAGCCGGGCGCGTAACCTGCACGCGGCGGCGCGGCGCATCGTGGCCGAACACGCGGCTCGGTTTCCGCGCGACCGCGAGGCGATGCTGGCGTTACCGGGCATCGGCCGCTCAACCGCCGCCGCCATCGCCGCTTTCGCTTTCGGCGAACGCCGCGCGATTCTCGACGGCAATGTCAAACGGGTGCTGGCGCGGGTGTTCGGCATCGATGGCTGGCCGGGCGAAAAAGCCGTTGAAAACCGGCTCTGGGCGCTGGCGGAAGGCTTGCTGCCAGACGCCGATATCCGCGCCTATACGCAAGGTTTGATGGACCTGGGCGCCACCGTCTGCACGCGCGGCAAGCCGCGTTGCGATAACTGTCCATACGCCGACGACTGCATTGCAAATATCCAGGCACGCCAGCGCGAATTACCCGCCGCGCGCCCGAAAAAAGTCATGCCGGAGAAAAGCACGGCCATGCTGGTTTTGCTCAATGCCGACGAGGTGTTGCTGGAAAAGCGGCCTAACAGTGGCATCTGGGGCGGTTTGTGGAGCCTGCCGGAGATTCCCGAGCAGGCTGACCCGTGCGTGGCGGCCAGTCGCCTCGGCTATCCGGCCACGTTGTCGGCCGAGTTGCCCAGGTTCAGCCATACATTCACCCACTTCCGCCTGTTCATTCAACCCTGGCGTTTGCAGGTAAATCGCTCTCATACCGCGGCTGAACCGGGCCGAATCTGGTTGTCGCTCGACGATCTCGACGGCGCGGCGCTGCCGACGCCGGTGCGCCGGATCTTGGCGGCGCTCAGGCGCTAGCCTGGTTACAGCATGTGCTCATGCATGGTCCAACTGTCGCGCGGTTTTTGCGGGATGTAGTTCGTTTCGTATATCTCGTTGATATTGGAAATTTCCATGATCGTCGCCAGAGGAAAGCCCTGTCTGCCGCCGCGACGATCGGTGAGCAGATTTTCGAAACACTTTCTGCACTGGCTTGGTTTGGCCCAGTGCGCCTTGATGTTTTCAATGACGTGAGGAAAATTCGCCGCCGTCTTGGGCATTTCCCGTTGCAGTATGTGCAACAGGTTGTCGCACATACCTGTTTCGACTTCTTCGCCTATGGCAGTCCAGTCATCCTTGCCCATAAACAACCCCTCATTAAATAGTCTTTTAATTCAACCGACTGCGACAGTTTAAACCGTTATTCGACGCGACATTGTTACAACATCAATCGAGTCGGGCTTGCATCCGCCGCGTCGAATCCGAGCGCGCGAAGCGCGGTCAAATTCAGTGTCCCGATTTATAGATCCCAAGCCGGTTTGCCGGCAAACCGCAAGGCCAGAAAATCCACCAACGCGCGTACCCGGCTGGATAAATGCCGGGTCGGCGGATACACCGCGTAGGCATTGAGTTCCGGCCAGGCGATGTCGGTCAGCACGGCGACCAGCGCGCCGCTTTGCAGGGCGTCGCGCAGATAAAAGCTTGGATGCAGGATCAGTCCGTGTCCGGCCAAGGCGGCCCGGCACAGGAAGTCGCCATTGTTGGCTTTCAGTTTTACCGGCACTTGCACACTGCCGGCGACGCCGTCCGGCGCGCGGTAGTGCCATAGGCCCGGGTTCGCCAGATTGCTGTAAGCCAGGCAGACATGATTTTTCAGATCTTCCGGCCGAATCGGCGTGCCGTGTTTTGCCAGATACGCGGGGCTGGCGCTGAGCGTGTGCCGGATCGGCGCCAGCCGGTGCGCGATCAGGCTGGAATCGGGCAGGTTGGCGATGCGGATGGCGAGGTCGAAGCCTTCCTGCATCAGGTCGATCTGGCGGTCGTTGAAGTCCAGGTCGAACTCGACATCCGGGTGCAGCAGCATGAATTCCTCGATCAACGGGGCCAGATGCAGCAGGCCGAACGACAAGGGCAGGGCGACGCGCAAGCGCCCTTTGAGCGCGGTGTGGGCCTGCGACACGGCGGCTTCCGCTTCGGCCAGATCGGCCAGGATGCGTTGCGCCTGATCGAAGAAAGCGCGGCCGCTGTCGGTCAGGTTGAGGCGTCGGGTGGTGCGGTGCAGAAGCTGCGCGCCCAGGCGGCTTTCCAGTTCCGCCAGACGCCGGCTGACGGCGGATTTGGCCACGTCCAGACGCTCGGCGGCGCCGCTGATGCTGCCCGCTTCCACGATGCGCACAAACATTTGCATATCGGCGAATCGATCCATGGCGACTCCTTTTGTTCTTCATTTATGAACAATCAATTGCAGATTCGATTGTTTATCTAAATATGAACAACAACAAGAATGAAATCAGCCATCCCGGCCACACATTTCAGGAGAACGCATCATGCAAACCCCCATACAAAACACCCGCGTCCTGCGCATCGATTCCAGCGCGCAAAACGAAGCTTCCGTCACCCGCCAGCTTGCCGACCTGTTCATCCAGCGTCTGGGCGAGCGCCAGGCCATCGAGGTCGTCAGGCGCGATGTCGCGCAAGGGCTGCCGTTCGTCGATGGCAGCTGGATTGCCGCCAACTTTACCGATCCGGTCGCGCGCGATGCCGACAAACTGGCCGCGCTGGCGCTGTCCGACACGTTGGTACGGGAACTGCAAGCGGCCGACGTGCTGGTCATCGGTGTGCCGATCTACAACTTCGGCGTGCCGGCGACGCTGAAGGCGTGGATCGACCTGATCGCCCGCGCCCGCCTGACTTTCCGCTATACCGAACATGGCCCGGAAGGCCTGCTCTCAGGCAAGAAGGCCTATCTTCTGGTTGCTTCGGGCGGCACTCCGGTCGGTGGCGCGATTGATTTCGCTACGCCCTGGCTCAAGCATGTTCTGGCCTTCGTCGGCATTACCGAGGTCGAAGTCATCGCCGCCGAGCGCTTGATGATCCAGGCCGAAGCCGGCCGCCAGCAGGCAGTCGAACGGATTGCCAGCGTGCTGGAACCCGCGTCGCCGGTATTGGCCGAAGCGGCATGAGCAACCCACCAAGGAGAAAGAGATGAACATCCGTCCCATCCAACAACAGATCAGGGCCATCGCGGTTTCCGAGGGCGCCGGCGTCAGCGTGCATCGCAGCATCGGCACGCCCGCGCTGAAGCATCTCGATCCGTTCCTGATGCTCGACCATTTCGGCAGCGACGATCCGGATGAGTACATCGCCGGCTTTCCCGAGCATCCGCATCGCGGTTTCGTCACGCTGACTTACATGCTCGACGGCCACATGGAACACCGCGACAGCATGGGCAATCGCGGCGACCTGCGCGCGGGCGGAGCGCAATGGATGAAGGCGGCCAGCGGCGTCATCCACTCGGAAATGCCCAAGCAGACGAACGGCCTGATGCGCGGCTTCCAGCTCTGGATCAACCTGCCGGCGGCGGAAAAGATGAGCGATCCGGCCTACCAGGAATTCGCGCCGGAGGCGATTCCGGAGGTGGCGGGCGAGGCCGTCCGGGTGCGCGTGCTGGCCGGGGAATACGCGGGCCAGCGCGGCGTCATCGACGATCCGCATAGCGACCTGCTGTACCTGGATGTCACCTTGCAACCGGATCGGGTCTTCGATGCGCCGTTGGCGAGTGCGCGGCGCGCCTTTGTCTATGTGTACGAAGGTGGCGCGCTGATCGAGGCTGCCCATTTGCCGCAACACAGCCTGAGCGTGCTGGGCCAGGGCGACAGCGTACGGATGACCGCCGGCCCGGAAGGCGCTCGCTTCATCCTGGTCGCCGGCCGGCCCATCGGCGAAGCGGTGGTGCAATACGGCCCCTTCGTGATGAATACCCGCGCAGAGATCGAACAGGCGATGCGTGACTACCGTGACGGCAGGCTGGTGCGGGTAAAAGCGGCGTTCGGCCAGTGACCGTCAACAAGTCACGATCAGCAAGGACACGTCATCCTGGGCGGGTTGTTCGCCCAGGTAAGAGGCAACCAGAGTCTGCACCGCGCTCAGGCGCTGGCCTGGTTCATGAGCGCTTAGCGTCGCTTCCAGTCGCTCCTGGCCGAGTTGATTGCCGGACGAATCGGTCATCTCGATCACGCCGTCGGTATACAGCACAAACTGGCTGCCAACAGGCGCGTCCAGCGTGATGGGCTGCAAGTCCGCCGCGCTGAAGTCGATGACGCCAAAAGCGAAGTTCCATGAGGCGATGCGTTTCAGCGCGCCCGTTTCCGCACTCATGTGCAGCACATCCGGCACGCCGCCGATCCAGATTTGCGCGCTTGCCTTGCGTTTGTCCAGGCAGACCAGAGCGGCGCCGATGAAGCGGCCGGTGGGCAGGCAGACACGCATTTCATTGTTGATGTCGCGCACGATCTCGGACAGCGGCGCACCCTGACGAGCCATACGGTAGAACAGCGTCAGCATCGGCAGCACGGTAACCGCGGCGGCGAGGCCATGGCCGGTGGCGTCACCCAGCAAGGCGTAGATGCGGCCGTCCTCGGATTCCTGGCTGGCGATGACATCGCCGCTGAATTCGTTGGCCGGCGCCAGCCAACTCTCCACGTTGGTGCAACGAGTCAGTTTGCGCTTGATCTGACGCATCATCAGTTCCGCCGCCAGATATTGCTCGTCCTGCTGTTCTTCGAGCATGTGCTGCAGATCGGTGGACTGCTCAAGAATGACCTGTTCCGCCGCTTTGCGCTGACTGATGTCGCGCAGGATGCCAAGGAAATTGCGCTGGCCGAGCACTTCGATCTTGGTGATGCCCAGTTCGAGCGGAAAGACTTGGCCGTTCTTGCGCAGTCCGAGCACTTCGCGCTCAGCGACATCGATGATTTTTGGCGCGCCGCCACTGACGTGGTGATGCAGATAACCATCGTGATGGCTGTGATAAGGCTCAGGCATCAATATCTTGACGTTATGTCCGACCAGTTCGTCCAGTCCATAGCCGAAGATGTGCAAGGCGCGGGCATTACAGGACTGGATGCGGCCGAGTTCATCGATGACGATGACGCCGTCGATAATGTTTCCGGCAATGGCCTCGGCTTTCATGCGTGCTTCCGCCAAGCCGCGTCTGAGCATGAAGGTGCGGCCGAAGGCGGCAAGTTTGGCCAGAAGAATCTCGGGATTGAGCGGCTTGAACAGGTAGTCGTCGCCGCCGGCTTCGAGACCCTCGACAAGATTGCGTGTTTCTTCCAGAGCGGAAACGAACAGGATCGGCGTCCAGTTATCGCTAGCCAATGCGCGGATACGACGGGTCGTCTCGTAACCGTCTATGCCGGGCATCATGACATCCATCAGAACGAGATCGGGCGCTTCATTCCGGAAGGCGGCAATCGCATCCTCACCGTTGCTCGCTTCGATGATTTCAAAGCCGCGCTTTACCAGCAGGCCCTTGATGACGGCGCGGTTAATCTGGGTATCGTCGACGACCAGTATCTTGCGCAGACCGCAATCGTCAGCCCGGAGTGAATTCATGCGCTTGGCACCGTGAGTGTTTGGGGAAATGGGCGATTGCAACATGTCTGCCGGCGGATTTTGCATGCATTCGTGTCGTCGACCTCATTGCGAAGGTTGAACTATCAAAAAAGAGACGTCTTTCCGCATGCCGTGGGCGACACGGATTTTTCGTTCTGGCGCAACTTCAAGCCGGCCTCATCGATCTGCCCCGGGCCTTGCTAGACTTCGCCTGTCCGACCGGTTTGAATCGGATTGCTGGCCAATTTTGAAACACCGGATAGGCCGCTGAATAGGCCAAATTTACCCTTCCGCCAGGAAGCAACGGAGCACGCTAGAACATGCAAGATGAAGAAGTATTGGCCGCCATGCGGTTATGGATTGAAAACGCCGTCATCGGCCTGAACCTGTGCCCGTTCGCGAAATCGGTCTATGTGAAGAACCAGGTTCGCTTCGTGGTCAGCCACGCCCGGCATCTGGATGCATTTCTGGAAGAACTCGACGCCGAACTCGACTTCCTCGCCGCGGCCGACCCGGCGCAAGTCGACACCACCTTATTGATCCACCCGACCTTGCTGCCGGATTTCCTCGATTTCAACGACTTCACCGAACTGGCCGAAGCGGCCGTCGCCGAACACGGCCTGGACGGCGTCATCCAGGTGGCCAGCTTCCACCCGCGCTTCCAGTTCGCCGATACCGAGCCGGACGACATCGGCAACTACACCAATCGCGCGCCGTTCCCCACCCTGCATCTGATCCGGGAAGAAAGCCTGGCGCGCGCGGTCGAGGCGATACCGAATCCGGAAGAAATATTCGAACGCAATATCGAAACCCTGCAAAAACTCGGCCTGGCCGGCTGGCGCGCGCTCGGCTTGTCGACGCCGGCGCCCTTGCCGCCGGAACAGGGGGAATCCTGACGTGGCGGGCAAAGGCAAGCGCGTTATCCCCCGCGTTATCCCCCGCGTTGTCCCCATATCACCGGCGCAATCCGCGCCGCCGCCGGAAGAAATCCGGCCCGGCCAATCCATCGAACTGCTCAAGGAACTGCACATCCTGACCCGCGATGGCAAGTTGAATCAGGACAGCCGGCGCAAGCTGAAGCAGGTCTATCACCTGTACCACTTCATCGAACCGCTGCTGGACGAAGTCATGGCCGCGAACGGCGATCTGACCCTGGCCGATCACGGCGCCGGCAAGTCCTATCTGGGCTTCATCCTGTACGACCTGTTTCTCAAGGACAGGCAGAGCGGCCATATCTTCGGCATCGAAACTCGCCCGGAACTGGTCGAAAAATCGCAAGAACTGGCTGCGCGCCTGGAATTCCAGCGCATGGCGTTCCTGAATCTCAGCGTCGAGGAGTCGATCGCATCGAGCGCATTGCCGGAACGGATCGACATCGTCACCGCGCTGCACGCCTGCAATACCGCCACCGACGACGCCATCCGCTTCGCGCTGCAAAAACAGGCCCAATTCATCGTTCTGGTGCCCTGTTGCCAAGCCGAGGTCGCGGCCGTGCTGCGCAAGAACAAGAACGCCTCGTTCACGAAAACCCCGCTGTCCGAGTTATGGCGGCATCCCATCCACTCGCGCGAATTCGGCAGCCACCTGACCAACGTACTGCGCTGCCTGCTGCTGGAATCGCACGGCTATCAAGTCACCGTGACCGAACTGGTCGGCTGGGAACATTCGATGAAAAACGAACTGATCGTCGCCCGCCGCCACGGCGCCGCGCGCGGCAACGCCCGCGAACGGCTCGAAGCGATCCTGGGCGAATTGAATCTGGCAGAGTTGAAGCCGCGTTTCGCCTATTGAAGCGCCAGCGCGGCAAGCGATCCGATCAGTCATCGATTTCGTTAGTCGCGAACTCAACACGCAACCCAGTACAAGCGTCAATTGCCGCGAAGCGATGTCAATCGGCTTGCAAATTTGACCAGACATCAACGCCTGCTGGCGCGTGCCGACATGCCCCGGGAAAAAAGGGACGGAAAAACCGGTCTGTCTCCTGTTTTTCGAGCATCGTCGACGCCATGACCACCCTACGAAACCAACGGTTTTCGGGGTGTTTCTTGAGGGGCGTCGGGTTCACCAACCAACGTCTGCAATTTAAGAATGGTTGCCCAGTTTCTGGTCGTCACTGATCTACCAGCTTTGCCGAGTAATGCTTTACCGGCTTTGCTTTCCAGGATGCCGGTTGCGCAGTGCAAGTACGCGGCATTCTTGCCAACCAAGAACTGCTCAGGCAACACGACCAAAGATTCGACTGCACCAAGCCCAGATAGCGTGGCGCTGTCTTGAGCGAAGACAACCAAGAGATGTGAATGATTGGTTGCCTGATCGGCCAACTGGTTCTCACCAACGATAGCCGACAACTCTTTCGCCGACTTGACGATGACGGGTACTTCCATCTTCAGTTGTTCCGATATGGCGGCGGCTATGTTCGCTGCATGCTCGGTCTGCGTTCCCTTGGTTGCTTGGAATACGGCGTTGCCGCTATTCAGCAGCGTAGCTACGTCTGTGTACCCAAGTTCAGTCAGCAAGGCTCGCAGATCGGCCATGGGAACCCGCTTGGCCTTGCCAACATTGATGCCACGCAACAGAGCTACGAACTTCGGCACTTGCGACGCCTAACTACGCAGTAGAAAAACCCACTCAGGGGCCACACCAAACAAATTTACGGAGTGGCTTACCCCTTCCCCAACCCGAGATCGTCGAATACAGGCTATTTTGAACGGTCGATTTTTTGTCATTTCAGGTTGTGAATTAGAAAAGTGGGTTTTTCTACAACCTCAACGTAGAGCTAACCGGCGCTGCGCGGCTTTATCGCGCAGCGTCCAGCGACCGAAGGGAGCGAGGTTGAGCGCCATGTTATGCACTTATCTTGGTGCTAGGTTCGTCATCTTCGGTGAAGGCCCATGGAATTTCTCGTTTGAATATAGTGATGGATTCCTCGACAACGCTTAGCGGCACGTCCTTCTTGTACAGGGAAACCTCTCTCGATTTCTTGGTGTCGTCGCGAAAAATCTCTAGCGTCAATTCATCGTCTAGATAGATTTCGACGCCAATACCATCACGGTCGTGTACATCGCTTGCAACAACCACCTTGATTTGTGGATTGCTATCCATTGGTGAGTTCAATTTGGAGGAAGTGCATAACGACGCTGTAGAAAAACCCACTGCGGGGCCAAATCTAGCTTATTTCTGGGGTGCCTTACCCCTTCCCCAACCCGAGATCGTCGAATACAGGC
>NCGJ01000025.1 GCA_002281555.1 Hydrogenophilales bacterium 28-61-23
GCATGGACAGGCGGCGCGAGAAGTCGCCCGCCGCAGCCGCGGAAACCAGGTCGGAGACCGCCTGTTCCACCGCCACTTCGACCGTGCGGTCGGCCCATTGCACGACCGAACCGAGGCGCTCGCCTTTTTCATCGATAACCGGACTGGCGATAACCACCATGGTGCGGCCCCCGACGGTGAGCGCGCTTTTGTAGGTGCCGACGAGCTTTGCCAGCATGCCGGCCTGGTGTGCGGGATTCTTGTGGAAAATGTCGATGTTGCTACCCAGGAGTTTGTCGACGTCAAAGTGGGGCAAGTCCTTGCGTATGTCCGCCTGGACATGGCGGAACAGGGCTTCAAGCGCCTTGTTCACATAAATGATGTTGCGGTTGTTGTCGGCCATCATGACGTTGGCATCGATGTTGTCGAGCGCCACCTTGATGCGCGTGGCGCGGCGCGACTCGTCGGCGATGATTTCCATGTCCTGGCGCAACTTGTCGCGCAGCCGCTTGAAGCTGGCGGCGACCGCGCCGATCTCGTCATCTCGGCCGACGACAACTTCAATATGGGTATTGCCGGCGGCGATGGCGTCGATTTCTCTGGACAGTATCTGGAGCGGATGCACGATGGCGCGCAGCAACATCCAGGCAAAGCCCAGGGCCAGCCCGATGCCGATAGTGCCGACGCCCCACGCCCATGCGCTGGCGGTTGCATAAGCCGACTCGGCGATGTCGAACTCGGCGCGGGCTAACGACAGTTGATTGGTGAGCAGGCTGCTCAGGTGATTGCTGATCGGGTCGACCGCCGCGTAGAGCGGACCGATATTGGCGCCCAGCAGCCCGGCGATATTGCCGGTTTTGCCCCGCAGCACACCGAGGACCCGGTCGGATTCCGCGTTGGCAAGATCGAACAAAGGCTGGGCCTGCCCGGCCAGGGCCTTGTCGTTCGCGCTGCTGATGCCGGCCAGGTAAAGCGGCCAGGCGTCGGTAATCACTTGACGCGCGGCCTGGATCGATTGAGCGGCCTCTTCCGCCGTAAAGACGCCGGCGTTGGCTTTATTGGTGGCGTCGATGATTGAAACCGCATAGGCATCGGCCACGTTTTTGAGATGCGAAATCGACTGTACATGTCCGTTGACAACGGATTCCAGCCCTCTGTTGCTGCCTTTCATGCCGCCGATGCCGACACCGCCGACTATGGCGATGACCAGGAAAACCAGGCAGAAAATGGCGATCAAGCGCCATTTGATGGAAAGATGGGCGAGCCAGTTATGCACTGAAAATTCCTTTGCGAATACGTTTTGCGTCGAGGCTCAAGTCGCGACGGCTAGGGGCTGGCCTGCGGACTCAACCAGAGACATTTCCTGGCTGGTCATGAGTCGTTCGATATCGACCACAATGATCATGCGTTCTTCCACCGTGCCGAGGCCGAGGATGTAACGGGTATCCAGGATGGAACCGAATTCGGGCGCGGCATGCAGATTGTCCGAGCTCAACTGAATCACGTCGGAAACACCATCGACGACAACGCCCATGACCCGTTTGCCGATGTTGAGGATGATGACCACGGTGAACTCGTCGTAGGTGAAGTTGCCCAGATTGAACTTGATGCGCAGGTCGACGAGGGGAACGATGACGCCGCGTAGATTGATGACGCCCTTGATGAACGGCGGCGCGTTGGCGATTTTGGTGACCGCGTCGTAGCCGCGTATTTCCTGCACTTTGAGGATGTCTATGGCGTATTCCTCCGCGCCCAGGGTAAAGGTGAGGTATTCGCCGGAAGTGGCGATGCCGCTGGTTTCGGGGTAATCCATGTTTAGCTCCTCTTGGGGCGATTCGACCCGCCCGCTCGGTTGATCACGCGGCCTGTCGTCGTTTGATGTTGCTCAGGCCCATGCGGGTGACCGCGGATACGTCAACGATCATGGCTACGCGTCCATCGCCCATGATGGTGGCGCCCGAGATGCCGGGCACCTTGCGGTAATTGGCCTCCAGGCTCTTGATGACGACTTGCTGCTGGCCGAGCAGTTCGTCGACGAACAACGCGGCTTTGCCTTCCTCGGCTTCCACCACGACCAGCAGGCCCTTGGTAATGTCGTCAAAGCCGTCCAGCCCGAAGGCTTCGGCCAGCGAGATGAGGGGCAGGTATTCGCCGCGGACATGCACCATGCGGCTGTCGCCGGCCATGGTGCGAATGTCGTCCATTTTGGGTTGCAGCGATTCGATCACCGTGGTGATCGGGACGATGAAGGTCTCGCCGCCGACGCCGACCGACATGCCATCGAGGATGGCGAGAGTGAGCGGCAGACGGATGACCGTGCGAGTACCGAAGCCAGGCGAGGATTCCAGTTCGACGCGACCGCCCAGTCCTTCGATGTTCCGCTTCACCACATCCATGCCGACACCGCGGCCGGAGACATCGGTGACGACATCGGCGGTGGAGAAACCGGGCGCGAAGATCAATTGCCAGACATCGAAATCGGCCATGTTGTCGCTGACCGGCAGCCCTTTCTCTTTGGCTTTCTCAAGGATCCGGGCCCGGTTGAGTCCGCCGCCGTCGTCGATGACTTCGATCACCACGCTGCCGCCCTGGTGGCTGGCCTTGAGAGTCAGCGTGCCTTTCGGGTTTTTACCGGCGGCGATGCGTTTCTCCGGCGTTTCGATGCCGTGATCCAGGCTGTTGCGCACCAGATGGGTCATCGGATCGGTGATTTTTTCGATCAGGCCTTTGTCCAGTTCGGTGTTGTCGCCGATGGTCTTTATCTCGACCTGCTTGTTCAGTTTGCCGGCGAGGTCCCGAACGACGCGGGGGAAGCGCGAGAACACCATGCTCATCGGCAACATGCGGATCGACATCACCGACTCTTGCATATCGCGTGTATTGCGTGACAGCAGGTCGATGCCGGCGAGCAGCTTCTCCGCCAACACCGGGTCGAGATTGTTGGCGGCTTCCGCGAGCATGGCCTGGGTAATGACGAGCTCTCCGACCAGGTTGATGAGTTGATCGACCTTTTCGACCGCGACCCGGATGCTGGTGTCGGTGTTGGTGGCGGTTACGGCCTTGTCACTGTCACGCCGACCCGCCTTGGCGGTTTCGATGCTTGGGTTGTCGATCAGACGACGGCCTACCGAAACGGGTTCGCCGGGCGTCTCGGTTGCTTCCGCCTCGCTCTTTGCCTTGCCGGAAAACAGCCCAGGCGCGCCGATTCCAAGCACATGCTCAGCGCCCGGTGCGCCGTCGAACAAACCGAGGCCGCCCGGGGCATCGACGTAGATTCCGTAGCCCGGGCCTTCAATAGCGGCGGGACTGTCGCCGGGCAGAACGAACGCTTGTTGCGCGGGTTCGATCGGAACGCCGGGCGCATCGTCGAACAGGCCGAAGCCATCGTCCTCCTCCGCTGCGGAGACCGGCTCGTTCGGCAGGTCGACGAAGAAACCGTAGCTGTCGTCGACGGTCGGGCTGGCCGCTTCGCTCGGCAAGTCGTCGAAAAAGCCGTAGGCCTCTTCTTCCGCTTCGGGCTGGATCGAGATGCCCTCAGGCGCGCTGTAAAACGCCAGGGAGTCTTTCAGCTCGCTATCGCCGGCTTGCGTGGTGAGGACGAGGATGAGGCGGGTGTCGGCGGGATTCGGGCGTTGTTTTACGTCTACCGCGGCAATATCGCGGAGTGCGTCGAGCAGGTTGTCGATCACTTCGGCGACACCGGCTATGTTCGGCGGTAGCGTGCACTCGAGGCGAATCTTGCGCGCCGGAGTTGCGGTTGGCGCGCTGGCTGCCGCAACTGGCGCCGGTGTGGCAGCTGCGGATTCGCCGGCGGCCAGTTGGTTGAGGCGGGCGCAGACGGTTTCGATTTCGTCGGCATCCGCTTCCGGCCCGCCCTGATGGTGCTCCAACTGGGCGCGCAACACATCGCCAGCGGCAAGGAAGGCATCCACCATATCGGCCCGGAGCGCGAGCTCCTCCTTGCGCAGGCGGTCGAGCAGGGATTCCAGCACATGGGTGACGCTGGTCATATCGGTAAAGCCGAAGGTGCCGCTGCCGCCCTTGATCGAGTGCGCCGCTCGAAACACGGCGTTGAGATCTTCCAGCGATGGATCGTCCACATCCAGGCTAAGGAGCAGGTTTTCCATATTCGCCAGGTGTTCCGAGGTTTCCTCGAAAAACACCTGGTAGAACTGGCTCATGTCGATGCTCATGGCGGTTCCTGCGGCTATAGGCCGGTGATGGCGGAGTATTCGTTAACTCTTGGGCCGGCTTTTCTCGCGCGGCTTAGCCCGAAGAAGGTCAACCAATGACTTTTTTGACGACTTCCAGCAGTTTTTGCGGGTCGAACGGCTTGACCAGCCAGCCTGTCGCACCGGCAGATCTACCCGCGGCTTTCATGGCATCGCCTGATTCGGTGGTGAGCATCAATATCGGTTTAGTACGGTAATCGGGCAGGCCGCGCAATGATTTGATTAGCGTCAGGCCATCCATCTTGGGCATGTTCTGATCGGTAAGAACCAGATCGGCCACTTTGCCTTTGGCTTTGTTCAAGCCGTCTTCGCCATCCACGGCTTCGATCACTTCATAGCCCGCGCTCTTCAGGGTGAATGCCACCATCTGACGGATGGAGGCTGAATCATCGACGGTAAGCACCACTTTGCCCATTTTGTTTTCTCTCTCGTTCAGAACAACTCGATATCGCCGGAACTCATGCGTTCCTGCATGACGGGATAGTTGCGCTGCTCATCCTTGCGGATATGCTCACGCAACCCATTTCGCGCATTGTGCAATCCACCGCTCAATTGCGCGCTTTGGTGCACGTTTTTGGCCAGTTGCGCAATCATCGTGTCGGCATTGGCCAGACGTTTTTGCGCATGCTCCAACAACTGGCTTGTCACATCTTGAAACTGCAAAGCAGTTACCGCTGCGTTGACACCATGCGCGACATGGCCCGCGTGCTCGTCAATGCGCCGAACCGCATCGGCCATGGTCTGATTGATATCGCCGATACGCGTCATGGTGTTGTGCACATGCTGCTTGGATTGCAAGGCGAAATTCATGTCCATGGATGCCACCGCATAGATCGATTCATGCGCCACCAAAACGGAGCCATGCACGCCGTCCATATGACCGCGAATCTGATGTGAAAACTGGTTGGTGCGTTGCGACAAGGCGCGCACTTCGTCCGCCACGACCGCGAAGCCTCGCCCCGCTTCGCCGGCCCGCGCGGCTTCGATCGCGGCGTTCAGCGCCAGCAGATTGGTTTGTTTCGCGATGGCTTCGATCTCTATCAGGATGCCCAAAATCGCATTGACTTCTTTGTCGATGGTTTCCATTGTTTCCACCAGCTTCATCGCTGTTTTGCTGGTGTTGATGGTGTTGTCGACAAAAGCATCCATCGTTTGGGATGTATTGAGCACGAACTCAGGGAAACTGACGCCTCCAGTTTCCGTTGAACCCGCGGACATATTCGAAGCGATGCTCACAGCCAACTCTCGTTGCGCCTGGACGTGTTTGTTCATGTCGCCGAAGCTCAGCACCAGCTCGTCTATTGCCTGCCGCAGCAACGCCTTCACCCGATCAAGTTCGCCATGGCTGGTTTGAAATTCGCGCCGCTCCTCGCGCGCAAGATCGTCAAGCAGATCGACCAAGTCGGCGCGAAGCGGCGCTTCACAATCAACTGGCGCGCTTTCGACGACGGATGTAATGCCAAAGCGCAGACCGGACCACATAACCATGATTGCGACAACACCGACAGCGAGTACACGCCAGATCGGGTCGGCATACCAAGCTGTGAGTCCTACCGCCAATGCGGCAAACACGATGAGCGCGACAAATTTTTTGTAGCTCAAACGTTCACTCCAGATTGAATGGGCGCCCTGGCCCGAAGGGCCAAGGTATCGGCAAGAAGCGAATAAACTTTAGCTATCGTTATAAACGACAAAGCCGGCAATTGCCGGCTCATAAGGCTGGAAACGGTATGAATCAGGCGGGCAGGCCGGCCAGCATTTTTTGCAATTCGCCGGACTGATACAAGTCGCGCGTGATATCGGCGCCGCCGATGAATTCGCCATTGATGAAAACCAACGGGATCGTGGGCCAGCTTGCGTATTCCTTGATGCCTTCACGAATATCGTGTTCGACCAGGAGGTTGACCGAGAAAAGATCGGTCACGCCACAGGCGCGCAGGATATTGGCGGTATTGGCCGAATAGCCGCACTGGGGAAATTGCGGCGTGCCTTTCATGTACAGCACAACCGGATGACTGGTGACTTGCTCGTGAATGAGTTTCTGTATATCCATACGCACCTCTAAGTTGACTAAATCAGTCGGGAATTATAAGGGCTCTTTATGAGCCGTCAAGGCGGCTAAACCGAGATTTATCCGCAAGTACTTATGGAACAGGATCGTGACCGCCAGCATGCCACGGGTGACAGCGTGAAATCCGCCGGATGGCGAGCCAACTGCCTTTGATTGCACCGTGTTTTTCAACGGCTTCCCGTGCGAAATGCGAGCAGGTCGGCGTGAACCGGCACTGATTGCCAACAAATGGCGACAAGACGAGTTGATAAAACCGGATCAGGCCGATAAGGACATGCTGCAAAGGGTTCATGATTTTCGTTCGCTTAATTGCGTGCGTAGCGGTGGGCGATGCGCTCAGCTTTTCTGAGGTCTTCCGGGGTGTTGATATTCATAAACGCGTAAGGATCGTCGCCGAAGTAGATCGTCTCGCTTTCATGCCTGGCTTGCCAGGATTGCACTTGTCGTCCACCGCCGAGAATAAATTCCTCCAGATCCGGTATCAGACCGCGGTGAACCAACATGACCGCGAAATGGGTGCCGGTTTCGTCCGCGGCGCGAACCAGGCCGACCTGGCTGGCGGTGGCGTGGTCATGCAGTTGCATGACCAAATCCAGCGGCAGGAACGGCACATCGCAGGGTACGCACAGCAGCCACTCCTGCTGCGCGGTGCGGGCCGCCGAGAGCAACCCGGCCAACGGGCCTGGATTGTCAGGCAAACAATCCGGCACCACCGTATGGCCAAGGGCGGCATAGTTGCCTAGATTGCGGTTTGCGTTGATCAGGATCTCGCTTGCATGTCCGGACAGACGATCGGCCACCCATGCGGCAAGCGGGCGCTGCGAGAGCTGAATCAGCCCTTTGTCCTCGCCCTGGAAACGGCGCGCCAGACCGCCGGCCAGGATAACCGCGCTGACAGGCCGAGGCTCGGCGCCGAGGGGTGCGTTAATTAGATTCACGCCGTTCCAACTGGTACACCTGCGCTTTGGCGCGCGGACGATACCCTTTCCAAATCACTGTATTGCCCTGATCGGGTTCGGACTTGCCGGCATGGGAGGTGACCAGTTTCAGCGTCCAGGCGCAGTTAGCTTGTTCAGGGGCCTTCAGGTGCAAACGGAGCGAGGTTTTCATGGCGGGATCTACCCGCGCATTCAAACAGGAGCCTGCCGGCAAGTGGCGTGACATATCCGCAATCAAAGGCCGATATGCCCAGCCGGCTTCGATCCAGGGTCGAAACAAGGCGGTAATCAATACCCACACCAGAATCATCCCGGTCGCCCAAACCAGGATCGGACGATTTTTCGCGCGTGGGAATAACGGGATGACGGTGAACCAAAGCAAGGTGGCGCCCATCGCCACCACATAGGCAGTGGCATCGACCGTTCCGGGCCGATAGCTTGGCGTCATCCGGGCCAGACGAGCGGCGACCCGGGTCGGATAACCCCATTCGATGGCCGAAAAGTAGACCCAGAAGGCGACCGCCAGAAAAGCGAACAACAGAACACCAAACCAGTAAAAGCCTTGCGCGGCGCCTCTGCGCAGATTGTCGACGCCATACGCCGCAATCAGGGCGAGGGGCAATAACACCGGCATCAACGCACTATCGCGCGACCACGTTGGCACCAAAGCCCCGACCAGCAAGACCACAACCGCAAGCAAAGGCAGATGCAGCTCTGGCACACGCGCCAGTCGCCGATGCTCACTCCAGACCGCGACAATAGCCAACGGCCATAGCGGCCAGGCAAACCAGGGCAACTCCGAAAACGCACTCGAGGGTGAACGCATTTGCCCCACTTGCTCGATGCCATGCCAGCGCAGCCATCCGTTCAGATTGCCGGAGGCCCATACATAAATCAGGCTGATAGCGATTACACAGGTCGCCAGAAGCAAGCCACGCGATACCGATTGCAAATAATTTCGCTCGCGCCAGGCCGGAGAAAGCATGAGCAGCAGGAGAATCGTCAAGCCCGCGACGGCGTCAGGCAGTCCGCGCAAACCAAGCACCAGCATGGAAAATGCCAGGCCAATCGCCAAAACCGCGTCAAGGTGCCGCTTCCTTGCCGCACAGATTCCGTAGAACAGGATCGACCAAGCCGAAAGCAGCGCGGCATCCGGGAGCAAGGCATGCGCGCGCAGCATGAGTCCGAATCCACCCACGAGCGCAATGGCTGCGGCAAGACCAAAACCAGGGCCAAACAACGCTCGGGCGCTTAATCCGCTAAAGATCAGCGCGATAACGGTAAACAGGCCGCTAGCCAGCCTTGCGCCATCCTGCGGATCGCTCGTAAAACCGAGTTGGGCGGTGGCGGCGGCAACCAGCGTGTAGAGCGGCGCCGGCGTCGACCAGATCGAAGTTAGGCCAGCAAGCCAATCCAAAACCGGAGACAGCGCCAAGACTTCCTCGGGTTTCCAGGCATCGCGCCCCACTAACCCATAGAACGCCCAGAAGGCCATGAGCAAGGAAAGCCAGAACAGCTTGGCGGGAGATGTCGGAGTCATTTCGATGAGGCGACAACCAATAGCGAGGGTGCGATCAAGCCACGGATACGCGGAAGGGGATAGGCGCAGAAACAAAAAAGGCAGCCGCTGGCTGCCTTTTTTGTTTCTGCATAAAAATTACTTTTTGCCAATACCGTACTTTTGACGGAATTTCTCAACACGGCCAGCCGTATCGACAATCTTTTGCTTGCCGGTGTAGAACGGATGGCAAGCCGCGCAAACTTCAACCTGCAGAGGCTTGTTCATTGTGGAACGGGTCGTGAAGCTATTGCCGCAACCACAAGTTACGGCAATTTCGTTGTACTCGGGGTGTATGCCTGCTTTCATATCGCTCTACCTGGGTCGTAACCTGGAAAGCGCGGGATTATCCACAAAAAGCCCCGGCCAGGCAATCTGTTCCGGTTAAAACTTCGCGGCGGATTATTACCTCAACTCAGCCAACAGGCGGTCTATCACGCCTTGAGATTGCCTGCCGTAAGCACCACCGAACAGATTGAAGTGATTGAGCAGATGGTAAAGCTGATACAGCCATTTACGCGTCGGGTAACCTTGATCAAGCGGCCAATTAGCGTTGTAAGCAGCATAGAAATCCCTGGAAAAACCGCCGAACAACTCGGTCATGGCGATATCGGACTCGCGGTCGCCGTAGTACACAGCCGGATCGAACAGTACCGGCTCCCGCTCCGAAACACCGACATTTCCACTCCATAGATCGCCATGCAACAAGCTTGGCTGCGGGCTGTATCCGGGAAAATAGTCCTGTATGGACGCCAGCAGATGCTCGCCACTAGCAAGCAAAGTGTTCGATGCGCCATTCCGGGCGGCAAGATCCAGTTGGCGGCGCAAGCGCTGGTCGCGGTAAAACTGAATCCAGTCGTTTGTGGCTGGATTGGCTTGATGCGTGCTGCCTATCGTGTTGTCGCGCCACCAGCCGAATGCATGCCAAGTTGCGCCGTGCAAGATAGCGAGTTGTTCGCCCAGCTTTCGATCTGACTTCTCGCCATGATCGAGTGGACGCAAATCCAGCCACTCCATGGCAAGAAAGCTTTGACCACCCGCCAAGCCATGTGCCAGCGGCACTGGAATGCGAACAGCTTGCGCGAGCATCAGTTCCCGCAACCCCGCCGCCTCAGCCTCAAACATCGTCAACTTCTCGGCCTGATTGAGCTTTACAAAGTAATTGCGACCGTCCACACCATGCAGAACCAGGCCCTGGTTAATGCAGCCACCCGAAATGCTGGACTGGCCTGCAACCTGGAAAGGTTGATCGGACGCCGCCGAAATGGCGCGCGCTATTTCCGCAACCGGCGCAGCCGTCACACTACCGTCTTTGCCTCGCGCGAAGCGCCGGCTTCTTCCATGCGGCGCAGATAGCTGTTCCAGTAGAAATCCTGCTTGGCGCCCAGGTCGTAAAGGTAATCCCAGGAATAAATACCCGAGTCATGCCCATCGGAAAACACCAGGACAACAGCATATTGCCCCACCGGCTCGATGGCTTTGATGTCGACGTTTTTCTTACCGATTTGCAACACTTCCTGCCCGGGCCCATGACCACGTACTTCCGCCGAGGGTGAGAACACACGCAGATACTCGAAAGGCAGACTGAAGCGACTGCCATCGTTAAATGCCACCTCCATGAATCTGGACTGTTGATGCAACTTAATCTCGGTCGGAATGGGAGAGTTCGGGTTCAAACCGCTCATGAGTGGATCCTCTATTAGCATTCAGTAATGGAGCGCTAGTGTGCCAGCCCAATTAACTACGAACAAGCCCGACTAAAATTGTCGGGAATTCAATGCGCGCAGTGCGCCGCCAATGCCGGGTTGTCTTGACGAATCAGCGGTTTCTCTATTTAATGCGCGGCTTCTTCGGCCGGGCTCCCGGCTTCAGATGTGGCCAGATAGCTCAGTTGGTAGAGCAGCGGATTGAAAATCCGCGTGTCGACGGTTCGATTCCGCCTCTGGCCACCAATAAAATCCCCATTTCAATCAATCGATTATCAGGTCCACGTGGGCCAGGCCAGGAATTCTTCGGCCCAGCCAGCGGCGCCGGAACCCGTTTCCGCCTCCGGAAGCTGACTATTGCGCGGCCCAAGTGCAGCCCAATCCACACACTCAATCGCGTTGCATAGCGCGATTGTAAAACCCGAAATAGCTAGCCAGTCGGTTATCGCCCGGTGCCGGCCGCACTACTCTGGTCAAGGGGATCGGGAGAGGCGGGTTCGGCGAAGGTTTCCTTGATCGCCAGGATGTCCGGCAGCCGAGTCCGGAACAGATCCACCAGCTGCGGATCGAAATGCTTGCCCCGATTGGCGTCGACGTACTCCATGGCGGCTTCCACTGTCCAGGCCTTCTTGTAGGGCCGCTCCGAGGTGAGCGCGTCGAATACGTCGGCCATGGCGACGATGCGCCCGACCAGCGGGATGTTCTCCCCCGCCAGTCCATACGGATAGCCGCTGCCGTCCCATTTTTCGTGATGGCTCAAGGCGATGATGCGGGCCATTGAAAGCAGTTCGGAATCGTCGCCGGACAGGATTTCCGCGCCGATGGTGGCATGCGTCTTCATGATCTCCCACTCGTGCGGCTCGAACTTGCCGGGCTTGAGCAGTATCTGATCGGGGATGCCGATCTTGCCGATGTCGTGCATCGGGCTCGCGTTGAGCAGCAATTCGCAATCTTCCGAACTCATGCCGCACGCCTCTCCCAAAGCGACCGACATCTTGCTCATACGCACGATGTGCAGGCCGGTTTCGTTGTCGCGGAACTCCGCCGCCCGGCCCAGGCGCCGCACAATTTGCAGCCGGGTGTCGTAAAGCTCCCGGGTGCGCTCGCGCACCCGCTCCTCCAGCCACTGGTTACGCCCCCGTATGGACTTGTGATAGAGCTGCACCTGCAGCAGGTTACGCACCCGCGCCAGCAATTCGTCCACCGCGAAGGGCTTGGTGACGTAATCGTGGGCGCCGCCCTTCAAGGCGCGCACCCGGTGTTCCTGGTCGTGCTGGGCGGTAAGGATGAGGATGGGCGGCAAGTCATCGCGGCCGAGCGCTTGCAGTTGTCGCATGACCTCAAAGCCATCCATAAAAGGCATGTTGAGGTCCAGGATGATGAGGTCGAACCCGTGCTGTTGGAAAAGCGCCGTGACTGTACGCGGGTCGGTGGTGGAAAGCTGGTTGCGGTAACCGAAGG
This sequence comes from Hydrogenophilales bacterium 28-61-23, assembly GCA_002281555.1. Taxonomy (GTDB): domain Bacteria; phylum Pseudomonadota; class Gammaproteobacteria; order Burkholderiales; family Thiobacillaceae; genus PFJX01. Next base: position 11,946 of record NCGJ01000025.1, read on the forward strand.
TGCGCAGGGTCCGCTCCAGCAGCTTCACATTGGCCGGTTCGTCATCCACCACCAGAATGCTGGCGGCCAGTGCATCGGTGAGCCCCAATTGGGGCGTCAGCAATTCCGTCATCACCGTATTCATTTCAATGTCCTTCCGTGAAATCGGACCCAGTTGACCCTACGACAACCGTCGGCATGACCTTGCGGATGGCATCGTCCACCAGCCGCAACAGCCTGTCCACCTCCAGCGGTTTGGTCAGGTAATCCGTAAAGCCCGCCGCCTTGCCGCGCGCCAGATCCTGCGGCATGGCATTGGCGCTGACCGCCACCACCGGGATGTCTCTTGTCGTCGCGTTTTCCCGCAGGGATTTCATGACGTCGTAGCCATCCATGTCGGGCAGGTTGATGTCGAGCAGGATCAGCGCCGGGCGGTGCGCCCGCGCCAGTTCCAGGCCCAGACCCGGCGCGCAGGCGCTGAGCAGGCGGATATCCGGACGCTGCGCCAGGATGCGTTCGATCAGGCGCAGGTTGGCCGGGTTGTCCTCGATGCACAGGACATCCCAGCGCTTGCGGCCGTCTGCCCGGGCCTGCGTCCCGACTTCCGGGGCGTGGCTCTCGGGGGCGGCTCCGGCCTGCTCTTCGGTGGCGGGCAGGCGCACCCAGAAGGTGCTGCCCTGGCCCGGCGTGCTTTCGACGCCGATCTCGCCGCCCATCAGTTCCACCAGGCGCTTGCTCAGGGCCAGGCCGATGCCGGCGCCCTCCACCGCGCCCTTGTCCGCGTCCAGACGCTCGAACGCCACGAACAGGCGGGCTTGCTGCGCCAGGCTGAGTCCCGCGCCGGTGTCGCTGACGCGTATCTGGATGCTGTCGCCGCCGACCACACAGGCGATGTCGACCGTGCCTTTTTCCCGGTTGTACTTGATCGCGTTGGACAGCAGATTGAGCAACACCTGTTTGAACCGGGTGCGATCGGCGCATACGCCGCCGGCGCAGCAATCCACCCGAATGAGCCGGATGCCGCGCGCATCGGCCAGCGGTTGAGCCAGGCTCAGGCACTCCTGCACGACCGCCGCCAGGCTGACCGATTCCAGGCTGAGCGTCAGCCGGCCCGACTCGATGCGCGCCAGATCGAGCACTTCGTTGATCAGTGCCAGCAGATGCCGCCCGGCATGCAGGATCTCCTGCACGTTATCCGCCGTTTCGCCGTCTCGGATCTCCAGTTCCAGCAGTTGGCCGAAACCCAGGATCGCATTCAGCGGCGTGCGCAACTCATGGCTCATGCGTGACAGAAATTCCGACTTGGCCTGGTTGGCCCGCTCCGCTTCCATCTTGGCGCCCAACAGTTCAACGGTGCGCAACTGAACCCGCTCTTCCAGTTGTTCATTCAAGCGCTGCAATGCCGCTTCCGCCTGCTTGCGCCGAATGAAACCGGCCAGGATGTCGGCGATGGAGAGAAGGAACTGCTCCTTCATCCCATCGCGCTCGAAGCCTTGCGGCAGATAAAGCACCATCACACCGAGCACCTCGCCTTCCGAGATTAGCGGCAGGTTGTAATGTCCATGCTGGGTCATGCCGGGATAACTGATCGCGTGCAGATCATCCACACAACTGGAGAATTGCATCTCGCCGCTGGCGGCCGCGACGCCGCAGTGACACAGACCGAGCGGCACTCGGGCGCATAGCGACATGATCTCTGGCGACAGGTCGTGGGATGCCGCCATGCGCAAGGTCTGGCGGTCGCCCTCCAGCAGCAGGATGCCGCCTTTGGGTTTCAGGAGAAGCCAGGACACCGCCAGCAGCCGGCACAGGCAATGTTCCAGCGTTTCCTCCAGCGAGCCGCCCTTGACCACGACCTCCAGCATTTCCCGCAAGACGGTTTGTTGCTCGCGGTCCTGCAGAAGCAGGGCTTCCTGCGACTTGCGCTCGCTGATATCGACATGGGTGCCGGCCAAACGCAGCGGCTTGCCTGCGTCATCCCGTTCCAGATAACCGCGGGCAAGGATGTGCACCCAGTGGCCATCCTTGTGCAACATTCGGAATTCGATCTCGAAGTTATCTCGTTTGCCGGCGACATAGTCCTGGATCATCGCCATGGTTTGCAGACCATCCTCCGGATGTACCAAGCGCTGCCAGGTCGAGAGATCGGGGTCCAGCTCGTCTTCGTGGTAACCGAGCATGGCTTTCCAGCGCTGCGAATAGAAGACCTGGTCGGTCCGCATGTCCCAATCCCAGAGGCCATCATTGGCGCCGCGCATGGCTCTCTGGAAGCGCGCCTCGCTCTCGTGCAGCGCATCGCGAGCGATCAGGGCTTCCCCTTGGCGTTGCGCCAGGGTATCCAGCATGAAGTTGAACTGGCGGGCGAGATGCGCCGCCTCGTCAGTGCCTTCCAGCACGACTCGCCGTTCCGATTCGCCAGCCTGCACCGAGTCGGCCACTGCCTGGATGGCAGCAAGCCTGCGCGTCAGGCGGATGGCCATCAGACCTGCCAGCAGCGCGCCAACGAGGATGGCGGCCAGCGCATAGAAAATACCATCGCGCGTGGCCTTGGCCAGTTGCGCACTGGCCCCCTTCTGGCCGACGCCGATGCGGACCCAGCCGACATGCTGCCCGGCGAGCATGACCGGGCTGATGACATCGACCAGCGTCGGCGACTGGCTAAAGAGGGTCAGTTCCAGCCGGGTCGGCAGATCGGTGACGAATTTGCCCCGATATTGCGCATCGGTATGGGCCAGGACGGCGCCTCGCCGATCCAGCAGCATGGCGAAAAGCAACTCGGGATACCGTTCCTGCGCCTGGATGATTTCCTGCAGTCCGCTCACATCACGCGCTACCACCCAACCGGCGGACGCGGTGGCGACGCTCTGCGCCAAGGCTTTGGCATGGCCGACCTGTTGGTCCAGCAGCATGTCCGCTTGCCGGCTGGTCAGATGCCAGATGAACAGCGACAAAAACACCGCCTGAAACACTGTCACGCCGATGATGAGTTGGCGGCGCAAGCTGCCGAACAGCAAGGTTCGCATCTTGCCTAGCATCATTTTTTCTCCACCGGCCGCACTTCGCGCTCGAAGCGTTCGATGAATTTGCGCACGGGCTCGTAGGATGCGTCATTGGCCACGTGGAAGCGCGCCGTTTCCATGCCGGCCAGTATCTTGCGGCCCGCCTGGCCATGTTCGAGATCAAGCAAGCCCTGCCGCACGCGCTCCCGGACAATCGGCGGCACATCATCGCGCACCATGACCGAGTTGTTCATGAGGGGAGGCGTTTCCCAGAGAACCTTGAGTTCAGCGGCTTCCTTGGGATGGTCTTTCTGGAACAAACGCCAGCTCGTCGGCCAGGTCGCTGCGGCAGCGGCCTGCTTCAGGTAGGCGTGCATGATGGAGGATTCCTGCGAACCGACGTAGCGGTTGTCGATATCCTTGTTCACGTCGATACCCAGGCTATGCAGGAAGTACTGCGGCATGATGCACGCGGCCAGCGCGGTAGGCGATGGATAGCTCACCACCTTGCCCTTCAGGTCGGCCGCGCTGCGGATGTTGCTTTCCTTGCGCACGATGAAAAGGCCCTTGAAGTCCTCGGCATCGCCCGCCATGGCGATCACGCTATAACCCACCTTCATGGCCTCCAGCGTTTCCCAGGGATTGGGCAACAGTAACTCGGGCTCACGGGCTCGAAACTTGGCCTGGTAGGCCGGGAAATCGCGCGAGGCCTCCAGTTCGAAGCGAGCCCCTGGGACGCTCCGGTTAAGGTGCTCGATCAGCGGCAGGTAGGTCCTGGTCAGCTTTTCCGGGCTGTAGCCGAGGTGCACCGCCAGTCGATAGAGCGGCGTGGCGTCCCCGGCGGGCATATTGCTGTAGCGCGGTCCTTCAGCTTGGCGAGAACCGCCATCGCAGGCTGCCAGCAAGAACAGAACAATCAGGCCGAGACGTTTAAGCAACATGTTCATTCCCCTGCGCGGGCAAGACGGGGCGCGCGATTGTGCCGATGACCGTATCCACCACCGCCAGCAGGCGCTCAACCTCGATGGGCTTGGTCAGGTAGTCAACGAATCCCGCCGCCATGCCACGCGCCAGGTCCTTCGGCATGGCGTTGGCGCTGATCGCCAGCACTGGAATGTCTCGCGTCGCCGCATCCTCGCGCAAGCGCCGCATCACCTCATAGCCGTCCATGTCGGGCAG
>NCGJ01000011.1 GCA_002281555.1 Hydrogenophilales bacterium 28-61-23
ATAAAACAATACGGCAGCGCTGGCTGAAAGGACAGGAAGTACCCGAGTAGAGAATCATCATATTAAATTACCGTGTGCTTAATGCACGTCCTTCCAAAATTCCTTCTTGAGGTAGAAGGCGACTACATAAAAAATACTGAGAAACAAGAGTACGGCAAGCCCTATCCGCATGCGATCGCCCTGAGCAGGCTCGCCGACCCAATTGAGATAATTAGTCAAATCACCGACAAGCGCGTCGTATTCGGCTTGAGTAAGTTTGCCGGGTTTGGCCAATTCGAAACGGTCGATGACATGATGCTCTTTGCCATCCTCGCTCTTTTCGGTGCGGTAAATCGGCACCATGTGCCCCTGCAATTCCTGCATCACATGGGGCATACCGACTTTGTCGAACACGGTGTTGTTCCAACCGGTAGGCCGGCTGTCATCGCGATAAAAACTGCGCAGATAGGTGTAGACCCAATCAGCGCCACGCGAGCGAGTAATCACTGACAAATCAGGCGGCGGCGCGCCAAACCATGCTTTTGCATCGGCTTTGCGCATAGCCACCTGCATCGTTTCACCCGGCTTCTCGGCTGCGTAAAGCAAATTATCCTTAATCTGCGCTTCAGTCAGGCCAATGTCCTGCATGCGGTTGTAGCGCATGTAGCTGGCGCTATGGCAGTTAAGGCAGTAATTCACAAACACTCGCGCTCCGCGCTGGAGAGATTCCTGATCGTGCAAATTAACCGGAGCATGATCCAGATGGATTTCAGCACCGGATGCAAACGCCATCGCCGGGAACAGGAACAAACCTAAAAGAAGCTTTTTCATTGTGTCACCCTTTCCGGAACAGGCTTGGTTACATCGTTTTTTGTATACCAAGGCATGAGCAGGAAAAATGCAAAATAAACCACAGACAATATCTGTGAAATCAAAGTGTAAAGCGGTGTTGCGGGAAGAACGCCCAGTATTCCCAACCCAATAAATGCCAGCACGAACAGCGCCAGTGCAATCTTGAATTTCGGGCCACGGTAGCGAATGGATTTCACCGGCGACTTATCCAGCCAAGGCAGCGCAAAGAATATCAGCACAGCAACCCCCATGGCGGCAACGCCAGGAAACTGAGATCCCATGATCGGCGGGATGGCCCGGAGAATCGCGTAATACGGGGTAAAGTACCAGACAGGCGCAATATGCACCGGCGTCTTCAAGGAGTCGGCTGGAACAAAGTTATTTGCCTCGAGGAAGTACCCCCCCATTTCCGGGGCAAAGAACAGGATGGCGGTAAACACCATCATGAACACGACCACGCCCAGAATGTCTTTTACCGTGTAATAAGGATGGAACGGTATGCCATCAAGCGGATGTCCATCCTCGCCTTTAAGTTTTTTGATTTCAATGCCGTCTGGATTATTCGACCCCACCTCGTGCAACGCCACCAGGTGCGCCGCAACCAAGCCAAGCAAAACAATGGGCAGGGCAATAACATGGAAAGCAAAAAAACGATTAAGCGTGGCATCGCCAATCACATAATCGCCCCGAATCCACTCGGACAGATCATTGCCAATAAATGGAACTGCGGCAAACAGATTAATAATCACCTGCGCGCCCCAATATGACATTTGCCCCCATGGCAACAGGTAGCCCATAAAAGCCTCACCCATCAGCACCAGGTAAATAATCACCCCGAAAATCCAGATCAATTCCCGTGGCTGACGATACGAGCCGTAAATCAACCCACGGAACATATGCAGATAGACCACCACAAAGAACATGGATGCGCCTGTGGAGTGGATATATCGAATCAACCATCCGAAATCCACATCCCGCATAATATATTCAACCGATGCGAAAGCCAGCGCCGCATCCGGCTTGTAATGCATGGTCAAGAAAATCCCGGACACAATCTGGATTACCAACACCAGGAGCGCCAACGAACCGAAGAAATACCAGAAGTTGAAATTCCTCGGCGCGTAATACTCGGACAAATGTTCCTTGTATAAGGACGTAATCGGGAAACGTTCATCAACCCAATTCAACAGCTTTTCCATCGTTTAAGCCTCTCTGACTATCAAACAGCCGCACCTTGGTCATCACCGATCAGCACACGAGTCTCTGACAGATACTTGTGCGGAGGGATTACCAAGTTGGTGGGAGCTGGTGAACCGTTGAAAACCCGTGCGGCCAGATCAAAGCGCGACCCATGGCATGGACAGAACCACCCGCCAACCCATTCCGGCCCCAGGTCTGCCGGAGCGATTTCGCTACGATATGAAGGCGAGCAACCAAGGTGCGTGCAGATGCCCACCACAATCAAGTACTGAGGCTTGATTGATCGAGTCGGGTTTTTACAATATTCGGGCTGCTGGCTAATTGTTTCGGAAGTGGGGTCAGTCAGCTTGCCATCGTGCTTGGAAAGCAAATCCAGCATTTCTTTCGTTCGATTCACCACCCAAACAGGCTTGCCACGCCATTCCACAGCCAACTGCATGCCGGGCTCGACCTTACTCAAGTCGACCTCTATCGGCGCCCCAGCAGCCTTCGCGCGAGCACTGGGCAACATACTCATAACAAATGGGGTCGCCGCGGTGAGAGCGGCAACCCCCCCCACGGCTGATGTCAACGTCACCATAAATCGGCGTTTGGAAGTGTCTACGCTCAGGTTACTCATTACGTCTGCCCTGCCTGTGGAAATAATTTCATGTACGTACCCATATGGCACATGCCGGCAAAACCAGACATTCCGGTCAAGTTCACAACTTTGCCGACACAACAAAAGCCGACATTTTACAGATAAATATCGCTGAACTTAAAGCCTGACTGTCACAATAACGCGCTGCGCTAGAATTCGCCTGTTCCGACTTGCTCGTTTACAAGCGCACATGCATAAGTTCTGGCTTCTCTTTGCTCAATTTATCGCCGCTCTGGCAGTCCTCGCCGCGGCACTGTTTGCGATAGATCGGCTCGTCCCGGGACTGCTCCCTTTCGAAGGTTCCGCCGTCACGATTCGGCAAGTCAGCAACAACGGATCAGCGCGCTCCATTTCCACTTATGCGGATGCCGCCGCGAAATCGTTGCCGTCCGTTGTCAACATATTCACCAGCAAGCAAGTTCGCGCTCAACGCAACCCACTGATGGACGACCCCTTTTTCCGTCGTTACTTCGGGGATCGATTCGCCGCCGAAAATCGGCCGCAGCGCGTATCCAATCTCGGGTCTGGCGTCATCGTCAGTGAAGACGGGTTTATTTTAACCAACCACCATGTGGTCGAGGCTGCCGATGAGATCCAGGTTTCGCTGCCCGACGGCAAGACTCTGGAAGCCGAAGTCGTGGGAACCGATCCGGAAACCGATTTGGCGGTTCTGAAGGTCAAGCGCAAGGCCCTGCCCGCAATCACCTTCGCCAGTAACGACAGTCAGCGCGTAGGCGACGTTGTACTTGCCATCGGCAATCCTTTTGGCGTTGGCCAGACCGTAACCATGGGAATCGTATCGGCGCTGGGGCGCAGCCATCTCGGCATCAACACTTTTGAGAATTACATCCAGACCGATGCGGCCATCAACCCAGGCAACTCGGGCGGCGCCTTGGTCGATGGCGCCGGCAATCTGGTCGGCGTCAATACAGCCATATTCTCCCGATCGGGCGGCAACCTTGGCATTGGCTTCGCAATTCCTGTTTCCATCGTGCGCCAAGTCATGCAGGAAATCATCTCGAATGGGTCTGTCACGCGTGGTTGGGTTGGCATCGAAGTCCAGGAAATCAGCCCGGAAATCGCCGAATCTTTCGCCCTGAAATCGACTACGGGTGCACTCATAGCGGGCGTGCTGCGCAATGGCCCCGCCGATCGGGCCGGCATCCGTCCTGGCGATGTCCTGATCTCCGTCAGCGGCAAACCTGTCATCGACTCATCCTCACTACTCAGCCTGATTGCGGGCTTGCCGCCAGGCAAAGTCGTGCAACTGCGCCTGATCCGGGAACAAACTGAAATGCAGTTCATGGTTGCCATAGAAAAACGCCCGCCAATGCGGCAGACAGCCCACCAATAGCCAGTCCATCCAGAATCTTCAGACGCACGGCTCCGAGACACTGGGCCCAAGTGCTCAAGTTTTGAGGCGATAGACCGATACAGCCAGCCTGATGCAAGGAGTGCCTAATGCGGATCGTGATCGTCGACGACAACAACGTTAACCTGAAGCTCATGGAGAGCCTGGTGACACGCGCGAGCGCCGAATATCAGCCACTCGCCTTTCAGGATTCCGCGGAGGGCTTGGCCTGGTGCCTCGGCAATGCTGCCGACTTGATCATCGTCGACTACATGATGCCCGCTCCGGATGGCCTGGAATTCATTCGCCGTTATCGGGCACGCCCCGAAAACGGCGACATCCCGATGTTGATGATTACCGCCGACCATGAAAAAGAAACCCGTTACGCGGCGCTCGAAGCGGGTGCCAACGATTTTCTGACCAAGCCGATCGACAACGCGGAGTTTCGAGCCCGGCTGCGCAACATGATGGCCTTGCGGCGCAGCCAGAAAGCGCTTGCCGACCGGGCCGCCTGGCTAGCCGAAAAAGTGGCTGAAGCGACCAGCGAAATCCTTGATCGGGAACATGAAATGATCACCCGCCTGTCCCGCGCGGCCGAGTTCCGCGACCCGGAGACCGGCGCGCACATTCAACGCATGTCCAACTATTCACAGCTCATCGCCAACCAGTTAGGCCTGCCCAAAGCGGAACAGGAAATCATTCTGCGCGCCGCCCCGATGCACGATGTCGGCAAGATCGCGATTCCCGATCACATCCTGCTCAAGCCCGGAAAACTCGATGAAGCCGAATTCGCCATCATGAAAACGCATGCCGAAAAAGGCTACGAGATTCTGCGCGGAAGTCGCTCGAACCTGCTTGATGTCGCCGCGGTCATCGCCCGCAGTCATCATGAAAAAATCGATGGCAGCGGTTATCCGCTTGGATTGAAAGGCGACGACATCCCCCTGCATGGACGCATTGTCGCGGTCGCCGACGTATTCGACGCGCTGACCACTGAACGCCCTTACAAAAAAGCCTGGGAAGTCGAGCGTGCACTGGCGTTTTTGCGCACCGGTTCCGGCTCGCATTTCGACCCGCAATGCGTCGACGCCTTTCTTACCCGAATCGATGACGCATTAATCATCCGGCGCAGTTTCCAGGATGCGGCTCCCCACATGGCTCATTTGGTCGATTGAAATAATGCCCAGCTCACTCAGTTTCTTCGCCAGAGCCGCGGCATTTGCCGGGTTGGTTTTGATCGCGTTGCTACCCATGCGGGCTATAGGCGCAAGCCAGATATTCACCCTATCCGTCGTACCGCAATTCACCTCCGTGGATATCGGCCTGCGTTGGACGCCCTTGCTAAAAAGACTGGAAGCGGAAACCGGTTATGGCTTCCAACTCCGCCTGATCGACAACACCCCCAAATTCGAGGCCGACTTCCAGGCCGGCGTTCCGGACCTGGTTTACCTCAACCCCTATCACATGCTCATGGCTTCGAAAGCACAAGGCTATGTCCCGCTTGTGCGCGGCGCCATTCCGTTGCACGGAATTCTGGTTTGCGACAAGAACAGCCCGATCAAAGATCTTTCCGATCTCAATGGCAAGACGCTGGCCTTCCCCTCCCCGAATGCGTTTGGTGCCTCACTCTATATGCGCGCGCTGCTGGTCGAAAAAGAAGGCATCCACTTCACGCCAACCTATGTCGGTACGCACCAGAATGTATTTCGACACGTGATCTTGGGAGAAGCCGCCGCCGGCGGCGGCATCAGCGCCACGCTGGAAAAAGAACCCGCTTCAATACAAGACAGGCTGAACATTCTTTACACCACGCCCGGCGTTGCGCCGCACCCACTCGCGGCTCACCCCAGAGTGCCGCAGGAAGCGCGCAAGAAAATCAGCGCCGCTTTGCTCAAACTCAACCAGAACGCGGCCGGACAAAAAATGCTGGCCGATGTCGAGCTCGACAAAGTCGTCAACGCAAATTATGCAAATGACTATCTGCCTCTGGGAAAACTGAATCTCGAACGCCACGTCATTGCCAAATAGGCCAACAAAACTGTGCGTTCCCATCCCGCGGGCATAATCCGCCGACTTATTCCGCATCAATTCACCGCCCAATTGAGTGCGTTCATGGCGCTCATGCTGGTGTTGAGCATTTCCGCCCACACGCTCTACTTCAGCCTGGAACGGGCCCAAAAAGAGCAACAACTCATGTTGGAGCGCAGCACCAAGCTCCTGGTCAACCTGGCGATTGCCAGCGTCACCCCTCTTCTGACCCGCGACTACAGTGCCGCGGAGAAACTTCTACTGCTCTCGGCCTATAGCGATGAAACACGCTCCCTGAATATTTTTGACCGAGTCGGCCATCCAATCAGCCAGGTCATCCATGTCTCAGGCAAACCAGCCGAAGCGGTTTTCGATATCCGCACTGTGGTTCCGCCAACGGGGCCGACCACTCAACATTTCTGGCTAGACGCGCAAGGCAACAAACTCGATTCAATCAACTTCGTGTGGAAAGCCCATCGTTTGGTGATCTGGCATGCCCTTGATGGATACGGCTTCGCTGGCAGCCTGCAAGCTGAGATCAGCACCGAGAACCTGAAATCCGATCTTGTTCATATCGTTCTGGATGGCGCATTGGCGGCGACGATTTTCATCGCTTTCAGCGTAACGCTATTGCTGCTCTACCTCAGGCGACCGATAGCCACCATACGCGCCTCCGCCAAATTCGCCAGCGAAATGACCCGCCGCCTGGGCGAAAAAATGCCTGACTTCAAAGGCCCGCAAGAAATCGAGTCCCTAGTTACCTCGCTCAACGACACATCACTTTGGCTTTACGCCAAGGAAATGTCGGTCACCGCCGCGAATCAGCGACTGGAAGCCGTGTTCAGTAACATTTCCGACGCCCTGCTGACCATCAACGCCGACGACAGCATCGAAAGCGCCAATCGAGCCGCGCGCGAACTGTTTGGCCGCGAAAAACATGAATTGATTGGTTTGTCCATCACGGAACTGTTACCGGAATGGCCGGAAATGGCTGCCGCCGAGCAGACGGACAAGCAGTTCATTGAAACCCGGGCAATCACAAAAGACGGCCACCGCTTCCCGGCCGATGTCACGATTTCCCGCTTCACACTGCATGGCCAGCCTTATCGCATTTTGGTGGCTCGGGATATCACTCAGCGCAAAAAGATCGAGGAAGCCATGCGCCAGGCGCGCGACGTCGCTGAAAACGCCAACCGCATGAAGAGCGAGTTCCTCGCCAACATGAGCCATGAAATCCGGACGCCGATGAACGGCATTATTGGCATGACCGAACTCGTGCTGGAAACCGAACTCGACGCGGAACAACGGGAATATCTCGACATGGCGCACAGCTCGGCGCATCACCTGCTGACGATCATCAACGACATACTCGATTTCTCAAAAATCGAAGCCGGCAAACTCTCGATCAGCAACACCACCTTCCAGCTTGCCGATTTACTGCAAGAGACGATGCGCGGCCTGGCATTGCGCGCCAAGGAAAAATCCCTGGACCTGACCCTGACCATTGCGCCCGACGTTCCCGACACGATACATGCCGATCCGGTGCGCATACGCCAAGTGCTGACCAACCTGATCGGAAACGCCATCAAGTTTACCGGCAGCGGCACCGTCAGTGTCGATGTCGACCGCGCCGGCTGCGGCCAGGCGCACTGCTTGCACATCTGCGTAACCGATACAGGAATTGGCATCGCCCCGGAGAAATTGACCACCGTTTTCGACGCCTTTACCCAGGCGGATGGCTCAATCACTCGAAACTTCGGCGGCACCGGTCTCGGGCTCACCATCTCGCGCAAGCTGGTCGAACTCATGGGCGGACAAATATGGGTGGAAAGCAAACTCGGGCTGGGCAGTCGCTTTCACTTGAAACTCCACTATCAGCCCGATGACACATCGGAGATGGCGACGGAACCTGTTCCCAAGCCGCCGCCCAGCTCAAACAAAGCGCTGAAAATACTGCTCGCTGAAGACAATGCGGTGAATCGAAAACTCGCCCTCGCGCTCCTGGACAAACTAGGACACCAGACCACCGTTGTGGAAGACGGCGACCAGGCCATCGCCGCATTCGCGCCCGGCCGATTCGATCTCATCCTGATGGATATCATGATGCCGCGCGTCGACGGTCTTACGGCCATCGCACGCATCCGTGAAAGTGAAAGGGGGCAAAACAGTACGAAAACCGCGGACACCTCATCCAGCGTTCCCATCATCGCTCTTACCGCCCATGCCCTGGAGGGTGACCGCGAGCGTTTCCTGGCGCTGGGAGCGAATGGCCATGTTGCAAAACCGATCCGCTTCGAAGAGCTCAAGTCGGCAATACAGGCAGCCGTTAACCCTGTCTCAAGTCAAACTGGAGACGCCGCGTGAAAGGCCTGGTATTCACCGAACTGATGGAGATGATCGAGGCGTCCTGGTCACTGGACATGGTGGACGCCATCATCGCCCGTTCGAAGGTTGCATCCGGCGGTGCATACACAGCGGCGGGCGCCTACCCACACGAGGAAATGGTCGCCCTGCTGGTCGCGCTCTCGGAAGAAACCAAAGTGCCGGTACCCGATCTGGCGCTCGCGTTCGGTCGACACCTTTTTGGGCGATTTGCCATTGCCTACCCGCGCTTTTTCCAGGCTGGCACAGACACCCTTCAATTTCTGGGTGGCATTGAAGGCAACATTCATGCCGAAGTCAGCAAACTCTACCCGGACGCCGAATTACCGACCTTCGAAGTCGACACCGCCCCCGGCCAACTGACTCTGACCTACTTTTCCAATCACCCATCCGCCGACCTCGCGCAAGGTCTGATCGAAGGCTGTATCGCCCACTTTGGCGAAAAAATCACGCTGCGGCGCGAACCCGCGCCACAACAATCGGGCGCACAAGCCCGCTTCGTGCTGAACCAGCAGGAATAAAAACAATGTCGGACGCAGTGTGGCAAGCACGCTTTGAGCGCGAACGAAACGCGCGTAAGGAAGCCGAGCGCATCCTCGAAGCGAAATCGCTCGACCTTTATCAAAGCAATCAAAGTCTGCGCCGGCTCGCCTCCGAACTGGATTTGCTGATCAAGGCCCGCACCACGGAACTGACCAGCGCATTGAAAGAGTCCGAACAACAGAAAGATCAGCTGTCACACCTCAACCAGGAACTGCAAACCGCGCGGCTATCCGCCGAATCCGCCAACCGACTGAAAAGCGAGTTCCTGGCCAACATGAGCCACGAAATACGTACCCCGATGAATGGCGTCATCGGCATGGTCGACCTCACGCTGGAAACCGATCTCAGCCCTGAACAACGCGAATATCTCGGCCTGGTCAAATCGTCGGCCGAACACCTGCTCACGGTCATCAACGACATCCTCGATTTTTCCAAGATCGAAGCTGGGAAACTGGACCTGCAGGAAGACAATTTCGACCTCATCGACCTGATCGGCGGCACACTCAAATCGCTCGCGCCGCGAGTCGCGCTGAAAGAACTGGAACTCGGTTACGACCTCGGGCAAGACACCCCGCGCTTCATAACCGGCGATCCCGCGCGTCTGCGCCAGATTTTCATCAACCTGCTGGGCAATGCGGTCAAATTTACCGAACGCGGCAAAGTGGGACTTGTCGTCACCCGTTGCGCAAGTGCACAGAATCGGCACAACGAGCACAACAACATCTGCCTCGAGTTCACGGTTTACGACACCGGCATCGGCATCGCCCCGGAAAAACAGAACGATGTGTTCTTCGCCTTCTCGCAAGCCGATGGCCAAGTCACCCGTAAGTACGGCGGAACCGGTCTCGGCCTGACCATCACCAAACAGCTGGTCGAGATGATGGGCGGCAGTATCAGGGTCGAAAGCGAACTCGGCGTCGGTTCACGCTTCATATTCCATGTCTGGCTCAAGCAAGCCGGCGAGCCGGAAGGAATCCAGCAACGGGAAGCCGACCTCAAAGGCCTGCGCGTACTCACCGTGGACGACAATCAGACCAATCTGCGCGTACTCTCACTGATGCTGGAGCACATGCACATGCGCCATGAAATCGCCATTGATGGCCGTACCGCGCTGCAAATGGCCCGGCAAGCGGTACAAGTCGGCGATCCCTACAAATTCATTCTGCTTGATGCCCGCATGCCCGAAATGGACGGATATGCCGTCGCGGAGGCCCTGCGTGGCGATGATCGGCATACCGGCACCGGCTTGATGATGCTCACCTCGTCCGGCCTGCGCGGCGACGCGACACGCTGCAAGGCACTCGGACTCAACGCCTATCTCACCAAACCGGTATCGCTGACCGAACTGCGCGAAGCTTTGGAGACCACGATGCGCGGCTCGGTCAACGCAAACGTCCTGACCACCCAGCACAGCCTGCGTGAAGCAAGACCGAGCCACACCATCCTGCTTGCGGAAGACAACCTGGTAAACCAGAAACTCGCCATCAAACTGCTGGAAAAACAAGGTCACCAAGTCACTGTCGCGGACAACGGCCGCATTGCCGTGGAAACCTGGAGCCGAGGCGGCTTCGACCTCATCCTGATGGACATGATGATGCCGGAAATGGATGGCTTTGAAGCCACCCGCCGCATCCGCTCCGCCGAACAACTCCAAGGCGGTCATATCCCCATCATCGCCATGACCGCCAACGCCATGACCGGAGACCGCGAACGCTGCCTGGATGCAGGCATGGATGGCTACGTCTCGAAGCCGGTAAAACCGGAGGTGCTGTATCAGGAAATCAACCGCATCCTGCATGGCGGGTTCAATACGGCGGCGACTTTGGCAACGATTTCAACCAGCGCCAAGCCCGCGGCGTCGGTTCTCGCATCGACCGACACGGCGACCGCCACATCCATGGCGGAAAAACTACCGATATTCGATCGCGCCGATGCGCTCTCCCGCATCGCCGACGACGAAGAACTGCTGACCACCCTGCTCGAAATGTTCACCGCCGATGCGCCCAACTATCTCGAAGAAATCGACCGCGCGCTCGCCACATCGGACTGGCCGCGCCTGCTGCGCGCCAGCCACACAATCAAAGCGGTGTTCGCCACCTTCTCCGCCAAACGCGGCGAACAGCGCGCCAAAGAACTGGAAAACGCCGCCAGGATTGGCGATACCGCGCGCTGCGCCAGCCTGGCAAGCGCTCTTCACATGGAAGTACAGAACTTCCTTGAAACCTTAGACCAGTAAATGTTCATGGTTTCCGCCTCCAATTAACCCAGTAAACAGTCTATGAATCCGCCCGAATTCAAGTCAGAACCGATGCCGCCGATATTGACCCATATCCCGAAATTGGACTTAAACCCGAAAGCCAAGCCAGGCGAAGAGAGTGAGACTGGCCCGACCAAGGAGAGCATCGTGAGAATCGACAACAACAGCGTCAAAAGCGTAGCGCCCGCGCGTGGCAAGGAATCAAAATCCGCCATCGCCCAATTGCTTCAACCAGCCGACCAAGCCAGTGTCAGCGATGACGTCAAGTTGACCGCCACCTCGGAAAAACTGCTGCAACTGGAAAGCGAGCTGAGCAATGTCGACATCACCGACACCGCCAAGATCGAATCCATCCGCCAAGCCATTGCCGACGGCAACTTCAAAGTCGACGAAGAAGCCGTCGCCGAAGGGCTGATCGAAGAGACGATCAACACCATCGGCCATCGCTCCCGCCAATGATTGCGCCAGAACCCAGCCTGCAAACCCTCAACCACCAGTTGGAGGCCTTTCTCGCGCTGCTCGAAGAAGAGGCCATCGCGCTGGCCGGCGGCAACGCCGAACAACTCGGCGAACTGACGCACCAGCGCCACGCCGCCAGCCAAAGACTGGCCGAAAGCTGGCGCCAGCTCACCCAACAACATGGCCTTCCCGCCAACGCCAGCCTGCCGGCGCTGCGCATACGCGCATTTCCGGACGCCCAACCCGATACAAATTGGCAATTGCTGGAAAGACTGACGCACGAAGCCGATCGTCTCAACCGCATCAACGGCCGGTTGATCGAAGAACAGATGCGCCGCACACAAGCCGCGATGCAAGTCCTGCAAAGCGCATCCACCCGCACCCTGTATGGCGCGGACGGACGTCTCAGCGACCCCAAAAATCTCAATCGGAGCATCGACAGCGCATGAACACCCTCACCCTCACCGTAACCGGCATGAGCTGCATGGGCTGCGTAAACAGCGTGAAAAATCTGGTCGGCGCCCTCCCCGGCGTCACCCAGGTCGAAGTCGATCTCGCCAGCGGCAGGGTCGAAATAAAACACGACCCGGCGCAAACCGAAACATCCGACATCCGCGCCGCCATCGAAGACGGCGGCTACGGCATTAAAGATTGAATACGGAAACGGCCGCCGATCCCGGCCGATAGCGCGCCCCGCCCGAATCCAGGTTCAGGGCAATCACTTCGATCCCGGCATGGAAAAAATACTGGATTTCCTGAATTCATCACTGGGAAAAACACGCCCCGTGATCAGGGTCTGAAAAATGTGGTTGAACACCACGCCCGGCTCGCCTTTTTTCTTGCCGGATCGAAAATAGGAATGGCCCATGGGTGGGTCGTAAGAAGTATTCACCTCATCGCAATCGATGGCGTAGACGTTCTTGGGCGTGCGATCCATGTCCTCCGGCCCGGAATGTCCAAGACGCCGCGTAGCCTCGGAATTCTTCAAATTGGAAACCTTGCTCGCGCGTAAAGCCAGATCATCGGACGCGTAATAAACCACCACATTGCGCGAGGCATGGCTGATCAACTCGCCCTGCTCTCCCTTGTGCAGCGATTCATTCAATAGATCGGCCGCGACCAGAAAAGTGTTCCGGAACAACAAAGGCAATCCAGTCGGCAGATCGTATTTATGCCAGTTGCTCAAAGTCTGCCGCAGCACCCGGTTGCCCATGGAATGGGCCAGAACATTGATTCTTTTCAGGCAGGGATCATCCTCAGGGTTGTAATCGGGCGAGTTTCGCCACTCCATGAATTTCTGGAACATCCTGGCCAGCGCGAAAGCACTTTGATCCGCGGCCTTTTGGTCATCCCAATAATCCTTGACGACGCCGAGATCGTTATCGCACGGCCAGATAACCGGGATAACCAGAACCTCCTTATCCTTCTTCTTGTTGCACAACGTCTGCAACTCTTCCACGTTCTGGAAAACGTTTTCCGGCAGATTTGCGTAGCCGTGGATATAAATCAGGATCTGCCGGTACTTCGATTTTTTAATTTCAGACAAAAGATTCTTGCTACCGATTTCTTCGTGCGCGTTCTTCTTGTGCCTGCGACAGCAAAAGAACGAACGGCTGGATGCGTTATTTTCAAGATCGAACTCGAACTCCGTATTGAGCTGGGGTTCCGTGTTGATTGTGGGCATTCTGCTGGTAATGAATAGCAACGTTGTTTTCCCTTCCAGTTTTGAACCAGCCCGAAAATTCGCGCGACACGAATTTACTCGCTATCGCGCTTAATCGATGTACGACTAGATGGCTCATTTGCACACACGGGTTGTTCGGCCGAGCGGCCGGTAATGTATTTGTGGAGAACGCTTGCGATCAATGTCAGATAACCGCGGTCACGGTTCAAGCTTCTTTTATCACTAGCGCAACCCCGCCGAATGCGTCGTCCGCCGGATGGATAATCATGCCATGACCTGGGACATCTTCTGCACAGTCATCGACAACTACGGCGATATCGGCGTGACCTGGCGTCTGGCGCGCCAGTTGGCGACGGAACACGCCATTCCCGTGCGTTTGTGGGTGGACGATCTGCGCGCATTTCAGCTTCTGCGGCCGGATATCGACCCCGCGCTGGCAACGCAGCACTTGGCTGGTGTGGAGATTCGGCGCTGGACGACGCCCATGGCCAAGGAGGTAACAGGCAAGCTCGAACCGGGCGAGGTGGTGATCGAGGCGCTGGCGTGCAATCTGCCGGATGAATTCGTCGCGCGCATGGCGCTTCGGCAACCCGCGCCGGTCTGGTTGAATCTGGAATATCTCTCGGCGGAGGCGTGGGTAGCCGGTGTGCATGGCCTGCCTTCGCCGCATCCGCGTTTGCCGTTGACCAAGCATTTCTTCATGCCGGGCTACACCGAGAACACCGGCGGTTTGACGCGGGAATCCTGGCTCAGCGCGAGGCGCGATGCGTTTCAGGCCGATGCCGCCGCGCGTGCCGAGTTCCTGCTCGGTCTCGGTTTGCCGGCACCGCTAGCTGGCGAATGCCTTGTTTCGCTGTTCAGTTATGAAAATCGCGCCTTGCCGAGTCTGCTGCGCGCCTGGGCGGCGGACGGCAAGCCGGTTCACGCCCTGGTTCCGGTCGGCAAGGCGTTGCCGCAAATTGCGGCCTGGTTAGGCGAACCCACCCCGCCCCCCGGCGCCGTCTTCCAGTGCGGTGCGTTGACGCTGCATGTCTTGCCGATGCTCGATCTGGACGCTTACGACCGTTTGTTGTGGGCGTGCGATCTGAATTTCGTGCGTGGCGAGGATTCTTTTGCGCGCGCCCAGTTCGCGGCGCGGCCGCTGATCTGGCAGGCCTACGTCCAAGACGATGGCGCGCACTTCGCCAAGCTGGAGGCGTTCCTGGCGCTGTATTGCGCCGGCATGGACGCGCAACTGGCCGAGCAAACCCGAACGCTATGGCGGGCCTGGAACCATGAAACCGATATGGCCGCGCTGTGGTCGCCATTGCGTGACACGTTGCCCGCGCTGACCGCGCACGCGCGCGTCTGGGACAGGCGCTTGGCGAGGCAGACCGATCTCGCGACAAATTTGCTGAACCTATGTCGTAAGTGGCTAAAATAGCGGGCTTTTTTTATTTCTCCTCAGGATATCCCGCCCCATGAAAACCGCTCAAGAACTCCGTGCCGGCAACGTCGTAATGGTCGGCAACGACCCGCTGGTCGTGCAGAAAGCCGAATTCCAGAAATCCGGCCGCAACTCTTCCGTCGTCAAGATGAAATTCAAGAACCTGCTCACCGGCAGCGGCAGCGAAACCGTCTACAAGGCCGACGAAAAGTTCGAAATCGTGACGCTGGATCGCAAGGAATGCACCTACTCCTACTTCGCCGACCCGATGTATGTGTTCATGGATACCGAATACAACCAGTACGAGGTGGAAGCCGACAACATGTCTGACGCGCTGCCCTATCTGGAAGACGGCATGCCGCTGGAAGTGGTGTTCTACGATGGCAAGGCGATCTCCGTGCAGATGCCCAACTTCGTGGTGCGTGAAGTGGAATACACCGAGCCCGCGGTCAAGGGCGACACCTCCGGCAAGGTCTTGAAACCGGCGCGCATCAAGCCGACCGACCATACCCTGCAGGTGCCGGCCTTTGTCGAAATCGGCGACAAGATCGAAATCGATACCTCGACCGGCGAATACCGCAGACGTGTTTGAGGCTCAGCCGGCCCTGCCGGCTCGACCGGTCCGATAAAAAAAGCGCCCTGAAATGGCGCTTTTTTTACGGCCAAAAGAACCGTACCGCCTCAATCCCCCGGCAGGAACATCTGCAACAGCTCGTTGAGGAAATGCCGACCCTGTCGGCTGGGACGTATGTTGTCGGCCGTGCGCAGCAACAGCCCGCGCTGTTGCGCCGCGCGCAACGCAGGCTCCGCCAGCAGCAGCGGCAAACCGGTGCGCGCCTCGAACAGACGCGGGTCGAAGCCCTCGGTCAAACGTAGCGCATTCATCATGAATTCGAAAATCCGGTCTTCGCGCGTCAGCTTGCGCGTTTCCATCAAGCCTGGCCCAGGCGTCTCTGAAAGCGCATCCATGTAGGCCTGCGGGTGTTTGGTACGCGCCTGCCGCTCGATGCGGTCATGGCTGGAAAGCTTGCCGTGCGCGCCGGCGCCCAGACCGAGGTAATCGCCGAAGGTCCAGTAATTCAGGTTATGCCGACAACGCCGGCCGGGCTGGGCAAAGGCCGAAGTTTCATAGTGTTCGTAACCGGCCGCGGCCAGGGTTTCCTCCACCATCAGTTGCATATCGGCGGCGGCGTCGTCATCCGGCAAGTTGGGCGGCCGCGCGGCGAACGGCGTGTTCGGTTCCAGCGTCAGGTGATAAGCGGACAGATGCGCGGGGGCAAAACCCAGCGCGGTCGTCAGATCTTGCCGCGCCTCGCTCAGCGTCTGCTCGGGCAGCGCATACATCAGATCCAGATTCACTTCCTCGAACAGTTCCAGCGCCGCCGCCACCGCCGCGCGGGCTTCGTCGGCGTCGTGGATCCGCCCCAGCGCGCGCAGATGTTGCGGATTGAAGCTTTGAATGCCCAAAGACAGCCGATTCACACCGGCATCGCGATACGCCTTGAAACGCGCCGCCTCGAAGGTGCCCGGATTGGCTTCCAGGGTGATTTCCGCCAGCGGCGAGACGCGCAACAACGTCCGAATCGTCACCAGCAACTGGTCGATACCCGCGCCGGAAAACAGGCTGGGCGTGCCGCCGCCGATAAAAATACTGCTGACTTCGCGGCCCCAGACCTGCGGCAGGCTTTGTTCCAGATCGCGCGTCAGCGCCCGTAGATAGCGTTGCTCGGGAATGTCCGTATCCGCCCCGCCTGCATTGCCCCCCCGCACGGCATGCGAGTTGAAGTCGCAATACGGACACTTGCGCACGCACCATGGTAAATGCACATACAGCGCCAACGGCGGCGGCGCTTGCAACTGTCCCGGCATGAGCAGCCGGGACTCACCCTTATAATCGGTGAAATTGTTCATCCCGCGCTCGCCTCCGCTTTATGTCCACGGACAAACTGAATCTCTCCACCTTTCTGCTTTCCTCCATCCACGACATGAAAAACTCGCTCGGGGTGATGGCGTCGTATCTCGAAGACGCGCTTGCCGAAGGCGTCGGACAGGGCCCGGTCGACACGCCGGCGCGCCGGAGAACCGCGCAGGCGCTGTATGAAGCGCAACGTGTCAACAACCATCTGATCCAACTCCTCGCGCTGTACAAAATCGATCAGGCATTCTACCCATTCGACCCGCAAGACCAGCCGCTTTGCGACTTGGCGCAGGAAGCGCTGGCACGGGCACGGCCGCTGGCCGAATCCGAAGGCATCGCGCTCGATTGCGACTACCCGGAAAACCTCTACGGCTGGCTTGATTACGAACTGGTCTTCGGCGTTGTGGTTCAAGCCCTGCACAACGCCCTGCATTACACAAAAAGCCGAGTCCGGCTGACGTTCGAAGCGAATAACGAAATCGGCGCCACCGGCATCGTCATCCGGGTCGAAGACGACGGCCCCGGCTACCCCGACTTCTTGCTTGCACAAGGCAACGGCGCACAGCAAGGCATCAACTTCAACACCGGCAGCACCGGACTGGGACTTTATTTCGCCGATGTCGTAGCACGCATGCACCAGGCGGGTGGAAAAATCGGCCGCATTCATCTGGCGAACGGAGGCCAGCTCGGTGGCGGCCGTTTCAGCCTGGAATTGCCATAAACAACGCCATTGCCGTAAACCCGCAAGCCTCATGGATACCGCCTAAATGACCATCCGCAGCCTGCCGCCCCCCGATCTCAGCAAGACGAGCTTTCTGATCGTTGAAGACTTTGAAGGCATGCGCGCGATTCTGCGCGACATTCTCAACCGCGCCGGCACCGGGCGCATCGCCGAGGCATCCAGCGCGGTCAACGCCATCAGCATGCTCGAACGCACGCGTTACGACGTCATCTTGTGCGACCTGCATCTTGGCCAGGGTAAAAACGGGCAGGACATTCTGGAGGAAGCGCGCCATCGCGGCCTGCTCGCACCGCATGCGGTCTGGTTGATGGTCAGCTCGGAAAAAGCGGCCGAAATGGTCACTGGCACGGTCGAATCGCGCCCCGACGATTACCTGATAAAACCCATCACGGAAACCCTGCTATTCACTCGTCTGATCCGGCAAATCGCGAAGAAGCAGGCACTGGCGCCGATTGAAGCCGCCATGCGCGAGCACGAATACCTGAAAGCCCTGCGTCTGGCTGAAATCCAGCTTGAAGATAAACGTGCGCAAACACCGCACATATGGGATCTGAAACGCCTGAAAGCCGAACTGGCCATGCACAGCGGCGAACACGGCATGGCCAAGGCGATCTACGAAGAGGCGCTCAACCTGCGCGAGCTGCCCTGGGCCCGGCTCGGGCTGGCCAAGATTCACTACAACGAAGGCCGCCTTAACGACGCCCATCGCGAACTCAAGGCAATCACCGATGGCAACCGCGCCTACCTCGAAGCACACGACTGGCTCGCGCGCACGCTGGACAAACTGGGCGACCTGGAAGGCGCGCAAGCCATGCTGGAACGTGCGCTTAAAACATCGCCGCGCGCGCCGCTGCGGCAATTGCATCTAGGTGAAGTCGCGCTGAAGCGCGGCGAGCTGACCGCCGCGGCCATGGCTTTTCAGAGCAGCATCGACCTGGCTCGCAAAACCCCGCTCAAATCGATGCAGCCGTATCTGGCGCTGTCGCAAACCCGGCTTGAGCAAAACGACACCAACGCCGCGCTCTCCACGCTGTCCGCGCTGTCCATCGACATGCACGACACACCGGCCGCGAAACTGCTCGCCAACGCCATGCAGATACCGGTTCGGCTGAAAAGCGGCGAGCGCAACCTGGCCCA
The DNA here is from genome assembly GCA_002281555.1 of Hydrogenophilales bacterium 28-61-23. GTDB lineage: Bacteria > Pseudomonadota > Gammaproteobacteria > Burkholderiales > Thiobacillaceae > PFJX01. The sequence goes on from NCGJ01000011.1 coordinate 18,599, forward strand.
GAACTTGGCGCAAGACTTGGCAAAATTGCTCTGCTCGGAGGCGCAACACCTGCCCACGGAAGCCGTCTTCAACCTGGCCCCTCACCTGCTGGAACTGGGCGACAAGGCCACCGCCAACGCGTTGCTGGGCAGTCTGGCCAGCAACCATCACGAACACCCGGAACACCTCGAACGCGCCCAGGCCATCTACACAGCGGCCGGCCTGGAAAGCGAAGGCCGCGAGGTGCTGCAAAGCGCCGCCCGCATCGCCACCGACATCATGAACCGGGGCGTCAAACTATCGCGCGAGGGCAACCTCGACGAGGCCATCGAGTTGACACGGGAAGCGCGCGCGCAAATGCCGAACAATGCCCGCCTGCTGCTCAATCATGCTTTTTTGTTGATCGCCTGGATGGAAAAAAACGGCCGTGAATCCAGCCGCGTTCAAGAAGTGCGCGAATGCATCCAGATCGCTCGAAAACTGAAACCGGAAGAAAAACGCGCCGGCGAATTGCTGGCCCGGCTCGAACTGCTCGGCAACGACTTCGAGGTTTAAGAATGGGCCGAAAAACATCCGCCACCACGCTGCCACACGACGCCCGCCAGCGCCTGCTCGTTTGGCGCCACTGGCGCGGATAGCCATGAAAAAAGCCGCCTCGGTTATAGCCGAGGCGGCTTTTTCGTCGGGCTGGCAGGCTTTAAACCTTGGCCGCGCGCTTGTGGAAGTCGAGCTTTTCTTTGATACGAGCCGACTTGCCTGAGCGATCGCGCAGATAGTAAAGCTTGGCGCGACGCACATCGCCGCGACGCTTCACTTCAACGGCGGCCAGCATCGGCGAATAGGTCTGGAAAGTCCGCTCGACACCTTCGCCGGCAGAAATTTTGCGCACGGTAAAGGCGGAGTTGAGGCCGCGGTTACGCTTGGCGATCACCACACCTTCATAAGCCTGCAAACGCTCACGATTGCCTTCCTTGACCTTCACTTGCACCACGACGGTATCGCCAGGCGCGAAAGGAGGCAGTACCTTGCCGACCGACAGGCGGGCGATCTCTTCATTTTCAATTTGTTCGATGATGTTCATCTTCGTTTCCTTGCACGAAAGTAGGCGGTATAGGTTTCGTAAAACATGCCGCCGTTTCTAAATGGCCCGGATTATTCCGGGCCGGTTTCCCGGTGGTTTTCACCGAGTAATTCCGTTAACAGTTCCAACTCCACCGGGCTCATCGCCCGATGTTCAAGCAAATCCGGTCGCCTCCGCGCGGTTCGGCTCAACGCCTGGCGCAAACGCCAACGCGAGACTTCCGCATGGTTGCCGCCGCGTAACACCGGTGGCGACTTCAAACCGAGATAATCCTCGGGCCGGGTGTAATGCGGGCAATCGAGCAAACCATCGGCGAAGGAATCTTCCCTGGCCGAATCGGCATGCCCCAGCGCCCCCGGAATCTGGCGTATCACCGCATCGAGCAACACCATCGCCGGCAACTCGCCGCCGGAGAGCACGTAATCGCCGATGGAAACCTCCTCCAGCCGATGCCGCGCAAACACCCGTTCGTCGATTCCTTCATACCGCCCGGCCAACAACACCAGGGCCGGTTCCCGCACCAACTCTTCCACCAGCGCCTGATCCAGGCGTCGCCCCTGCGGCGACAGATAAATCATGCGTGGCGCCACGACACCCCGGCGCAGCAACTCGGTTTTGACCGCGGTCAACGCCAGATCCAGCGGCTCCACCAACATCACCATACCGGGACCGCCACCAAAAGGCCTGTCGTCGACGGTGTGGTAATTGTCCTGCGTGAAATCCCGGGGATTCCAGAATTTCACACAGCACAACTGCTGCTTGACCGCTCTGCCGCTGACGCCAAACTGGGTCAATGCGGCAAACATCTCAGGAAACAAGGTAATCACATGAAACTGCGCGCGATGCCGAGGCGCCTGGTTCGCCAACTCGCTTCCCGACTTAATAATCCAGCCCCCAATCCACCACGATCCGCCTGGCATCCAGATCGACCGTTTGGACCAAAGCCGCGACAAACGGAATCAACCGCTCTTTCGGCCTTGACTCATACTCGCCCACGACCTTGAGCACTTCATGCGCCCCGGTTTCCATCAAGCCCGCTACCCGCCCCAGCACATCGCCCTGAAGATTCACAACCTCAAGGCCGGTAAGCTGGTCCCAGTAGTACTCGCCTTCAGCCGGTTGGGGCAATTCATTGCGCTCAACCGCGACCTCATAGCTCTGAAGCAATTCGGCGGCATTTCGGTCACCGATGCCTTCCAGGCAAGCCAGAACGGTCTGGCCATGTACCTTGCCTTCGAGCAAACGGTAACTGCGCCATTGCCCCTGCTTGCCCAAATGCCAGTGCGGATAATCCAGCAGGCTGCCGACATCCTGGGTAAAAGGTTGAATCTTGAGCCAACCGCTTACCGCATACGGAGCGGCAACCCGCCCCATTACCACCAGATCTTCAGGCGGCAGCGATGACGCCACTGCGCACGATCCGGGCAACGGTATCGGAAGTCTGCGCGCCGACGCCCTTCCAGTAGTCCAGGCGATCCTGGTTGATGCGGAGTTTCTCCGCATTGCCGGAAGCGACCGGGTTGTAAAAACCGATGCGCTCGATGAAGCGTCCATCGCGACGATCGCGAGAATCGGCTACGACGATGTTGTAGAAGGGGCGTTTCTTGGAACCGCCGCGGGCAAGACGAATGGTGACCATGTTGTTGCTGTCCTCTGAGCCTGTTGCCGACCGGACAGGCCGACAAAACCGGAAAAGCCGCGCATTATATAGAGCGCGGCCGATCCATCCAAGTGTTTGTTTTACCAGGCACCGTTTCGCCGAATCCGATACGCGCGGCAAAACGCCAGGATCAGTCGCGGAAATTCTGATATTGCAGTGGAAAATCGGTAATGCTCTTGCGCACCAGGGCAATCGCATCCTGCAGAATGTCGCGTTTGGCGCCGGAAACACGCACGCTTTCGCCCTGGATACTGGCGGTCACCTTCATTTTCGAATCCTTGAGCAGCCTGACGATCTTCTTGCTCAATTCCGTTTCCAGGCCGCTCTTCAGCGTCGCCGTGCGCTTGACCTTGTTGCCGGACACCTTCTCGCTGTTGCCCAACTCCATGCAGCGGATATCGACGCCGCGTTTGATCAGCTTGCCGTTGAGCACTTCCTGCACCTGATCGAGTTTGAAATCGTCATCGGCAAAGAGCGTCAACACCAGTTCGGCCTGCTCAACGCGCGCGTCGGACCCCTTGAAGTCGAAGCGGTTGGCGACTTCCTTGTTGGCTTGCTCGACGGCATTCTTGATTTCCGGTTTATCCAGCTCGGATACGATATCGAAGGAAGGCATGGCATTTTCCTGTTACAAGTACAAACGGGGCGCGATTATAGGGTTTGGCATCGTACTCGTTTAAAATCACCGATCTTTCACCGAAAACAAAAAGGCAACACCATGGCTCGCGTTACCGTCGACGACTGCATCAAACATATTCCCAATCGCTTTGAAATGACGCTGGTTGCCGCTTATCGCGCACGCCAGATTTCCACCGGCTCGACCCCGCGCGTGGAACCTGAAAAAGACAAACCCGCCGTGCTGGCGCTACGCGAAATCGCGGAAGGCCTGACCGGGGTGGAAATCCTGAAAAAAGGTTCGTACTAAACGTCCAACCCGAAAGCCGCCCCATGCAGCCAGCCAACCCGCTGTCCATGCTGCCCGAGGCGGCGGCATACCTCAGCGAGGCGGATAAAAACGCCTTTGCGCGCGCCTACCAATATTCCGCCACGGCACATGAGGGACAGTTCCGCAAAGGCGGCGCGCCCTACATCACGCACCCATTGGCGGTTGCGGAAATACTCGCCAGTTGGCATCTCGACGGGCAAACCCTGATTGCCGCCCTGCTCCACGACGTCGTCGAAGACACCGGAATCAGCACTGAAGAAATCGCCCGTGAATTTGGGAAATCCGTCGCGCAACTGGTCGATGGCGTCACCAAACTGGACAAAATCCATTTCGAAGACAAGGCCCAGGCGCAGGCGGAAAACTTCCGCAAAATGCTGCTGGCCATGGCGCGCGATGTCCGCGTCATATTGATCAAGTTAGCCGACCGGCTGCACAACATGCGCACGCTGGATGCCATGCAAGCGGAAAAAGTCAGCCGCATCGCCCAGGAAACGCTGGAAATCTACGCCCCCATCGCCAATCGGCTTGGACTCAACAAGGTCTATCAGGAACTCGAAGACATCGCCTTCGTGCATCTGCACCCGAACCGATACAAAGTCATCGAAAAAGCGGTGAAGTCGGCGCGCGGCAACCGCAAGGAAATCGTCGACAAGATCACCACCGCGATCGAGGCCAAACTACTGGGGTGCAAAATTCCGGCCAAAATACGCGGCCGCGAAAAACATCTCTACAGCATCTATCGCAAGATGCAGGAAAAGCACCTCGCCTTTTCCGAAGTATTCGACATTTACGGCTTCCGCATCGTGGTCGAAGACGAACGCAGTTGCTACCTGACACTGGGCGCCCTGCATGCGCTCTACAAACCCATCCCCGGCAAGTTCAAGGATTACATCGCCATTCCCAAACCGAATGGCTACCAATCCCTGCACACCACCTTGTTCGGCCCTTACGGCGCGCCGCTGGAAGTCCAGATTCGCACCCAGGAAATGCACCGTATCGCCGAAGCGGGCGTGGCCTCGCACTGGCTCTACAAAACCGGCGACACCTCGCTGTCCGAAGTGCAGCGCAAAACGCATCAATGGATGCAGAGCCTGCTCGATATCCAGGCCGACAGCCGCGACTCGGCCGAATTCCTCGAACACATCAAGGTCGACCTGTTCCCGGACGAGGTTTACGTATTCACCCCGAAAGGCCGCATCGTCGCCCTGCCGCGTGGCGCGACCGCGGTCGACTTCGCCTACAACGTGCATACCGACGTCGGCAACCACTGCGTCGGCGCCAAGATCAACGGCGAATTCATGCCGCTGTCGACGCCGCTTAAAAACGGTGATCGGGTCGAAATACTCACTTCGGAATCGGCCCGGCCGAATCCCGCCTGGGCCCACTTCGCCCACACCGGCAAAGCGCGCGCGCACATCCGCAGCGCCTTGAAAAACACCCACCGGCACGAATCCGAACAACTGGGCGAGCAGTTATTGATTCAGGCCATACGCGCCCTCGGCCATGCCGACATCAGCGAGCATCAGTGGGAGCATCACCAGAAAGAGAACGGCCGCTCCCGGATCGACACACTGGCCGACATCGGCCTGGGCAAAAAACTGGCATTCGTGGTGGCGCGCCAACTCCTGACCCAAGATCACGACACGCTCGCCCGCAGCCAGACCGGGCCCATGCTGATCCGGGGCGCGGAAGGCATCGCCGTGCGTCTGGGCAAATGCTGCCGCCCGATCCCGGGCGACCCGATCATCGGCCAGATCAAGAAAGACCATGGACTGGTCATCCACACCCACGATTGCACCCAAGTGCGCCATTACCGCGACGACCCGGAAAAGTGGGTCGATGTCGCCTGGTCGGCCGAACTCGACAAATTGTTCGAAGTCGGCATCCGCATCATCGTCGCCAACCAGCGCGGTGTACTGGCCAAAGTCGCCTCGGCCATCGCCAACGAAGGTTCCGACATCGACAACGTCCATATGGAAGAAGAAGCCGGCGCTTACACCAGCCTCTACTTCACCGTCAGCGTGCAGAACCGCCTGCACCTCGCCCGCCTGATGCGCGCCTTGCGCGGTCTGCCGGAAGTCATTCGGCTGCAAAGACTGAAAAGCAAATCCGAAGAACAGCGCGCCCACGGCGCCTAGCAAAATGCCGTCACCCCGGGCGAGCCCGCCCCAGAAAGCGCCATCGTGAACCTCAAGTCCGGACTGGACGCCAGCCGTTTTCCCGGCTGGTTGATCATCCTGGGCGCGCTGACCGCCATCGGCCCGCTCTCCATCGACATGTATCTGCCCGCTTTCGCGGCAATCGAGCGGGATTTGCACGCGCCCGCCGGCGGCGCCGAACTCACGCTGGCCGGATTTTTCATCGGCATGGCCTGCGGCCAACTGGTCTGGGGGCCGCTGTCCGACCGCTTCGGCCGCAAACCGCCCCTCTATGCCGGACTGGCGCTGTTCGCGCTGGCTTCCCTCGGCTGCGCCTTGACCGACGACATCGCCGCCCTCACCGTCTGGCGCATCCTGCAAGCGCTGGGCGGTTCCGCCGGCATGGTCATCGCCCGCGCCGTGGTGCGCGACCGCTGCGGCGCGCGCGAATCGGCGCGCGCCTTTTCCACGTTGATTCTGGTCATGGGCCTGGCCCCGATCCTGGCCCCGATCATCGGCGGCTGGGTGGTCACGGAACTCGGATGGCGCGCCATCTTCTTCCTGCTGTTCGCCTTCGCGCTGGCCTGTTTGCTGGCAATCCGCCTCGGCCTGCAAGAAAGCCATGGCACCCGCCACGAACCGCCCCTGAACGCACGGCGCATCGCGAGCGACTACGCCGGACTGTTCGCCAGCCGCGCCTTCCTCGGTTACACCTTGAGCGGCGGCCTGGCCATGGCCGGCATGTTCGCCTACATCGCCGGCTCGCCCTTCGTATTGATCCAGTTGAACGGCATCCCGCCGGCGCACTTTGGCTGGGCCTTCGGCATCAACGCGCTCGGCTTCGTCGCCGCCAGCCAGATCAACGCGCGCAGCCTGAAAAGCCACGCGCCGACGGCGATGTTGCGGCGCGCGCTATGGATTCCGGCCGGCGCCGGCCTGACCCTGGCCGGCCTCGCCTACACCGGCGCGGCGACGCTGCCGCTGACCCTGATCTGCATGTTCCTGTACGTCGCCAGTCTCGGCTTCATCGCGCCCAACTCCAGCGCCAGCGCGCTGGCCACCCACGGCCAACGCGCCGGCACCGCCTCCGCCCTGATGGGCGCACTGCAATTCGGCCTCGCCACGCTTACCGGCATCGGCATCAGCCGGCTGCACGACGGCAGCGCCCGCCCGCTCGCGCTACTGCTCGCCATCTGCGGCGTCGGCGCCTGGCTGCTGCATCGCTGGCTGGTACATCCGCATGATCGGCAGCATGGCTAAAACCTTGCTCGAATCAGCGTTGAACCGCGGACACTGAACATGGCATAACCGTGCCGCCATTCAAACCCGGAAACCGAACATGAAGCCTTACGCCGAATCCAGCGAACAGAATCGCGCCCCCATTCAAGCCGTGCTGGAAGACGTTTTCGCCGACCGCAAAATGGTGTTGGAAATCGCCAGTGGCACCGGCCAGCACGCGGTTTACTTCGGCCAGGCCCTGCCGCATCTGACCTGGCAGACCAGCGAGTTGCCCGACAACCACGCCGGCATCCAGGCCTGGCTGGACGAGGCCGGGCTGGCCAACGTGCTGCCGCCGGTCGTTATCGACGTCAACGACGCGCCTTGGCCGGTCGAGCCGGTGGATGCCATTTTCAACGCCAATACCGTGCACATCGTCGCCTGGCCGGCGGTTGAGCGGATGTTCGCCGGCATCGGCCGCGTTCTCGCCGTCGGCGGCATCCTGTGCCTCTACGGGCCGTTCAACTACGGCGGCCAGTTCACCTCGGAAAGCAATGCGCGCTTCGATGTCTGGCTGAAAGGCCGCGATCCGGCCAGCGGCGTGCGCGATTTCGAGGCGATCAACCGACTCGCCGAAGCGCAGGGTCTGACGCTGGTGAAAGATATCGCCATGCCGAGCAACAACCGGACGCTGGTCTGGCAACGCACGCTGGAACCCCGTTGAAGCTACGTATCGTCGAGAACCTGGCCGAGATTCCGGCCGCGCAATGGGACGCCCTGCGGCAAAAAAGCCCGAACAACAATCCGTTTCTCGCGCACGCCTTTCTGCTCGCCCTGCAGGACAGCGGCTGCGCCACGCCGGCCACCGGCTGGCGCGCGCAATTTCTCACGCTCTGGGCGGAGGAACGGCTCGTCGGCGCGATGCCGCTCTATTTCAAGACCCATTCCTGGGGCGAGTTCGTGTTCGACTGGGCCTGGGCCGAGGCCTATCAGCGCCATGGCCTGAGTTATTACCCCAAGCTGGTTTCCTCCGTGCCGTTCACGCCTGTCACCGGCGCGCGGTTGCTGGCCGAATCCGACGCGGCGCGCGCGCAATTGATCGCCGCCGCGCTGGAACTGGCGCGCGACAGTAGCGCTTCCTCGTTGCACATGCTGTTTCCGCCCGAAACCCAAGCGCGGGAAATGCGGCAACAAGGCATGTTGCTGCGCCAGGGCGTGCAATTGCACTGGAACAATCCGGGCTATGCCGATTTCGCCGAGTACCTGGCCGGCATGAAGCGCGACAAGCGCAAGAAAATCCAGCAGGAGCGGCGCCGCGTCAACGACGCCGGCATCGTTTTCCAGCATCTGCGCGGCGAGCAGATTGCACCGCAGCACTGGGAATTCTTCATGCGCTGCTATACGCGCACGCACCGGCAATTCAATTCACCGCTCGCGTTGAACCTGGATTTCTTCCTGCGCATCGGCCAGGCCATGCCGGAAAACATTCTGCTCATCGTCGCGCTGAAAGACGACGAAGCCATCGCCAGCGCGTTTAATTTGTACGACGACCATGCGCTGTACGGCCGTTCCTGGGGCACGCTGGAATATCACGACGGCCTGCATTTCGAAACCTGCTACTACCAGGCCATCGAGTTCTGCATCGCCAACAAGATCGCCACCTTCGAAGGCGGCGCCCAGGGCGAACACAAGCTCGCGCGCGGCTTCCTGCCGGTCACCACCTGGTCGGCGCACTGGCTGGCGCACCCGCGCTTCTCGAACGCTGTGGAGGAGTTTTTGCAGCGCGAAACCGGCGGCATCGAGCGCTATGTCGACGAACTGAACGAAAACAGTCCGTTCAAGCGTTTACCGGCCCACGAATAAGCGCAAGCCCGATAAGGGCAAGCCCGGACACGCATCGTTGAACGCCCTTTCAAGTTGAAAGGGCCGCCGATCGCGTTATTTGCCGCGCGGCTTTGCGGTCTGGCGGCGATAATCGCGCCCCATGATCCGTCTAACCGCACTCACTCTCATACGCGGCGCCAAGCCGCTGCTCGAAGCCGCCGACCTCTCGCTCAATCCGGGCGAAAAAATCGGCCTCATTGGGGCCAACGGCTCCGGCAAGTCCAGCCTGTTCGCGCTGCTGCGCAACGAATTGCAGCCCGATGCCGGCGATGCGTTCTTCCCGGCTTCCTGGCGCGTCGCCCACGTCGCGCAGGAAACCCCGGCGCTGGATCGGCCGGCATTGGATTACGCCATCGACGGCGACAGCCATCTGCGCCGCCTGGAAGCCGAGCTGGAAGATGCCGAAGCCCGCCACGATGGCCACCGCATCGGCGATCTGCATGCCGCGCTGGCCGACGCCGACGCCTACACGGTGCGCTCGCGCGGCGAACAATTGCTTACCGGCCTCGGTTTCTCGCATGAACAGATGAACTTGCCGGTATCGAGTTTTTCCGGCGGCTGGCGCATGCGGCTGAATCTGGCCCAGGCCTTGATGTGCCCGTCCGACCTGCTGCTGCTCGACGAACCGACCAACCACCTCGACCTCGACGCCATCCTCTGGGTGGAAGACTGGCTCAAACGCTATCCCGGCACCCTGATCATCATCTCGCACGACCGCGACTTCCTCGACGGCGTGGTCAACGTCATCGCCCACCTCGACGAACGCAAACTGAAGCGCTACGGCGGCAATTACTCGCAGTTCGAAAAGCAACGCGCCATCAACCTGGCGCTCAGCCAATCCGCCATGGTGAAACAAACGCGCGAGCGCGATCACCTGCAATCGTTCATCGACCGATTCAAGGCCAAGGCCAGCAAGGCCAAGCAGGCGCAGAGCCGGATGAAGATGCTGGCCAAGATGGAAGAACTGGCGCCGATCCACGCCGCGGCCGCGTTCCAGTTCGAATTTCGCGAACCGGACCGCGCGCCGAACCCGCTGCTGGTGCTGGAAGACGTGGTCGCCGGCTATCGCACCGAGGAGGGCGACAAGCCCATCCTCGACAATATCAACATCAACCTGCAAGCCGGCCAGCGCATCGGCCTGCTCGGCGTCAACGGCGCCGGCAAATCGACCTTCATCAAGACCATCGCCGGCGAACTTGCGCCGCTGACTGGCGACGCGCACTGGGGCAAAGGCCTGGTCATCGGCTATTTCGCCCAGCATCAGGTCGAAATGCTGCGCCACGATCAATCGCCGCTGTGGCATCTGGCCAAGATCGCGCCGAACGTGCGCGAACAGGAACTGCGCAACTTCCTCGGCGGTTTCAACTTCCCCGGCACCATGGTGTCCAGTCCCATCGCCCCCTTTTCCGGCGGAGAAAAGGCGCGTCTGGCGCTGGCCCTGATCGTCTGGCAGAAACCCAACCTGCTGCTGCTCGACGAGCCGACCAACCACCTCGATCTGGAAACGCGCGAAGCGCTCACCGTCGCGCTGGCGCAGTTCGAAGGCACGCTGGTGCTGGTCTCGCACGACCGCCATCTGCTGCGCGCCACCACGGAGGAATTCCTGATCGTCGCCGATGGCAGCCTGAAACCGTTCGACGGCGACCTCGACGATTACCGCGACTGGCTGTTCAAGACCAAATTGGCCATCGCCAAGCCCGCCAAACCGGCGAAACCCGGCAAACCGGGCAAGGCCGCCAAGGTCGAGCCGGAACCGGTCATACAGGCGCCCATCGTCAGCGAACCGGTGTTGAGCAACGCGGAACGCAAGGAACAAAAACGCCAGGAAGCGGAAACCCGGCAACGGATGTCGGCGCAGAAAAAGCCGATCGAGACCCGCATCAAGCGCCTGGAAGAGAAGATGGCCAAGGCCAACGCGCGCAAGGCCGAAATCGACGCCCTGCTGGCCGACCCGGCGATCTATGCCGAAGACCGGAAAGAAGCGGTCAAAATCCATCTGTTCGAGCAGGCCACGCTATCCCGTGAACTGGAACAACTGGAAAGCGAATGGCTGGAACAACAGGCGGAGCTGGAAGTCCTTGGCGTCTGAGTAACGCGGTCGGCCCGACGCTTGAGTTCAACGACGGGTTCCAATCTGCAAACACGACGACAGCGACGCGCTTGAACGCCACGCGCATCGACTACAGCCCGCCCGTGCGGCGTATTCGATAGCAGCCAAAATATCGAAAATACAGAAATGACCTGAGAGCAACGAGAGAGCGATAGAAATGACCTTGGCACGCGATCACTATGCGACATTGGGCGTTGCGCCCAATGCAACGCCGGAATTAATCAAGGCCGCGTACCGGAAAAAGGCCACCCAGTACCACCCGGACAAAAATCCTTCACCGGATGCGGCGGCACGCTTCAGAGAGGTTCAGGAAGCGTATGAAGTCGTCTCCAACCCGGAGCGGCGCAAGGCTTACGACGACTACCGGCAACGCAGCCTGATCGACGATCCCCTGGCTGTCGCGCGTGAAATTTCAGCAAAATACATTCAGGAAATCATGAATTGAAAAAATCCCGTTACTTTTCCGATTCCATCAAAAGCTATATCGACGAGGTCGACGACCTGCTCACGGACTCGGAAGGCAAATCGATGCTGCAAAAACGCCTGAACATCAAGCGCCGGGAAATTGACGCCATCTTGCCGATGATCGAATTCAGCCCGGAAATGGTGGCGGTTGCGTTCTACGACGCCTTTCGCTTCAAGTCGCCGGAAATCATGCAACAGATCGTATTGAGCGAACCCGGATATTCCAGCTTCCTCAGCTGGGCCGAATTGAAAGACCAATTGACGATTGCGGATTGGGCCGGGCCGCTGATTGAATCTTCGTTAAAAGCGCAAGGCGGCGATGCTTTCCTGGTCGCGACCGCCGCGCTTGAATTTCTGCGCAATAAAGACACGCATACGGCGCCCGAGCCGGAACCGGAAGCCAGAAAAGAACGCGCTGACGAAGGCGATGAAGACGACGGCGAAGAGATGGACGATTTGGGCGAAGCCGGCGCGGACTGGCTCGCCGAACAAGGTTTCGATTCGTTGGAACACTAAACACGGATATTCGTGAACAAGGACATTGCATGCACCCGGTTGTATTGAAATCTTCCCAGTTGATTCTGGTTGGCGACATCGTCGGCGCCGAAAAAGCGCTGGTGGCCATTGCCGATCAGGAAGGCGATCACGCCTTGGTCGGCATCCTCGATGAAATGCGGCCCAACGATCTGCTCGCGATCATGCGCGAGTTCGATTCGTCCAAGGAATCCGTGGTCAATATGGTGGTGACGCCCGAGCAATTCGCCCGCTCCATCGTGCTCGAAAAGAAATACGGCGAACGCACCAGTGAAAGACTGCGCGCGATGATCAATACCGTCATTCACCGCGATACGGAAACCGTCGTCGAATACCTTGAAGCCATCGCCAATATCGAGGGTGGCTGCGACACCTTGGCCGATTATTTCGAAGACCGATATGACGAGATATTCAGCTTTGCGTCCACCGGCAGCTTTACGCCGCAACTCGAGCCGGAATCCAGCATGCAGACCCACAACACCTGGCTGATGGAAAAGATCGAGGAAATCGATCACGGCTTATGTTTTGGCAACGCCATCGAAAATTCTCGGCCGCAGCTTTCTCATTCGGAAATCGCCGATGGCGACTGGATGGAAACCGCCTGGATACTGCGCTATGAACTGCCCGACGCTTTCGAGGAAGTGATGATGATGTTGCGCAACCGGGTGCAAAAACATCTGGAAGCGACGAATGAATCGTTGATTTCAGCGCCCGAGACGGCAAGCGCCGGCGAATCGTTATTGGACGACGAGGAAGAATCCGCGATTTAAGGATATCGACGCATGGACACCGCCTCCCCTCCTCTTGCGACCGCTCTTGCCACCATCGACAGTCGGCCCTTTTTCGATATTGCGCTGCGTTATGGCGTCGATCGGAAAATCATTTCACTCGAGCGGCTGCAAAGCATCCAGGAAGAATTCGCCAAGGGCATGGTCCAGATCGCCAACTATTTCGCCACCGCGCATCTGCGCCCGGAACTCGAATTGGCGCTGCATCGCATGGTGAATCTGATCAGCCTGCATCTGGAGCATATATCCGGCGGCAATATTCAAATCGCGGCGGCCTCGCTGCGCGACAAAACATTGCTGTCGCACTCCAAGGCCGGCTCGGACATGATCAAGCGACTCCATGCCATGCCCGATTGCGGCGTGATTTTCGACAGCACGGTTTCACCCGAAAGCCAACGCGCCTATCTCGACGAAAAAACCGCCGCCCATTCAATACCGCTGGCTGAGTATCTATCCGAATTGGCGCTGCGCCAGGAAAACCAGAATCTGATCGATTTCTCGTTCTGGCTGGCCAAGAAAATGGGCGTTTCCCGGGATGCGATCGATGAAGCGGATTCGCTGATTCGAAGCGCGCTGCTGGTCATTTTTGTCGATCAAGCGGCACTCAAAATTCCGACCAGAACCGCATTTGTCGGCCTGATCAAAGCCGCCCGGAATGTAAAGACGAAACTCAATGAAAACCGGCTTGAGGCGTTTTTGAAAGAAGCGCCCACGGAATTCCAGACGCTCGCGCGGCGCGCCATGCAACGCTTTATCGAAATCGATTTGGCGCAGATTCGATCACCCGGCAATACGGCCGACAAACTGCTCTACGGCGATTCGACCACCCGTTTCTTCGTCAATGAAAGTCTGGATGAAGACGTCAGGGAATACGACCGCCTGGTCGCCAGGGAATGGGATCGGGTGACCCATGGCGATTCGGACGACCCAGCAGTGCTTGCCACAGTGTTTTTGTTCGTCGCGACCGGTCTTCCGCCCAAAGCCTGCATGCTCCTGCGCGAGGCCAAAGAGGTCATTCGTATTTTTCGCGCCTCCGGCTTCGATTCACCGGCCGTGCTCGACTTTATCGACCGGCATGCGCCCGAGGCGCTGCGCAAAAGCCTGCAAAAGACCTGGAGCGACGAAATGAAGACCGAAGCCGAAGAACAACTTTCCGACACGGACCCCAACTGGCCGGACAGCCACATGGAGCGCGCCCTCGAATATTTGCGGAAAACATGCGCTGTCGCCTGGAAGGGGCGTGGGCGCTAAAACGCTGCGCCCAAGCCATTGACGCGCAGAATTCATGCGCACAGCATATGCGCACCTTCATTCGCAAAGCCACACGGGAGCCCACCATGAACCCCATCCTGAAAAAACCCACCAACCTCAGTTTGCGCATCGACCTGCTGGAAGAGGCCCGCGCGCTGGGCATCAATCTGTCGCAAACGCTGGAGACCGCGCTGGCAGCGGAGGTCAAGAAAGCCAAGGAAAAACAGTGGCTTGAGGAAAACCGGGCGGGGATAGAAGCCTACAATCGCGAAGTTGCCGAACATGGCCTGTTCAGCGATGCCTTTCGCCAGTTTTGCCGCGATGAGGTTGACTCCCTGGAAGCATCCGATCCCCGCTAATGCCCCAATTCGACGTTTATCCCAATCCCGACAAAGGCTCGCAGAAGCGCATCCCCTATGTCGTCACCCTGCAATCCGATCTGCTCGACACCCTGGAACATTACGTGGTCGCCCCGTTACGCGCCAAACAGGACGCCACGGTGATTCCCCTGTTGCGTTTGAATCCTTGCGTCACCGTTGTGGGTGAGACGTTTTATGCTCGCATGCAAGATTTGGCGACCGTTCCCCGCGCTTTGCTCAAGCGCCCGGTGGGCAACCTCGCTTCCCAACGCGACGAACTCCTCGCCGCGCTCGATTTCCTTTTCACCGGTTATTGATAGAAAGTCCCCCATGGCCCAATACGTAATGTCCATGCTCCGCGTGAGCAAAATCGTTCCCCCGAAACGCCAGATCATCAAGGACATCTCGCTGTCCTTCTTCCCCGGCGCAAAAATCGGCCTGCTCGGCCTCAACGGCTCCGGCAAGTCCACCGTGCTGCGTATCATGGCCGGTGCCGACAAGGATTACGACGGCGAAGTCCAGCACCAGCCCAACATCCGCATCGGCTACCTGGCGCAGGAACCTTTGTTGGATGCGAACAAGACCGTGCGCGAGGAAGTCGAAGCCAGCCTGGGCGAAGTCATGCAGGCCAAGCAGAAGTTGGAAGACGTTTATGCCGCCTACGCCGAGCCGGATGCCGATTTCGACAAATTGGCCGAGGAACAGAATCGCCTGGAAGCGATCATTTCCGCCGCCGGCTCCGATGCCGAACAACAGATGGAAATCGCCGCCGACGCGCTGCGTCTGCCGGCCTGGGATGCGGTCATCGGCAAGCTGTCCGGCGGCGAGAAACGGCGCGTCGCGCTGTGCAAGCTGCTACTGGAAAAACCCGACATGCTGCTGCTGGACGAGCCGACCAACCACCTCGACGCCGAATCGGTGGAATGGCTGGAGCAGTTCCTGGTGCGCTTCCCCGGCACCGTGGTGGCTGTCACCCACGACCGCTACTTCCTCGACAACGCCGCCGAGTGGATCCTCGAACTCGACCGTGGCCACGGCATCCCGTGGAAGGGCAACTACACCAGCTGGCTGGAACAGAAGGAAGCCCGCCTGGAAACCGAATCCAAGCAGGAACTCGGCCGCATCAAGACCATGAAGCAGGAACTGGAATGGGTGCGCCAGAACCCGAAAGCGCGCCAGGCCAAATCCAAGGCGCGTCTGAACCGCTTCGAGGAACTCAACTCGGTCGAATACCAGAAGCGCAACGAAACCCAAGAGATCTTCATCCCGGTCGGCGAGCGCCTGGGCGACAAGGTCATCGAGTTCAACGGCGTCACCAAGAGCTTCGGCGACCGTCTGCTGATGGACAAGCTCAGCTTCCAGATCCCGCCCGGGGCGATAGTGGGCATCATCGGCCCCAACGGCGCCGGCAAATCGACACTGTTCAAGATGATCACCGGCGTTGAACAGCCGGATTCCGGTGAAGTGGTGATCGGCTCCACCGTGAAACTGGCCTATGTCGATCAATCGCGCGACGCCCTGGCCGCCGACAAGACCGTATTCGAAGAAATCGCCGAAGGCCGCGAAATCCTCACCGTCGGCCGCTACGAAACCCCCAGCCGCGCCTACATCGGCCGCTTCAACTTCAAGGGCGGCGACCAGCAGAAGATCGTCGGCAACCTGTCCGGCGGCGAACGCGGCCGCCTGCATCTGGCCAAGACCCTGATCGCCGGCGGCAACGTGCTGCTGCTGGACGAACCCTCCAACGACCTCGACGTGGAAACCCTGCGCGCGCTGGAAGACGCGTTATTGGAGTTCGCCGGCTGCGTCATGGTCATCTCCCACGACCGCTGGTTCCTCGACCGCATCGCCACCCACATCCTGGCGGCGGAAGGCGACTCCCAATGGACCTTCTTCCCCGGCAACTACCAGGAATACGAGGCCGACAAGAAGAAACGCCTGGGCGAGGAAGGGGCCAAGCCGAAGCGGATTCGGTACAAGCCGATCAGCCGGTAAACAAGATACAAGGCGCTATTAAATACACATTTAAATGCACATAATCTGGCCATGCGATTCATCTGGGACGAGGCCAAGCGCCAAGCCAACCTGAACAAACACGGTTTGGACTTTGCCGATGCCGAGCAGGTGTTCGCGGGACCGATGGCGATTTTCGAGGACAACCGGGAAGCCTACGGCGAACAACGTCTGATCGGCATCGGCATGTTGTCCGCCGTCGTGGTTCTGATCGTCCACGTTGAATCCGACGAAACCATTCGAATCATCTCCATGCGCGAGGCGACAAGCGATGAAACCGACCTCTACTACCTCAACACCGGATACTTCTGACGATGCCCCGCCGCTGACCCAGGCGGATTTCGACCGTGCCCGCTTCCGCGTCGGCGGTCAGGATGCCAGTCGCGTCGAGTGGCAATCGGCGGTCCGCGCCAAGGTCTCCAAACAGCGAGTCAACATCATGCTGGACGCTCCCATCGTCGAGCACTTCAAACATCTGGCGGGTGAACGGGGCTATCAGACGTTGATCAACGACACCTTGCGGCGTGTGATCGAAAGCGAACATCTCGAAGCGGATTTGCGCACGGTAATTCGCGAAGAACTGGCGCAGCGGTTTGGCTGAGATGGATTCGGCACAAGCCGATCAGTCGGTAAACTCGCGCCGCTGATCCACAAAAGAGCCAACGATGATCGACATGCAAACCATCCAGGCGGCGGCAGACCGACTGGCCGCCGCCAGTTCCCCCAGCCGGGTCATCCTGTTCGGCTCCTACGGACGCGGCACCGCCGATGCGGGTTCCGATCTGGACCTGATGGTGATCGAGCAGGAGGTAACCGACAAAGCCGGGGAATACATGCGCCTCATGGATGCGCTGGGCCGCGTGGCTCCGGGCGTCGGGGTCGATCTGCTGATCTACCCCTTGAGCGAATACGAGCGCCGCAGCCAGGTGCCCGGCACCATCCTGTACCGCGCCCGCCAAGAGGGAAAAGTGCTACATGACGCCCTGCATTGAAGAGGCCCATCGTCTGCTGCGCCTCGCGGAATAAGAAATGGGGAATGACATGAACCAGCCCGGCAACGACCAGGAACCCTGGCTTTCACGGCACTTGGCCAAACTGCTCGGCGGGATCGTTGTGATCGCCTTGATCGCAGCCGTAACCCTCGTCTCTATCTACCACTACCACCTTGGCGCCTTAGCCATCGACGAACAGAGTCCTGCTGGCTGGGGACAACTCGGCGACTATTTCGGCGGCGTGCTCAACCCCATCTTCAGCTTTCTCACCATCCTGGCCCTGGTGCTGACGCTGACCCTGCAAAGCCGGGAACTCAAGCTGTCGCGCGAAGAATTGGAACTCTCGCGCACGGAACTCAGGAAATCGGCGGAGGCCTTGAGAGGGCAGAACAAGGCCATCGACCGTCAGAGCTTCGAGCAGACGTTTTTTTCCTGGTTGAATACCTATCGGGAGTTATTGGCATCGATTGAACTCTCATCAAACGACGAAGTACTACGGGGTAAACGTGCCTTGATGAGATTATGGAGTTATCTCCTGGATGCTTCTCACGTATGGAGCACGATTAGAAAACAATATCCATACCTACCTACAGCGAATACAAATAGACCAGCAGCAGGGCGAGCCGAGGACAGCCTTAGATCACTTCAAGAAGGCGAGCGTGGGCTTGTTTCCAAGGTTGCAATTGAGCGATGGGAAGAACTGTATGCCAAATATGAATACCAGCTCGACAGTCTCTTCCGCGTCCTCTACCGCCTGATCGTCTGGATCGACTCCCAGGACGAAGAGCGCCTGTCGCCGGCCCAGAAATGGCTCTACGTCAGCATCGTCCGCGCGCAGCTCTCCTGGATCGAACTGGTTTACCTGTTCTACAACGGCCATACCGAGCGGGGTAAGAGCTTCAAGCGCCTGGCAGAAAAATACGCCCTGTTCGACAACCTCAACTTCGCCACCGACCCGGTCATCGCCATCGTCAAGGCATGCCCGCCGGATACCGTGGGCTATCGGCTATCCGCCTACGAATCGAGACTGGCGCGGGTAGCGATGGGCCTGTCCGAGTCATCCGAGCAAACACTGGCAATGGCGAGCGACACCTAAAATGCCTACCAACTCACATACTGAAGGACTCCCCCCATGGCAATGATCGAAGGCTTCCGAGTCCAGAACTACCGGGCGTTGCGGGATGTGACCATCGGCCGCCTGTGGAATCAGCGTGATGCGGCGCCACTGACGCCGCTGGTGGCGGTGATCGGCAAGAACGGGGTGGGCAAGAGTTCGCTGTTCGATGCTTTCGGCTTTATCGCCGATTGCCTGACCCAGGATGTCGAGACCGCTTGCGATCTGAAAGAGCGCGGCGGTTTCGAGCGCTTGCGCTCGATGGGCTGCGAGGGGCCGATCCGGTTCGAGATTTATTACCGCGAGGCGCCGGGCGAGCGGCCCATCACTTATGAGCTGGCCATCGGCCTGGATAGATCCGGGCGGCCTTATGTTCAGGAAGAACGCCTGCGCCAGCGCCGCAAGGGCCAGAAAAGCGGGCGGCCCTTCTCTTTTCTGGATTTGCAGCAGGGCATCGGCGACGCCTGGACCGGCGAGGAAAGCCTGGAAGGGGAAGATGCAAACAAGGTGCATGTGGAACTCACCGACCCGCGCCAACTGGGCATCGCCACCCTGGGCAATCTACGTGAGCACTCCCGGGTTTCCCGTTTCCGCGAGTTTCTTAAAGGCTGGTATCTGTCCTACTTCACCCCGGACGCGGCGCGTAGTCTGCCCATGGCCGGGCCGCAGAAGCACCTGAATATCCACGGCGACAACATCGGCAACGTGGTGCAGTTCATGGAGCGGGAATACAAGGAACGTTTCCAGTCCATCCTTAACCGCATAGCCGCCAAGATTCCCGGCATCCACAAGATCGACACCAAGCCTACGGACGACAAACGCCTGTTGCTGCGCTTCAACGACGGCGCTTTCAAAGACCCGTTCTATGCCCAGCAGATGTCGGACGGCACGCTGAAAATCTTCGCCTATCTGCTGCTCCTGGAAGACCCGGAACCGGCGCCCTTCATCTGCGTGGAAGAACCGGAGAACGGGCTGTATCACAAACTCCTGGAAGCGCTGGCGCAGGAGTTCCGCTCGCACGCCACCGGCAAGAAGAACGCTTCGCAAATCTTCGTCACCACGCATCAACCCTACTTCGTCGACGCACTCGCGCCGAAGGAAGTCTGGGTGCTGGAAAAGGGCGCGGACGGGTTTTCCATCATCCGCCACGCGGCGGACGATGCGACGGTAGGCAGCATGGTGGAACAGGGCCTGCCGCTGGGCGGCCTGTGGTACAGCGACTATCTGGACGCGAGGTAAACCCCATGCATCTGGAAGTACTGGTGGAAGACGCCTCAGGCAAGATCGCGCTGGAAACACTGCTACCCAAGGTGCTGGGGCTGCAAGACGCACCGCATACCTGGCGGATTCATGCCTATAAAGGCATCGGCCGCATTCCCAAGAACCTGCAAGGTAGCGCCGATCCAAGCAAGCGCATGCTACTGGACCAGTTGCCCCGCCTGCTGGCTGGCTACGCCAGAACACCGGGTGTCGACGCGGTAATGGTGGTACTCGACAGAGACACCCGACCCTGCGCCGATTTTCTCACCGAGTTGAAGGCTATCGCCGCCTTGGGCCACCCCAACACCCTGTTCCGACTGGCCATCGAGGAAATGGAAGCCTGGTATTTCGGCGACCTCGCTGCGGTAAAGAAGGCGTATCCCCACGCCAAGGCCAAAGTGTTGAATGCATATATTCAAGACTCTGTGTGCGGCACCTGGGAAATGCTGGCCGACGCGCTGTATGCGGGTGGTGCGGCCGCCATCAAGAAACAGGGGTGGCCGTTATCGGGTCAGTTGAAATGTGAATGGGCCGGACGCATTTCTCCGTACATGGATGTCGATGCCAATCTGTCGCCCAGTTTTCGCAAACTTTCACAAGGGCTGCGTCGACTTGCCATGAATGGATGACCCCAAAATCGACAATACAGGGTGATTCCGCCAATCTATAGCCGTCCGCCAACGATTCGAGGCTGGCGCGCGTGGCAATGGGCCTGCCCGAGTCCTCCGAACAAACCCTTTCCATGGGTGAGCGACAGATAAAATACCTCCCCGGAATAGGAACACGACAAGCCCCACCGTATCCTCTCCAAGCCCATCAACCGCAATGTCCCCACCCATCCATGCAGTTTGAAATTTCATGAACCTCGACCCCCGCACCCTGTTGTTCGCCCTGATCGTCACCAACGCCTTGACGGTGTTGAGCCTGTTCGCCGCCGCCGGCGGTAGCCGCGACGAGAAGCGCGACGGTATGAATAAATGGGCGCTGGCGATGCTGCTGGAGACCCTGACCTGGGTGCTGGTCGCGGCGCGCGGCGTCATCCCGGACGCCTTGTCGGTCGTGCTCGCCAACGCGTTCAAGGCCGGCGCCCATGCCCTGGTCCTGGTGGCCATCGGCGAATTCCAGCGGCGCCCCGCCCCCGCCTGGCAGGTTCTCGCGCCGATTGCGCTGACCGTGCTGATGGCGACCGTGCTGCTGGACGACCTGCGCGGCCGCTTCCTGTGGGGTGGCCTCATCTATGGCTTCCAGATGGCGCTGATCGCCCGCGCCCTGCTCACCGACCCGGAAACCCGCATCGGTCGGGCCTGGCGCCTGCTGTTCGCCGGGGTCGTTCTGATCGTGCTGGTGCTGGGGCTACGCGCGGTCGTCGCTCTGTCCGGCCAGACTGAATTGGCGCAACCCTATGGCGGCGTGGCGCCCCATCCGGTGCAAATCCTCGCCTTTGTCGCCATCATGGCCACCGCCCTGCTCGGCTCCATCGGTTTCGTGCTCATGGTCAAGGAACGCACGGACCGGGAGATCCTGCACCTGGCCATGACCGACAGCCTCACCCATATCCCCAACCGGCGCGCCCTGATGCAGCAGGCGGAGCAGGCCCTGGCCCGGCGCAGCGGTTTGCCCCTGGCCTTGCTGATGATCGACGTGGATCACTTCAAGCGCATCAACGACACCCACGGGCATCCGGTCGGCGACGAGGTATTGCGCGCGATAGCCGGCCTGCTGACGGGGCGGCTGCGGCGTCAGGACACCCTCGGCCGCTACGGCGGCGAGGAATTCTGCGTATTGGCGCCGAATACCGATGGCGAGGGCGCGCTCAAGCTGGCCGAATCCCTGCGCGCAACCGTCGCCGCCACGCCGCTGAACAACGGGCACAAGGAACTCCGCGCCACGGTCAGCATCGGCTACGCGCTGTGTCCTTACGGCGCCGCGCGGGAACTGAAAGACATCCTGGCCGAGGCCGATAGCGCGCTCTACGCCGCCAAACAGGCCGGGCGCAACCGCGTAGTGTGCTTCCACGCAGACCCGGCCCGGCCCGGCGAGCACAACGCCACGCCAGCCGCCGCGGTAACCGAGAGCGAGCTGATGACCATACTCGTCGGTGGCGCGGCGCGCGTCGATGCACTCGACAATAACGGGGCCATGACCATCAATTCATAGCCGGCTTCGGCACCGACGCGCGCAACAAAAACGGAGGAATGCCCCGATGATCCACGACACCAGCATCGCCCTGTTGATTGACGCCGACAACAGCCCGGCCAGCAAGATCGAGGAAATCCTCGACGAACTCGCCAAATATGGCGTCATCAATATCCGACGCGCCTTCGGCAACTGGAAGAGTCCGCACCTGAAGGGCTGGGAGGCGGTGCTGCACGATTACGCGATCCAGCCGATGCAGCAGTTCGCCTACACCAAGGGCAAGGGCGCGACCGACGCGGCGATGATCATCGACGCCATGGATCTGCTCTACACCAAACAACTGGACGGTTTCTGCATCGTGTCGAGCGATTCGGATTTCACGCCGCTGGTGATGCGCATCCGCGCCAATGGCCTGAAGGTGTTCGGTTTCGGCGAGAAGAAGACGCCGGAACCCTTCGTCAACGCCTGCTCAAAATTCCTTTATCTGGAGAATCTCGGCGAGCCGGCGCCGGAATCGCCACCGGCGCCGCCCGCCGGGAAAAAACCCCAAGCCGCCGAGGCCGCGCCGGTTCAGGAACCTCCCGCCGCGACAACGGCGGCCGCGAAGCCGGCGGTCAGCAAGGTCGGCGGCAAGGAACTCAAGGCCAATACCCGCCTGGTCAATCTGTTGCGCAAGTCGGTCGAAGCGGCGGCGGACGATGAAGGCTGGGCCGGGTTAGCCGCCGTGGGCCAGCACATCTCCAAGCAGGCCTCCTTCGATGCGCGCAATTACGGTTACGCCAAGTTGAAGGACTTGTTCCAGGCCATCGGTCTGTTCGAGATACGCAACAACGAAAAAGGCATCTCCCTGCGCGACAAGAAGCAGGCGTCGCCGGCGGCATCCCTCTGACGCGGCATCAGCCTTCCAGCCCCAAGCCCAGCCGTTGGGCGATCAGGTCCAGCGTAAGCTGCGCCGATTCGTAGTCGAGCTGGCCGAGGTGGCGCATGAGTTCGTCGGCCAAGGCGGTTTCCACATGGCCGGCCAGGGCGAACCGGATCTGCTCCTTGAACTCGCTCGGCACCAGGGTCGAGGCGGCGATAATGTCGGTCAGACGTTGCAGCAGGTCGCGCAGATGTTCCGGAGCCGCGATGGTTGCCGGCTCAGCGCTGGCTTCCCCAGACTTTAAGCTGGCCAGCGCATCGAGGGTGGCGCGCAGGGTTTGCTTGAATTCTTCTTGCAGACCGCATCGATGTTCACCCAGTTCATGCTCGAAACGCCTGCTCACATCCCCTAGCGCCGTGGAACCGACGCTGCCCGCCAGCCCTTTGATGGTATGCAAGATCCGCTTGGCATCGAGCCACTCGCCGGCGGCAAGGTGGGCATCCAGGCGTGGTTCCGCGTCGGCGAAATCGTTATAAAAACTCAACATGATGTCGCGCAACAGTTCCCAATCGTTATCCAGATCGAATGCCGCGCTGACGACATCCAGTCCGGGAAGGTCAAACGGCAGGCCGGCGGTCTGCTCGGCGCTCATCAGCGCGCTGCCGGACAGCACCGGCTGAACCTGGTGCGGCACCCATTTGAGCAGTGCGTTGGCCAACTCGCGCGTGTCGATCGGCTTGGCCAGGTGCCCATTCATGCCGGCATTTTCAGTGGCCTGGCGGTCTTGCACCATGGCGGCGGCAGTCATCGCCAGAATCGGCAGGCCGCGTCCTTTGGCGCTGGCGCGGATTTGCCGGGTGGCCTCGAAACCATCCATCACCGGCATCTGCAAATCCATCAACACCACGTCGTAATGGTTCGCCGCGACCATCTCCACCGCCTCCTGGCCGTTATTGGCGACATCGAAATTGAGCCCCATCTTGGCCAGGAAGCCAGTACCCACGAGCTGGTTGGTGGTGTTGTCATCGACCAGCAGAACGTGTCCGCCATGAATGGGACGGGTCAGCTCAAACAGATCCTGGCTCTGTACCGAACCCAAGCCAGGCAAACCCTGGGGCAGATGGCTCTGGGACAGGTGGCCCTGGAACATGTAGCCCTGGATGCCGATGAGGGTGTCGTAAAGATTCGAAGCCGTGATCGGTTTATCCAGAATCGCCTCAATGTCCACATCCTCGCCCGCCGTGGCGACATGATCGCGCCCCCGCGCGGACACCATGAGCACCATGGGCGCGGCCGCGCGCGCGGTGTGGCCGGCCCGATTCAGCGCCTGGATCCGTCGCGCCAACTCCAAACCGTCCATGCCGGGCATTTTCCAATCGATAAGATACAACTCGAATGGGCGCCCTTCG
The DNA here is from genome assembly GCA_002281555.1 of Hydrogenophilales bacterium 28-61-23. Classification (GTDB taxonomy): domain Bacteria; phylum Pseudomonadota; class Gammaproteobacteria; order Burkholderiales; family Thiobacillaceae; genus PFJX01. The sequence goes on from NCGJ01000011.1 coordinate 42,799, forward strand.
TCGGCGGCGGCTTGCAGACGTTGCAGCGCCGCTTCCCCGCTGTCGGCCAGCACGGTCTGGAAAGACCAGGAATTCAGGATGTCATGCAGGATTTCCAGCGACGTGGCGTTGTCATCGACCACCAGCACGCGCATGCCGCGCAGGTTTTCGCGCGGCCGCTCCGGATGCGGCTCGCCGCCATGCCAGCGCAAATGCACGTTGAAACTGAAGATAGAACCGCGCCCGGGTTCACTGGCAACGACGAACTTGCCGCCCATCATTTCCACCAGTCGCTTGCTGATCGCCAAGCCGAGGCCGGTGCCGCCGTATTTGCGCGTGGTCGAGGTGTCGGCCTGGCTGAACGCCTGAAACAGGCGGCCGATCTGTTCCTCGGTCATGCCTATGCCGGAGTCGCGCACGCTGAACTGGAGTTCGATCGCGCCGTTTTCACCCGGCACATGGCGCAGCACAACCGCGACTTCGCCCTGAGCGGTGAACTTGAGCGCATTGCTGACCAGGTTGTTGAGCACCTGCGACAAACGCAGCGGATCGCCGACCAATGCACAGGGCACCTCCGGGCCGACATCGAAAACCAGCTCCACACCCTTGGATTCCGCGCTCATGGCAAACAGATTGGACAGGTGGCCGAGCAATTCATCGAGCCGAAATTCCACCGATTCCAGCGTCAGGTGGTCGGCTTCGATCTTGGAGTAGTCGAGGATATCGTTGAGGATGCCGAGCAAGGCGCGCGAGGAGCTCAACACCTTGCCCATGTAGTCCTGCTGGGTACGATCCAGGCGCGTATCCATCAACAATTGCGACAGGCCGATCACCGCGTTCATCGGCGTTCGAATCTCGTGGCTCATATTGGCGAGAAAATCGCTTTTCGCCTGGCTGGCCGCCTGCGCGGCCTTCATCGCCAGCTCCAGGTCGCGCGTGCGCGCCGCCACTTTATGTTCCAGACCCTGAGTCAGTTCGGCCAGGCGCGCGCTCATGGTATTGAAGCTGTCGCCCAACTGGCGGAATTCGCGCGGGCCCGCCACGTCGGCGATCTGCACGCCTATTTCACCCTCGGCCAACTTCCGCGTGCCGGACAACAGTTGGCGACTGGCGCCGATCAGCCGGTTGCGGAAGAACAGCGCCAGCGCGGCGGTAAGCAGCAACACCACGGCCAGCGCGGTATAGGTCACGCGGCGCAACTTCCACACCGGCATCATGATTTCCGCGCTATCCATCTTCATGACCATGCCCCACTGCAACGAAGGCAGATAACGCCAGGCGGCGGTCACCGGCGTGTGGCTGTAATCCAGCGCCTCGCCTTCGCCGGGCTGGCCGCTCAGCGCCTTCTCCATCGGCAGCACCCGATTGCCGCCGGTTTCGACCGGGTATTTGAACGCGGCATCGGGCTCCCGGCGCAACGGTGTCGTGAAGACCAGTTTGTCCTCCACGCGCGCGGCGAAGATGGCCTCACCCGTCTCGCCCAGACCGGTCCGGTCGGTCACGATTCGGTTCAGTGCGTCCCTATTGATCTGCAGCGCAATCGCGCCGACAAAACGCCCCTCCTTGAGCACCGGCGCCAACATGAATGCCGTTTGCGCGAACTCCATCGGGCCATAGCGCGCGAATGGCGTCAGATGCGTGTAGAGATAATCCCGTGTCAGGCGGAAGCCCCGCGCCAGATTGGTATCGCGCCATGGCCCGGAAATCAGGTTGGCGCCCTGGTCGAAGCGGAACTGGTCGGTAATCAGAATATTGCCCTCGATGTCGATCAGATACGCGTCGTAGTAGCTCCGGCCCTGCATGTGCTCGCGCATGACGGTACGCCCCGCCGAGTAGGCCCGCTCGAAGGCTGCGCTGTCTGTGCCATGCGCCTGTCTGGCCCGCGCGAGTTGCAACAGAATATTGACCAGATCGGGATCGGTCGCTTCGGTCTTGATATCGTCCAGCCGCTCGCTGATATACGCGTCGATGCGTTCCGCTTTCTTGCCGGCAAGATCATGCATGCGCTCGGTGATGAGCTGACGCATCGAGTCTTCATAGGACTGGAGGTAATACTGGCTGATAGCCAGCAATGGCAGGCCGACCACACACACAAACGCCAGCGCCAGCCAGCCGCTCAAAGTCAGGCCGCCAGCGAGGCGTTTTTTGTTTTTCGAACCCGGTTCAACCCTGGCGTTCGAGTTCATGGCCGGCTCTCCCGGCTGTCGATCAATGCCGTCAAGCCGATGTTTTCCCAGGCATCGCGCATCCGGTAAACCGGAAACGGCTCGGGCCGGAGCGGCGTGCCGTGACCGAACACCACTTCGAATCCAGCCTGGGCGGCATCCGCGCCAGCCACGACTTTGCCGACGTGGAACGGTTTCCACAGATGCCGAGTACCTGCATCCACCGCCAGGACACCGGAAGGCGCCGCCACGCTCTCACGTGCCAAGGCCAGATTCACCTCATCCAGCTTGGCGCTGCGCGCCGATACCACCGCCTGCGCCCATAGCTTGACGCCGACATAGGCGGCTTCGATCGGATCGCTGGTTGGCGCCGCCTTGCCCCGCCGCGCCTGCCATGCGCTGACGAAACGCCGATTGGCCTCGCCCGGCAAGGCCTGAAAGTAACCCCATGCCGCGTAATGCCGAGTGTGTCCGAATGGAGCCAGCGAGGGCAGACTGCTGGCGTCGACGCTGAACGACATGACCGGCAACTGATTCAGCCCGGCCTGCCGCAAGGCGCTGAACAAGGCGATGTTGCTGTCGCCATTGACCGTATTGAAAATGACGTCCGGCTTGGTGGCCCGAATGGCCGCAATGACCTGGCTGAAATCCCGGTCGCCGAGCGGACGATAAAGCTCGCCCACGACCTCCGCGCCGGCGGCCGGCCCGGCGCTGGCGATGACAACGTCATGAACGATGCGGTTGCCGACGCGCGGGAAGACATAGTTCGAGCCGACCAGAAATACGCGCTTGCCCAGATGTTCCAGGGCCCACTGAGTGCCGGGAATGATTTGCTGATTCGCGGTGGCGCCGGTGTAGACAATGTTGGGCGAGAGTTCCAGCCCCTCGTACTGCACCGGGTAAAACATCAAGTGATGGTGCTGTTCCACCACCGGCCTCACCGCTTGGCGGCAGGCTGACGTCCAGCACGCGAACAGCACATCGACCTTCTCGCCGTCGATCAGACGTTCCGCCTCCCGCGCGGCGTGGTCTGGATCCGAACGACTGTCCGCGACGATCACCTTGACCTGTCGCCCAAGCAGGCCGCCCCGGGCATTGATTTCGTCGACCGCCATGCGCACCGCCTCGACCAGCGGTTTCTCGCTGGCGGCCATGGTGCCGGTAAGCGAATGCACGACGCCGACGCGCAACGGCGCTGAATCCTGCCGCGCGCAACCGCCGGCCAGGCCCAACAACAGCAACGCAGCCAAGCCGAGTCGGCGCGCGGTTCGATTCATGTTTTATCCAATATCGATTGATTCCGCGACACGCGGCTTCATGCCGGACCTGTCCGGCGACAGGCCGTGTTATCGGCAATTATTTCGCCGGGTTTAACGCCAGGCCCGCGCGTCGGCGCATAAACCGCAAGCCCTTGGTTTGCTCACAGCAATACGCTGTTGACCCGGTTTCTGCCTTCCTGCTTGGCGCGGTATAGCGCCTGATCGGCCGCCAGGAACAAGGCGCTGACATCGCCGCCCAGCGCGGGTTTCTGGGTGGCGCAACCGACGCTGACCGTGACAACCGGGGCGCATTGCGAATAGGCATGCGGCAATTCAAGACTTTCGACAATGACACGGATGCGTTCGGCAATCGCGCGCGCGCCGGTGGCATGGCAACTGGGCAGAATCAGCGCGAACTCTTCGCCGCCGTAGCGCGCCACGAAATCGCCGGGGCGCAATTCGGCATGCTGCAACGCGTCGCCCAGACGACGCAGACATTCATCGCCGGCGCCATGGCCGTAGTTGTCGTTGTAGGCCTTGAACAGATCGACATCGAACATCAGCAAGGAGATCGGCATGGCGTTGCGCGTGGCGCGTTTCCATTCGCTGCGCAACACTTCGTCGAACCTGCGCCGGTTGGCGATCCCGGTCAACGCATCAATGGAAGCCTGGGCCTCGAGCAGGTCGGTACGCAATTTGAGATTGATCTGGTTGCGCACGCGCGCGATCACCAGCGGCAGTTGGAACGGTTTGAGGATGTAGTCCACCGCGCCCAGGCTGAAACCGCGGGCCTGATCGGCCACTTCGCTTTTCGCCGTGATGAAGATGACCGGAATCGCGCGGGTGGCGGGATTTTCCTTCAGCCGGTGACACACTTCGTACCCGTCCATGCCGGGCATCATGATGTCGAGCAGAATCAGATCCGGTTTTTCGGATTTTTCCAGCAACTCCAGGGCGCGGGCGCCGCTGGTGGCGAATTTGACCGTGTAGTCGGACGACAAGGCGCCGGCCAGCAGTTCGATATTGGTCGGCGTGTCATCGACGACAAGAATCGCCGGTCGGCGATTCTTGCGCGGCGCCGGTGCATGCTTGGCGTACAAAGGCTGCGGCAGCGCCTCGCCGCCATCGCGCGACGGCTTGGCGCGCAAATCGTGATGACTGAAGGGATCCAGCGCCACCGAGCGCTGCAACTCGTCCAGCAAGTTCAAAACCTTGCCCCGTGTTTCCATCAACGCTTCAGCGAGAGTCCGCGCCTCGGCCTGCCTGCCTTCGGCCTGAAGGTGCACGATTTCCATGCCGAGGCGATGAATCTGGATGTGGGTTTCCTCCAGTTCGGCAAACGCGGGCAATTCGCTGTAACGAGACTTGCCCTGGTTGTAATACCAATGTCCGAACCGGCATTTATGGTGATCGACCAGCTCCCACTGGCTGAGGCGCAATTCCTCGCCCTCGAGCGTCTCGAGGACACGCTTGACCCAACTGATCTGGTCATATCTCGCGACCAGGAGCGGAAAATCTTCCATTTCCCAGGGCACATCGGCCCACATGCTCCAAAGCGGATCCGGCTGGTATTGCGTCGCCCAGGTGGGGAACGCCGCGGCCGGCATCGGGCGGGCGATGCCAAACCCCTGCGCGATGTCGCAACCCAGGCGCATCAACATCAAGCCGTGTTCGGCGGTCTCGACGCCTTCCGCGACCACCACGCGCCGAAACGCCTTGGCCAGGCCCATGACGCCTTCGACCAGAATCATGTCATCGCTGTCATCCAGGATGTCGTTCACGAAACTACGGTCGATCTTGAGCACTTCCGCCGGAATCGCGCGCAAATAGGCCAGCGACGAGTAGCCGGTGCCGAAATCGTCGAGCGAAAAACTGACCCCCAACTCGCGGCAAGCATCCATGACCTGTTGCACGTGGCCGGTGTTCTCGAGGGCCGCCGACTCGAGTATCTCGATTTCAAGCTGTTCCGGCCGCGCCTCGGGTTCGGCCGCCAGAAGCTGCTTCAAGGTATCGACAAAATCTGTGCGCTGCAGATGCCGCGCGGCAATGTTGACGCTGACCGCGACATTCAGGTGCTGGCGTTTCCAGATGGCAATCTGGGCCAGCGCCTCGCGGATCACCCAGTTGCCGATATCGACGATGAGATCGTCGTGTTCCGCCTGCGGCAAAAAGTCGCCCGGCGGCAACAACCCGGATTCCGGATGTTGCCAGCGCAGCAAAGCCTCGGCCCCGACCACCTTGCCAGTCCGCATATTGACCTTGGGCTGGTAATACAACACCAGTTCGTTCTGCGTCAGCGCCTGCGCCAGCCTGTGCAGCAGCAACTGGCGGGCACTGCCTTGCACCGGAATTTCCGTCCGGCGCGCCCCACAGCAGCCGGATCCCGACAGAGTCTCGGAGGCGTCGCCATCGTCGTAAAAAATGGCGAAAAAATAGTTCGGCCCGTTTTGCTCGTCCTTCAACGCATACAGGCTCAAACAGGCGCCAAACACCTCGCCGTTGTGCCGACGCGCCAAAACCCTGCCCTGCCATTGCCCCGCATCGCGCAATAGCTGTTGCAGCTCGCCATGCAGCGCGGCGTCATTCCGCAAGGACGGAAATAGTTGCGGCGGCCACATCTCCCAGGCGTCGACTGACTCATCGACTGAAAAACCATCGGCATGGCCGAACATCCGGGAGCAAGTCTGGTTGGCGTAGACGATGCGACTGTCGGCATCCACGAGCATGATCCCGGCGCGCGAGAAATCGAGAGCAAGACCCAGATCGGCGGGATGCAGCATAGGCAATACGCTGCGATTACTCATGGGTCAACCGGTCGGTCATGCAACATTCATTCCTGTTATCTCGTAACGGCAGCGATTGTGGCTAGAGTTGCAGTCGCAAGCAACCTGCGGACGCGCGGGTTCCAACCCGCTTTCCCCGATAAAGCCGCGCGAAAACGTCGTTGACTTACGGCGCGGGTTTGACACCATGCGCCCTGTTATCAACCTGGCAAAAAACACCGACATGAACCATTCGCACCGTTTGACCACCCTGATCCTGGCCTCGGCCGTCACGTTCGCCGTCCACGCCGGCGACAACGCAAATACCGCGCTGGGCACCGGCGCTGGCGCCGCCGCCGGGACGGCAATCGGCCAATCCGTTGGCGGCAATAACGGAGCGATTATTGGCGGCGCTTTAGGCGGCGCAGTCGGCGCGGCGGTGTCCACCAAGGGCGCGGGCAAATCCGGCGCGGTCGTGGGCGGCGCCGTGGGTGGCGCAACCGGCGCGGCAATCGGCCAGAAAGTCGGCGGTGCCAGCGGCGCGGTCGTGGGCAGCGGCGTCGGCGCGGCGGCCGGCGCGAGCATCGGCAAAAGTATCGGCGCGGACGACCGCAACGCCATCTCTGGCGGGCAGCGCATGGAGCCGGTCAGATCGGGCCCGTCCCTCTACGTCGCGCGGGATGAACGAGACGGCTATCGTAACGATGAGCGCGATGACGAGCGCGACGATGACCGCCACGACAAACGCAAGAAGTACAAAAAACATCATCCGCGCGGCCATGCTTACGGTCACGACAAGCACGACAGAGACGACCGACGCGGCCGCGATTGACAGCCCGCGATCCGCTTGAAATATCAGTAATGCGGCGGCAGTTCGTCGCGCAAATCGCGCGCCTCATCCGGCATCACGCTCTGTAATTGCTGATGCAGCAGCAAAATCTGCTGCTGCATCCGATCGAGTCGTTCCTGCTGGCGAAAAACGGTGCGATTGAGTTCATCGATCAGGTCTTCCGCAAAACTCAGCTTGGCTTCGAGTTCGTCGAATCGCTTTTCCATCGGGTCGGTTTTCCATGTAGGCATTGAATAGATTGAAGGGCGGGAAAGGCTGCGCGATTGTATGCTTCCGGCAAAACTTCCCTGCCCGCCCGCCATGCCCGCCACCCTGCTGCTGCAAGCCTACCAAAGCCACCAACCCCTCGACGCCAGCCCCGAAACCGGCCCGGCCAGCGTTGAACAAGCCTATGCCGCGCAGCAAACGGTGTGGCGAGAAATGGTCGGGGAACGCCGCCCCAGCGTCTGGAAGGCAGGCACACCGAATCGGCAAACCGAACCCACCGCCGCCGCCATTTTCCCGCATCGCATTGCCAGCAGCCCGGCGCATTTTTCAGCGGATGACTTCCGCACCCTGGGCATCGAAGCCGAGATTGCCGTGCGTTTCGGGCGCGACCTGCCGGCCCGCGCCGAGCCCTATCGGCGCGAGGAAATACTGGCCGCCATCGCCAGCGCGCATGTCGCCATGGAACTGATCGACAGCCGCCTGGCCGACCCGAAAGCCGCCGGCCCGCTCTGGCGCCTGGCCGACAACCTGCTCAACGGCGGCCTGATCATCGGCGCGGAAATTCCGAACTGGCGCGAACTGGATTTCTCAGGCTTGAGCGTGCGCGTCCACGCCAACGGCCTTTGTCTGGCGGAAAGCGTCGGTCGGCCGCCGCTCGACGACCTGTTTTATTGCCTGCCCTGGTGGATAGCGCATGTCGGCGGCGCAAAGGCCGGCGACATCGTCACCACCGGCGCCTGGAACGGCATGCATCCGGTCAGCCTGCCGGCCGAAGTGAATATTGAATTCCTGAACAGGAACAACAGCCTGGGACTAGCAAGCGCCCGGATTGGCTGATCGAAAATTACGGCCTGTCGGCCGCGTTTTGAGCCGCTTCATTCACTGCAGCTTCATTCGCCGCAGCCTCAATCGCCGCAGCCTCAATCGCCGCTTCATAAACCGCTTTATTGGCGGCCTCACTGGCAGCTTTTATTGCAGCAGCTTCTTTTGCCGCAGCTTGAATCGCCGCCACTTTGGCCGCCGCTTCCGCCAGCATCGCGCGCCGGGTTTCCGGCGTTTCCAGGCTGATGCGCCCAAGCGTGCCGGCGCGGTAATCGGTCAGCAGATGCATCGCGGCCTTGTCCAGATCCAACTCGCCAGCACGGCCTTTGATGATGCAACCGCGTTTGCGCGCCACGGCTTCCAGCACGCCGGGCGCATCCAGGCCTTGCACCGAAAAACCATAGCGCGCGGTCAGCAACGGGGCATAGCGCTCCAGCAGAATGCCAGCCAGAAAAGTGGCCACTTCCTCTTCCAGCACGGCGTTGCGGCCGATGGCATGGCTGGCGGCGAGCATGTAGCCATCGCTGTCGTGTTCGATCTTCGGCCACATCAGGCCGGGCGTGTCGATCAGCATCTGGCGCGGACTCAAGGTGATGGTCTGCTGCGATTTGGTGATGGCCGGTTCATCGCCGACGGCGGCCACCTTGCGTTTCACCAGCGCATTCATCAACGTCGATTTGCCGACGTTGGGGATGCCCATGATCATCATGCGTAGCGGCTTGAAGTTGTCGTCGCGATGCGGCGCCAGGCTCTGGCACAGGCTGGGAATACGCAAGACTTCGCCGGCCTTCTTGGCCGACAGCGCCACCGCCTTGACGTTCTTCTGGCTGTTGAAGAACTCGATCCAGGCCTTGGTCACGTCCGGGTCGGCCAGATCGGATTTGTTCAGCACCTTCAGGCAGGGGCGCTGGCGGAACAAGCGCAGTTCATGCACCAGCGGATTGCTGCCCGCCTCCGGCAAACGCGCGTCGAGCACCTCGATCACCACATCGATATTGGCCATGGTTTCGGCGGCCTTCTTGCGGGCCGAGGTCATGTGGCCGGGAAACCATTGAATAGACATGTTTGATTTGAATCGATGCGAAGCAGGACATTATCGCGGCAACAAGCCCGCGCGATGACGATTCCAGCGCCCGCGCGCAAGAAATTACCGATTCACCCGGTCCAGCAGGCAAACCGCAACAAGGGTGGGAAAGCCAGCGGCCTTTTGCCGGCGCCTTCCGCGATATTCAAGTCAAGCCATTCGGCGGAAGGGGCGATAAGGGCGCTTTTCCGCCCGAGGGCTTCAGGATTCCCTCAAGCGGCGATACAAACTTTCATCAGGCCGCGCCAGTACAGCCGTTGTTGCCACCCGTTTATCGCGCTCAGCGCGCGACCGGCGCTTTCTTTTCCATCTGGTGCGGGGCAAGGCCGATGCTGGTGGTGGCGTTGCCTTCGTCGGTATTCCACCACATCGTCACCCAGGCGCGTCCGGCGGCGTCGAAACGTTCGATCTCGCTGGTGGCGCCGACCATGTATTCGAACATTTCGCGTTCGTCGTCCTCGACATCGGGTCCGATGCTGACCTGCACGATGCGCACCTCGTCGCCGATCTTCACGATTTGTCCGTGGCGGTCGGTATGGCTGACCTCTTCTTGCATGGAACTCTCCTGGGTTCTATCGCTTGCTCAATGACGGGCAGCCATGGCTTCGACCGCGGCGGTCAGGGCTGGCACCACGTCGGCGCCATCGGATTCGGCCAACAGGGCGGCGGCGTGCTCGACCAGTTCGCGCGCTTCGTCGTCGCGTGCGCCGACGCGCAGTTCGGCGGCGAAGCGATCGATGCTGCCGGCGACCAGTCGGGTGATCCGGCTGTTTTCGCCGGTGACCCGCGAGCTGCCGATGGCGTTCGCGATCAGGTCGCTGACGATGCGCTGATAGTCCTTGTCGGCCATGGCGGTCGTCCTCATTCGTCTATGCTGGCGGCGTTGTAGTTCTTCAGGCGCTGGCCGGCGGCGACGCCGAGCACCTTGGCCAGCCAGGGCGGCGGCGACTGGGTCATCATGCGCTGGAACTCGGCCAGCACCTCGGCGGCGGCGCCACCTTCCATCCGCTTCATCGGGTAGATGTTGCCCTTGATCACCTTGGCCGCGGCCGGGCCGCCGATGGAGACCACGTAGAGCACGTGGCAGTCGGCGATCAACTGGACTCGGAAGGCGTTCTTGTCCGGCGCGAAGTCCGCCTCCAGGGCGTCGCGGATGCCGACCAGGCGGGTTTCGGTTGGCGACACCTGGTAGACCAGATAGCGGATGCAGGAGCCGAAATGGCCGTTGAGCGCTTCGCCGCTGTCCGAAGCCAGCGCCACCCGCACCGAGCCGGGCATGTCGCCCTCGGCATAGGGTTGTTCCGGCGGCAGGACATCGCCCTGGGTATCGCCCCACAGAATGCGAACCGCGAGCTTCATCGCTTCAAGGCCGATCCCGATGTCCTCGCCGTCCTCTTCGCCGTCGGCGCTGGCGAAGGCGGTCTTCAGGTCGGTGACGGTGAGCGTGCGCAGGTCTTCGGCTTCGATCTGATCCTTGCCGATCCGGTTCTGCAGCACGTCGATCAAATCCGGCAGGCTGGTACCGGGCATGGCGCGGGCGGCCAGGGCAATGCGCAGGGCGGCATCACGGGAGATGGGGGCTGGACTCTGTTGCATATGTGACTCCTCTGTCAGGGGGTGTCTACACCAAGCAGAAAGAATGCCAGCAGGCATATTCTCGAAAACATTGGCTAATGCAATGTTTACAAAGGAGAAAAACATCGTCCAGCAGCCTGCTCGCCGACCGTCCGTTGCAGTGACTACGACAAGCCGCCTTAAACCGCTGTAGCAAAAAGGTTGCTTGCGCGAAATGCCATACGGCAGGACGGATGCGTTTTCAGGCGGCGATGCAGCGGGATAAATCCGTGGCGAGCGCCGGAGACGATGCTGTGGAACTCGAAAGACATGCGCCCAGCAAGCTAGCCATGCAAATGTTCATGCAGAAAATCGCGCGTTTTGCGCGACCAGATCCAGACATAGCGCAAACCGGACAGGGCCACCGCAGCGGCGGTCAGCAATACCAGCGTATGCATCTGTGAGCCCAGGCCGAGATCGAGCGCGACATCGGCCAGCACCAGCGAAACCAGCACAAATTCCATGAAAGTGGCGAGCTTGCCGGACAGGGTCGGGCGCACATCCAGCCTGCCGGTGAGGCGCCGGTACCCCTCCGCCCCGGCCAGGATGACCGCATCGCGCACCAGCACCAGATACAGCAACCACATCGGCAACAAACCGGTCAGCGCCAACATGCTCAGCGTGGTCAGCAACATCGTCTTGTCGGCGATGGGATCGAGCCAGGCGCCCAGCACGCTGCGCTGATTCAGCCATCGGGCCAGATTGCCATCGAGCAGATCGGTAATCGCGGCGAGCACGAACAGCCAGAACGCGCCTTCGACATCGTGCGCCAGCAAACGCCAGGCCACGACCGGGGCCAGCAACAAACGCGACAAGGTGAGCAGATTGGGCAAGGTGTACACGTCGAACGATCCCGTTGATGGCTTCGGCCGGACGATACCAGCGTCATGCACAAAATTCATGCATGGCCACCGACAAAATTCATCACACAGCTGTTGTTTGATGTGATTTTTTACTATTCTGCATCCACCACAACAGCAACATAGGAACAAATCATGCAACAGTTGAACGTTGAGCAGTTCCGCGCCGCCGTCGAATCCGGTGGCATCTTGTCGGTGACGCTGAAAGCCCACGGGCCCGCCTTCGCCGTCCAGGCCGAAACCCAGCGCGGCGAGGCGGTGCTGATCGACACCCGGAAAAAGCAACCGCGAATGTTCGTCGATCCGCGTAAAGCCTTGAAATTGTTGCGGGAGTTCGGCATCCATAACGCCCAACTCAACGCCGAGGATTGGCAACCGGATCAAGCCGAATCACTCCGGAGTTCCCGACCGGATAGCGCCGCCCAGATGCGGGAAGCGCATGAGGCGGCCGAGCTGAAACGCATTCTGGAAGCCGCCATCAAGGAAGCGGATGACCCGAATACGGTATGGATCGATCACGACACCCTGTTCGACGCCATAGAGGCCAGCCTTGCGGATTAAGTACCAGCCCAGGGCAACCCGGAATCTCGGCGAAATTCAGGCGCACTATCAAGCGCTTGGCGGCAAGACCCTTGCCCTGCGCATGGTGCGCGGCATCCGCCAGGCGGTGACCAGTCTGGCCGATAACCCGCTGATCGCCCCGGCCTATGAACTCGCGCCAGGACTACGCCGGCTTGTCGTGGCCAAAGGCGCTTTTCTGGTGTTCTACCGCGTCACCGATCACGTCCAGGTGGTGTATGTCCGACGGGCGGAGCGCGAACCGCTGGGCGAAAACGAGATAGAGCAAGCGTAAGGCGCGTTGGCAAGGCGTATTGCGCCCTGCCCTATCCGTGCGCCCCGAATCCCCTGATTCCGCTGGTGAATAATCCGAGCCCGACCGCTTTTAGTTATGGCGATAACGGATGCGCTCGCGCAATTGATCGAGAAGTTTCGGCGGTTGCCGTGGGTTGACGGAATCCATGGTCTGATATGCCTATGCCTAAAGTAATAGTTGTTTAAATTACAAAGACTTAGAGGTTGACCGGGCGGATTTTGCGGGGTAGGTTGCAGCTTTACACGTCAATTTTGATGTGTAACTGAAACGTTAGCTTTCTTGATGAGGTAACCAATGCCTTTTAATGCCAATCTGTTGCCTGAGCCCACGAACGAGTATGTTGCATGGATTGACATCATGGGCATTCAATCTGCCATGGGAAGGTCACTGAGCATTTCTGCAAATTTCATTTTCAAGCTCCATATTGCTGCTCTCGCGACACCAAGAAATGGGGTGCAACTCTATCCGGTAATGGATGGTTTTTATGCAACATCCACTTCCAAAGACGGGATACTGAGTTTTTTGAGAACTGTCTTATCAAAAGTTGGGCAAGAGTTCTTGGACACTGCTGAGCCATTACATAGGTTTATTGTTCGTGGCGCATTAGCTTTCGGCCCGATAGTTCACGGCTCACAAGTTTCGAATGAAGTTGATCAAGACTTGGTGGGAAATGACCAATACAAATCAGCAATATTTCTTGGTATGCCTGTAGTTCAAGCATACCTTGGAGAACATAACGCACCGCCGTTTGGCATTTTTGTTCATGAATCGGCACGAGCCTTTGCGCCGGATGGAACACAACCTTTTCACCATGTGTGGTGGAAGTGGGTTACGCCAGACGTTGGAAACGTCTGGAATAATTTACTGGAAAGATTGAATTCGCATTATGAGTGGTGTGCAGAACGCCCAAATCGTTTGTTATACGAGGCATCTCGTATAGAGATTCATAAAAAGTTGGCCAATGAATATTTTGCTCAAGAATAAAGCTAACCCAACATTCAACCCGGACTCCGCAAAAGCGCGGAGCCGGTTAATTTTACGTTAGAGTGCTCATGGCCCAGCACCTAATCATGCAAATTGGGCTATAGGAGAAATGCTATGAAAAGGATATTGCGAGTTGCTTTTTCAATCATTGCAATTGCCATTGGTGGCACGTCCACCGCAACGGCACAAGGCACGCGAGGCACTGGAGACAATTTTGGTAGCGGCTGGGAGTCCGATGGCAGAGGTGGAGTTCGTGGCACCGGAGATAACTTTGGTAAAGGCTGGGAGTCCGACGGAAGGGGCGGATACCGAGGAACCGGCGACAACTTCGGAAAGGGCTATGAATCCGACGGACGTGGCGGCCAACGGGGAACCGGGGACAATTTTGGGCGGGGATGGGAGTCTGATGGTAGAGGTGGCACCCGAGGTACTGGAGATAATTTTGGTAGCGGCTGGGAGTCCGATGGCAGAGGTGGAGTTCGTGGCACCGGAGATAATTTTGGCAAAGGGTGGGAGCGAAGGTAAGCGCGGATCAACTACCCAATGGAAACCGAATTCGGCTTTTCCTTTGACCGCCCTGTTTATGGAGAGGAACTGCTCGGCGGTTCCGGCCAACTTGCGCGTGCTTCATGGGTAGCTCGGCGCGTTCGCGATGATGACGTCTACTTCATGCAAGATGGGACGCTTTCCCAACTACTGTTCAAAGAAGTTCTCAGCACGTTTGTCTCTGGCCAATACATCGCAACCATCGTCCTCGCTTTCTCATTAATTGAACGTACTGTTGCTGGACGGCTAGCGTTTGTCGGGGACAAGTCTGCAACCAAAGCTAATAGTGTCCCGCTTTTGAAAAGCGCTCTTGAGCGTGGATGGCTGAAACAAGACGAACACGACCTCCTCGACGAACTTCGAAAACTGCGAAATCCGAGAGTTCATTTTCATGATCATCTTTCCGAAACTCGCCCTGAAATCAGGGCGACATTGAGTGCACGAACCACAGAGCAGATGCTTGAAGGCGATGCCAAGCAAATCCTTGAAGCCACCATTCATGTATTGCAGAAAACCGCACTCTAACCCGGCAGTCCACACGGACGCTGCGCGATAAAGCCGCGCAGCGCCGGTGACTTCTACGTTGGGCATCCACGCAAGAGGAATCCGGGTCATGAAGATACGACTTCTGTTTTTTGTGCTACTAACTTCAGCCACATCTGCATTTGCCGATCTCACGAATCAGCTCGGACGCCTTGTCGGTTACACAATCATCGCGAGCAAAACAATTTCAGGCTATCAAGATAAGAATGGCAAAGGCGCTGATAGCTTTGAAGGATGTGATTACGACAGAGTAATCATCTTTGATGACGATAAAATTCTTACATGCGAGGCATATGGCTATCAATATTCGTATAGACCAACAGCAATAATTCTTTCAAATGGGCCGTCTTTCAAAATGATTGTTGGCAACGACATATATGACATGAGGCGGAAATAATGCCACCCCATAATTCCAACCACCTTCAGCATCCGTAGAATTTAATATTTCTCATTAGGTATAATATGCGAACGATTGTTTCACTGCTCCTCGTGGCCATGCTCTATGGGTGTGGAGATGCAGATCGGTATGAAATGTCTAAAGACTCAAAAGGTCGCACTGTGCGACTCGATAAAAAAACAGGCGAAATAGCAGTTATCGGCGATGATCGTGTTGTCGTATTAAAAGGGCCAAACGAACAAGAACGCGAAGCAAAGCTTGTCAGTTCTCTTGAGGTGCCAAAAGTTTGGCCGGTAATTGACATACCCCAACTTGGTGGATTAAAGGCGAATGTAACAACCACATGGCGTGACGACAAACTTGCCTATCAGTTCTTTGTTAGCCCACTATCGCAAAAGATTGATGCCGCAATTAAATATCCCTACGGAAGTGCGGCATTTACAATTGAGTTCTACGACGCCAGCGGATTCAAAATAACAGAAGTGCGACTCCCACTCAAGTCTCTATCGCGCAATGTGAATAACAAAGGTGAAGGTATGGGCGTATCAGGAAACGACTCCATTGATTTGCCAAGTACATCGTATTCAAAAATATCGAGCTGGAATATTCTTTGGTCATTTTGATTTGACGGGCAAATATGAGAATATTTGCGGCTTTACAGTCGGACATCCAGCAAGGTTGGGTTTGGCTTCATGACGACACTCTTCGCCCACGCTCTATTATCAGAATCACGAACCAGAATTCAAATAAATCAGTATATTGCGAGGCACTGCAAATTGATTCGAATTTTCTTGCAGAGTACAACAAGCCTCCACGACATAATATTAACTCCTTGTCGGATGCGTTGGTGATTGGTGGTTGGTACCGCTCGCGGCTTGCCATTTACGGTACTCAAATAGACATTGAGTTATCTATCAATGCTGGGAACTCTTGGTGGGGCAAATTCAAAGCCTGTATTGATCACCCTCAAACAGTTGTTCGGGTTGCGGCTTGGCTTGGGTTAATCAGTGTTGGGCTTGGTTTGCTTGGCGTATTTCTTGGCATTATTGGTTTAATCGGATAATGCCCAACATGGCGCTCAAAAGGGACGCCCGAAATGCCGGCTTTGGTCTTGCCGGCGCTTGCACGGGCGCCCCTTAGCTTTACGTTGGGCGTCTATTGCTTGAAACGGATGCGGCGATAGACAGATCACCAAACAAAAGCACCCCATTGACACATAGGAGAAACGAGCATGCGAATAGCCAAAGAGGACGTGGACGTTAAGTTGGAGATCCCAGGTGCCGTGATCCGTCAGCGAACGGATTTCGGCGATGCGACCGGATTAGGCAAAATCAGCTGCGAGTACTTCAGTCTCTCGGCGGGGGTCGATACCATCCCGCTGTTCCAGGGACTGGAAGGCGATTTATGCCAATGCCCCCACTGGGGCTACGTCTTGCGTGGCCAACTCACCACGACCGACGTGGACGGCGCGCAGGAGACGGTCAACGCGAACGATCTGTTTTACTGGCCACCCGGGCACAACGTAAAGGTCGATGCAGACGCGGAGATCGTCATGTTCAGCCCTCAGCGCGAGCACAGCCATGTCATCAACCACATGATCGAGAAGGTGAAAAGTTAAGTCCGGTGCCGAGAGTTTTGAGGGCGGCGCGCTCCGATGCCGGATAGTGCCGCCCAACCCGGCCCTCAAGCGCAGACGCATTGGGGACAGGCCCAATGCCGTTAAGTTAGCGTCATACCCGCGAAGGCGGGCATCGAACGCGGCGAACGCCGCCTGCCGACTACTCGGCTGGAAAATATCGCCGCCACCCTGGGTACAACCGCCGCCGATATCTACGCTATCGCCGAAGATGAGCGACGGCTGGTGGTCGATTTCACTCGGATGTTGCTACGCCGGCGTGCGGCCAGCCAAGTTTAGGCCAGCGCCCGCGCTTGCTTAGGCGTGCGCATCCTCGCGCAGCGGATACGGCTGAATCAGGATGTCCGCCGGCAGGTTGAGTCCGGTGGTCAGGTTGCGGATCATGCCCATCGACAAGGGCCGGGTGCGGTTCAGGATGTCGGCCACCCTGCCGCGCGGACCGATGAAAGGTTCCAGGTCTTTGCGGGTCAGTCCTCGTGCGTCCATGACGTGTTCGATGAATGACACCGGATCGGGGGCTGCAATCGGGTAGTGCGTTTTCTCATAGGCTTCCACCAGCAGCGCGAGCACTTCCAGCCGGTCGGCCTCCGGGCTTTGCTCCGGGACTTCCCATAGGCGTTCGATTTCCGCGAGGGCTGCGCGGTGTTCGGCTTCGGTACGAATCGGTTTCAGGTCCATGACCACTCCTAAACAGTTGCTGCGTCTATCCGGTCGTACTCGGCATGGGTGCCGATGAAGCGGATAAACATCAGGCCGGGGGTGTAACGCACAGCTACCACCAGTCGGTAATCATTGCCCTTGATGTTGAAAACGACGCGGTTGTTGGCCAGAAAGCTGGCGCTGCGGTAGGCCACCTTGATGTCCGCCGGAGTCCGCCAATCGGCCCGACTTGTATCGGCATACCAACCACGCAACGGCACTTCCGCTTGCGGATGCTTGTCCCAAAACTCGCGTAGCGTTCGCAGGGCGATGATGTGCATGGCTCAATCTAGCATGTTACCAATATGGTATCAATTGGATTGTTGGCGTTGTGGTCGCGGTGGTTGGGTTTCACGGGCACCCTGCTGCGTAGGTGTGTGGCTAGCCAGGTCCGGATCAGCGAGCCGCACTTTCTTTTCGTGTTGGCGCGCACCATTGGCGACAAACCACGGTTCTTTGTGGCTTTGGATTTGCGGCGGCGGGCCGATTACTTCGCTACAGCTAGTTGATGTCAAACCGATGCCAAGCCCTGTTTGAACGGTGGGCTAATCGTGCAAATGCTCGCGCAAAAAAATCGCGTGTTTTGCGCGACCAGATCCAGACATAGCGCAAACCGGATAGGGCCGCTGCGGCGGCGGTCAGTAGTACCAGCGTGTGCATCTGCGCGGCCAATCCGAGATCGAGCGCGACATCGGCCAGCACCAGATACAGCAACCACATCGGCAACAAACCGGTCAGCGCCAGCATGGCAAACGTGGTCAGCAACATCACCTTGTCGGCGATGGGATCGAGCCAGGCGCCGAGCACGCTGCGCTGATTCAGCCAGCGCGCCAGATTGCCGTCGAGCAGGTCGGTGATCGCGGCGAGCACGAACAGCCAGAACGCGCCTTCGACGTCGTGCGCCAGCAAGCGCCAGGCCACGACCGGGGCCAGCAACAAACGCGACAAGGTGAGCAGATTGGGCAATGTGTACACGTCAGGCGATCCCGCTGAAGGCTTCGGCGGGACGATACCAGCGTCATGCACAAAATTCATGCATGGCGTCGGCTTATGGAATATTGCGCAAAATCGCGGAATCGCAGATAAGACGCCTACTTCGTCTCCTCTCAAGCGGGCCTGGAAAAACCATGAAGACTCGAACCTTGTTGCTGTCGGCCGCCGTTGTCGGCCTGCTTGCCGGCGGGGTGTATTGGTCGCGGCTGTCGCCCGATACGACTTCCGGTAACGCAAGCGGGAAATCCCAGCGCTCCGTGCCGCCCGTGCCGGTGAACGTTGCGCAGGCGACGTTGCGCGATATGCCGCTGCTGCTGGAACTGGTCGGTCGCGGCGAAGCGTTCGAGACCGTCACGCTGAAATCCCGCATCGACGGACAGGTCGCGGCCGTGCCGTTCAACGAGGGACAGCAGGTGGCGGCGGGCGACGTGCTGGTGAAACTCGACCCGGCCGATTTCAACGCCAGGCTGCGTCAGGCCGAGGCCGCGCTGGCGCGCGACCGGGCGTTGCTGAAGAAGAACCTGGCCGACGTCGAGCGTTACCAGTCGCTGCGCGCGCAGGGCTTCGTTTCGGAAGAGAAGGTGCTGGAAATGCGCGCGAATGCCGATGCCGCCCAGGCCACGGTCGCGGCGGACACGGCGGCGCTCGACCTCGCCCGTTTGCAACTCGGCTACACCACGCTGCGGGCGCCGTTTTCCGGCATCGTCGGCGCCAAGCTGGTGTTCCCCGGCGCGGCAGTGAAGATCAACGATACCGCGCTGGCGGTGGTGAACCGGGTGCGTCCGCTGTACGTCTCTTTCGCCGCGCCGGAGCGCTATCTACCGCGCATCCGTGCCGCGATGAGCAAAGGTGCGGTGCAGGCCAGCGTAACCATTCCCGGTGAGGACGGCCCGGCTTTTCCCGGTGTCATTCGTTTCATCGACAACGCGGTCGACCCCGCAACCGGCACCATCCGGATGAAAGCGGAGCTGGACAACAGCGCTGAAAAACTCGCGCCCGGGCAATATCTCAACCTCTCGCTGGTGCTCGATGTCTTGCGCGACAGCGTGGTGGTACCGAAAGAAGCGGTGCAGCAGGGGCCAAACGGCGCTTTCGTGTATGTGCTGAAAGCCGATGCCGGCACCGAGGTGCGCAAGGTTGAACTCGCCTTGACGCGCAATGACCTGGCGGTGATTGCAAAAGGCCTGAGCGCCGGCGAGACGGTGGTGACCGACGGCCATTTGCGGCTGACGCCGGGCGGCAAGGTCAAGGTGAAAGCCCCCGCGCGGAACCCCGCCGACCCGGTGAAATAAGGCCTCCACATGCAACTGCCCGAACTCAGCATCCGCCGTCCGGTCATGACCACGCTGCTGATGGCGGCGTTGGTCGTGTTCGGCCTCATCGCCTACCGCGCGCTGCCGGTTTCGGAGCTGCCGAGCGTGGATTTCCCGACCGTTTCGGTCTCCGCCAACCTGCCCGGCGCTTCGCCGGAGACCATGGCGGCGGCGGTGGCGACGCCGCTGGAGGCGCAGTTCTCCAGCATCGCCGGGCTGGACAACATGAGTTCGGTCAGCGCGCGCGGGGCGACTTCGATCACGCTGCAATTCAGCCTGGAACGCGACATCGACGCGGCCGCGCAGGACGTGCAGGCGGCCATCGCCGCCGCGCAACGCAAGCTGCCGTCCGAGATGCCGGCGCCGCCGTCGTTCCGCAAGGTGAACCCGGCCGATTCGCCGATCTTCTATCTCGCCATGCACTCGTCCACCTTGCCGCTGCAAGCGGTGAACGAGTATGCGGAAACCCAGTTGGCGCAGCGCATTTCGACCATTCCCGGCGTCGCCCAGGTGCTGGTCTATGGCGCGCAGAAATACGCCGTGCGCATCCACGCCGACCCGAACGCGCTCGCCGCGCGCGGCATCGGCCTGGACGAATTGCGCGCGGCGGTGGCGGGGGCCAACGTCAACCAGCCGACCGGCAACCTGGAAGGCGACAAACAGACTTTCTCCATCCGCGCCAATGGCCAACTGGAAACCGCCGCCGCGTATCGGCCGCTGATCGTGGCCTGGAAGAACGGCGCGCCGGTACGCCTGGACGAAGTGGCGCTGGTGCATGACAGCGTGGAAGACAACCGGCGCGCCAACTGGATCGTCGATGCGCACGGAGACAAGCGCGCCATCATCCTGGCCATCCAGCGCCAGCCGGGCGCGAACACCATCGCCACGGTGGCGTCGATCAAGGCCATCCTGCCGGCGTTCCAGGAAAAGCTGCCGGCTTCCATCGAACTTTCGGTGTTCTACGACCGCAGCATTTCCATCCACGAATCGGTCAACGACGTGCAGTTCACGCTGGTGCTGGCCGGCTGTCTGGTCGTGCTGGTGATCCTGCTGTTCCTGCGCAACCTGTCGGCAACGCTGATTCCCGCGCTGGCGCTGCCGATTTCGGTGATCGGCACCTTCGCCGCCATGTATGCGCTCGGTTTCAGCCTGGACAATCTGTCATTGCTGGCGCTGACGCTGGCGGTCGGCTTCGTGGTCGACGACGCCATCGTCATGCTGGAAAACATCGTGCGCCACGTCGAAGCCGGCGAAAAACCGTTCGACGCGGCGATCAAGGGCGCGCGCGAGATCGGCTTCACCATCGTTTCGATGACCATTTCCCTGGTCGCCGTGTTCATCCCGGTGATGTTCATGGGCGGCATCATCGGGCGCCTGCTGCACGAATTCGCGGTCTGCATCGCCGCCGCGATCCTGGTCTCCAGCCTGGTCTCGCTGACGCTGACGCCGATGCTGGCGAGCCGGTATTTACGCCAACAGAAGGATGCGAAACACAACAAGCTGTACTGGCTGTTCGAGCGCTTCTTCGACGGACTGCTGAACGGCTACCGCGCCGGTCTGGTCTGGAGCCTGGCGCACCCGCGCCTGATTCTGGCCACCTTTTTCCTCAGCCTGATCGCCAGCGTCGCGCTGTACCGCGAGATTCCGAAAGACTTCCTGCCCAGCGGCGATTCCGGCCAGATCCTGGCCTACACCGAGGGCGCGCCGGACGCCTCCTTCGCCAGCATGGTGCAACGCCAGCGCGCGGTCGCCGCCATCGCCGCGAAAGATCCCAACATCGCCACCTTCATGTCGGTGGTCGGCGCCGGCGGTTCCCGCATCACCGCCAACAGCGGCATCATGCTGTTCCGCCTGAAGCCGCGTTCGGAACGCAGCATGACGCCGGATCAGATCATCCAGGCGCTGCGGCCCAAGCTGGGTTCCGTGCCCGGCATCAAGGTGTCGCTGCAGAACCCGCCGCCGATCCGCCTGGGCGGCCAGATCACCGCCGGCCAGTATCAATACACGCTGCAGGACACCGACCTGGACGAGCTGTACCGGTGGACCGACACGCTGCTGGCGCGCCTGCGCAAGCTGCCCGGCTTCGAGGACGTCACCAGCAACCTGAACAACAAGAGCCCGGTCATGGCGCTGGAAATCGACCGCGACAAGATCGCCAGCCTGGGCCTCAGCTTCGGCCAGGTCGAGGATGCGCTGCAAAGCGCGTTCAGCGCGCGCCAGATTTCCACCATTTACGGCGCCACCAACCAGTACCAGGTCATCCTCGAACTGGCGCCCGAATTCCAGGACGACCCGGCCAGCCTCGCCCGCCTGCATGTGCGCGCCAGCAGCGGCGCGCTGGTGCCGCTCGACACCGTCGCGAAAGTCACGCGCGCCTCGCAGGCGCTCACCATCAACCATCAGGGCCAACTGCCCGCGGTGACGATTTCGTTCAACCTGCAACCGGGTGTCTCCCTGGGCACGGCGGTGGAACGGATCAAACAAGTGGAACAGGAGTTGCGCCTGCCGGCTTCGCTGACCACCAGCCTGCAAGGCACGGCGCAGGCGTTCGAGGCGTCGCAAAAAGGCCTGGGCTTGCTGCTGCTGGTCGCGGTGCTGGTGGTCTACCTGGTGCTGGGCATTCTGTACGAAAGCTTCGTCCACCCGCTCACCATCCTGTCCGGCCTGCCCTCGGCCGGGCTGGGCGCGCTGCTGACGCTGTGGCTGTTCAAGATCGACCTCAGCCTGTACGCCTTCGTCGGCATCATCATGCTGATCGGCATCGTCAAGAAGAACGCCATCATGATGATCGACTTCGCGCTGGAGCGGCAGCGCAAGGATGGCATGGCGGCGGCGGACGCCATCCGCGCCGCCTGCCTGATCCGCTTCCGTCCGATCATGATGACCACCCTCGCCGCCCTGGCCGGCACCCTGCCCATCGCCATCGGCTGGGGCGCCGGCGCCGAAATTCGCCGCCCGCTGGGCATGGCCGTGGTCGGCGGACTCGTGCTGTCACAGTTCCTGACCCTGTTCCTGACGCCGGTGATCTATCTGTACATGGAACGGCTGGCGGAACGGTTCAGGGGAAAAACCGGGACGACGCGGGACGCAGCGGCGGGATAGCGGCAGGTTAGCGGTTCCCGCCCGACGCGCATGGCTGCATCCGGCGCAAGGCGATTCGCTTTTATGTGCAATCACAATGCGCTGGCGTCGACACATGAACGCGAAGGCTCTGCGTAAAAATTCTGCTGCGTGAAGCGCAATGGCGATGCCAGTTCTGCTCAGCTCGACCCGCGTTGGCGCGACAAAGCCGTGGCCTATTACCAGAGCGCGTACAAGGCGTTCAGAGAAGGCGCTCTGAAGTTGCGTTAGACGGGAAGGTCACTGATGCGCGGCGCGCCATTCGCCGAGCGCTGCGAGCGCCTGATCCATATCTGGTTGCAGGCGCGTATGCGCTGGCGGTGAATGTAGCCGGGCGCTGCCGGCGCCTCCCGCCCAGATTTCGATGTTTTCGCCAAGGCGCTGGCGCAGTTCGGCGAGGGCGGGCAGGATGCGGCGTTGCGGATAGGCGATGCTGAAGGACAGCACCACGACATCGACGTTGTGAGCTGCGGCGGCCTGGGCAATGTCCTGCACCGGCGTCTGCGTGCCGAGAGAAATGCAATAGGCGCCGCGCAGCGAAAGCAGCGCGGCCACCATCAGAATCCCTAAACCGTGCTGCTCCTCGGGCAGCGTGGTCAGCAGAATGCGCGGCGTTGCCCGAGCATCCGACAGATTGTCGATGGCATTGCGCAGCAACCATTGGACAGCCTCGGTATAGAGATGCTCTTCGTGGATACCAAGCTCACCCCGTGCCCAGGCTTCTCCTACCGCATGGTTGAGCGGTGCAAGCGTGTCCAGGACAAAACGTTCAACACCCAGGCGCAACAATTCCCGATACAACCGCTGCCGCAAACCGGCAGGATCCTCATTACGCAACATCTCCAGGGTCATCGCCTCGACGTCTGTCGCGCTGCCCTGCTTGCCGCGCGGCCGTGCGGCCTGACTGGACAGGGCGAGGGCATTCAGGTTTGCCTCGCTCTCGGCAACGATGCGAGCAGGACGCATGCCCGCGTCCATCAGGCGTTTGATCAGGCGCAGACGATTAACCTGCTCCGGCGGGTAGGCCCGTTCACCAAAACTATCGCGCAGGGGTGCGGGGAAGCCATAGCGGGTTTCCCATTTGCGCAGCACATCCTTGGAGATACCGGTCTCGCGTTCGACGGCGGCTATCGAGAGGGTAGGAGAGACAGAAGATTCCATTGTTGTCCTGGACAAACAGATTGACAGGGTATTTTTGTCGAACTATATTACGTTCATCAATGTATTTGTCTAGGACAGATCATGGAATCTCGCCAAATTTCTGCTGTGCATTCTGTTCCAGGGTCCATTTATTGGATGTTCAGCCTGCTGATCCTGCTGGGAGCGGGCTGGGCTCAGCGTGGCCATGCCGCCGATTGCCCCGAACTATTGCGCCACAGCTTCCCCAGCCTGCAGACCGGTAAGCCGGAAAATCTTTGCCAATACCAGGGCAAGGTGATCCTGGTGGTCAACACCGCCAGCTATTGCGGCCACACCGACCAATACGGCGGCCTGGAAGCCCTGTACCGAAAATACAAGGACCAGGGACTGGTCGTGCTGGGCTTCCCGTCCAACGACTTCGGTAACCAGGAACCGGGCGACAACAAGCAGATCGCCAAATTCTGCCGGCTGACCTACAGCGTGGAATTTCCCATGTTCGAGAAATCCAGCGTGACAGGTGGCAAGCGCAACCCGTTGTTTGCCGAACTGGACCGGCGCACCGGCCAGCAACCGCGCTGGAATTTTCACAAATACCTGATCGACCGCAACGGAAGCCGAGTGATGAGCTTCGAGTCGTCAGTGCAACCGGATGACAAGCGCCTGCTGGAAGCGCTGCGCAAGTTGCTGGACGGCCGCAAGACAGCGTTGCGCTCAACCTGACCAGACAGGATTTAGGGGAGCAAAGGCATGACCGCAGCCAGACTGGCCCTCAACTGGGTGGAGCAAGGTTATGTCCCGGACGGCGTTATCCGTAAGGGCATTCGTCGCCTGTGCAAAGCCCGGCTGGCAGAGATCGACAGCGCGGATTGCGCGGCCGCATCCAATGCCCGCGAGGCGTTTATCGCTGCGATGCAGTCGGCGCCCATCGCGCTGCTGCCGGAACTGGCCAATACCCAGCACTACGAGGTGCCGGCGGCGTTTTTTGCTCAGGTTCTTGGCCCACACGGCAAATACAGTTGTTGCCATTGGCCAGAGGGCATCGACGAATTGGCCGGCGCCGAAGCTGCTGCGCTGGCGCTGACCTGTGACCGGGCCGAACTCGAGGATGGCCAGGACATTCTCGAACTGGGTTGCGGCTGGGGCAGCCTGACGCTGTGGATGGCCCAGTGTTATCCCGGCGCAAGTATCACTGCCGTATCCAATTCCAGCTCGCAACGCGAATACATCCTGGCGCGCGCCGCTGAACAGGGTCTGCAAAATCTGCACGTGATCACCGCCGACATGAATGACTTCGACAGCGAGCAACGCTTCGACCGCGTCGTTTCGATCGAGATGTTCGAGCACATGCGCAACTGGCCCGCCCTGTTCCAGCGCATCCATACCTGGTTGCGGCCGGGCGGCAAGTTTTTCATGCACATCTTCTGCCATCGCGACCAACCCTACCTGTTCGAGGATCGCGGCGCGGATGACTGGATGAGCCGGCATTTCTTCAGTGGCGGCATGATGCCCAGCGATGCCCTGCCGGCGCGTTTCCAGTCGCATCTGCAACTGCTCAGACAATGGCGCTGGAGCGGACGGCATTACGCCGAAACTCTGCTGCGCTGGCGCGGCAACTTCCTCAGCCAGATCGAAGCCGTGCGTTCGCTGGGCTACCCGGAGACGTTCATCCGCATGTGGCTGTTTTATCTGGGATATTGCGAGGCCGGCTTCCGCGAACGCGACATCGGCACGGTACAGATGCTGCTGTCCAAGCCGGGCTGGCGCGGTGAGCCACCGCTCGGCCAACTCAAAGGATGAATCAACCATGACTCCAGTTCGCACAATACATTGGGTAAACCGCTTGCCCACCAGCCTCTTCGTGCTACTGGCGGCATTGATGTTGGCCGGGTGCACGGGCGTGCCCCAGGGGGTGACGCCGGTGCAGGGATTTCAGGCCGAACGCTACCTCGGCACCTGGTACGAGATCGCGCGCCTGGACCACAGCTTCGAGCGCGGCCTCAGCGATGTTTCGGCCACCTATCAACGCCGCGCGGATGGCGGCATCGACGTGCTCAACAAGGGCTACAACCCGGCCAGGAAAAACTGGAGCGAGGCCAAAGGCCGCGCCTACTTCCTCGATTCACCGAATACAGGCAGCCTTAAGGTCAGCTTCTTCGGGCCGTTTTACGGCGGCTATCACGTCATGGCGCTGGACCCGGACTATCGCTGGGCGATGGTGGCCGGGCCTGACCACGATTACTTCTGGATTCTGGCGCGCACCCCCAGCCTGCCCGACGATGTGCTGAACAAACTGTTGCAGACCGCCCGCCAAGCCGGCTTCGATCTGCACGGGCTGATCCGGGTCAATCATGGCCGCGCTGAGGAAGTGGCGCGGCCATGAGCGCCGGCAACCGTCTACCCATCCTAGGGCCGGCCCTCCTGCTGGCACTCAATATCTGGAGTTCCGCAACCATGGCCGCCGATTCGCCAATGATCCTCGACGACCGCAGCAGCGCTTCGCTGTGCGCAAACAATGGCGCCTGCTGGCAAGCCATCACCGATACGGTCATGGGCGGCGTCTCCGACGGACGACTCAAGCCGGCACTGATCGAAGGCCGGCCCTGCCTGCGCCTGAGCGGTGAAGTCAGCTTGCTGAACAACGGCGGCTTCGTGCAGGCCAGCCTGGATCTCGACGCTGCCGGCCTGCTCGATGCCCGCAGCTATGCCGGCATCGAAATCGACGTGTTCGGCAACGACGAAAGTTACAACCTGCATTTGCGCAGCGCCGATACCCGCATCGTCTGGCAGTCCTACCGCGCCCCTTTTCAAGCGGCACCGCGCTGGCAAACCCTGCGCCTGCCTTTCGCCAGTTTTCAACCCTACCGCACCGACAAACCGCTCGACCTGAGCAAACTGCGCCGGCTCGGCGTGGTGGCCATCGGCCGCGAAATGCGGGCCGATGTCTGCATCGCCCGTCTGTCTTTGTACCCGTGAACTTTCACTCCAGGAGAACCGCCATGATGACATTTACCCGCGACCCGATGACCCTGAACGACGTCACCAACCTCGATGCGGCACCCTTCGTCATCGAAGGCCAGGGCGCCGGCATGGTCAAGATCTACTTCGAATCGGAAGCCAACAAAGCCGAGTATCTCGACCTCACCCCGCACGCCGGCGTGAAGTCGTCGGGTCTGAAGAAGATTTACGCAGAAATGGCCGACAACCCCGATACCGGCAGCATCAACTGAGAAGGCTCGTCATGTCCGAACGTCATTTACTGATTGTCGCCCACGGCAGCCGCCGCCAGGCTTCCAACGACGAGGTGCGCGAACTGGGCGAGCGGGTACGCGCCATGCGTGACCCCGCCATCCACCGTGTCGACGTCGCATTTCTGGAACTGGCCGAACCGTCCATCCCGGATGGCCTGGCGCGCTGTGCAGCACAGGGGGCGCGGGAGATCATCGTCTTCCCGTACTTCCTCGCCGCCGGCACCCATGTAGCCACTGACATTCCGGAAGCGCTGGCGACATTCAGCGAGATCCACCCGGATATTCAAGTGCGCCTGGCCAGCCATCTCGGCGCCTCGGCTTCGCTCGCCAAGACCATCCTCGATATAGCCAGCAAAGCGGGCTAAGTGCGCACCTGGGAGGAAACTGTTGACGCCTGACCGACGTCGTCCGCCCGGACGGGAATGGCAACTTCTGCGCCGCCCACCAACCTACTTGCCGCGTCCCGCCAGCCTCATCCACGTACTCACCACGGTATCCGGGTTGAGCGAAATCGAGTCGATGCCCTGATCCATCAGCCAATCGGCCAGGTCGGGGTGATCCGACGGGCCCTGGCCGCAGATGCCGACGTATTTGCCGTTGCGTTTGCAGGCGGCGATGGCTTCGGCGAGCAGTTTCTTGACCGCCGGGTTGCGTTCGTCGAACGAGGCCGCGACCAGGCTGGAGTCGCGGTCGACGCCCAGCGTCAACTGGGTGAGGTCGTTGGAGCCGATGGAGAAGCCGTCGAAGCGCTCGAGGAACTCGTCGGCGAGCAGCACGTTGGACGGGATCTCGCACATCATCACGATTTTCAAGCCGTCCTTGCCACGTTGCAGCCCGTTTTCCGCCATCACCGCCAGCGCCGCGTCGGCGTCATGCAGCGTGCGCACGAAGGGCAACATGACCTCGACGTTGGTCAGGCCCATGTCGTCGCGCGCCCGCTTGATGGCACGGCATTCGAGCTGGAACGCGCGCTGGAACATCGGGCTGGCGTAGCGGCCGGCGCCGCGGAAGCCGAGCATCGGGTTTTCTTCATGCGGTTCGAATTGCGGGCCGCCGATCAGGTTGGCGTATTCGTTCGACTTGAAGTCGGACATGCGCACGATGACCCGTTTCGGCCAGAACGCGCAGGCGATGGTGGCGATGCCTTCGGTTAATTTCTCGACGTAGAAATTGACCGGGTCGCCGTAGCCGTGAATCTTGGCGTCGATGGCGGCCTTCACGTCTTCCGGCATCTTGCGGTATTCCAGCGCGGCGTTCGGGTGGATGCCGATGGCGTTACTGATGATGAATTCCAGCCGGGCCAGCCCGACGCCTTCGTGCGGCAGCGTGGCGAAGTGGAAGGCCTGTTCCGGGTTGCCGACGTTCATCATGATCTTGACCGGGATGTCCGGCATGGTCTGCATCGCCGTCTCGGATTTCTCGAACTTGAGCAGGCCGTCGTAGACATAGCCGTCTTCGCCTTCGGAACAGGACACCGTGACTTCCTGGCCTTCCTGAATCAGTTTGGTGGCGTTGCCGGTGCCGACCACCGCCGGCACGCCGAGTTCGCGCGCGACGATGGCGGCATGGCAGGTGCGCCCGCCGCGATTGGTGACGATGGCGGACGCGCGCTTCATGACCGGCTCCCAGTCCGGGTCGGTCATGTCGGCGATCAGCACGTCGCCGGGTTCCACCTCGTGCATCTGGGCGATGTTTGCAATGACGCGGGCGCGGCCCTGGCCGATCTTGCTGCCGATGGCGCGGCCAACGATGACGACCGGGCCTTTCTCCAGCAGCTTGAAGCGGGTCTGCACGTTGCCGTCGCGCGATTTCACGGTCTCCGGGCGGGCTTGCAGGATGTACAGCTTGCCGTCGACGCCGTCGCGACCCCACTCGATATCCATCGGGCGGCCGTAATGTTCCTCGATGATCAACGCATAGCGGGACAGTTCCAGCAGCTCGTCGTCGTCCAGCGCGAAGCGGTGGCGCAAGCCCATCGGCACCTCTTCGACACGGGTTGAGCGCTCGGCGACCGACTCGTGGCCGAACACCATGCGGATCGCTTTTTCGCCCAGTTTCTTGCGCACCACGGCGCGCTTGCCCGCGCGCAGCATGGGCTTGTGCACGTAGTACTCGTCCGGATTGACCGAGCCTTGCACCACGGTTTCGCCCAGGCCGTAAGCGGCGTTGATGAACACCACATCGCGGAAGCCGGATTCGGTATCCATCGTGAACATGACGCCGGCCGCGCCCAGATCGGAACGCACCATGCGCTGAATGCCGGCCGACAGCGCCACCACGGCATGTTCGAAATTGTTGTGGACGCGATAGGAAATGGCGCGGTCGTTGTAGAGCGAGGCGTAGCAGAGCTTGACCGCGTCGATCAGGTTATCGGCGCCCTGGATATTCAGGTAGGTCTCCTGCTGCCCGGCGAAGGAGGCGTCGGGCAGGTCTTCGGCGGTGGCGGAGGAACGCACGGCGAATTGCAAATCTTCCCCGGCCTCGGCGCACATCAGGCGGTGATTGTGGCGGATGCCGGCTTCCAGTCCGGGCGGCAGCGGCGCTTGCATCATCCAGCCGCGAATCTCGCGGCCGGCTTCGGCCAGCGCCTGCGTATCGTCGATATTGAGCGTGGTCAGCTTGGTGGCAATACGATCCGCCAGTCCGTTGTGGGACAGATATTCGCGGAACGCATCGGCCGTGGTGGCGAATCCGCCGGGCACGCGCACACCCTTGTCGGTCAGGTTGTGGATCATCTCCCCGAGGGAGGCGTTTTTGCCGCCGACCTTGTCCACGTCGTGCATGGACAGGGTTTCGAAGCGGGCGATATAGTCCAATGCGGAGCCAGACGCGTTGGCCACCGAGTTGTCCACTGATTTGTCCACCGAGTTGTCCATTTTCGATCCTCGATCAATATTGACTGAAGCATCACCGCCTAACTCCAATGACACCCGCCCGCCCGGTCTACTTCATCTCCGATCACACCGGCATCACCGCCGAGATCATCGGCAAGAGCCTGCTGTCGCAGTTTCCGGATGAAGCGTTCGCCACGGTCAGTCTACCCTTTGTCGACACGCTGGAAAAAGCCGTTCTTGCCGCGCGGCAAGTGAAAGACGACGGGCGGCGAACGAACGTCAAACCCTTGGTTTTTTCCACGCTGACCGACCCCGCCGCGCGCGCGGAACTGGATGCCTGCGACGCGGTGGTGATGGATATCTACGGCCATTTTCTCGGCATGATGGCCAGCGAGATCGGCTACCCGCCGGCACCCTTGCGCGGCCGGTTTCACGGCATGTCCGATGCCAATTCCTATCGCGGCCGCATCGACGCGGTGAATTTCGCGCTGGCGGCGGACGACGGACTCGGGCCTGAAAAATACGAACGCGCCGACCTGATCCTGATCGGCGTTTCGCGCAGCGGAAAAACGCCGACGTCCTTGTACATGGCCATGCAATACAGCCTGTATGTCGCCAACTATCCGTTGACGCCGGAAAATTTCGAAAACTTCCACGAACAACCCGGCCTGCCCAAATCCTTGCTGCCCTACCGCGCCAAGTTGCGCGGCCTCACGCTGGCGCCGGAACGACTGGCGCAGATTCGCTCCGAACGCCGGCCGAACAGCCCCTACGCCGCGCTCGAAACCTGCAAGCTGGAACTCAAACAAGCCGAGCGCTTGATGCGCGACACAGGCATCCCTGTGGTCGATTCGACGCATCGCTCTGTCGAAGAGATTTCCAGCCTGCTCAAACAATCGTTGCGCGCCGACCAGGCGGCGCCGACACCGGCATGACATGTCCATCCGGCTACAATCTCCCGTCTCCATCTCAACCGCAAAAAACCATGAGCAACATCGACTATCTGGCCATTACCGCATCCGGTGAAGACAAGATCGGCCTGGTGCAACGCTTCACCAGCCGCATCGCCGAAGCCGGCTGCAATATCGAAGAATCGCGCATGGCCGTGCTGGGCGGCCAGTTTTCCATTCTGATGCTGATTTCCGGCCCCTGGAACGCGCTCAGCAAACTGGAAGACCGGCTCGGACAGATCGGCGAAGAGCTCGGCCTGACGATCTTGCACAAGCGCACCCGCCCAGCCGAACGCAAGGTGCCGCTGGTGCCCTACCGGGTCAATGTGGTGGCGATGGATCACCCCGGCATCGTGCATAGCCTGGCCGACTTCTTTGCCCGCCAGGGCATCAACATCGAAGAATTGATTACCGAAACCTACCCGGCGCCGCATACCGGCACGGCGATGTTCTCGGTCAACATCACCGTCGGCGTTCCCGCCGACATGCACCTGCCCACCTTGCGCGGCGACTTCTTCGACTATTGCGACAACCTCAATCTGGATGCCGTCATGGAGCCGGATCGGGGCGGCTGAACCTGGCCAAACATCGACCATGAAACCGCAACCGGGTCGTCCGCGCTTTCCGGAAGACGAAAAACGCCAGCCCTGGCTGCCGCTGCTGCTCGAAATCCAGCATCTGACCGATCGGGGCGTCACCGCCGCGATCAAGGCCGATGGCCGCAAACTGGCGTGCGGACGCGGCTGCGCGGTTTGCTGTCGCGCTCAGGCCGATATTCCGGTTTACCCGCTCGAGTTGATGGGCATCGCCTGGTACGCCACCGAAAAACTGACCGGCGAACTGCGCGAACGGGTGCGCGGCCAATTGCAACGACACCGCGACCTGGACGCCTGCCCGTTTCTGGTCGACGAAGCCTGCGCGATACACCCGCTGCGACCGATGGCTTGCCGCCAGTTCAACGTATTCACCACGGTTTGCGCGGCCGGCGAAGATGCCTTCCACACCCGGCGCGGCGATGTGCTGAATCCGGATGCGAAGCTCAAGAACGAAGCGCTACGCGAGATGCTGCGCCATCACAACATCAAGGATGGCCGCGAACGCCGCCGCCTGGTCGAAACCGGCGAAATCCACCGGCTGGCGCAAAGCCTGCGCGAGATGCGATGGGAGACATTGGCAACCCGGATGACCGCCGGTTAACCCGTCCCCCCGGCGCCGTTTTCGCGGTAATAGCGCGCCGCGGCTGAAGTCAACACCTGCACATCCTGGCTGGTGAGATCGGGATAGGTATCGCGTATGGTTCGAGACACCCAGAAATCCGGGTGTTGACCATTCAAACCGGTGCCCGGCAGAAAATAGGGCTGCACCAAACGCACTACATCGTCAAAGATATCCCGCAGTTGGGCTTGCTGACGCCGCTCGGGCTGAGGTGTGCCGGTTTCATCTATAAATAGGCTCATGAGTACCCTTCCTCAGGTGAAAGTGCTTACCAACAGTATCGCGCCGGACAGGCATTTTCGGTCATTCTCTGAGTATGGAACGTTCCGATGCGCCCTTCGATCGGGAAAGCTCAAGTATTCTGGCTACCTTGCGCGCACAAACCGACTTAACTTTTTTGCCATGAGCCATAAACACGAACACCTGCTCCACGCCATCTTCCAGGACCCGGTCAGCGGCAACATACACTGGCGCGAAATCGAATCGCTGTTGCATCACCTCGGCGCCACGGTAGAACCGATTGCGGGTGCGCGCTTCCGCGTCGTGCTGAACGGCGTCGAAGGTGTTTTGCACCACCCGCACCATAGCAGCGTGCTGCTCCGGCCCGACATCAAGAACCTGCGCCTATACCTGGCCTCCGCTCAAGTCACGCCCTCGCTGTACGAAATCGCGCACAAGGGCTGAAAGTGCGGACAGCGTTTTCCACTTGCCGCCTGGCGGCCTGCGTTGTTGCGCTCGGCCTGCCCGCATCGACTCATGCCGCAACGCCTTCGGCGCCTGAAACTGCATCGGCCAGCCCGACAAGCGCGCCGACACCGACCCCCGTTGACCAGGCTTTCTCGCGTTGGCTGGCGCAATTCAAACAGGACGCTCTCGGCGAGGGCATCGGCCAGGCCACGCTGGACGCCGCGTTGCCGAACGACCTCCAACCGATCGCCCGCGTCATTGAACTGGATCAGCGCCAACCCGAATTTGTCGACACCTTCTGGAACTATCTCGACCGCCGCGTCGATGAAGCGCGCGTCAAACTCGGGGGCGACAAGCTGCAAGAACATAAAAAACTGTTCCGGCAAGTGCAGGTCAAATATGGCATCCCCGCCAGCATATTGGTCGCCTTCTGGGGACTGGAAACCCATTTCGGGCGCAGCACGGGCAACTTCCCGACCCCGGCAGCTCTCGCCACCCTGGCCTATGACAGCCGGCGCAGCGCGTTCTTCCGAGGCGAACTCCTGCATGCGTTGACGATACTGGAACAGGGCCACCTGCCCGCCGCCGACATGAAGGGTTCCTGGGCCGGCGCCATGGGCCAGATGCAATTCATGCCCTCCACCTTCCTGAACCATGCCGTCGACGCGGACGGCGATGGCCGCAAGGACATCTGGCACTCGCTGCCGGACGCGTTTCATTCCGCCGCGCATTACTTGCGCAAGGCCGGTTGGCATCCCGGCGAAATCTGGGGTCGCCAGGTCATTTTGCCGAACGGCTTCAATTCCGAACTGGCCCGCTACGACCTGAAAAAACCGGTCAACTATTGGGCCGGGCTGGGTATCCGCCAAGCCTCCGGCAAACCGTTGCCGAGCACTTCGAGCAAACAGGCCATGAGCGGCGCGCT
The DNA here is from genome assembly GCA_002281555.1 of Hydrogenophilales bacterium 28-61-23. GTDB lineage: Bacteria > Pseudomonadota > Gammaproteobacteria > Burkholderiales > Thiobacillaceae > PFJX01. The sequence continues at coordinate 76,505 of NCGJ01000011.1, forward strand.
TCTCCTGCCGCAAGGCCGCGACGGCCCGGCGTTCCTGGTCTACCGCAACTTCGACGTGATCATGGAATGGAATCGTTCCATCAACTACGCCCTCTCCATCGGCCATCTGGCCGACCGCCTCAACGGCCAGCCGGAGTTACAGCTCGGGCGCGACGCCGACAACCGGCGCATGACGCGCGACCAGTTCATGGAAATCCAGCAACTGCTCGCCCACTTGAACTTTGATCCCGGTGAAATCGACGGCATGCCCGGATCAAAAACCCGATTGGCGATTCGGGCTTACCAGAAAGCGGTTGGGCTACCGGTGGACGGCCATGCCTCGGCAGGTTTGCTGGAATATCTGCACAAAGCCCGCGTAAATGGGGCGTCGGATTTGTAAACGCCGAAGCGCCCGTTACGCAAACGACAACAGGGAACTCGCTCACCCGCGTTGACGTTCAAGTCTTCCGCATTGCCGCCGATAGTTCGGCAAGCGACAAGACCGCGCTCGCATGGAAAGCTGGAACCGGCCTGCCCGGACCCCGAACCGACGATTTGAGAGGAAGCCCATGACTCTTGTTCGTGTAGCTCCGTTGCTGACGGCCCTCATTGCAACGCAGGCACTGGCCGAAACATCGGAAGCCGCTCCAGACTATGCCGCGCGCCTGCTCGGCGATGTCGGGCGCGGCGGTCTATATCAGCGCGGCGTGGATATGGAAATCGTCTACAAGCTCGACCTGGTCGGCAAACTCTCCCATGGCGCCCACCAGGGCCATCTCTATGCGCTCGACAACCTGGACATCAAGTTCACCCTGGATGGCGCGCGCCTGTTCGGCGGCGAAGGCACCCGCGGGTTGATTTACTTCCTGGGCAACCACGGCGGCAAGCCGGCGCTGCGGAACGATCGCCTGCCGCATGGGCTCGACAACATCGAAGTACCTGCTGGCGCGGATACCTTCAAGCTTTATCAGGCCTGGCTGGAACGCGACATGAGCGACAGCCTGAGCATCAAGGCCGGACTCTATGACCTCAATTCCGAGTTCTATGTCACCGAGACCAGCGCCCTGTTCGTCCACCCCACCTATGGCATCGGCGCGGAGTTGGCCGGCACTGGCCGCAATGGGCCATCGATTTTTCCCACCACCTCCCTGGCCCTGCGCGTGAACTGGCATCCCGCCCCGCAATGGTCGGTACAGGCGGCCGTGCTGGACGGCGTGCCGGGCGACCCCGACAACCCGAACGGCACGCATATCCAGTTCAATGACGGCGACGGCGCCTTGCAGATCATGGAAACAGCCTGGTTGCCAGGTACTGGGGAAAGCCGCCTGGGCAAACTGGCGCTTGGCCTCTGGCGCTATACCCGCCGCTTTGACGATCTGGTCGATCTCGATGCCGGCGGCAACCCGGTACAGCGCCACAGCCAGGGCTTCTACCTGATCGGCGAATCCCGCCTGGCCAAGAACGCGCGCGGCGAAACCTGGGGCTTCCTGCGCTGGGGCCGCAACGACGGCGACACCACACAGTTCGAATCCGCCTGGAGTGGCGGCCTGGTCTGGACCGGGCTGATCTCCGGCCGTCCCGAGGATCAATTCGGCCTCACCGTTTCCCAGGAAAACAACGGCGCGAAATGGCTCAGCGCCAGTGGCAACCCGGTGCGCAAGGAACAGGCGCTGGAAATCGCCTACCGGGGCGCGGTCAACGACTGGCTGACACTGCAACCCTTTGTGCAATACCTGATCGACCACGGCAACGACCCGACCCAGAACCGCTCCTGGTGGCTGGGCTTGCGTCTCGAATTCAATCTGTAATAACGCCAAGGAGAGAACGGCATGAACCTCAATCAACTGAGCGTGCGCACGATGTTGATCGCCATGGCCGGTCTGGTGCTGCTGGCCATGCTGGCGCTTGCCGGCGTCGGCCTGTTCAACACGCAACGACTGGGGAACGGCCTCATCGAGGTTGTCGACACCGGCCAGGCGGTGCGCCGGCAAATGGATGCCGACATGATGCACGACAGCATTCGCGGCGATGTGTTTGCCGCGCTGCTTGCCGCGCGCGACGGACAGACGTCAAGAATCCAGGAAATCCAGAAAGACTTGACCGCTCATATCGAACGCCTGAAGAAAAATATCGATGACAACGCCAAGGCCAGCCTGGGTGAAGCGGTGCACAAACAATCCGATGCAACGATGCCGACCGTGAACCGCTACGCCAGCACGGCGCAGGAAATCGTCGCGGCCGCGATTCAGGGCAACCCGGGCGATAACGAGAAAATTGGCGCGTTCGAAAAGGATTTCGGAGCCCTTGAGGTCGAGATGGAGAAACTCTCCGACCTGATCCAGCTGATCGCGGGGGATGCGAAGGACGGCGCCAATGGGCGGGTAACGGGCAGCAGGCTGAACACCCTCCTCATTCTGCTGGCGACCATGATCGCCTTCGGCCTGTTCGCCCGCTTCGTGTTCGGCCGCATCGTGAAACCGCTCGGCGATCTCGCCTCCACCGCCCAGAAAATTCGTGACAGCGGCAACCTCACGCTGCGCGTGCCGAATACATCGGACAACGAAATCGGCCGTGGCGTGCAAGCCTTCAATGCTCTGCTCGACAACCTGCAAGCCATCGTCCGCGAAGTGCTTGGCGATAGCGAACAAATTCACCATTACGGCCGGAGCCTGTCGTCCGCCGCCCGGGAAACCGCCGACGCCAGCGAAAAGCAGAGTCAGGCCGCCAGCGGCATGGCCGCGGCAATGGAAGAACTGTCGGTCAGCATCGACTCGATGTCGGAACATGCCCAGACCGCAACCCGCGCCTCCACCGATTCCGGCCAACTGGCCGGCGAAGGCGTCAACGTGGTGGGGCAGGCGGCCAGAGAGATCCAGAGAATTGCGGAATCGGTGCAGACCTCCTCGCACACCATTCAGGTGCTGGGCGGCAAGACCGAGGAAATCACCCGCATCGTCAGCGTCATTCGCGACATCGCCGACCAGACCAACCTGCTCGCCCTAAACGCCGCGATCGAAGCCGCCCGCGCCGGCGAACAGGGGCGCGGCTTCGCCGTGGTGGCCGATGAAGTGCGCAAACTGGCCGAGCGCACCGCCAAATCGACCGGTGAAATCTCGGCCATGATCGACGATATTCAGCAAGGCGCCCAAGAAGCCGTGCAAGCGATGGAAGAAGGCGTGAAACGCGTCGATATCGGCGTCGAACGCGCCGGCCTAGCCGGCGCCTCCGTGCAGCGCATTTCCTCGGTCGCGCATGAAGCCGCCAAGGCGGTGTCAGATATCACCAACGCCCTGCGCGAACAAGGCGCGGCGGGACGCGATATCGCGCGCAACGTGGAACAGGTCGCGCAAATGTCGGAACACCTCCACGTGACCGCCAACCAGTCCGCTGACCAGGCGCACAGTCTGGCGCAACTGGCGGAATCGCTGAAATCCAGCGTCAGCCGGTTCTCGGTCTAGCAGACTGTTGGGCTTTGGCCGTCGATAGCGAAAAGGGGCCGCTGCGGCCGATTTGCAGCCGACGATTCCAAAGTCCGACAGCCTGCTTGGCTAGCGCTTGCCGCCGCCTGAGGCGCGCAGCAACACCCAGTCCATCGCCCGGGTTGACAGCAAACGCTTCAGCCAGCGGAATGCGACCGCCGGCACGGTGACCGGGTAACGCGCTTTGGGAAACGGGTTTTCCAGCGCGTGAACCACTTTTTCCAGCACCGCTTCGGCGGGCAAGGTGAATGGCGCGGCCGGGCCGGGTTTGTTCAAGCGCGCCAACTGCTCGGCGTACTCGGCATGGTGGATGCTGTTGCGCCAGTCGATGTGTTTCTCGAAGTGCGGCAGACAGTTTTCCCGGAAACGCGAGACGATCGGGCCGGGTTCGACCAGGGCGACATGGATGCCGGTGCCGCGCAGTTCCTGGCGCAGCGTGTCGGTCAATCCTTCCAGCGCGAATTTCACCGCGACGTAGGCGCCGCGATAAGCGAAGGCGGCATAGCCCAATACCGAGCTGTTCATGACGATACGGCCGTGGCCTTGCCGGCGCATGACCGGAATGACGCGGTTGGTCAGCTCGACCCAGCCGAACAGATTGGTCTCGAACTGTTCGCGCAGCGCAGCGCGGGTGAGGTCTTCCACCGCGCCGACCTGGCCGAAACCGCCGTTGTTGAACAACGCATCGAGCGTGCCACCGGTACTGGACAGGACGTGATCGAGCGCGGCCTGGATCGAGGCGGAATCGTCGAGATCGAGCCGCAGGCTTTCGAAACCCTCCGCCGCCAGACGTTCCACGTCGTCGGCCTTACGCGCCGTGGCGAACACGCGCCAACCGCGCGCCGACAAACCGCGCGCCACGGTGGCGCCGATGCCGGAGGAACAGCCGGTGATCAATACACTTTTCATCAACAAATCTCGGCCCATCTAAAAAAACACAAAAAAACACCCGACGCCTTGATGGGGCCGGGTGTTGCGCGAGTAGAGCGAATCGTCAAGGCCCGATCCAGGCCAGGATGATCCGCTTCGTCTTATTTGGCCGGTTGAGGCGCGACCGGCATCGGCAGCATCTGAATCATCTTCATCAACGCGGCGGGGTCGATCGGGAAGCCGCTCATCTGGCCGCTGGGCATGTTCATCATCTGGCCCCAGGGGCCATAGGTATTCGGGTTCATGCCGGCGCCCATCATGTTCATGTACATGTTCGGATTCATCGGCGCCATCATGGTGTTCATCGCGGCGGGGTTCATCGGCGCGGCCATCCAGTTGCCGTACATGCCGGGGTTCATCATCTGGGCGCCCATGTTCATCATCTGCGGGCTCATCGGAGCCTGCATCATGTTCAGGTAGGCATTGGGATTGATGCCCTGGCCAAGCAATGCGGTGGCGAAGCGGGGATCCATGCCGGCGCCCAGCCACTTCATGGCGATGGCGGGGTCGGTGAACTGCATGTAGTTCTGCATGGCGGCCGGATTCATCATGCCGGAGAGCATGCGCAGCGCGGTGTTGGGATCCATGCCCGACTGCATCATGGCCATCGAGGTGGCCGGATTCATCATGGCATTGCTCCACTGCTGGAACGCGGCCGGGTCTTTGAAGGCGGCTGCGTTCTGGGTGGGGTCGAGCATTTTTCCGGCCCAGGCTTGCGGGGTTGTCGGGGTGGTGGGGGCAGGGGCGGCGACATCGGCGGCGTGGGCAATGCCGGACACGATCAGGGCGGTGAACAGAATGGAAATACGATTCATGGCTTACTCCAGTGGTGGGTTGGGACAAACTCGGAAAGCAGCCCCGAAGACGGGCGAGCCATCCTATCCCCCTATGGCGCGCAGTGGGGGTTTGTGGCGGAAATGCTTGACTCCGGTCAGGAATGACACTGTTTGCGACGCGAGCTTGTGCGGGCTTGGCGGCCAGATACAACCTGTCCCCCGACGATTCGGACGCCCCCGATAAAAAGGCAGCGAAAATCATGATGATAATTCCCCCGCAGCGCCAAGAACTGCGTATGATGCGCGAGCGCTTGCGTCAAGTGGTTGTCTTAGTGGTTATCAGGTCTGTCCAGTTTCTTCTCGTTTGAAGCTGTCTCGGTTCGAATTCCCTCGGTTACATTCCTTGAGCTTGGGCATATTTTTGGGCTTAGCCCGCTTCATTTAAAGGAAAGTTACATGAGCACTCAAACCGGCACCGTGAAATGGTTCAACGACTCCAAGGGCTTCGGCTTCATCACCCCCGATCAAGGCGGTGAGGATCTGTTTGCGCACTTCAGCGAAATCCAGAGCAACGGTTTCAAAACCTTGGCTGAAAACCAGCGCGTGCAGTTCGAAGTGACCCAGGGCAAAAAAGGCCTCCAGGCCAGCAAGATCCAAGCGATCTAAGCACCCCTTCGGCACCAATAAAAAACGCGGCTTCGGCCGCGTTTTTTATTTCCGGCGCCTTGTTAGCGGCACCGGCGGATCGAAAGATGTTGCCCGAATTAGCGGCGACGGAATTGAGTATTCTGCGGGGGCGGACTACCGGCGGGGCGCTCGTCCTTGTGGCGGAAACTGATACGGCCCTTGGTCAGATCGTAGGGAGACAGTTCCAGAGTCACCTTGTCGCCAGCCAGAATGCGAATCCGGTGTTTTTTCATTTTTCCGGACGCATAAGCCTGAATTTCCATACCATTTTCCAATGTCACTATGAAACGGGTGTCCGGCAAGACCTCATTTACGACGCCTTCCATTTCAATTAACTCTTCTTTTGCCATGTGTCGGTTTGCTCCAGCTGCGCCGCCCGATTATCGGTGGCGCAAATAAATTGTTCGTGTTAAAGGGCGAAAAATAGCCGCGCAGACTAACATGCCCCAACCCGATTGTGGATGAATAATTTATCCCGCCAGCGCGGCGGTCACAATGCTTTGCGCCTCTTTGACGATTTCCCGCAAGTGCTCGGCGCTCTTGAAGCTTTCCGCATACAGCTTGTAGATGTCCTCCGTGCCGGACGGACGCGCGGCGAACCAGCCGTTTTCCGTGGTCACCTTGAGGCCGCCGATGGGCGCGTCGTTGCCGGGCGCGCGCGTCATTTTCGCGATGATAGGCTCACCGGCCAGTGTGGCCGCGGCGACGCGCTCGCCGGTCAGTTGCTTGAATGCGGCTTTCTGGGCCGGCGTGGCGACCGCGTCGATGCGCACGTAATACGGCGTGCCATATTGGGCGGCGAGTTCCTGATAGTAACGACCCGGGTCTTTGCCGGTGACGGCGGTGATCTCGGCGGCGAGCAGGCCGAGGATGATGCCGTCCTTGTCGGTCGTCCAGGCACGGCCATCGCGGCGCAGGAAGGACGCGCCGGCGGACTCTTCGCCGCCGAAGCAGAAACTGCCATCGAGCAGACCGGCGGAGAACCACTTGAAGCCGACCGGCACTTCCAGAAACTTGCGACCGAGGCCGTTCACCACGCGGTCGATCAGTCCGCTGGATACCAGCGTCTTGCCGACCGCCGCGCTCGCCGGCCATTGCGGCCGGTGCGTCAGCAAATAGTGGATGGCCACGGCCAGAAAGTGATTCGGGTTGAGCAAACCGATCGATGGCGTCACGATGCCATGCCGGTCGACGTCGGCGTCATTGCCCCAGGCGATGTCGAATCGGTCTTTCAGCTTGACCAGACTGGCCATCGCATACGGGCTGGAGCAGTCCATCCGAATCTTGCCGTCGTGATCCAGCGTCATGAACGCGAACGCCGGATCCACCTTCGGATTCGCCACCTCGATATTCAGACCGTATTTCTCGGCGATCGGCTTCCAATACGCCACCGCCGCGCCGCCCAAGGGATCGACGCCGATCTTGAGGCCGGCGGTGCGGATCGCTTCCATGTCGATCACCGCGCCCAGATCGGCCACGTAAGGCGCGACGAAATCTTCCAGCAGCGTGGTCGGCGCGGCCAGCGCCTGTGCATAAGGCACCCGCTTCACCTCGCGGTTGGCGTCGGCCATCAATGCATTGGCGCGCTGCTCGATCCAGCCGGTGGCATCGGTATCGGCCGGACCGCCGTGCGGCGGGTTGTATTTGATGCCGCCATCACGCGGCGGATTGTGTGACGGCGTAATCACGATGCCGTCGGCGCGCGGCGCGCCATCGACACGGTTGTAAACCAGGATCGCGCGCGAAATGACCGGTGTCGGCGTGTATCCGTCATTGCTCTGCACCCGTGTTTCGACGCCGTTGGCGGCGAGCACTTCCAGCGCGCTGCGTTGCGCCGGTTCCGACAGCGCATGGGTGTCCTTGCCCAGGAACAGCGGCCCGGTAATACCCTGCGCGCTGCGGTATTCGCACACCGCCTGGGTAATCGCCAGGATATGCGCCTCGTTGAAACTGCCGTTGATCGCGCTGCCGCGATGCCCGCTGGTGCCGAAGGCGACACGCTGCGTGGCCTGGCCGACATCGGGCTGGTTGAAATAGGCGGCAAGCAGCGCCGGAATATCGGTCAGAACATCGGCGGGCGCGGGCTGTCCGGCAAGGGGGTGCGTCATGATGGTTCTCCTAGCATGGGGAATGAATCTATTCCCGTAATGTTACGTCGCCTCGACCGCCAATAAACACAGCTTGTCCGAATCATGACCGCACCGTATGCGCGCATGGATGCCTGATCCTGGTGCGGGAATTGTGTGCCGCAAAGCCTGACAGCCCATAACCCGATGCTCGGCGGTTGGTTTGATCTCCAGTCTGGCGCAGGTTCACGGGTGATTTCAGCGCGCGAGCCAATTCCCGACTAAATTGGTACGGTTATTGCATAACAGACGCTAGACAGCCTTACAAATCGGATCAAGGAGGCCATCATGAACGCCACACAGACATCCCGTCTACGCCTCGTCATTGTCCTTGTCAGCCTTGCAATACCTTCGCTCGCCGCGGCCGAAACCTCCGACGCCGCCCCCGAATCGAAGCGCGCTTCGATTGCATGCCACATGCTGATGACCGAGGCGGAATGCGACCAATACAAGACTGCGCTGACACGATTGATTCCCGGGCCGGAACGCGACCGCTATCTGGCCGAGCACTCCGTCATGCTTAAGGAACGCGAAGCCGCCTGCAGTTGCAATCGAAACATCATGGCCAACACGCTCTACCCCTATCGCCGACAAGCCATGCTGCGTTTTTGAAGGCGCGAGATCAGGCCAATACCTGAATCCGCACGTCGCCGCATTCGACGACCTGACCGGCGCGTATCTTCGCCGTCTTGCGATGTTCGGTGACGCCATCGACACGCACTTGGCCGGCCGCGACCAGGGTTTTGCCATGGCCGCCGCTGTCCGCCACACCGGCCAGCTTGAGCAGATCGCAGAGTTGAACAAACTCGCCGCGCAGCTTGAAATCGACTTTTTGCATAGGATTCAGCGCTTCACAACAATTTGGCCGGCACGATATGCACGGTCGATTCGGTATCGGTGATCCAGATCTGGCCGTCCTGGATGCTGCATTGCAAGCGCATGTTGCGGCTGGCGATGGCCGCCAGCGCTTGCGTCGCCTCTTGCGGCAGGTTGTAAACGCTGACGTTGCCCGGCTTTTCCAGCTTGGCTCTATTCGCGCTCCACCACATATCCGCCGTGCGTCCGCCGTAAGTCAGCACCACCACCCGCTCCGAACGGCCGCACGCTTTGCGCAGCCACTTCTCATCCGGCAGGCCCACCTCAATCCACAACTCGATCGCGCCGGTCAGATCCATCTGCCAGAGGCCCGGCTCATCGTCCGCGTTCAAACCTTTGGCGAAAATCAGGTGCTCATGCGCGAACATGGCAAACGCCAGCAGCCGAACCATCATGCGCTCATCGGTTTCGGACGGATGCCGGGCCAGCGTCAGCGTGTGATCCGCATAGTAATTGCGGTCCATGTCGGCAATCTGCAGATCGGCTTTGAAGATGGTTGCGTTGATAGCCATGTCGAAAACGGTCAAAGAAAAAAATCAGGCATCGAGTCGTCAGGCATCAACCCGCGCGGCGACTTCCTGGATCAACACCCAGGGCGCCGCCACCACGACCCAGAACTGGCTTTGCTGCGCGTGCCAGGCAATGGCGTCTTCGGTCGAGGCGCGCGCGATGCGTCCCTGCGTCAACCAGGCTTCCACCACCGCCTTGTCATCATGCGACATCGCCACCGCCACCTCGACCAGATCGAGATCGCCCGCCACCTTGACCACCAGACCGCGCGCGAAATGGCGTTCCAGTTCGCTCCAGGGCAACTTGCCGGTTTCGGCATTCAGCTTGGCGCGCAGGAGTTCATCGGCTTCGGACATGATCGTGGTGCAAGTTTCGGGGCGCGCATTGTAATAGGTTAGGACCCGACTCCGGCCCGGTTGCATGAATGCGCCGCCGCCGAGGGATCGATGGGTTTCGCTGCGTTCAACCCGTCCTACCGGAAGCCTGCCCCTGTCCAACCCAATCGCTCGATCACCCCGGCGAAATCGTCGGCCAGCACGGCATGCAACTGTAAATCCCGCCCGCTGACCGGATGCGTCAGCCGCATTTCGGTCGCCGCCAGCAGCAAGCGATGGCAACCGAACAAGTCCTGAAACAGCCGGTTATGCCGGCCCTTGCCGTGGGTGGCGTCGCCGATGATCGGGTGAGAAATGTGTTTCAGATGCCGGCGCAACTGATGCCAGCGGCCGGTGAGCGGCTGCAGTTCGAGCAGGGCGTAGCGGCTGGTCGGGTAACGGTCGACGGCGTGCGGTAGTTCCACCGTCGCCAGCCGACGGTAGCGGGTTACCGCCGGCTGCGCAGCGCCGAGACCGGCGATGCCGGCGTATTCGTCCGCCATACGCGGCAACGGGTGGTCGATCTCGCCGGCTTCCAGCGGATGGCCGCGCACCACGGCGAGATAGCGCTTATCCACTTCGCCGCGTTCAAATTGCCCGCTCAAGGCGCGACCGACGTCCCGATCCAACGCGAACAGCAGCACGCCGGAAGTGCCCTTGTCGAGCCGATGCGCCGGGTAGACCGGTTGGCCGATCTGGTCGCGCAGCATCTGCAAGGCAAAGCGGGTTTCGTGGCGGTCCAGCGCGCTGCGATGCACCAGCAGCCCGGCCGGTTTGTCGATGGCGATCAGCCAGTCGTCGCGATAAACAATTGGTAGCGCAGCTTCAAACACCACCTACTTGCCACCCTTGCACGGAAAACGTTCCATCAGCATCTGGTGCAACACCGCACCGGCCGCTTGTTTCTGTGCATCCGGATGCGCGACTATCCAGTCCACCAACGCTGCCGGCACTTTTTCCTTGTCGCCCGCGGCCAGGCAGAACGCCAGCTTGCCTTTGCCGTAATGTCGCGCGCCGTCGAGATAGCCGTTCAGATAGCTGTGGCACATCACCGACAGCGCCCGCACCTGGTCCGCGCCTTTACACATGCGCAGGATGACGCTGCCGTCATTGCCCTGAATCTCACCGGCTTGCACCGGCCCGACGCCAGCCAACAAGGTCAACAGCAAAACTCGGAAATGGATGTGCGTGGCAAACATTTCTGCGGCCCTTCGAATCGCGAAAAAAACCGATTTTCCCCTTGATTGCCACCCGTGTGCGCGAGTACGCCTCAGTCGCCCCGGAATGGCGTTCAGACGATTTCCACCGGCGTATAAGGCGGCACCGCGTCAAACAATTCGACCAGATCTTCGTTGCGCATGCGGATGCAGCCGTGCGAGCGCGGTGCCTGCTCGAAGCTCTCATCCGGCGTGCCGTGGATGTAAATATAGCGGCGCATCGTGTCGCGCTTGCCCAGGCGGTTGAAGCCGGGCTCGGTGCCAGACAGCCAGAGGATGCGCGACAGAATCCAGTCGCGCTCCGGCTGGGTTTCGCCGAGTTCAGTCGAATAGATTTCGCCGGTCGGGCGGCGGCCGGTAAACACGGTATTGAGCGGCAGATCGGCGCCTATCCTGGCGCGCACGATGTGCCGGCCGCGCGGCGTTTGATAGCTGCCGACTTCCTCGCCGGCGCCATTGGCGGCGGTGGAGACCGGATAACGGCGCAATGTCGTGCCGGTGTCATCGAGCAGTTCAAGTTCCTGGTCGGCCAGGCTGATACGGATTTTCATGTTTTCACTTTCGCGCGCCGTTCGGCAAAAAAACTCGACAGCATCGCGCCGCATTCCTCGGCCAGCACACCGCCCAGCGTGTCCGCATGATGGTTGAGCCGCGACTCGGCGAACAGGTCGATGACGCTGCCGGCGGCGCCAGTCTTCGGATCGCGCGCGCCGAACACGACGCGTTCGACGCGCGCATGCATGATCGCGCCGCAGCACATCACACAGGGTTCCAGCGTCACATACAAGGTACTGCCGGGCAGACGGTAATTGGCCAGATGCAGGCCGGCGGCGCGCAGCGCCATGACTTCGGCGTGGGCACTGGGGTCGTGCGCGGAAATCGGCTGGTTGTAGCCGCGGCCGACAATTTCACCCGCCAGCACCAGCACCGCACCGACCGGCACCTCGCCGGCCGCGCGCGCCAGTTCGGCCTGCGCCATGGCCGCGCGCATGAAGACGGCGTCGGCGTTCTCGTCGGTCGGGATGTCTGCAAGGGGATCGGGCGGCACGCGATTGATGGGCGAATGGAATCGGCGGCAGTTTAGTGGTTTGGGCGTTTCGTTGCTTTCCTCGCACCGCTTCTATCCTGAAAGAGGCGTATCGAAGGAGCGAAACGATGAAACTGTTGACCTGGAATATTCAGTGGGGGCGCGGCCTCGACGGACGCGTCGATCTGGCGCGCACGGTCGAAACGGTGCACGGGCCGGGCGATTTCGACCTCATCTGTCTGCAGGAAGTGGCGCTGAATTTTCCCGGCCTGCCCGGCAACGATGGTCGCGACCAGATGACCGAACTGAGCCGGTTGCTGCCCGGTTACGTGCCGATCTACGCGCCGGCGACCGACGTGCCCGATGAAAAAGGCGGCCGCAAACAATTCGGCAACGCGATCTTTTCCCGGCTGCCGGTCGGCCAGGTCTGGCGCCATTTGTTGCCCTGGCCGAACGACCCGACAGTGCCGAGCATGCAGCGGGTGTTGCTGGAAGCTGTGGTGCAGGCGGAATTCGGCCCGGTGCGCGTGTTGACCACGCATCTGGAGTACTACTCGTTATTGCAGCGGCAGGCCCAGATCGACGCGATCCGCCGCCTGCACGCGGAGGCCTGCGCCCATGCGCGCCAGCCGCGCCGAGGTGAAGAAGAAACCGGCGGCAGCTTCGAGCCGTTCGCCCGGCCGCAAGCCACCGTGCTGTGCGGCGACATGAACTTTCCGGCCGAAGCGCCGGAGCACGCGCGCGTACTGGCGCCGTTTGCCGATGCCACGCCAGCGTTCCTGGATAGCTGGACGCTGTTGCACCCCGGCATGCAGCACGCGCCAACGGTCGGTATCCACCCGGTCGATTTCATCGACGCGCCGGCCTGTTTCGATTTCGTTTTCCTCAGCGCGGATCTGGCGCCCCGGCTGCAAGCGCACGGCGTCGATCCGGAAACCGAGGCTTCGGATCATCAACCGGTGTGGGTGGCGTTGGGCTGAAAAACCTTGGCTTTAAACGCAGAATCCGACGCCAATTCCGACGCCGATACCAACGTCAATTCCGCGCCGTGCCATTGAGTTTCCCGAATGCCGTGCTTATGCACGCGCTTGCCGTTACAATCCGCGCTCCCGCGCGCTTCACCAATCGACGTGCGGCATCTTTTTTCTCGATCGTTCCGATCACTTATCCGTCTGCCTCGATTGGTGCCGCCTTATGCGCGGCAGGCCGTCGCAGGAGCTGTAACCCCCTATGTCATCCCCCATCAATAACGCTGGCACGACCGTGTCCGCCGATCCCGCCATTGTTGTTTCCACCGGCGTCAAATTCACCGAGCTCGGCCTGTCCGAACCCTTGCTGCGCGCGGTCGCCGAGACCGGCTACACCACGCCGACGCCGATTCAGGCCCAGGCCATCCCGCAAGTATTGAAAGGCGGCGATCTGCTCGCCGCCGCCCAGACCGGCACCGGCAAGACCGCCGGCTTCACCTTGCCTATCCTGCATCGGCTGACCACAACCCAGGCCGCGGTCAGCAAGCCCGGCCGGCCGCGTTGCCTGATTCTGGTGCCGACGCGCGAACTCGCCGCGCAGGTCGAGGAATCGGTGCGCACCTATGGCAAGCACGTCACGATCAAGTCGATGGTCATGTTCGGCGGCGTCAACATCAATCCGCAGTACACCGCGCTACGCGGCAAGGTCGATATTCTGGTGGCGACACCCGGGCGCCTGCTCGATCACGTCGGCCAGAAGACGGTGGACCTGTCCGGCATCGAAATCCTGGTGCTGGACGAAGCCGACCGCATGCTCGACATGGGCTTCATCCGCGACATCAAGAAAGTCATCGCGCTGATCCCCAGGCAGCGCCAGACCCTGTTGTTCTCGGCCACCTTCTCCGACGAGATCAAGCTGCTGGCGAATGGCTTGCTGAACAACCCCGGCACGATAGAAGTGGCGCGCCGCAATACCGCTTCCGAGCTGGTCGAACAGTCCGTCCACATGGTGGCGCAGGCGCACAAGAAGGATCTGCTGTCGCACCTGATCCGGCATCACAACTGGCAGCAGGTGCTGGTGTTCACGCGCACCAAGCACGGCGCCAACAAGCTGGCCGAGAAGCTGATCAAGGACAATATTCCCGCCGCCGCCATCCACGGCAACAAGAGCCAGGCCGCGCGCACCCGCGCGCTGGCCGACTTCAAAAGCAGCAAATTGCAGGTGCTGGTGGCAACCGATATCGCCGCGCGCGGCATCGACATCGACCAGTTGCCGCAAGTGGTCAACTTCGAGCTGCCCAATGTGTCGGAAGACTACGTGCACCGCATCGGTCGTACCGGTCGCGCCGGCACTTCGGGCGCGGCGGTGTCGCTGGTGGATCGCGAGGAGCTGGGCTATCTGAAAGACATCGAGCGTTTGATCAAACGGCAGATCGCGGTCGTGGTGGTGGAAGGCTTCGTGCCGCCGCCGCTGACGGCCGGCGCATCGAGCGGGCGTGACGACGACGACCGCCCGCCGCGCCCATCAGGAAGAGGCCAACCCGGCGCTGGCCGTGGCGGCCAGAGTCGTAGCCAGGCTGGCGCGGGTCGTAGCGATCAGAATCGCGGCCAACCGCGGACGGGCGGCAAGCCAGGCGGTTACGCCGGCGGCAACGCAGGCGCACCGCGTTCCGCTGCCGGCGGGCCGAAACCGGCTTCAGGCAATCCGCGCAATCCGCCCCGCCCCGCCGCCAGCGGCGCGCCGACGCCGAATCGGCGCGAGGCACACAACGCCGCGCACAACACGGCGCGGCCGCAGGCGGCGTTGTTCAGCGGCAAGCCGAAGTCGGGTAGCTGATCGGTATTTTCGGTATTTGTAGGATGGGCAAAGTGCAGCGTGCCCATCAACTAGCGTGAAATGTTGGGCACGCTGCACCAGTTCTGATGTAACTACTAAGCGACGACTAAGCCGCCAAAGCATCCGCTGCGCTTTGCCCAACCTACAACACAGTAGGGTGCGCCGTGCGCACGGCGCACCCTACGAAATCGACGGGAGTTCCCCATGGAAACCGCCAAACCCCTCTTTTCTTATCGCCCGTACTGGGCCAAGCGCTTCGGCGTCTCCACCTTTTTCCCAATGTCGAAGAAGGAAATGGATGCGCTCGGCTGGGACAGTTGCGATGTGATCCTGGTCACCGGCGATGCCTATATCGACCATCCCAGCTTCGGCATGGCGTTGATCGGGCGGCTGCTGGAGGCGCAGGGCTTCCGCGTCGGCATCATCGCGCAACCGGACTGGAAATCCGCCGACCCGTTCCGCGTGCTGGGCCGGCCGAATCTGTATTTCGGCGTTACCGCCGGCAACATGGATTCCATGGTCAACCGCTATACGTCGGAACGAAGAATCCGCTCCGACGACGCCTACACGCCCGGCGCTGCGCCCGACAAGCGCCCCGACCGCGCGCTGACCGTCTACGCCCAGCGCTGCCGCGAGGCGTACAAGGATGTGGCGGTAGTGATCGGCGGCATCGAGGGTTCTCTGCGCCGCATCGCGCATTACGACTACTGGTCGGACACCGTGCGCCGCTCTGTGCTGCTCGATTCCAAAGCCGACATGCTGCTGTTCGGCAACGCCGAACGCGCACTGGTCGACCTGACCCACCGTCTGGCGGCGGGCGAGACGATCAAGGACATCCGCGACCTGCGCGGCACGGCGTTCATGGTCTCGCATGGCTGGAAACCGACCGATGAATGGCACGAGCTGGATTCGCTGGCGATGGATACGCCGGGCCGGGTGGACAAGCATCCCGATCCGTATGCGACGACTGGGATGACCGGGGATGTTGGGCTTCCTGCGGCAGCCCAACCTACGGTCGCACCGATCCGTTTCCTCAGCAAGGAAGCCCGCCTCGCCGCCATCCACAGCGCTCGCGCCCACACCGTGGTGCGCCTGCCGGCCTACGAGCAGGTCGAGAAGAATCCCATCCTGTACGCCCACGCCTCGCGCGTGTTCCACCTCGAATCCAATCCCGGCAATGCCCGCGCGATGGTGCAGGCGCATGGCGATGGCGCCGGCTTGCGCGATGTCTGGCTGAATCCGCCACCGATTCCGCTGAGCACGCCGGAAATGGACGCGGTGTTCGATGCGCCCTACGCCCGCGCGCCGCACCCAAGCTATCGCGATGCCAAGATTCCGGCCTGGGAGATGATCCGTTTCTCGATCAACATCATGCGCGGCTGCTTCGGCGGCTGTACCTTCTGTTCCATCACCGAACACGAAGGCCGCATCATCCAGAGCCGCTCGGAAGAGTCGATCCTGCACGAGATCGAAGCCATCCGCGACAAGACGCCCGGCTTCACCGGCGTCATCTCCGACCTGGGCGGCCCCACCGCCAACATGTACCGGCTGGCCTGCAAAGACGCCAAGATCGAATCCGCCTGCCGCCGTTTGAGCTGCGTGTATCCGGATATCTGCGAAAACATGTCCACCGACCACGGCCCGCTGATCCAGGTCTACCGCAAGGCGCGCGCGCTGCCCGGTATCAAGAAGATCCTGATCAGCTCCGGCGTGCGTTACGACCTCGCCGTGAAGTCGCCGGAATACGTCAAGGAACTGGTCAGCCATCACGTCGGCGGCTACCTCAAGATCGCGCCGGAACACACCGAGGACGGCCCGCTCAACCACATGATGAAGCCCGGCATGGGCGCTTACGACCGCTTCAAACAACTGTTCGAGAAATACTCGGCGGAGGCCGGCAAAGAGCAGTACCTGATCCCGTACTTCATCGCCGCCCACCCCGGCACGACCAACGAGGACATGCTCAATCTGGCGCTCTGGCTGAAGCGCAACAAGTTCCGCCTCGACCAGGTGCAGACCTTCCTGCCGACGCCGATGGCGATGGCCACGACGATGTACCACACCGAACTCAATCCGCTGAAAAAGGTGCTGCGGGGGGCGCACGGCGTGGCCGTCACCAAGCAGGGCCGCGTGCGCAAACTGCACAAGGCGTTCCTGCGCTACCACGACGCGGAAAACTGGCCGATGCTGCGCGAAGCCCTGAAGGAAATGGGCCGCGAAGACCTCATCGGCAACGGCAAACACCATTTGATTCCCAGCTACCAGCCGGCCGGCACCGGCCGCTGGTTTGAACCCAGCGGTGCTGGCAAACCCGAAAGCGCGCGCAAACCGGAAAGCGAGGAACGGGCCTACATCCACTCGCCGCCGACGCCGCGCACTGAATCACGCGGGAAACCCAAACCACCGGATCGTTTCGGCAAGTCATCCGCCGCCGCCCGGCCAACCGAGTCGGCCCCGTCGGCATCCAGACGAGGCGCGGGAAGAGGCGCCCGCCCCGGCGCCCCGTCCGAACCGCCGGTCACCCATGGCAGACGCGCAGCCCGCGCCAGCGTCAAGCCGAAAAAATAAGTTAGCGATCCAGAGAACGGCCGGCGGCAAGCCGTAACCTCAAGCGCCCTTCACAGTCGGGATAAAGCGTCCTGAAACCGTTGCCAATCGACCGGCAACGGCTGGCTCTGATAGGCCGGCTGCGCCGCGATTTGGGCGCGCAAGTCGGCGACACGCTGTTCGATCGGAAGCGGGATCGCGCTTGCTCCGCCCGTCGCCCGCTCGCGCTCGGCCCCGCGCTCCAGGAACGAGAGCAAACCGGCCGAGGAAACCCCGGCCCTGTGCAGCATCAGCAAAGCCTCGTTATCCGCCTCGCGTTCGAGCTCCGGGCTGTAACGCATGGTGCGCAATTGGGTTGCCATGCCGTCCCAGACCGGGCTTGAAGAATCGCCCAGTAGCGCGGCAAGCACCGCGCGCCAGCCCAGCGCATGGATGACATTGCCCAGGGTATGCCGTTTTTCGATATGGCTTGCTTCCTGCGCCAAGACTGCGGCGAGTTCGCTGGCATTTTTCACTTCGCGCAACAGACCGGTGTAAACGATGACATGTCCACCCGGCAGAGCGACTGCATCGACCTCGGGCGATTCGGCGACGTGGAAGTTGTAGCGCAGCCTTGAACCGGTGCTGACTCGAACACCGATGAACTGCACGGTATTAAGCACTTCGCCTCGCTCCAACAGTTTCAGGGAAGCAGGCATCTGCCCTAAAGCCAGCTCCCCCAAACGGTTTTTTTGCTCTTGCGAAATCTGGCAGGCCAGCCATAGGCTGGCTTTTTCGGCATTGCGCCACAACAAACCCGACCCCACGACCAGAACCAGGGCAAGCGCCGCCAGCAGCGCGCTCCAGATACGGAGGCTACGGATTCTGGCGCCATGCGCCCCCCGCTCAAGCTTGAGCGCATTCGAAACATCGGGCGGCGCGAGTTTGATGAACAATTCAACCGCATCTTCGCCCTGCAAGAGCGCGGTCACCGGGCCGGAGGGCGTTTGCCAGACAAGCACCCACTGGCGGCCATCGAAACCATCCAGCTTCAGTTGCAGCAAGGCGCCCGGAACGGTGAACCAATGGCCTTGGGCTTGAACGACCAGCACCGATTCCTCGAAATGCGCACGCCCATTGACGCCCCGTGCCGGAATGTCTGGGCCGTATAGCAAAACCTTGAATTTGGGAACCGGAAGCCGCATGTGCCAGATCCAATGGAAAAGCGAGAAACGCACCCTCAGTCTAGCGTGGAAATAGGCTTCGGCCCGCTGGGCTAGAATGCGCGACTCTTATAAGGTTCATCGCATGAAATCACAATTACTCGAAATCTTCCGCCGCCGCCATGCCTGCCACTTGTTTCAGGCCGACCGGCCGCTGCCCGCCGAAGACCTGAATTTCATTCTGGAAGCCGGCCGGCTGTCGCCCTCCTCGTTCGGGCTTGAGCAATGGAAATTCGTCGTATTGAGCCGCCAGGAGCAAAAACTCGCGCTGCAAGCCGCCTGCTTCCAGCAGCCACAGGTCGGCAGCGCCAGCGTGGTCGTCGTGGTACTCGCCAAGCTGGCTGAACTGCACCCGGATTCCGACTACCTGCGTCGTCTGATGGAACGCGAATATCCCGGCGACGCGCTCGAAGCCGCGCTGAAAAACTATCGCGGCTTCCACGCGGCGACCGACATCAAGGCCTGGAGCGAAAACCAGTGCCACATTGCCGCTGCCAACATGATGACCGCCGCCGCCGGCATCGACATCGATTCCTGCGCGATAGGCGGTTTCGATCCGGCCGCGGTGCAACGCCTGCTGGAACTCGACCCCACCCGCCACCAACCCGCGCTGATCCTGACCTTCGGCTACTGCGCCCAGGCGCCCGGCGAAAAGCAGCGCCTGCCCCTGGCGGAACTGGTCGAATACCGCTGAACCCGGAGCGCACGCATGACTCACCGTCGCGCCTGGATCGTCCTGGGCTGGCTTCTGGTTCTGGCGGTCGTCTACCTGTCCCTCACCCCTAAACCGCCGCCGACCGGGGCATCTTTCGGCGACAAGATCGGCCACTTCGCCGCCTACGCCAGCCTGATGTTCTGGTGGCATCCGATCGAGCGCAATGCCTATCGATTGGCGCTGATCTTCGTCCTGATGGGACTCACGCTGGAAATCCTGCAAAGCCTGAGCGGCTTTCGCCAAGGCGATATCTTCGACATGGCCGCCAACACCGTGGGCGTCGGCATCGGCTGGGGCATGGCCCGATTCGCCCCCGTCTGGATTGCCCGCAAATTGACGCCATGAACGTGCAACTCGCCGCCCGCGCCGTGCTGGCTGAAAGCGACATCGCCGCCAAGCTGGCGGGCGCGGCGCGGCTCTGGGCAAGCTGGCGGGCGGGCGAACTGACGGTCGAGGCAACACTCGACGTCCCGCTGGCCGCGGCCGGCATCCCGGATCGGCCGCAACTCGCGCCGCCGGCCAGCATGCCCCGGCGTCAATTGAACGGCCGCGAAAATCACGCCGCGCTGATCCACGCTCTGGCCCACATCGAATTCAACGCCATCAATCTGGCGCTGGATGCGGTGCAGCGCTTCCCCGGCCTGCCGCGCGAGTTTTATGCCGACTGGCTGCAAGTCGCGGCGGAAGAGGCTTATCACTTCAGCCTGTTGAACGATCACCTTCGCAGCCTGGGCAAAAGCTATGGCGATTTCCTGGCGCACGCCGGCCTGTGGGAAATGGCCGAAAAAACCGCGCACGACCCGCTCGCGCGCATGGCGCTGGTGCCGCGACTGCTGGAAGCGCGCGGACTCGACGTGACGCCTGACATCCAGCGCAAACTGCGCGGCTACGGCGACGCGCCCGGCGCCGACATCCTCGACATCATCCTGCGCGACGAAATCGGCCATGTCGCCGCCGGCGACCGCTGGTTTCGTTACTTGTGCGCCCAGCGCGGTGTCCAACCCGAAGCGGCCTTTCAGACGCTGCTCGCCACCCCGGGCGTGCCCCGACCGCGCCCCCCGTTCAACGAAACGGCGCGTCTCGCGGCTGGCTTCAGCGCACAAGAATTAGCCGACCTCGCCCCCGGCAAAAAACCCGCAAACCAGGACATTGATGTCGCCAATTCACCTTGCCCGGGCAAGTCCGCTCGAGCATAATCCCGCCCCATTTTGCAGTTTTATTTCTTAAATATTTCATTGATTTAGGGGGAATGGGCATGTCTCACCCGACGGCCTCGTCTCTTCTCACCCGAACAAGTCCGGCCCTGTCAGTCGACTGGTATTTCGATCCCAAGATTTACGCGCTCGAACAGGAACTGCTATTCAAGCACGGCGCCAACTACGTCGGCCACGAACTGATGACCCCCGGCCAAGGCGATTTCCACGTGCTCGACTGGCTGCATGGCGGCGGCAAGATGCTGGTCAACAACCCGAACGGAATTGAGCTGCTATCCAACGTCTGCCGCCATCGTCAGGCGCAGATGCTGCAAGGCAGAGGTAATGCACAGCACATCGTCTGCCCGTTCCACCGCTGGACTTACGACACTCAGGGCCAGCTCATGGGCGCGCCGCATTTCCCCAACAATCCCTGTTTGCACCTGAACAAGACGCCGCTGTCGAACTGGAACGGTCTGCTCTTCGCCGGCCCGCGCGACATCCACACCGACCTGGCCAAGCTGGGCGTCGCCGCCGACATGGATTTCACCGGCTTCGTTTACGAAAGCACGCAGGTCACCGAATACAAGTTCAACTGGAAGACTTTCATCGAAGTCTATCTGGAGGACTACCACGTCGTGCCCTACCACCCCGGCCTGGGCAACTTCGTCAATTGCGACGAACTGAAATGGGAATACGGCGAGATGTATTCGGTGCAGACCGTCGGCGTGCAGGATCACCTGACCAGCCCCGGCAGCGCCGTCTACAACCGCTGGCATCAGCAGGTGAAACGCTATCGCGACGGCAAAGATCCGGCCCACGGCGCGATCTGGCTGACCTACTACCCGGCGCTGATGGTCGAGTGGTACCCGCACACGCTGGTGGTCAGCAACATCATCCCGACCGGCGTCGACTCCTGCCTCAACGTGGTCGAGTTCTATTACCCGGAAGACATCGCCCTGTTCGAACGCGAATTCGTCGAAGCGGAACAAGCCGCCTACCGCGAAACCGCGATCGAGGACGACGACATCTGCTACGGCATGCAGAAGGGCCGCAAAGCCCTGTACGAACAAGGCATCAGCCAGGCCGGCCCGTACCAGTCTCCGATGGAAGACGGCATGGTGCATTTCCACGAATGGCTGCGCCGGATGATCGAACCGCATCTTTGAACGAGTTTGTATCTTCGAAAACGGCCACGACAATGTGGCCGTTTTTTTGCGGCAACGGATCAATTGGCGGCATCCACATCTGCAAGTAAATCCGCCAAGCAACTCACTAATAAAGAGCGGACGTAGGGCGGATAAGGCCGGAGGGCGTTATCCACCGATAAGGGGCGGCATGCTGCGGATAACGCTGCGCTCATCAACCCTACGCGCTTAAACCCGTACGAATTACTGAAATATTTCGCAACTACGCTATCAATCTCACAACCACGTCAGGGAGATATCTTATGTTTCGCATTAAACAAATTATTGCTTGCGCACTCTTCGCGGGATCGGTATTGCCAACTGCTGCCTTAGCCAGCACCGCGATTCACAACAATACGCAGTTAAACATTGCCAACAACGATGACTACGCATGGTTGGACGCCTTTGATCAAGCACACGTACAAGTCTCAGGGGGCAGTATCAGCTATCTCACGCTACACAACGACGCTACCGCCAACATCGAAAGCGGCGATATCAGCTATCTCACGCTGCACAACGACACTACCGCCAACATTGAAAGCGGCGATATCAGTTGGCTCATGCTGCATGACAACTCCACCGCCAACATCGAAAACGGCATCATCAGCTGGGTTAAAGCTTACGACAGGAGCTTTATCCGCCTAACCGGGGCCGAAGATCTTAGCTGGCTGGTGTTCCATAGCGCTGATTCTCGTGCGGAAATCGTGGCGAATAATGTCAGCTATTCCAACGGTCATCTGAGCGGCAATTGGGCTGACGGGAGAGTATTCAGCTTCTGGGCAATTCACCAGGATCTATACAACTCCTCCGTGATGCCAACCAATATTGTCATCACGCAAGTCCCTGAACCAAGCGGACTCTTGCTGTTTGCCGTCGGAGTGCCCTTTGCCTTTCTGTGGTCCCGGCAACGCGCAAAAAGCGCTTAACTCCGCCCAATAGTCGCGGCCGCACGCCAAACAATTGGCTGCGGCGCATACCAAACAACAAATACTCGCTCCAGCTAGAAACAGGCACCCTCAATCCCTCGTTTGCTAGCTGCTATCCACTTACGGTTTTCAGCCACAATACTGGACACTCCATCGGGACACATAAATTGTGTGTCGTTTGGCACAGAGGCGAAACACGGTTTTTTTATTCGAGGTTACCGGCCCAATCAGCCCAAAACCTGGAATCCACAACATCCTCTCCCGCTTGTTTTCTCCGCTTTAACACACCGGAGCGCACATGAAATTCGCTTACACGATCATTTATGTTCCCGATGTCGCGGCATCGCTTGC
>NCGJ01000012.1 GCA_002281555.1 Hydrogenophilales bacterium 28-61-23
TATTTGAAAGCTAATGACGCCACCTCGATCAGCATGAGTGCAAAAAAGAGCCGAACCATGCCGCGCAACACGGAGATTGGCGCCATGAACAATTTCCTTGGCGTCGCCATGCCCTCGGCAACCGGAATCACGGTCACGGCAAGGCCGAATGCCAGGCTTTTCAGCAAGATGCCAAACAGCACGGCGTTGTCAAACACCTTGCCCATGACTCGGCTGAAATCGGGCAGGCTCCAGGTCTGCCAGCCATAAACCGCAAGATAAGCCAGAACCAAAGCCAGGACGCTGGTCGCGGCGGTCAGCGCGAGTACCGAAATCATGCCGCCTATCACGCGTGGCATGAACTCCAGGCGCATGGTGTCGACGCATGCGCTTTCAAGCGCTTCGATCTCGCCATTGATCTTCATCAGCGCGACTTCCGTATTGATCGCGGAGCTCGAGCGCAGCGCGACAAACAATGCGGTGATCAGGGGCAGCAGTTCGAGAACCAGCAAGCGCATCGAAACTTCCAGCGCGTAATCGGACAGGCCGAATTCAGCCGCCGTGGTCACCACGATCTGGATCAATACAAACGAAAGCAAAGCCGCGAACAAGGTGAAACCAGGCAGGATCTGCCAGGCGGTGAAGTAGATCTGCTTCATGACCACGGTGCGTGTGGCGCTGTTGTAGGCCGACGGGGAGCAAGCCGTGAGGATGGCGTGGCCGGTAAAAAGAAGCGTGCTGCGCCAGATGCGCCATGTGGCTAATAAAGCCGCGCCCCGCCGGGAAAAAAAGTTGAACATGAAATTCATGCTTCAAATATTACTACTGCATTCTGCATCGACGCGGAGTTGCTATTATCCGATTCCAGTCAGGACAACCTTGCTAGGTGAAAACATGAAACTGCTTTTTACGGCCTTGATCGCGGGCGCCATTTTTGCGTCACCAGCCTGGGCCGCCTCTGGCACCATGATCAAAGATGATGAGTTGCGGCAAGGCGCAATGGCGAGCGCGGCCAGCAACGGACAAGTCAAGAAGGGCGCCACGGTCGAAGTCCTGGCGCGCAAGGGGGGGTGGACTCAGGTTGTATCAGGTGGCGTGACCGGCTGGGTGCGGATTTTATCGGTCAAAACATCCGCCAGTAATGCCGGCGGCACCGCTCTGGGCTTGCTTCAGATGGGGACGGCGCGACGCGATCCCAGCCGGGTTGTCGCGGTTGCCGGTGTGCGCGGTCTGAATGAGGAAGAGTTGCGCAACACGCGTTACAACGCCACTGAATTGACGCGTATGGATCAATACATCAGTAGCCGATCCGATGCGGAGCAATTTGCCCGTAGCGCGGGTTTGCGCGGTATCCAGGTTGCTTACATCGATACCGCCAAGCAGCCAAAACAAGAGGAATCGAGCCCGGCTGGAGCGGGGGCGACCGAAAGCTCATCGGTAGGTGGTGGTTTCAGCTTTTAAATATTCCAGCGTCTAAATCTCGATTAGCGCGCGGAACAGATGGTCGTCGCCTCAAATCCAGAACGATGATTGACCGCGCCGTTTGAATTTAAACCAGGATTTCAACAATCGGGCATGAAAAGCGCTTTGCCAGGTATGGGAGTTCAGCTATGAACAGGAACTATCGTTTTATTTGTTTATTTATCGGCATGCTGAGCATCAATACGGCGCAGGCCGGTGATTTCGACGCCATGCTCAAGGGGCTTCTCAAGAGCAAAATAGCGCCTGCTTCTCCAACGCAGCCGACCAACTCGGCCGAAAAACCGCTCGCGCATCTGTTCAAGGCCGCGGTGGGCGGTGACAACATCTCCGAGGAAGAAGAGGCCCGGATCGGTCAGCAGTGGGCGGGTAATCTCTTGGGTGCGGCGCCTCTTGTCAAAGACGACAACCTGCAACGCTATGTCAATCGTGTCGGTCGCTGGGTGGCGTTGCAGTCGGAGCGGGCCGATCTGACCTGGCGGTTCGGGGTGATCGAGAGCGAGGATCTGAATGCCTTCGCCGCGCCGGGCGGATATATTTTTCTGACCAAAGGCCTGTATAGAAAACTGAAGAACGAGGCCGAACTCGCCGGGGTTCTGGGTCATGAAATTGGCCACGTTATCCGCAAGCATCATCTGAAAGTCGAACAAAAATCTCATTTATGGGCGGCGGCGGGAGGAGCGTTGAGTCGGAAATTCAAAAACGAAAGCGACGTCGTACAAAATCTGATTGGCAATGGCGCCGAAGCTTTTGCGCGTGGTCTCGACAAGAGCGCCGAGTACGAAGCGGACCGTATCGGCGTGGTGCTCAGCGCGCGCGCGGGTTATGACGCCTATGCGTTACCCGCGGTATTGGCCGAAATTGGCCATGTGGCGAAATCCGACAAGAGCGTGTCGCTGCTGTTTAAAACGCACCCGCATCCGGAAGACCGCCTGGGCCAATTATCCGAGGCGGTGGGCGATAAGCTGGATGGCTTGCCTGAAGGGCAGTCCGGGGCAATGCGGTTTTATCGGCTTCGCTAGGTTCTCGTTTATTCAGGATCAGGACGGCGGTGCGACGCTTGGCTTCGCGCATGCCTGCCCGCCTAGAACGCAGGCGGATCATGGTAGATAGGAGTGTTATCGATGCCCGCATTGGATGGTCAGATACCCTCGCATGAGGTGAAGGGCGGCTTGCGAAGTGCGCAAATCCCAAGAATTCCGCTGCAATCCGGCTTGTCGCTGGATCGACTCGAACGGCTGGTTTCCGTCGGCATCGAGCTATCCAGCCAGCGCGACCTGGGCGAACTGCTTAACCGGATACTGGAAGCCGCCCAGGTTCTGACCAATTCGGATGGCGGCACGATTTATCTGATTCGAGCCCAGAAACTGGAGTTCGCCATCATCCGCAATATTTCACTGGGTATACATCAGGGCGGGCGAGGCGGCGATGCGCTGGCGCATAGCCCGATCCCGATGTATCTGCCGGATGGCAGCCCCAATCTGTCCACGGTGTCCGCGTCCGCGGCAATTTCAGGCAAAACCATCAATATCGCCGACGCCTACGATGCGTCCGAGTTCGACTTTTCCGGCACGCGCCGTTTCGATGCGTTGAATGGCTATCGGTCGCGCTCTTTCCTGACCGTTCCGATGAAAGATCATGAAGAGCGTGTCATTGGCGTGCTGCAGTTGATCAACGCGCTCGAACCTGACGCGGGCGGAATTATTCCGTTTGATCGCGATGACCAGTATCTGGTCGAATCGCTTGCCTCGCAGGCGGCGGTGGTGTTGACCAACCGCCAGTTGATTGAGCGCCTGGAGGAGTTGTTCGTCTCGTTCATCAAGCTGATCTCGAATGCGCTCGATGAAAAATCGCCCTACACGCACGGACATTGCCAGCGCGTGCCGGAGATCACCATGTTGCTGGCGGATGCGGCGCATCGGACCGACCAGGGGCCGCTGAAAGATTTCACCCTCAGCAGCAAGGACAGGCGGGAGCTGGAAATTGCCGCCTTGATGCACGATTGCGGCAAGATCACGACCCCTGTCCACGTCGTCGACAAATCAACCAAGCTGGAGACGATCTTCGACCGTATTCACCTGATCGATGCTCGCATCGAAGTGCTCAAGCGCGATGCCCGCATCCGCATGCTGGAGGCCCGTTTGAACGCCCCGGAAACGGCGGATGCCGCGGCGCTGCAAGCCGGGTTCGAACGCGAATGTCGCGTACTCGACGAAGCGCGCGATTTCCTGCGCCAGGCCAATGTCGGCGGTGAATTCATGTCGCCCGAGATGCAGGCGCGGGTGCGCTCGATCGGCGGCGGCTATCGGTGGACCGATCCATCCGGCCAGCAGGCGCCGCTGTTGAGCGAGGAGGAAATCGACAAGCTGTGTATCGCCAAGGGAACGCTGTCCGCCGAGGAACGGGACATCATCAATTACCACATCGTGTCCACCATCAACATGCTGGAAGCCTTGCCCTGGCCGCGCCATCTGCGCAATGTGCCCGAGTTCGCGGGCGGGCATCACGAGCGCATGGATGGCAAGGGCTATCCCAAAGGCCTCACGCGCGATCAAATGTCGGTACAGGCGCGCATCATGGGCATCGCCGATATTTTCGAAGCGCTCACCGCAAGCGATCGTCCGTACAAGCCGGGCATGTCTTTGTCCCGCTCGCTGGCTATTCTTGGCCGCATGAAGCTGGATAATCACATCGATCCCGACCTGTTCGATGTCTTTGTGCGTGAGAAGGTGTACCTCGAGTACGCGCGCGCGCATCTCAAACCGGAGCAGATCGACTCGGTAGACGAATCCGCGATTCCTGGCTACACAGGCGCGGCCCCGCAAACGGAAACATCACTGAACAAGTTGGAGTCGGAACAGCCATGACTTTGCGTAGCCGTCGATTCATCGGGCAATTCGCCCTCAGCGTCCTGCTGGTCATATTGCTCACGTTGCACCTGACCGGAATCATGCATATCGGCTTTGTCGATCTCCTCGACAACGCAATGTACGACCTCAAGGTTCAGGTGACGAAACCGCAAGGTGTCGATGACCGTATCGTGATTGTCGATATCGACGACAAAAGCTTGCAGGCGGAAGGCCGTTGGCCATGGCCGCGCGAAAAGCTGGCGCGCATGCAGAGCAATTTGTTCGAACAGTACGGCGCCGCCGCGGTCGGCTTTGACATTGTTTTTTCCGAGCCGGATGCCAGTTCCGGCTTGCCGGTGCTGGAACGGCTGGCGGCGAATGAATTGAAGGATGAGGCCACGTTTCTGGGATTGATCGAGCAACTGCGCCCGAGTCTCGATTACGACGGACTCATGGCCGAGTCGCTTGGCAAAGGCCTGTCTGTGCTGGGCTATTACTTCAACGTCAACCAAGGCGCCGAACGCATCGCAACGCTGCCCAAGCCGCTTTTTACCCAGGATCAGATGGGCAGACTGGGCGGTGGTTTCATGCATGCCGAAGGCTTTGGTGGCGCGCTGCCCAGATTGCTTGAAAAAGCGAATTCGGCCGGTTTCTACAACTCCTTGCCCGATAACGACGGCGTGATTCGTCGCTTGCCGGTCTTGATCAACTACCAGAATAGCTACTACGCCTCGTTGGCGGTCATGCTGACGCGCGCGGCAATGGGGGCGGAAGACATCAAATTGCTGAACCCGGGCGGCGATGGTTTCAACCGTTTCGAGCCGCATGCGCTCGACATCGACGGTCTCAAAGTGCCTTTTGACGACCTGGGCGGCGTGTTGGTGCCTTACCGCGCGCATGGCTCCTACCGCTTCGTTTCCGCCACCGATGTCATCAGCGGGCAAGTGCCGGCCAGCCAACTGGAAGGCCGCATCGTGCTGATCGGCACGACCGCTCCGGGTTTGGCGGATGTGCGTTCGACGCCGGTCAGCGAGATATTCCCCGGGGTGGAAATTCATGCCTCCCTGCTGTCCGGCATTCTTGACCAGAACATCAAGTGGAAGCCGCGCCAGATCACCCTGTTGACGGTGGCCAGCGTGGTCGTGCTCGGCTTGCTGGTCGGCACGTTGCTGCCATTGATGCCGCCCCTGATCGCCGGCATTTCCACCCTGGGCTTCCTGGTTTTGATCCTCGGACTCGATCTATGGGCCTGGAACAGCCTCAATCTGGATTTCCCGCTCGGCGCGCCGCTGATCACCGTGCTGGGCATGTTCGTTGGCAATATGTCGTATGGTTTTTTCATCGAATCCCGCGCCAAGGGGCAGATCACCAAACTGTTCGGACAATATGTGCCCAAGGAACTGGTCGAGGAAATGAGCCGCGACCCCGACCGCTACAACCTGAAGGGCGAGTCGCGTGAAATGAGCGTGTTGTTCTCGGATATCCGCGACTTCACCAGCATTTCGGAAGGCTTGTCCGCTTCATCCCTGGCCGAGATGCTGAACTTCTACCTCTCGTCGATGACCCGCATCGTCCAGCAACGTCGCGGCACCATCGACAAATACATCGGCGACGCCATCATGGCGTTCTGGGGCGCGCCGATTCCAGATGAAAACCATGCCCGCAGCGCGATCCTGGCCGCGATGCAGATGCAAACCGATCTGAACGAACTGAACCCGCTCATGAAGCTGAAGGGCTGGCCGGAAATCAAGATCGGCATCGGCGTCAACTCGGGCAAGATGAGCGTCGGCAATATGGGTTCCGAATTCCGCATGGCCTACACGGTCATGGCCGATGCGGTCAACCTTGCGTCGCGTCTGGAAAGCCTGACCAAGCAGTACGGGCTGGGCATCCTGGTCGGCGAGGACGCCATGATGAAATGTCCGGATATGGAGTTCATGAAAGTGGACGTTGTCCGGGTCAAAGGCAAACACAATCCGGTCGCGATCTACGAACCGCTGGGCATGAAAGATCAGCTCGATATCGCGGCGATAAAGCGCAAGCAGGATTTTGAACAGGCCTGCGCCTCCTTCCAGTTGTTCGATTTCGATGTGGCCGAGGACATCCTGCGCAAAGCCAACAAACGCCATCCGAGCAAGCTGTACGAGGTCTATCTGGAGCGCATCGCGCATTTCCGCGAAAACCCGCCGCCCGCCGATTGGGATGGCGTGTTTACGTACACAACCAAGTGATTTCCATTTTGTCTTAGTGCCGAGTACCAAACAGAAAGGGGCCCGAAGGCCCCTTTCTGTTTGCGTCAGGCGCTGATCAGCCCTTGGCGGTGAATTTGTAGCCTTCCGGCAAACCCAGCGTATCGGCCCAGACGTTCTTGGCCCACGATTCCATGTAGGCGAATTCCAGCTCGCTTTCTTCCTTGGAGATACCGTTGGCGCCTTTTTCGGGCAGCATGGATTTCTTCTCCTCGTTCCAGCGGAACACGGTCGCGACGTGGAATGCAGTCGATTCCGAGCTGGCGGAGTAACACGTGTTGGTCACCACGGGGGCTGGATCGACAGCGCGGCCATTGAACATTTCGCTCAGGGCATAAGCGCATATCTTGCCGGTGTTGTTGGCCACCGAGCCGGATTTCGGGAAGTTGGTCAGCGTCGAGTCGCCCAGAATGTGGACGTTCTTGACGGTGGTCGACTCGAATGTCCGATAGTCGATCGCGCACCAGGAACCTTCTTTTCCATCCAGACCGACACGAACCCCGGCCATGCCGCAGATGTCGGCGGCGCGCATGGGCGGCACCAGATTGATGACATCGGCCTTGACGTCGTCAAACTCGGTGCTGACGGTCATCTTGGCGGCATCGACGGCGCGCGGCTGGTTGTTGCCACGCCATTCGATCATGCCGTCGTAATGCTTTTTCCAGGCGGCCAGGAACAACGGCTTCTTAGAGGCGATATCCGGGTTGCCATCGAGGATGATGATTTTGGACTTCGGCTTCGCCTTCTTGAAATACTGGCCAACCATACAGGCGCGCTCGTAAGGGCCGGGCGGGCAACGGTACGGAGCCATCGGCACGGACATCACGAAAGTGCCGCCATCGGGCATGGCTTCCAGTTGCTGACGCAGTGCGCCGGTCTGGTCCGGGCTGGCTTTCCAGGCATGCTTGATGGTCTTGCGCGCTTCGGCGTCGTAGCCTTGCACTTTGTCGAACAGCAATTCGACGCCGCCGGCCAGCACCAGCTTGTCGTAGGCGAAGGTTTTTCCGCCCTTGGTGGTGACGGTCTGCTTGGCGCTGTCTATGGAGGAAACGTAGTCGGCGACAAAGTTGTTCACCACATTCTTGATGTTGTCGTACGGCATCGTGATGTCTTCCATCTTGTTGATGCCGGCGAGTACGGTGTTGGAGAACGGGCAGGAGGTGAAGACGGCGTTGGGTTCGATAACCGTGACTTCCGCCTGCGGGTACCACAATTTCAGGTAGCGCGAGAAGGTGGCGCCACCGAAGCCGGCGCCGACGACGACGACTTTGGGCGCGGCTTTTGCCACCGCGGGAGCGCTGGCGCATCCGGCCAGGCCGCTTACAGTGACGGCGCCGGCAGCACCGGCGGTGACTTTCAGAAATTCGCGACGATCTATAGCCATGGTATTTGCTCCTGTGGGGTTACTTGATGGACGCGAAATACTTGGCCAGCACAACGTATTCGGCTTCGGTATAGCCGCTGGCGTGTTTCTGCATCACCGTGGCGGGGCGGCTGCCATCTTTGAACGCCTTCATCTGATCGATGAAGTACTTTTCTTCCAGCCCAACCAGAGAAGGAATGGCGCCGCGGCTCTTGCCATCGGGACCGTGGCAGTAAGCGCAGTTAGCGGCCATAAAACGCGCTCTTGGATCGGCTTGAGCCGAGGCAACAGCACCAAAAGCACCTGCCAGCAGCAAGGCGACAGCGAGGGATTTCTTCATGTCTTCCTCCGGGTTGGGAAAATAAGCAACGGCTTGGCGTTTCCAAAAAGCTTAATTCCTGGGGTGACCGGCAAATTGAACAGTCTTGACCAGGATCAATGCCGGAGGTCATGTTTGCATGTTGGTTTTGTGCTAGTCAACAAGCAAACGCTAATGTTGGCGCGGGTTCGCGGCTAGTTTTTGGCGCCGAGCGCCAGTGCGCGACGTCGTTGATTTTGTCCTTCCTGGGTTTCCTGATCGGCGTTCCAGTTGGTCGGCAACCATCCGCTCAACTGGCTCATGGCCAGATCGGCGAGTGCGGCGATCCAAGAGGGCCGGTCGTTCAACGCCGGGATGTAGCGATATTCGCCGCCGCCCGCGTTGAGGAAGTCGGCTTTGCCTTCGAGCGCGATTTCTTCCAGGGTTTCCAGGCAATCGGCGATGAAACCGGGGCAGATCACATCGATGCGGCGCGTTTTTTTGCGTCCGAGTTCTTCCAGGGTGGCCGAGGTGTAGGGTTGCAACCACTCGGCCCGGCCGAAACGGGACTGGAAGCTGATCCGATATTGTTCGGGCGCCAGATTCAGCGCCTCGGCCAGCAGCCGGCCGCTGCGCTGGCATTCGCAGTGGTAGGGGTCGCCCAGATCGAGCGAGCGGCGCGGGATGCCATGGAAACTCATGAGCAGAACATCGGGCTGGCCATGTTCAGCCCAGTAGGCTTGCACGCTTTGTTTAAGCGCGGCGATGTAGCCGGGATCGGCGTGGAAGTGTTTGAGTACGCGCACTTCCGGCGGATTGCGCTGGTGCAGCAGGCATTGCCAGGCGGCATCGAGCGCCGAGCCGGTACTGCTGGCGGCATATTGCGGATACAGCGGCAACAGCAGGATGCGCTCCACGCCCTGGGCTTTCATGGCCTGAATTTTCGACGCCACTGACGGCTGTCCATAGCGCATGGCGTATTCGACGACGATGGGAGCGGGCGTGCGTCGGGCCAGTTCGGACGCCAGCAAGGTCGCCTGGCGCGCGGTGAAATGCTTCAACGGAGAGCCTTCCGGCCGCCAGATCGAGGCATATTTTTCGGCCGATTTTTTCGGCCGGGTATTTAGGATGATGCCGTTGAGGATCAGCCACCAGATCGGACGCGGAATTTCGACCACGCGCCGGTCCCAGAGAAATTCTTTCAGGTAGGTACGTACCGCCCGCGCGGTCGGCGCCTCGGGCGTGCCCAGGTTGATCAGCAGAATGCCGGTGCGCGCAGTCTGGCCGTGGCTGTAGGGAGGTTCGGGCAGGTAGTAGGGCATGGGGTGAAGGGTGAAGGGTGAAGGGTGAAGGGTGAAGGGTGAAGGGTGAAACGTGAAACGTGAAACGTGAAACGGGGGCGCAAGCTTTTCACGTTTCACCCAAGCCGCGCAGCGGCGAGTCACATTTCACTTTTTACGTATCACTGATAGGTCAGCGCGTTGGACAACAGTCTGGCCGTGATGTCGACGATGGGAATCACCCGTTCGTAGGCCATGCGGGTTGGACCGATGACGCCCAGGGTGCCGACCACTTCGCCATTGGCTTCGTAGGGCGCGGCGATGACGCTGCATTCGTCCAGGCTGGCGACGCCGGATTCAGCGCCGATGAACAACTGCACGCCGCTGGCGGCGTGGCCGACATCGAGCAGTTGCATCAATTCGGTTCTCTGTTCGAACAGGCCGAACAACTCGCGCAGACGGGCCATGTTGGAGGTCAGTTCCGGTGTGTTGATCAGGTTGTGTTCGCCGGACAGCACGTATTCGTTGCCGATATCGCGGAACGCATCCGAGCCGGCGGCGACCACCATTTCCATCAAGCGGCTGATGTCGGTCTTCAATTCCACCAGTTCGTTGGCCAGGCGCGGCTGTACCTGTTCGAACGAGAAGCCGGCGAAATTCTGGTTGTAATAGTTGGCGGCGCGCACCAGTTGGTTGGGATCGTAATTGCGGTCGGTGACGATGACGCGGTTTTGCACTTCGCCGTCGGCGGTGACCATGATCAGCAGAATGCGTTTGTCGGAAAGACTGAGGAATTCGATCTGGCGCAGACCCTGGCTGCGCCGTTTCGGGATCAGCACGACGCCGGCGTAGGCGGTGAGTTCGGCCAGCAGGTGCGAGGCGGCGCTGACCAGCCGTTGCGGATCGTGCGGCGACAAGGTCGCCTCCATTTGCCGGAGTTCGACTTGCGCCAGCGGCTTGACGGTCAGCAGCGTATCGACAAACAAACGGTAGCCGCGCGATGTCGGCACCCGGCCGGCGGAAGTATGCGGGCTGACGATGTAGCCGCCTTCCTCCAGGTCGGACATGATGTTGCGTATCGAGGCCGGCGAGAGATTCAGCCCGGTGTGTTTCGACAGCGTGCGCGAGCCGACCGGTTGGCCGTCTTCGATATAACGCTCAACCAGAAATTTGAGCAGGATGCGGGCGCGATCGTTAAGCATGGCGGGAGATGATAACGGGGTGGCTATAATTTCGCGCCATGAATGCTGATTTCAAGACAATCGCCCTGGTGGGCAAATTCAACAGTCCGGGTTGTTCCAGTTCGCTGCTGCGCCTGGCCGATTTTTTGCGGGGGCGCGGCCATGCAGTGATGATCTCCGTGCATACAGCGGATATCTGCGAGATCCGTGGCTTTGAAGTGGCGACGCTGAACGAGATCGGCGCCGTGGCCGATCTGGCGATAGTCATGGGCGGCGACGGCACGCTGCTGAATATCGCGCGTACGCTGGTCGATCACCGCGTGCCGCTGATCGGGGTCAATCAGGGGCGACTGGGGTTTTTGGCCGATGTGTCGATCGACACCATGTTTACCACGCTGGAAGAGATGCTCTCCGGACGGTATGTCGTGGAAGATCGCATCCTGCTGGAAGCCAGCGTCGAACGGCATGAGGATGTGCTGATCGCCTCGTATGCATTCAACGATGTGGTGGTGAG
Organism: Hydrogenophilales bacterium 28-61-23; assembly: GCA_002281555.1. Classification (GTDB taxonomy): domain Bacteria; phylum Pseudomonadota; class Gammaproteobacteria; order Burkholderiales; family Thiobacillaceae; genus PFJX01. The sequence continues at coordinate 11,193 of NCGJ01000012.1, forward strand.
CAAGAGCAGCACCGGGCGCCTGATCGAATTCGAGGTCTACATCGACAACCAGTTTGTCTACAGCCAGCGCGCCGACGGCCTGGTGGTGGCCTCGCCGACCGGTTCCACCGCCTACGCGTTGTCTTCCGGCGGGCCGATTCTGCATCCCACGCTTGAAGCGGTTGTGATGGTGCCGATCTGTCCGCACACCCTGTCGGCGCGGCCGATCGCGGTGAACAGCCGTTCCGAGATCGAGATCAACCTGATTCATGCCGATGACGGTCGCGTGCATTTCGATGGCCAGCGCCATGCCGATTTGAAAATCGGCGACCGTGTGGTGATAAACCGGGCGCACAACACCATCCGCCTGCTGCATCCGGAAGGTCACAACTACTACGACACGCTGCGCCAGAAACTGCATTGGGGCGAGAAACTTTGAGGGTTCCCAACTAACCATGCTGCTGTCCCTCTCGATTTCCGATTTCGTCCTGGTCGAACAACTTTCACTTGATTTCGCCCCCGGTTTTTCCGTCCTTACCGGCGAGACCGGCGCCGGCAAGTCCATCCTGCTTGATGCCATCTCGCTGGTGCTCGGTGAACGCGCCGATGCCGGCGTGGTGCGCGAAGGCGCGGCGCGCGCCGAGATTTCGGCCGAGTTCGCCGTGCCAGCCGACTCTGGATTGAGCGCGTGGTTGGATGAAAACGATCTTCGCGCTTCGCCCGACCCGGCCGGCGAAGACGATGCACTGCTGATGCGCCGGGTGGTCGAAACTTCCGGCCGTTCGCGCGCCTTCATCAACGGTCGCCCGGCCACCGCCCAGCAATTGAAAGAGGCGGGCGAGTTCCTGGTCGATATTCATGGCCAGCATGCCCATTACTCGCTGCTCAAGACGGTCGAACAGCGCCGCTTGCTCGATGCCTTCGGCGCCAGCACCGATCTCGCCGCCGACACCGCGCGTGTTTTTCGCAACTGGCGCGACCTGGCCGCGCGGCGCGAAGCCGCCCAGAAAAATGCCGGCGAACAGGATGCCGAACGCGAACGTCTGGCCTGGGTGGAGCAGGAGCTTGCCGGGCTCGATTTCAGTTCGCAAGGCTGGCGGGATCTGCAAGAAGAACATCGCCGACTGGCGCATGCGGCGGAGCTGGCGACCGGCGCTCAAACCGCCAGCGAGACGCTGGATGCGGAAGAGTCCGGCCTGCTCAACCGTTTGCGCGCCTTGCGCGGCAATCTGGCCGATCTGGCCGCGATAGACCCGAGCTTGAACGAACCGCTCGGCCTGCTCGAAAGCGCCACCGAAACCCTGCACGAAGCCGCGCGCGAACTGAGTCGCTACGCCGATAAAGTCGACCTCGACCCGGAAGCGCTGAACCTGGCCGAAGCACGCCTGACCGCGGTGCAAGCCGTGGCGCGCAAGTTCCGCCTGCGGCCGGAGGAAATCCCTGACCATCTCGCTACTATCCGTGCTCAATTGGCCGAACTCGGCGCGGCGGCCGATCTGGCCGGTCTGGCGCAAGCGGAAGCCGAAGCCGAGGCGACATATCGAAAATTGGCGCAGTCGCTCTCCAAACAGCGCGGCGCGGCGGCCGGCAAGCTGGGCAAAGCGGTCAGCGCCGCGATGCAGCAACTGTCCATGCAGGGCGGCAGTTTTGAAGCGGGGTTGATCGCGGGCGGGGCCGCGGCGCATGGGCTGGAAGAAGTGGAATTCCGCGTCTCGCCGCATGCCGGGCAAGGCGTCAAACCGTTGGCGAAAACCGCTTCCGGCGGCGAACTTTCGCGTATCGGCCTGGCCTTGCAAACCGTCCTGTCCGGCACCTCCGGCGCGCCGACCTTGTTGTTCGATGAAGTCGATTCCGGCATCGGCGGCGGTATCGCCGAAATCGTCGGCCGCATGCTGGCCGAGTTGGGTGGAGTGTACGCAAACCCGCACCCAAACCCGCACGTAAACCCGCGCCAGGTGTTATGCGTCACCCATCTGCCGCAGGTCGCCGCGCGCGCCGCGCGGCATTACCGGGTCAGCAAGGAAACCCGCGCCGGCAAAGCCGTTTCAAGCGTGATGGTGTTGAGCCATGCCGAGCGCGTCGAGGAAATCGCCCGCATGCTGGGCGGCGTCAAGCTGACCGACGCGACCCGCGCGCATGCCGAGGAGATGTTGGCGGCCTGAGTTGTTTTCAGCCCGTTACTTGTTTCGATTCGGGCAGTTCTCTCGTTCGCAATCGACGTAAAGATGCAGCGCGTGTTCGGCCAGTTTGAAGCCATGTTTTTTCGCGATGGCATGTTGGCGGCGTTCGATTTCCTCGTCGAAAAACTCTTCCACATGGCCGCATTGCAGGCAGAGCAGGTGGTCGTGATGGTTGCCGCGGTTGAGTTCGTAGACCGCCTTGTCGTTGTCGAAATGGTGGCGCAGCAGGATGCCGGCATGCTCGAACTGGGTCAGGACGCGGTAGACCGTGGCGAGGCCGACATCGACGCTTTCGGTCAGCAGCAGGCGATAGACATCGTCTGCGGTCAGATGGCGTCGGTCGGTTTGCTCGAACAGGGCAAGTATTTTCAGGCGCGGGCCGGTCACTTTAAGGCCCAGCGTTTTCAGTTGATTGGAGCTGGTCATGGCGGCTGTTGGCTAGGTGGGGCGTTGAGATGCGCGCTATCATAGCGCGGCTTCCCGAGCGTTCCGTCTCGCACGGACATTTACCGTTCGTTGCTGTTTTTTGCCAATACCTCTTACCGATACCTCATGCGCCTTTTTTATTGCTTAGTACTTTCCTTGCTGGCCGGTTGCGGCAGTTGGTCCAACCCGATCGATCGAATCAAGCCGCACAAGATCGACATTCCACAGGGCAATGTCCTGAAGCAGGAAATGCTCGACAAGCTCAAACCGGGCATGACCAAGTCGCAGGTGCGCTTCATTCTCGGCACGCCGCTGATTGTCGATCCGTTCCGCACTAACCGCTGGGACTATGTTTTCCGCCTGGAAAAAGAGGGCAAGTTGATTGAAAACCGCCATATTTCGGTGCTGTTCGAGAACGATCTGTTGAAGGCGTTGCAGGGCGATGTCGTCGCGGCCTCGGTCAAGACCGAAGTCGCGCCGGCGGAGGCGGGCAAGAAATGATCAAGCTTGCCATCGCTGGAGTCTCCGGTCGCATGGGCCGGGCATTGCTCGAAGCCGTGATGGCGGCCGACGATCTGCGATTGCATGCCGCGCTGGATCGCCCCGGCAGTGAATCGCTGGATTCCGATGCCGGCAGTCTGGTTGGCGCGGCACTGGGCGTGAAGATCAGCGCGGATGTGGCCGCCGGGCTGGCTGGCGCCGATGTGTTGATCGACTTCACCCGGCCGGAAGCGACGTTGCATCACCTCGAAGTCTGCGTCGAAAAGAAGGTCGGGCTGATCATCGGCACGACCGGTTTCGATGCGGCCGGCAAGGCGGCCATCGAGCTGGCGGCGAAGTCGATTCCCATCGTGTTCGCGCCGAACATGAGCGTGGGTGTCAATCTGGCGTTGAAGTTGCTCGATATGGCGGCGCGCGTACTCGATGAAGACTTCGATATCGAGATTGTCGAGGCGCATCATCGGCATAAGGTCGACGCGCCTTCGGGCACGGCGCTGCGCATGGGCGAGGTGATCGCCAGCGCGTTGGGACGCGATCTCAAAACCTGCGCCGTTTATGGCCGCGAGGGCGTGACCGGCGAACGCGATGCGCGCACCATCGGTTTTGCGACGATGCGCGGCGGCGACATCGTCGGCGATCACACAGTCATGTTCGCCGGCATCGGCGAGCGGCTGGAAATCACCCACAAAGCCAGCAGCCGGATGACTTTTGCGCTCGGTGCATTGCGCGCGGCGCGATTCCTTGCCGCGCGTTTTCGTGAGGAGAAACCGTCGGGGCTGTTCGATATGCAGGATGTGCTGGGTTTAAAGTAGCCATGTGTGGGCCTGGTCATAATCGGGCGCAATAAGTGGGCCATGGTGGATGGATAATTTCAAAAACAGGGTGGTTTGTTTGTTCAGGTTGCCTTTGATTCTTTTCTGGATGCTGCTTACCCAATTGGCGTTGGCCGATCTGGCAATGGCCGCGGAAATCATCGCCAATTCTTCCGTCGGCGTGAACAGTCTTTCCCTGGCCTCGGCGCGTTCCATATTCGGTATGCGCCAGGTCAAGTGGCCTGACGACAAGCATATCCAGGTCTTTGTTCTTGCCGATACCCACCCGACCCATATCGCGCTGTGCAAGGAGCGGCTCAATCTGTTTCCTTACCAGTTGCGCCAGTCCTGGGATCGCCTGGTCTATGCCGGCATGGCGCAGGCGCCGATAGAAGTCGCCAACGAGGAAGAACTGGTCAATAAGGTCGCCACCACGCCTGGCGCCATAGGCTATGTCAGGAAGGTAAAAACGAACGATGCGATCAAGATCATTGCAATACAGTAAGGCGCTGGCTCCGCTTGGCCTGGCACTGTGCGTGGGCTTTGCGCAGGCGCAGGAACTCGGGCATGGCGTTCAGGCGCACGGTTTCGTCAGCCAGAGCGTTATTCATACCTCGGACAACCATGTCGGCGGCAGCGGCGAAGACAGTCTGGGCTGGGATTTGCGGGAGATGGGCGTGAATCTGTCCTGGCGCCCGACCCCGGATTGGCTGATTTCCGGTCAGGCTCTGGCCCGCTGGGCGGGAGAGTCGGACAAAGGTGATTTGCGGCTGGACTATGGCTTTGTCGACCGTACGCTGTTTTCCGACGGAGACAGCCAAGTGGGCCTGCGGCTGGGCAAGATCAAAAATCCTTACGGGTTCTACAACACCACGCGCGATGTGGCGCATACCCGGCCGGGCATCATCATGCCGCAGTCCATTTATCTCGATCAGATCCGCAATTTCTTCCTGGCCGCGCCAGGCCTTTCCCTTTACGGCAATTCCGAAAATAACGTGGGCAATTTGTCCTGGCAGATCAGCGTGCTCCGCCCGGAAGTGGACGACCCCAGCCTGGAATACGTTTTTTTGGCAAACGATCAGGCCGGCCATTTCAAGGGGAAGAACTCATGGTTGAGCCAGGCCATGTTCGATATGGGCGGGACATGGCGCATGGGGCTGTCCTTGGGGGAGATGAACATGGCTTACCATCCCTCGCTGCTTGGCGAGATTGAAATAGCCGGAAGCCATCGCTTGCCCACCTGGGTGTTGTCACTTGAACACAATACGGAAGATTGGTCCTTCACCGTGGAGTACGGACAGACCAAGGTGGATGCCACCGGTTACCGCCTCTTCAATCAGAACGCCACCACGGAAGCCGGGTATGTCCAGGCAACCCGGCGCATGGGAAACAATTGGCAGGGCTATCTTCGCCACGATGTCCTGTATTACGACAACAACGACCGCGACGGGACCGCTTTCGCTGGATCCGCTCTCCCTTTAATGCTGGGTTTGCCCGCGCACTCCCGCTTTGCCAAGGACTGGGTGTTCGGCGTGCGGCACGACATCGAACACATCGCGCTTTCGGCTGAATGGCATCATGTCGACGGCACAGCCTGGCTTGCCCAGTCGGACAATCCGCGCGCCGGCCTGATCAGGCAGTGGGACATGTTGCTGCTCCAGGCCGCCTGGCGTTTCTGATGGCCTCGGCTCCGACCCACGCCTATTTTTTCAGCATACGGCTGCGCATAGTGCTGTTTGCCGGCATGGCGCTGGTCTTTACGACCGCCGCCTTCACCTGGCTGGCCTTGCGCCAGTTGGATGAGCGCCAAGGCGCGGCTTTGAGCGAACATCAGGCACGTTCCGCCGAGTTGGCAAAACGCCTGTTTCAGCAGCAATCGGCTCGTTTGCAATCGCTCGGCACGCTGGTGGCCGATCTGCCGGGCGTGCGAGCTGCCATGAGTAACCATGACCCGGCCGCGCTGGCGCGGGTGTTCGATCCATTCTGGTCCGACCTGAATCTGACGCACGGACTCGACCGTGTCGCCTTTTTCGGCCTGGATGGCGCGGGGCTGGCCGAATGGGGCATGGCCGATATCGGTGCGCGCGGACGCGAGTTGGCGCGTACCGCCGCGCGCGCCGAGATGCCGCAATATTGGCTGGAGTGCGGCGTCAAATGCCTCTATACCACCGCAGTTCCACTGGTTGAGGGCGGCCGTACCATAGGCGCCATCGTGCTGGCGACCGGGTTGCAGGATATGGTGCTGGACTTCCGCCGCCTGTCGGGCGTCGAGTTGGGGATCGTCGTCGATGCCGCGACCGACATAGTCGGACGCGAAGCCGGTCGACCTGCTTCCGGCGGCAAGGTGTTGTCGGTCAGCGGTGGCAAGGCCTACGAGGCCTTGGTGAACTCCTTGCCGTTGCATGCCGATACCCGCCAGACCGGGAAACTCGCGAAAAGCCCGGGCCAGGACGCGCATGGCCCGGTTTTCGAACTCGCGCGCGAGGACCGGCATTACCGCCTGTACAACTTCGCCGCTCCCGCGCCGGGATCGGGTGGCGTCAAATTTCTGGCGATCGACGATGTCACCGCCGAGCGGCGCGAAATGGAAACCGCGGTTCGCTCAAGCATGGCCTTGGGCGCGTTGATTCTGGTCCTTGCCCTGGGGCTGCTCTATTTGCTTTTGCGCTCGACCATGAACCGTCTGCGCCAGGCCACGACCGCCTTGCCGCTGCTGGGCGAGGGGCGCTATGCCGAAGCGCGCGGGGCGTTTCATCTGCCGAGACAGCATTTTCCGAAGACCTGCCTGCAATATCGGGATGAGGTCGACGATCTGGCTGAATTGACTTACGCCCTGGCCAATACGCTGGAGCAGTTGCATGCCGAGTCGCGCCAGCACGCCACCTCATTGCGCGCGCAGGCGACGCAATTGGAACAGGAACGCGATTTTGTCGCCGGATTGCTCGATACCGCCCCGGTTTTGATCCTGACCTATGGCCATGATGGTCGAATTCGTCTGGCCAATGCGCATGCGGTGCGCAGTAGCGGCTTGCTAGGCGGCAATCTGCTGGGCCAGTCCTTCACCGGTATTTTCATGAATGATTTGCAAGCGGAAGCGCATGCCGTTCTGTTGCGCAACTTGCAACCCGGGGAGGTGCCGCATAGCGAAGGCAGTTTCGAACGCGCGGACGGCTTCTCGCATGACGTCATCTGGTTCCATTCCAGTCTTGAAGAAAATAGTGGCGAGCATCTGTATTTGTCGGTCGGTCTCGATGTCACCGATTTCCGCCAGGTCGAGCGCAATCTGCGCCTGCTGTCGGAGCATGACAGCGTGACGGGGCTGTTGAACCGGCGCGCGTTCAAGCGTGAATTCGACACCTTGCTCGGTGCCGACACGCACGGCATGTTGATGGTGTTCGATATCGATGAGTTCAAGTCGGTAAACGAAAGCGGCGGGCATGAGGGCGGCGATCTGGTTCTCGCCGAGTGCGCGCGGTTTATCCAGAACCTGCATCCTCAACCCGCCCTGACCGCGCGTCTGGGCGCCGATGATTTCGCTTTGGTGTTGACCGATATCAGTCCGGCCGAGGCGATTGTTCTTGCCCGCGCGCTGAATCATGGTTTGCCCGCCACCAATATCGAGAACGCCGTGGGCATGCGCGCGCGCATCAGCTCCAGCGTCGGTCTGGTGATGTTTCCCGAGCATGGCGGCAACGCCGATACCTTGTTGGCCAATGCCGACATCGCCCTGTCGCAAGCGCGTGTCAAAGGCCATGGCTCCTGGCATCTGTACACGCTGGACGATCCCTACCGGGAGGCGGCGGGCCGGCGTGCTTACTGGCGCGAGGAAGTCGAACGCGGCCTGGATAAGGACGCATTCGTGATGCATTTCCAGCCCATCATGAACATCGTCAGCGGCCGCATCGGCCACTACGAAGCGCTGATCCGGCTGCGGGGCCAGGATGGCAAGCTGATTCCCCCGGGCATGTTCATCGACGTGGCGGAAAGCACTGGTCTGATACGCCGCATAGACCGCTGGGTGATCGACACCGTGGTGGCTTTTGTCGCCCGGCAAGCGCCGGATATCAAGATCGCACTCAATCTGTCCAGTCGCAGTTTCGACGACGATGTCGCCTATGAAACCATGCAGGCGGCGCTGGCCCGGCACCATCTGACCGGGGATCGGCTGCTGCTGGAAATCACTGAAACCGCGGCGCTGGCCAACTTGTCCAGCGCCATACGCATCATGGGCAAACTGCGCGGACTCGGCTGCGCCTTCGGCCTGGACGATTTCGGGGTCGGTTACAGCTCGTTCCAGTACCTGAAGGAGTTGCCGTTCGACTTCGTCAAGATCGATGGCTCCTTCGTCAATGGGCTTACCCTTCGGCCGGACGACGTGGTGTTCGTGAAGGCGCTCAACGATGCGGTCAAAGGCTATGGCAAAGCCACCATCGCCGAGTTCGTCGAGGACGAAGCCACGCTGAACATTCTGCGCGAAATCGGCGTCGATTATGCCCAGGGCTATCTGATCGGGCGGCCGGCTCCCAACTTGCTGTAAAGCTCCGTTCTTCCCCTCTTGAACCAAGCCGGCCCGGCCTCATAACCATTCCCTGTTTTCAACAAGGGAAAGTGGACCATGAGCGAAACCATCACAGAAACCGCCGCCGGCAAGGAAACCCTGGGCTTTCAGGCCGAGGTGAAGCAACTGCTGCAATTGATGATTCATTCCTTGTACAGCCACAAGGAAATCTTCCTGCGCGAGCTGATCTCCAACGCCTCCGATGCCGCCGACAAGCTGCGCTTCGAGGCGCTGACCGACGCGGCCCTGTTCGAAACCGACTCCGAACTGAAGATCAAGGTCAGCGTCGACAAGGACGCCAAGACCATCACCATCCGCGACAACGGCATCGGCATGAACCGGCAGGAAGTGATCGAGCACATCGGCACCATCGCCAAGTCCGGCACCAAGGAATTCTTCAGCAAGCTGACCGGCGACCAGAAGAAAGACACCCAGTTGATCGGCCAGTTCGGCGTAGGTTTCTATTCCAGTTTCATCGTCGCCGACCGTGTCACGCTGACCACCCGTCGCGCCGGTTTGACGCATGAACACGGCGTGCGCTGGGAATCCGAAGGTTCCGGCGAATACACGCTGGAGACGGTCGAGAAGGCCGAGCGCGGCACCGAGATCGTGCTGCACCTGAAGGACGACGAAGCCGAATTCCTCGATGCCTGGCGCCTGAAATCGGTGATTCGCGAGTATTCCGACCATATCGCCATCCCGGTTGAATTCCTCGGCGAGAAGGATGAGGAAGGCAAAGAGGCGGTTGAAACCGTCAACCGCGCCAACGCGCTGTGGACGCGCGCCAAGAATGACATCACCGAAGACGAATACAAGGCGTTCTACAAACATGTCGGCCACGACTACGAAGACCCGCTGGCCTGGACCCACGTCAAGGTCGAAGGCCGCCAGGACTACACTGCGTTGATGTACGTGCCGGCGCATGCCCCGTTCGACCTGTGGGATCGCGACGCCAAGACCGGCGTCAAGCTGTACGTCAAGCGCGTGTTCATCATGGAAGACACGCGCAAGTTGTTGCCGTCTTATCTGCGTTTCATCCGTGGCGTGATCGACGCCGCCGACCTGCCGCTCAACGTTTCGCGCGAGCTTCTGCAAGAGACGCGCGACATGGAAATGATTCGTAGCGGCTGCGTGCGCAAGGTGCTCGACCTGCTCGACGATCTGGCCGAGAACCGCAAGGAGGATTACGCCAAGGTGTGGGAACACTTCGGCCGCGTGCTGAAAGAAGGCGTCGGCGAAGACCAGGGCAACAAGGATCGCATCGCCAAACTGCTGCGCTTCCGCACTACCACGGTCGATGAGGAAACGGTGACGCTGGCCGATTACGTCGGCCGCATGAAGGAAGGCCAGGACAAGATCTACTACCTGACCGCCGAGACGCTGGCCGCCGCCAAGGCCAGCCCGCACCTGGAAGCGCTGCGCAAGAAGGGCGTCGAAGTGATTCTGCTGGCCGACCGGGTCGACGAATGGCTGGTCGGCAACCTGTTCGAATTCGACGGCAAAACGCTCGCCTCGGTCGCCAAGGGCCAGGTCGATCTGGCCGCGATCAAGTCGGCCGAGGGTGAGGAAGCCGCCGAGGAGGCCGTTAAAACCGAGGCAGCACAGCCCTTGCTGGATCGCATCAAGGCCGCGCTGACCGACCGCGCCAAGGATGTCCGCGCCAGCAATCGTCTGGTCGAATCGCCGGCCTGCCTGGTCGCCGACGAAGGCGATCTGAACGGCAACCTCGCCCGCATGCTGAAGTCGATGGGCCAGGCGGTGCCGGAGTCCACCCCGATTCTGGAAGTGAACTTGTCACACGCCTTGATCAAGCGTTTGGAAGTTGAGGAGGGTAGTCGCTTCGACGAACTGGCCGGTCTGCTGATGGATCAGGCGGTGCTGCTCGACGGCGGCCAGTTGGCCGATCCGGCCGGGTTTGTAAAGCGGATGAACGGGTTGCTGTTCGGCTGATCATTGGGCAAGGGCATGTAGGATGGGTTGAGCGTGAGCGAAACCCATCGCCTCCATCGGCGTTGAACGATGGGTTTCGTGCCTCAACCCATCCTACGCGGGCTATCCTTGGGGTTGGCGTCGGTGTGCCGAGTTGGCGTGCCGATGCCAGCCCCGTTTTTTTGAGGAGACACCCGCCATGCCCCAGGATCGCCGCCAGTTCCTGCTTGCCGCTAGCGCTATCGCAGGCGCGTTCAGTCTTGGATCGAATGCGGCCGCCATCGCCAAGGCGCGGCCAAAAGTGGTCATCGTCGGCGCCGGCTTTGGCGGCGCCGCCTGCGCCCGCTATCTGAAACTCTGGGAACCTCGCGTCGAGATCACGCTGATCGAGCCGAACGCGCAGTTCGTGTCCTGCCCGATGTCCAACACGGTCATCGCCGGCCTCAACAAGCTGGAAGACATCACCTTCCCCTACCGTTACATCCAGGCCAGCGTGGATCGTTTCGTGCCGGACACGGTGACCGCCATCGATCCGGTCAAACGCAGCGTCGCCACCGCCGGCGGGCTCACCTTCAGCTATGACCGGCTCGTGTTGGCGGCCGGCGTCGAGCTGATGTTCGACCAGATCCAGGGTTATGACAGCGCGGCGCGGCAGACTGTCAAACATGCCTGGAAAGCCGGCCCGGAGCAGACCGGCGTGTTGCGCAAGCAACTGGAAGCGATGCCGGATGGCGGAGTGTTCGTCCTCGCCATGCCCAGGGCGCCGTTCCGCTGCCCGCCGGCGCCTTACGAGCGGGTCAGCCTGATCGCCAACTATTTCAAGCAGGCCAAGCCGCGCTGCAAAATCATCCTGCTTGATGGCAACGAGGACATCATCTCGAAAAAAGCGTTGTTCACGACCGCCTGGCAAAAGCATTACGGCTTCGGTACCGAGCACAGCATGATCGACTATCGGCCCAACAACCTGGCCAGTGCCATCGACGCCAAGGCGATGAAGATCGGCACGGAATTCGAGGACGTGAAGGGCGATGTGATCAACCTGATCCCGCCGATGCGCGCCGCTGCGATCACCGGCCTGATCGGCGCGCGCACCGGCGATGGTGGCAAAAACGGCGGCAACTGGTGCCCGGTCGACTACACCAGCATGGAATCGACCGAAGTGCCCAACGTGCACATTCTGGGCGACTCCATCCTGTCCAATCTGTCCAAGGCCGGCGCGCTGGCCAACAACAGCGGCAAGCTGTGCGCCTCGGCGCTGGTCGAAATCTTCAACGGCCGCCGGCCCGACCCGGCTCCGGTGGTCACCAGCACCTGCTATTCCGCCAGCACCGACCACACCGCCTTCCACGTCGCCACCGTGTTCCGCTATCAGGCGGCGGACAAGAGCATGGAGGTCCAGCCCGGCGGTGGCGTTTCTCTGGTCGAAAGCGAGCTGGAATTCAAGATGATGCGCGGCTGGGCCAGGAACATCTGGGCCGATACGCTGGGTTTGCCGCTGAAATACCGGTTCACCAATCGGATTTGAGGAAGTAGGTCTGAGAAAGTGGGTCGGCAATCCCCGCATGCGCGGGAATGACAACAAGCGCGAGCACAAGCCCAATAATGGCGGCCGGCAATCCCCGCATGCGCGGGAATGACGCCAAGGTCTACCAGGCCTGCGCGCCGAACATCATCTTGCGCGCGAACAGTTTTTTAAGCGGCGGCGCCAAGTCGAGCAGGGCCAGCGCCGCGCCGCGACCATGTTTGAGCAGGAAGCGGTCGTTGGAGAAGGCTTCGACCAGGATGTCGGTCATCAGGCTGCCGCCGGCGATATCGAAATGGCGGGTTTTTTCGTACTGCCGGGCAAAGGCGGCGTCGCCCAGATGTTCGCGTGGCGTATCGATGATGGCTTCGGCCAGCTTCCAGGCATCGCGCAAGCCCAGATTGAAGCCTTGTCCGGCGACCGGGTGCAGCACATGCGCGGCGTTGCCGATGCGCAGGATGCGTGGCGAAGGCGAAGCGGCGGCGAGCTGAAGCTTGAGCGGAAACGATGCGCGCGGGCTGGCGGCTAGAAGGCGGCCCTGGCGGTCGCCGAAGGCACTCTGCAAGCGGGCCAGAAAATCGGCTTCGGTCAGCGCCAGCCGCGCTTCGAGTTGGGCATTCGGCGTGGTCCAGACCAGAGCGTAATCGTCGCCCAGCGGCAACAGCGCGATGGGGCCTTCCGGCGTGAAACGTTCGTAGGCGCGATGGTCGTGCGGCTGTTGGGTTTTGACCGTGCAGACCACGGCGGACTGGCCGTAATCCTTTTCCTCGCGCATCGCCGCCGGCAGGCTTTTGCCGCCTTCCGACAACACCACCAGGCCGGCGGTAAGCAGTCGCTCGGCGCCGTTGTGCCGATAACCGACCATGCCGTAACCGGCCGTGGCCTTGACGGAAGTGACGCGCGCGCCGGTCAACAGCGTTGCGCCGCAAGTGCTCATGCGTTCGGCCAGCGCGGCGTAGAGGTCGCCGTATTCCGCGACATAGCCGAGCGCGGGCGCGCCAACTTCCCGCGCGGTCAGCACGGCGCTGCCGAGTCCGCCGCGCTGGGAAACATGAATGCTCTCGATGGCGGTGGCATGTCTGGACAGCGCGTCCCAGACGCCCAAGCGATCCAGAATCAGGCGCGCGCCATGCGACAAGGCGAGGGCGCGCGGATCGCGCGCCTCGAGCGGGTTTGCCAACCTGACTCGGGCTTCCAGAATCGCGACCGACAGGCCGGAACCTTCCAGCCCCGCCGCCAGCGCCGCGCCGACCGGGCCGCCGCCGACGATGGCGATATCGACGTGTTCAATCGCAACGTGATCCATGTGCCATCACCTCTTCAATGTCCGCTATCGATTTCGGCGCGGCCGTCGTCAGAACCTGACAGCCGTCGGCGGTGACCGCGATATCGTCCTCGATGCGGATGCCGATGTTCCAGAACGCTTTGGGCACTTCTTCGGACGGGCGGATGTACAGGCCGGGTTCGACGGTCAGCGTCATGCCGGCTTGCAGGGCGCGCCATTCGCCGTTCAGTTTGTATTCGCCGACATCGTGGACATCCATGCCAAGCCAGTGGCCGGTCTTGTGCATGTAAAACGGTTTGTAGGCTTCCAGTTCGATCAGGCCGTCGAGTTCGCCTGCCAGCAGTTTCAGGTCGCGCATGCCCTGGGTGAGCACGCGCAGCGCGGCATCGTGCGGCGCGTTCCAGGCATTGCCCGGTTTGACCGCTTCGATGGCGGCGAGCTGGGCGGCCAGCACGATTTCGTAGATATCGCGTTGCGCCGGGCTGAAGCGGCCGTTGACTGGGAAGGTGCGGGTGATGTCGGCCGCGTAGCCGTGGTACTCGCCGGCCGCGTCGATCAACAACAGATCGCCATCATGCAGCGGCTGATCGTTGCCGATGTAGTGCAGCACGCAGGCATTGGCGCCGCCGGCGACGATGGAGGTATAGGCCGGCGCCTGGCAGCCGCCTTTGCGGAACTGGTAGAGCAACTCGGCTTCGATTTCCCATTCGCCCATGCCGGGTTTGCAGGCGCGCAGCGCCGCGCGGTGGCCGGCGGCGGAAATATCGGCGGCGCGCCGCATCAGGGCGAGTTCATGCGCGTCCTTGATCAGGCGCATCTCGTCGATGATCGCGCGCGCGTCGATCAAGGTGGCGGGGGCGCCGACACCCGTCCTGGCCTTGGTGCGCACCGCGTTGAGCCAGCCCAGCATGCGCGCGTCCCAGGCGGTGTCGAAGCCGATGGCGTAGTGCAGCGCGGGTTGGTTTTCGAGCAGCCTGGGCAGTTCTTCGTCCAGCTTGTCGTAGGCGAAGGTTGCGTCGAACTGGAATATCTCGCGCGCCGCTTCCGGGCCGTAGCGGAAGCCATCCCAGATTTCCCGCTCCATGTTCTTCTCGCGGCAGAACAGGATATGGCGCGGCTCGCGCTTGCCCACCCCGCCGGCTATCAATACCAGCACCGCTTCCGGTTCCGGGAATGCGGTCAGGTAGTGGAAATGGCTGTCGTAGCGGTAGGGGAAATGCGCGTCGCGGTTGCGGATGCGTTCCGGCGCGGTGGCGAGAACCAGCACGCCGGCGCCCATTTTTTCCAGGACGCGATCGCGGCGGGCGCGCTGGATGGCGAGATCGGGCGTGAGATCAGGTTGCATGATGGGCTCTCAAAAACGGTGTGCATGGCGCACCCTACTCAGCTCTGTGTCCAGAGCATCCAGTCGCGCCGGGGTTCCCACATCTTCCCAGCGTCCGTCGAAATACTCGCCGCTGACCCGGCCTGCCGGCATGGCAGCTTTCAACAAGGGCGCGAGTTTGGCTTTTGCGCCGGCTGCAATGCCGGAGAAGAGTTCCGGGCGATAGCAGCCGATGCCGGAAAAGGTGAGCTGGCCGATGGCATGCGTGGGCGGCGCGCCGACCCGACCTTGGTCAAGCACAAAATCGCCCTCCGGATGATGCGGCGGGTTGTCGACCAGCACCAGGTGGGCGAGGCGATGCGGGTTGGCGGCCATGTCGGCCAGCGCCGGCCGGAGTCGGGCGTAGTCGAAATCGACATAGACATCGCCGTTGGTGACCAGAAACGGCGCATCGCCCAGCAAGTTCCGCGCCGTGGCAATGCCGCCGGCGGTTTCCAGCGGTTCCGGCTCGCGCGAATACTGGATGCGCGCGCCGAATGCCGCGCCGTCGCCGAGGAAATCTTCGATCTGTTGGCCGAGGTGGGCGTGGTTGATGACCAGATCGAAGAAACCCGCCGCGCGCAGGCGTTCGATCTGCCAGACGATCAGCGCTTTGCCGCCGGCTTGCAGCAGCGGCTTCGGCGTGCGGTCGGTGAGCGGACGCATGCGCTCGCCCAGTCCGGCGGCCAGGATCATGGCCTTGTAAGGTGAAGGGTGAAGGGTGAAGGGTGAAGGGGGAGACATCAGAAGGTGTAGCCGGCTTCGGCCTGTTTGCCTTCGATGGCGTCGAGCAGACGCAGGAAATCACCCAGGCCGTTGTAGCGGGCGCAGGCTTTGCGCAGGTAGTCCATCACCAGCGGCATGTCTTTCAGGTAGCCGTCCTTGCCGTCGCGGTGGCACAGGCGGGCGAAGATGCCCAGTACCTTGATGTGGCGCTGCGCGCCCATCCATTCGAAGTCGCGGTAGAAAGCGCCGAAGTCTGCGTCGACCGGCAGGCCGGCTTTGCGCGCGGCTTGCCAGTAACGCACCAGCCAGTCGAGCACGCGCTCCTCGTCCCAGCGGATGTAGGCATCCTTGTAAATGGAAGCCAGGTCGTAGGTGATCGGGCCGTAGACGGCATCCTGGAAGTCGAGCACGCCGGGGTTGTCGGCCGTGGTCAGCATCAGATTGCGCGAATGCCAGTCGCGATGCACGTAGACCCGGGGTTGGGCCAGATTGTTGGCGAGGATTCTGCCGAACGCGGTGTCGAGCACGTTCTGCTGTTCGGCATCGAGGCTGATGCCTAGATGGCGGGCCAGATACCAGTCCGGGAACAAGCGCATTTCGCGCAGCAGCAATTCGGTATCGTAGGCCGGCAGCTCGGCCGGCTGGCTGGCGCTTTGAATCTTGATCAAGGCGGCATTGGCGTCGAGATAGAGGCGGTCGGCGTCGCCGGCGTCCTTCTCCAGCGCAGCCAGATAAGTCGTGTCGCCGAAGTCGGATAGCAGCAAGAAACCTTCGGCCAGATTCTCGGCCAGGATTTCCGGGGTGTTGGCGCCGGCCGCGCGGAACAGCCGCGCCACGTGCAGGAACGGTTTGCAGTCTTCATGGCTGGGTGGCGCATCCATGACGATGAAAGCGCCGGCCTGGGTACTGGCGCGGAAATAGCGGCGAAAGCTGGCGTCGGCCGAAGCCGGTTGCAAATCGAGCAGAGGGGCGGGAAGAACCGTGCTTACCCAGGCGGTCAGACGTTCAAGGCGTTCAGGACGTTCCAAAGCTATAATCCGTCAGTCAAAAAATCCGACAAATTCTAACATTCCCGATATGCCGCCTGCCGCGCTTCGCGCCGTCCCACCCTTTGCGCGTCTGATTTTGCCTTTTTGCCTGATGGCGGCCTGCGTGGAGGCGTTCGCCGACACCTCCGTGCTGCTCAAGCCTTCCGAACGTTTGTCGTCCGCCAGCCCGGCGGGTAGGCCGTCGCCAGGCCCCACCCATGTCGAGGCTGAAAACATTACCGGCCATGACCAGCTTGAACTGGTGGCCGAGGGCAAGGTTGTCATGCGCAATTTGCGCGAGCAATTGCAGGCCGATTGGGTTCGCTACGATCAGGCTACCGATCTGGCCGAGGCGCGCGGCAATGTCGTGTTCACCCGTGCGCAGGATCGGCTTGAAGGCAGCGCTTTGAAACTGAAGCTTGAAGCCCGTCTAGGCGACATGAACGACGTGCGCTTCCAGTTTTTCAACGAGGAAGGCAAACGTT
This sequence comes from Hydrogenophilales bacterium 28-61-23, assembly GCA_002281555.1. Classification (GTDB taxonomy): domain Bacteria; phylum Pseudomonadota; class Gammaproteobacteria; order Burkholderiales; family Thiobacillaceae; genus PFJX01. Next base: position 27,987 of record NCGJ01000012.1, read on the forward strand.
TGCGTGGCGAGGCGAAACTCCTCACCTTCGCGGGCCCCGATGTCTATCGGATGGACGAAGCCTCCTACACGACCTGCCCGCCTGGAAATCAGGACTGGCTGCTGAAGGTGGATGAACTTCAGCTCGATTACATCAGCAGTCTGGGCTCGGCCCGCCAGGTGCAGGTGCGCTTCATGGACGTTCCCATTCTGTATGCGCCCTGGATGGACTTTGCCCTCGATGACAAACGTAAAAGCGGTTTTCTGGCGCCCACCTACGGCGCATCGGATGCGCGCGGGCTCGAGCTGTTCATGCCCTGGTACTGGAATATCGCGCCGCAGCGCGATGCCACGATCATGCCGCGCATGATGTCCAAGCGCGGTCTGCAGCTTGGCGGTGAATTCCGCTATCTGGAGCCGGGCTACAGCGGCGAGTTGGCGGGCGAATGGCTGCCTGACGATAAAGCGATCAAAACCAGCCGAAGCCGCATTCTCTTGCGTCACCGGCAGCAATTCGACGCGCGTTGGTCGGGCGCGCTGGAATACGAGGAAGTTTCCGATGACCGCTACTTCGCCGACCTTTCCAGTTCACTCAATCAGACTTCGCGGGTGAACCTGCCACAACAGGCGAGTCTGGCTTATAGCGGTGACGGCTGGCGAGCGAGCGGACTTCTGCAGCGTTACCAGACCTTGCAGGACCCGGCCGCTGTGGTTGCCGAGCCTTATCATCGCCTGCCGCAGATAAATTTGATCGCGTCGCGCGATAGGCTCTGGGTCGATCCGGCATCGTCCAACTTGGGCGCGCGCTTTGATTTGACCAGTGAACTGGTTGTTTTTGAACATCAGAGCAACAATCAGGTTCAGGGCGTTCGCGTGCATGCCAATCCCGGTCTGAGCTTCCCGTTGCAAACACCTTTCTCTGTCGTCACGCCGCGTCTGGGTTGGTATCTCACCCAGTACACGCTGGATGAGACCACGCTCGCCTTCTCCGACAGCATGGCGGCGCCGGTTATGGGCAGCTTCGAGAACACAACGCGCAGCTTGCCGATGTTCAGTCTGGATTCGAGCTTGTTTCTGGAGCGCGAGATGAGTTTCCTGGGCGGCAACTACACCCAGACGCTGGAACCGCGCGCCTACTATGTTTATATCCCGTATCGCGACCAGCGCCGCATCCCGGTGTTCGACAGCAGCAATCGCGACCTGTCGCTCGACCAGTTGTTTGCTGAAAACCAGTATGTCGGCATCGATCGCATCAACGACGCCAACCAGCTCACCTTGGCGATGACGACGCGTTTTCTCGATTCAGCCACCGGCGCGGAACGCCTGCAAATGACATTGGGCCAGCGTCTTTACTTCGCGGACCAACTGGTCACCTTGCCCGGCCAGCCGGTACGTTCCAGCGACACGACAGAACTGCTCGCCCTGGTCAGCGGCCAGGTCAATGCCAGATTGCGCCTCAATGCCGGTATCCAATACGACACGGCGGAAGGCGTCCTGAGCAAGGCCAATCTGGGCGGTTCGTGGACCAAGGGCCCGGGGCGGCTGTTCAACGCCGACTACCGTTACACGAAGGATTCGCTCGATCAGATCGATCTTTCGTTCCAATGGCCGCTGGCGCCAAAATGGTACGGATTGGGCCGGATCAACTATTCGATCAGGGATGCCCGCATGGTCGAGGGTCTGGGCGGATTCGAATACAACGCCGGTTGTTGGTCGCTACGTGGCGTCATGCAGCAAACGGCGACGACCGAAACAACTTCGACCAGCGCTTTCTTCCTCCAACTCGAATTGCGTGGCCTGACCAAACTGGGCCCCAATCCGCTCGATGTCTTGAAACGGAGCATTACCGGTTATGCCCAAAGCAGTGAAATCCCTGAATAAGTCCCGGGCTGTACAAGCGGGAAAGTCCCGGGTAGTACAAGCGGGAAAGTCCCGGGCTGTAGAAGCGGGCAACCTCCTGGCTGGATTCCTGATCGCATTGCTGGCGCAAGCGATCGCGATCCCGAGCGCCGCAATCGCCGCGCCGCGGGAAATCGACCGTATCGTGGCCGTGGTCAACAACGACGTGATTACCGAATACGAACTCAAAGGCCGGATCGAGCAGGCTTTGCGCCAGATCGAGGCGCAAAACGCCGGCAAGAAAGCCGCGTTGCCGCCGCGCCAGCTGCTTGAAAAGCAACTGCTCGAACGCATGATCACCGAGAAGGCGATGATGCAGATCGCGGAAGACACCAATATCCGCATTGAAGGCCTGGTACTCGATCGCGCCATCGCCCGAATCGCGCAGAGCAACAGCATGAGTCCGGAAGCCTTCCGCAAAGCCCTGGAGGGCGAGGGCACGAATTTCGACGCGTTCCGCGAGCAGATCCGCACCGAGATGACGATTGCCCGATTAAAGGAACGCGAGGTGGATAACCGCCTGCTGATCACCGATGCGGAAATCGACAACTATCTCGCCAATGCCACCCAGGTCAGCAACCAGCAGGATGAGTTCAATCTCGCCCACATCCTGGTGCTGACACCGGAAGGCGCCAGTCCGGAAAAACTGGCTGAACTCAGGCAGAAGGCGGAAAAAGCCTTGAGCGAGCTCAAGGCCGGCGCCGATTTCGTGCAAATTTCCGCCGCCTATTCAGATACCCAGAACGCAATTCAGGGCGGCCTGCTCGGCTGGCGCAACGAGGGCCAGATTCCCAGCCTGTACGCCGTCGCCCTGCGCGATATGAAGATGGGCGAGTTGTCGCCGGTGCTTAAAAGCGGCAATGGTTTTCACATCCTCAAGTTGATCGACAAGCGCGGCAAAAACGTGCAAACGGTGGTCAAGCAAACTCATGCGCGCCATATTCTGGTCAAGACCAACGAAGTGGTCAGCGACAGCGACGCCAGAATGCGCTTGCTGCAACTGAAGGAACGGATCGAAAACGGCGTCGATTTCGCCGAACTGGCCAAGCTGCATTCCGACGATTTATCCGCCAGTCGCGGCGGCGATCTGAACTGGCTCAACCCGGGCGACACCGTGCCCGAGTTCGAACGCATGATGGACAGCCTGAAGCCGAACGACATCTCCGCGCCGGTGCAATCGCCGTTCGGCTGGCACTTGATCCAGGTGCTGGAGCGGCGCGATCAGGATGTCACCCAGGAGCGCAAACGGCTGGAAGCGCGCCGCGCCATCCGCGAGCGCAAATCGGAAGAGGCTTTTGAGGATTGGGTGCGCCAAGCGCGCGACCGCGCTTACGTCGAGTACCACCTGGAAGACTGATGGCGATTGAAGCCAGCCTGCTTTGGCAAAGCGCACTGGCAAACGGTTTTATCAATCACTGCGACCGCCTGCTGCTTGCCGATAATGCCTTTCTGGCTGACGGCCGCTGGGCGCGCGCCGCCGAACAGGCGCGCACCCAGGGCGAAGTGGAAATCGACCCCGCGCCCTGGATCCAGCCGGCCGGCCAGACCCCGGTTGAAATTCCGGCTGGCGATTTTCGTCTTCCTTCCACGCCCATCCCGGGCCGCTTCTATCCGCGCATGGCGTTCAAGAGCCTGGCCCAGAGCCCGCGCGATATGCGCGCCACGCGGCTGCTGCAGGCCTTGGCCGAAACACTACGGGTCGAACCCAATCACCCTCTGGCCGGGTTTGAATCCCGACTGATGTTCCGCAATGTGGCGTTGGAACCGACGCGCGGCGTGCGCATGGTCGAACTGTTCGACGGCCCCGGCATGCAAGCGCCATCACAAACAGCGGCGGAGGCGTATTCCCGGCCGGAATATTTCACCCGGCAGGATGCCGCCAGCGACACGGTTTTTTATGCTCAGCCGCGTCTGGTACATCATCTCGATGCAAGTTGCCGCGCGGAAATCAGTGCGCTGTATGGCCGTTTTCTGCAGCCCGGCCAGCGTGTGCTCGATCTGATGAGCAGCTGGGTTTCCCACTTGCCTGAAACCTTTGCCGACTTGCAGGTCGCCGGCCTGGGCATCAACGCGGCCGAACTGGCCGCGAATCCGCGTTTATCCGAACAGCTTGTGCAAGATCTCAACGCGCAGACCGAATTGCCCTGGCCGGACGCGGTCTTCGATGTCGCGGTCTGCACCGCCTCGATCGAATATCTGCTCCAGCCCACCGCGGTGATGATGCAAGTCCGCCGTGTCCTGAAGCCGGGCGGCGTGTTCATCGTCACTTTCTCCGACCGCTGGTTCCCCGGCAAAGCGATCAAAATCTGGAGCGAACTGCACCCGTTCGAGCGGCTGGGACTGGTACTGGCTTTGTTCCAGGCAGCCGGTTTCACCGACCTGCACAGCGAAACGGTGCGCGGCTTGAAGCGGCCGGAAGACGACAAATACCTAGATCAGCGCCTCTACTCCGACCCGTTGTTTGCAGTCTGGGGCGCCGCGCCTGTCACTTAGCCGGCGGCAGCGGCCATCGCATATAACGTACCTGCGTTGTGTCCTCGCCGCTGCGTTCTATCCAAGCCAGGTGCAGGTTTCCGTCCGCGTCGAGTGCGATGGCGGGGTCGCTTTGCCTGCCGGGGCCGGCGGCGGCGGGGAGGCTGAAATTTTCGCCGTAGTCCGCGCCGTTCAGACGGGTTAGCCAGATGTCGGAACTGCCGTCGCGGTCGTCGTCCCAGGCCAGAATCAAATCGCCGCGTTCGTTGCCAGCGGGGGCGGCGTGCCATTGCGCGATGGCGTCGCCGAAGCTGTCTTGCGCTTTACGGTCTTTCGCGAAGTTCAGCTTGTCGCCGTCTTTTCCAGTCAACGCAGCATAAACATCGTAGCCGGACAGGAAGTCGCGTTTGTCCAGCCAGACCGCGGCAATGCGGTCGCCAAAACGGGCGAGCGCCGGGCGCATTGCGCCAGTGCCGCGGCCGAGATTGCCTTGCGCCGCGCCGGTCGGATTGCCGCTGATGCGCGCGGGTGGCGACCAGGTTTGCGTGGCGGCATCGGGGTTGGCGCTGGCGCTGCCGAGAATCACGGTATGCCCGTGGCGGCGATCTTCCCAGGCCAGCACCAGGCCTTGGGCGCTGGCGGCGAGGGCCGGAAAAGTCTGGTCATCGGTTGCGGGGGCTGCGTCGGCCGGGCGCACCGCACCGGCGACCAGACGCTTGCCTTCGATGCGCAAGGGCGCATGCCAGACGCGGCGCCAACGGCCATCCGGCGCGCTCCAGGCGGCATGTGCGCCAAATTGGGTGTGAAAGGTGACGTTGCCTTGGCCGCCGCTGTCGGCAAGTCGGGTCGCCGGGCCGGGGCCGGCGGCATCGGCGAGGGCGCTCTGGACGCCGCCGGCATCTTCCCAGATCAGCACGAACCGGTCGGCATCGAGCGCGGCAAGCGCCGGTTCGAAGCACTCGCCCTGGCCGAACGGGAATTCACGAAACTCGCTTGAACCGCCCGGTTTCAAGGCCAGATAACAGCCCGGCGCGCCGGCGCGGTTGTCTTCCCAGACCAGCCCGACGCTGGCGCCCGAAACAGCCAGATTGTTGCGGCCGGACGCGTCCAGGTGATGGAACACGCCGGGTTTGGCGGCGGCGATTTCACGCACCGTTTCACCGACCCACTCCGCGCTGTGCGCTGGCCATGAAGCGCAAAACAACAGGCCGAACCACCCTGCGCGCCCGGTCTTCATGGCTTGCTCCCGAGGAATTCGATCAGCGTCTGTTTCAGATAAAAACCACCGCGCACGTAGCGGTCGTAATCCTTGAAATCGTCGACGGTCTTGAAGCCGGGGATCTTGGCGACGACTTTGCCATCCGGCGTCATGAACACGAACAGCGGCGTCGCGAACGCGCCCAGGCGCGCGCCGAGCTCGGCTTCGGTCAGGCGTTCGCCGCTGGGCATGCGCAAGCGTTTGCCGCCTTCGGCATCGACGTAAACCAGCACATAGTTTTCCGATAAAAGCCGGTTCAGGCCCGGGTCGGAAAAGGTCTTCCGATTGACGTGGTCGCACCAGGCGCAGCCGTAGCGGCCGAAGTAGAGCAGGATCGGCTTGTTCTCCAGTTTGGCGCGCGCCAGGCCGGCATCGTGGCCGACGAAAGGGTAGGCGGCCGGCGGATCGGCCCAGGCCATCGAGACCAGGAAAGCCGCGCCAAGCAGGCCGCGCGCAAAAAACGATATGCAGGACATCTGTCGTCTCCAGTTATCTGGCGCGATATTCTTCCGGCCCCGGCATTAATGGAAGCACACGCATGTACCAATCCGCCCGTATCGGCATCATCTCGATCAGCGACCGCGCCAGCACCGGCGTTTATGAAGACAAGGGCCTGCCCGCCTTGAAGGAATGGCTGACCGCCGCGCTGCACAACCCGCTGGAATTCGTCGAAAAACTGATACCGGACGAACAGCCGCTCATCGAACAGACCTTGATCGATCTGGCCGCCCGATGTTGTCTGGTGCTCACCACCGGTGGCACCGGCCCGGCCCCGCGCGACGTGACGCCGGAAGCGACTCTGGCCGTGGCCGACAAGGTGTTGCCAGGATTCGGCGAACAGATGCGCGCGGTCAGCCTGAAATATGTGCCCACGGCGATTCTGTCGCGCCAGGTCGGCGTGGTGCGCGGCAACTGTTTGATCCTCAATCTGCCCGGCCAACCCAAGGCGATCAAGGAAACCCTGGATGGCGTATTCGCCGCCGTGCCCTATGGCATCGACCTGATCGGCGGGCCGTATCTGGAGACGAGGGAAAACGTGGTCAAGGCGTTTCGGCCCAAGTCAGCATTACGTCCGGCCGGAATGGCCGGGTGAGACTGCCCGGCGGCTCGAAAAAACGGGCGATAGGCCCGGTTTTTCCAGGTTTGCCTACTCGTGTCAAAACCCCCTTCTAAGCCATGGCGACTGGATGCTATAGTCGACTCGGAATCAAGGTCTTTATGTCCGGCCATCTCGTTTGATGTGCCAAAGGTTGGATTTAGATGACCCGGATTACCCGCTCAAGCAGAAAGCGTGATGTTTGCAAGCGCTGCCGGCCCTCGCGGCCAGGCAGTACCAAGTGATTTAAAGATTTGCCCGCAATCCAGGTTTGTTTGGCTTTGCGGTATCGATTTTCGATCTTTGGGCTAATTGAGGGGGGGGTAATGCGCAACAACGGACCGGTAATACAACAGGAATATGTTCTGCGCGATGGCATGTCCATCATTTCCAAGACTGACCACAAGGGACGTATCACCCACGTCAATTCCGACTTTATCGAGGCCAGCGGTTTCGAAGAATCGGAACTGATCGGCCAGGCCCATAACCTGCTGCGCCACCCGGATATGCCGAAAGAGGCCTTCCGCGATCTCTGGAATACCGTCAAATCCGGCCTGCCCTGGTCCGGGCTGGTCAAGAACCGGCGCAAGGACGGTACCCATTACTGGGTGCGTGCCAGCGTCACGCCGCTGCCGGACGGCGGTTATATGTCGGTGCGGCAACGCCCGGAGGCGGCGGAAATCGCCGGGGCCGAGGCGCTATATCGGGACATGCGCGAAGGTCGCGCCAAGGTGCAAATTCAGCGCGGTCAAGTGGTTTCCTATCCATGGTTCTGGCGTCTGGCCGAAGCGGTGCGCCGGCTCTCGCTGGCTCAGCGTCTCTGGAGCATGGCCTTGATCGCGCTGGCGCTGATCCTGGCGGTTGGCGTCAACGGTGTGGCGCAGGTACGCGCCAGCATGCATGCGTTGGAGTCGGTGTATGCCGAGCGCACGGCGCCGATCACCGATCTGGCGCGCATTCAGCGCCTGCTGGAAGTCAACGCGGCGGAGGTGTTGCGCGGTTATCAGCACGACCCGCGCACGCATTTCGCGGTCCTGCACGAGCACGATGTGTCTCAACACATCGATACGATAGAACACAACCGCCAGGAGATCGACACGCTCTGGCGGCGTTACAGCGAGCGAAAACTGGGTACCGACGAGGCCGCGCTGGCGAAATCGTTCACCGACAAGCGCAAGGAGTATGTCGGCAACTTCCTGGCGCCGGCGGTGAAGGAAATACGCGAAGGCTCCTACAGCACGGATGTGCTGCTCGCCTTTCTGCGCAACGACAAGGGCGTCGGCGCGGAGACCCGCACTCTGCTGGGCGGCATGATGAGCTTGCAGTCCCTGGCGGCGAAAGCTGAATTCGATGCCGCTACGCAACGTTATGACCGGATGTTGTGGTCTTCCGGCGCCATGCTCGTCATCGGCGGTTTCGGTTTTCTGTTGTTCGTATGGCTGCTGATTCGCTCCATCGTGTTGCCGGTGCGGGCCGCCACTGTGGCGGCACAGGCCATCGCCCAAGGCGACTTGCGACAGAAATTACCCGCCGCCGGCCACGACGAAATCGGCGCTCTGCTGGTCCAGCTCACGCGCATGCGCGACGGCCTGTTCGAGATGACGCATACCATTCGGTACGACGCCGGCATACTCAAGCAGGCGGCGCGGGAACTCGATGAATCGGCGCGCGAGGCCGCCAATATGGCGGAAACGCAATCCGGCTCCGCGACCAGCATGGCGGCCGCGGTCGAGCAGATGTCGGTCTCGGTCGATCAGGTCTCCGAGCACGCCAGCATGGCGCAAGGCGTCACGCGGGAGTCCGGCCGGGCGTCCGAACAGGGCGGCAAGGTGATCCTGGCGGCGGTCGACGAGATGCATGGCATCACCAATACCGTGAATGATTCGGCGCAGGCGATCCACTCGGTGGAAGGCCTGTCCGGCGAGATCGCCGGCATCGTCGGCGTGATCAAGGACATCGCCGATCAGACCAATCTGCTCGCGCTCAATGCCGCCATCGAGGCGGCCCGCGCCGGTGAGCAGGGGCGTGGCTTCGCGGTGGTGGCGGACGAAGTCAGGAAACTGGCCGAGCGCACCACCTTGTCGACCCAGCAGATCGCCGAGATGATCGGCCGCATCCAGGAGGGCGCCAGCCGCGCGGTGAAAGAAATGGAGGCCAGCGTGAATCAGGTGGAAAAAGGCATGCGTGTGGCCAAGGAGGCGGGCGAGAGCATGTCCAGCATCCAGACCGGCTCGGGCCAGGTATTGCGCTCGGTGGAAGACATCGCGCTGGCGCTGAAGGAACAGGGTGTTGCTGCGCAGGATATCGCCAAAGGCGTCGAGCACATCGCCCAGATGTGCGAAGCCAGCCACGCCAATGCCAATCGCACGGCAAGTTCGGCCAGTCGCCTCAAGCAACTGGCCGACCGCCTGGAGGCGGACGCCGCACGCTTCTCGGTCTAGGCGCGGGTCGGTGGCGTAGATGGGCTGGCGCAGGGGCATCGGTTTTTTGGCTGTTACGGCGGTAATGCTGGGCATGGTTTTTGCCGCATATGGCCAGGATTGGCCGCTGGAGACTGATGCCGCTCCGGTTCCCTCAGGAGTGCTGCTCGCGGTCGGATTGCTGGCTGCGTTGCTTACGCTATTGCTTATCGGCTTTATGTTCCTGCGCCAGCGCGCCAGCCACGTCGATGTCAGACGTGAACTCCATTTGACGCGTGTGGTCATGGAGAAGAGCCCCAATGCCATCCTGATTACCGACGCCGACAATCGCATCCTCGCGGTGAACCATGCCTTCACGCGCATAACCGGCTATACGCCCGAAGATGTCCGGGGCAAGAATCCCGCGCTGCTGAGTTCAGGGCGTCATGACCAGGCGTTTTATCGAGAGATGTGGCGCAGCCTGCTCCAAAACGGCGCCTGGAGCGGCGAGATCTGGGACAAACGCAAGGACGGTTCGCATTACCCGAAGTGGTTGATCATCCATGCCATCCGCAACCCGGAGAGTGGCCGCATCGATAATTTTCTGGCGATTTTCAGCGACATCAGTGAGCGCAAGCAGACCGAGGATCGCATCCACCACATGGCGCACCACGATCCGCTCACCGATTTGCCGAATCGATTGTTGCTGAACGACCGACTGGAAAATGCGCTGGCGCGGACTCGGCGCGAGGAAACCTGTCTGGCTCTGATGTTCATCGATCTCGACGACTTCAAGCAGATCAACGACAGCCTGGGCCATGCTGTCGGCGACCGTTTGCTGATCGAGGTCGCCGGGCGTCTGCGCGACGTGGCGCGTGACAGCGATACCGTGTCCCGCCTGGGTGGCGACGAGTTTGTGATGGTGATGGAGGGGTTCCGGAATACGCGCGATGTCGAATGCATGGCCCGGAAAATCGTCGATACCCTGGATAGCCCGGTGGATGTGGACGAGCATAGCCTGCATGTCACCGCCAGTGTCGGCGTGGTGGTGGCGCCGGCCGACGGCGAGGACGTCGAGACGCTGATGCGCCATGCCGACATGGCCATGTATTTCGCCAAGGAACAGGGCAAGAACAACGCCCAGTTCTATGAGCTCGAAATGAATCGCGAGGCGGCGGAACGGCTCGGACTGGGTAGCGCCTTGCGCATGGCCGTGCGGCGGCAGGAATTGACGGTGCAGTTTCAGCCCATGATCGATCTGGCCAGCGGCCGGGTCGGCGCGGTGGAAGCGCTGCTGCGCTGGCAGCATCCGGAACAGGGCCACATCTCGCCGGATCGCTTTATTCCGCTCGCCGAGGCGAATGGCAGCATCGTTCCGATCGGCGCCTGGGTATTGGAGGAGTGTTGCCGCATGTTGAAAGTCTGGCATGGCATCGGGCTCGAGGACATGCGCATCTGCATCAATCTGTCGCCACGCCAGTTCAGGCATCCCGGCCTGATCGACGATTTCAGCGCAATACTCGCCGCCGCCGGTCTGGACGCATGCCATTTCGAGCTGGAAGTCACCGAGGGGGCGCTGGCCGAGAAACCGGAACAGGCCACCGAATTGCTGAACCGCTTCAAGGCGCAGGGATTTTCCATCGCGGTGGACGATTTCGGCACCGGCTATTCCTCGTTGGCCTACCTCAAGATTTTTCCGATCGACCGGTTGAAAATCGACCGTTCCTTCGTGCGCGACATCGTCACCGACAGCAGCGACCGTGAGATCACCTCCGCGGTCATCGCGTTGGCCCACAACCTGAACATGAGTGTGGTGGCGGAAGGCGTCGAGAACCAGGAACAGCTCGGATTCCTGCGCCAGCGCGGTTGTGATTGCGTGCAGGGTTTCTACTTCAGCCGTCCGCTGGCGGCCGAGTACTTGCCCGACTTTGTCAACGCGATGGCGCGGCGGCCTAAGCCTCCCCGTCCAGCAACTGTTTGATCACCGCGCCAGCCAGCATGACGCCGAACAGCGGTGGCATGTAGGAAATGGTGCCGTTCACCGCGCGCGCGCGGCCGTGGCTGACTGCCTCGGGCGGCAGCGGCGGAGCGCCGGGTTCGTCGGTCCATACGCACAGCACGCCGGAGTCGACGCCGCGTTTGCGCAGGCGTTTGCGCACGATGCGCGCCAGCTTGTCCACCTCGGTTGCATCAATGTCGGTCACCCGCGCGCGGGTGACATCGAGCTTGTTGCCGGCGCCCATGCTGGCGGCGACCGGCAGGCCGCGTTCGCGCGCGGCGACGATCAGGGCGACCTTGCAGTTGAGCGAGTCGATGCAGTCGATGACGTAGTCGACATCCGCCGGCAGCAGGCCGGGGATGTTGTCCGGAGTCAGGAAATCGGTCAGCACGGTCAGTTGGCAGGCCGGGTTGATGTCGCGGATGCGCGCCGCCATCACCGCCGCCTTCGATAGCCCGACCGTCGACAGCAGCGCGGGCAGTTGCCGGTTGATGTTGGAGGTGGCGACAACGTCCATATCGACCAGAGTCAGCCGGCCGATACCGGCGCGCGCGAGCATTTCGGCGCACCAGGAGCCGACGCCGCCCAGCCCGGCCAGAAAGACATGTTTGCCGGCGAGTTTCTCCAAACCGGCCGCGCCGATCAGGATTTCGGCGCGTTCGAATTGAGGCGCTATTGTTGGCAACCCCGTCATTGGAAGCGGGGCGAAAGACCGGCAATCATGCCGGCAAACACCGCCGCGCCGAACCAGTTGTTATGCAGAAAGGCCTTGAAGCAGCGCGCCGGGTCGCGCGCGCGTATCAGCGTGTAGTGATAGCCCGCCACGCCGGCCGCGGCGGCTAGGCCGAGGTAATAAGGCCAGTACAGATGCAGTTTCCAGCCGACCAGGCCGAGCAGCGCGAGGGTGATGCCGTAACAGATCATGACCGCCATGACGTCGTATCGGCCGAAAGTGATGGCGGAAGTCTTGATGCCGATTTTCATGTCGTCGGCGCGGTCGACCATGGCGTATTCGGTGTCGTAGGCGACCGCCCAGAACACGTTGGCGGCCATCAACAGCCAGGCGATGGGCGGTACGGCATCGAGATGCGCGGCATAGGCCATCGGAATGCCGAAACCGAATGCGATGCCCAGATAGGCTTGCGGAATGGCGAGGAAACGCTTGGTGTACGGGTAGCTCGCGGCCAGGAAAGCGGCGGCGACGGATAGCTCGATCAGCAACAGATTCTTCAGCGGCAGTATCAGCACGAAGGCCGAAAGCGCCAGCGCGGCGGCCAGAATCAGCGCTTCTTTCTCGCTCACCCGGCCGGCGGCGAGGGGACGGTTTTTGGTGCGTTCGACATGCGGATCGAATTTTCGGTCGGCATAGTCGTTGACCACGCAGCCGGCGGAACGCATCAACACCAGGCCGATGACGAATACCCATAGCACGATGAAATCGGGCGACCCGATGCTGGACAGCCACAAGCCCCAAAGCGTCGGCCAGGCTAGCAGCAGGATGCCGATCGGCTTGTCCAGCCGCATCAGTTTTTCGTATTCGGTCAGGCGTTCTTTGAACGTCAAAGCAGGGCGATTCATCATGGTTGGAGGGTTGCCGGGAGGAAGACTTCGGTTACCAGAATGGGGGAATTATGCAGCGCGAACAAGGAGCGGCGCGCCCATAGCGTGCGCGGAGTCTCCGGTAAATGTCGGGCGGCGGCGCGATACAGCGAATGACGCCGGTCAAGGTGCTGGAATTCCAGCGCCTGGCGTTGAATGCGCGGATTGGTGAACAAGGCCGCGCCCAACGGGCGATTGCCCAAACCGGCCAGGCCCGCCCAAGGCCCGGCCAGGCCGGCGAGGGGAATGACGCTATGGGCGAACACCAGCGGCGTGTCTTTGCTTAGCAGCAGCACTTCCCGAATCATCGCCCGACGGCCGGGAAACAGGCCGAGCGCGGCGCATTCATCCAGGTTGGGCCGGCCCGTCGATTGTTTGAGCCGGGCCACGCGAAAGTCCGGGCAGGCCTGCTGCAAGCGCCGGGTCAGCGAGCCGCGATCGGTCAGCCAGTGACGCCATGCGCCCGCCTGCCATGCCGAAGTCAGCCAGCGAGTTGCCATGTGTTCATGCGTGTTTGCAAAAACGCGGATTATCCCGCTTTTACCCCTCGGGACTTTCCTGCTTTTAATGCCCGGGACTTCCCCGCTTTTAGCGCGGGAACTTGTCGCCCGGCCAGTTCAGGATCGAGTGCGTTGCGGTAAGCTTCGCGCCGGTCTCTAATCCTTGGATATCCCCGCCATGTTCATCGGTACGCCCCTGTCTCCATCCGCTACCCGGGTCATGCTTTTAGGCGCCGGCGAGCTGGGCAAGGAAGTCATCATCGCCTTGCAGCGACTGGGTGTCGAAGTGATCGCGGTGGATCGATACGACGGTGCGCCGGGGCATCAAGTCGCGCATCGCGCGCAAACCATCGACATGACCGACGGCAATGTCCTCGCCCGTCTGATCGATTGTGAAAAGCCGGATTTCGTCGTGCCCGAGATCGAGGCCATCGCCACCGAAACCCTGCTTGAAATCGAAAAAGCCGGACTCTGCCGGATCATTCCCAGCGCGCGCGCGGCCAATCTCACCATGAACCGGGAAGGCATCCGCCGATTGGCGGCCGAAGAACTCAAGCTGCCCACTTCGCGCTATGCCTTCGCCGATTCGCTCGAGAGCTTGCGCGCGGCGGTGACCGGCATGGACGGTATTGGTTTCCCCTGCATCATCAAACCGGTGATGTCGTCGTCCGGCAAGGGGCAGAGCCGTGTCGAAGGCATGGACGATCTGGGCACGGCCTGGGATTACGCCAATGCCGGTGGCCGGGTCAAGAAAGGCCGTGTGATCGTCGAAGGCCTGGTCGATTTCGAGTACGAAATTACCCTGCTGACCGTGCGCGCGTCGGGCGCCGACGGGACTGTGGAGACGCATTTTTGCGCGCCCATCGGCCACCTCCAGGTCAACGGCGATTATGTCGAAAGCTGGCAGCCGCAGGCCATGCGCCCGCTGGCTTTGCAACGTGCCCGGGATATCGCCAAAGCGGTCACCGAAAATCTGGGCGGCGTCGGTTTGTTCGGCGTCGAATGTTTCGTGAAGGGCGATGAGGTCTGGTTTTCCGAAGTCAGCCCGCGCCCGCACGACACCGGCATGGTGACCATGATCAGCCAGAAACAGAGCGAATTCGAACTGCACGCCCGCGCCATTCTTGGCCTGCCGGTGGATGTTTCCATGCAAACACCGGGCGCGTCTGCGGTGATTTACGGCGCTATCGATGCGGCTGGCGTGCGCTTCGAGGGGGTCGACGAAGCGTTAAGGGTGCCGGGAACCGATCTGCGTCTGTTCGGCAAGCCGGTTGCTTACACGAATCGGCGCATGGGCGTGGCGTTGGCGGAAGGCGTTGACGTCGATCAGGCCAGGCAGCGGGCTAAAACAGCCGCGGCACGGGTGAAGCCGGTCGCGGGCTGATTTTCATGGATGACCCGTTGCCGGCCCCGACCTCGATCGCTTGCGGATCAAGGTCGGGGTAGAAGTATCAGGAACAGACCTGCTGCAAGTTGAAAGAGAGCAGGTTTGTTTTGTTGAGACCGTCAAAGCCGAAATTGATCGCCTCATGCAAGAGTTTCATCGGCGGCGGGGTGATGCCGATCAGTTCGGTCGGGCATTTGAAGTTGATCACCACCAGAGGTTTCTCACCGGTCGGATAGACCTTTTTGATGGTGGGCAAGATGTTGGCATCGCCGGTCAAGGGCAACATCATCTTCAGGCCGCTTAAAAACCCACCCACCGAATTCGATCTATCCGCGCTCACGCCTTGCATCGGGCTTGCCATCGATGCCGGGGCAGAATTGCCGAATTGCGGCAGCGAGGGCAAATAGGCTTTCAGGCTGTTGCCGACTTCGCTGGCCAGTTTGCCCGGATCCTGGGGCGCATAGGCGGGCTGCGAATAGGCGAGGTAGGGGTTCTTGTAGCCCGCCGTCGCCATGTTCCATGGTTGATAAGCGGCAACCGGCGCTGTGGCTTCGTTTGCGGCAACCGGGGCGGCTTGTGCATAACTTGGCGGCACAAGACTGGGTAGTGTGGCAGGGACTGGAGCGGGCGCCGGCGCCGTGGCAATGGGGGCGCTATTTGTCGGCTCGGCGGGCGAAATGGCCGGTGTCGAAACGGTAGGCGCGCTGGCGACGGGGGCGACAGGCGCGGGAGCGACCTTGTTAACCGCCTGATTTTCGATCAGCGTTTTTGCCGCCAAGGGCAGAATCGCGGCAGGCTGGTTGGCGAAGTAGGGGTTGATCGTTGCCGCGCTGGCCGCGGCCGGAGCGAACTTCAGGCTGTCGGCGCTGGCCAGTTTCATCGGAGCCATCTTAAGCGATGTTTTGACATCGCCAGCCTTGCTCCGGGACGTCTTGGCTTTGGCTGTATTAGCTTTGGCTGTTTGCGCTTTGGCCGACTTGGCTTTGACGCTAGCCGTATTGATTCGTTTTGCCTGTGTTTCCGCTGCGCTCCAGGCTACATCGATGTTGAGCAGTGACAGGGAAGCAATGATGAAAAAGCTGAAGATCAAGGGCGAGCGGTTCATTCTGGCGGCCTATTAGAGATAGGCGTCGCAACGCCTTAAGGTTGTCAAACTAACCATCCGGAAACGCAGAGTCAACAAACCCATACTTAAGTAGTAGGAATGGCTGTGTTTTCTGTGTCGATAATACTCATCTGGCCGTTATTCTTACTTTCAAATCACCAGACAAATTGCAGCGCCGCGATGCGTCCGAGGGCATGTCGAGACCGAACTTGAAGGAGAGCCTGTTGAGCGCCAGCCTGGAAGGCCGCATAGACATCGAGCTGACGCCGCGTGGCGGCGCGGTAAACGATGTGGCGATTCGATCATCGCGGCCGCATCTCGCCCAGCGGCTGATGGCGGGCTCAACTGCACAGGTTGCCGCCGAGCGGGCCGGCCTGATGTTCAGCTTGTGCGGGAAAGCGCAGCGCGTCGCCGCCGAGACGGCCTGTGAAGCGGCGCAAGGCATCCAGCCCGATGTGCTTGTCCACGCCGCGCGCGAACAACGCGTGCTGATCGAACTGGCGCAAGAGCATGCCTGGCACCTGTTGTTGAACTGGCCGCGCCAGACCGCTATCCCGCCCGACATGGCCAGTCTGCTAGCCCTGCGCCAGGCCAGCGCTCTCATTGCGGGTGCGGCCGATCCAACCCGCTTTATCGAAACACTGGAAGGTTTGCTGCGCGATGTTTTTCTGGGCGAACCCGCGCCGGACTGGCTGGCACGAGACCTGGCGGCTTTCGACGCCTGGCGTCGACAAGCCGCGACGCTGCCGGCAAAGTTGTTCGGCGCCTGGACGCAGGCGATGGACCACGGCATCAGCCATGCGCCGCTGTTGCCGGCGCTGCACCGGCTGGAGGCGGCGCAATGCATGGAACTGGCGCGCCAGGCGCTGGCCAATGAAGGTTTCTGCGCGCGGCCCGAATGGGCCGGCAAACCCGCGGAAACCGGCGCGATTGCGCGCATGCATGAACACCCGATGCTGGCGGCCTGGATTGCCCGTCGCGGTCGCGGCGCCGGCGCTCGCCTGTTGGCGCGCTTGCTGGAGCTGGCCGATATGCCGCGGCGGCTTCGCGACGGCGGTTCTGCTGTAGTTAAGGCATTCCCCCTGGCGGAGAATGTCGGCATGGCGGCGATAGAAACTTCACGCGGTTTATTGATTCACGCGCTGCGTCTGGCGCAAGGTCGGGTGGCCGACTACCGCATCGTCGCGCCCACCGAATGGAACTTCCATCCGGCCGGGCCGCTCGCGCAAGCGCTGGTCAGGCTGCCGGCCGGCGACGATGCGCAAGTGCGCGCCCAGGCGATTTGCCAGTCGCTCGATCCCTGTGTCGCTTTCGATGTGGAATATAAGCATGCATGAAATGTCGCTCGCCGAAGGCATCCTGCAGATCGTCGAAGACGCCGCCGCGCGGCAAGGCTTCAAGCGCGTCACCGAAGTGCGCCTGGAAATCGGCGCGCTGGCCGGCGTCGAAATCGAGGCGCTCGGTTTTTGTCTGGACGTGGTGCTGAAAGACAGCGTCGCCGAGGGCGCGCGCATCGAGTTGGAAAAAACGCCGGGTACGGGGTATTGCCTCGGCTGCGGCGAAACCGTGCCGGTGAATGCGCTCTACGAAGCCTGTCCGAACTGCGGCGGCTATCAAGTGCAAGCCACCGGCGGCACGGAAATGCGGGTCAAGGATTTGTTGGTCGAATAACTTCAGGAGTTTTCTATGTGCACTGTTTGCGGCTGCGGCCAGGGCGAAACCCGGATTGAGGGACATGACGACGAAAATGCGCATGGACACGATCATCCCCATACGCACGAGCCTGGCCATGCTCATAGCCACGCCGATGGCGCTACTCACAGCCATCCGCACGCCACCCATTTCCACCAACATCAGGGCGACCTGCACTATGGCCTGGGCCCGGCTCACGCCCATGCGCCTGGTCTCAGCCAGGAACGTATGGTGCGCATCGAGCAGGACATCCTGGGCAAGAACAACGCCTACGCCGACGGCAACCGCAAACACTTCGCCGAGCACGGCATCTTCGCCGTCAACCTGGTCTCCAGCCCCGGTTCCGGCAAGACCACGCTGCTGGTGAAAAGCATCGATCTGCTCAAGGACAAGGCGAAAGTGGCGGTGGTGGAAGGCGATCAGCAGACCAGCAACGACGCCGACCGGATTCGCGCCACTGGTGCCCCGGCGATCCAGGTCAACACCGGCAAGGGCTGCCACCTCGACGCCCACATGGTCGGCCACGCGCTGGAACGCCTGGCCCTGCCCGACGACAGCCTGCTGATGATCGAAAACGTCGGCAACCTGGTCTGCCCCGCCGCGTTCGACCTGGGCGAAGCCCACAAAGTCGTCATCCTGTCGGTGACCGAAGGCGAGGACAAGCCGCTGAAATACCCGGACATGTTCAACGCCGCCGACCTGATGCTGCTGAACAAGATCGACCTGCTGCCTTACCTGAACTTCGATGTCGCCCAGTGCATCGAATACGCCCGCCGCATCAATCCTAAATTGGAGGTGATGCAGGTCTCCGCCACCAGCGGCGCAGGCATGGAGGAATGGCTCGCCTGGCTCACCGCCGGTCTGGACGTGGCCATCGCCGCCCGGCAGCAGAACGTGAATTTGCTGAAGAAGCGGATCGCGGAGTTGGAAGCGCGGTTGGCGGTGAATGGGTAGTTGGGCCTATCTATGACGACTGCGGCGATCCTTGAAATTCTGGCGGAAGCAAAGAAACTCGCTCTGCAATATCGCACGCTCACAGGAAAGCCCCTCGGCATCACCGGTGAAGTGGCTGAATACGAAGCAGCCCGCATTTTGGGGCTTACCCTTACGCCTGCGAGACAGGCTGGTTACGACGCAATTGAAGTCCGCAATGGCCGAGAATTCCAGCTTCAAATCAAAGGCAGATGTGTGCTCGATGGCAGCAAGCCCGGACAGCGGATGGGCTCCATAGATATCAAGAAGGAATTCGACGCAGTACTACTTGTTCTTCTTGACGGTAACTTCGAGGCCACTGCCATTTATGAAGCATCGCGCGAAGCAGTGATTGATACCCTCACAAAACCAGGCTCCAAGTCCCGGAACGAACGTGGTGCGCTCGGCGTTTCCAAGTTCAAGTCCATCGGCCATGTCCGATGGCAACGTGGGGCGCGGTGAGTAGTCCGGATGGAGCAAAGCGTAATCCGGGAAGCCACGGAATCTGAAACCCCGGATTCTGCTCCGCTGCATCCAGGCTACGGGATGCAACGCCGCCTCCGCGTCACCGGCATCGTCCAAGGCGTCGGCTTTAGGCCTTATGTCTGGCATCTCGCCAACGAACTCAACCTCGTCGGCTGGGTGCGCAACGATGCCGCCGGGGTGGAGGTGCTGGTGGAGGGCGAGCCGGAGCAAATCGACGCCTTCACTCGCCGCCTGCCCCAGGAAATCCCGCCTCTAGCTTCGGTGCGGGAGCTGAGCTGGAGCGACGGGCCGGCCACGGGCGAGCACGCCAGCTTCGCCATCGCCGAAAGCGGGGCAGGGCATGCAGCGACGATGATCGGCCACGACACCGCCGTCTGCCCGGACTGCCTGGCTGAGATGTTCGATCCCGCCGACCGGCGCTGGTGTTACGCCTTTATCAATTGCACCCACTGCGGTCCGCGCTACACGCTGACCCGCAAACTGCCCTACGACCGGGCCCAGACCAGCATGGCGGCCTTCCCCCTGTGCCCGGACTGCGAACGGGAATACCGCGATCCGGCCAACCGGCGTTTTCATGCGGAGCCGACGGCGTGTCCGGTGTGCGGGCCGGGGTTGTGGCTGGAAGTTCTCCCTCCCCCGCAGGCGGGGGAGGGCCGGGGAGAGGGAGGTTTTCTTCCGTCAAAGCAAAACATTTCCCTCTCCCAAACCCTCCCCCGCTTGCGGGAGAGGGGGCAAGACCCCATCGCGGGTGCGCTGGATTTGCTGCTCTCCGGCCAGATCGTTGCCATCAAGGGCCTGGGCGGCTTCCATCTGGCTTGCGACGCGCGCAATGCGGAAGCGGTGCAACGCCTGCGCGAGCGGAAAAACCGCGAGGAAAAGCCGTTCGCGGTGATGGCGGCGAACCTGGCTTCCATCGCCGGGTGGGTGGACATCTCTCCCGCCGAGGCCGAACTGCTGCATGCGCCGGAACGGCCCATCGTGCTGTTGCGCAAGAAAGATAGCGCGGACTCAGCTTTGCCCGGCATCGCCCCCGGCCTGGCCTGGCTGGGCGTGATGCTGCCGTACACGCCGCTGCATTGGATGATCTTCCATGCGGCGGCGGGGCAGCCAGTCGGTACCGAATGGATGGATCAATCCCACGACCTGCTGCTGGTGATGACCAGCGCCAACCCGGGTGGCGAACCGCTGGCGATCGCCAACGATGAAGCGGTCGAACGTCTGGCCGGCATCGCCGACGCGCTGTTGCTGCATGACCGGGATATCGTCGTGCGCTGCGACGACAGCGTCGCGCGCATGACCGATGGCGACGCGCCGCAATTCATCCGCCGTGCGCGTGGCTACACGCCGCGCGCCATTCGTTTACCCCAAAGTGGCCCGTCGGTGCTGGCCCTGGGCGGTTATCTGAAGAACACGATCTGCGTCACCCGGGGCGATGAAGCCTTCATCTCCCAGCACATCGGCGGCCTCGACAACCCGGCGACCTGCCGCATGTCGATCGAGGTGGCGGAACACCTGCTCGACATCCTGCAAGTCCAGCCCGAGGCCATCGCGCACGACCTGCACCCGGATTTCTTCAGCAGCCGCCACGCGCAGGAACTGGCCGAGCGCTGGGACGTGCCGGCCATCGCCGTGCAGCATCACCATGCTCATATCGCCGCCGTCGCGGCGGAACATGGCGTGACCGGTCCGGTGCTGGGCTTGGCGCTGGACGGCGTCGGCCTCGGTAGCGACGGCATGGCCTGGGGCGGCGAGCTGTTGCGCGTGGAAGGCGCGCAGTTCACGCGGCTGGGCCATCTCGCGCCGATTCCATTACCCGGCGGCGACAAGGCGGCGAAAGAGCCCTGGCGCATGGCGGCGGCGGCGCTGTTTCAAATGGGCCGTGGCGGCGAAATCGCTCGGCGCTTTCCGAACCAGCCTGCCGCGCTGCAACTGCATCAATTGCTGGAACGCGGCCTCAATACGCCGCACAGCACCAGTCTCGGCCGTTACTTCGACGCGGCGGCCGGGCTGCTGGGCATCCGCGCGGTCATGGCCTACGAGGGCCAGGCGGCGATGTTGCTGGAAGGGCTGGCTGAGCGGGCTGGCGGCGTGGCCGCGCTGGCCGGCGGCTACATCCTGGATGACGATGGCCAGTTCGACCCGCTGCCGCTGCTGTCACATCTGGCCGATGAAAAAAACGCGGCCCGTGGCGCGGCCGTCTTCCACGCCACGTTGGTCGATGCCCTGGTCGACTGGACGGAACGCGCCGCCCGCCGCGAAGGTCTCACTACCGTTGCCCTGGGCGGCGGTTGTTTTCTCAACCACATTCTTTCGCGCGGCCTGAAACGCCAACTCGGCGCGCGCGGCCTTACTATTCTGGCAGCCGGCCAGGCGCCGCCCAACGATGGCGGCTTGAGTCTGGGCCAAGCTTGGGTTGCAATGCAGCGAATTCGTTAGCGCTTCAGCGCTTAGGAATTCGGCGTGCCCTTTACGGGTGCAGCGAATTCGTTAGCGCTTTAGCGCTTAGGAATTCGGCGTCCTTCTCGCGAGGGCAAACAATTTGTTGAGGTGAACCATCATGTGTCTAGCCATCCCCGCCCGCGTGGTGGAAATACAAGAAAACGACCAGGCCATCGTCGACCTCGGCGGTGTGCGCAAGGACATTTCCCTCGCCTTGGTGGAGGATGTCCAGATCGGCGATTACGTCATCGTCCACGTCGGTTACGCGCTGACCCGGCTCGATCCGGATGAAGCCGCGAAGACGCTGGCGTTGATGGCGGAAGCGGGGCTGATGGAATCGACGCCATGAAATATATCGACGAGTTCCGCGATGGCGAGGTGGCGAAGGGCATCGCGCAAGCCATCGCCGCCGAAGTCCGCCCAGACCGGCGCTACAACTTCATGGAGTTCTGCGGCGGCCACACGCATGCCATTTCTCGTTATGGCGTGCCCGATCTGCTGCCTGAAAGCGTGCGCATGATCCACGGCCCCGGCTGTCCGGTCTGCGTGCTGCCGATCGGTCGTATCGATCTGGCGATCCAACTGGCGCTGGACAACGGTGTCATCCTCTGCACCTATGCCGACACGATGCGCGTGCCGGCCTCGGGCGGGCTTTCGCTGATGCGGGCGAAGGCCGTGGTGGACAAAGCGCGTGGCGATATCCGCATGATCTACTCGGTCACCGACGCGCTGAAAATCGCGCGCGACAATCCGGAAAAAGAGGTCGTCTTTTTCGCCATCGGCTTCGAGACCACCACGCCGCCGACCGCGGTCGCCATCAAACAGGCCGACGCGGAAGGACTGACCAACTTCAGTGTGTTGTGCTGCCACGTGCTCACCCCGGCGGCGATCACCCACATTCTGGAATCGCCCGAAGTGCGCGAACTGGGTACTGTGCCGCTCGATGGCTTCATCGGCCCGGCCCACGTCTCCACGGTGATCGGCAGCCGGCCCTACGAGCCTTTCGCCGAGGGGTTCCGCAAGCCGGTGGTGATTTCCGGCTTCGAACCGCTCGACGTCATGCAGTCCATTCTGATGCTGGTGCGCCAGATCAACGAGGGCAGGGCGGAAGTGGAAAACGAATTCACCCGCGCGGTCAGCCGGGACGGCAACCTGAAGGCGCAGCGCCTGATGGATGAGGTGTTCGAGGTTCGCCCCAGCTTTGAATGGCGCGGCCTCGGCGAAGTGCCTTTTTCGGCGCTGGCGATACGCGCACGCTATGCCCGTTTCGACGCCGAACGCCGCTACCGGCTCGAATACCGGCCGGTCGCCGACAACAAGGCCTGCGAATGCGGCGCGATTCTGCGCGGCGTCAAAAAGCCGACCGACTGCAAGATATTCGGCACCGTCTGCACGCCGGAAAACCCGATGGGCAGTTGCATGGTTTCGTCGGAAGGCGCCTGCGCGGCGCACTACACTTACGGCCGTTATCGGGACGCGGAAACTGTCTGATGCGCGACTCCGCCGACCAGCCCGCGCCCCTGGCCGGATTCATCGGCGTGACGCTGTTCGCGCTTTACATCGTGCTCGCCCGCCTGAAATCCGGCGAGGACTGGGTGCCGATTCTGGACGGCGCCAACCTGCTCATCCATGAAGCCGGGCATCCCATCGTCGGCATTCTGAGCGGACGTCTGATGGTCTATGGCGGAACCCTGTTTCAGTTGTTGTTTCCGGCCTTGGTCTGCATTCATTTCCGGCGCCGGGGTGAAACGGTCGGGTTTGCGTTCGGCTTGGTCTGGTTGGGCGAGAGTCTGCTCAACGTGGCGCGTTACATGGCCGACTCCCGTGCCCATATACTGCCGTTGGTGGGCGGCGGCGAACACGACTGGAGTGAAATATTTTCCCGTTGGGGCGTGCTCGATGCGGACACACGCATTGCCGGCTTCACCGCGTTTCTCGGCTGGAGCCTGATCCTGGCCGCGTTGGTCTGGTTGTTCAAAAACTGGCTCGACGCTACCTGGCCACGCTGATGGACGGTTTCTTGATATAGGCCGGTGCAGTCCGGCATTTGCGGGGAAAGTATTCATGGCAGAAGTAAAAAAGGGCTACGCCCGCCCGCTCGACCTGAAACACGGTCGCGTCGACATGAGCCACGGCGGCGGCGGCCGGGCGATGGTGCAACTGATCGCCGACCTGTTCGCCAAACATCTGGGCAACGAATTTCTTGCCCAGGGCAACGACGGCGCCGTGTTGCCGCCAGGCCATGGCCGCCTGGTTGTTTCCACCGATAGCCATGTCGTTTCACCGCTTTTTTTTCCGGGCGGCGATATCGGCGGCCTCTCGGTGCATGGCACGGTCAACGATGTCGCGGTCATGGGCGCGACGCCGCTTTACCTGAGCGCCGGTTTCATACTGGAAGAAGGTTTTCCGCTCGCCGACCTGGATCGCATCGTCGAATCGATGGCGCGGGCGGCGCGGGAGGCTGGCGTAAAGCTGGTGGCGGGCGATACCAAAGTGGTCGAACAGGGCAAGGGCGATGGCATTTTCATCACCACCACCGGCATCGGCTTTCTGCCCGATGGCATCCATCTTTCCGGCCATCTGGCCCGACCCGGCGATGTGCTGCTGGTCTCCGGCAGCGTCGGCGACCACGGCATGGCGATCATGAGCAAGCGCGAAAACCTGTCCTTCGACGCGCCGATTGTGTCCGACTCCGCCTGCCTCAACGGCCTCACCGCCGCGATGCTGGCTTCGGGCGCGGCGATCCGGGTCATGCGCGATCCGACCCGGGGCGGGCTGGCGGCGACGATCAATGAAATCGCGCACCAGTCCGGCGTCGGCATTCATCTCGAAGAGGCCGCGATTCCGGTCAAACCGGAAGTCGAAGCCGCCTGCGAGCTGCTCGGCCTCGATCCGCTCAACATCGCCAACGAAGGCAAACTGATCGCCATCTGCGCCGCCGAGGATGCCGAAAAACTCCTCGCCGCGATGCGCGCGCATCCTCTCGGGCAACAAGCGGCGCTTATCGGCAAGGTGGTGGAAGACGCCAACGCTTTCGTGCAGATGAAGACCCAATTCGGCGGCCGGCGCATGGTCGATTGGCTCGGCGGCGAGCAGTTGCCGCGAATTTGCTGAAATAGCGCGAGATCGCATGGCTGAACAAATCCTGGCCTCAACAAGCCATAAAACGCCCTGGCTGTTTGCGCTGCTGGCGCTGGTTCTGGTCTTGGCCACCGAGCAGGTGGTTGAACATTTCGAGAAACGCAGCAAGCTGGAACAGGAAAAAAACGCAGTCAGCGAAACGCTGTCGACCTTGCGCGCGCGTCTGGAAGGTGTGGTGACCTCCAACTTGTTGCTGGTGCATGGTCTGACCGCGGTCATTTCGTCCCAGCCGGACATCGACCAGGCCGGTTTCGCCCGCATCGCGCATGGCCTGGTCGATGAACGCCATGCCCTGCGCAATATCGCCGGCGCGCCGGGCATGGTGATTTCCCTGATGTACCCGCTGGTCGGCAATGAAGGCGCGGTCGGACTCGATTACCGCACCCATCCGACCCAGAGCGAAGCGGCGTTGCGCGCCATGCGCAGCGGTCAGCCGGTCGTGGCCGGGCCGTTGCCCTTGCTGCAGGGCGGCGTCGGCATCATCGCGCGCGAGCCGGTGTTTGTGCTGGACAAATCGTCGGCCGAACCGCCCGACGCCAAGCCGCGTTTCTGGGGCCTGGTTTCCGCCGTCATCGATGTCGATCTGCTCTATCGGCAGGCGGGACTGAACGAAGTCGATGCCAAGTTGAAGCTGGCGCTACGCGGCGTCGACGGCACTGGCGCGCGGGGCGCGGTGTTTTACGGCGATGCGGCGGTGTTTGCCGCCCAGCCGGTCACCAAGACCATCAGCCTGCCGGGCGGAACCTGGCAAATGGCCGCCTTGCCGGCGGCGGGCTGGGGACAGCAGTCTGGCCATACGCTCTGGATGATTCGCCTGTTCGGTCTGCTCGCCGCGCTGGCGGCAGCTGCGCTGGCCTATTTTCTGGCGCGTGGCAGCGCGGCGCTGGCTTGCAGCGAAGCGCGCCTGCGCGCCTTGTTGAATACCATTCCAGACCTGGTCTGGCTGAAAGACCCCAACGGCGTCTATCTCGCCTGCAACCCGCGCTTCGAGTCGTTTTTTGGCGCCGGCGAGACGGAAATCCTCGGTAAAACGGACGACGCCTTCGTATCCGCCGAGCAGGCCGAGTTCTTCCGCGCCAACGATCGCGCCGCGATTGCCGCCGGCGGGCCAAGGATGAACGAGGAGTGGTTGACATTTACCGACGGCCATCGAGAGCTGATGGAAACGATCAAGGCCCCGGTGTATGACGCCGCCGACAAGCTGATCGGCGTGCTTGGCATCGCCCGGGACATCACCGAGCGCAAGCGGAACGAAGAACGTATTCAGGGGCTGAACCGGGTCTATGCCGTGCTGAGCGGCATCAACGAAGCCAGCGTGCGTTTGCGCGAACCCCAGGCGTTGTTCGATGCAGCCTGCCGCATCGCGGTCGAGCGGGGCGGCTTTCGCATGGCCTGGCTGGGCATGGCCGACCTGGCCAGCGGCGAGGTGCGGCCGCTCGCGCATGCCGGCAACGCGGATGGCTATCTCGAACGCCTGCATATTTCACTCGGCGACGACGAACACGGGCGTGGCCCCACCGGTCTGGCGCTGAGGGAGGGGCGGCATGTCGTTTGCAACGACATCGCCGACGATACGCAGATGAAGCCTTGGCGCGAGGATGCGCTGGCGCGGGGCTACCGCGCCTCGGCTGCTTTCCCGATTCAGGTGGCGGGCCAGGTTTGCGGCGCATTCAGTCTTTACGCGGGCAGGACGGGTTTTTTCGACGACATGGAGCTGCGTCTGCTGGACGAGTTGGCGCTGGATATCGGTTTCGCGCTGGAGTTCAAACGCGCGGAAAACGAGATACGCCAGCTAAATGTCGAACTGGAAGCCCGGGTGCGCGAACGCACGGCCGAACTCGCCGCAGCCAACCAGGAACTGGAAACCTTCACCTATTCCGTCTCGCATGACCTGAAAGCGCCGCTGCGCGGCATCGACGGCTACAGCCGGCTGTTGCTGGAAGATCATCAGGCCCAACTCGACGATGAAGGTCGTTTGTTCCTCGCCAATGTGCGCCAGGGTGTCGATCAAATGAGCCAATTGATCGAAGATTTGCTGGCCTATTCGCGCATGGAACGGCGCGATCTGCACGGCGTCCGGCTCGATCTGGCCGACCAGGTCGCGGCGGTGCTACGCGAACGCGCCGAAGAAACCGCGGCCAGGGGGATGCGGATCGACGTCGACCTGGATGGCTGCGCCGTACAGGCCGACCCGGACGGCCTGGCCATGGTGCTGCGCAATCTGATCGACAACGCGATCAAATTCACGCGCAATAGTCAGCCGCCGTCGCTTTCGATCGGCGCAACTCGAGGCGAAAAAACCGTTACGCTTGCCGTCACTGACAACGGCATCGGTTTCGACATGCAATTCCAGGATCGCATTTTTGAAATATTCCAGCGCCTGCAGCGCGCCGAGGACTATCCCGGCACCGGCGTCGGCCTGGCCATCGTGCGCAAGGCCATGCAGCGCATGGGCGGCCGGGTCTGGGCGGAAAGCGCGCCGGGGCGGGGCGCCACTTTCTATCTGGAGTTGCCGCGATGACGCTGGAGACCAGCCACCGCCCCATCCTGCTGGTGGAAGACAATCCGGTCGATGTCGACCTCACCTTGCGCGCGTTCGACCGGCGCAAACTGCTCAATCCGATCGAAGTCGCCCGCGACGGCCAGGAGGCGCTGGACTGGATTCCGCGCTGGGAAGCCGGCGCAACCTTGCCGCTGGTGATACTGCTCGACCTGAAGTTGCCCAAAATCGATGGCCTGGAAGTGTTGCGCCAGTTGCGCGAGCGTCCGGTCAGTCGGGATTTGCCGGTGGTCGTGCTGACCTCGTCGAGCGAGGATCGCGATGTCGAAACCGCATACCGTTATCACGCCAATTCCTACATCGTGAAGCCGGTCAACTTCGAGAAGTTCATGGATGTGGCGGCGCAGATCGAGCTGTACTGGTGTCTGCTCAATCATCCAGCGAGATAACCCGGGATAACCGCCGATGCGCGTTCTTTACCTTGAAGACAACCCGACCGACGCCGACCTGACCCGGCGCAGTCTGGCCCGCCTGGCGCCCGAGATCGAGTTGGAACACGCGGCGACGCTGGCGCAAGCGGCGCGGCTTGTATGCGAACCGGGCAAATACGATCTGGCCTTGCTCGACCTGAAATTGCCGGATGGCTCCGGCCTGGAATTGATCGCGCGCATTCGTGAACGGCAATTGCCGATGGCCGTCGTGGTGCTGACCGGCTCCGGCGATCAAGCCGCCGCCGTCGCCGCGCTGCAGGCGGGCGCCGACGATTACCTGACCAAAGGCCACGATACCCTGCGACGTCTGCCGATGACCTTGCGCGATGCCTGGAAGCGTTTTCACGAATCCAGTCTGCGCCGCACGCGGCCGCTGCGCGTTCTGTATGCCGAACACAATGCGGCGGATATCGACCTGACCCAACGCCACCTTGCCCGCCATGCGCCGCATATCAAGCTCATGTCGGTGTCGGATGCGGCTGAAGCGCTCAGGCTGTTGCCGCTGGATAACGCGACACCAAGCGAATTCGATGTCGTGCTGCTGGATTACCGCTTGCCCGGCATCGATGCGCTGGAAGCCGTGAAAACCCTGCGCGGCGAGCGCGGGCTGGATATTCCCATCGTCATCGTGTCCGGCCAGGGCAGCGAGCAAATAGCGGCGCAAGCCATCCATCTGGGCGTTGACGACTACATCGCCAAGCATGCCGGCTATCTGTATGAACTGCCGTCGACGCTGGAAAAAGTACAGCATCAGGCCGAACTGGCGCGTGAGCGGGTGACCGTGCATGAAACCTCGCGCCGACTCGGCCATGTGCTCGCCAGCAGCCCGGTGATTCTGTACACCTTGCGCATGACCCCGGATGGCGCCAAACCGACCTGGGTCAGCGCCAATATCGAACGCCTGCTCGGCTTTACCGAAGCGCAGGCGCTTGAGCCCGATTGGTGGTTCAGCCATACCCATCCCGACGACCGCGATGCCGTGCTGGCCAACCTGGTACGCCTGAACGAAACCGGTCTGGTGGCGCAAGACTATCGTTTTTACGACAGCCATGGCCAGATGCGCTGGATCCACGAAGAGCTGCGCCGGGCCGGCGAGTCGGCCCCGGCGGTCGGGGCGGACACGGAAGTCATCGGCGTCTGGCGCGACATCACCGAGGCCCGGCAGGCGGAGCAGTTGCGCGATACCCGTATCGCCGTGCTCGACGGGCTGATGAGCAGTCTGTCATTGACCGCCGTTTTGAATGTCATCGCCACACGCCTGGAAAGCATCCATGCCGATATGCGGGTTTCCATCCTGGTGCGCGATGCGCGCGACGGCCTGCTCTACACCGGCGCGGCGCCCAGCATGCCGGATTTTTTCAATACCGCCATCGATGGACTGGAACCGGGTGTGGGCCATGGTTCATGCGGCACCGCCGCGGCGTTGGGCGAAGCGGTGATCGTCGAGGACATTCGGACCCATCCATACTGTGTGCCTTATGTCGACCTCGCCAGACGAGCCAATCTGCGTGCCTGCTGGTCGATTCCGTTCAAGGATGAAACCGGTCAGGTTCTGGGCACCTTCGACATTCATTACAACCAGCCGCGCAGCCCGAAATCCGACGAACTCGACCTGATCAACGAATTCGCCCGCCTGGCCGGTCTCGCGGTACAGCGCGTGCGCGCCGATACCCGCTTGCGCCAGGCGGCGGCGGTGTTCGAAAGCACGCGCGAAGGCGTCGTCATTACCGATCTGACGCCGCGCATCGTCGGCATCAATCGCGCCTACAGCGCAATTACCGGCTACCAGGAAGCCGAAGTGCTCGGCGCCAATCCGAATCTGATCAAATCCGGTCGCCAGGACGATGCTTTCTTTGCCGCCATGTGGGCCAGCATTCTGCAAACCGGCCATTGGCAAGGCGAAGTCTGGAACCGGCGCAAGAACGGCGAGATTTTTCCGCAGTGGCTCACCATCAGCACGGTCTACGACCACGAAGGCCAGCCCAGCCACTATGTCGGCGTGATGACCGATATCAGCCAGCTCAAACGCTCGGAAGCGCAGCTCGAGCACCTCGCCCACCACGATCCGCTGACCGGTTTGCCCAATCGCTTGCTGCTGCAATCGCGGCTGATCCACGCATTGGAGCGCGCCGACCGGCACCGGCAGCGGGTCGCCGTGCTGTATATCGACCTCGACCGGTTCAAGAACATCAACGACAGTCTCGGCCATCCGGTTGGCGACGAACTGCTGCAATCGCTTTCGCTGCGCATGACGGAACGATTGCGTGAGGACGACACGCTCGGCCGTCTGGGCGGCGACGAGTTCTTGTTGATTCTGGAAGACCTGGACCGGCCGGAATATGCCGCCGGGGTCGCGCAGAACCTGATCCATTTGCTCGAGCGCCCGTTCGACTTGCCTTCCGGGCATGAGGTCTATGTCGGCGCCAGCATCGGCATCAGCTTGTTCCCGGACGATGGCCGCTCGGTGACCGAACTGATTCAGCATGCCGACGTGGCGATGTATCAGGCCAAGGAATCCGGCCGCAATACCTACAGCTTTTATACCCCCGCGCTGACGCTGGCCGCGAATGAGCGGCTCGAACTCGAAGCGCGCATACGGCGCGGTCTGGCGCAAGGTGAATTCGTGCTGCATTTCCAGCCGCAGCTCGATATGCAAACCGGCGCATTGATCGGTTGTGAAGCGCTGGTGCGCTGGAATACGCCCGAGGAAGGCATGATTTCGCCAGCCCGGTTCATCCCGCTGGCGGAAGAAACCGGGCTCATCGTGCCTTTGGGCGATTGGGTGTTGCAAACCGCCTGTGCCCAGGCGCGCGCCTGGCTGGATGCGGGCTATCCGGAATTGCTGATGGCGGTCAATCTGTCCGCGCGGCAATTGCAGCAGCGCGACATCGTGCAAAAAATCGCTCAGGCGCTGGAGCAGACCGGTCTACCCGCCAGCCATCTCAAACTGGAACTGACCGAGAGCATGATCCTGGGCCAGGGCGAACTGGCGATCGATCTGTTGCACGCCATCAAAGCGCTCGGCGTGAGTCTGTCGATCGACGACTTCGGCACCGGCTACTCTTCGCTCGCCTACCTCAAGCGCTTCCCCATCGACGAAGTCAAAATCGACCGGAGTTTTGTGCGCGATATTCCGCACGATGCCAGCGACATGGAAATCGCCAGCGCGATTATCGGCATGGCGCAAGGGTTGAAGCTCAAGGTGATGGCCGAAGGCGTGGAAACCCAAGCCCAGTTGAACTTCCTGGCCGACCAGGGCTGCCATGCCTACCAGGGCTTCCTGTTCAGCAAGGCGATACCGGCCGACGCGTTCGAGCAGCTGTTCAACCCGGCGGGTTGAACGGGGTTTGCCCAGCGGGAATGCCACATCCCGTGGAGCGGGCGCCGGTTTGGTTCACACCAGATTGTTCAATAGCATCCGGCACGGCCTTTAGCCCCTCCCCCGCAGGCGGGGGAGGGAGAACATCGTTGAAACGGCTAATGGACAATCTCGGTTCACCGCTTGCGCAGCTTCAAGCCGGCTTCGATCCGGTCGCACAGGGTTTGCAGAATCTTGATGCGGGCGTAGTTCTTGTCGTTGGCGGGGACCAGCGTCCAGGGAGCGATTTCCGTGCTGGTGCGGTCGACCATGTCGCATACCGCTTGCTCGTATGCGGGCCATTTTTCCCGGTTGCGCCAGTCTTCCTGGGTGATTTTGTAGCGCTTGAAGCCGGTGTTCTCGCGTTCCTGAAAGCGTTTCAGTTGTTCTTCCTGGCTGACTGCCAGCCAGAACTTCACCAGCACGATGTTCTGCTCCACCAGTTGCGTCTCGAAATCGTTGATTTCGCTGTAGGCGCGCATCCAGTCGTATTCCGCGCAATAGCCCTCGACCCGTTCGACCAGGACGCGGCCGTACCAGGAACGGTCGAACAAGGTCAGGCGGCCGCGCCTGGGCAGGTGACGCCAGAAACGCCACAAATACGGCTGCGCTTTTTCTTCGTCGGTCGGCGCGGCGATCGGTATCACCTGATAACGGCGCGCATCGAGTGCGCCGGTGATCCGGCGTATGCCGCCACCTTTGCCGGCGGCGTCGTTGCCTTCAAATACGCAGACGACGGAGATGTCGCCGAAGCGGCGATGTCGCGTGAGCAGGTTCAATCGGCCTTGCAGTTGTTCAAGCTGGGTCTGATAACGCGGTTTGTCGAGACTGGCGCTGAGATCGAGCGCTTTCAACAGATGCAGGTTGTCGACGGCGACCGGCAGTGGCGGCGCGGGCAATGAGAGAACCGGAGCGGCCCGTTGTTCGAGTCGCTGACGCAGGTTCTGCAGCAGGATCTGGCCGACAGTCAGACTGCGATAGCGTTCGTCCTCGCCTTCGATGATGTACCAGGGCGCATGCGCGGTGCTGCTGATGCGCAGGACTTTCGAGCTGACTCTGAAAAATTTGTCGTAGCGCGAGAAGTGTTCCCAATCGCGCTCGGTCACCCGCCAGCGTGTGCGTGGGTCTTTGGACAAGGCTTTCAGACGCTTTTCTTGGCGATCCTTGGATAGATGGAACCAGAACTTGAGCACCAGCGCGCCTTCGTCGACCAGCATGCGTTCAAAGCGTACATTCCGGGCGATGGCTCGATCCAGCCCGGCATTCTTGATGCGGTCATAGACCCGGTCGATCAACGGCAGGCTGTACCAGGAACCCATGAATACCCCGGTTTCCCCTTTCGGCGGCAAAGCCCGCCAGAAGCGCCACATCGGCGGGCGTTCGCGCTCTTCGTCGGAAGGCTCGCCCATGCCATGGGTTTCGATATGGCGCGGGTCCAGCCATTGGTTGAGCAATCCAACCGTTTCACTGCGGCCGGCGCCATCGACGCCGCCTATCAGAATCACCACGGGAAACGCGCCGCTGCTGGATAAATCGTATTGCGCTTCGAGCAATGCCTCTCGCAAGGCGGGAAGCTGCTTTTCGTAGCTGGCTTTATCGACTTTATGGCCGATCTCGGCAGATTCGAACATGGTGTCTCCTTGTGCAGCCTCAGCTTGGCGTCGCCAGCCAACACGGCAGTTTGAGTGTGGAGGCGGCAAGGGATTGCCGCCCGTCCTTCACGCGGCGGGGGTTGGCCGCCTTATTTCGAGTAGTAAAGGAAGTTGGCGTAAGACGCTTCGGCGACCTTGAACCATTGGATTTCCATATCGCGGAATTTTTTCCATTCGGTGTAGATGCGCGCGAAAGCCGGATTCTTCCTGGCTTCCTCGTCATACATGGCAAAGGCGGTTTTCTTTGCCGCTTCCATGATGTCTTTTGGGAAGGCGTGCAACTGGGCGCCCTGCTTGATCAGCCGCATCATGGCTTGCGGGTTTTTGTAGTCATATTCCGCCAGCATGTTGACGTTGGCTTCGACGCAGGCGGTCTCAAACGCCGCCTTGTAGGCCTCGGGCAGCGCGTTCCATTTGTCGAGGTTGACGTAGAACGAGAGCTGCGGGCCGCCTTCCCACCAACCCGGGTAGTAATAGTGTTTGGCGATTTTGTGGAAGCCGAGTTTTTCATCGTCGTAAGGTCCCACCCACTCGGCTGCATCGATCGCGCCGCGTTCCAGCGAAGGGTAAATATCGCCGCCGGCCAGGGTTTGCGGCACCGCGCCCAGTCTGGCCATGATCTGGCCGCCGATGCCGGGAATGCGCATCTTCAAACCCTTGATGTCGGCCAGCGACTTGATTTCCTTGCGGAACCAGCCGCCCATCTGTACGCCGGTATTGCCGCCGGGAAACTGGACGATGTTGTATTGCTTGAACAACTCGCGCATCAGCTTGATGCCGCCGCCGAAGTACATCCAGGCGTTCTGTTGCCGCGCGGTCAGGCCGAAGGGCAGGGCGCAATCGAAGGCGAACGCCATGTTCTTGCCGACGTAGTAATAGCTCGCGGAATGGCCGCATTCGACGGTGCCGTTCTGAACCGCATCGAGCACCTGCAAGCCCGGCACCAGTTCGCCGCCGGCATGCACACGCAATTGAAACTTGCCGTCGGTGATCTTGTTCAGCCGGTCGGCGAGGATTTCCGAAGCGCCGTAAATGGTGTCCAGGCTCTTCGGAAAACTGGAGGCCAGATGCCATTTGATGGCCGGGCCATCGGAAAAGGCCTTGGGCGCCAGCGCGGCGGCGGAAACGCCCAAACCGGCGCCGGCGGATTTCAGAAAAGTACGTCGTTGCATGGGAATCCTCGAAATAGGGGTTATGGATGCTTCAGGTTTGGACGTATCCGCACGATGACCTCGATGCTTTCCGCCATCATGCCGCGCGGCAGTGTGGGCAGTCCGGCTATTTGCAGCATTTCGGCCGGAATGTCGGTCAATTCGCCGCTCGCCAAGTTGTAAAAGTGATGATGCGGCGCGGTGTTGGGGTCGTAAAAAACCTTGCTGGGATCGACGATGACCTCACGCACCAGGCCCCGCGCCAGAAACAGCTTCAGGGTGTTGTAGACGGTCGCTTTCGAGGTTTCGCTATGGTGCATATTCACCGTGGCCAGAATCCGGTCGGCCGATTGATGCTCGCAACGCGAAAACAGGGCGTTGGCAATTTCAATGCGCTGATGTGTGGGGGCGATACCGTGCGAGCGGAGGCGTTCGGACAGCGTCGCGCGGGAGAGAGTCGTTTGTCTGGGATCGGGCATCGCAAACGGGATATGGCAATGGGGTAATGAATATTGTAAGGGGGGATGTATGGCGTGTAATTCGGATTTTATGGTTGGAGAGCGTTGTCGCTATCGTGCGCTATCGCTATACAGGCGACCTTGTGAAGATTCTGGCGCTGCGCCACCACAATGACGTGGGGTTTTGATCCGCCGAATTGACAAGCTGGTATTCGATGCGCCCATTGATGCAAACAAAACGGCCGTTCGTCGCCGTTGGCCACTACTCAATGAGAAACTCACTATGCTTGACACAAACCACTCGCGGGACGACGTTTTGAACGCCTATTCATCGCATGCCTCCGTTGTAATGCCGCCGCCGAGCGCGGGCCGATCCGGTCCGCGTCGCCGGTCTGGCTTTACGCTCATCGAACTGATGGTGACGATCAGCATCGTGGCGATCATGGCGACGATAGCGGTGCCCAGTTTCATCGAATTAATCCGCAACAGCCGGCTGACTAGTCAGGCCAATGATTTTGTCTTGGCCCTGATGTATGCCAAAAGTGAAGCCATAAAGCGCGTTCAGTCTGTCGTCGTGTGCAGCAGTTCAAATGGAACGAGTTGTGCAGGATCAACCAGTTGGGAGCAGGGTTGGATCGTTTATCAGGATGCAGATGGAGATGGCACTGCGGATGCGGGAGAAATCATGCGAGTGTGGTCTGCACTTGGAGGCGGTAACACACTACGTACAGGCGCAAGAACCAGCCTCACTTTCCAGAACACTGGCTTCAGCATCGGTTCCAATTCCACTTTCAATCTGTGCGATGCACGCGGCGTCGCCAATGGTAGAAATGTTGTTCTTTCCCCTCTGGGTCGGGTAACCACCACGACCCCAGCGAGCGCATGTCCATGATTAGGCAAGCAAAATCACCCGTCACATCTCTCCATTCGTTGGGACTTCAAACTGGCTTCTCGCTGCTCGAAGTCCTGGTCGCCATGGTTGTGCTGTCCATCGGCCTGCTTGGCCTGGCCGCCTTGCAGGCGGTCAGCCTGAACAACAACCAGATCGCCTATTACCGATCCATTGCATCGCAGCAGGCTTATGACATGGCGGACCGGATGCGGGCTAATCTGGCCGGAATCTCAGCCGGGAACTATGACAATCTGACCGCGACGCTCCCTGCCGATCCGGGCTGTATCGCTAGCGGCACAAGCGGTTGCACTGTTCTTGCCAATGTTGCCGTCACTGACCATTTCCAATGGCTTACCAACAATGCGGCCACTCTGCCGGCCGGCTCGGGTTTGGTGCGTTGTGTCAGAGGCCCGGCGGCAACGTGTGCAACCAACGATGCCAACTCCAACCGGATATTCGACATCACAGTGTCATGGACTGAAAAAACGGCTGCCGGCAATGCTAATCAAAGCTTCGTTACAAGGTTTGTGCCATGAGTAGCGTCATGTTGCAGCCACGCTGCTGTTCCCGACTGGCCGGCAAGTCAAATACCAGAATTGCGCAGGCCGGCGTGACGCTGCTTGAACTCATGATTGCGCTCAGTCTCGGCCTGCTGCTGCTGGCCGGCATTGGCTCGATTTTCGTGGGTAGCAACCAGACTTATCGCGTGCAGGAACAAAATGCCCGCATTCAGGAAAGTGGACGTTACGCACTGGAAGTCATTGGACGCAGCCTGCGCCAGGCGGGTTATGCCGATGTCCCTCTCAGCCCACTTTCCTCCAAGACCGGATTCACTGGCACCGCAATCGATGGTTTGAATACTGTTTGCCCAACCGCTACTCCTTTAACAGACGTCATCACCGTGCAGTACGACGGCATCGTCGGCGAACAGGATTGCCAGGGCGACAACATTACGGCGGGGCAGTTTGTCCAACACACTTTTTTTGTCGAAAACAATGCGTTGCGTTGCGATGCGACCCGCAACACCACAGCACCGACTCCACCCACTGCCTGCCCTGTTGCAGGATCAGGTGAAGTAATGGTGCCCAGCGCTGAAGACCTGCAGATAATTTATGGCGTCGATACCGATGGCAATCAATCCGCCAATCTGTACTCGGCAGCCCCGACCGCCGCCCAGTGGCCCAATGTAGTCAGCGCGCGCGTCTGCGTGCTGATCCGATCGGAAGATCAAGGCATTACCACATCGGCGCAAAAATTCCTTAATTGCGCGGGTGCATTGGGTACGGCTACCGGGGCTGCCGCGTTCACACAAGCGGCCGACAGCCGATTGCGCCGGGCCTTTGTGGCGACCTTCAATTTACGCAATCGCGTCACCAATACGCAGTGAGGTGAAGTTGATGAGCCGCCAACCCATTCCTCGCCCCCTTGTTTGTCAATCAGGCGCCGCGCTGATTACCGGTCTGATCTTCCTGGTAGTGCTATCCATGATCGGCGTGACCGCCACGCGCATGTCCACTCTGGAAGAACGTATGTCCGGCAACATGCGGGATCGTTCAGTTGCCATGCAGGCTGCGGAAATGGCTCTGCGCGATGCGGAACGGGACATCAGAAATGCTGTGGCCACTAGGGCCCGCGGCGTATCCGGTGTATTTCCGATTGGCACGCCGGACTGTGCTGGTTCTGGTGCCGCCAACGACAATGGCGTATGCGATAACGGGGTTGCAGGCTACACCGTCTCTCTTTGGTCCAGCGCAGCCGGCGGTCACCCGGAATACTGGAATGACGGCGCAGCCAACAGTGTCGGATATGGCGACTTCACGGACGCGCCGGACATAACAGGCCTTTCGGTTCAACCGCGTTACATTCTGGAGCGATTCGTGAAGGATTTCGGTGGCAAGGTCTATTACTACCGGATTACCGCTCGCGCGCAGGGCCTCAATGCAAATACCGTCGTATGGCTGCAGGAAACCTACCGAGCCAACTGAAGCTAGATTTTGGAGGTGGCAAATGAAGACGCATCTTTCACACTGGGCATTGGGAACACTGCTTTGGCTGGCGACCATCTATCCGGTCTTGGCTGATTCAATAATTGTCGGCAATGTGCCCAGAATTACTGTTAAACAGGTAGAGATCGACGGTGTTTCTTATCCGCTGTTAAAGGGGGATTCACAGAATATGCGTGCCACATCCGAAACGGCTACCGAGTGTTGGTCAAAGTATCGGACGACGTGTGGCACCCTTGCGGGTATCGGTTATATCGATAAAGCCAGCGTCACTATTCAGAATGGAATTGCGATTCGCGTCGAAGTACTGGAACTCAAGCAATAGTTATTAAAGGGGAAACGACATGAAAGCACTATGGCGTATTGGATTTTTATTAGCAGGATTGAGTTGTTTATTTGGAAACCCAGTCCATTCTGCGCCTATAGACATTTCCAATTTCCCGCTCTTCCTCACCAATCGGGTCAATCCGAATGTCCTGTTCGATATGTCGATTGAAAGTCCGATGGTCGGCGCTGCCTATAACGATCAGCCTGACACGGCTTCGGGGTGTACAGGTCGCCCGGCCACAGAGGCAGAGGGGGCCAGTACCAGAAACATCGGCACGTGCTATTTCAAGACGCGTACTTATCTGGGTTATTTCGAACCGACCAAGTGTTACACATACTCCAGCAATAGATTCAACCCGGTATCGGGCAAGACCTATGTCATTGGTTCTTCAGCGACTTGCAGTGGCGATTGGAGTGGCAACCTGCTGAACTGGGCCACCATGACCGCAATCGATGAGTTTCGCTGGGCGCTGACTGGTGGGCATCGGAGTTCGGATACGTCCGCGCTGACCGTATTGCAGCGCGCAAATCAAACGTTGGGCAAAGGCCATAGTTGGTTTCCAGTAAAAAAAATCGGTGCCGCCATCGCGCCAGGCAATGTGGACACTGGCACCGTCACGCCGTATTCCGATGCCGTGCTTTATATCTATAGCCATGGTGTACAGCTTGATGTGGGTACGACGATCGCCGCCAGCGAAAAATTTACCAATCGCAATGCCAGGGCCAAGGTGTGCGATACCACTGCGGGTCTGGAAACCAACTGCAAGGCTTACGGCACCAGTAACAAGCCGGTAGGATTGATCCAGAACAACGCGGACAAAATGCGCTTCTCACTCACCAGTTATCTCCGGGATAGCACTCAAAGCCGTGACGGAGGGGTGCTACGATCCAAGATGAAATACACCGGACCATACAAATATGTAATTGGTACCGGTTCAGTGGCTAACTCGAACAAAGAATGGAGCGAGACCGACGGTACTTTCTTCACCGATCCGGATGCCACGGAATCGGCGGCAAGTGGAGTCACCAATAGCGGAATCATCAACTACATCAATAAATTCGGTGGCAGTGGCTATAAGGATTCAGATCCAGCCGGTGAACTTTATTACGAAGCTCTGCGTTATTTCAAAAACTTGGGGCGCACACCGGAATACAGCAGCGTCAATACCGATGGAACCGGCGGTATTATTGGTAGCGGCGATGCGAAGCTGGACGGTTTTCCCATCATTACCACTTGGGATGACCCCATCCAGGCCTGGTGCCAGAAGAATTTCATTGTCGGCATCAACGATGCCAATCCCTGGCTGGACAAGAAATTACCGGGCACCTATTTCACCTGCGACAAGGCAGGCACAACGGGAATGCCGGGCAGCTTTACCGCCACAGATTGCGGCCCTCCGAGCAATCCCGATGGCGACATTAATGTCACGACATTGACCAATACTGTGGGAACGATGGAGCTGCTCAATGGCGCCACTTGGCAAAATACCGGTACATGGACCAGTGGGGCAGCGTCCGGCACCAATGATTCAGTTGGTTATTTTTCTGGCGATACCAATCCAAATTCTTGCACGGCAACCAAAACCATTACCAACTTGGGTGAGGTCATGGGTACCTGCCCTGCGCCACAAAAAGAAAATTCCTATTACATCGCTGGCTTGGCCCATTACGCCAATACGCAGGATATCCGCTCAGACCTGACCGGAAAACAAACGATCGCTACCTACATGATTGACACCCAGGAGTACAACAGCAATCCTCTGGACGGGGCGAAGAACATGCTGTGGCTGACGGGAAAATACGGCGGCTTCATCGACAGCAACAGCGATGGCAACCCCAATATCTCCAGCAATGGAAGTACCAGTTCCGAATGGGATAGCGATGGCGACGGCGTACCCGACAATTATGTGTTGGCAACCCAGCCTGATAAATTGGTCGACGGCTTAAAAAACGCATTTGCCGACATCATAAAGCGCACCGGTTCCGCGTCTTCCGTGGCGACCAGTACTACCGAACTGAAAGCCGGGAGCCGCTATTTTCTTGCCCAATTTGCGAGTGAAGAATGGAGTGGCACCTTGCTTTCCACTGTCCTTACAACTGGGACTCAGGAATGGGATGCCGGCACCGTGTTGAACTCGCAGGTATCGAGTTCGACAGACAGCAGAGTAATAATCACCAAAGGCATCGATACTGTAACTGGGTTGCCAGGCGGAGCGCCTTTTCAATGGTCAACTACAGCCCTGACCTCTGCCCAACAAAGCTCTCTCAATGCAGATGAAACAGGAACTGCGGACGCGCGCGGCAGTAATCGGGTCGGGTACTTGCGCGGGCATAGCCAGTATGAAGGTGTTGCTGTTGGCACTTTCCGTACAAGACCTACCCGAAAACTCGGCGATATTGTCAACGCCAGCCCATGGTATGTAGGCGCGCCCGGGGCGGGATACTCGGACGTGGATTACCCGAGCTATGGCACTTTTGTCAGTGATTTCAAAAACCGCTTCCCGGTGGTGTATGTGGGCGCCAACGACGGCATGTTGCACGGATTCAATGCCTGCGAGTTGCCGGTATATTCCGGATCACCGTCAACGCTGATTAGCGGCCAGCCCGGTTGCACGACCGCTCTCCAGGGTAAAGAGGTGTTGGCCTATGTGCCCAGCAAGGTTTATTCCAATTTGAGCTGGTTGATGGCCCAGGCCTATGGCAGCAATTCCAACAACCACAAGTATTTTGTCGATGGCTCCCCCATGGTGGGCGACGCCTATCTGTCATCCAAGACCAGTTGGCGCAGTGTTCTGGTCGGTGGCCTTAATTCGGGCGGCAAGGCGTTTTATGCCCTCGACGTCACTAACCCGGCGGATACCACCCTGGCGAGCAAGGGTCCGGTTTTTTCGGAAACCAACGCATCCTCCTTGCTGCTATGGGAATTCACCGATACCGATGACAGCGACCTGGGCCTGACTTATAACCTCCCACCGATTGATGCGGACTCCAGTCAACCCAAGCAATACATCAGATTCAAACCCTATACGGGATATCCTGATGGCCGCTGGGCAGTTGTCGTCGGCAATGGCTACAACAGCACGAATGGCTATGCGGCTCTTTACATCCTCTTCCTGGATGGGCCCACCGGAACAGGGGGCGCTTGGACCTTGGGAACGGATTACGTGAAGATCGTGGCCGAAAAATCAACGACGGGGGGGAACGGTCTTTCCTCGCCATTCCCGTTCGACTCGGATGGGGATGGCTATGTGGATACCATCTATGCCGGGGATTTGCATGGAAACATGTGGCGCTTCCTGGTAGGCCCTCACGCAACCAGTAGCCTGTACACGGGTGTGACCAGCACGCCCAGTACTTGGACAGTCGCTTTCTCGCCTTCGACTTGCGCGGCATCCGCGCCTTCCACTTGTACTCCGCTGTTTGTCGCAGAAGATGGCGCTAGTCCGACGAGTCTCCGCCAGCCGATCATTTCTCCGCCTATCGTCACCCGGCACCCGACCTCTGGGTTGATGGTGCTATTCGGCACGGGGCAATATCTGTCGTCGGGAGATGTCCTAAGCGCCGCTACTCAGACGTTCTACGGGATTCAGGATACCGATGCCTTTGTTTCAGGACGTGGTGTACTGGCCAGTCAGACTCTGAGTACGGTAAACCCCCCGACCATTACCGCTACCACCCATCCCACGCTGACTTTGCCAGCGGTCGAGAAAGGTTGGTACAGCGATTTCTCGATCTCAGGAGAACGGATCACGGGCCGACCCAATCTGATCGGCGGATTGGCGCTGTTTGACGCAGTGACGCCGAGCACCGTTGCTTGTACTGGCGGTGTTACCAGCCGATTGATGGCTTTGAATTATTCGACTGGAGCTATGCCGACCTACGTGACATTCGATACCAATAATGATGGGCAAATTAATAGCTCCGACACCATTTCGGCCGGTATTTCAACTGGCTCTTCCCTGGGAGGTACCACATTTCTTAAGGGGAGCTTGACGTCTGGTGCCTCACACACATGGCTTTCGTCTCAAACGACAAGTGGTGGAAGTAGCGGTGGTACATCTAGCCAAGGTGTCAATAGTGGAGGGTCTGCACTAGGAAATCAGGCTAATACCCGTATCAATTGGCGCGAAATCATTCAGTGAAGGAACTTGCCATGACAGATTTCCACCCGATTTTTAAAACTCAAACTGGAAGCCATTGTCGGCAGAAAGGCGTGACGCTGATCGAATTAATGATCGCCGTGATGATCCTGGGTATCCTGGCGGCCATCGCTTATCCATCCTATATGGACCATGTGGCGAAAGCCAACAGGGCTGAGATGACCGGCATATTGCTGGAAAATGCCCAATTCCTGGAACGGAATTACACGACTGCCAACCGTTACGACACCGTGAACTCCGATGGTTCCGGTGGCGCTCCGGCAATCGTTGGGCAATCGCCTAAAACCGGTGTCGCAAAATACAACATCGCCCCCAACTACGGTGCCGCTCCGGCGCAAACCTTCACGCTTACTGCCACCCGCGCCGGAACCATGGCAAACGATGACTGCGGTAACTTTACCTTGACCCAGGCTGGAGTACAGGGCTTGGTGAGCAACGACGCCTCGATGACAGTAGCGGAATGCTGGTAAACCAGACCTGTTGTTTTTGAATCAAAGGCCGGTCGGTGGAGCGGGCTGTTCGTGGGCAAGGTCGGCTGACAAGGTAGGCTATAAGCAAACCCGATTTGTACTCTGCCGTAGCCAAATGCCGCCAGGCAAAAAGGCTGTTTGAGTGTGGAGGCGGCAAGCGGAGTCGTTGGCGCTTCAGCGCTTACAAGTCGGTCGAAGCGCGAGCCCTCGTAGGTCGGCAATCCTTTGCCGACTATCCTTCCCGCGGCGCGGTTGCCGCCCGACTTCCATATTGGCTGAGGCAGCTTGCTGATCGGGTAAGGTAAAGCGGGTTTTGTCGCCTTCACCACAACCCACCTGCCTCAGCCTGTTCCATTTGCAACAGCAGTCCTGACGCTGTTTGTAAATGCGCAATAAAAACAACAAGATAAAAACGTCGCCAAGGTGGGCACGGAGCTTGCACTAATCAGGTCGTCAACATCCGGAGGACGACCCGTGGAACTTCCCGTACTCAATTCCAGCCCCGCCGCCAACTCAGTTTCAAACGCCGACGGCGGATGCGATTCCCACTCCTGCGGTTCCACCGGCGATCAACTCGGCCATCTGCCCGAGCACATCCGCGCCAAGGTGCATAACCACCCGTGTTATTCCGAACAGGCGCACCACTATTTCGCCCGCATGCACGTCGCCGTGGCGCCGGCCTGCAACATCCAGTGCCATTACTGCAACCGCAAATACGACTGCTCCAACGAGTCGCGCCCCGGCGTGGTGTCCGAGGTGCTGACTCCGGTGCAGGCGGTGAAGAAGGTGATGGCGGTGGCGGCCAACATCCCGCAGATGACGGTACTCGGTATCGCCGGACCCGGAGACCCGCTCGCCAATCCCGAGCGCACCTTCGAGACCTTCCGCGAGCTCTCGGAAAAGGCGCCCGACATCAAGCTGTGCGTGTCCACCAACGGTCTGGCCTTGCCGGAGTCGGTTGAGGAGTTGTCCAAGCACAACATCGACCACGTCACCATCACCATCAACTGCGTCGATCCTGACGTGGGCGCCAAGATCTACCCGTGGATCTTCTGGAACAACAAACGCATCATGGGCCGCGAGGGCGCCGAGATTCTTATCGCGCAGCAGCAGAAGGGCCTGGAGATGCTGACTGCCCGGGGCATTCTGGTGAAGGTCAACTCGGTGATGATCCCCGGCGTCAACGACGAACACCTCGCGGAAGTCTCCAGGGTGGTGAAGTCCAAGGGCGCCTTCCTGCATAACGTGATGCCGCTGATCGCCGAGCCGGAGCACGGCACTTTCTACGGCCTGATGGGCCAGTCCGGCCCGACGCATGATGAATTGCAAAAGCTGCAGGATGCCTGCTCCGGCGACATGAACATGATGCGCCACTGCCGCCAGTGCCGTGCCGACGCGGTCGGCCTGCTGGGCGAGGATCGCGGCCAGGAGTTCACCATGGACAAGATCGAGGATATGGAAATCGACTACCCCGCCGCGATGGTCAAGCGCGCCGAGGTGCATGCCGAGATCGCCCGCGAGCTGGAGATCAAGGAAAAAGCCAGCGCCGCCAAGGCCGAATTGGCAAAGGCCGGGTTGGTCGCTATCCAGGGTCTCAAGAAGGATGTGCTGAAAGCGCGTCCGGTCTTGATGGCGGTGGCCACCAAGGGCGGCGGCGTGATCAACGAGCACTTCGGCCATGCCAGCGAGTTCCTGATCTACGAAGCCCACGACGGCGATGTCCGCTTCATCGGCCACCGCAAGACCACCCCCTATTGCGAGGGCGGCGACACCTGCGGCGACGGCGAATCCGCTCTGGACGTGACCATCCGCGAACTGTCCGGTTGCGAAGTCGTGCTCTGTTCCAAGGTTGGCTACGAACCCTGGGGCCCGCTCGAAGCCGCCGGTATCCAGCCCAATGGCGAACACGCGATGGAAGCCATCGAGGATGCGGTTCTGGCCGTGTACGAGGAAATGCGCGTGGCCGGGAAGCTGGAAGCGAAGCCGGTTCTGCAACAAAAAGCGGCATAAGGGGAAACGATCATGGCCTTCGAAATCATCGAAACCTGTGTCAATTGCTATGCCTGCGAGCCGCTCTGCCCCAACCAGGCGATCTACCAGGCCAGCCCGCACTTCCTGATCGACCCGGACAAATGCACCGAGTGCATCGGCGATTACATGGATGCCCAGTGTTCCAGCATCTGTCCGATTGAGGGCGCCATCCTCGATGAACTGGGCCGGGAAGTGAATCCGCCCGGCTCGCTGACCGGCATCTCGCCCGCTCTGCTGGCGAAATATCAGGCTGCGGTGGAGGCCACCTACCAGACGGCGCTGGCGGCCAAGAGCGCTTGATCATGGCCAGCGTCCTCTTCTACGAAAAACCCGGCTGCATCAACAACACCCGCCAGAAGGTGTTGCTGGTTACCGCCGGGCATACGGTGCTGGCGAAGAGTCTGCTGACCGAGAAGTGGACGGCCGAGCGTTTGCGCACGTTCTTCGGTGAGTTGCCGGTGGCAGAGTGGTTCAACCTGAGTTCTCCGCGTGTCTATGGCGGTGAGGTTACGCCGGACCGGCTGAGCGAAGCCGAGGCGCTGCGCTTGATGCTGGCCGATCCGCTCCTGATTCGCCGTCCGCTCATGGAAGCCGATGGCCAGCGCCGGGTTGGTTTCGAGCCGGACGCGGTGGATGGATGGATCGGCCTCGCTAGCAAACTAAGCGGCAAAGCGCCACGGGAAGACCTGGAAACCTGTCCGCGCAAACAGGAAGAGGCGAGGGGGCAGGCCTGCGCCATGCCGCCATCATGACCGATTCGCCCGTCGCCATCGCCCCCGGCGTCCACTGGATCGGCGCCCTCGATCCGCAATTGCGGATCTTCGACGTGATTCTGAAGACCGCCAACGGCACCACCTACAACGCCTATTGCGTGCGCGGCGAGACAGGCGTGGCGATCATCGACACGGTGAAGGCGGAGTTCGCCGATACCTTCTTCGAACATCTGGAACAGGTGGCGCGTTACGACGAAATCACC
This sequence comes from Hydrogenophilales bacterium 28-61-23, assembly GCA_002281555.1. Lineage (GTDB taxonomy): Bacteria > Pseudomonadota > Gammaproteobacteria > Burkholderiales > Thiobacillaceae > PFJX01. The sequence goes on from NCGJ01000012.1 coordinate 72,878, forward strand.
GCCATCGTGCTCAACCATCTGGAGCCCGACCACACCGGCGCGCTACCCGAATTGATGCGGCGCGCGCCGAATGCGCGGTTGTACATCTCGGTCAAGGCACAGACCATGTTGAAGGGCTTGCTGAAGAGCGAAGACCTTGAATACACGCCGGTGAATACCGGCGACACGGTGGATCTGGGCGGGCGCACGCTGACCTTCCTCAATACGCCGTTCCTGCACTGGCCCGACACCCAGTGCACCTATCTGAACGAAGAGGCGATGCTGTTCTCCGGCGACGTGTTCGGCTGCCATTTCTGCGACAGCCGCCTGTTCAACGACCGCGTCGGCGACTTCCGTTTCTCGTTCGAGTACTACTACCAGCACATCATGCGGCCGTTCCGCGAACATGTGCGCGCCGGACTGGACCTGATCGAGCCGCTGGAACTGAGTCTGATCGCCCCGGCGCATGGCCCGATCCTGCGTGACGCACCGCGCAGCTATGTGCAGCGTTACCGGCAACTGGCCGCGCCCTTGCTGCATAACGAGGCCGCCGACCGGGCCAAGACTTTGCTCATCTTTTACATCAGCAGCTACGGCAATACCGCGCGCATGGCGCTGGCGGTGCGCGACGGCGCCGAGGAAGTGGAAGGCGTGCGCGCCAGCCTGTATGACCTGCAAGGCGGCGAAGTCGCGCCCTTCGTCGATCTGATCGAGGAGGCCGACTGCATCGTGTTCGGCTCGCCCACCATCAACGGCGACGCGGTGAAACCGATCTGGGATCTGCTCTCGTCGCTCGCCGTGGTCAACATCAAGGACAAGCTGGGCGCCGCCTTCGGCTCCTACGGCTGGACCGGCGAGGCCGTGGCGATGGTGGAAGACCGCCTGCGCGGCCTCAAGCTCCGGGTGCCGGTGCGCGGCGTCAAGGCCAAGCTCATCCCCAACGAGGCGGAACTGGCGCAGTGCTGGATGCTGGGCCATCAACTCGCGGAACACCTCACCGGCCGCAACGCGCGCCGGGTCATCGACATGTCTGAACTACTTAATGTCTGAACTTCTCAAGGACCCCTCCCATGCCCAAGGCTAACGTCACTTTCGAAGACATCGGCGTCACCGTCAGCGTCCCCGCCGGCACCCGGCTGATCGAAATATCGGAAAAGGTCGGCGCCGGCATCACCTACGGCTGCCGCGAAGGCGAATGCGCCACTTGCATGATGAAGATCGTGTCCGGCATGGAAAACATGTCCGAAGGCTCCGTGCTGGAGGACAAAGTACTGCAAGAAAACATGGCCAGCCGAAAACATCGGCTCGCCTGCCAGGCCCAGGTACTCGGCGGCGAAATCGTCGTCAGACCGGGGTGATCCCCATGCGCTGCAACAGTCCCGTAGGTCGGCAATCCCTTGCCGACATGCACACGAACGGCGGCATGGGAATGCCGCCCTACCTCTCTTAACCCACCAACCGGAGCTCATCATGCCCATCGTCACTTTTTCCAGCCCCTTGCACAAAGACAAGACCGTCTATGCCGTCGCCGGCAGCCACACCAAGACGCTGCTCGAACTCGCCAAGGAAAACCATATTCCGATCGATTTCAGTTGCGGCGAAGGCGATTGCGGCACCTGTTTGATCAAGGTCAGCAACCTGTCGCGTAAGGGACCGATGGGCGGCCCGCTGACCGATCGCGAAATCACCGTTCTGAAGGAACTCAAGAAGATCACCAAGGAGGAGATCGAGGCCATGAAAGTGGACGATGTGCCGCATACCGCCTGGCGTCTGGCTTGCCAGATGATCGTGCGCGACGAGGACATCCTGGTGGAGTACCCGAGCAAATAACCTGGAGAAAATCATGCAACCTGTCCTTGTGCAGCACTCCGCAACGCACGCAGCCCCGCGCGGCGGCCTCTATGCCTTGCTGATGGCACGGGCGGCGGGTCTGCCGAACGACGATCTGTTCGCCCGCATGCTGGTCAGCCATGCCGGTGGGCAGTCGGCCCTGCCAGCGGGCCTCGGCCTGGAGTCGAACGATTTCCGCGCGCTGATGGCCCGCCATTTTCCCGGGTTTAGCCTGCCCGCGCAGCTTGCCGGCGCGCCCGACCTGGGCGAACGCGCGGCCGAATGGGATGAACTGTTGGCCCTGCTCATGGAACACCGGGCCGGTGTCGAGCCATCGGAAACCTGGCTGGCGCTGATCGTCGCCACCGCCTGCATGGGCGGCGATCATCTCTGGCAAGACCTGGGTTTGTGGCAACGCGCCGACCTGACTCAACTCATGGCGCGCAATTTCCCCGGCCTGACCGCGTTGAATAACCGCGACATGAAATGGAAGCGATTCCTCTACAAACAGCTCTGCAACGGCGCCGGCGTGTATGTCTGCCGCTCGCCTTCATGTGAAGTGTGCGTCGATTACGCGAAGTGCTTCGGCCGTGAATGATGTTTTTCCCCCTCCCCCAGAGGGGGAGGGGAGTAGACTGACCCACGCCATCGCCGCCTACCTCGGCCTCGCCATCGGCGACGCCTTGGGCGCAACTGTGGAATTCATGACCCCGCGCGAAATCGCGGCGCAATTCAAGGTGCACGACCAACTCATCGGCGGCGGCTGGTTGAAGCTGAAACCCGGCCAGGTCACCGACGACACCACCATGGCGCTGGCCCTCGGCGGTTCCATCCTCGAAGCCGGTCAGGTCGATGCCCACGCCGCCGCGCGCGCGTTCGACGCCTGGATGCGCGCCAGGCCGGTGGATATCGGCAGCACCGTGCGGCGCGGGCTGCTCGCCTTCCGCAAGACCGGCGATCCGAAGATGCCGTCCAGCGAACATGACGCCGGCAACGGCGCGGCCATGCGCGTGCTGCCGGTGGCGCTGGCGACACTGGGCCTGCCGGAAGCGGATGCGCGCGCCGCTTGCCGCGCGCAGGCCCACGTGACTCACAACAACCGGTTGTCCGACGCCGCCACGGAAACCCTGGCGCTGATGGTGCGCGACGCGCTCCTCGGCGCCGACAAGCTCGATCTGCTGCATCATCGTGCTCACCCGCTGGTGCGGGATCACCCGGAATTCGCCTTCCGCGCCGTGCGCCAGCGCCTGAATCCGAGCGGCTACATCGTCGAAACCCTGCAGGCGGTGTTTCAGGCTTTCTTCGACACCGACAGCTTCGAGGATTGTTTGATCGACGTGGTCAATCGCGGTGGCGACGCCGATACCACCGGCGCCATTGCCGGCATGCTGGCCGGCGCGGTGTACGGGCCGACGGCGATGCCCAAGCGCTGGCTGCATGGGCTGGATGCGGCAACCCGGCATGCCTGCGAAACACAGGCGCGGCAACTGCTGGAGATCGGCGCGCGCAAGTCGGCTTAGGTGGAAAAGGCCGGATTCGATCCGATCCTGTCACTCAGCCAGAGATAGCCCAACCGGAGATAGCCCAACCGGAGATAGCCCAGCCGGAGATAGCCCAGCCGGAAACAGATAACCCGCCTGATACCAGAGGTGCAGCAGACCGACGAGTTCCGGGCATTGTTCCTGTTCGCATTTGCTCGGCGGCAGCATGCGCTGGTCGGCGAGATCGCACAGCTTGGCGCGGAGTGGCGGCGAGGCTTCCAGACGTTCTCCGTTCATGAAGAAGGCCTCGCCCCGGAACAGCATCTGGCTGCGCGCATCGAGTGCGACGCCGTGTTTCCGGATTGCCTTGGAGAATGCGGCGAGCGATTTCGGCCGTTCCGGCGGGTCGAAAAAAACATGGGCTTTCGGTTCGCTGAGATAGCGGCCAAGAAAATCGGCGATCTCGGCCTTGTCCCAACGTACAGCGGCGCGGATGGTTTTTTCGGCCCAGTCGAGCATGGCGCTGGGGATTTCGGCGACATGCTTCGGGCGTTTCAACTCGGGGTCGGCGTACATGCCGGGCAGTTCGAGTTTGTCTTGCAGGTGGGTCAGAAACTGGCCGACGATTTCGTCGGACTTGGGCGCGCGGAAGCCGACCGACCAGGTCATGCAGTCGGTCAGCGCGACGCCGTTGTGGGCCAGTTGCGGCGGCAGGTAGAGCATGTCGCCGGGTTCCAGTTCCCAGCTTTGATCGACGCGGAATTCTTTCAGGATGCGCAGCGGCGCGCCTTCGACGACAGTCAGGTCGTCCTGCGCGCTGATCTCCCAGCGGCGGCGGCCCTGGCCCTGGATCAGAAACACGTCGTAGGAGTCGAAATGTGGGCCGACGCCGCCGCCGGGCGGGGCGAAACTGACCATCAGGTCGTCGAGGCGGGCGGCGGGGATGAAGTCGAACCGATGCAGCAGCCAGTCGCCTTGCGGCAGCAGATGGTTGACGCCGGAGACCAGCAGGCTCCAGTTTTTCTTGGGCAAGCCGCTCAGTTCTTCCGGTTCGAACGGGCCGTACTCGAGCTGGCATAGTCCGCGCTTGAATTGCACCAGGCGGGCCTCGGAATTGTCCTGGCAGGCGAGTTCGGAAAGACTGTCTCGATTCAGCCAGTCACCGAAGTCGGGTAATGCCTGGCGAACCAGCAGCGGTTTCTTGTGCCAGTGTTCGGCAAGAAATTTTTCGACCGACATGCCGCCGAGCAGACGTTGCAGGGAATAATCCGCTTCCGTAAAAGTCTTGCCTTGCTGGATAAGGCTGGCGTGCTTGGGTTTACGCGCGGGTTTGTCCGGATGTTTATCCATATAATGCTTTCGATATATTGCGAGGGGTTGGAACCATGCTGAACAGCGGTGAGCGAGCGCCGAATTTCGAACTTCCCGACGCGGATATGAGCATCGCCAAAATGGCGGATTACCTGCCCAAGCCGCTCGTGCTGTTCTTTTACGTGCGGGATGATACGCCCGGCTGTACGACCGAAGCGATCGAGTTCAGCGACCTGGAAAACGACTTTGCACGCTTGAATTGCGCGGTAGTCGGCGTGTCGCGCGACGATTGCATTCGGCATGCCACGTTTCGGGATAAACACGGCATCACGGTGCGTTTGCTGGCCGATAAAGATGGCGTCGCCTGTCACGACTATGGTGTTCTGGTGACCAGAGAGGTCGATGGCGTCATGCGCGAAGGGGTCAATCGCACCACTTTCATCATCGATGGCCAGGGCATGATTGCGCATGTTCTGACTGGCGTGACCCCGAAAGGACACGCCGCTGAAGTTTTTAAACTTGTTAAGGAGCTTTAAGTGCAAATCGGTAAAGACACGGTAGTAGCGCTGACCTATCGGCTCAGCACCCTGGATGGCGAGATGCTGGAAGAGGCGCTCGCGGATTCCCCGGCGGTTTATCTGCAGGGCGGTTACGACGGTATTTTCCCGCGCGTGGAAGCCGCGCTCGAAGGCCAGGGCGTGGGCGCGGAACTCGATCTGGTGCTGGAACCGGACGATGCGTTCGGTGAGTACGACGCCGAACTGGTCAAGGTCGAGCCGGCCGATGTCTTCCCGGAAGAGGTGAAGATCGGCATGCAGCTTGAAGGCGTCAGCGATGACGGCGAACACGTCATGCTCTACACCGTGACCGATGTGGCGGACGGCAAGGTGGTGGTCGATGGCAATCATCCGCTGGCCGGACAGAGCCTGCGCATTCAGTGCGTGGTGCATTCGGTGCGCGCGGCTTCGGCGGAAGAAGTCGAGCACGGCCATGTCCATGGCGAGCACGGCCATCATCATTGATGCCTGCCACGGGAGCGGGTTTCCCGCTCCTGTAGAATCCGTTCCCCTTTTAGCCGAACCATTACCGACATGAAGCTGACCTTTCTCGACTTCGAACAGCCTATCGCCGAACTGGAGACGAAGATCGAGGAGTTGTCCGAAGTGCAGGGCGATCCCGCACTCGACATCTCCGAAGAGATCGAGCGTTTGCGCAAAAAGAGCGCGGCGTTGACCAAGCAGATCTACGGCAAGCTCAACGCCTGGCAGATTTCGCAGGTCGCGCGTCATCCGCAACGTCCCTACACGCTTGATTACGTGAAAGGCCTGTTCACCGAGTTCGAGGAGTTGCATGGCGACCGCGCATTCGCCGACGACCCGGCCATCGTCGGCGGCCTGGCCCGGTTCCAGGGCGAGACGGTGATGGTCATCGGCCATCAGAAAGGGCGCGATACCAAGGAGCGCCAATACCGCAACTTCGGCATGCCGCGTCCGGAGGGCTATCGCAAGGCGCTGCGCCTGATGCGCCTGGCCGAGAAATTCCGGATTCCGGTATTCACCTTCATCGACACGCCGGGTGCTTATCCCGGTATCGACGCGGAAGAACGCGGCCAGTCCGAAGCTATCGCGCGCAATCTGTACGTGATGGCCGAACTGAAAACACCGGTGATCTGTACCGTGATCGGCGAGGGCGGTTCCGGCGGCGCGCTGGCGATCGGCGTCGGCGATGCGCTGATCATGCTGCAATACGCCACCTATTCGGTGATTTCGCCGGAAGGGTGCGCCTCTATTCTGTGGAAGAGCGCCGACAAGGCCTCGCTGGCGGCGGAAGCGCTGGGCATTACCGCGCCCAAGCTGAAAACCCTGGGCTTGATCGATCAGATCGTCACCGAACCGCTCGGCGGCGCGCACCGCGACCCGGATGAGATGCTGGTATCGCTGCGTAAAGCCTTGTCCGAAACATTGGTCAGTGTCCGCGAGAAACCGCTCAATGGTTTGCTCAATACGCGTTATGCCCGCCTCATGGGTTACGGAAAATTCAAGGAAGGCCGCGCCTGATTTCTGACGGCGCCATGCCATGACCGAGGCCAGGGATCCGGCCGCAGACCCGCTGGCCGCCCTGGTTGCCGCCAGCCTCGAACGCCATATTCAACCGGCTAGCCACCTGACTGTCGGTTACTCCGGCGGGCTCGATTCCAGCGTCCTGTTGCGTCTGCTTGCCGGCTTGCGCGATTCCGCGCGCTTCTCGCCGAACTTCACGCTTGCCGCCGTTCACGTCCACCACGGTTTGTCGCCCCAGGCCGACGCCTGGGCACAACACTGCGCTCAGGTTTGTCTTGATCTGAATGTGCCGTTGGCGATCCATCGGGTCGAAGTTCGCCTGGACGGAAATGGGCTGGAGGCGGCGGCCCGTGCCGCGCGCTACCGCGTTTATGCGGAACTGGACACCGATTTTCTGGTTCTGGCGCACCACCGCGACGACCAGGCCGAGACCGTCTTGCTGCAACTCATGCGCGGCGCCGGGCTGAAGGGCCTGGCGGCGATGCCCGAACTGCGCCGGCTGGTGGACCATGTGGCGCTGTTGCGGCCGTTGCTGGCGGCAAGCCGGGCTGAAATTGCCGTCTGGGCTGAACGATCCGCTATCGGCTGGATTGAGGATGAAAGCAACGCGGACGTCCGTTTGGCTCGCAATGCGCTCAGGCATGAAGTGATGCCGCCGCTGGCCGCCCGCTTCCCGGCGGCAGCCCAGGTACTGTCGCAAGCGGCGACTCGCTTTGCCGAGACCGCGTCGTTGCTCGACGCATTGGCCGATCTGGACGGCGCCGTGGTTTCGGCCGATGGCCTGGCTTTATCGGCGCTACGCGCGCTGCCAGAGGCGCGCGCGCGCAATGTGTTGCGTCGCTTTCTGGCGCGATCGGGCGTGGAGATTCATCAGGAATCATTGCGTGAGGCGCTGCGACAACTGCTCGGCGCACGACAGGATGCGCAAGTGCGGGTCGATTTCGGCGCAAGCTCTCTGCGCTTGCATCGGCAACGGGTGGTGCTTGCGCACGATCGGCAATCGCCCGCTGTACCCGTGGCGGAGAAGGTGCCGTGGCACGGTGAAACCTGCCTGGAGCTGGGCGGGGCGGGACGCTTGTCGGGGTGCTTGTCGGGCTGCTTGTATTTCCAGGCCATGACCGGGGCCGGGATCAGGCTATCCCCAGGCGATGTCAGCATCCGGCATCGCCTGGGCGGCGAGCGTTTGCGTCCGGAGCCGGGCCGGCCGCGCCGCACGCTGAAGAATTTGCTGCGCGAGGCGGCGATTCCCGCTTGGCAGCGGCAAGCGCTACCACTGGTTTATGTCGACGAAACGCTGGTCTGGGCGGCGGGTGTGGGCGCGGACCGCGACTTCCTGGTCAAACCGGATGAAACCGGCTGGCTTATTTCGTGGCGGGCGGCGCTGAATAAGGCAGTGTAACCAGCGCGTTATAACCAAGCTTGCGCATCTCGACCTGGGCTTTTTCCGCTTCCTGGCGATTCAGGAACGGGCCGATTTGAACGCGTGCTTCCAGGTGCGCGCGTATGCCCTGCTTGTTCAATTTATTCACCAGTTCGCGCGCATTGTCCGGGTTGGCGAACACGCCCAACTGCACGATATAGCCGTTGCCAGCGCCTGGCGGCGGGACTTGCGGCATGGCTTGCGGCGGGACGGCGGCGGGGCGGCTGGGCGGAACGGGAGTCTGCATGGGCCGTGGCGCCGATTGTGGCGCCGGCGTCGATCTGGGGGCGTTGCTGACTCGGGGCGGCGGGGGCGGTGATTCGGCTTGTTTGGTGGCGGCGGGAGTCGATGGCGCCGCTGTTTCCTGATCGGGCGGGGGCGTTTCCGCATCCGGCGCCGGGGCTTCCGTCTCGGGCGCCCGCACTTCGGGCTGCGGTGCGGCGACTATCGGCGCGGGCGCGCTGGCCGCGGGCACGGTCTTTTTCGGGGCGACTCCGCCTTGGTCTAGCCACCATAATCCGCCCAGAGCGGCTACGGTGACGGCCCCCGCAACAGCCAGACGCAGCAGCGCCTTTTTTTTGACATCTTCGTTTTCCGGTATCCCGTTTTCGGCTGGCATTCATGTCTCCTGATAGCGCGCTGGATCGGCCGTTGGGTTGGCGTATCGCCTTTATTTTAGGGGCGTTTCGTGGTAACTTGCGCACGCTTTTTTGCATCGATTCAATCCTTTGGCGCATGCTGTATCCGGTGCCGCCAACATGCTTACCCGCGCTATTCCGCATTTACAAGCTTTTACCTTTACCCCCCAATCGGAGAAAAAAATGGCTGTTGAACGTACCCTGTCGATTATCAAACCTGACGCTGTCGCCAAGAATGTAATCGGCCAGATCTACACCCGTTTTGAATCCAACGGACTCAAAATCATCGCTTCCCGCATGGCGCATTTGTCGCGTGCCGAAGCCGAAGGCTTCTACGCCGTGCACAAAGGTCGTCCCTTCTTCAACGATCTGGTCGAGTTCATGACCTCCGGCCCGGTCATGATCCAGGCACTGGAAGGTGAAAACGCCATCGCCAAGAACCGCGAACTGATGGGCGCCACCGACCCCAAGAAAGCCGATGCCGGTACCATCCGCGCCGACTTTGCCACCAGCATCGACGCCAATGCGGTTCATGGTTCGGATGCTGCCGAAACCGCCGCTGTCGAGATCGCTTATTTCTTCCCGGCCAGCCAGGTTTATTCCCGCTAAGTCGTCGGTGTTTTCTTGAACCGCCGTTGATGTGAACCGAGTTAATCTCCTCGACTTCGATTTGCCCGGTCTCGTCGCTTTCTTTGAAAGCATCGGCGAGAAGCCTTTCCGCGCGCGCCAGGTGCTGCAATGGCTGCATCAGCGTGGCGCGGACGATTTCGAGCAGATGACCGATCTGGCCAAATCGCTGCGTATTCGCTTGCCCGAGGTGGCCGAGATTCGGCCGCCGGTATTGGGCCACGAACAATGCTCCAGCGATGGCACACGCAAATGGCTGCTGGAAGTGGGCCCGAACAACAGGGTCGAAACCGTGTTCATTCCCGAGGACGATCGCGGCACCTTGTGCGTTTCGTCCCAGGTCGGCTGCGCCCTGGATTGCGCTTTCTGTTCCACCGGTAAACAAGGTTTCAACCGTAATCTTTCCGCCGCTGAAATCATTGGCCAGTTGTGGTGGGCGAACAAGGCCTTGCAGCGCGATCCCTTGCACGCTTCGGGAAACAAGGGCGAGCGCATCATTTCCAACGTGGTGCTGATGGGCATGGGCGAGCCTCTGCTCAATTTCGACAACACGGTGGCGGCGGTCTCCCTGATGCTGGATGACCATGCCTATGGCTTGTCACGCCGTCGCGTCACCATTTCCACCTCCGGTATCGTGCCGGCGATGGATCGGTTGCGCGAAAAACTGCCGGTTGCGCTGGCTGTTTCGCTGCACGCGCCCAACGATGCTCTGCGCGACCAGTTGGTGCCGGTGAATCGTAAATATCCGCTCAAGGAATTGATGGCCGCATGCAAGCGCTATGTTGTGGACGGGCCGCGCGATTTCATTACCTTCGAATACGTCATGCTCGACGGCGTCAACGATCAGCTCGAGCATGTTGAACAATTGCTGCACCTGACGCGCGACATTTCCTGCAAATTCAATTTGATCCCATTTAATCCGTTCCCCAATTCCGGTTTCAAGCGCTCGCCCGCCGAGCGTGTGCGCAAATTTGCTTATCAACTGATGGATGCCGGCAAAGTCGCCACCACGCGCAAGACGCGCGGCGACGACATCGATGCCGCCTGCGGTCAACTGGCCGGCCAGGTTGAGGACAAATCGAAGCGGACACAGAAATTCATACTCGAACGTACAGTGATGGCGGCATGAGCGGCACCTCCATTTTTTTGGCGGCCGGCTGTCGTCGATTCATGCTGACGCTGCTGATTCTGGCTCCGCTGCTGTCGGGTTGTGCCGGCAACCAGCAGACCCGCAGTGGCAATCCGGAAGCGCGTCCATCGGGTGAAGAGAACTTGAGCGCGCGTTTGCATACCGAGCTGGCCGCCGGTTATTTCGCCCGCGCCCAATATGCCGTGGCGCTGCAGGAATTGCGCAAGGCCCTGGATGCCGACAACAACTACGCGCCGGCCTACAGCATTCTTGGCGTGGTGCATGCCGAGTTGCGCGAGGATAAGGATGCCGAAACGCACTATCGGCGCGCGGTCGAGTTGTCGCCTAATTATTCGGAAGCGCATAACAACTTCGGGCTTTTTTTGTGCAAGCGCGGCCGGCCGGCGGAAGCGCTGAAGCACTTTGAGGCCGCGCTGGCCAATCCGCTTTATGCGACGCCGGAAATGGCTCTGGCGAATGCCGGAAATTGCGCGTTGGAAAAGGGTGATCTGGCGCAGGCAGAACTCTATTTCGGGCGTTCGTTGAAGCGTGTTTCCAATCAGACGGCCGCGTTGCTGGGCATGGCTGACCTGCATTCCAGGCAGGGTCGGTGGCTCGCGGCGCGCAGTGTGTTGCGCCAGCTTGGCGCGCAGTTTGGCGATCTGGCCGAGCTGGGCGCGCAGGCGTTATGGCTGGGCGTTCGCGCTGAGCGTCAACTTGGCGACCGCGAGGCCGAGGCTAATTACGGCGCTCAATTACGTCGCCGCTATCCAGAGTCGATGCAGGCGCAGTGGTTGATTTCTGGACAGTATGACCAACTGGGGAGTCCGCTATGAGTGACGTTTTCCAAGCGAATTTCGGCGCCCAGCTGAAGGAGGCGCGAGAAGCCAGACAGATGTCGCAGGGCGAAGTCGCGGCCAAGCTGAAGTTGACGGCACGCCAGATCGAAGCGCTCGAGAACGAAGAATTCGGCCTCTTGCCGAGTGAGTTGTTCGTGCGAGGTTTCGTCCGGAATTACGCCCGACTGGTCGGTTTGGAGCCTGACAGGCTGATTGCCCCCATCAACGTTCGGGCTACCGTATCCGAAACCATTACCGCGCCGAATGCGGGGTTGAACGTGGGTTCCAGCGGCCTGCGTCGTTGGGTGATTTATCCCATGATTGCCGGCGCGATATTTCTGGTGCTGGTTACGGCGCTCTATTACTGGTTGCGCCAGGGCGAGGATGTGTTGATTTCGTCCCCCCCCGAGGTGGCGACCCAGGCCCCCGCCAGTCTCGAGCCGATTGTTTCCGGTCCGCCTTCTCCGGCGGTTGAATTGGCTGAAAATGTGGAATCGACTTTGCCCGCCAATACGCCAGCCCTTCCCGCCGAGCCCGTTATGCCGGCGACCGAGGTCAAACCTGACTCCGTGCCTTCGGCAATGCCGCAGCTTACTCCGGCGGTCAATCCAGTGGCGCCAAACGCCGCGCTCAGCCAGGCGTCGAGTACGCGCAGCATGCGCTTCGAACCGGCTCAGGATGCCTGGATTCAGGTGATCGATGGCAAGGGCAGCCGTTTTTCAAAACTGGTGCGCGCGGGTGCGTCCGAGTCGTTTTCCGGCGAGCCGCCATTTCGTTTGGTGGTCGGTGAGGCCGCGTTGGTCAAATTGACTTACAACGGCCACAGCATCGACCTGACCCCATTCATAGGCGAGAAAGTCGCCCGTCTGACTTTGGAATGAGCGCGTTGGAATGATCGGAATCCCGCAATGAGTCTGAGTTCATCCATCGTTCGCCGCCCCACGCGCCGCGTGCTGGTTGGGCATGTCCCGGTCGGTGGCGGCGCGCCGGTCGTGGTGCAGTCGATGACCAATACCGACACCGCCGATATCGCCGGCACAGTCGCCCAGGTGCATGCGCTCTGGCAGGCCGGTTCCGAGTTGGTGCGACTGACCGTTAACACCGAAGAAGCCGCGCGCGCGGTGCCGGTGATCCGTGAAAAACTCGATGCGCTCGGTTGCGACGTGCCGCTGATCGGCGACTTTCATTTCAACGGCCACCGTTTGATCAAGGCGGTGCCGGAATGCGCCGAGGCGCTCGCGAAACTGCGTATCAACCCGGGCAACGTCGGTCGCGGCGCCAAGAAAGACGAACAGTTCGCCACGCTGGTCGAAGCCGCCGCGCGCTACGGCAAGGCGGTGCGCATCGGCGTCAACTGGGGCAGCCTGGATCAGGAATTGCTGGCGCGCATGATGGACGAGAACGCCAAGCGGCCGCAGCCGCATGCGCCGGAAGTCGTCATGCGCAATGCGCTGATCACCTCCGCGCTGGATTCCGCCCGACGCGCCGAAGAACTGGGCCTGCCCGGCGACCGTATCGTGTTGTCATGCAAGTTGTCGGGCGTGCAGGATCTGGTCAAGGTGTATCGCGATCTGGCCGCGCGCAGCGATTACGCGCTGCATCTGGGCCTGACCGAAGCCGGCATGGGCAGCAAGGGCATCGTCGCCTCGACGGCGGCGCTGGCGCTGCTGCTGCAGGAGGGCATCGGCGACACCATCCGCGTTTCGCTGACGCCGCAACCGGGCGAATCGCGTAGCACCGAAGTCCAGGTTGCCCAGGAAATCCTGCAAGTCATGGGCATCCGCTCGTTCACGCCGCTGGTCACCGCCTGTCCCGGTTGCGGCCGCACCACCAGCACGGTGTTCCAGGAATTGGCGCAGAACATCCAGAACTGGCTGCGCACGCAGATGCCGATCTGGCGCGGCCAGTATCCCGGCGTGGAAACCATGAACGTGGCGGTGATGGGCTGCGTGGTCAACGGCCCCGGCGAAAGCAAACACGCCAACGTCGGCATCAGCCTGCCCGGCACCGGCGAAGTCCCGGTCGCGCCGGTCTATGTCGATGGCGCAAAAACGGTGACGCTGAAAGGCGATGCCATCGCCGAGGAATTCCAGGCCATCGTCGAAGATTATGTGCAACGAACCTATGGAGGCAGTGAAGGGTGAAATGTGAAATGTGAAAGGTGATGGCGCACAACGCTTTTCACTCTTCACGCTTCACGCTTCACCCTTCACCATCAAATGAGTAACGCACTCCGCGCCGTGCGCGGCATGAACGATCTGCTCCCGGCCGATGCGCCGCTGTGGGCCCATTTCGAGAACATCATCCGCGACTGGCTGAAAAGCTATGGCTACCGCGAGATGCGCACACCCATCCTGGAACATACCGGCCTGTTCAAGCGCGCCATTGGCGAAGTCACCGATATCGTCGAGAAGGAGATGTACACCTTCGTCGACGCGCTCAACGGCGAATCGATGACCTTGCGTCCGGAAGGCACCGCCAGTTGCGTGCGCGCGGCGATTGAGCACAGCCTGCTGCACGATGGCGGCAAGCGGCTCTGGTATGCCGGCCCGATGTTCCGCCACGAGCGTCCGCAGAAAGGCCGCTATCGGCAGTTCCATCAGGTCGGCGTCGAGGCGCTTGGGTTTGCCGGGCCCGATCTCGATGTCGAACATCTGCTGATGACCGCCCGGCTCTGGAAAAAACTCGGTCTGGCCGAGTTCATCCAGCTGGAAATCAACACGCTGGGCGGCGCGGAAGCGCGCGCCAGCCACCGCGAGAAGCTGATCGCCTATTTCGCGGCGCATATCGATCAGCTCGACGCCGACTCGCAACGTCGCTTGCATACCAATCCGCTGCGTATCCTCGATTCGAAGAATCCCGCCATGCAAGTGCTGGTGGAAGCCGCGCCGCGTTTGATGGACGAACTCGACGAAGCCGCGTTGACGCATTTCGAGGCGGTCAAGCAAGGTCTCGATGACGCCGGTATCGCCTACCGGGTCAACACTCGCCTGGTGCGCGGTCTGGACTATTACAACTACACGGTGTTCGAATGGGTGACCGACCAGCTGGGCGCGCAGGGCACGGTTTGCGCCGGCGGTCGTTACGACGGACTGGTCGCCCAACTGGGCGGTAAACCCGCGCCGGCATGCGGATTCGCGATGGGTGTGGAACGTTTGCTGGTGATGATGGCCGAAGCCGGTCTGGCGCCCGCGCCCGACGCGCCGGATGTCTATGTGGTCAATGTCGGCGATGCCGCCGCGCGCGCCGCGCCGGTCATCGCCGAAACGCTGCGCGATGCCGGGCTGGATGTGGTATTGCATGGCGGCGGTGGCAGTTTCAAGGCGCAGATGAAGAAGGCCGATGCCAGCCTGGCGCGTTTCGCTGTCTTGATCGGCGACGACGAAGTGGCGGCGAATCAGGTCACCGTGAAACCCTTGCGAGGGGAGTATCAACAGAACGATCCCCAACTTGGGCAACAACGTCTGGCGATAGCCGACGCAATCGAATTATTGAAAGGGTAAGCAATGGCGCTCGATCTTGAAGAACAGGAACAGGTTGATGAGGCGAAAGCCTGGTGGAAGCAGAACGGCAACAAGCTGATCTGGGGCGTGACGATATTTTTGTTGGCCGCCGCCGGTTGGCGCGGTTGGGAAACCTGGAGCCGCACTCAGGCGGCCGAGGCATCGATGTTGTTCGACAGCGCGGTGCAAGCGGCCAGCGTGAACGATCTCAAGACGGCCAAGGCGGCCAGCGCCCAGATCATGGAAAAGCATGCCGGTAGCGCCTATGGCGCCCCGGCGGCATGGTTGGCCGGACGCGTCAATACCGAATCCGGCGATGTCAAAAGCGCCCGCGCGCAATATGAGTTCGCGCTTGAACATGCCAGCGATGAAGGCGTTCGCCAAATGGCGCGCCTGCGTCTGGCGGCTTTGCGTTTCGAGGAAAACGATTTGCCCGGCGCGCTCAAATTGCTGGCGGACCCGTTCGACCCGGCTTTCCAGGGCCTGGCCGAGCAACTCAAGGGCGATCTGCTCGCCGCCCAGAACAAACTTCCAGAAGCGCGCGCGGCCTACAAGCTCGCGCTGGAGAAATTAGGCGACAAGAGCTCGCTCAAACCGCTGGTGGAAATCCGCCTCGATGGTCTGGGAGGCTGATGTGCTGAGCCGTAACTCGCTGTTGTTTGCCGCGCTTGCCTTCTCGCTCGCGGGCTGCTCCTGGTTTTCCTCGAATAAATCCCAGGTCAAGCCGGCCGAACTGGTGGCCTTCAAACCCAGCGTCGAGTTGGTCAAAACCTGGGACGCCCACGTTGGAACCGGCGGCCCATTCGCTTTTTCACCCGATACCGACGGACTCGCGGTTTATGCCGCCGGCCGCGAGGGCAAGATCGTCAAGCTGGATCTGGCTTCGGGCCGGGAAATATGGCGCATCGATGCCGGTCAAACCTTGTCCGCCGGAGTTGGCGTCGGCGATGGCCTGGTGTTGGTGGGAACGTCGAAGGGCGTTTTGCTGGCATTCAAAAGCGCGGATGGCGCGCCGGCCTGGAACGCGAAACTCTCGGCCGAGATACTGACTCCGCCAAGCGGCGCGAACGGTGTCGTGGCGGCGCGTTCGAATGACGGCAAGGTGTATTTGCTCGATAGCGCGACCGGCAAGCAACGCTGGAGTTACAGCCGCAATTTGCCCGCCTTGACGCTGCGAGAACAGGGCCACCTGCAACTCGGCAACAGCGCGGTGTTCGCCGGCCATGCCGGTGGCAAGCTGACCGCGCTGGCGCTGAACAACGGCGCGCCGTTGTGGGAGGTCAACGTGGCCTTGCCGCACGGCGATACCGAACTGGAACGTATTGCCGACGTCGCCGGGCCTTTGTCCAGCGATGGTCGCCTGGTCTGCGCGGCGGCTTTCCAGGGCCGGGTCGGTTGTTTCGACCAGATATCCGGCAATGCCGCCTGGGTGCGTGATTTTTCGGCGTTGCGCGGCGTTGCGATGGATGAGCGCTTCGTCTACTCGGCCGATGACCTCGGCACGGTGGCCGCGTTCGAGAAAAATCGCGGCACTAATCCATGGAAGCAGGACAAACTGCGCGACCGCAAACTTTCCAGCCCGGTTGCATTGGCAGGTCGATTTGTCGCGCTGGGCGACTTCGAGGGCCAGATCCACCTGCTCAACTCGGAAGATGGCGCTTTCGCCGCCCGGATGCCCACCGATGGCAGCCCGATCAACAGTGTCATGATTCCGCTCAAATCCGGTCTGCTTGTGCAGACCGCGAACGGCGGCATCTTTGCCTTCCGGCTTCAATAAACTCATGGCGAGTCGCAAGCCATCGCTTGCCGCTCGCCAATCGCGGCGCAAACTATGAAACCCACCATCGTCCTGGTCGGCCGACCCAATGTCGGCAAATCCACGTTGTTCAATCGTCTGACCAAGACACGCGACGCGCTCGTTCACGATCTGCCCGGCTTGACCCGAGACCGCCATTACGGCCATGGCCGGGTCGGTTCCAAGCCGTTTCTGGTGGTCGACACCGGTGGTTTCGAGCCGGTCGTGGATACCGGCATTCTGGCCGAGATGGCCAAGCAGACATTGCAGGCGGTCGCCGAAGGCGATGCGGTCATTTTCATGGTCGACGGCCGTTCGGGCGTGACGCCGCAGGATGCCATCATCGCCGAGAAGCTGCGCCGCAGCGGGCGGCCGGTATGGCTGGCGGTGAACAAGACCGAAGGCATGAACTACGGTGTGGTGACCGCCGAATTCCATGAACTGGGCCTGGGCCAGCCGTTGCCGATTTCTGGCGCGCATGGCGAAGGTGTGCGCGAGCTGGTCGAACTGGTCATGGAGCCCTTCGCCGATGCTTCCGAGGATGACGCGGGCGACCAGCATCCAAAAATCGCCATCGTGGGTCGCCCGAACGTCGGCAAATCGACCTTGGTCAACACGTTCGTGGGCGAACAGCGGGTCATCGCGTTCGATCAACCCGGTACCACGCGCGATTCCATCTATGTCGATTTCGAGCGCAACGGCAAGCCCTATACCCTGATCGACACCGCCGGTGTGCGGCGCAAGGGGCGCGTCACAGAGGCGATAGAAAAGTTCTCCGTGATCAAGACCTTGCAAGCCATCGAAGACGCCAATGTGGTGGTTCTGGTGCTCGACGCACAGCAGGAAATTTCCGATCAGGATGCGCACCTGGCCGGTTTTGTGCTCGAAGCGGGGCGCGCGCTGGTGGTGGCGGTGAACAAGTGGGACGGCATGGAAAGTTATGCGCGCGAACAGATCAAGCGTGAACTGACCCGGAAGATGGAATTTCTTTCCTTCGCGCGTTTTCATTTCATTTCCGCGTTGCGCGCCCAGGGCATCAGCGAGGTGCTGAAGTCGGTCGACGAGGCTTATGCCGCCGCGATGGCCAAACTGCCGACGCCGCGTCTGACCCGGGTACTGCTGGATGCCGTCGCGCAGCATGCGCCGGCAAAGTCCGGCCTGTTCCGGCCGAAACCGAAATATGCCCACCAGGGTGGCAGCAATCCGCCGGTCATCATCATTCACGGCAACCATCTGGAAAACGTGCCGCATAGCTACAAGCGCTATCTGGAAAACATCTTCCGCACCACGTTCAATCTGCAGGGCACGCCGCTGCGGGTCGATTTCAAAACCGGCCACAACCCGTTCGAAGCGCGCGATGTGAAACCGTTGACGCCACGTCAGATCAGGACCGCGGAACGCGAAAACAAGCGGCGGCCCAAGCATCGCTGAGCGGGTCATGTGTCAGGCTGTTTGCCTAGACATGACTTCAGTGCCCGCGCCGGGATTACACGGCTGACGTAAACGAAAAGGGCGGCTTGCGCCGCCCGATTCATGCTGCTGCCGGTTAGAACTTGTAGTTGTAGCGGGCGCTGATGAAGGTGGAATTCTGCTTCGGATAGGTGATGACTTTCGTGCCATCGTTGAAGACGAAGGGCGAACCATCGATGAACTGCCAGCTCCAGTCGTTGCTCTTCCAGCGCTCATGCACCACATCGAAACGCAGGTCGGCGTTTTTCTTCAGGGCGTACTCGGCAAACAGCTTGATCCGTATCGTCGTGCTCGTGATGTTCGGAACCGGCCCTGTATACGAGGTGCCCGCTGGATCTTCATACCTCGTACCCGCACCGTTGACGACCAGGTCCTGCTGATAGTTGTTCTCGATGCGGGTCCACTGCAGATCGCCGCCGATCTTCAGCTTGGGATTCAGCAGGCCTTTCAAACCCAGACCCACGGAATCGCCAATATCCTCCAGCGTGTCGAACATCTCGGCCGCCGCATAGCTGCCGGACGCGTAGCGGTAGTTGTGTTGTTTCGCCTCGGTGTCGTCGTGGGAATACCATCCAGTCAGTTGCCAATCCTTGCTGAAGGAATAACTGGCATCCACGGAGAACAGCCATGCCGTGCCATCGCGCAGGCCGTAGGTATGACCACTGTAATTGTCCTGGGCATCCTCAAAGTTGAATTGGAGATTGAGGGCATCGGACGGCAACCAGTCCATGCTCAACCGCACCTTGGTGCGCTCCCGATTCGCGATATTGATGGGATCGATGGACGCATCGGTGATGCCCTCGCCGGGTTCGGAATGCGTCGCCTCGTGATATGTGGAACCATCCCGTCTGCTGTGCAAGAAGGCCACGGCGCCGTTGACGGTCTCGGACATGGTGCGGCGCAATTGAATACGGTAGGTGGTCTCGTCCAGTTGGGAACGGAACGGGACATAACGTTCGGTATCGACACCCGCGGAAGTGGTGCCCATGGGTACCGTGCGGTCCTGGCTGGTGTAATCGATCCCCGCGGTCAGGTTGTAGCCATGCGCCAGGTTGTAGGTTCCTTCCACCTTGCCGGTCAGGGTTTCATAGTCCAGCGGCGTGCTGTGCGCATCCGTGGCGGTGTCGACGACGAACCACACGGGGGTTGCGTCATCCACCTTGTGGTAACGCAGATTGGCGACCAGGTTGAGTTTGGGCATGGGCCGGGAGGTCACGCCCAACTGGACCAGGGTCGTGTTGATCTCGCCATCCAGACTGCTCGGCGCGGTGGGCGACGGTGCTATGGCCGCGATGTCGTAGGTCGGGATGTGCTCATCCTGAGTCGCATGGGTATACGACAGCTTGAAGGTGCCGCGCGTGGTCGGCGTGAAGTTGTAGCCGCCATCCAGGAACAGCTGATGGGCCTCGTTGTCCAGCGGCTGGCTGATGTAATAGGTCGTACCGCCACGGGTTGCCGCCAGCAAGTCGATGTTGTTCCTGAACCAACTTCCCGAATAGCCGCCGGATAACTGCAGCTTGTCCAGGACATAGTCGAAGGTCGCATCGAGCTGGCTCACGTTCCAGTCGATCGGAACCGCGGCGAATTCCGGTTGGCCGCCGACGCGTCCGTGGCGGTTGCCTTCCTTGTCCTCATTGGTGAAGTTGAACTTGAGCTTGAGGTTGGGCATTACGTACTTGAACAGGCCCAGCCCGTATTTGGTGCGCTCGGTGCCGAGCTGAAAGTCCGTGCCGGTGCCAACGGCGTAACAACCTGCGGGCACGCCTGGGGCAGTACAACGTGTCGTTACAGACTGCGTTCCCGTGCCGAGGCCGCCCACGCCCGTGTTGATCAGGTAAGGCACTTCCCGTTCCGACTGGCGGTATTCGACCGAGACGCCCTGATTGCCCTGCTGCTGATATTCGGCGCGGATTTCCCGACTGCTCATGCCCCCGTTCACGATGGAAAGGGTCTGCCAGGTGCCGGTTTCGTCGTTGCGCCGGTTGATGTCGGCATCGAACAACAGGTAACCGCCGGTATCGTGCAGGCCGCCGACGATGCCCAATTGACGCCGGTCATCGCCCATCAAGGCACCGACTCCAACCGAAATCGAGCTCGATGGTTTGCTGATCAGATCGGAGTCCGCATTATCCGCGGCCATAGCCGGGCCATAGACGGTCATCAGTGCCGTGGCCAGCGTGGTCAGGACGAATGTCTGTTTCATATTGTTCATGATGGTTCTCCTTCAGCCGGTCAACGACGGAAGCGTCCGGCAGTCGCGTTGTTCTGCGTACTGTTGCCGCCATGGATGTTGGTGTGACAGTTCAGACAGCCACGCGCCGCGGTACCCAACATGCGCGTCGAGGTGACGGGCTCATTAGGCAGGGCGGCAGCCTGGCTCGGGTGGCTGGTGTGGCTGTGGCATTCCTGGCAGAGGAAGGGCGGCCGCGACTTGAGCAGGTTGAAGACCACGGTGCCATGGCCGCTGTGGCAGATGGTGCAGTCTTCGGTCACCGGCTGGTGGTTGTGCAGGAACGGACCGCGCTTCTCCATGTGGCACTGGTTGCAGGTCTCGTTGATGCTGGCCTGCTTCAGCTGTTTCGGGTTGTTGCCATGCACGTTGTGGCAATCCGAGCAGCCCATCTTGCCTTCCAGCACCGGGTGATGGGATGGACGGTTGAGCTGGGCGCGTTGCTCCTTGTGGCAGCTGAAGCACAGCTCGGTCTGGTCTGCCCGGGTCCGCACGCGATCATGGGCGGTATGGACCTGGTGGCAGTTGGTGCAGCCCACACCGCGGTTGGCATGGGTGCTGCCGTCCCAGTGCATGCGGTTGCCGCCTTTGTGACAAGACTGGCAGGCCGCATTGCGATTCTCGACCGGGGTCGACGTTGCCTTGCCGAACTTGCCGAAATAGCGGTCGACCATGGAATCGGCCTCGACCGACTTGTATTGGCCGCCATAGCTGACGTCTGGCTTGGGTCGGTCTTTCTGGCCCTCCAGCTTTCTCATGTGGCTTTCGCTGGCGCCGTGGCAGGAGGTGCAGGTTGGAGTGCGTCCATCGGCCACGGTGCCATGCTTGGTTTTGCCGATGGCGAGGACCGGATATTTCTCGGTTTCGTCATGGCAGGCGGTGCACTTGGCATCGCCGCGCAGCACGGTATCCGCCTTGGCCAGTTTGAACTGGCCGACTTTCATTTCGTCCGCCGACGTTGTGGCGCTAACGCAAAAGGCCATGATCAGGCCTATGTTCGGCAACCAGCGCGAGGCTTTCCGCAAGACGCTGCTTGCTACGGCCCATCGTTTTCTCAAGTTCATTTTCATTTCCTCCATCGATACGCGGGCCGATTCCGATCTGGAAAAGGTTGCGGACTGAAACTCATGCGGACAGCTGTTTCTATTCCACGTTTGCATGCTTGAAGCATGTAGTACGAAAGTCAGGTCGTAGTGATGCATCTGCATCAATTGCAGGTTGAAAGCGGCTTGCCGCCTGGTTTGTCGGATGAATCTCAGTGGCCCGCACGGGGCGAAGAAGGGGCGGTGAATGCGGCATGACCTGGCTCGCGCGAGAGTTCAACGGTCATGCCGCATTCGCCGCAAACATCAATCAATTTGATGGCGGTGGGCGTAGGCGACCGCTTCAAGCCGGGAATGCACGTCCAGCTTCGCCATCAAGCGCTGAATGTGATTGCGAACCGTGGCGATGCTGAGATGCAACTGCTCAGAGATGGCCTCGACGTTGACGCCATGCGCGAGCAAGCGCAGGACTTCCCGTTCCCGGCCGGTCAGCAGGCAGGCGCCGGTTGGTACTTGATGTTGACAGCCAACGGGCTGGATTTCGGTTGAATCTTTGCTGTTGTCCGCATCGTCCTGCCGCAGTGCGGCGGGCTGGTGATCGCGTCCATGCCGCATGACGTGAACAATGGACCACTGGCCTTCCCGGCTCGATGGAACCAGCATGGTGCTGACCTTGAGCTGCACCTTGTGTCCATCCGTTCGTTCTATACGCATGGGCAATGCGGATGGGGGCGGTCCGCCCCGGGTCAATGAACTGAGCGGGCAGTCGCATTTGCACAGCGGTTTGCCCTGCAGGTCATGTCCTTTCATCACTTCATGGCAACAGCGTCCCAGTGCATGGGTGGCGGGGATGCCGGTGATGTTCTCGCTGGCCTGATTCCAGAATGTGATCGTCTGGTTGGCGTCCAGCGCGAAAACACCGTCGACCGAGCGGGACATCAAGTCTGGAAATGACGGCAAAGTTTTACCTCCAACCCTGAAACGGGCAATCAATCACTGCAGGTGACAACCCCCGCGCGCCAGATAAACCAGCGCGCAGGCCAAACGCTCAGGCGAAGGCATCCGCCATGATGTTTTTCAGCCAGCCGACGGCGTACTCGGACTCCAGTTTGCGCTGCAGCTTCATCTGGGCGTCGCTGT
>NCGJ01000003.1 GCA_002281555.1 Hydrogenophilales bacterium 28-61-23
CTGAAGAACATTTCCAAGCCCTGCACCACCAACAAGGAAATCGCCCAGGTCGGCTCCATTTCCGCCAACTCCGACTCCACCATCGGCGACATCATCGCCGGCGCGATGGACAAGGTTGGCAAGGAAGGCGTCATCACCGTTGAAGACGGCACCAGCCTGGAAAGTGAACTGGAAGTGGTCGAAGGCATGCAGTTCGACCGCGGCTACCTGTCGCCCTACTTCATCAACAACGCCGACAAGCAGATGGCGGTGCTGGATGAGCCCTTCGTCCTGCTCTACGACAAGAAAATCTCCAACATCCGCGACCTGCTGCCGGTGCTGGAACAAGTCGCCAAGGCCGGCAAGCCGCTGCTGATCATCGCCGAAGACGTCGATGGCGAAGCACTGGCCACCCTGGTCGTCAACAACATCCGCGGCATCCTGAAGACCTGCGCCGTCAAGGCCCCGGGCTTCGGCGACCGTCGCAAGGCGATGCTGGAAGACATGGCCATCCTGACCGGCGGCACCGTGATCGCCGAGGAAGTCGGCCTGTCTCTGGAAAAAGCCGCGCTGACCGACCTGGGCCGCGCCAAGCGGATCGAAATCGGCAAGGAAAACACCACCGTCATCGACGGCGCCGGTTCCGCCGACATGATCAAAAACCGTGTCGCCCAGATCAACAAGCAGTCTGAAGAAGCCACCTCCGACTACGACAAGGAAAAGCTGCAAGAGCGCAAGGCCAAGCTGGCCGGCGGTGTTGCCGTGATCAAGGTCGGTGCAGCGACCGAAGTCGAGATGAAGGAAAAGAAAGCCCGTGTCGAAGACGCCCTGCACGCCACGCGTGCTGCGGTGGAAGAAGGCATTGTGGCCGGCGGTGGCGTGGCTCTGCTGCGCGCCCGTTCCGTCATCACCAGCCTGAAGGGTGACAACCACGACCAAGACGCCGGCATCAAGATCGTGCTGCGCGCCATCGAGGAGCCCCTGCGCCAGATCGTCAACAACTGCGGCGAAGAAGCTTCCGTTGTGGTCAACAAGGTGCTCGAAGGCAAGGGCAACTTCGGCTACAACGCCCAGACCGGCGAGTACGGCGACATGATGGAAATGGGCGTGCTGGACCCCACCAAGGTGACCCGCATCGCACTGCAAAACGCCGCTTCCGTGGCTTCCCTGATGTTGACCACCGACTGCATGGTGTCCGACCTGCCGGAAGACAAGAAGGGTGGCGGCGCCCCCGACATGGGCATGGGCGGCGGCATGGGCGGCATGGGCGGCATGGACTTCTAAGTCCGGCTTACCTGCTCCAGACCGGGTTTCCCTGCCCGGTTGCCGCAAAGCAAAAACCCCGCTTCGGCGGGGTTTTTGCTTTGCGGCGCCGGTGTCCGGCCGAAAGATTCGATAACGCGATGCGATGCCGTCGCAGCGCACTGGCAGCGGCTCCGTAGAAACACGAAGAAATGGTGACCGGATACGGCGCCCGACAGGAAACGAACATTCCCAAACAACGCATATTGCCCCAGACGACGACGAACAAACTTACCCTTCGTCGTCATGACAGTCCGCAACCTGGAGTGGATCAGTCATTCGTTTGCCATTCATGAATTTCGGCTCATCGGCCTCAAGAGACAGTCGAGGTGTCGCTGTCAGATCGTGCGAAGGTCGGCTTTGGGGAACATCTGCATCGAGCAGAACCCGGCCAATTGCAGTCATCCCCGATTTTGGCCACCCTGCCAGCAGGAGACCTATTGCCGCCCCTCATCTACCCGGCTGCACGGTTATTTGAATGACTGCTCAACTCAGAATCCTGCCCTACCGCCTACCCGTTACCTTCCGGCGGGTATTTGCGTGCGGTGTGCACCACGCTCAACACCGTAACCGTGTCGTGGCCGACATCGATGACCGCGATATAAGGCAACCGGCTTATCACGCATTCGCGCGTGCCTTGTACACGTCCGACCCGGGTGCTTTCCGGAAACGAATCGAGCTGACCGAATTGGTCCCTGATCCGGTTGTAAACCGCTTCCGCGACGCGCAGGCCGGCCTGTTCAAGGTAATACAGTAGGATGTTTTCGAGGTCTTGCTCGGCCTCTTCTGTCCAGTTGATTTTGAACATAAGGACGGCGTTATGCCGATACAGGCTTTGTCCGAGACTGGAGCCGCTCCCATACCCGCGCCATCACGTCGTCATGGCGAGAGGCTATGCTGTTTCCACTTTTGAAGGCTTCAAGTGCGCCGCCTACCTTGGCTTGGAACCACTCGTCATAGCCGGGCTCTTTATCCATGAACATCTCCGGGATGAGCGTATCCGCTGCATCCTCGATGGAGATCATGATGCCTACCGGACGGTTGTTCTTGGTCACGATCACCGGCTCGCGCTGCATGGTGTCGAGCAACTCACCAAAGTGGGTCTTCGCTTCACGGGCGGTCACGGTCTTCATGGGCATATCCTGATAGTTGATGGCTGATGTGTTCATTGTAATCATAATGATCATTATAGAAACCCTGCGTCTACGGGCGACTTGCATCGGCAGCTTCCCTGTAGATAGCTGCCCCAGATGATTGCCGCAGTCGTAGGTCAGCTTGAGGTGAAAGCGGTCTGTGCAATGCCCGAGGTCAATGACCACAGCGGGTCGGAACCTGCTATAGCCTGAAGGACGGAGCGGTCATTCGGGCCAATTCCCTAGCCAACGGCCGCTGACCAATACGTTGCGGCCGTTGGCGGCACAGAACCTCAATGACCGGATTGGTCGATCACTTGCCGATCATCGCCCGACGCCCGGCAGCCTCCTGAAC
The DNA here is from genome assembly GCA_002281555.1 of Hydrogenophilales bacterium 28-61-23. GTDB lineage: Bacteria > Pseudomonadota > Gammaproteobacteria > Burkholderiales > Thiobacillaceae > PFJX01. The sequence continues at coordinate 2,770 of NCGJ01000003.1, forward strand.
ACAAGCGGGCATTCGACAGCTCAGCCGCCTTCAACGACAGATGTTGAGCATAGAAGAGACCTTCATCCTTGCTTCATGGCGGGCAGCAGTTCGGCTATTTGCCTGCCGCCGGCTTCTGGTACAAGAGCGACCATGTCCGCCATCCTTCTCGCCACGCTCAACGCGCGTTACATCCATGCCTCACTGGGGCTGCGCTATCTCCTCGCCAATCTGGGCGATTTGCGGTCGGAAACGACCATCCGCGAATACACCATCAAGCGTCCGGCGCTTGAAATCGTTGAAGATTTGCTGAACAGCAAGCCGCGTGTCGTCGGCTTCGGCGTCTACATCTGGAATGTGGTCGAGACGACGCGCGTCGTGGCGATGCTGAAAGCGGTTGCACCCGAGGTGACGGTGGTGCTGGGCGGGCCGGAAGTCAGTCACGAGACGGCGGGGCAGGCGATTGTCGGGCTGGCGGATTACGTCATCAGCGGGCCGGGCGAGGCGAGTTTCGCCCAGCTTTGCCAACAGATCCTGGCGGGAGCTGTACCGGCTGCAAAGATCATCGCTGGCGAACTCCGCCCGCTCGATCAACTGGTCTTGCCTTACCGCGAATACAGCGACGAGGACATTGCGCATCGTTTCATCTATGTCGAGGCCTCGCGCGGTTGTCCGTTCAAGTGCGAGTTCTGTCTGTCGGCGCTGGACAAGACCGCCAAGCCGTTCGAACTGGAGCGTTTTCTCGATGAGATGGCCGCCTTGTATGCACGCGGCGTTCGGCACTTCAAATTTGTCGACCGCACTTTCAACCTGAATGTGAACACCGGCGTGCGCATTCTGGAATTTTTCCTGGCGCGACTGGACGACAAACTGTTTCTGCATTTCGAGGTCATTCCCGATCATTTGCCGGCAGCGCTCAAGACCATGATCGTGCGTTTCCCCCCTGGCAGCCTGCAATTCGAGGTGGGGGTGCAGACGTTCAATCCGGATGTGCAGGCCTTGATTTCACGCAAGCAGGACAACGCCAGCACCGAAGACAACCTGCGCTGGCTGCGACAGCACAGCCAAGCGCATCTGCATGCCGACCTGATCATCGGCCTGCCCGGCGAAGACATGGCAAGTTTTGGCCAGGGTTTCGACCGGTTGTTTGCACTCGGGCCGCACGAGATCCAGGTGGGCATCCTCAAACGCCTGCGCGGCGCGCCCATCGCCCGGCATACGGAACGCCACGGCATGCGCTACAACCCGCTGCCGCCCTATGAAATCCTCGCCACCGATTGCATCAGCTTCGCGACGATGCGCCGTCTGGCCCGTTTCGCCCGCTATTGGGACATGGTGGCCAATTCCGGACGATTTACCCATGCCTTGCCGCTGCTCCTGGGCGACTCTCCCTTCGCGCGCTTCCTGCAATTTTCCGATTGGCTCTATGCCCAGACCGGCATGACCGGCGACCTCGCCCTAGATCGACTGTTCCGCTTGCTCCATGAAGGTTTGACGGCGCTGTTCGAGGTGGAGGAAAGCGCATTGCGCGCAGCTCTGGAAACGGATTTCAACCGAACCGGCAACCAGGGCATGCCACGCTTCCTGCGCGCCGGCGCAGTGAGAGAACTATCTCTTTCAGGCCGGCCGACAGAGCGGCAAGGACGGCATGGCGCATAGGGCCGGGTTGTTTCTCCAGATGTTCTTGAATGCCATGCATGGTTACTGGAGAGCGTCTACTCGTTCACAACGGCCGCAATATGCGGGTCAGCTGTCGTAGCCCTGAAATTCTGGTGCGGCCGTTGGTGGCGAAGAACGCCAATGACCGCAGTGGCCAATCAACAGAATTACGCACCGATTTCACGACTGGCCACCAACTGACTTGCAAAGGCCGCTCGCTAGCGCATTTTCCCGCTCCGCTGGTTCAGGAATGGTGCACACGGCGCAGCCTACGGTTTCATGGATAAATCTGGCCGGATCATAAGCTGGCAGATGACCAGAGCCTGGTGGGCTGTTTTGACAGCAGCATCGGGCATCAAGCGGCGTGCCGTAGAACTTCGACGGGATTGGGCACAGTGGTTTGATGCAGACGCGCTATAGCCGTATGCGCCGTAAAACGGCTGACGAATCTTCTGACGCGGTAACGCGGCCGGTGACGGCACCACCACCGCCACCGTGCTGGCTCAATCCATCGTCAACGAAAGCATGAAGTTCGTTGCCGCCGGCACGAACCCGATGGATCTGAAGCGCGGTATCGACAAGGCCGTGATCGCCATCACCGCCGAGCTGAAGAACATTTCCAAGCCCTGCACCACCAACAAGGAAATCGCCCAGGTCGGCTCCATTTCCGCCCGAGTCACCCCCCGGCAAAAGCCGGGAGAATGACTTTATCAACGGTCGATCAAGGCCCGGCCATTTCCAGATCGGTGGCGATGGCTTTCAAGCCTTCGCGCGCGCAAGCCTCGTCCTGCTCGCCGGTCGCCGCGCCGGATACGCCGACTGCGCCGACGATGTTGCCCGCCGCCTCAATGGGAATGCCGCCGGCGGAGAACACCAGGCCTTCGACCTTGCCGACCGCGAATGGCTTGGTGAAACGGTTTTCCATCGTGGATAACGGCGCGTTGAAATTGACGGCGGTGTAGGCCTTCTGCCGGCTTATTTCGATGGTGACGCGCGGCGCCAGGGTATCGCGCAGGAAAACCATGGCATCGCCGCTGCGGTCAACCACAGTCACGCCGATCTGGATGCCTTCCTTGCGGCAGGCGGTGACAGTGGCCTGGGCCAGGCGCTCGGAAGCTTCCAGGGTCAGGCGTGGAATCTTGATCAGCATCGGGGCTTCGGCTTGCGCCAGCAACGGTGCGCACAAGACAGGCAACAAGACAAACAACGCTTTTTTCATGACATCTCCTCGTATATGGCGGGGGGTGATTCCGCCCTCGCCATCGCGGCGAGGGATCAAGCAGCGGCGGCCGCTTTCGCCCGCAACACCTTGATCTGAAACAGGGTGTTGCGCTCATCTTCCTCCAAAGCGGCGCGAATGTGATGCACCGTCGCGACGTAGCGGGGAATGATGTTGTACTTCAACGCGTTGACCCGTTTCTGGGTCTTGCGGCTGGCCGCCAGCAAACGCCAAAGGGCGTTTTCCGCCTCGCCCAGACGCGCCAGCGTCACGGTAAGTTCCCGCAGCCGCAGGCGCGCTTCGTCGAAGCTGACATCGGTCCACATCAGCCCGACCGGCTGCAGCGGCAGCGGTTCGGCGCTGACGCTGGGATATTCGACGCCGACGCTGGAACGCGCCACGACCCGGATCGCCACCGCCTGTTTCAGGCCGACACCGGCCTGGCGCAACATCTGGCCGCCCATGCGCATCTGCACGATGCCCAGCCAGTGATAGGCCTCGGCCAGTTCCGCGCTGGTCTGCGCGCGCAATTCCCGGTATTGGGCCAGCCGCTCGTAGACCAGCCGGGTCAGCAGATCGCGCTTCTTCTCCAGCATCTGCCGGCCCTGTTCGAGGAACTTGACCTGGCGGCCGACCTGCAGCAAAGCGCTCTTGGTGGGCGGAACTGAAAGGCGTTTTTTCATGGCCGTACGGCGGTGAAGGGTGAAGGGTGAAGGGTGAAGGGTCCACTATTTACCTTTGAGCGCCGCAGGCGCGGACCCTTTACCCTTCCCCCTTGAGCGCGTAGCGCGGACCCTTCACCCATCACGCCGTCACCCCCTTGTGATATTTCGCCAACTCGGCCTCGGAGACGCGGATCAGCGCGTCCCGCGGCAGCATGGACAACAAGTCCCAGGCCAGGTTGAGGGTTTCGTACACGCTGCGGTCTTCGTCCTCGCCCTGGCCGATGAAGCGGCGCTCGAAGGCGTTGGCGAATTCCAGGTAGCGGCGGTCGGCGTCGCCCAATTCCTCGGCGCCGATGATCGCCGCCAGTCCGCGCACTTCCAGCGCCTTGGCGTAGCTGGCGAACAACTGGCTGGCGACGTGCGGGTGATCCTCGCGCGTGAAGTTCTTGCCGACGCCGTCCTTCATCAGGCGCGACAACGACGGCAGCACGGTGACCGGCGGGTAGACGTTCTGGTTGGCCAGCTCGCGGCCGAGCACGATCTGGCCTTCGGTGATGTAACCGGTCAGATCGGGAATCGGGTGGGTGATGTCGTCGGACGGCATCGACAACACTGGGATCATCGTGATCGAACCGCGCCGGTTCTTGATCCGGCCGGCCCGTTCGTAGATTTCCGCCAGATCGGAATACAGGTAGCCGGGATAGCCCTTGCGCGCCGGCACGTCGCCGCGCAGCACCGCCACTTCGCGCAGCGCCTCGGCGTAGGCGGTCATGTCGGTCATCACCACCAGCACGTGATAGTCGAGATCGAAAGCCAGGTATTCGGCGGCGGTGAGCGCGGCGCGCGGGGTCAGCAGACGTTCGATGACCGGCTCGTCGGCCAGATTCAGGAACATCGCCACCTTGTTCAACACCCCGCTTTCAGCGAAGCTTTCCTGGAAGAAACGGGCATCGGCGTGCGACGCGCCAAACGCGGCAAAAACGATGACGAACTCGGACGATTCCTCGCCCAGTAGCTTGGCCTGGCGCACGATCTGCGCCGCGACCCGGTTATGCGGCAGGCCGCCGCCGGAGAAGATCGGCAACTTCTGGCCACGGGTCAGCGAGTTCATGCCGTCGATGGCGGAAATGCCGGTCTGGATGAATTCGCGCGGATAGGCGCGCGCAGCCGGGTTGAGCGGCTCGCCGTTGACGTCGCGGCGGTCGCCGGAAATGATCGGCGGCCGCCCGTCGCGCGGCAGGCCCGCGCCGTTGAAGATGCGGCCGAGAATGTCGCGCGACACCGGCAATTTGAACGGCTCGTCGAGGAAACGTACCCAGGTGCGCTCCAGATCGAGCTGGTCGGTGCCTTCGAACACTTCCACCAGCACGGCGTCGTCGGCACAACGGATCACCAGACCGGAACGCAACCGACCGGCATGGTCGCGCACCTGCACGCGGGAACCGGCCGCCACGCCGGGCACGCCACCCATGACCAGGAGGCCGCCCTGGGCGGAAGTTGCGGTGCGGAATTCGATATTTTTCATGGTGTTGCTCGTGTTTTTTGTCTATTTCAGGCGGTCTGCTCGTATTCCAGCATCAGCTTGTCGAACTCGCCCGGAATCGCGGCGATCTTGGTTTTCAGCGCGGCAATATCATCGGAAGTGTGCTGGCTCTTCCAGCGTCGCGCCTGCGCCAGCACCGGCATCTGGATCAGCCTGCGCGCCGGGGCGCCCAGCTTCACCAGCTTCATGCCCTGGCGGAATATCTCCAGCATCGCTGCGAGCAGCGCGTACTGTTTTTCCGGCGAGGCGAAACTGTCTATTTCGTCGGTGGCCGATTGTTGCAGCAGGCCTTCCTTGATCAGGCTGGCGGCTTCCAGGGTCCAACGTTGTTCGCTCGACAGCGCCTCGACGCCGACCAGGTTGACGATGCGTTGCAACTCTTCGGAAGCGGACAGCAAGTCGAGCGCTTCGGCGCGCGCGCTTTCCCAATTCGGATCGACGTTTTCCGCCCACCACTTGGCGGCCGAGCCGACATAGCCGGAAAAACTTTCCAGCCAATCCACCGAGGGATAGTGGCGCGCGTCGGCCAGTTCTTTCGACAGCGCCCAGAAGGTCTGGATGATTTCCTTGGTGTGGCTGGTGACCGGTTCCGAGAAATCGCCGCCGGGCGGCGAAACCGCGCCGATCAGCGTGACCGAACCATGTGCGCCAGCCAGCGTTTCCACCCGCCCGGCCCGCTCGTAGAACGCCGCCAGACGGGAACCGAGATAGGCCGGATAGCCCTCCTCCACTGGCATCTGGCCGAGTCGGCCGGCGACTTCGCGCAACGCTTCGGCCCAGCGGCTGGTCGAATCGGCCACCATGACCACGTCCAGACCCTGGTCGCGGAAATATTCGGCCAGGGTGATGCCGACGTAGATCGAGGCTTCGCGCGCCACCACCGGCATGTTGGAGGTGTTGGCGACCAGCAGCGTGCGCTCCATCAACGGCCGGCCGGTATGCGGATCTTTCAGCTCGGGCATGAATTCGAGCACGTCGGTGAGTTCGTTGCCGCGCTCGCCGCAGCCGACGTAAATGACGATTTCCGCGTTGCACCAGCGCGCGATCTGCTGCTGCAACATGGTCTTGCCGGCGCCGAACGGGCCGGGAATCGCCGCCTTGCCGCCCTTCAGCAGCGGATAAAACGTATCCAGGATGCGTTGTCCGGTGATCAACGGGGCGACGGCATGGTCGCGTCGCTTGAACGGACGCGGCGTGCGCACCGGCCAGCGGTGGAACAGACGCAGTTTTTCTATGCTGCCATCGGCCAGACGCACCCGGCCTATCGCCTCTTCGATCGTGTAATCGCCTTCCGGCGCCAGCTCCAGGAGTTCACCGTGCATCAGCGGCGGCGTCAGGATGCGGTGCAGGATGGATTCGGTCTCCCGCACCGTGCCCAGCACATCGCCGCCGGCCAGCGCGCCGCCGGCATGACGGTTTGCATCCGGCACGAAGCGCCAGCGCTTGTCGCGCGGCAAGGAAGGCACCGCCACGCCACGCGCCATACGGTCGCCGCTTTGCTCCCGCACAGCCTGCAAGGGACGCTGCACGCCGTCGAAAATCGCGCCCAGCAATCCGGGGCCCAACTCCACCGACAGCGGCCAGCCCAGGCCCTCGGCCACTTCGCCCGGACGCAGCCCGGCGGTGTCCTCATATAGTTGCGCCAGGGCGGTATTGCCATCGCGGCCGATCACCTCGCCGATCAGCCCCAGCCGTCCGACCCGCACCTGCTCGCCGAGCACCGTTTCCGGCAACTCCAGCTTCACCAGAGGGCCGTTTATTTCGAGAATTCTGCCCATCGCATTTCCTTATTGGAAAATGTGAAAAGTGACTTGCCGCTTCGCGGCTTCGGTGAAAGGTGAAGCAGCCCACATTTCACGTTTCACGAGCGGCGCAGCCGCTTCACCCTTCACCCTTCACCCTTCACTAAATCACCCATGCGCCAAGGTGCCCAAATCAGGCGCGCTGGCGAACAAACGTTCCATCGCCACCCGCGCCAATTCATCGGCTAGGCGGGATTGGCGGCCTTCGAAAGTCTGGTCCAGTTGCGCGCGGTTATCGGCCAGGCGCACGCGGATGCCACCCTCGCTCGGTTGACTGTGGCTGTTCAATGTCGCCTGGCGGCCGGGTGCGGCGCGCGCAACAATGTCCGGCCACACCGCAGCCAGTCGATGCGCGTCCTCGGGCCGCACTTCCGCCACCAGATCGCCCGCCGGCAGCGCTTGCGCCGCCGCCTTCAGCCATTGCTCGAGCACGGCGAGATAGGCGGTTTCATGCTTGACCAAGGCCTGAAACGCTTGCTTGACGCCGGACAAGGTCGCCTCGGTCAGCGCCCAGCGCAAGCGGTCGAGATCCGAAGCCAGACGGGTTTCCGCCGCCTGCGTGTGCCGGCGCACCATGCGCTCGGCCTCGGCCTTCGCGGCCAGCACCTCGCGTTCCTCGGCCAGTTTCAATTTGTCGGCCGACTCGGCCAGGATGCGCGCGCGCAGCACTTCGGTGTTCTGGTGTTGCTCGCGCGCAAGCGTTTCGGCCTGGCGCAGCAGCGCCGTTTCCAATTGGGTGACTTGGCTTTCGTTTTCCATTTTTTCCACCTACCTCAATGCTTCCGGGCCCAGCACGGCGCGCACCACATCATCGACGGCGGGCGCGTAATCGTGCGGCGCGGCCAAGGGCGGCAATTCGGTGACCACGATGCGGCCGCCTTCGTTGCGCAAACGGTCGAGCCAATGTCCGCCGGCATGGGCGAGATGGGTTTCCAGCAGCACCAGCGCTTCGTCGCCGCTTTTCACCAGTTCGCCCAGCACTTCCTCCACCTTGGCCGGATCGGCATCGGGATGGACCTCGGCGCCGATCAGGCTGAAGCCTTCGGCCAGGCCGGCGCTGCCGAGGACAACCAGGCGAGCGCTGATGGCGGCGGTTTCCATGTCTCGATACTCCGTGTTGGCGATCCGTTTACAACTTGCCGAGCAGCAGGATCGACATGACCAGGCCGTAAATAGCGATACCTTCGGCCAGACCCATGTAAATCAGCGTGCGGCCGAACATTTCAGGCTTTTCGGCGATCACCGCCAGCGAGGCGGCGCCGACCGGGCCCAGCGCAATGCCGGCGCCTATGGCCGCCAGTGCGGTGGGCAAGCCGACACCGATCAAGGCCAACCCCTTGCCCATGGAGATTTCCATCAGCCCGGCGGCGGCAGGTTCCGCCGCGAGCACCTCCTGCACACCCATCATCAGGGTGCCGGCCATGCCCAATCCGAACAGCAGCACATTGGCCAACAAGCCGCCCTTGAGCCAGGCCGGAGGCGGCAACCGACCCGGTTTCCGGGGTTTCATTTCCAGCCAGACACCGGCGCCTATGGTCGCCGCCACGGACAACCCCATCAATGCGATCAACCAGTTCATTTGCTTCTCCTTAACGTTGAATCACTCAAAGCCGTACCCTAAACCGGCAACCAAAAACGTGATCAATTCTTGCTTGCCCGCGTCTCCAGCCTGAGCGGCGCGAACTCCACACCGTCGCCGCTGAAAAATCGCGAAAAACCTTCGTAATACATCAGACGCAAAGCCTGGATGGCCACGATGCCGCCCTCCAGCACGATGATGACGACATTGCCCAGGACTATGGTGAACCCGTGGCCGGCGGCTTCCAGGCCATTGGCCAGGGTAAAAATCGCCAAAGCCAGCGCCACATGGTTGAGGCTGAACGCGGCCACCCGCATGAAGGACAGGGTGTTGGCAAACAGGTTGATGCCGGTTTCCAGCGTCTCTATCGCCGTCACCAGCGCGCGCTCACCCCAGCCGGCGCGGGTTTCGAGCCATTTGAAGGCCGCCACCGTGACGATGCCGATCAGCGCCAGCGCGCCGGCCGGTTGCGCCAGATCGGCCGCGCCGGTCAGGCTGACCACGCCGCCGACCGCGCCAAGATAAAACACCAGCCCGGCGATTCCGGTCGAGTCGAACAGGGCTTCGCCGACTTTGCCGGCGCTGATTTTATTTCCGGTATTGACCAGTAGCGTCAGGGTGATGAAACCAACACCGAAAGCCACCGCCAGGGTCAGGACACGAATCGGATCGTGCAGCGGCGACAGCCAGACCGGCGCCAGAATGTCTTCGTAGCCAAAGATGCTGCCGTAAAACAGGCCGAACAACATCGACGACGCCCCCGCCGCCATGCCGATCCAGGCCAGTCCGCCGACACGGCGGTACAAGGCGGCGGCCAGAAGCAGAATGACCGCGCCGTGGCCGATATCGCCGAACATGGCGCCAAACAACAGCAGATAGGTGAAAGCAAATGGCAACGTGGGGTCGAATTCGCCATAACGCGGCACGCCATAACTCTTGACCAAGGGTACGAAGGGTTGCAACCAGCCCGGGTAATGCACCAGCGAGGGCACCTTGGCCACCTCATCCGGCGCCGGCTCGCGCGCATCCAGCCAGTAACGGCCATGAAAACGGGCCTGCAGCGCCGCGCGCAACGCATTGAGCTGGCGGCGCGGAATCCAGCCGGTCATCGCGGCCAGGCCGCCCTTGCCGCGCACGCCGACCAGCGCCGCTTCGGCCAGCGGGCGCGCCAGTTCCACGCGCAGACGCGCTTCATTCAGGCGCGGGCCGATGATGCCCCGCATCCCATCCATGACCTTGCATTCCGCGCCAGAGAGTTCTTCCAGCCGTTTGCTTTCCTCATCCAGCCAGCTGCGAGCTGCCTGCGGGTGCGTGCGCAACACTGCCGGGATCGGCAATTCGCGCCAGCCAGCCTGGGACAGCAGGCCGCGCACTTCATCGTTGCGCGAACGCGGGCCGGCGATGACGGCGAAGACCTGATCGCCGACAAGATCGAATTGCGAGACCAGCGTGCCGGTCATGGACAGCGCGTCGGACACGCGTTTGAGTCCGCTCGCCGGCAGGCTGCCGATGTTCACCGCCAACAGACTGTCGCCGCGCAACAGTTGCGCCAGATCGACATTCAAGCGCTCGATCTTGCTCAGTGTTTCTTCCAGCGCGGCCAGATGCTTGCGCTCTTCCTGGATGCGCTCCTCGCCTTCATGGCAGGCCAGGCAGGCGATCCAGATTTCTTTCAACCAGGCATTGAGTTCCCGCAAATCGGTCAACGATGGCGCGGCGGCATCGGCCGGAATTGACAGATCCTGGACATCGCCGCATTGCGCCAGCAGCTTGGACATCCGGGTTTCGGCCTCCATCCAGGCTTCGCGATAACGCTCCGCGGGCGCTTCCGGCAACAGTTCCGGCCCTGCTTCCCGCATGCCGGCGGATGGGTTGAACACGCCCATGCGCGCCAATTCCAGCGCGGCATCCGGCGCTTCGGAAGCCAGCATGACCAGTTGGATATTGAGCAGCGGTTCGGCGCGGAACATTACATGGCCTCGTCACATGACCGTTAGCGGCGCACGTTGCAGCGCGAAGCGGATATCGACGCCAGGCAAGCCTAGGTGACGACCGCGCAACACGGCGCGCACGTAACGCAAATCCCGCTCACGCAAGATAAGGTAAGCAAACGCGCGGCTGATCGTCGATGCGCCGGAATGCAGGATTTTCAATGCGCGTTCGGCCGCCACGCTTTCCATGCGGGCGAAAACACCGGGGATATCGCTTACCGATACCAATTGCTCACGCATCGCTTGCGGCAGTTTGGCCAGCACCGTGTCCAGACTGTCCTGCGCGGCAAGTTCGCGCAGGCGCGCGCCGGTCAGGGTGTAATGGGCGTCCACCAGCAGAAAATAAACCTGGGCTGGCGGCAGGTTGTAGTTGAACCGGTAGCGCAGCAGCCAGACCAGATTGATGCGGTCGATCAAATTGGCCATCAGCGTGCGTAAACCCGGGCCTGAGCCGGTTTCCAAAGGCCGCGCGCGCTGGGCGAGGCCCTCGTAATAACCGCGATCCAGCGCCGCATCGAGATTGAAGGGATCCCGGCTTTGCTCGAATGCGCGTCTGGCATGGCGCACGATGCCGGCATACGGCCCGGCCTCGAGTTTGCGCAGCAATTCACCGACATCTTCGGTATGCGCCAGCGCCTGGTTATCGAGTCGGCCGAACGAGCCCATCGGCGTCAACCGCGCCAGCAATGCGGCCGGACGTTCGCCGCTCATCTTGCCGCGCAACAGGGTTTTGACGTTGCTGACTTCAAATCGCGCGGTCCAGTAAATCAGGAAACTCCGCTCCGCGCCGGTCAGCGGGCGTATCAGCACCCGGGTTTCATCCAGGGTCTGGGCAATGATGCGCTGTTCCAGCGAGAGTTGATCGTAGCTGCCATCGCGGTTGCCATACCCCGCCGCCAATTGCGGCAGGCCTCGTTGCGCGAGCAGGCTAGCCATCTCGGCATCGGGCACGCGCAGCAAGGCGTCGAAGTATTCCGCCTGCCAGAGCCTGCCGGCGTAGAGACTGACACGTGTATTGAGATAGGCGGACATGATCCGAGCGGCGGCAATCAAACAGCCGGGTCGAGCAGCAGGGTCAGCGCGGCGTCCACCGCCTCCTGTTCGTGGCGTGACGCCAGCTCGCGCAGGTTGCGTTGGCGTTCGTCATATTTTCGGGAAAGTTCGGCCACCGCCTGATCGGCGCGACCGTGCGCCTCTTTCAGAAATGGCGCGCGCAATTCGGCGCGATTGGCTTCAAAGCGTGCTTCGGCTTCATGCACGCCGGCCAGTGCATCGTCGAGCAAGCGTTGGCGCTCTAGGCTGGCGGCTTCGATGATGGCTTGCGCGCGGGCTTCCGCTTCCAGCAGTCGTTTGAGTTGGTCTTCCATTTTTCACTTTCAAACTTCTCTTCCAGCTAGTGGGTTGACATAGCCACGGGTAGGGCTTTATCCGGCGTCACGCCGAATTTGCGCCGCCGCGCCCGGCCCCAGGGGCAGCCGCCGAAGGTCAGGGCCAACTCGGCTTTCTGCACGGCAACCGCCCAGGCAACTCCTTTACGTGCTCGCGTGCAGATCGGGCAACCGTATTCGCAATACTCGGGGTCGTTCAGATGCAGGATCGGCATCTTCCAACCGCCCCAACCGTAAACCCTTCCAGTTGCTTTCATGATGGGCCTCCTTGCCACGCCACCCTCCCCGGGTGAGGAGGAAAGCGTTACTTCACTTTCACTTGCACCAGTTCTTCGCCATCCGGGTCGGTGACATGCACGGCGCAGGCGATGCAGGGGTCGAACGAGTGGATGGTGCGGAGGATCTCGATCGGCTGTTTCGGATCGTGCATGACATGGTTGTGCTGCAACGCCGCCTCGTAGGCGCCAGGTTGCCCCAGCGTATCGCGCGGACCGGCGTTCCAGGTGGAGGGCACAACGGCCTGATAATTGCTGATCTTGCCGTCGTCGATGTTGATCCAGTGGCTCAAGCCGCCGCGCGGCGCTTCCATCAGGCCAACGCCGTGCATGTGGCTCGGCCAGGTGGCGGGGTCCCAATACTGGTCGTTGAAGGTGCGCACGTCGCCGGCCTTGATGTTGGCCATGAGGCTGTCGAACATGCCCTGCATGTTGTCGGCCAGCAGCTTCGATTCCAGCGTGCGCGCGGCGGTTCGGCCCAGCGTGGAGAACAGCGCGGTGACCGGCACGTCCAGCGTCTTCAGCGTGTAGTCGACCAGTTCCTTGGTCTGCTTGTGGCCGCCGCATTCGGTATTGGCATACATCATCAGCACCCGGGCGAGCGGACCGACTTCCATCGATTTGCCCTGCCAGCGCGGCGACTTGAGCCAGGAATACTTCTTGTCGACATCGAGCAACTCATAGGGCGGTTTCGGGCCGGTGTAGTTGAGCTCGGTTTCGCCCTTGAACGGGTGCAGGCCTTGCGCGTCGCCCTGGCTGTACTTGTACCAGGAGTGGTTGATGAATTCCTGGATCTCGTTGTCCGCGTCCAGGTCGATGGGGTGGATCTTGGAAATATCGTGGTTGAGGATGACGCCGCGCGGGATCAGGTAGGAATCGGGCTCCCAGAAGCTCTTCGAGGGCAGATCGCCGAACGACAGGAAGTTGCCGCCGGCATCGCCGATGCCGCCCCAGTCCTTGTAGAAACCGGCGATGGCGAGCGTGTCCGGCACATAGACCTGATCGACGAATTCGCGCATCTGCTTGATGACGTTCTGCACGGTCTGCAGGCCGACCATGTTGACTGCGGTACCCGACTGGCCGCCAACTCGCTTCTCGACTGCGGTATGCACCGAAATGGCGGAAGGCACACCGCCGACCACAAAGTTGGGGTGTGGGTTCTTGCCGCCGAAAATGGCATGCAGTTTGACCACATCGCGTTGCCAGGCCAGCGCTTCCAGGTAGTGCGCCACCGCCATCAGATTGGCCTCCGGCGGCAGTTTGTAGGCGGGGTGGCCCCAATAGGCGTTGGAGAAAATCCCCAACTGGCCTTGTTCGACGAAGGTTTGCACCCGCTTCTGCACGTCGGCGAAGTAGCCGGGCGAAGATTTTGGATAGCTGGAAATGCTCTGCGCCAGCGCCGATGTCGCCTTCGGGTCGGCCTTCAGCGCGGACACCACATCGACCCAGTCGAGCGCGTGCAGGTGGTAGAAGTGCATGACGTGGTCATGCACATACTGCGCGGCGATCATCAGATTGCGGATCAGTTCCGCGTTTTTCGGAATGGTGTAAGCCGGAATGGCGCGATGCAGCGCGTCTTCCACCGAACGAACCGAGGCCAAGCCATGCACCAGCGTGCAGACGCCACAGATACGCTGGGCGAAGGCCCAGGCGTCGCGCGGGTCGCGCCCTTTCAGGATGATCTCGATACCGCGCACCATGGTGCCGGCGGAGTAGGCGCTGGTGATTTTTCCGCTGGCATCGGTTTCCGCTTCGATACGCAGATGACCCTCGATACGGGTGATGGGGTCGACAACGACGCGTTGAGCTGTGGTCATGGTCGTGAATCCTTAATTATTCAAAAACGCTTCGAGGATGCGGTATTGCTCCCCGGCCTCTCGGTTCTCGGTACCTTCGCCGGTAGCGATGGTCTCGCAGGTGCGCGCCATGCGCGCTTGCATGGCGGCATCCCAGGCTAGATTGTTGCCGGCTTCGGCGGGCTTGACGCAGGCCACCGCGGCCTTGGCGACGAAATGGCCGGCCTGGGCGCTCCACTCGGTTTCCTTGCCGCACTGGGTGAAGCTTTCAACTCGCGCGGAGTTGGCTGCTTGCGATAGCACGGACAGTTCCGCGTCGGTGATGTCGGCGCGCGCCGCCGCATCCAGCGCGGCCTTGATGCGCACATCGTTGCTGAGCGGGAACACCCGTTGCACAAAGCGGGCGGCGACTTGCCGCTGCTGGATTGCGGAAAGGCCGGTCAAGACCGCCTTGAAATCCTTGTCGTTGCCGATTGCCATGGTTTCAGGCTCCTTTCTCAGCGCTGGGTTCTGGAATGTGTTCGGCGATCATCTCGGTCAGGCCAACCACCGGAATATTCATCTGGTAATGCTCCAGGCCTTCTTCCAGAACGATGCGGCAGTTGGCGCATGCGGTGACCAGACGATCCGGCTTGACCGCATCGAGCTGCGATTTCTTCTTCTTGAACGCCTCGAGACGCAATGCCTCGCCTTCCTCGATCGCGGAAGCGCCGCCGCCACCGCCGCAACACCAGTTCATGAAGCCGGCTTCGGGCATTTCGACGAAATTCTGCGCAACCTGGTTCATCAGGTCGCGCTGCTGCTGGATGACGCCGCCGCGCCGCGCCAACTGGCACGGGTCGTGGAAGGTCAGGCGGTCGGTCTCGAAGCCCTCGGTCTTGAGCAAGCCCTGTTTCTGGAACTCGCCCAGCACCTCGATGATGTGCTTGACCGCGAAGGTGAACGGCCGGCCGATCAGGTTGGCGCCTTCCCAGCGCAGCGCGGTATAGGCGTGGCCGCATTCCGGGCTGATCACGGTCTTGACCCTGAGTCTTTCCGCGCCATCGACAATGCGCTTGACCAGCACGCGGGCCAGGTCGGAGTTGCCGATCTGCATGCCAGCGTTGGTCGCCTCGAACGCGGTCGAACACAAGGTCCAGCTCTTGCCGGCCTGATGCATGATCTTGGCGATGGCACCCAGATACTCGGGGAAATTGATGATTTCCATCGAGGACAGCATGACCATGTACTCCGCGCCTTCGGCATCGAGCGGAATCGGCAAGCCGTAATCGGCTTCGACGTGCTTCATCTGCGCCTTCACGGCCGGCAATTTGACCCCCATCGGACTGCCGATGGTGATGGTGCGATTGACCGCGCCTTTGATGCCTTCCGGCGCATGGCCGGCGGCGGACATGCCTTCACGGAACTTGCGCACCATGTAGACGATGTCGTTGCCGACCGGGCACACCACCGAGCAACGGCCGCACAGCGTGCAGGAGTTGTAGACCAACTCCTGCCACTCGGCCAATTCCGCGTCGGTCACCGGTTTGGATAGCCCGAACGTTTTGCCGAGACGGCCAAGCAAGGTGTATTCCTGCTCGTAAATGCGGCGCAGCGGCTCCAGCTTGTGGATCGGGGTGTATTTGGGATCGCCGGTTTCCGTATAGAACAGGCAGGCTTCGGCGCACAGGCCGCAATGCACGCAGCTATTGAAATAGCTGGCGATGGGGGCGTCGATGACTTCCTTGAGTACACGGACGCCTTTTTCTAATGACGCGCTCATACCGCGACTCCTTTATGACCGTTGACCGCACCGTTGTACCAACGCGAACCGAAAGCGGTGAAAGCGTGGAACAGCTTGGTGAAAGGCAGGAACACCAGCAATAGCTCAACCGTGAGAATGTGTATTGCCAGCATCGTGGTGTAGGGCAACAGCAGATGCTGCACCGCCATCCAGCCGGTCAGAACAGGCAGGAAGGTCAGCGTCCAGGTAAACCAGTCGCCGAAGGTGCTGAGGTAGCGCTTCACCGGCTTGTTGATGCGATCGACCAGAACCACCACCATGGCCGCCAGGGTCACCACGGCGACCAGATCGACGAACTGCGACGGCAATCCCGGCCAGGACAGGCCGGTAAGGTTCTTGATCAGCAGGATGTGCGGCGCGAACAGGAACACCACGATGGCCAGTCCGATGTGGAAGGTGTAACCGCCGATGTAGCTGACCGGCGACTTCCCGAGCATGCCCTCAGGCGGCAGCGAGCGCCGAAAAATTGTGTGCCAACCGGAGGCACCGGAAACGCTGCGTGGGGCGGAAAGATCCTTCTTGCGGCCGAGTGAATAGATCTCGAACAGACGCCAGAACACGCCCAGCAGGAAGATGCCGACGGCGATATCCAGGCCCGGCCCACGAACCCAAGTCAGAAATTGCATGTCATTCATGATCATTTCTCCAGATCGGCCAAAGTGGTCGTCTCATGAGCCGACTTGGCGGCGCTCTTTTTGCCCCGGTTGGCGAAGCTGATCGCCACCCCCGCTGCCGCGCCCGCCACCGCGGCGGCGGATGCGATCTTTAGCGGGTCGGCCGGCATCGACAGGGCCTTGTAGAAGCCGCCGGCATCCCAGAAGTCGGGCTCGGAACAGCCCAGGCAGCCGTGCCCGGACTCCACCGGCCAGGAGGTGCCACCGTTCCATTTCACCGTGGCACAGGCGTTGTAGGTGACCGGGCCCTTGCAGCCCAACTCGAACAGACACCAGCCGTTGCGCGCGCCTTCGTCGTCGAAAGTCTTGGCGAACTTGCCCTGGTCGTAGAACGGGCGGCGATAGCAACGGTCGTGGATGGTTTCTCCGTAGAAGGCTTTCGGACGGCCTTTGGCATCCATTTCCGGCAGGCTGCCGAAGGTCAGGAAGTGGGCCAGCACACCGGTCATCACGACAGGGATCGGCGGACAACCGGGAATGTTGATGATTGGTTTGTCCTTGATGATGTCGGATACCGAGACCGCGCCGGTGGGATTGGGATTGGCTTTCGGGATGCCGCCGTAAGCCGCGCAGGAGCCCATCGCAACAATCGCGGCGGCGCCCTTGGCAACTTCCTTCAAGGTTTCGAGATTCGATTTGCCAGCGATGCAGGAATAGGCGCCATCCAGCCCGAGCGGGATCGAACCATCGACGATCAGCAGATATTTGCCCTCGTTGGCCTTCATCGCCGCATGCAGTGCTTCTTCGGCCTGGTGGCCGGCGGCGGCCATCAGCGTCTCCTGATAATCGAGCGAGATCGCATCGAAAATAAGCCCTTCCAGTGTGGGCGAATGCGAGCGGGTGATGGATTCGGTACAACCGGTGCATTCCTGGAACGGCAACCAGATCACCGAAGGCCGCCGGGTTGCCGCCGGGGCGGCGGCCATCGCTTCCGCCATCGCCCGGCCTGCGGCAGGCGGCAGCGCCATCATCGATGCCAGTGTGGCGCAATATTTCATGAATGCGCGGCGGGTAATGCCCTGCCGCGCGAGCGTGTCGATCAGTGAACCTTGCATGATGCTTTGCCTCCTGAGCCGGAAAACAATCGCTTAAATCACAACCGCCCTACACAACGCCTTTGCTTCAGCTTAGATCAGAAATCAGCAAATCAAGATGCTCTAATCCTGTTTGCACGTCATCCGGATGCGCTTTCAGCAACTCCGGGAAGTAGGTCACTTCGATGAATTCGGAAACAACCGCCCCCGTTTCATTCCGGTGCGTGACCCACCAGACACCGGGACAGACCGTCTCGCTCAGCGTCGACTCGCCTTCCGCCTCCAGCGTCGCGGCAACCTGGCCTTGGCCCAGCGTTTCGCGCAGCCAGTCGAGATCGGCCGGCGTCAACGGCAGCGCGCGCAAATCGATCGCGGACGACTCGCCCGAAGCGAGCAAACGGCGCGCAAGTTCGGCAATTTCGCGCAGCAGCACCGGCGCATTGCCGGACAAACCGGCTTCGTCGCCACTTTGTTTGGCGGCGGCATTGATGACGACGATGGGGATGGCATCAAGCGGCATGGTTCCAGTCCTTGAGCAATTCGAGGATGGCTCTGCATACCGGCGCAATCGCCGCCGCGACAATGGGAGTCGGCTGTTCGCCCCAATCGACGATAGCGGGCTGTATGGCGAACATCGCGCGTTGTTGCGGCCAGTGGCCAGCCAGAATGGCGATGGCGCGCAAATCGGTGAGGCCGACTTCGTGAACGGTGGATTTGCGATTGCCCATCAGAAAAGCATCCATTTCCTCGCCCTGAAACAGTTTCCATGCGCCGGGCGCGGCTTGGATATTGGCGGCATCGACCACGATCAGCGCATCGGCTTCCTCGATCGGGCCCGCCAGCGTGAACGACAACGTACCGCCATCGAGCAGGGTGATATTGGAAAAATCGGCGGGGAAATCGGCAAGGCTGGATTCAAGCGCTTGCAAAACATGGATACCGACGCCTTCGTCGGTCAGCAGGGTGTTGCCTATGCCCAGAATCAGGGTTCGCATGATGGTTTGATGCTAGCCCCCAGCCGCTGCATTAACAACCCGAAAGACGCTCAAACCGCTGATTTACAATCACTTTCAAGCAACATTCAGAACCATCCCGCCTTCATTCGATCACTTATACTGATCGGCCCAAGCAAGAATTCGACACCCACCATGTGCCTCGCCATTCCCATGTGCATCACCGCGGTCGATGGTCTCAACGCGCGTTGCGAGGCGCGCGGCATCTATCGCGACATATCGCTGTTCATGCTGCAGGACGACTTGCCTGTAATCGGGGATTTCGTGATGGTCAGCGTGGGCCAGGCGGTGCGCAAGGTCAGCCCGGAAGATGCCCGCCTGTCTTGGGAACTGTACGATCTGATCCTGGCGGAAACACCGAACTAACCGCCTTTCGAGCCCGGCTTAATTCGCGCGGGACTCACCCTGCTCAGTTTCGGTATCGAATTCGGCGCGCACCGAATCGAGCGCATCCTTCAACGTTTCTTCGCTCAGTGCATTCAGGTTTTCCGCCAACATTTCGGCGGCATCGATGGTGTCCTGATCATCCGGCAAGTTGTCGGCGTCCAGATTTGCCACCAGCACGGCGGCGGCGCCTGTCACCTGTAACAACTTCTGGCGTTCGCCCATCAGTAATTCGACTTCTTCGCGCAGAAGACGGATTTCCTGGTCATTCAAAGCATGCACGGTCATGTTGGGACTCCCACGGTTGCGTTCGTTGCATGATACTCCGGGCTATCCATGTTGCTTGCATCGAACTTGCCTTGCTGCGTCCCATTCAACTTGACCCCGCGCTGATTGGTCGTCCGCTGCCCCGCGATTTGTTCAGCGAATCCGGCGTACTCCTGGCGGGTGCCGGCATGCTGCTGGCCGATGAAGCGCACTTCCAGAAACTGGCTTCACGTCCGCTCTACCAAATAGCGGAGGTGGAGACGAACTCGGAGTCGGATCGACCGCCGCAAAGGCTGCATGAACTCGGAAAATATACGGCGTCTCTGCTGGCGGGCCCGCGGCAGGGACTCTCCGAGGAGGAATTACGCTTGCTGGCGCGCGCATTCCTGGCATTGTTTCGCGCCGATCCGGATGCCTGCCTCGGCTACCCCCGCCTCGCGCCGATTGCACCGCCCTGTCTCGCTCACAGTCTGAATGTATTGTTCATCGCCGTGCTGCTGGCCGATCAACTGGATTTATCCGAGGCGCAGACAGAGAGTCTGGCCGCCGCAGCGCTGACCATGAATAGCGCGGACATCCCGCTGCATGAACGTCTGCATAAAAACCTGGGCTTCGCTTCCAACGAGGATTGGGTCAGCTTGCGCGCGCATCCAGCGCAAGCGGCAACCCTGCTGGAGCAGGCTGGCGTGACCGACCAAGACTGGCTCTATAGTGTGCGGCAGCATCACGAAAACATGGATGGCAGCGGCTATCCGGCCAAATTGGCCGGTGCGCAGATCAGCCTCGCTGCGCGAATTCTGCATGTTGCGGATGTCTATTGCGCAAAGGTCAACGGCCGTTACTATCACCCGCCGAAAGCATCGAATTTCGCCTTCAGAGAATTGTTCGGCGAGGAACGCGCCCACCTGGATACCCAGATAGCCACCGTGCTGCTGGGCCGTATCGGACTCTATCCGCCCGGCACGCTGGTGCGTTTGGCGAATCGGGAAAATGCCTGCATCACCCGGCTGGGCCGACACGGCAAAATCCATTTTGCGACCAGTTTCATGGATGCACGCGGTCGGGCACTCGACGCTCCGAGAGAGCGCAACCTGGAAACCCGCGCCTATGCCGTACAGAGCCTGATCGATGTCGATCCGGCCTGGCCGAACATCAACTGGCCCCTGCTCTGGGGCTACTAGGACTAGACATGTCGCTTACCCCCTACGTCTTCGACGCCACGCGCGAAAATTTCGATTCGCTGATCCTCGGCAACTCCACGCGCGGCCTGGTGCTGGCGCATTTCTGGTCGCCCAAGGCCGGGCCCTGCATGGTACTGATGCCCAGACTGGTGAAACTGGCGGCGGAATATGGCGGCCGCTTCCTGCTGGTCATGGTCAACACCGAAGAACTCGGCCAACGCGCGCGCGGGCTGGGCATCACCAGCGTGCCAACGGTGAAATTCTTCCTGCGCGGCGAAACTGTCCACACCATCCACGGCGCCGAAAGCGACGCCACCTTCCACGCCGCGCTAAGCCGGTTTCTGGCCAACGACCAGGACAGGCTGCGCATGGGCGCATTACGCATGCACCAGGACGGCGATACCGAAGGGGCGATTGCGTTACTGGCGCGGATCGCGGTGGAAGACCCGGCCGACCTGGCGGTAGCCGCCGATCTGGCGAAACTATTGACCCTGGCCGGCCGGCCGGATGAAGCGCTGGCGCTACTTGCCGCCTTGCCGGCGCCGGCACGCGCTCAGGCCGGCATCGCCCCGCTGCTGGCTCACCTTGAGTTGATCGAAGCGGCCAATCAAAACCCGCTGGAAGATGCCACTGGCACCGACACGCCCGCTTCCCGCCTGAGCCATGCGGCGCAAGCCCTGTTTGAAGATCAGCCGGAACAGGCGCTGACCGAACTGCTGGAACTCGCGCGGCAAGCGCCCGATTTTCGCGACGATATCGGTCGCCGCGCGATGCTGGCCCTGTTCGGCATGCTGGGTGGCGAGCATGAACTGACGCGACGGTTTCGCGCCCGCCTGGCCGAACTCTCCGTCTGATGGATACATGGCGCGCTGACTTCGCGGGTCTGCCCGCCTTCCACCATTTGACGCCCTGGATCAACCGTATCAGCGGCGCACACTGGACAGACCTCGCCGCGCTCAACGCACTCGCCGAACACCGGAATCTGCGCAATGCCTTGGAGCTACCTGTGCGCTTTGCGCCACAAACCAGCCGTTGCGGCCAGCACGAATATGAAATCGGCATTTACCGCAACGGCCAGGTGCCCAGCCGCGAGCGCAACTGGCACGATTTGTTCAACGCGCTGACCTGGCTGGCTTTTCCAGCCACGAAAGCGGCGTTGAACGCGGTGCATCACGCGGTCTTGCCGCAAGGGAAAAACCGCACGCCGGCATCGGATGCGGCCACATTGTTCGACGAAAGTGGCCTGGTGCTGGTTGGCGAAGATGAGTCGCTCGCGGAGTTGCTGGCCGCGCGTCGCTGGCGGAAGGCATTCGTGCTGCGTCGGAACGATTGGCGACAGGTCAAAGCCTATGTCGTCGGCCATGCCATCCTGGAAAAACTGCTGACGCCCTGGCCTGGAATCACGGCCAAATGCCTGTTTGTAAAAATGCCCGCGGATACCGCGCCGGACAAGCTTGACTCGGCTATCGCAGAACGCTGGCGGGCAACGGCCAGCCCGGTTCCCGCCGAGTTGTTTCCCGTGCCCGTGCTTGGGCTGCCGGGCTGGTGGCCGGCCAATGAAAAGGCCGAGTTCTACGCCGACACAAAGGTGTTTCGGCCATAGGTGTTTCGCCCATCCGCCGGACCAGCCCGAAGCAGACGCGCCGCGCCAGTCGGCCGACTCAGTTGTGGACCGTGACCGGTGGCGTATTGCAGGCTTCGCCTGGCTCGGTGGGGACTTCCCGGACTTCGAAGGTCATCGCTGCCAGGTCGATCAGGATGTAGCTGGGCTTCGCGCCGACGCCGCCGACGGTGCCCGGATTAAGCAGATGCGTGATGCCGCCGCGCACATTGTCGATACATTGAATGCTGGCTTTGTGGTCATGCCCGCAGCAAACCAGATCGTAGTCGCCGGTGAGCGCCAAGGCTGCGGCGTAATGCGGGTAATGGACCAGAAAAATAGTGCGTCCGCCCAGATGCAGCACGGCATCCTGGCCGTGGTAGCGCACCACGCTATCCGGTTCATGCGACAGCTTGGACATCGCATAGAGATCGCCGGTGTTGTTGCCGTGGATGACATGCACCGGTAATTCAAATTTTTTCAGCACGCGCAACGTCGTCGGCGCGACCACATCACCGCAATGCAGTACGGCTTCGACACCCCGCGCTTGAGCATCCTGAACGGCATGTTCAAGCAGACGACGGTTATCGTGGCTATCGGAAAGGAGGCAAATTTTCACGGCGCGTTTTCAAGATCAGGTGGCTATGCAAACAAATCGGGGCGTGGATCCATCGGACCCACGCCCCGGCAACATCAGCCAGTTTCAGAACATCGGCTTTTCCGGGGCCGCCTTGTAACGCTCGACGCCGGCGATGATTTCCGCCCGGGCGCCATCGATGCCAACCCAACCTTCCACCTTGACCCATTTGCCGGGCTCCAGATCCTTGTAGTGCTCGAAGAAGTGGGCAATCTGTTTGAGCAGCAACTGCGGCAAATCGTCGGGCGACTGGATGTGCGAGTAGAGACTGGTCAGTTTGTCGACCGGCACCGCGATGACTTTGGCATCGATACCGGCTTCATCCGTCATCTTCAACATGCCGACCGGCCTGCAGCGCACCACCACACCGGTAATCAATGGAATCGGCGTCACCACCAACACGTCGACCGGATCGCCATCTTCCGACAAGGTATGCGGCACATAGCCGTAATTGCACGGGTAATGCATGGCCGTGGACATGAAACGGTCGACGAACATTGCGCCGGTATCCTTATCCAGCTCGTACTTGATCGGCTCGCCGTGAGCCGGGATTTCGATAATGACGTTGATGTCATCGGGCACGTTGCGGCCGGTCGGAACGCGGTCGAGAATCATGGGTTGTCCTTAAGAAATGGGGCGATGCCGGATTATAGCCAGAGGCCTCTGTTACACTTTTGGCAACTGTCCACCAACCCCGCATGCCATGTCTGAACGATCTACCGGAGAAGTTGTGATACGAGGCGTAACCCTTCAAGGCCGCCAATTCCGCCCAAGCGACTGGGCGGATCGTTTGGCCAGCGTCCTATCGCATGTCGGGCCCGACAACCGCTTGAACTATTCCCCGAACGTCTGCCCGGTTACCCGCGCCGGCGTGCGCTGTGTCGTGATCAATACCGATCTGGAACTGCAAGACAGCCGGGTATTCAAGTTTCTGATGGACTTTGCCCATGAAAACGATCTGGAAGTCATTCCAGGCCGCCAAACCGCTCGGACCTAGCCATTGGGCCAATGGGCGCAATAATTCGCGCCTGAAAACAAAACCGCCCGGCATGCCGGGCGGTTTTGTTTAATCTTGCGGAAAATCAGGCGGCCATCGCCTTGATCGCGCCAGACAGACGGCTCTTGTGACGCGCGGCCTTGTTCTTGTGAACAATGTTCTTGTCAGCCAGGCTGTCGATCACGCTCATGTTTTCATTCAGCAAGGCTTGGGCGGCAACCTTGTCGCCCGCTTCAATCGCCTTGCGGACTTTTTTCACCGCAGTGCGGTAAGCCGAACGCTGGGCCATGTTATGCAGGCGAAGCACTGCGGACTGACGGGCACGTTTTTTTGCCTGGGCACTATTAGCCATACAGGAACTCCTTGGAAATCTGGACGCTACGAGAAGCCGCGCATCATACCGGCCTGCTTTGCCTGAAGCAAGCGAACAGAGTGGTTTACCCGGGTTTTCTACCGCGACCGCAGTCCATTCGTTACCATGCCGCGACCTTTTCCCGATTTCTCCTGAAGCGTCCCATTCGATGAACCTGCTCAGAGCCCTTGCCGCGGTCAGCTCGATGACCCTGCTGTCCCGAATTCTAGGCTTTGCGCGTGACGCGATCATCGCGCGTGTTTTTGGCGCCGGCGCGGCGACGGACGCGTTCTTCGTCGCCTTCAAGCTGCCCAATCTGCTTCGCCGCCTGTTTGCCGAGGGCGCTTTTTCACAGGCTTTCGTGCCGATTCTGGCGGAATACAAGAATCAGCGCGGCGAAGAGGCCACGCGCATTCTGGTCAGTCGGGTCGCAAGCGTCCTGTTTGTCGCGGTCGCCTGCGTCGCCGCGCTCGGGATCATCGGCGCGCCACTGATCGTGCTGATTTCCGCGCCCGGTTTCAGCGCAAATCCGGAGAAGTTCCAACTGACCGTCGAACTGACCCGCATCGTCTTTCCCTACATCCTGTTCATGTCGCTGGTCGCCTTCGCCGGCGGCATTCTGAACACCTTCAGCCGCTTCATGGTGCCAGCGTTCACGCCGGTTTTATTGAACGTGGCGATGATACTGGCGGCCGCGGTCGCCGCGCCCTACTTCGACCCACCGGTACTGGCGCTGGGCTGGGGCGCTTTCATCGGCGGTGTGCTGCAACTTGGCTTGCAGATTCCCGCCCTGAAGCGGCTCGGTTTTCTGCCTCGTTGGGATTGGGCGCCGCGTGACGAGGGCGTGCGGCGCATTCTTTATCTGATGGGCCCGGCGGCGTTCGGCGTCTCGATCGCGCAAATCTCGTTGCTGATCAACACCATATTCGCCTCCTTCCTCGCCACCGGCAGCGTGTCCTGGCTGTATTACGCCGATCGCCTGATGGAATTCCCCACCGGCATGCTCGGCGTCGCGCTGGGCACCATCCTGCTGCCCTCACTGGCCAAGCATTACGCCGACAACGACCCGACCGAATATTCGCGCCTGCTCGACTGGGGCTTGCGCATGACCCTGATGCTGGCGGCGCCGGCTGCCGTCGGCCTTGGCATCCTGGCGGTTCCGCTGATCGCCACCCTCTTCCTCTATGGAGAATTCACCCCGCACGACCTGGCAATGACCCGCTGGGCGCTGGTGGCATACAGCATCGGCTTGGTCGGACTGATCCTGGTGAAAGTGCTCGCGCCCGGCTTTTACGCCCGCCAGAACATCAAGACCCCGGTCAAGATCGCCGTCTTCACCCTGCTCGCCACCCAGGCCATGAACCTGGCCTTCATCGGGCCGCTGCAACACGCCGGCTTGGCGTTGTCTATCGGCCTGGGCGCCTGCCTCAACGCCGGCATCCTGTTTTACAAGTTGCGCAAACAAGAAATTTTCCAGCCGCAACCCGGCTGGCTCGGTTACAGCCTCAAACTGTTCGCCGCGCTGGCCGTTATGGGTGTATTACTTTGGTTAGGAGTCGGCCAAGACAGGCTATGGATTCAATATGACTTTTCGCAACGCATCCTGCATCTCGCCGCGCTGGTCGCGGGTGGAGCTTGTGCGTACTTCGCAACGCTATGGCTGCTGGGTTTTCGGCTGCATCAATTCAAGCGACGGACAGCCTGAGCAGGCTTGTCGCCAAAATACACGATGAACCGGACGCGCCCGGCTCCGCGCCTTACCCCTTATCTGTGGGTCGCAACTACAGCCTTGATCGGTTTGTTGTTATCGGGCGGCGCCTACTATTACACCCAGAAACTCGAGGAAGCGCGGCTCCGGGCGCATTTTGCATATCTGGTTCATGATCGAGTCTTGCGCTCGCAGAACCATCTGGATCAAGCGCTTCAGGTATTAACCAGCGCGCAAGGGCTGTTCGATGCGACCGAACAGGTCACACGCAAAGAGTTTGAGCTCATGGTTGCACCTGCGCTGGCGAGGCATCCCGAGATCATGGCGATCAACTGGGCGCCACGCGTGCTCGGCGCGGAACGCGAACAGTTCGAGCATGACCTGCGCACGCAAGGCAAAGGCGGGCTGGGAATTTGCGATGTCACGCCGGATGCCAGTCAGGCGCGCAAGGCGGGTGAACGCCCCGAATACTTCCCGGTACTTTTCAGCGAGCCCTCGGCGAGAAACCATGCGGCCATCGGCATGGACCCCTATGCCGATCCCGAGAATCGGGCCGCCATGAATACGGCGATGCGCAAGGGAATTCAGTGGAGCACGCCCCCCTTCGCTATCGTTCAAGCCCCACACGGCCCCTTGGCCGTTGCCATTTATCAGCCGGTTTATCGGCGCAATATGCCCGTCTCCACGCCAGACGCACGGCAAGCCGCCCTGCGCGGGTTCCTGATTTTGTTGCTGCGGCCGGGTCCATCGCTTGAGGCGGCGGTTTTTCGCCCGACCCCGATCGATTTGCATGCCCGCCTGCTCGACCCCAATCATCGCCAGCCGCTGATCCATCAATTTTCCAGCCGCCTGCCAGACGCGACGATTCAGCCGGGTGAGACGCTGCATGGCGATTATTCGCTCGCCTTGCCCGGGCGAAACTGGATACTGCAAGTTACCGCGACGCGCGGCTTCCGCAATCGGGCGGGTAGCAACGAACCCATGACGGTCCTGCTTGCCGGCCTATCGTTGAGCGGCTTGATCTGCCTGTTGGTCTGGATGCGTAGCCGCCAAACTCTGCAACAGAAAAAGATCGAATTCGCCCTGTTTGAAAGCGAAAGCCGCTTCCGGCAACTGGCCGACAACCTCGATACCGTGTTCTGGATCAACACGCCGGACTGGCAACACGTGCTCTACATCAGCCCCGCCTACGAGCGGATCTGGGGGCGCAGCGCCGAAAGCCTTTACCAGCGCGGCATGGACTGGTTCGACGCGGTGCTGGAAGAAGATCGGCCGGCCATACTGGAAAGACTGCCCGACACGGCCGGCGCGGATTGGCAGACCATCGAATTCCCGCCCTACCGCATCCGCCGCCCGGACGGCGGCATTCGCTGGATATCGGCGCGCGCCTTCCCTATCCGTGACGAACAGGGCCGGGTGAACCGTGTCGCGGGCATCGCCGAAGACATCAGTGAACGCCAATCGCACCAGCAGCATCTGGAAGAGATGGCGCATTACGACCCGCTGACCCATCTGCCGAACCGTCTCCTGCTCGCCGACCGCATGCATCTGGCACTGGCGCACAGCCGCCGCACCGGCCAGTTGCTGGCTGTCTGCATGCTCGATCTGGATGGTTTCAAGCCGGTCAACGACAAATTCGGACACGAAATCGGCGATCAGTTGCTGATCGAAGTCGCCCGGCGTTTGCTGGGCGGTGTACGCGGCGGCGACACCGTGGCCAGGCTGGGCGGTGACGAATTCGTGATTCTGTTGGGCGCCTTGAACAACGTGAAGGAAATGGAAGAAGCGCTGACTCGCCTGTTACAGGTCGTCGCCTTGCCCTATGCCCTGGTCGACCAGCCCATCAACATCTCCGCCAGCGTCGGCGTCACGATCTATCCCAGCGACAGCAGCGATGCCGACACGCTGTTGCGGCACGCCGATCACGCCATGTACCTGGCCAAGCAAGCCGGCAAGAACCGCTATCACCAGTTCAATCCGGTGCTGGAAGAACGCGCACGCGACAACCGCGCCGTTCTGGGCCTGATCGGCAACGCGGTCGAGAACAACCAGTTGCGCCTGTTCTACCAGCCCATCGTCGATTGCCGACGCGGATTGGTGATCGGCATGGAAGCCCTGCTGCGATGGGATCACCCCATTCTCGGCCTGATGGAACCGGCCGAATTCCTGCCCCTGGTCGATGGCGACGACGACCTCGCGCGCAGCGTCGGCGCCTGGATATTGCGCAATGCGATCCAGCAGGCGGATGACTGGCGCCAGGCCGGGCTCGACGTCCCGGTCAGCGTCAACACCTTCGTCCAGCAACTGCGCGATGCGCGCTTTCCGGAACTAGTGCGGGACTTGCTCGCGCAACATCCCGACCTGCCCGCCAGCCGACTGAGCATCGAAATCCTGGAAAACACCGCGCTGGACGATTTCACCAGCGTGACCCGCCTGATCCGCATTTGCTCCAGCCTGGGTGTGCGCTTCGCCCTGGACGATTTCGGCACCGGCTTCTCCTCCCTCGCCTATTTGCGCCGGCTGCCCGTCGATACGCTAAAAATCGACCAATCCTTCGTCGGCGACATGTTGCAGAACCCGGACGACCTGGCCATCGTCGAAAGCGTGATCGGCCTCGGCGCCGCATTCCGCCGCCAGGTCATCGCCGAAGGCGTCGAATCCGCCGACCACGTGCTGATGCTGATGGAAATGGGCTGTTATCGAGTCCAGGGCTATGGCATCGCCAAGCCGATGCCGGCGGAAGAAGTCCTGGCCTGGACATACAATTTCCAGCCTGATCCACGCTGGCATGAACATGCCAACCTGCGCCTGTCGCGGGATGATTTTCAGTTGGTGCTAGCCGAGGTCAATCACCGGCACTGGCTGACCAGCCTGCAAAACTGGATGCGTCAGCCCCCCGATCAACGAAACCCGCCACCGCCGCTAAATGAGCACGAATGCAATTTCGGCCACTGGTATTACGGCGAAGGTGCAAGCCGCTATGGTCACATGCCAGAATTCCGCACCGCGGAAGCCCTGCATGAACAAGTCCACCGCCTGGAGCAAAAACTGGTGCGGCAGACCGAAGCCGGCGAAGTGGCCTTGAGCCGAGAGACCGCGACCGAACTCATGACCCGCTCGGAATCGTTCCGCGACACCCTGATCAAAATACGCAGCGCCGTAAAACACATCGATGCCGGCCAATAGTTTGTTGCCAACAGGCTCTCATTTCAGGAACCCCTCATGATCGATCACGAACCCATCGTCTGGAACGACAGCTTCATCACCGGCATCGAGCGTATCGACGAACAACACAAGGTACTGGTCAACACACTTAACGAAGCCAACACCCGCCTCGCGGCCAGGGTCACCCGCGATCTGCTGGAGCAGATCACGCGCGACCTGCTCAGTTACGCCATCTACCATTTCGAAACCGAAGAAACCTTGATGAAGGAATACAACTACGCCGGTCTGTCCGCGGCCGACGATGAAAAGCACCATCGGGAACACCGCGCTTTCTCGCAACAGGTCGTCGCGCTGCGCGAAAACCTGCGTAACGGCCATCTGGTCACGCGGGAAGAACTGCTATCCTTTCTGAACAACTGGCTGGTCAACCACATCCTGTTTACCGACAAACGGTTTGGCGAATTCCTGAACAGTCACGGCTATAGCGCCCAAGGCTGAATGCCGTTGGCCGAAGTCGATTTGGCAGCTGCCTGGCATACACATGGACGCTGTATCCCGCGAACCGCTAAAATCCGCGCCTTTTCAAAGAGATACCCGCGCCATGCTGATGACCCACGGCTGGTTTGGTACGCAAACCCGTACATCCCGGCCAGCCAACCGCCCCAACGCGGTCACCATCGGCAATTTCGATGGCATCCATCTCGGCCATCAAGCCATGCTGGCGCGGCTGACCGCGCGCGCGGCATCGGTCGGCGCGGCCCCCGCGGTACTGACTTTCGAACCGCACCCGCGCGAAATCTTCACGCCGGCATCGGCCCCCACCCGCCTCACTTCGCTGCGCGAAAAGCTGGAAATCCTGCGTAGCCTCGGCGTGGCGCATGTGCATGTCTGCCGCTTCAGCAAACCGTTCGCCGCGCTGTCGGCCGATGAATTCGTGCAACAAATCCTGGTGCGGGGCCTGAACGCCCGCTATGTGCTGGTCGGCGACGATTTCCGTTTCGGCGCAAAACGCGCCGGCGATTTCGCCTTGCTGCAACGACTCGGCCAGGCGCACGGCTTCGAGGCCGAGGCGCTGCACACGGTCGAAGCCGCCGGCCAGCGCGCCTCCTCGACCGCCGTGCGCGAAGCGCTGGCGGAGGGCGACATGGCGATGGCGGCGCAACTGCTGGGCCGGCCGTATTCGATTTCCGGCCGCGTCGTCGGCGGCGATCAGCTCGGCCGCAAGATCGGCTACCCCACCGCGAACATCCAGCTCAAGCACAACAAACCGCCGGTCAAAGGCATATTCGCGGTGCGCGTGCAGGGCCTGGAACAACCCGACTGGCCCGGCGTGGCCAGCCTGGGCACGCGTCCAACCGTGCATGCCAACGGCCGCCCGACGCTGGAAGTGCATCTGTTCAACTTCGACCGCAGCATCTATCGCCAACACTTGCGCGTGGAGTTTTTGCACAAGCTGCGCGACGAAGCCAAATTTCCCGATCTCGATACGCTGATCGCGCAGATCGACCTCGACGCGCGGCAAGCGCGGGAATTATTGAATGTTGAACTTCGTGGGATGGGTTGAGCGCATGCGAAACCCATCTCTCCACTCATCCCCGCCCTGCTGATGGGTTTCGCTAACGCTCAACCCATCCTACCCGTTGATCGACCATGCCCGACTACAAAGACACCCTAAATCTGCCCGACACCCCGTTCCCGATGCGCGGCGATCTCGCCAAGCGTGAGCCGGGCTGGGTCAAACAATGGCAGGAGCAAAAACGCTACGAGCGGATCCGCGCAGCCAGCGCCGGCCGGCCGAAATTCATCCTGCACGACGGCCCACCCTACGCCAACGGCGACATCCACATCGGCCACGCGGTGAACAAGATCCTGAAGGACATCATCGTCAAGACCAAGACACTGGACGGCTACGACGCGCCCTACGTGCCAGGCTGGGATTGCCACGGCCTGCCGATCGAGCTGGTGGTCGAGAAGGCGCATGGCAAGGACATCCCGCCGGCGAAATTCCGCGAACTGTGCCGCGAATACGCCGCCAGCCAGGTCGAGCGCCAGAAGGCCGATTTCATCCGCCTGGGCGTGCTGGGCGACTGGAATCATCCCTACCTGACCATGGACTTCCAGTTCGAGGCGGACATCATTCGCCAGCTCGGCATCATCCAGGCCAACGGCCACCTGTATCTGGGCGCCAAGCCGGTGCACTGGTGCGTCGATTGCGGTTCCGCGCTGGCCGAAGCGGAAGTGGAATACGAGGACAAGAATTCGCCGGCCATCGACGTCGCCTTCCCGGTCGCCGACCTGGTCGATCTGGCCAAGCGCCTGGGCATTGAAGCTATCGAAGGCCCTGCCTACGCGGTGATCTGGACCACGACGCCGTGGACGCTGCCGGCCAACCGGGCGGTGGCGGTGCATCCCGAGTTCATCTACGACCTGATCCGCACACCGAAAGGCCTGCTGATCGTGGCGCGCGACCTGGCCGAATCCGCCATCCAGCGTTACGGTTTCGAGGCGGTGGAAACCGTCGCCCAGGTTGCCGGCGCGGCACTGGAAGGCCTGCGCCTGCAGCACCCCTTCTACGACTACGAAGTGCCGCTGATCCTGGCCGATTACGTGACCACCGAAGCCGGCGTCGGCCTGGTTCACATCGCGCCCGGCCACGGCCACGACGACTACATCGCCGGCCTGAAATACGGCCTCGAAGTCGCCAACCCGGTCGGCGACGACGGCAAGTTCTACGCCGACACGCCCCTCGTAGGCGGCCTCTCGGTATGGGACGGCAACAAGAAGGTCATGGAAACATTGACCGAGAACGGCCATCTGCTGGCGCAGGCGCGTCTGACACACAGCTACCCGCATTGCTGGCGGCACAAGACGCCGATCATCTTCCGCGCCACGCGGCAGTGGTTCATCGGCATGGACAAGATGGGCCTGCGTGAAAAGGCGATGCACGCGGTCGAGAACACCGAGTTCTTCCCGGCCTGGGGTCGCGCGCGGCTGGAGGCGATGATGAAGAGCCGGCCGGACTGGTGCGTCTCGCGCCAGCGCAACTGGGGCGTGCCGATCGCCTTCTTCATGCACAAGACCACCGGCGAACTGCATCCACGCTCGGCCGAACTGCTGGAACAAGTCGCCAAACTGGTCGAACAACGCGGCATCGAAGCCTGGTTCAGCCTCGACCCCGTCGAACTGCTGGGCGAGGGTGACCAAGGCGCCGAACACTATGTCAAGAACAAGGACACGCTCGATGTCTGGTTCGATTCCGGCGTCACCCACGCCTGCCTGCTGAAGGAACGCGAAGGCCTGGCGCACCCGGCCGACCTGTATCTGGAAGGTTCCGACCAGCATCGCGGCTGGTTCCAGTCCAGCTTGCTGACCGGCTGCGCCAGCGACGGCCACGCGCCGTACAAGGCCTTGCTGACGCACGGTTTCGTGGTCGACGCCAAGGGCCACAAGATGTCCAAATCGAAGGGCAACGTGGTCGCGCCGCAGAAGGTGATGGACACCTACGGCGCCGACATCCTGCGCCTGTGGGTGGCGAGCACCGATTACTCGGGCGAGCTGACCATTTCCGATGAAATTCTGAAACGCTCGGTCGACGGCTACCGGCGCATCCGCAACACGCTGCGCTTCCTGCTCGCCAATACCGCCGACTTCGATATTGAACGCAACGCCGTCCCGGTCAGGGACTGGCTGGAAATAGACCGCTACGCGCTGGCGGTAACGCGAGAAATGCAGAGCACGGTGCTGGCGGAGTTCAACGCCTACAGCTTCCACACCGCAATCCAGCGCCTGCACGGCTTCTGCTCGGAAGACCTGGGCGCGTTCTATCTCGACGTGCTGAAGGACCGCCTCTACACCAGCGGCGCGAATTCAACCGTTCGCCGCGCCGCGCAGACCACGCTCTGGCACATCCTGCAAACGCTGACCAAGCTGCTGGCGCCGGTGCTGTCGTTCACCGCCGAGGAAATCTGGCAGTTGGTTGGCAAACAACAGGTCGGCAAGTCGGACAGCGTCTTTCTGGAACAGTGGCACGCCCTGCCCGCTCAAGAAGGCGAAGCCGATCTGCTCGCGCGCTGGGGCCGTCTGCGCGAACTGCGCGCGCTGACCACCAAGCGCATCGAAGAACTGCGCGTCGCCGGCTCGGTCGGTTCGTCCTTGCAGGCCGAGGTCACCCTGCAGGCCGCGGGCGACGATTTCGATCTGCTCACCGGTCTGGGTGACGACCTCCGCTTCGTGCTGATCACCTCCGCCGCGCGGGTGGAGAAAACCGATGGTGAAACCCGGGTCGAGGCCGCCGCTTCCAGCCATGAGAAATGCGAACGTTGCTGGCATTACCGCGCCGATGTGAGCGCGGATAGCGCGCATCCGGGCCTGTGCGGACGTTGCGTCAGCAACCTGCATGGCGATGGCGAGGTGCGTCGGCATGCGTGAAAAACACAACGACGCGCGCGCCTGGATCTGGTTGTCCGCGCTGGTTTTACTGGTCGACCAGATCACCAAACTGGCGGTGGTCAACAACCTGCGGGCCTATGTCGACGTCATTCCGGTCACCGGCTTCTTCAATCTGGTTCACGTGCACAACACCGGCGCGGCATTCAGCCTGTTCGCCGACCAACCGGGCTGGCAGCGCGGTTTTTTCGTCGCTGTGGCGCTGATCGCCTCCGGCGTCATCCTGTATTTGCTACGCAAGACCGCGGGCCGGCGCATGTTCAGCGCGGCGCTGGCGCTGATCCTCGGCGGCGCGATCGGCAATGTTTACGACCGGATCGCCTACGGCCATGTCATCGACTTCCTCGATGTTTTCGTCGGCGGCTGGCATTGGCCCGCGTTCAACGTCGCGGATTCGGCCATCACGCTCGGCGCGGCCATGCTGATTCTGGATGGTCTGCGCAAACCGCATATCGACGAGCAGGCGTGAGCGCCAGCGCATGAACGACACGCGCGCACTGAGGATTGGCGACCGGGTCACCCTGCACTACCGGCTGGCCTGCAACGGCGAGGAAATCGCCAATACGTTCACGACGGAGCCCGCAACCTTCCAGTTCGGCCAGGGCGATATCGACCCGCGCCTGGAAGCGCTGCTCATGGGACTGCAAGCCGGCGATCACCGCATCTACGAACTCGAACCGGGCGCGGCCTTCGGCGACCATGATGCCGGCATGGTGCATGAACTGCCACGCGGCGATTTTGGCGCCGACATTGCGTTGATCCCCGGCCACGAGGTGGAATTCAGCCTGCCCAATGGACAAACGCTGCATGGCATCATTCGCGGCTTCTCGCCAGATAACGTGGAAGTCGATTTCAATCACCCATTGGCCGGACTGCCGGTGCGGTTCGAAGTCAAAATACTCGCCATTCAATCGGATTAACGCCATGCAACAAACCATCCTGCTCGCCAATCCGCGCGGCTTCTGTGCCGGCGTCGACCGCGCCATCGCCATCGTCGAACAGGCCTTGAAGAAGTTCGGTGCGCCGATCTATGTGCGGCATGAAGTCGTGCATAACAAATTCGTGGTCGACAACCTGAAGGCGAAGGGCGCGATCTTCATCGAGGATCTGAACGAAGCGCCGGTCGGCGCCACGCTGATCTACAGCGCGCATGGCGTGCCGCTTTCGGTGCGCAAGGAAGCGGAACAACGCGGCCTGAATGTGTTCGACGCGACCTGCCCGCTGGTCACCAAAGTGCATGTGGAAGTGAAGAAAATGCGCGAGGCCGGCCAGGAAATCGTCATGATCGGCCACAAAGGCCATCCGGAAGTGGAAGGCACCATGGGCCAGTCGCCGGATGGCATGTATCTGGTCGACGACGCCTCCGAGGTCGCGGGCCTGCAAGTGCGCGACCCCGACAATCTGGCCTATGTCACCCAGACCACGCTGTCGGTCGACGATGCCGCGCGCGTGGTGGCCGCCCTGAAAGCGCGTTTCCCCAACATTCAAGGCCCGAAAAAGGACGACATCTGCTACGCCACGCAAAACCGCCAGGACGCGGTGAAGAAGCTGGCCGCCGAATGCGATCTGGTCATCGTGGTCGGCTCGCCGAATTCCTCGAATTCCAATCGCCTGCGCGAAGTTGCCGCGAATGCCGGCATCGCTTCTTACATGGTGGATAACGCGGAAGAACTGCAGGCAGACTGGCTGCGCGGCAAACACCGGATCGGCGTCACCGCCGGCGCCTCAGCACCCGATGTGCTGGTGCAAGGCGTCATCGACCGCCTGCAAGCGCTGGGCGCCAGTTCAGTCACGCCGCTGGAAGGGATCGAAGAAACCGTGAACTTTCCGTTGCCGAAAGCGTTGCTGGACTGAATTACAGCAGCGCCAGATTATCCCGGTGGATCAGTTCCGGTTCATCGACGTAACCCAGCATGGCCTCGATCTCGACACTCGGTTTCCGGATCACCCGACGCGCTTCGTCGGCGCTGTAATTCACCAGCCCGCGCGCGATGTCGCGGCCGCTTTCATCTAGGCAGGCGACGATGGCGCCGCGCTGAAAATCGCCGATGACTTCGACCACGCCGATCGGCAACAGGCTCTTGCCCTGTGTTTTCAGGGCATGCGCGGCGCCAGCATCGAGCACCAGCTTGCCGACCACTTGCAGGTGATCCGCCAGCCACTGACGGCGCGCCGCCATCGGCGCCTGGGTGGCGATGAGATGCGTGCCCAATGCCTCGCCTTGCGCCAGACGCGCCAGCACATCCGGTTCGCGGCCGCTGACGATGACGGTATGCGCGCCGCTGCGCGCGGCGCGCTTGGCGGCCAGGATCTTGGTCAGCATGCCGCCGGTGCCGACGCTGGAACCGGCGCCGCCGGCCATTTCTTCCAGTTTCGGATCGCCCGCCACCGCTTCATGCACGAATTCCGCATCCGGGTTTTTGCGCGGGTCGGCGGTATAGAGGCCGGGCTGGTCGGTCAGGATGATCAGGGCATCGGCTTCGATCAGGTTGGCCACCAGCGCACCGAGTGTGTCGTTGTCGCCGACCTTGATCTCGTCGGTGGTGACGGTGTCGTTCTCGTTGATGATCGGGATGACCTTCAGGGCCAGCAGCGTGCGCAGGGTCGAGCGCGCATTGAGGTAACGCTCGCGGTCGGCCAGATCGGCATGGGTCAGCAGAATCTGGGCGGTAGCCAGTTTGTGCTGGCGGAAACTGCGTTCGTAGGCTTCGATCAGGCCCATCTGGCCGACCGCGGCGGCGGCCTGGAGTTCGTTGAGCGCCTTCGGCCGTTTGGCCCAGCCCAGGCGGTTGATGCCTTCGGCGATGGCGCCGCTGGAAACCAGCACGATTTCCTTGTTCAGCGCGATGAGTTTGGCGATCTGCTCCGACCACAAGGCCAAACGGGCATGATCGAGGCCGCGGCCATCGTTGGTAACCAGACTGCTGCCTACCTTCACGACCAGGCGCCGGGCGCTGGCAATGACTGACGAGGTCATTCTTCTACGTCCTCCTCGGCATCGAACGTCCCGGGTTCCTCCGCTGTTGTCTCGGCAGCCGCCAGTTTGTCCAACTTGGCCGGCTCCTGATGCGGCTCGGCGGCTTTGGTCGCATCGACATGATCCATGATGGCGAACACCAGCGGTTTACAGCCTTCCCCGGTAATGGCGGAGATCGCGAACACCGGCCCGGTCCAGCCGAAATCGCGCACGAATGCGGCGATACGTTCGGCGCGCTCGGATTCTTCGATCAGGTCGGTCTTGTTGAGCAGCAACCAACGCGGTTTTTCCGCCAATGGATCGACCGGTTGATCGATTGCATCGTACTTTCTCAGTTCCTCGATAAGCGCGCGCGCCTCCCGCGCCGGATCGACCTCCGGCGAGAACGGGGCCAGATCGACGATATGCAGCAGCAAACGGGTGCGTGCCAGATGGCGCAGAAACTGATGGCCCAGACCGGCGCCCTCGGCCGCGCCTTCGATCAGGCCGGGAATATCGGCCACCACGAAGCTGCGGTCGTGATCGACACGCACGACACCCAGATTCGGATGCAAGGTGGTGAACGGGTAATCGGCCACCTTGGGCCGGGCGGCGGAAATCGAGCGGATGAAGGTTGATTTGCCGGCATTCGGCATACCCAGCAAGCCGACATCGGCCAGCACTTTCAACTCCATGTGCAAACGCCGCGCCTCGCCTTCTTCACCCTGCGTCGATTGGCGCGGCGCGCGGTTGGTGCTGGACTTGAAATGCAGATTGCCGAGGCCGCCATTGCCACCTTTGGCGACCAGCGCGCGTTGTCCATCCTCGGCGAGGTCGGCCAGCAGAATGCTGCTTTCATCCTCGCCGGCTTCTTGCTCGCGCACGACGGTGCCGACCGGAACGCGCAGGATGATGTCGTCCGCGCCGCGCCCGTAACAATCGGCGCCGCGACCGCCTTCGCCATTGCGGGCGCGGAAATGGCGGGTGAAACGGTATTCGACCAGCGTATTGATATTGCGGTCGGCGACCACCCAGATGCTGCCGCCACGCCCGCCATCGCCGCCATCCGGGCCGCCTTTGGGGATGAATTTCTCTCGACGGAACGAGACGGCGCCATTGCCGCCATCGCCGGCGGTTACGTCGATACGGACTTCGTCAATAAATTTCATAGGGGACCAGATTCACAGAAGGGAGGTAGAAGACCAAAACAAAAAAGCCCTATCCGCGGATAGGGCTCCTGACTGATTGAAGCGGTATTACGCGGCAGCCGTAGTGTCCGCAACAGGCACCACGCTGACGGTACGGCGCTGGAGCCGACCTTTGACCGCAAACTGCACCACACCATCCTTCAGCGCGAACAGGGTGTAGTCCTTGCCGACACCAACGTTGGGACCGGGGTGGAACTGGGTGCCACGCTGGCGCACCAGGATGTTGCCGGCGGGAACGAACTCGCCGCCGTAACGCTTGACGCCCAGGCGCTTTGATTCTGAGTCGCGGCCGTTGCGTGAACTACCGCCTGCTTTCTTGTGTGCCATGTTTATCTGCCCCTATCAAGCAACGGAAATGCCGTCGATGCGGATTTCCGTGTAGTTCTGACGATGACCTTGGGTTTTGCGGTAGTGCTTACGGCGACGCATCTTGAAGATCATCACTTTCTCGCCACGACCATGCGACAGCACGGTGCAACGCACCGAAGCGCCAGCAAGCATCGGCGCGCCGACCTTGATGTCTGCGCCGTCCGCCACCATGAGCACATCCTTGATTTCCACCTCGCCGCCAACTTCCACGGGAAGGGTCTCAACTTTCAATTTGCCGCCTGCGGCAACTTTGTACTGCTTGCCACCGGTCTTGATCACCGCGTACATGCCTGTCTCCAAAACTGGGTCGAACCGGAAAACGCAGCACTCTATCGGAATCTTCTTCTGATTGCAAATCAATGGTGTCTCCACTCGCATGCGCCGAAGAAGAAGGTATATTGGCGCGGCTTTTACTTCCACTTTTCATGTGGCTTCTTCTCAAGAGATAGATGAGTTCCTCGCGGGCGTCGAACGACGTGCTTTCAAGCAGGCCCTGTTCGCCATGCAAGACCACCATTCGGCGCTGGATGTCGTTCAGAACGCCATGTTGAAACTGGTCGAGCACTACCGCGACAAGCCAGCGGAAGAACTGCCGTTGCTGTTTCAGCGCATCCTGCGAAATACGATCCACGATCACTTTCGGCGCGGCAAAGTGCGCGATTTCTGGGTTCGCCTGGTTTCGCCGCTACGCGACAAAGACAATGAAAACGGCGAAACACTGGAGTCGATCGCCGCCGCATCGGAATCGACGCATCAGCCCAGCCCGGAAAAAGAAGCTTCGTCCAATCAACAGCTTGCCGCAATTGAACTAGCGCTTTCAGAATTGCCGCTGCGTCAACGCGAGGCCTTCCTGTTACGTTATTGGGAGGAGCTCGATGTGGCCGAAACCGCCATAGTCATGGGCTGCAGTGAGGGCAGTGTAAAAACCCACTGCTTTCGCGCCAACAACGCACTTGCGGCAAAACTGAGGAAAAAGGGTATTTCGCTGTGACACCCGATGATGATTTCGCACACCGTCTGACTAGCGCCCTTGACCAGGGGCTAAGGGAAATTGACGCACCGACCGGCCATCGCCTTGCCTCGATGCGGAGCCAAGCCATTAGCGGAGATCGTGCAACACTCGGCGGCATTGGCATCTTGGCGTGGGTGCATCGACACATACGACTTGCCTCGTTTGCCACACTGGCGATACTTTTGGCAAGCTGGTGGTTCGTGCAAACCGCGCCTCGCCCCTATTCGGTGGAAACAGACATTCTTTTATTGACTGGCGATCTCCCGCCCCAAGCATACGCGGACAAAACTTTCTCGCAATGGCTCAACTAACGCGCAACTTCCTTATATGCCTGTTTTCGTTTGTTTTTTCGGCATTGGCATTGGCTGAAAATGCGCCATTGTGGGCTGAACTCAGCATTCCAGAACGCACCGCGCTAACGCCCATCGCCTATGACTGGGATCATTTACCCGCGCAGCAAAGGCACAAACTGCTCAAGGTCGCCAAGGAATTCGCCAAGCTGACGCCGACCCAGCAGCAGATTTTCTATTCCCGGTTACAACCCTGGACGCGCATGAGCCAGGGCCAACGCGATGCGGCGCGAAACAACTTCAAGAAACTCCAGGAACTGCCCAGACCCGAGCAAGCGCAGATCAAACAACTCTGGTTGCAGACTGTCGGCCCGGAATCCGCGCCAACTGACAAAACGCCTGGCCAATAGCGCCCCATGAGCACGCCCTCCCTGCGTCGGCGCCTGGCCTGCAACCTTTACGAAAGCATGCTGTTGATTGCCGTCCTGTTTGTCGCGACATTCCCGCTGGTTGGTGTGGTTCAACGGATGTCGCCGGAATTCGGCACCAACCTGCTGCGTGTTTATCTGGTTATGGTCAGCGGCATCTATTTCACCCTGTTCTGGCGCAAGGGCCAGACGTTGGCCATGAAAACCTGGCGCATACGTCTGTTGGCCGAGAATGGGCAACGGCCAAGTACTTTTCAGGTTTGGCTGCGATTTTTTCTGGCCTGCCTGAACCTGGCCTTGCTAGGAACAGGCTGGTGGGCCGCCTTGATACGCAAGGACAAACAGTTTCTGCAAGACCATTTCTCCGGGACACGGCTGGATCGGCTGTAAGCGCGGAAGTCAGCGACGCTCCACCCACCACAAGGCCGCCATTGCCGCGCAGCCAAACACAAGCACGGGCATGAACGCGGGTATGGGGGCCGACCAGTTTTGCAAAAATGCCACCTGGCCGGCGAGCCGGCTGCTCAGATGAAACACCAGCCCAAGCACGATTCCCGCCAATAGCCGCCCGCCTGTGCCGCCGTGGCGCGGCGGATTGAAAGCAAAAACCAGCGCCAGTATCAACATCACCGGCGCCGCCATCGGATAGGCCAACTTGCTCCAAAGGGCGATGCGGTAACGTTTCGAATCCTGCAGGTTTTCGTCCAGATGCTGGATGTAGGCATAAAGCGCGGTTATTGCCATTCGCTCGGGTTTGATCATCAGCACGGCCAACAGATCCGGGGTTACTGCGGAAGTCCAAGACTGGTCAGGCTGTTGCCGGGTACGCGTACCGCCTCCGGAGATCGATGTCTGCGTCACTTGGCGCAATGTCCACTGGCCGTCATGCCAACTGGCGGATTCCGCCCGGCGCATCAGCTTGAGATTGAACCCGGCGTCGAATTCGTATTGACGGACATCGACCAGTTTTGCATCCGGGTGCAATTCACGAATATTGATGAAAGTCCGGCCGTCCTTCGCCCACAACCCGGTCGGAAATTCCTGCGCGACGATCCCGCTGGTTGAACGCACTTTCAATTGCTGTGCGGCCCGCTCGGCATAGGGCGTGACATATTCGCTGAACAGCAAAGCGACAGCGCCGATCAGCAAGCCCAATATCAGCATCCAGGACGCCAGGCGAGGCGTCGACAAACCCGCCGTGCGCATTACGCTGAATTCGGAAGCCAGAGACAACCTGTTCCAGGCGAGCAGGCCGCCGATCAGCACCGCCAGCGGCATGAGTTCGGTCAAGCGTCCGGGCACATTCATCGCCACGAACAGGGTGGCGACCCATGGCGTATAGGTGGCGCTATGCGCATCCGCCAATTCCGAAATGAATTCGAAGAAGGTGAACAGCGCGGTCAAGGCGAACAAAGCCATCGACGAAGCCGTCAACACCTCGCGCGCGACATAACGGAACAGGATGTTCATGCCGACCACGGCCCCCTGAATCTGCGCCAAAACATCGCGATCAGAATCGACAGCATGACGCCATGCACCAGCAACAGGCTTTCCACCGAGCCCAGCAAGGAACGCTCCACCCAGCCTTTTGAAATACCGACGAAGTTGTTGTAAGCCACAAAAATCAATACCGCGAACACCACGTTAAGCGAGCGGCCCGCGCGCGGGTTGGTATAACTCAACGGCACCGCAAGCAAACAAAGCAAAAATGCGGAGATGGGATAACCCAGCCGCCAAACCCACTCGCCCATATTGGCCGGGCTGGGATTTCGTATCAAATCGGCGGCCTCCATGCTGCGGGAGGTCTCGCCACGTTCCACCAGCGCGGGCGCTGGGATGCGCACGGAATATCGCTTGAAACGCGCCATTTGATAATCCGCTTCGCCTGGAATGCCTTCGTAGCGCTTGCCGTCTTCCAACACGAGGAATACCGCGCCATTGGTCATTTTTTTCACCAGCCCCTGGCTTGCGACAGTGACCCCCATGCGTCCGCGCTCAAACGACTGCACGAAAACATTCTCCACACGACTGCCGTTCTGGAAAACCTTCTCCACGAACACAACCCGCTTGCCTTGCCTATCCTCCGAAAAGACGCCCGGCGCCAATGCGCTGACCTGATTCTTGGTGGCCAATACCTGCTCGAATTCGGTCTGTTTTCGCGCACCCCAAGCCAGACCCTCCAAACTGACGAATGCAATGATTGCGACAACGGGTAATATCAACATGACCACCGGGCGCAGCCATCCGAATGGACCCACGCCGGCATTCATCCAGATCACGGCCTCGCTATCGCGCCACAAGCGGGACAGGCTCATAAAGACGCCGATGAACAAACCCAATGACAGCAGCACGGGCAACGTCCGCAAGACGCCGAACCCCAGCATCGGCATGATCGCAGAGACATCGATATCGCCGACCACCGCCTTACTCAGGATGCGTACCAGAATGACCACGCTGAATATCGCGACTAGCGCGGCGAAGCCGAGCGCCGCGCCCGCGGCCATTTCCCGAGTCAATGCGCGTTCAAATCGACGCATGTTTTGACTGCGGGCGTGTTAATGAATAACTTCGTGAATAACTTCGATACATGTCTGCAATCACAGGCTTGCTTTGTTCAACCCCAAACATCGTCTTCAGGAGATTTGCATGGAAATAAGCATTAAAAGTGGCAGCCCGGAAAAACAACGTGGCGCCTGCGTGGTGGTCGGCATATTCGATCATCGCAAACCCAGCCCGGCGGCCGAGCTGATCGACAAAGCCGCCAATGGCTATCTGGCCGACATTCTCCGGCGCGGCGACATGGACGGCAAGCAAGGATCCAGCCTGCTGCTGCACAACGTCCCCGGCGTCTCAGCCGAGCGCGTTCTGCTTATCGGCCTGGGCAAGGAACGTGAATTCCGCGACAAAGCATATAAAGAAGCCATACGCACCGCGATCCGGGTTCTTGGCGACCTCGGCGTCGGCGAGGCCGGCCTCTATCTGACCGAAATCCCGGTCAAGAAACGCGATCTGGGCTGGAACGTCGAACAAGCTGTGCTACAGGCGAACGACATGCTCTACCGTTTCGACCAGATGAAGAGCAAGCCCGATGAGCACAAGAAGCCGTTGCGCAAGCTGATTCTTGGCGTGCAGCGTCGCGGCGAGATGGCCCAGGGCGAAGCCGCCGCCGCGCGCGGCCAGGCCATCGCCGCCGGCGTCAAACTGGCTAAAGACCTGGGCAACCTGCCGGGCAACATCTGCACCCCGACTTACTTGGCCGATCAGGCCAAAGCGCTGGCCAAGGAATTCGGCCTCGGCATCGAGGTCATGGAGCGCGCCGAAATCG
This sequence comes from Hydrogenophilales bacterium 28-61-23, assembly GCA_002281555.1. Classification (GTDB taxonomy): domain Bacteria; phylum Pseudomonadota; class Gammaproteobacteria; order Burkholderiales; family Thiobacillaceae; genus PFJX01. The sequence goes on from NCGJ01000003.1 coordinate 45,495, forward strand.
AAAAACTCGGCATGGGCTCGTTCCTCTCCGTCGCCAAGGGCAGCGACGAACCGCCGCGTTTCATCGTGCTGAATCACAAGGGCGGCGATAAGAAACAAAAACCCGTCGTGCTGGTCGGCAAAGGCATCACCTTCGATTCCGGCGGCATTTCGCTGAAACCGGCGGCGGAAATGGACGAGATGAAGTACGACATGTGCGGCGCGGCTTCCGTCCTCGGCGCACTGCGCGCGGCGGCCGAACTGAAGCTCCCGCTGAACATCACCGGCCTGATCGCGACTTGCGAAAACATGCCGAACGGCCGCGCCAACAAACCGGGCGACGTGGTCACCTCGATGTCCGGCCAGACCATCGAGATCCTCAACACCGACGCCGAAGGCCGCCTGATTTTGTGCGACGCGCTGACCTATGCGGAAAAACTCGACCCGGCCTGCGTGGTCGACATCGCCACGCTGACCGGCGCTTGCGTCATCGCGCTCGGACATGTCGCCAGCGGCCTGCTCGCCAACGACGACGGCCTGGCGCGCGAACTGCTGCAGGCCGGAGAAACCGCCGCCGACCGCTGCTGGCAACTGCCGCTATGGGACGAATACCAGGAACAACTGAAGAGCAATTTTGCCGACATGGCGAATATTGGCGGCCGCCCGGGCGGCACCATCACCGCCGCATGTTTCCTATCGAAATTCGCCGAAAAATACGATTGGGCGCACCTGGATATCGCCGGCACGGCCTGGAAGTCCGGCAAGGAAAAAGGCGGCACCGGCCGGCCGGTAGCGCTTTTGGTTCACTTCCTGATGAAACGGGCGGATGCCAGTTAAACGTTGGGATTGAGTATCGTGTCGCGCGCCTCGGGCAACAGCCCGGGGTAATCGCGCGATGCATGCAGACCTCGGCTTTCGTGGCGCGCGCGCGCCGAATTGACGATCAATTCGGACGTCAACACCAGATTGCGCAACTCGACCAGATCGTTGCCAACACGGAAATTGCGGTAGTACTCGTCAATTTCATCGTTCAACAGTTTGATGCGGTGGCTCGCCCGCTCCAGCCGTTTTGTCGTGCGCACAATGCCGACGTAATCCCACATGAAGCGGCGCAGTTCGTGCCAGTTGTGGGCGATGACGATTTCCTCATCGGCATCGGTCACCCGGCTCTCATCCCAGGATGGCAATTTCAGTTCACTCGATGGGCTGGCGGCCGCGATATCGGTTGCCGCCGCGCGGGCATAGACCAGACACTCGAGCAGCGAATTGCTGGCCAGCCGGTTGGCGCCATGCAATCCAGTGCAACTGGTTTCGCCTATGGCATAGAGATGGCTCGCGTCGGCGCGTCCAGCCGCATCCACCAGCACGCCGCCGCAACTGTAGTGCGCCGCCGGGGCGACCGGAATCCACTCGCGCGTGATGTCGATGCCCAGTTCGCGGCAACGCGCGTGGATATTGGGAAAGTGGCTGACGATGAACTTCGCCGGCTTGTGGGTGATGTCCAGGTAAACGCAATCGAGGCCGCGCTTCTTCATTTCCAGGTCGATGGCGCGCGCCACCACATCGCGCGGCGCCAGTTCCGCGCGTTCGTCGTGTTCAGGCATGAAACGAGCGCCATCCGGCAAACGCAGCAGCGCCCCCTCGCCGCGCATCGCCTCGGTAATCAGGAAAGATTTGGCGTGCGGGTGATACAGGCAGGTGGGATGAAACTGTACGAACTCCAGATTGGCGACCCGGCAACCGGCCCGCCAGGCCATCGCGACGCCATCGCCGGTCGCCGTATCCGGATTGGTGGTGTAGAGAAACACCTTGCCGGAACCGCCCGTCGCCAGCGCGGTAAAGCCGGCGGAAAACGTTTCCACCTTGCCGCTGGCGGTATCCAGCACGTAAGCCCCATGCACGCTGTTGCCGCCGGCATCGACCTCGCGCCCAAGCTGGCGATCGGTAATCAGATCGATGGCGATGTGCTGGCTGAGCACGGTGACATTGGCGCGGGCCAGAACCTGAGCCAGCAGGATGTCCTGCACGGCGCGACCGGTCGCATCGGCCGCATGCAGCACGCGCCGACGCGAATGCCCGCCCTCGCGGGTGAGGTGATACTCGCCGCCTTCCAGATCGAACGGCGCGCCCTGATCGATCAGCCAGTGCAATGCGGCCGGCGCCGCTTCGACCACCCGGCGCACCACGGCTTCGTTGCAAAGGCCCGCGCCGGCGACCAGCGTGTCGCGGACGTGATCGTCGAAACTGTCATCGCTGCCCATCACCGCGGCGATGCCGCCTTGCGCCCAATAACTGGAACTGTCTTCCGGCGATTTTTTGGTCACGACCAGCACCTTCATGCTGGCGGGCAGAGTAAGCGCCAGCGTGGCGGCGGCGAGGCCGGAACCGATGATGAGAACGTCGTAGCGATGCATGCGGATATGAATGTGTGGCGGAGTGTGAAACAAAGCCGGCGGCAGACCAGAGCGTGCGGCCTTTGCCCCGGAATCGGACGGTTATACTCGCCCGCTTAACGAATCATAGGGTATCCGAGAGCGATTTATGCCAAGACAAACGAGCTCGCCACCGCATTCAGGTTGGGAGCATCCATGAGCGACCGGGAAATCGATCTGCAACTGGTCGAGCGGGTACGGCAGGGCGACCAGCAGGCGTTCAGGATACTGGTGGAAAAATATCAACGTAAAATTTTGCGCCTGCTATCGCGCATGGTGCGCGACCAGACCGAAATCGAAGATATCGCCCAGGAAGCCTTCATCAAGGCGTATCGGGCTCTGCCGCAGTTTCGCGGTGACGCCGCCTTTTACACCTGGCTTTATCGCATCGCCGTCAACACCGCCAAGAACTACTTGTCTTCGCGTGGCCGCGCGATGCAAACGGTCTCCGACCAGGCCATCAACGAAGATGACGAACCGGATGAACGGCTGGTCGCGCAAGAGATCGGCAATCCGGAAACGGAACTCTTATCGAAACAAGTAGCCATAGCCATCAACCAAGCGGTCGACGCGTTGCCGCAAGAACTTCGTGAAGCGATCACATTGCGAGAGATCGAAGGCATGAGTTACGAAGAAATTGCCGACACCATGACGTGCCCCATCGGCACCGTGCGTTCCCGAATATTTCGGGCGCGTGAAGCAATAGCCGCCAAGCTGCGGCCCATCCTGGGCACTCCGGAAGATAGAAGGTGGTAGTGATGAAACATATTGAGACGACCAGACAGACGATGCCGACAACACAAGCTCAGCCGGCGCATGAAGACATGCTGGCGCTGAATCTCTCCGCGTTGATCGATGGTGAACTGCCCGACAACCTGGCCAACCAGACGCTCAAGCGGATCGGCAATGACGCCGTCGCTCAAGCACACATCGCCGATTTCCTGACCATCGGAGACGCGATGCGCGGCTTGAGCACGCCGCCCGGCGACTTCACGGATCGCGTCATGCTGGCCCTGAAGAACGAGCCGGTGATTCTTGCCCCGATGCACAAAGCCAGTAACCGCCGCCCCGTCCTCTGGCTTGCCGCCGCGGCCATGACGGCGATCACCTGGGGTTTATGGCAGAGCAGTCCGAATCACGATGTCAACGTCCCACTTGCCGCCCTGAAACCGGCCGACACCCAGTCGGCTCAACGCAACACGGACTCTCTTCCTTACCTCGCGGCGCATCAGGACTTTACCCAAGCCGTGGTTTCAGCCCCGGAAATGCACTTCAGCAATGCCTCGTTGGAGATTCGCCAATGATGCTTCGGCGCAAGTTTTTATCCATTGCCGGCGCGATTGCGGGCATCTTTCTGGCGCCACCTTTGACCGCCGCGGAACTTCTGTCTCCCGCCGATGCCGCGAACTGGCTGCAAAAGATCTCCGACGCTTCCAGGCGCATGGCCTACGAAGGCGTGTTTGTCGTGCAACATGGCTCGGCCATGCAAACGTTATCGGTCACCAACCGCCCGACGGGATCAACCAAGGACAGTCACCTCTCGGCATTGGATGGCAATCAGCGCGAAATACGCTGCACGCAAAGCGGCTCCTTGCTCAGAGTGACCGAAGGCGGGCAGGTCAAAACGGAAAAGCGGCTGAACAACCGCCACTTCCCGGACTTGCTACCGCCCAATGCGGCGGCGCTGGCCAACTGGTATAGCGTCAAACTGGGCGAATGGGCGCGCATTGCCGGACTCGAATGCAGGCAGGTCGAAATCGTGCCCAAAGACGCCTACCGTTGGGGTTACGTTATTTGCGCCGACAAGGACAGCAGCTTGCCGCTCAAAGCGGTCATGATCAACGAAGCCGGAACCCCCTTGATGCAATACGCCTTTGCCGAAATCCGGATCGGCGGCAGCCCCAAGGCCGAGACTCAAACCAGCCTCGACACCTGGCGCATGCCAGCGCAGGCCGCTACCACCCGCCCGATCGGCACTGAAACGATTAGCGTCAGCCATCTGCCTCCCGGCTTCAGCCGGGTTGCCGCGGTCAGGCGGACCCTGCCGAATCCTTCGGGCGGTCTGCGAAAACCTGGCGAAGTCGAGCACTGGGTATTCAGCGACGGCCTCACCTACATTTCCCTGTTTCTTGAACCCGCCACGCACCCGATTTCAAGCGTTCGCGGCCAGAGCAAGCAAGGCATGATCAACATGGTCACGCGCCAGGTCGGCCCGATGCAGGCGACCATACTGGGTGACGCACCCTGGGCGACCATTGAGGCAGTCGCAACAGGCCTGGAAACACGAAGCGACAGCCCTGATTTACGAGGCGCTGCCAAGTGATTGAATCTCCTGCACGCGTCCGGCGCCTGGAAGGCAACACCGCCTGGGTGGTCAGCGAAGCGCCTTCTTCCTGCGCCGCCTGCGCCGGCAAAGGCTGCGGCTCTTCAGTCTTCGCCCGCTTCTGGCATGCCGATGAGGCGGAATACCCGGTAGCCAATCCTATCGATGCCCAGCCAGGCGATGCGGTGGTGATCGGGCTGCCCGATGGGGCACTACTTCGCGCGGCTATTGCCAGTTATGGCATACCGTTGTTCATGCTGCTGCTTTGCGCCGGGCTGGGCAGCCATTTCTTCGGGGAACCCGGCGCGATCGGCGGCGGTCTGTGCGGGCTGGCATTGTCGGCGCTCTGGCTGCGCACAAAAGCGGTTCCGGAACAAGCGCCTGTCATACTCAGACACGGCGCGGCCCGCAGTTGCCAGATTGATTAATCCATTCATTTTGCGAGGTATGACATGAAGAAATGGCTTGCCCTGTTGGGCATCACTTTGTCTTTCGTTGCCGGCGGCGTCAGCGCGCAGTTGCCTGACTTTACCGACCTGGTGGAAAAACAATCTCCCGCCGTGGTGAACATCGCCACCATGCAGAATTCCAGGCAGCGCACGCGCAAACCGAGAATGCCGGAACCGGATGAAATGTTCGATCTGTTCCGCCGCATGATGCCACCCGAGGGCCAGGTCATGCTGCCGCCAAAGCGAGGCCAGGGATCCGGATTCCTGATCTCGCCCGATGGCTACATCCTGACCAATACTCATGTCGTCGACGACGTGGACGAGGTGGTCGTCAAACTCAACGACAAGCGTGAATTCCGCGCCAAAGTCATCGGCACGGATGCGCGCACCGATGTGGCTCTGATCAAGATCAATGCCGACAAATTGCCCGCCGTCAGCATCGGCGACCCCAACAAACTGCGCGTCGGCGAATGGGTGTTGGCCATAGGCGCGCCGTTCGGGTTTGAAAATTCCGCCACCGCCGGCATCGTCTCCGCCAAGGGGCGCAGCCTGCCACAAGAAAACTATGTGCCTTTCATCCAGACCGACGTCGCGGTCAATCCGGGCAATTCGGGCGGCCCCCTGTTCAACCTGCGCGGCGAAGTGGTGGGCATGAACTCGCAGATCATCTCCCGCTCCGGTGGCTATATGGGTCTGTCGTTCGCCATCCCGATCGACGTCGCCACCGATGTCGCGGAACAACTGAAAACACGCGGCAGCGTGCAACGTGGCCGCTTGGGTGTCACGATCCAGGAAGTTACGTCCGATCTGGCGGAATCGTTTGGCCTGAAGTCGCCGCATGGCGCCTTGATTGCCGACGTGGAAGCCGGCAGCCCGGCCGAGAAAGCCGGCGTCCAGGTGTCCGATATCGTTCTGAAGTTCGATGGCAAGCCGGTCAATTCATCGATCGACCTGCCGCGTCTGGTCGGCGCCACCACGCCCGGAGCGCGTGCAACCTTGACCATCTGGCGCAAGGGTGAAGAACGCGAACTCAGCGTCAAGGTCGGTGAAATGACCGATGCAAAGGTTGCCGTCAAAGCGCCCGAGGCGAAAAAGACCAACCGCGCCGGCCTGGCGGTAAGCGAGCTCACGCGCGAGCAGAAAAGCATCCTGAAAATCACCAACGGCGTTCTGGTCGACGAAGCAACCGGACCTGCGGCCCGCGCCGGCATCCAGTCGGGCGATGTCATCGTTGCGGTCAACAACCAGGGCGTGAATACCCCGGATGAAGTTGCGCTTCTGCTGAACGACACCTCGCGCAACACCGCCGCGTTACTGGTGAAACGCGGCGAAGATGCGCATTACGTGTCTTTACGTCTGGAAAAGTAACTCCACGGAGCGGACGAAAACAGGCAGACGTATGCCTGCCTGTTTTCAATCGATCTCGTCTTTAAGGTCGCGCGCCAGCAATGCGGCCACGGCTTCACGCGGCGGTATTTGCTGATTCAGCACCTGCGCCACTGCTTGGGTAATCGGCATATCCACGTGCAGTTCGTGCGCCAGCCGGTCCACTTCCAGGGCTGTTGTGGCGCCTTCGGCGACGTGGCCGAGCGCGCGCAAGGCGTCTTCCAGACTTTCGCCACCGGCCAGGCGCAGGCCAAGTTGCCGATTGCGGGAAAGATCGCCGGTACAAGTCAGGATCAGATCGCCCATGCCCGACAAGCCCATGAAGGTCTCAGGTTTACCGCCCAGCTTCAGGCCCAGCCGAGTCATTTCGGCCAGGCCGCGCGTCACCAGGGCGGCTCGGGCATTGAGGCCGAAACCCAGACCATCCGAAATGCCGGCGGCGATGGCGATGACATTCTTCACCGCGCCGCCCAGCTCGACACCGATGACATCGGTGCTGGCATACAAACGCAATTTTGGATCGTGCAACCGCCACGCCACGCGCCGGGCAAATTCGGCATCCGCGCTGGCCACAGTCAATGCGGCGGGCAACCCGCAGACAATTTCGTGCGCAAAGCTGGGGCCTGACAAAACCGCCGCGGGTGGATGTTGCGGCCATGTTTCCGCAAGCACGGCATGCGGCAATTTCTGGCTGCCCGATTCCATGCCCTTGCACAACCAGACGATGGGAATGGTTACGCCAGCTTGGCGCAAAGCCAGGATGAGCGCACGGAAGCCATTGCTGGGTACGGCGGCAATCAGCAATTCCGCTTTGGACAAGGCGCTATCCAGATCGGCGCTGATCGCCAAACTGTCCGGAAAAACATGCCCGGGCAGGTAGCGTTTGTTCTCCCGCGCTTGCTCCATGCTGTTGGCATGATCGAGCGAACGAGACCACAACACGACGTCGACATGCCCCACCAGGCGCAACGCCAACGCCGTACCCCAAGCCCCCGCCCCCAATACGCAAATGCTCATGTCAGCAGCCGATGAAGCATCTTGTCGCGTGCCAGGAACGGTTTGGAGGACCAGGCTCAGTTAGGCTTTCCGGCTGCCTGGGCTTGCTGTTGCTGCTGCATATAAAGCACTTCGAAGTTCACCGGTTGCAGCATCAATGGGGGGAAACCCGCTTTCAGCACCGCGTCGGACACGGCCTCACGCGCATAGGGGAAAAGAATATTGGGGCAGCCGATGGCAAGCGCTGGCTCAAGCGCTTCTGGCGGCAGGTTCTGGATACGGAAAATCCCGGCCTGCTGCAGTTCAACCAGAAACGCGACTTTGTCGTTGATTTTCGCGTTGATCGTAAGCGTGAGGATGGTCTGATAAATGCCATTTCCAGCATCGGCCGGGCTGCTCTGCGTATCTAGACGCATGTCGATCTGAGGCTGCTCCCTCTCCAAAAAAATGGCCGGCGCATTGGGCACTTCGACGGAAAGATCCTTGACGTAAATCTTCTCGATGTTGAAAGAGGGCAGGGCTTGTTGCTGAGGTTGCTGATCGGTCATTTCAGAGTCCGGAAAGTTGGGAAGTGGGTGGGAAATTATAGCCGCCCGCTATCGGGGAACTAAAAGCGATATTGGGCTTACGTGATGGGCTTACGTGAACCGCGCAAGCCAGGCTTCAAGTTGCGGAGCAGGCAGTGCCCCCGCCATCCGGTCGACTTCCTTGCCGTTCCTGAATAATGCTAGCGTCGGAATGCTACGAATTGAGTGGCGGGCCGCGAGCGCCTGCTCCGCCTCGGTATTCACCTTGGCGAAACGGATGCGGCTGACATGCTTCGCTGCCAGTTGGGCATAAGTCGGCGCGAATTGCCGGCAAGGGCCGCACCAGGGCGCCCAGAAATCGACCAATACCGGTAGTTCGTTGCGGAGAATGAATTTGTCGAACGAGGCTACGGTCAGTTCAACCGGATGCGCGGGCAATACGCCCGCACCGCATTTGCCGCATTTCGGACCTTGCGGCAAACGGTCGTCGGGAACGCGATTGACCGCGCCGCAGTTGGGGCAGACAAGTTCCATCGTGAAGCTCCAGGTGGTTGAACTGACAACCAGATGGCGGCTATCGCGATGAAATCAAGCCGCCAGCAATGGCTCCAGCTCGCCGCCCGCGTCCAGCGCGGAGAGATCGTCGAAGCCACCGACGTGGCGATCGCCGATATAAATCTGCGGCACGGTGCGGCGACCGGTGATCCGCATCATTTCCTGCATCTGCGCCGGATCGAGGTCGACGCGGATTTTCTCGATGTCGACGACACCTTTCTTGATCAACAACCGCTCGGCCATCGTGCAATAGGGGCAAACGGCGGTGCAATACATCTTGATGGGAGGCATGGCGTTTCCTTATCTCTTTTCGCGCGGCAAACCGGCTTGTTCCCAAGCGGTCATGCCACCGGCGAGGTTGTGCAGATTTTCGTAACCTGCTTTCTTCAAAATGCTGCAAGCGCTGCCTGAACGCTGCCCGCTTCGGCAGACCGCGACGATGGGTTTGTTTTTGAATTTCTCCAGCTCGGACAGTCGGTTATTCAGTTGGCCGAGCGGGATATGTTTGGCCTTCGTGATATGTCCATCCAACCATTCCGATTGCTCGCGCACGTCCAGCACCAGCGCTTCATCATGATTGAACAGCAGTACCGCTTCCTGAGGCCCGATCTCCTTGACGCCGGCGATCCGGCCAAAAAGACCGCCACCGCCGAGCAGCATGAAACCGGACATGGCAGCCAGGAGGATGAGCCAGATGTTATGACCTTGCGTGATGAAATCCATGAATGACTCGTGCTGATATACGAAGGGCGGCAAGTTTACCGTTTACTTGCTACAGGCGCTGCCACCGGACTGAAAGCCCATTTTCTTGAGCAGGGACTCCGGCGGGCAAATACCGGTAAACCCGGACTGCAGCAAATTGAGACCGATAAAAGCCGTCAACCACAGCCAGGACAGGCTGCTCATGTCGATTTGACCCATGAAGTGAGCCAGGGTGAGAGACAACAGAATCATGACGCCAGCCATGATGCGGATGATGCGTTCGATGGTCATAACAAAATTCCTTTAGTCGAGAGTTGGTGGGGGCGTGGACAGGTCGAGATCAGTTTGGCGTTGCATTCACGACTTGGCTTAACTTTCGTTGCCACAAGAAATACATCAACGGGATAACCACCAGGGTCAGCGCCGTTGAGGCGAAGGTACCGAAGATCAGCGAGACCGCCAGGCCGCCGAAGACCGGATCGGTAATCATGATGGCGGAGCCGAGGATGATCGCCAGGGCGGTCAACAGGATCGGGCGGAAACGCACCGCGCCCGCCTCAATCACGGCTTGATCCAGCGCATAACCTTGTTTGCGGTAATCGAGGATGAAGTCGATCAACAACAAAGAGTTGCGCACGACGATGCCGGCCAGGGCGATGACACCAATCATCGAGGTGGCGGTGAAGGCCTGATCTGTCGCCCAATGGCCGGGGAACACGCCGACCAGCGTCAGCGGGATGGCGCCCATGACGATCAGCGGCAACATGAACGACTTGTAGTAGGCGACCAGCATCAGGTAGATCAGGATCAGGGCGATGATGAAGGCCGAGCCCAGGTCGCGGAACACGTCCAGCGTCAAACGCATCTCGCCGCCCCAGAGCAGGGTGTTTTCCACCACGTCCTTCGGGCTGGCCTGGGTGAAACCGAGGTTGCCCGTGGTGAAGGTCGCCCCGTTCGGCAATTTCTTGCCGTCCAGCATTTCATCCAGCGCCAGCACCGCATAGACCGGACTCGATTTCAGCAACTCGCCGCCGACCATGACCATCGGATGCTGGTCGCGGTCGTAGATCGGTTTGGCTTCCGTGACACGTTCGACGCTGGCAATGGCGGCAAGCGGCACCTGCATGCCGTGCGGGTTGGTAATGCGCAAATTCATCAAGGTGTCCGGGCTGGCGCGCAGTTCCTGGGGCAGGCGGACTTTGATGTCGATCGGCTCGCGCGCCGTGTCCACATGCAGCGTGCTGATAGCGAACCCGGAAACGTAATCGCGCAACAGCTTGGCCACCTGGCCGGGCGCAACGCCAGAAAGCAGCGCCTTCTCGCTATCGACATGGATGTGGAAACTATCGGCATTGGCGGTGACCGAATCGTCGACGTTGACCATGCCGTAGATCTGCTGGAACGCGGCATCGATGGTCGGCGCCGCACTGCGCAGCAGGTCGTAATCCGGGCCATACAACTCGGCCAGAATCTGCGCCTGCACCGGCGGCCCGGGCGGTGTCTCATACAACTTGACGCGGGCGTCCGGGAATTGCCGACGCACCGATTTCAGCGCTTCGTCGAGCTGGATGGCGATGGCGTGGGAAGCGTCTTCTCGATGGTGTTTATCAATCAGATTGACCCGTATCTGGGCCAGATTGGTGCCGCGCTTGATCATGTCGCCACGCACCAGGGCGGCGAAATCGATAGGCGCGGTCATGCCCAGGAAGGTCTGGTAATCGGTGACATGGGCGTGTTCGCCGACAACTTTTCCCACCGCGCGCGCCACCTGGTCGGTGGCGGCCAGCGCGGTGCCGGCCGGCATGTCGACCTGCAACAGCATGGTGTTGGTGTTGTCGTTGGGCAGCATCTTCAGTTCGACGCCGAACATCGACAGCGGCCCGTTCAAACCGGCCGGCCGGATGAATTGCCAGGCCGGCATCAGCATGGCGCCGGCGAGCAGGCCCAGGACGAGCAGGAACGTGATGTTGCGCTTCGCGCCGGAACGAATCAGCGGCGTGAGCACGGCGACATAAGCGCGATGCAGCGGATCTTGCGACGAAGCGCCCTTCTCTTCCAGGCTGGGCGTATGTGTCATTTCCTGGCGAGCCGCTTTTTTCGCCAGCCACAGGTTCGAGGCCCATGGCACCACCATGTAGGCAACCAGTATGGAGGCGATCATCGCCACCGGCACGTTGAATGGGATCGGCAACATGAACGGGCCCATCATGCCGGTGACAAACGCCATCGGAATGAACGCCAGTATCACCGCGATCGTGGCGACATTGGTCGGATTGCCGATTTCGTTGGTGGCGATGACCAGCGTTTCCTGGAAGCTCCGCCCGGAGCCATGATGCAAGTGGCGGTGGATGTTTTCGATTACGACGATGGCGGCATCGACCAGCAGGCCTAGCGAGAGAATCAGCGCAAACAGCGTGATGCGATTGATGGTCTGTCCGAACGCCAGGCCGATGGCGAGCACCACAAACAGGATCAGCGGCACGGTCATGGTGACGATGCCGGCCTCGCGCCAGCCGAGGAAGATCACCAGAATCAGCACGACCGAGGCAATGGCGATGCCCAGGTGCATGACCAGTTCGTTCACCGCCGCGTCGGCCTTGGCGCCATCGTTGCGGGTGACTGCCACGTCGATGCCGGCGGGTATCGCCTGCAGCTTGAGTTCATTCAATTTGGCCAGCACCGCATCGGCCACCACCACGGCATTGGTGCCGGCTTTCTTGGCGATGGCCAGGCTGACGGCGGGCCGCTCGCCCCGCTGCGCGGCCGTGCTCGCGCGGCCAAAAGCGAAGCGTGTGGTTTCCTCGATTTCCGAGGCGCCATCTTCAATACGGGCGATGTCCTTCAGATAAACCGGGCCACCGGCGCGGGAAACGCCCACGACGATCTTGCCGACTTCTTCGGCGGAGCCGAGGAAACTGGACAGGCGCAGCGGCACGCTCTTGTTGTCCCGCACCAATTCGCCCAGCGGAGCGGCGACATTCGCGCCACGCAACATCTGGTCGATACGATCCAGGGTCAGGCCCGTCGCCTCCAGTCGCTGCGGATCGATCCAGACGTTTACCGCCTGGGCACGGCCACCGATGATCTGGGTAAACGACACGCCGGGCACATTGCGCAGTTGTTCCAGCACACGCTGCGCAACCTGGCGCAGACGGAAATCGTCATGCGCGCCCGAGGCCAGCGTCAGCGTCATGATCGGCACATCATCGACATTGATCGGCCGGACGACGGGTTGCATCGCTCCGGGCGGGATGCGATCCATGTTCTGCATCAACTGGTTGTAAAGCTTGACCAGACTATCTTCCTGATTTTCGCCAACCCTGAACTGCACCGTGACCAGCCCGAAATCGTTGGTCGCGTAGCCGAAGGTGTGATCGACGCCGGACTGCGCGTTCATGATCGCCTCGAGCGGCTTGACCACCAGATTCTGGATCTCCGTGGCCGTAGCACCCGGCTTGGCGACGATGATATTGGCCGCCGGCACCACGATTTGCGGGTTGTATTCGCGCGGCGTCACCACCAGCGCAAGCATGCCGGTCAGCGTCACCGCCAGAATGAACAGCGCGGTGAGTTTGGAAGTAAGGAAGCCGCGGGCCAGTTTGCCGGCCAGATTCATCGGCGCTTCCGGATGGGTGTCGTGATTGCTCATGGCTAGCTTGCGTCCCTTAACCGGCGACCTTGTCGCCGTTGTTCACCGCCTGGGCATTGCCGATCACCACCCGCTCGCCCGGGGTGAGACCGGACAGCACTTCGACCAGCCCGCCATCCGACTTGCCGAGTCGAACCATGCGGTATTGCGCGGCGCCCTGCGCATCGACCACGAACACGCCCGTGATACCGGCGCGATCCAACACCGCCGCGACCGGCACCGCCAGTACGCTGCGCTTGCCGGTCGGGAACAGCACCCGGGCGAACGCGCCGCTCCTCAGGCCGGGCGCGGCGACATCGAGCTTGACGGTGTAGGCATGCGTCATCGGATCGGCGGCTGGCGACAGACGCGCCACCTTGGCGCTCAACGCCTGGTCCTGCCCGTCGATCTCGACCATGACGACTTGGCCCAGCTTGAGGCCACGGTACAAGTCCTCCGATACCGCAGTCTGCACTTGCAGGCGCGCCGGATTCTCGATCAGCAATACCGGGTGGCCCGGCGCGGCGATATCGCCTTCGTTCGCCAGTTTTTGCGTCACCACGCCATTGATCGGAGAAGTCACCGTCGCATAGCGCATCTGGCCTTGCGCGGTGCCCAGACCGGCCTTGGCTTGCGCGGCGCGCGACACCGCGATGTCGTAGTTGAGCTTCATTTTTTCGTAGTTCTGGCGCGAAACGACCTCATCCTTGTAGAGCGCCTCGAAGCGTTCGTAATCCGCCTTGGCGTCTTTCATCGCCACATCGGCCTGATTCAGCCCCAGGCGGGCCTGTTCGACCGCGCCTTCGATATCGAGCGGATCGATGCTGAACAAGCGCTGGCCGGCCTTGACCGATTGCCCCTCCACGACGGCGATGTCACGGATGTAGCCCATCAAACGCGAGGCGACACGAACCGAGTCCAACGCCACGACGCTACCGGTGGTCGCGGTGACGGCAAGACCTTCGCTGGCTTGCACCAACTGGGTTTGCGCCTGCACGGAACGTTGAGTCGGTGTGGCGGTTTTTGCTGGCTCTTCACCGGAACAGCCGGCAAGGGCCAGAACGAGGACAGCTACAAGGGGTTTCATGAGTGCAACGTTGGGCATGTCGTGCTCCGGCTTAAAGTTGTTCGCTGGTCAACACGCCAACCGCGCGCTTGAGTTCAGCGCGGTTGACGGCGAGTTCATAACGGGCGGCCACCAAGTCCGCGCGCGCCTTGTCGTGTTGGGCCTGGGCGCCGAGTAACTCGATCAGCGTCGCCATGCCGTTCTCGTACCGTTTTTTGACCAGACGCTGCGCCTCCATGGTCTGTTCCAGGCCCGCTTCGCGCGCGGCTATTTTTTCCTCGGCTTCAAGCGCCTTGCGCCGCGCCTCGGTGACCTGATAGCCGATGCCGTCCTCGGCCTGGCGCAGCTTGGCGACAAGTTCCGCGCGTTGCGCCTCGGCACGGCTGATCGCGGCATTGCTGACGCCACCGTCGAACGCCGCCCAAGACAACACGCCGGCCACGGTATATGAGGAAGCATCCAGGCCCAGCGTCTTGTCATTCCAATCCTGGCGCAACATGACGTTGAATTGCGGTTTTTTACTGGCGCGCTCAACCGCAACCCGAGCACCCGCCCCCTCGAGCTGGCTGCGCATCGCACGCAAACCGGCATGTTCATTCAGGGCTTGCGCGCGTAAATCGGCCGCACTGCCGGCCAGCAGACCAGGATTGACCGGCTCGCCAACCTCGATCGCATCGTCCAGCGACCGACCCATCAATAAAGACAGTTGGTTCAGCGCCGCAGCCTCGGCGTTCTTCGCCTCGACCGTCTTGACCTTGATGTCTTCCAAGTTGGCCTTGGCCGACAGCACATCGCTCTTCACAACCATGCCTTGGCGATGCAGCTTTTCGCTGATCCGCACATATTCCTCGGCAGCCGCGCGTGCCTCGGTGGTCAACTTGATATAAGCGCGCGCGGTATGCACGCCCTGGTAGGCCATCAACACCTGTTTGGCAATCTGCTGGCGCGCCGCCTGGTCGCCGGACTGGGCCGCGCGGACATAAGCCTTGGCGGTATCGACATAGCCCCGCACCATGCCGCCGTTGTATACGGGGATCAGCAGTTCGATGCGAGAGTTGACGTTGTTGACGGCGTCAGGGTGATTGAGATCGCGCGGCGCAACACCCAAGGTTGACGGGCCCAGATACTCCCCAGCCCCGAAATCGCCGAACGTCGCATTGCGCTGCCCCAGCTTCAGGCCGAAAGCATTCAATGCATCGTTGCTGCGTGTCGCCGTCAGCGACAGATTCAGGCGCGGCAGTCTGTTGCCATCCGCCTGGCGTAGAGCGGCTTCCGCCTGTTCGAGCTGAGCGCGACTGATCGCAAGATCAGGGTTTTGCGCCAATGCGATATCGACACACTGTTTGAATTCAAGCTTTTCCGCGAGGGCGCTTGCATTGAACAAGACAAGCGCGGTAGCCAGCATTGCACTGAGCGGATTCAATCGATTCATGACAACGCTCCTTGATGAAGCAACGATCTCCCGCACAACAAGGAATGCGAGGAAATATTAGAGATCGCTAATGTAGCAGAATCAATTATTTTTATGCAAGCATAGATAAGACATATCGGGGTTGCAATCTACCGCAATGCAGGCATTGCCTACTTGGCGAAGCCGCAGAAAACATCACGCATCATCCCGATCAACTGCAATGTCCGGGTATCGCCCACACGGTAATAAACCCGGTTGGCATCTTTACGCGTACGCAACACTCCCTTGTCACGAAGGATAGCCAAGTGCTGCGAAATATTGCTTTGCGACGTGCCGACGTTATCGACAATATCCTGAACACTGACCTCTTTGTCGCCGAGTACACACAGGATTTTCAGCCTTAGCGGATGGGACATCGCCTTGAGTGCGCGAGAGGCTTGCTCAATATGTTCGTCCTTGTCGATTAGTTCTACGGACTCGGAAATCATTGCGGGCTCCGTACTGCGGATAATGTTGTAATAACGATATTGCAAAATGATCGATCAGTTGAATGGCGTAACCGAACAGTCGCACGAGTATATCTCGTATAGTATTCAAATATACTAAAATACGGCCGCCAAAGACGACAAACTCAGCCAATGCCACCTGCCTCCATCAAACCCATAGTCCTTCTTATCCTCGATGGCTTCGGCTGCAGGGTAGCTGATTCTTACAATGCCATTACCAGTGCCGCCAAACCGAATTTCGACAAACTCTGGAAGACCCACCCGCATACGCTGATTCAAGCTTCCGAAGCCGCTGTCGGCCTTCCTGCCGGGCAAATGGGCAACTCTGAAGTTGGGCATCTGAACATCGGCGCGGGACGGGTTGTCTATCAGGAATTCACCCGCATCGACCACGCCATTCGAAATGGCCATTTCTCCGGCAACCTGACCCTCATGGGTGTCATTGAAAAATTGAAAGCCAATGGCGGTGCGTTGCACATTCTCGGCCTGCTCTCCGATGGCGGCGTACACAGCCATGAGAATCACATTCACGCCATGCTGGACATGGCTTTACATGAAGGCCTCGACAAGGTCTATGTTCATGCCTTCCTCGATGGCCGCGACACGCCGCCGAAAAGTGCGGAGGCTTATATCCGTTGTCTACAGGACAAGATGGACGGCCTGCATGGCGGCCGCATCGCCAGCATCGTCGGGCGCTACTTCGCGATGGATCGCGACAAACGCTGGGATCGGGTGAAAGTCGCCTTCGATCTGCTCACTCTGGGCCGCGCCGACTATCAGGCGCCCAGCGCCGGTCTCGGCCTGGAAATGGCCTACGCGCGCGGAGAAAACGACGAGTTTGTGAAGCCTACCGCCATTGTCGAAGCGGGCGCCGAGCCGGTGCGCATGCAGGACGGCGATGCCATCGTGTTCATGAACTTCCGTTCCGACCGCGCCCGCGAGATCACCAAGGCGTTCATCGAGCCGGAATTCAAGGGATTTGAGCGCGAATATGTGCCGAAATTATCAAGCTACTGCACTCTCACCGGCTACAGCGAGGAATTCGATGTGCCCGTCGCCTTTCCCCCCGAGCGGGTACGAAATGGTTTTGGCGAATATATCGCCAATCTCGGCCTGCGCCAGTTACGCATTGCAGAAACCGAGAAATACCCGCATGTGACCTATTTCTTCAACGGCGGCGAAGAAACGGTCTACCCCGGCGAAGACCGCGTCATGGTGCAGTCGCCGAATGTTGCGACCTATGACCTCCAGCCCGAGATGAATGCGTTCGAACTGACCGACAAGCTGGTCGAAGCCATCGAAAGCCGAAAATACGACGCCATCATCTGCAACTATGCCAACTGCGACATGGTTGGGCACACCGGCATCATGGAAGCCGCCGTGCGCGCGGTGGAGGCGGTCGACACCTGCCTGGCGAAAATTGTCCAGGCCGTCGAGTCCGTAGGCGGCGAGATGCTGGTTACCGCCGACCATGGCAATGCCGAAACGATGCTCGACACCACGACCAATCAGCCCCACACCGCGCACACCATTAACCTGGTGCCCTTCCTCTATATCGGCCGACAGGCCCATATGAAACACAGCGGCGCGCTTGAGGACATCGCGCCAACCATGCTTAAGCTGATGGGACTGCCACAGCCGATGGAGATGACGGGACATCCCCTTGTCGATTTCGAATAGTCGGCTTCGTCTATCTACTGGGCGTTCATTCTCCGTTCTGCTGAGCTTTTGTTTGGCGCTGACCGCGGAAGCGGCGCCAGACGCGGGAAAACAAGAAGAACTCAAGGAGTTACGCTCCCGCATTCAAGCCTTGCAAGAAGAACTGGAACAAGCCAGTGAAGACAAATCCGAAGTTACCGATGCGCTGAAAAATTCCGAACGCAGGATTTCGGATGTCAACCGCGGCCTGCGCGATCTTGAGATCAAACAACGCAAACTATCTCAGACACTGAAGCAATTGATCGGAGATACCCAATCCACCGAGTCCGAGATTGCGGAGCAACAAAAAATGCTCGGCGAACTCCTGCGCGAGCACTACGCTCAGGGCGGCAATGACGCATTGAAATTGATGCTTAACGGCCAGAATCCAGGCGACGTCGCCCGCAATATCGAATATTACGGCTACATTGGACGCGCACGCGCCGAACTCATACGCCAACATCGTGAGTCATTGCGCCAACTCCATTCACTTCAGGAAAAAACACGTGAGCAAAACAGCGACCTGCATCAAGTCAAACAAGAGCGGGTCAGCCAGAAAAATACGCTAGAAGCCGAAAAAGGCACACGCCAGCAAGTCCTGTACAAACTATCCGAACAAATTCGGCAGCAGCGCAAGGAAATTGACACACTGGTGCGCGATGAAAAGCGCCTGAGCCGATTGATTGAAAAGCTGGCCCGGCTTGCCGCCACCCCAAAATCCAGACCCCAAGTCCAACCGACCGCAAAATCCGGACAAAGCGTCAAGGCGGTCGCGGATGCCAGCTTGGCCGGTCTGAATTTCCCGCGCCTGAAAGGCAAACTCGCGCTACCTGTCGCGGGCGAGATTCTCAACAAATTCGGCCAGATCCGAGAAGACGGCGGCCCCGCATGGAAAGGTCTGTTCATACGCGCTCGGCAAGGACGGGAAGTTCACTCCGTCGGCAGCGGAAAAGTGGCATTCGCGGACTGGTTGCGTGGATTTGGCAACCTGCTGATCATCGACCATGGCAACGGCTATCTCAGCCTGTACAGCAACAATGAAAGCTTGTATAAGCAGCCCGGAGACCCCGTCCAGGCGGGGGATGTAGTCGCCACGGTGGGCTCCACCGGCGGCCAGGATGAACCCGGTCTTTACTTTGAATTGCGCCACCAGGGCAAACCGTTCGACCCGCTGGCTTGGGTCCGATGAACTCTGAAACAATGACGATTCATTCAAGCATCGGGAATTCTTCCGGGCATCCACACTCAGACGCTGGTACATACAACCAACACGCACAATCAAGAGGCAACATGTCAGGCAAGCTTAAACAATTCAGTCTGGTCGGTCTCGGCATCGTTTTCGGCGCCGCATTGACGCTCAACTACTCCGCCATCGCCGATCGCGAGCCGGAAGCCTTGCCGATTGAAGATCTGCGCGCGTTCAGCGAAATCTTCGGCAAGATCAAGAGCGATTACGTTGAACCGGTGGAAGACAAGAAGCTCATCACCGAAGCCATCAACGGCATGCTTTCAGGCCTTGATCCGCATTCGTCCTATCTTGACGACGAAGCGTTCAAGGAACTCCAGGTCGGCACCCAGGGCGAGTTCGGGGGCCTCGGCATCGAAGTCGGCATGGAAGACGGCTTCATCAAAGTCGTGTCTCCGATCGAAGACACGCCCGCGTTCAAAGCCGGCGTAAAAAGCGGCGATCTGGTCATCAAGCTTGATGACACGCCGGTCAAGGGCATGACCCTGAACGACGCCGTCAAGAAAATGCGCGGCAAGCCCGGCACCGATATCGTCCTCACCATCGTGCGCAAGGGTGAAGGCAAACCGTTGACACTGACGCTGACGCGCGCCGTCATCAAGATAAAGAGCGTCAAGCACAAGCTGGTCGAACCGAACTACGGCTATGTCCGCATTACCCAATTCCAGGAGCACTCTGGCGAAAACCTGGTCAGCGCGCTCAACGATCTGCAGGAACAGAACAAGGGCAACGGACTGAAAGGCCTGGTGCTCGACCTGCGCAACGATCCGGGCGGCCTGCTCAACACGGCGGTTTCCGTTTCGGGCGCGTTCCTGAAATCGGGCGATCTGGTGGTCTATACCGATGGCCGTACCGAAGATGCCAAGATGCGCCTGACCAACGCGCGCGAAAACTATCTGCGTCCCGGCGAAAGCGACTACCTGAAGAGCCTGCCGGCCTGGACAAAATCTGTGCCGATGGTGGTGCTGGTCAATGGCGGTTCCGCCTCCGCTTCCGAAATCGTCGCGGGTGCGCTGCAAGACCACAGACGCGCGGTCATTCTCGGCACGCAGTCATTCGGCAAGGGCTCGGTGCAAACCATACTGCCGCTCAACAATGGCACGGCCATCAAGCTGACCACGGCGCGTTATTTCACGCCGAGCGGGCGCAGCATCCAGGCCAAGGGCATCACACCGGACATCATCGTCGAAGACGCCACCATCTCGAATAGCGACGGCCCCAAGATGGAAGTGCATGAAGCCGACCTCGACAAGCACCTGACCAACCATCAGGACACGGACGCCGGCAAGGATGCCAAGCCGAAAGAAGACAAGGCCAAGGACGAAAAATCCAAGGATGAAAAAGCCGGCAAGAAAGACGCCAGGCCAAAACTGGAACCGGGCGAGATCGTCAGCAAGGCCGATTACCAGTTCAACCAGGCGCTGACCCTGCTTAAAGGGTTGTCGCTCCTGCAAAGCCGGAAAGACTAGGAGTTGGGAATGACGACCGCGTGCGACATTCAAAAGCGTCGCGAAATCGTCTTCCACCCCTTGCCGCCCGGCCAGATGCAGCATGCCCTGGCGCTGCTCTCGCAGTTGCCGGGCCTGAAAGCAAGCGAGCTTGGCCCGCTCGGCTTGCAGATTGAATATTGCATTGCCGACCACTGCCTGGAAGACATCGAGGCCCTGCTATTGGCGCAAGGCTTCCACCTGGAAGGCAGCCTGTTGCTCCGGATCAAGCGCAATCTGGCCTATTACTGCGAGCGCGTACAACGCGAGAACCTCGGCAAGCCGGCGCCCCGCACCAAAAACTACGCGGCGCATATCAAAGCCTGGGCGAAGCGCCCGCATGGCGACCACGATGAAACGCCAGCCGAATGGCGGCAATACAAGTAACCGCCTGGCTGACCGCGACAGCGTTCCAGTTAGCCGCATGAACGACTCCCAGCTTCTGCGCTATTCGCGCCACATCCTGCTCGACCCTATTGGCATCTCCGGCCAGGAAAAAGTGCTGGCCGCACACGCGCTGATCATCGGCGCGGGCGGTTTAGGCTCTCCGGTCGCCCTCTATCTGGCCGCGGCCGGCGTCGGCCACATCACGCTGGCCGACGACGACGCGGTGGAACTCAGCAACCTGCAACGCCAGATCGCCCACGACATGGCCAGTCTTGGCGTCAATAAAGCAGAGTCCGCCGCCCAGCGCATGCTGGCGATGAATCCGGATATCCATGTCAGCGCGGTCAATCTGCGCTTGCGGGGCGAGGCGCTGGACGGCGCCGTGGCGCGGGCGGATGTCGTGCTCGATTGCTCCGACAACTTCGCCACCCGCCATGCCGTCAACCGCGCTTGCGTGCGCCACAAAAAGCCGCTGGTTTCAGGCGCGGCCGTGCGTTTCGATGGCCAGATCGCGGTGTTCGATTTGCGCGAACGATCCGCCCCCTGCTATGCCTGCCTGTTCCCGGAACACGCGCGCGATGCGGAAATGCGCTGCGCCGAATTCGGCGTGTTCGCGCCGCTAGTTGGCGTGGTGGGATCGATTCAGGCGGCCGAAGCGCTGAAACTGCTGATCGGGACGGGAGAAAGCCTGTCCGGTCGGCTCTTGCTGCACGATGCGCTGAGCGCGGATTGGCGCAGTCTGCGGCTGAAGAAAGACCCGGGCTGCGAGGTCTGCGGGGAAGCGCGCTAGTTCAAGCGCAAATTGCTGGAATGGCGTCACCGGCCAGGAAGCATTCGGTGCGGCGCGTACCGTCGATGAACATCTCGACATCGAACTCATCCACCGCTTGCCGCAGCAGAGGTTCGAAGCGAGCCGGATCGGCCACATCGGCATAGATTTCCATCCATAAGCCCGGCTCATCGCGTTTTCTGATCAAACGGCCGCCAACACCGGAACGGCAAGCCAGGCGCGCCATCATGCCGCGAATGACCATATCGGCATCGCCCTCATCCCGGTTGACGCGATACCAGACGAAGAAGCTGTGCAAATCAGGCCACGGGATAAGGCAGGGGTTGGAATTCCAGTTTGGCGCCGTCTCGGCTCTTCAAACGGACATCGCCCGCATCGACGCTGCTGATATGCACCACGGCCAGCACATCGCAACCGCCGCCTGGCGCGGCCGCGGCATTGGCGACATGGCCGGCGGACTGATCCGGCAGATCGGCGCTGTAAAGTTCATCGCCGGCCAAGGCATCGCCATCGACGTGCGCCAAATACAGGCGCCGTTTCACTTTGCCGAGATACTGGCTGCGCGCGACGATTTCCTGGCCGGGATAGCAGCCCTTGTTGAAACTGACGCCGCCCAGTAGTTCCATGTTCGCCATCTGCGGCACGAAATGATCCTGCGTTTGCGGCAGCACCATCGGCACGCCGGCACGCACCATCAGCCAATCCCAGGCCGGCGCGCCTACGGGTTGGCAGATGACAGCCAATTTCTGCCACAACGCGGACGCGGCTTCGGTCCGCGCGAAGACATCGAAACGCTGATCGCCCAGGCGCAGCACGAAGCTCTGCTCGCCATGCGCCATGCCCATCAACCCTTCCGGCAAGTCGTAGCCGAGCGCTTCGGATAGCGCCGCGCCCGCATTCGGCCCGTTCACCCCCAACCGCACCCAGTCCGGCCCGGCATCGCGCGCCTTCACCTTGCTGCGCAAAATGAACATGGACAGGCGTTTCTGGATCGGCTCACGCAATGCCGCCGGCAACATGACCAGAATATCGTCGCCCCGTTTCATCACCAGGAAATTGGCCAACATGCGGCCCTTGGCGGAGAGATAGCCGGCGAACACAGCGGCTGACTCATTCAACTCACGCAAGTCGTTGGTGATCTGGCCATGCAGAAATGTTTGCGCCTCTTCGCCAGCCAGACCGATCAAGCCGAAATGGGACAAGTCTGCCAGAACGGTTTGCGACTCTGCCGCGGCCAGTTCGCCCGCCGGGTTGCCAAAGCTGGCGACATGGCCATCGGCGAGCATGGCGCCCTGGCTAGTGAGAAATTCGGTCCACGCAGTCATGGGAAATCCTTGGAGGAAGAACGAGTGGCAGATGCGCCTGTAAACGAGTAATTCAAGTCTGGATCGGCGGTCGCGAACTCAGGGCGGACTGGATTGCGGCAACCGTTCGACCCGCAAGGTATGCAGCCGCCGGCTGTCGGCGCGCAGGACATGAAAGCGGAGCGCGCCAATTTCAATCGATTCGCCCCGCTTGGGCACACGCCCGAACGCATGGGTGACAAAACCGCCCACCGTATCGAATTCATCGTCGGCGAAATTCACGCCCAGAGCCTGATTCAAGTCGCCGATTTCGGTTTGCGCCTTGACGCGCCAGACCATGCCGACCTCGGCATCGCCATCTTCCGAAATGATGTTGTCTTCAGCCTCGTCGTAATCGTATTCGTCCTCGATATCGCCGACGATCTGCTCCAGCACATCTTCGATGGTGACCAGGCCGGCCACGCCGCCGTATTCGTCGACCACGATGGCGATGTGATTGCGCGAGGCGCGAAACTCCTTCAACAACACGTTCAGTCGCTTGGATTCCGGGATGAAGATCGCCGGGCGCAGCTGATCGCGTAGATTGAAGTCTTCCTCGCTGAACAGGCGCAACAAATCCTTGGCCAGCAAGATGCCGACCACGTTGTCGCGCTCTCCGTCGACCGCGGGGAAGCGGGAGTGCGCCGTTTCGATCACATAGGGGAGGATTTCCTCGCGCGGGTCGTTGATGTCGACCACATCCATCTGCGCGCGTGGAATCATGATTTCGCGTACCTGCATTTCGGAAACCTGCATGACGCCTTCGATCATCGCGAGCGCATCGGCATCGAGCAGATTGTTTTCGTAGGCGGCATGCAGGAGTTCGAGCAACTCCTCGCGATTGTCCGGCTCGCGCGAGAGCCAGGAGGTCAGACGTTCCAGGAAACTGGGTCGGGGTAAGTGGCTATCGTCCATCGGTTCAAGAATCAGCGGCATAAGGGTCGGGATAACCCAAGCGCCGCATGATAAAGCTTTCAATTGACTCCATTGTTACCGCTTCCGCCTCGGTCTCATGGTCATAGCCTTGCAGGTGCAACATGCCATGCAGCGTGAGATGGGCGTAATGGGCTTCCAGCGCGATGCCCTGCTCGGCCGCCTCCCGCGCCACAACCGGCGCGCAGACCACGATGTCGCCGGAGAGCGGTTCGCCGTTTGCAGAAGAACCATAGGCGAAGGTCAGCACATTGGTGGCGTAGTCCTTGCCCCGATAATCGCGGTTCAGCGCCCGGCCCTCCGCCTCGTCGACCACGCGCAGCGCAACAACGGCATCCGTCATCAGGGCGGCTTTCGCCCAGCGCCGGAAGTCCGACCGGCGCGGCCGCTCGGACTTCTTCACGGCGAACTGAAGGTTCAGATCAAGTCGCGGATCGGCCATAGAACGCGTCGTAGGCATCGACAATGCGGGCAACCAGCGGGTGGCGCACGACATCGTCATTCTGGAATTCGGTGAAGGCGATACCGCGCACCTCCTTGAGCACTTCCCGCGCCTCGATCAGACCGCACTTCTGTCCGCGCGCCAGATCGATCTGGGTTACATCGCCGGTGACCACCGCGCGCGAACCGAAACCAATCCGGGTCAGGAACATCTTCATCTGCTCGGGCGTGGTGTTCTGCGCCTCATCCAGGATGATGAAAGCGTGATTGAGTGTGCGGCCGCGCATGAACGCCAACGGCGCAATCTCGATGATCTGACGTTCGAAGGCGCGCGTCACCTTATCGAAGCCCATCAGGTCATACAGCGCGTCATAAAGCGGGCGCAAATACGGGTCCACCTTCTGCACCAGATCGCCGGGCAGGAAACCAAGCCGCTCACCCGCCTCCACCGCCGGGCGCACCAGCACGATGCGCTTGACCAGATCGCGCTCCAGCGCATCCACCGCGCCGGCCACCGCCAGATAAGTCTTGCCGGTGCCGGCCGGGCCGATACCGAAGGTGATGTCGAATTCCTGCATCTGGCGGATGTATTGATTCTGCCGCTCGGTGCGGCCATGCAAGCCCGTTCGCCGAGTCATCAACACCGGCATATCGCTTTCCTGACGCGCGGGCTTGTGCGCCGCCTCCACCAGGGCAAGCTGGATCTCGTCGAGATCCAGCGGATTGCGCGCGCGCTGATAAAAATCCTGCAGCAGCCGAACCGCCAGACGCGCGTTGTCGCCATCGACCTGGAACACCTCGCCGCGCCGGGCGACGGTGACGTTCAACGCGGTTTCGATCTGGCGCAGATTCTCGTCCAGCACCCCGCACAGATTGGCCAGACGGGCGTTATCGACGGGGACGAAAGAAACCAGTTCCATCAATCGGAGGAGATCGCAACTTCACCGCGCAAGCTGTGCGGCATGGCCTGGGTGATGCGCACATCGACCAGCTGGCCGATCATCTGTCCGAACCGATGCGCCGGAACCGAGAAATTGACCACCCGGTTGTTGTCGGTGCGGCCGGCCAGCTCGTTGGCATCTTTCTTGGACGGCCCCTCGACCAGCACTTTCTGCACGCTGCCGACCATGCCGGCGCTGATCGCCGCGCCCAGTTCGTTGAGACGGGCTTGCAGGCGATACAGGCGTTTGAGTTTCACCTCCTGCGGCGTGTCGTCCACCATGCTGGCGGCCGGCGTGCCAGGACGGGCGCTGTAGACAAAGCTGAACGAGTAATCGAAGCCGACATCGTCGATCAGCTTCATCGTGGCCTCGAAATCCTCTTCGGTCTCGCCCGGGAAGCCGACGATGAAATCGCTGGCCAGGCAGATGTCCGGCCGCGCGGCTTTCAGCTTGCGCACGATGGACTTGTATTCCAGCGCCGAATAGCCGCGCTTCATCGCGGCGAGAATCCGGTCTGAACCGGATTGCACCGGCAGATGCAGATGCGAAACCAGCTTCGGCAGACGCGCGTGGACATCGATCAGACGCTGGGTGAATTCGCGCGGATGCGAGGTGGTGTAGCGCAAGCGCTCGATACCGGGGATTTCAGCGACCAGTTCCAGCAGCAGGGCGAAATCGGCAATTTCTCCATCGCTCATCATGCCGCCAGTCATTGCGCCACGATAGGCATTCACATTCTGGCCGAGCAAAGAGACTTCTTTCACGCCTTGCGCGGCCAGTCCGGCGACTTCCGCCAGCACATCGTCGAGCGGGCGCGAGACTTCCTCGCCACGGGTGTAAGGCACCACGCAGAACGTGCAGTACTTGCTGCAGCCTTCCATGATCGACACGAAAGCGGTCGCGCCCTCGACCCGCGCCGGCGGCAGGTGGTCGAATTTTTCGATTTCCGGGAACGAGATATCGACCTGCGGACGCCCTGAAGCGCGCCGCTTTTCCATCATCTGCGGCAAGCGATGCAGGGTCTGCGGCCCGAACACGATATCGACGTAAGGCGCGCGCTGAACGATGGCCGCGCCTTCCTGGCTGGCGACGCAACCGCCGACGCCGATGATCAGATTGGGATTCTTCAGCTTCAGATGGCGCACCATGCCGAGGTCGGTGAACACCTTTTCCTGGGCTTTTTCGCGCACCGAACAGGTATTGAACAGGATGACATCCGCGTCTTCCGGCTTGTCGGTCTGTTCATAGCCCTCGCCCTCGACACCGGATAACGCCAGTACGTCGGCCATCTTGTCCGAGTCGTACTCGTTCATCTGGCAACCAAAGGTGCGGATGAATACTTTGCGGGTCATGCTGGATTGGGCGGGGGAGAGAAACCGGTGTGGTGGTGATGGGCGGAGTCGAACCGCCGACCTGTGGGTTATGAATCCACCGCTCTAACCATCTGAGCTACATCACCACGGCAGAAATGAGGCGCGGATTATCGTGATCGCGGCGCCCCGCCATGGCCTGGCGACAAGCTTGCCGAATCAAGGCAGGCGGATGCTGGCCGACTGTCCCGCGTACATATTCGCGCTACGCGGCAGCGCGACTTCCAGCGTGTAGCGACGCTCGGCGCCGAGCGAGACGGCCTGGACTCTGCCTTTCAGATTGGCGTCGGCCACCGAAACCTCGACCACACCGCCCAGTACCACGCGGGCGGCTTGCGCTGCATCGATCGAACTCCGCGCGACCAGTTCGTCCGCGCGAGCGACCGTGAACACCGCGGTCGGCGCGCACTGGCTCGCGATGACCAGACCGGGTTCGCCCTGACGAGACAAGATCAAAGCGTCGAACGGCGCGTGCAATTCGGACTCGGCCAACAGACGACGCGTCCGTTCCACGCGCGCCTGCGCGGCGGCCAGGCCGGCGTTGGCGCGGGCGAAGCGCAACTTGGCCGCGTCCAACTCGGTGGTCGACGCCACCGTGCGCGCATAGAGCTCCCGCACACGATCCAGATCGCGCTGGGCATCGGCGTGTTCCTCGGCTAGCCGGTCCATATCGGCGCGCGCTTCAGCCACGCTCGCCTTGAACAAGGTGGGCTCCAGGCTGGCCAACAGTTCGCCTTTCTTGACGGCCTGACCGGCCTGCCCGGAGACGCTCGCCAGCACGCCGGAAACGGGCAGAGTAAGCACGACACGGCCAGACCAATCGAGCACGGCGGGATATTCCGCCGCCCACGCAAAGCTCGCCGCGAGGGAGAGCGCAAACGCCGCCATCAGCCGACATGACGCAATCTTCTTTTCAATCATTTTTTATCTTCCGCTTTCGTCTGGCTCATCAGACTCGCCCACTGTTGTTGTCCGCCCAGCAGCGCCTCCAGACGCGCCCAGGCCAAGGCCAGGCGATATTCAATGGCGCGCCGGTTCAATTGCGCGTACTGCGTTTCGGCCATGCTGCCGCCCAGGTTGGTCTTCAATTCCATTTCATATTCGGCGCGCGCCTTGTCGAGCGATTGGTCGCGGTAGATCGCGTTCATCCTGGCATTCTGGCGCGCGGTTTCCCGCAAGTACTGGATTTCTTCCCTTAGCGCGAGCACAGACTGACTTAAATCCATGGCCAGCTTGTCGTGTTGCGCCTGCAGTTCGTGGAAGCGCGCCTGTTCGCGGCCCAGACGGGCATCGGTTCGCCCGCCCTGCCAGATCGGCCAAAGCAGGTTAAAGCCGGCGCGCAACTCGTCCCGGGTCAGCGCGTCTCGAGTCCAGGCGGCGGCCTCCGCCTCGAACTCGACGCTGGGGCGGTTGTCGGCCCGAACGCCACTCAAGCGCTGAGCCGCCGCCGCAAGCAACTTCTTTTGAGCGGCAAGGCGTGGATTGGCGGCCTCGACCTTGGCCAGCAATTCTTCGAATTCGGGCAATGCGCGCTCGTTGTCCGGCAATTTCGGATCGACCAGATCGTCCAGCACCATCGCGCTTTGCCCGACCTTGCCCGGCATATTCATGGCCGCGCCCAGCGCCATCCGCTTTTCACGCAGCCCGCGACGCACGTCATTGCGACGCGCTTGCGCATCGAAGTAGCGCGCCTCCAACTCGCTCAACTCCCATTGCGCGAGCTGCCCCAGAGCCAGGCGATCTTTCGCGTTATCCCAGCTGACATAGGCGACAGCCTGCGCCTCGGTATCGGCGGCATCCTGCATGTCGGCCAGCAACACATCGAAGTAGCGCGCCATCAGACTGATACGGCGCTGCGCGCGGGCATCCAGCAATTGGAGTCCGCGCGCTTCCCGCTCCTGATCCGCGGCGAGCGTAGCGGATTGCCGGCGCCCGAAGTCCAGCAAGGTCTTGCGCGCGTTGAGTTTGACTTGATTGTCCGGGTGGAAACGGTCGTTGTAGGCCTGGTTGCGGCCACTGCGCAGCGTGGCGTCCAGAGTCAGGCGAAAGTCATTCAGACTTTGCGCCAACTGCGCTTCGGCTTGCGCGATTTCATCCTGGGCGCGCGCCAGCTCCAGGTCGGGATGGGCCGAATCGGCGCGCGCCAACACCGCGTCCAAAGTCAGCGGCGCCGCAAGCGGCGCCGAAGACAGCGCCAGAAATGCACACACCCGCGCGCCAGTTCCGATGACCGCCCAGCCGAACGCGCCGACCATCATGGGGTGCCGGCCTGGCGCTTATAAACGTTGAAAGGCAGGGTTTTATAGGCGCCCTCGACGACATAGCGGCCAAGCAGAAGGAACTCCTCCGCCGTCTGCGTGGTTCCGGTATATCGGGTCGCCACATTGCCATCCAGATCGAAGAAGACGAATGTCGGCGTTGCGCGGGCGCGGTGTTCCAGGGCAAACGCCTTCTCTACGGTGTCCTTGCCCTGGAAATCGACCATCGGCGTATCGCCCTTCACATCCACCGGATAAATCAGAAAATGTTTGCGGAAATAATCCTGCACGGCGCTCTGATTCAGGATATTGGCTTTCATGCGCGAGCAGAACGGGCAGTCTTCCATTTCGAACATGACCAGCACGCCCTGCTTTCCTTCAGACTTGGCGGTAGCGAGTTCATCCCTGAAATCGCCCATTTTCGACATGAAGAAATGCGCGTGCGGATCGCGGATTTCCGCCATCGAAGGCAGGGCCAGGCAAGCAACGACAAGCATCAACCAACGCATCGCGAACTCCTTTATTTCTTGACCTGGATATAGCGTTCGACCGCCTCTCGTGTCAGCGCCCCGACGTTGTAAGCAACAATCTTGCCTTGCGGGTTGTAAAGATACGTCGTCGGCAAACCGGAGATCGTACCGACCTGAGCCGCCATTTTCATGTCACCCAGGACAATCGGATAAGTGACCATCATCTGCTCGGTGTACTGCAACACCTCTTTAGGGTCCCGATAATCCATCGCCACCCCCAGCACGACCAAATTGTTTTTCTTGCTTTCGTGTAGCGCAACCAGGTCGGGAATTTCCTCCAGACAAGGCGGACACCAGGTCGCCCAGAAATTGACCAGCACCCACTTGCCTTTGTATTTCGACAGTGAATGCGTCTTTCCATTGCTATCGACCAGGCTGAAGGCCTGGGCGGGCAAGCTGGCCAGCGCGAGAGCGGCCGTTAAAAACAGGTATCTGATCATGAGGGTCCCGCAGAAAATTATTTGTTAAAGGAGTCGACTGGCCGCAAGAAGTTCAGCAATCGACCAATTCTTCATTACGCGCAGCACCCGCCGACCCCATGAATGGAGTCGATGCCATGCAAGCTGATAATACGAAACCGGGAAAAGCCTTTCGCGGCAATTTTTGAGAAAGGTAGAATGCCGCAAAATCGACAAGGCAACCTAATGCTACCCAGATACGAACTGCCACTCCGCGAGTCGGGCCGCACTTTAAACTTGGAGACGAAGCCCAAGCAAGTTGACGCCTGGATCACACGCTTGCCACTGTCCAATCCGGTCGAAGCGGCGGAAGCCATGGCCGACTACCTGACCACGCTGAATCGTGTCGACCTCGCGCAAGATGCGCGCGCAAAAATCGTCGAACGCCTGACCCCCCTGGTAGAAGAAATCGTTGCATCGCTCTACGAACAATACGGGTCGGTACCGCTGCCGCTCCTGCCCAAACAGCAACGCAATGCCGACCTGGCAAGACGATTGCTCCGTGAACTGGCCGACAGCTACAAAACACTGCTGATCGACTGGCTGAAACGACGATTCCATCTGTTTGGCGGCAATCCCGTCTCGCTGTATCTGCAACGCATCCTGCTTGCCCTGCAGGCCATCCTCGAAATCTGCTTTGAAACCCATGACCCGGTGCCCGAGGGGGTCTGGGTCGATCTGCACCAGACCTACAACTACGCGCTGCGCAGCGGTTTCAGGGAAGCGATCCCGGAAGGCGGCGGCAAGATGCTGTCCATCGAGCAGATATACAAATCCACCTTGCTGATGGCGATGGCCGACCCCTATCGTTTTCCGCAGGCCGAGTTGCCGTGGGCCAAGGACATCATCAGCCGCTTCTCGAATCTGGCCACGATTTTTCCGGCGGAAGACACCATTAAAGGACAGGCCGGCCTGTTTGTGGTCGAGGTCAATACCGACAGCGCGCCGACCCCCATCGCGCGCGATGCGCATCCGATGAACCCGCGCTGGGATCTGTTGCTCAACACGACGGAATTGGCCAAGCATCTGGCGCTGATTTCCAGCCACCTCAAGAGCCAGGAATCCCCGGACAAAATCGGCTTGCCGGATATTGCGCGCGACCCCGCGTACCCGACCATGTTGCGTCGCCTCAAATTGAACTGGGGCGCATCGCTGCAACGCAAATCGCAGCGCCGACGCCAGCCGAACGGACGCGAATTCGAGATCAGCTTCGGGCTCAAATCGGTGCACCAACTACTGACGCCGGCCACATCGCACGAAACCATACACTACGGAATCGGCGGCAATGAGGCGCAACCCATAGTCGTGCGCTGCAAAACGGTCAATGACAGCATGGGCGGCCTTGCGCTGATCAAGAGCGGCAGCACCGCAATCCAGATCCGTGTCGGCGATGTGGTGGGCATCAGACAAGAAAAAGCCGACTGGGGCGTCGGCCTGGTTCGCTGGTTCCGCGTTCCCGCGCAGGGCGAGATGTTCTTTGGCATCCAGCTGCTTGCGCCGCAAGCGTTAATCGTCCAGGTCAAACGCAAGGATAACGGTCGCCAGTGGTCCGGTTTGCTTTTGCATCCGAATCCCAACTCCAAACAGGCGCCGATGCTGCTCGCCCAACCGGGCTGCTTCGTGCCTGACATTTCGGCGGAAATTCATACGCCGAAGGGAAATCAACTGGTGCAAATCGAAAAACGTGTCGAATCGACGCCGAGTATCGAAATATTCCGCTTTCAGATGCACGCCACCGGCAAAGCGACATCAGCCAACCCTCAGATCTGAACGCTCATCGAGCCCCAGCAGCGGGCGCGTTGCCACGCTGGCTAATCTGCCCATCGTCCTGCAGGGTTATTTCGCTCGTCACACCACCGGCCTCGTTCAGTATCAACACATTCACGCGTCGATTCCGGCTGCGGCCATCGGTCGTGGCATTCGTATCGATGGGCTTGTTGTCGGCATAGCCTATCGCCACCATGCGCGCGGCGGGCACGCCCTGCTCGGTAAAGAGGCGTACCACGCTGCCGGCGCGCGAGGATGACAGCTCCCAATTGGAGGGAAAATTGGGACTGCTGATCGGGATATTGTCGGTATGGCCTTCAACCTGGATAGCGCTATCGACCTCGGTCAACACCTGGGCTATCGCGGCCAGCGCTTCCGTCGATTGCGGCTGCAAAATGGCCTCGCCGCTTTTGAACAAGACGCTGGCATTGATTTCCACCGTGATCCCGCGCGGCGATTGCGTCACGCGCACCTGGCCGTTCTGAATCAGCGGCTGCATGGCCTGCAACACATTCTTGGCCACTTTCTTCATGCGTTCGGTGCGTTTTTGGCTTTCCGGCGTCGGCGGCAGCTGCATGGCGGACTTGCCGATAGGCTGGCCAGTTCCGAGCAGAATTTCCGGATGCCGGGTATTTTGCTCGATTAGTTTCTCGGTGCTGGGCGTTTCTTTGAAGGCATTGATCAGTGAATCGGACATCACCCGATACTTTCCTTCGTTCACCGAGGAGATGGCATACATGACCACGAAAAACGCGAACAGGAGCGTGATGAAATCGGCATAGGAAACCAGCCAACGCTCTAGATTCTCATGTTCTTCAGGTCGTTTTTTTCGGGCCATGCGAACGGGTTCGTTGTCAGGACAAATAGCCCTGCAGCTTCGCCTCGATCACGCGCGGATTTTCTCCGTTGGCAATCGAGACGATGCCCTGAATGAATAATTCCTTGTTCGCCACATGCCGTCCCACCCAGTAACGCAATTTGCCGGCCACCGGCAAAAAGAACAGGTTCGCCCCGCCTACACCATAAATCGTAGCGACAAAGGCGACGGCGATACCCGAGCCCAGCTTGGACGGATCGGACAAGTTCTCCATGACATGAATCAAACCCATGACAGCGCCAAGGATGCCGATCGTGGGCGAGTATCCACCGGCGGCCAGCCAGACCTTGGCGGCTTCGATATGGTGCTGTTCATAGGCATCCAGATCGAGTTCCAGGGTCTCGCGCAGCACTTCGGGTTCAGCACCATCGACCAGCATTTGCAGACCGCGCCGATGGAATAAATCGTGTTGCTCTTCGATGAAGGGCTCAAGCGCGAGCAAGCCGCCACGACGCGCTTTCTGGCTCCAGTCGATGATCATCTCGAGCGTTTCCTGGCTGGCGATCCGGGGCGGTTGCAGCACCCACTTGAGCATGCTCAGGCCATCCAGAAACACCTTCATGCTGCTTTGCAGCATGACCGCGCCCAAGGTGCCGCCGAGGACGATCATGAAAGCCGTGAATTGGAGCAGCGAGCCGATACTCCCGCCCTCCAGGAACTGGCCCAGCAATATCGCAGCGAGGCTGAGGGCAATGCCGATGACGCTGATGATGTCCAGTTTCAAGGGACTTAATCCACGTTGGTTGACCAGTCACGCAAACGCCCACGCAATCGAGCAATTGCCTGGCCGTGCAACTGGCAGACGCGCGACTCGGAAACCCCGAGCACCGCGCCGATTTCCTTGAAATTCATATCCTGTTCGTAATACATGCCCATAAGCTGCATTTCTCGTTCAGGCAACACACTGACCGCCTTGGCCAACGCCCCCTTGAAATGGCTGGAAGCCATGATGTCGAACGGCGCCTGATTCTGGCCATCGGCGAATCGCTCCAGAAAATCGTCGCCATCCGCGCCGTGCAAATCTTCGTAATACACCAACTGAGCGCCGCGAGCATCGTTCAACAACTCGAAATAAGCCTGGATATCCAGACCCATTTCAGTCGCGATTTCCTGCTCGGAAGGGGGACGGTGGTGGCGCTGCTGAAGCGTATTGATGGTGTTTTCAATCTGGCGGCCCGCGCGCCGCACATTGCGCGTCGCCCAGTCGGCGTCACGCAACTCATCCAGCATCGCGCCGCGTACGCGCTGAGTCGCATAGGTTTCGAAATTCGCGCCTTGATCGCAATCGAAACGGTCGATTGCATCGAGCAGGCCAAGTAGCCCGGCTTGAACCAGATCGTCCACTTCGACGCATGCCGGCAAGCGAGTCATCATGTGGTAAGCAATCCGCTTGACCATGGGTAAGTGCGCCTTGACCAAGGCTTCTTTATTGCTAACCTGCATTTCGCCAGCCATTCTGCACCTTTTTGGTAGCGGCTTCCGCTGTCGTGCGGCTGTATAGCCACATGCGCTGCCAATACTGCTCGAAATTGATCCGCTCGGTCTCCGTCTGTCGGCTGCCAGCTTCACTCAGACTATCCACAAGCACAGCATCCAGCACGGCCGGCTGTGTACCGGGCGTTTCACGGGCGATACAACCCAGAAACGAAGGCGTCACACCTAAAAAACGCTGCGCGGTTTCGCTCAAGGATGTGAACAACCCCAGCGCCTGCCCCTCTTCCGCGCCGTCCACCAATACCAGCCAATTATTTCCCGACCATGCGGTGTGAACCGACTTCATGACGGCATAGGCATCGGCCAGCGCGGCCCGGTTTCCCGGTATGACCAGCACGCGCAGACTTGCTGTCGCGGCCAGGCCATGACAGCGCAGCGGGCCATCGCCACCATTCAGCATCAACCATTCCGGCCTATCCGCGCGCACTTGCCAGGCTTCCGCCATATCGAGCAAATTGTGTTCGGACAAACCCGCCAGGATATTCAAACCATCCTGCGCGGCCAACAAAACCAGACCATCCGGCGCTTGCTGCACGACCGAAACCAAACCTCGGGACGGCGCGTCGGCAAGACTGTATCGCGGCAGAATGCCCAGCAAACCGGCCACATTATGCGGCGCGCGCGTCTCATCCATGACCATGACCCGATGGCCGCGCCGCCCCATGCTCAGCCCTATCGCGGCACAGGCGCGCGCGGTGCGGCGCGCATCCGGCCCGAGCACGCCGAGCGACTGAAAAGCGGGCTCGGGCGCGAACAGACGCCGTAGTCCACTGGCCTGATCGAGCGGGTCAGCCAAGCGCACCGAGACCTCCCATTGCCGTCGCCGCATCATTCCCCTTGGGCATCGCGGCGGAGTCCAATGCCGCGGCCATCAAGATGGGGTAATCGTTTTCGTCCTGGGTAAACGGCGACTCCTGCTGATGAATGCGGAATGCGCGATCGGCCAGATAGCTCGCATTGGCCAGATGCAGATCCTCGGGCACACGCTGGCCGTTGGTCACGAAATGCACCGGCAACTCATGTCGGATCGCAACGTCCAGAACCGGGCCATAAGTCAGCGCCTCGTCGATCTTGGTCAGGATGCAACCGATCAGGCCCGGCCCGCTGTAGGCCCGCGCCACTTCTTCCAGCGTGACGCCCTGGCTGGGCGCGCCCAGCAGCAATAACCGTTTCACATCGCGCTGTTCGCCGCACAGCAGGGCAACCTGCTCGGCCAGCCGCTTGTCGCGTTGGCTCATGCCGACGGTGTCGACAAACACCAGATGCCGACCGGAAAGATCGGACAAGGTCATTTCCAGATCGTTTTCATCGCGCACGGCAAAAACCGGCGTGCCCAGGATACGGCCGTAAATGCGCAATTGATCTTGCGCGCCGATCCGGTAGGTATCGGTCGTCACCAAGGCCACCTTGGCCGCGCCGTGGCGCAACACGGCGCGCGCGGCCAGCTTGGCGACGGTAGTGGTCTTGCCGACGCCGGTCGGCCCGACCAGGGCATAGACGCCACCGCGCTCGACGATGTCATCCGCGCTCGAAGCCAGTTTCAGGTTGTGCGCAATCGTCGATTTGATCCACTTCAAAGCCTGGGCCAAATCCGCCTCGCCATCCGGCAAACGCTCCAGCAGCATGCGCGCGAAAGCCGCGGAAAAACCGGCCGCCAGCAGGCGCTTCATCGCCTCCATCCGAATCGGATCGCGCCGGGTCAAATCATGCCAGGCGAAACCGGCCAACTGCCCTTCGACCATGCCGCGCAGCAATCGCATTTCCCGCGCCAGTTCATCGACGGCGCCGGTCTTGGCCGCTTCGGCCTCCGCTTGTGCTTGTGCTTGCGCCGCGCTGTTGGCCGCCGGCGCAACGGGGTCCGGCTCCGGCTTGGCGGCATGGGCCGCCTGCCGGTTTGGCGAAGGACGAATCAGCGTGGACACATCGCGCTCGACCAGGTAATCGGCCAGCGCGGTGATCTGCGGTTTCGCCTCATCCAGAGTCAGGCTGGGGCGCGCCGGTGCTGTCGCCTGCACCGGCTGCGCGGGCCGAACCGGCGCCGCCGGCGGCTGAACCGCGCGCGCAGGCGTCGGTTGCGTCCGCCAAAGCGCCGGCTCCGCCTGGGCGGCCAGCGCGGCCATATCCATATCGGCCACGGCGATGATCTCGACCCCGCCGGCGACTTGCCGGTTGGACAATATCAGCGCGCTGGCGCCGAGCGCGTCGCGGACCTGACGTAGCGCATCGCGCGTGGTTTGAGCGTGAAATTTTTTGATCATGTATCAGTTATGCGCCGCTACCGATCAATGTGACGATGCGGATGGTTTTTCCCTCGGGGACTTCGGCGTGAGAAAGCACTTTGAGGCCA
Source organism: Hydrogenophilales bacterium 28-61-23 (assembly GCA_002281555.1). GTDB lineage: Bacteria > Pseudomonadota > Gammaproteobacteria > Burkholderiales > Thiobacillaceae > PFJX01. The sequence continues at coordinate 81,821 of NCGJ01000003.1, forward strand.
GGCGCGGAACGACGCAGGAAACGTGCGAGAACCGGTCTGATCGCGGGCGGCGACAACAAAACCGCCGGTTGCCCGGCGTTTTCCTGCCGCTCGACGGCCTGAACGGTTTCCCTAACCAGTTTCTCGGCCAACCCGGGTTCCAGCCCAACGCCCGAATCGCCGCGAGATGCCAAAGCCTGTGTCAGGATGTGCTCAAGATTAGGCTCCAGGGCCATCACTAACAATTCCTGCGCTCCTCCAAAGGTTTCGTGGATGATAGCGCGTCCCAGCGCAGTTCTGACGATGGCGGTCAACTCATCCGCATCCTGCGTGCGGGTGGCATGTTCGGCCAGCGTTTCCAGAATCGTGCGCATATCGCGAATATGGACCTGCTCTTCCAGCAGATTCTGCAAAACCTTCTGCACCGTCGCCACCGGCAATTGCTTCGGCGTGAGGTCTTCCACCAGCTTGGGATACTGCTTGGCGACATGGTCGAGCAGCGATTGCGTTTCCTCGCGCCCAAGCAGTTCCGGCGCATGTTCATTGATGACCTTGGTCAGATGCGTCGCCACCACGGTGCCCGCGTCGACCACGGTATAGCCGTAGGTTTGCGCCTGATCGCGCAGCGCGGCCTCGATCCAGACCGCCGGCAAGCCGTAGGCCGGATCGGTCGCGGCCTGACCGTTCAAGGTGCCCAGCACGCGACCCGGATTGATGGCCAGAAACTTGCCCGCGATCGCCTCGCCTTCCGCGACGCTGACACCCTTCAAGGTCACGCGATACGCATTCGGCTTCAGCTGCAGGTTGTCGCGGATATGCACGGCGGGCACCAGAAAACCGAGGTCTTGCGCGATCTTTTTGCGGATGCCGCGGATGCGCCGCAGCAGCTCGCCATCCTGATGCTTGTCGACCAGCGGAACCAGACGGTAGCCGACTTCCAGGCCGAGTCGGTCGACCGCCGCGACGTCGTGCCAGCCCACATCCACCGGCTCTTCCGCCTTGGCCGGCGCCTCCTCCACCACGGCCGCGACCGCTTCCGCCTGCTGGCGTTGTATCAGCCAATAGCCGATACCGGCCAGAATGCCGCCGATCAGGAAAAAGGACAGATGCGGCATACCCGGAATAATGCCCATCAGCGCCAGGATGCCGGCGGTCAGGAACAAGGTCTGCGGACGCCCGAACAATTGGCCGGTCAACTGTTCGCTCAAATCCTGATCGCTGGAAACGCGCGACACCACGATACCGGCGGCGGTTGAGATGACCAGCGCGGGAATCTGCGCGACCAGGCCGTCGCCGATGGTCAGCAGCGTGTAATTTTCGGCTGCCACGGCAAAGCTGAGGTCGTGCTGCACCACGCCAACGATCAAACCGCCAATGACGTTGATCAACATGATGATGATGCCAGCCACGGCATCGCCGCGCACAAACTTCGAAGCACCGTCCATCGAGCCGTAAAAATCGGCTTCCTGAGCGATCTCGGCGCGGCGGCGGCGCGCCTCATCCTCGCCGATCAGCCCGGCGTTGAGGTCGGCATCGATCGCCATCTGTTTGCCGGGCATGGCATCCAAGGTAAAGCGCGCGGACACCTCGGCGATCCGCCCGGCGCCCTTGGTAATCACCATGAAGTTGATCAACACCAGGATGATGAAGACGATCAGGCCCACCGCGTAGTTGCCGCCGACCAGGAAGTGGCCGAATGCCTCGATCACCTTGCCCGCCGCATCCGTGCCGGTATGCCCCTCAAGCAACACAACCCGGGTGGAAGCGACGTTAAGCGACAAACGCAACAGCGTGGTCAGCAGCAGCACGGTGGGGAAAACCGAGAACTCCAGCGGTTTCGTGGTGTACAGGCTGATCAGCAAAACGATCATCGCCATCGCGATATTGAAGGTGAACAGCAGATCGAGCAGGAATGGCGGCAGCGGCAACACCATCATGGCCAGAATCATGATCACCAGGATCGGCGCGGCCAGTTTTTGCCAGGGCAGGCCGCGCGATGCCAATACGGCTTCAGCCATGTAACTCAACCATTAATACCGAGTGCATCACGCCGCCCCCAGCCTTGTTGCCGGATCGAGATCCGGCGGCACCTGCCAGTCGCTCGGCAAAACCGGGTTGAGCGATTGATTGAGCTGGTAGACATAGGCCAGCACCTGCGCGACGGCGGTAAACAACGTGCCCGGAATAACCTCGCCCACCTCGACATGGCGATGCAACGCGCGCGCCAGCGGCGGCGCTTCGACAACCGGAACGCGATGCTCGCGCGCCAATTCCTTGATCCGTTCGGCCACCAGTTGCGACCCCTTGGCCAGCACAACAGGCGCTGCCATGCCTTTCTCTTCATATTTCAGCGCAACCGCGAAGTGCATCGGGTTGGTCACCACCACATCCGCCTGCGGCACCGCCTGCATCATGCGTCGACGCGCCGCCTCGCGTTGCAAGGAACGAATGCGCGCCTTGATTTGCGGATCGCCTTCGATCTCCTTGCCCTCTTGTCGAATTTCTTCCTTGGTCATGCGCAGACCATGGTGATAGTCCCAAAGCTGAAACGGCACATCGAGCAGCACAATGACCGCGAAAGCGGCGACCGAGGCCAGAAAGGTAAACAGCGCGATCTGCCCGAAATGCGCCACGGCCGATTCCAGCGGCTCATTGGCCAAAGCAAGAATGCCATCGTGCTGATGCCAGATCATCCAGCCCGCGACACCGGCGATCAGCCCGCCCTTCAACAGCGCCTTGACCAATTCGGCCAACGAATTGAGCGAGAACATCCGGGCGATGCCGGACAGGGGGTTGAGCTTGGAAAAATTGAACGCGAGCGCCTGCGAGGAAAACACCCAGCCGGACAGCATCAGGTTGGCGCCCACCGCCGCAACCACCACGGTAACCGCCATGGGCAAGTAAAGCAGCACCCCATCCATCCCGGCATCCATCAGATTTCTGCCCATCATTTCCGGGCTGGTCACGTCGGCACGGCCAAAGCTCAAGGATTGCTGCATGACACGACTGAGGCCCTGGTACATGAACAGCCCAAGGAAGGCGATGACGCTGGCGCTGGCCAACAAAACGGCGAGCGTCGCCAACTCGCGCGAGCGCGGCACATTGCCACGCTCGCGCGCCTGTTCCAGCTTACGCGCTGACGCTGGTTCGGTACGTTCGAGATCGCTGTCTTCCGCCATCCTCGGGTCCGGTTGAACACCGGCTCGGGGTTATTTAAGTGGCCGCGAGTTTAGCATGCGCCACCCCGCCGACCGCCGCGCCGGGTCAACAATGGCGGCGGGCCAAGGCTCGACCCGGCCCGCGCCGCGCGGGCCGATTTACAGCGACCGCCGCGTTCGGCGCATCAAAACGCCACTTGCGGAATCACATCCAGAATCGTATGGCTGTTGCGATTGACCAGCACCACATCCGCGCCCAAGGTCAGACGTGTATAGGGATCGGGCAAGTCGGGCAGAAGTTTGGCAAGGTCGATGGGGAGCTTGTTGGGACGCTGCCCGGAATCGAGCACATCGCCGGCCTTGGCACGCTGGGCTGGAATCGTAGTCGCGGGCATCAGCGCCCGCGCCGCCGAGTAATAGTCGACGATCATCTTGCGCTCGGCCTCGGAAAAACGCAGCCCGGAGGTATCCGGCGGGCTGACCTTTTTTGTCGCACAGCCCGCGACCAGCAAACCGGCAAGGACAAGGAATTCTCGACGTTGCATGCTATCCCCTCTGGCGACATGGACAAGGACATCCTGTTTACCAAAACGACGCAGGGGAAACTTTGAGGCGTATCAATAAGATCAAGAAAAGATAACGGGCATCGGCTGCCTGAACCTGTGTTCAGTCGGCTTGGGGTTGATGTTCAGGGATTCTTGAACGGGTCATGCTTGGCCGGAGGGATGCTGAAAAGTGCTGGTTGTGAGGTCCGCTACCGGCCAAGTGCAGACGCTCAAGCTGTTGTTATGCAGGGCGCCAATAAGCAAAGCGCATTGCGCCGAATATATCTGGCGGATTAAGCTTCGCTGACCCATACACACGCGGATCGAAATCAAATCATAAGACTGCTCTGACTATTACACATAAGGGAGATCAACTTGGGACCGAACAACAACGAAGAGAACCGATCTGTAGCTCTCTACTGGGACTTCGAGAACCTCCACGCCGGCCTCGCCGAAGCCAAGTACGGTGAAGGTATCTACAGCAAACCTGACAACCGCTTCAAAGCACAGGAACCCCTTATCGACATCCAGGCTGTCGTCGAACTCGGCTCATCCTTCGGCCCTATCGCCATCAACCGCGCCTACTGCAACTGGCAGTGGTACGGACGCTACCGCGATGCTCTGCTGCAAAGCGCCATTGAGCTGATCCAACTCTTTCCTCCAGGTTCATCCGCCAAGAATGGCGCCGACATCAAACTCTGCCTTGATGCCGCCGAGGACATTAGTCGCTTCTCCCATATTGGCACGGTGATCATCATTGGTGGTGACAGTGACTTCATGCCGATTGCCCAGAAAATCAAAGCTGCAGGTCGAACTCTCATAGGCATCGGAACCCGCAAGAACACCAACCGCCACTGGGCCAAGAGCTGCCACGAGTTCCGCTACTACGACACGTTGGTAGAAGGACTGACAACTGAAGAGGCACAGAAGCCGAACGATGAGAAAGGCGCCGCTCCAGCACTCCACGCGAACCCGGCAGCAGACATACTCAAACGCGCTGTGCGCCTACTCGCAGAAACCAAAGGCGAGGTTTGGGTGAATAAGGCCTCGGTGTGGCCAATGATCAAACGGTTGGACCCGACCTTTGACAGCAAAGAACATGGTTATGCCAACTTCGCAGATATGCTCAAGGCGCTCGACACTGTGGTCGAGGTCAAGAAGGGCGAGTCCGACCACATCATCAAACTCAGATAGGCCGAGCGACAGCCCGCTCGAATTGGGAGTCTAGTGTCGCGGCTAGGGATTTGAATGACTGGTATGGGTCGAAAACCGCCATTCATTAGGACTGCTTCTGCAAACGGCTTAGTCAGACCGTCGCCCCCCTCACGAACCTTCAGTATCGCAGCCGACTTGGCACGGCGAACTTTCAGCGATGCCACGGCAGCCATGAAAAAAGCCGGCATCACGCCGGCTTTTTTCATTCAACACACGCGAAGTTCAGCGCGGCAGCGTGCTACTTCCCATCAGGAACTCATCCACCGCCCGCGCGCACTGGCGGCCTTCACGAATCGCCCAGACCACTAGCGACTGGCCACGGCGCACGTCGCCGGCGGCGAAGACTTTGGCTTTGCTGGTGGCATAGCTGGCCGCGCCTTCGGTTTCCGCTTTGGCATTGCCGCGCGCGTCCTTCTCGACGCCGAACGCTTCGAGCAGCTTTTGCACCGGGCTGACGAAACCCATCGCCAGCAAGACCAGATCGGCTTTCATGTCGAATTCGGAACCCGGAATTTCGGCCATCTTGCCGTCCTTCCATTCCAGACGCACCGCCTTCAGGCCGGTCACTTTTCCAGCCTCGCCAATGAAGGACTTGGTGGCGACCGACCAGTCGCGCTGGCAGCCTTCTTCATGCGAACTGGAAGTGCGCATCTTGAGCGGCCAGTTGGGCCAGGTCAGCGGACGGTTTTCCTGTTTCGGCGGCTGCGGCATCAGCTCGAACTGGCTGACCGAGGCGGCGCCGTGGCGGTTCGAGGTGCCGACGCAGTCGGAGCCGGTATCGCCGCCGCCGATGACGACGACATGCTTGCCGGTCGCCCGGATCTGATCGGGCAGGTTGTCGCCGGCGACAAACTTGTTGTTCTGGGTCAGGAATTCCATCGCGAAATGCACGCCGGCCAGATCACGGCCGGGAATCGGCAAGTCGCGCGGCTGTTCCGCGCCGCCGGCCAGCACCACGGCGTCGAACTCGGCCAGCAAGACGTCGGCCGTTACATTCTCGCCAACGTGTTGATTGACCCGGAATTCGACGCCCTCAGCCGCCATCTGCGCCATGCGGCGGTCGATGTGGCTTTTCTCGAACTTGAAATCGGGGATGCCGTAACGCAGCAGGCCGCCGATGCGGTCGTTCTTTTCCAGCAGCACGACGGCATGTCCGGCGCGCGCCAGTTGCTGCGCGGCGGCCATGCCGGCCGGGCCGGAACCGACCACGGCGACCTTCTTGCCGGTCTTGTGCGCGGCCGGCTGGGGTTGCACCCAACCCATTTCCCAGGCCTTGTCGATGATCGCGTGCTCGATCGACTTGATGCCGACCGCATCGTTATTGATGTTCAGCGTGCAAGCCGCCTCGCACGGCGCCGGACAGATGCGGCCGGTGAATTCCGGGAAGTTGTTGGTGGAATGCAGCACCTCGATGGCCTGGCGCCAGTTCTGAGGGGTGTTTTTAAACACCAGATCGTTCCAGTCCGGAATGATGTTGTTGACCGGGCAGCCGCTCATGCAGAACGGAATGCCGCAATCCATGCAGCGCGCGCCTTGCAGCTTGGCCTCTTCATCGGACAAGTGCAGGACGAATTCCTGGTAGTTGTTGACCCGCTCGGCGACCGGCAGGCTGGCTTCAGACAGTCGCGCGTATTCAAGAAACCCGGTGATCTTGCCCATTACGCGGCCTCCAGCAATTTCTGTTCGGCCATTTCGATCAGAGCGCGCTTGTACTCATTCGGCATCACCTTGACGAACTTGCCACGATATTCATTCCAGTTTTCCAGGATGCTCCTGGCGCCGACGCTGCCGGTATAAGTGGCGTGCTTCTCGATCAACGCCTTCAGCGTCACCTCGTCCGGCTGGCCTTTGTGATGCGCGGCGCTATGAGCGACGCCATCGGCGGGCTCGACTTTTTCCAGCGAAACCATGGCCAGATTGCAGCGCTTGCCGAACATACCGTCCTCATCTAGCACATAGGCCACGCCGCCCGACATGCCGGCGGCAAAGTTGCGGCCGGTCTGGCCCAACACCACCACGGTGCCGCCGGTCATGTATTCGCAACCATGGTCGCCGACGCCTTCCACCACGGCGGAGGCGCCCGAGTTGCGCACGCAGAAGCGTTCGCCGGCGACGCCGCGGAAGTAGCTTTCGCCGGTCGTCGCGCCGTACATCACGGTGTTGCCGACGATGATGTTCTCCGACGGGACGCCGCTGAACGCGGCCGGCGGCTTGATCACGATGCGGCCGCCGCACAGGCCCTTGCCGACGTAGTCGTTGCCTTCGCCGGTCAGTTCGAAGGTGATGCCAGCGCTGAGGAAGGCGGCAAAACTCTGGCCGGCGGTGCCGGTGAATTTGACCGTGATGGTGTCGCTGGGCAGTCCGGCATGGCCGTAACGGCTGGCGACCTGGTTCGACAGCATCGCGCCGGCGGTGCGATTGAAGTTGCTGAGCGGCGATTCAATAACAACTTTCTCTCCCCGCTCCAGCGCCGGCATCGCCTGCTTGATCAGCGTGTTGTCGAGCGCGCGTTCGAGACCGTGATCCTGTTCCTCGCAATGACGGCGCGCGACATCCGCCGCCACCTTGGGCTGGTAGAAGATCTTGCTGAAATCGAGCCCGCTCGCTTTCCAGTGGTCGATGCCGGCCCGGGTGTCAAGCAGATCGGCGCGACCGGTCAGATCGGCGAATTTGCGGATGCCCATCTGCGCCATCAATTCGCGCGCTTCCTCGGCGACGAAGAAGAAGTAATTCACCACGTGTTCCGGCTGGCCGGTGAATTTCTGGCGCAACACCGGGTCTTGTGTGGCGACGCCGACCGGGCAGGTATTGAGGTGGCATTTGCGCATCATGATGCAACCTTCGACCACCAGCGGCGCGGTGGCGAAACCGAATTCGTCGGCGCCCAGCAGCGCGCCGATGACGACATCGCGGCCGGTCTTCATCTGGCCATCCACCTGCACCGCGACCCGGCCGCGCAACTGGTTCAGCACCAGAGTCTGCTGGGTTTCGGCCAGGCCGATTTCCCACGGGCTGCCGGCGTGCTTGATCGAAGACAACGGCGAAGCGCCGGTGCCGCCGTCGTAGCCAGCGATCACGATGTGATCCGATTTGGCCTTGGCGACGCCGGCCGCGACCGTGCCGACGCCAGTCTCGGACACCAGCTTGACCGAGATCGAGGCTTTCGGATTGGCGTTTTTCAGGTCGTGGATCAGTTGCGCCAGATCTTCGATGGAATAGATGTCGTGATGCGGCGGCGGCGAAATCAGGCCAACACCGGGTACCGAGAAACGCAGCTTGGCGATGTATTCGGACACTTTGCCGCCCGGCAACTGGCCGCCCTCGCCCGGCTTGGCGCCTTGCGCCATCTTGATCTGGATCTGGTCGGCGTTGGCCAGGTATTCGGCGGTGACGCCGAAACGACCGGAAGCCACCTGTTTGATCTTGGAACGCATCGAGTCGCCGGCTTTCAGCGGGATGTCGGCGACGACACGGTTCTTGCCGATCAATTCGGACAAGGTGGTATCGGTCTTCACCGGCTGGAAGCGCACCGCATCCTCGCCGCCTTCGCCGGTGTTGGACTTGCCGCCGATGCGGTTCATCGCCAGCGCCAGAACCGTGTGCGCCTCGGTTGAAATCGAGCCGAGCGACATGGCGCCGGTGGCGAAGCGGGTCACGATGCTGGCGGCGGATTCGACCTCTTCCAGCGGTACCGGCGCGCCGGCCGGCTTGATCTCGAACAGGCCGCGCAAGGTCAGGTGGCGCTTGCTCTGATCGTTGATCAGGCGGGCATATTCCTTGTAGGTCTCGTACTTGCCGGTGCGCGTCGCGCTCTGCAATTTGGCGATGGAGTCCGGCGTCCACAGGTGATCTTCGCCACGCACGCGGAAGGCATATTCACCGCCCGCTTCCAGCGCGTGCGCCAGCACCGGATCGGCGCCGAAGGCGGATTGATGCATGCGCTGCGCTTCTTCGGCGATTTCAAGCAGGCCGATGCCTTCGACATTGCTCGACGTGCCCGGGAAATACGCCTCGATGAACGCGCTGTTGAGGCCGATGGCATCGAAAATCTGCGCGCCGCAGTAGGACTGGTAGGTCGAGATGCCCATCTTGGACATCACCTTGTACAAGCCCTTGCCGACCGCCTTGACGAACTTCTTCTGCGCTTCCTTGGCATCCGGCAAGCCGAATCCGGCAATGGTCTCGAACGCCAGCCACGGGCAGACGGCTTCCGCGCCATAACCGGCCAGCAGCGCGAAATGGTGGGTTTCGCGCACTGAACCGGTATCGACGACGAGGCCGGTATTGGTGCGCAAACCGGCGCGCACCAGGTGGTGATGCACGGCGGCGCAAGCCAGCAAGGCGGGAATGGGCAGACGTTCCGGGCCGACGGCGCGGTCGGACAGAATCAGCACGTTGTAGCCGTCATGCACCGATTTCTCGGCCACCTCGCACAGCGCGGCGATGGCGTCCCGCATGCCATCGCCGTACTTACCTTTAACACCCAACGTAACCGGGTAGGTGATGTCGGCCACCAGAGCGCGGAAACGGTTCTGGGTCAGGCTGTCGATGGCCTTGAGTTGCGCCAGTTCGTCCGGCATCAGCACTGGCTGGCTGGCTTCCAGACGCAACGGCAAATCGGTTTCGTCCGCGGCGTGTATGCCGAGCAGGTTCGGCTTCGGGCCGATGAAGGTCACCAGCGACATGACCAGTTCTTCGCGGATCGGGTCGATCGGCGGGTTGGTCACCTGCGCGAACAGTTGCTTGAAGTAGTGATAGAACGGCTTGGTCTTGTCGGACAGCACCGGCAAGGCGGCATCGTTGCCCATCGAGCCGGTTGCCTCTTCGCCATTCGCCGCCATCGGCTGCATGATGAACTTGAGGTCTTCCTGCGTGTAACCGAAGGCCTGCTGCACATCGAGCAGGTCGGCATTCAGTTCGGCCTTGGCTTCGACCTTGGGCAAGTCGCCCAGGAAGTAGCGCGATTTCTCGATCCACTCGCGATACGGCTTGGCCTGCGCCAGCGATTGCTTGACCTCATCATCGGAGAGGATGCGACCCTGTTCCATGTCGATCAGGAACATCTTGCCCGGCTGCAGCCGCCACTTCTTGACGATCTTCTCTTCCGGGAAATTGAGCACGCCCATTTCCGAGGCGAGCATCACGAAACCGTCGTCGGTCACCAGATAACGCGCCGGGCGCAGGCCGTTGCGATCCAGCGTCGCGCCGATCACGCGGCCATCGGTGAAAGCGACGGCGGCGGGGCCGTCCCAGGGTTCCATCAGCGCGGCGTTGTATTCGTAGAACGCGCGCCGCTCCTCGTCCATCTGCGGGTTGTTGGCCCAGGCTTCCGGGATCAACAGCATCATCGCGTGCGGCAGCGAGTAGCCGCCGGCCACCAGCAATTCCAGCGCGTTGTCGAAGCAGGCGGAATCGGACTGGCCTTCGGCAATCAGCGGCCACAGTTTTTCCAGATCGTCGCCCAGCACGGCGGACTTCATCGCCGCATGGCGTGCCGCCATCCAGTTGACGTTGCCGCGCATGGTATTGATCTCGCCGTTGTGGGCGATCATGCGGAACGGATGCGCCAGATCCCAGGCAGGGAAGGTATTGGTGGAGAAGCGTTGATGCACCAGCGCCAGCGCCGACACCATGCGCTCGTCCTGCAGATCGAGGTAATACGTGCCCACTTCCTCGGCCAGCAGCATGCCCTTGTAAACCAGGGTGCGCGAGGACAGCGAGGGAATGTAGAACTGGGAAGCGTCTTCCAGTTTGAGCGCACGCACGGCGTGTTCGATGCGCTTGCGGATGACGAACAACTTGCGCTCGAACGCATTCTGATCAACCAGATCCGTGCTGCAACCAATGAACACTTGGCGCATGACCGGCTCGATGGCGCGTGCGGCGGCGGCGATATCGCGGTTGTCGCGCGGCACATCGCGCCAGCCCAGGAAGTTCTGGCCTTCGTCGTGGACGATGCGGGCGATGGCGGATTCACAGGCCACACGGCCATTGCCGGATTGCGGCAAAAACACCGTGCCGCAGGCGTATTCGCCAGCGGCGGGAAGCGTGATCGCCAGCTTGGCGGCTTCCTGGCGCAGGAAAGCGTCGGGCATCTGGATCAGCATGCCAGCGCCGTCACCCAGCTTGGGGTCGTAACCGGTTGCGCCGCGATGGGTCAGGTTCTTGAGAATCTGCAAACCCTGACGCACGATGCTATGGCTTTTTTCGCCCTTGATATGCGCGATGAAACCGACCCCGCACGCGTCATGTTCATGCGCGGGATTGTATAAACCCTGTGTTGCTGGCATTACCGCTTACCCTGTCCATCCCTCGACTAACCACTGCGCGCGCTTCATCCCGAGGGTGTCTGGAGCGGCTCGCCCGACACCGGATCGGGCATTGAATATTAGGCACATTTATCTAAAACCGGGCGGGCGATACTACTTTCAACGCCGGTTCAGTTCAACCGCCGCTTTTCCAAACGAAACCGATCAGACCCGGACACCGAGAATAACGCCCTGTCCAAGCAGGTCTTGCAGCAGACTTTGCGCGTAGCCGAGCAACGGATCGGGCGACAACTTCATTTCTTGCGCAAGCAAGGCGACGGACTCGGCCCCGGTCAATTCGGGATTGTCCTGCAACAGATTGAGCAAACGCGCGCTGGCCGGGTTGAGCAGGGTAAATCGGACACGATGCTCGGCGTTGCGAAAAGCCAACGTGAAGGTCGGCTGCTCGGGCGGTTCGGCCGGCTTGAACCGGGGCGAGAGGCGATGCACAGGCCAGCGATAGGCAAGCACGCGCATTACCGGATTGAGCAGCGGCCGCCCGGCGAGCAGATCGCCAGCCGGACCGTGGGCGGGCAGGTTCGCATCCCGATTGGAGGTATCCAGTTCCAGCTCCACCCATTCGTAATGTGCCAGTTCCGGCAGGAAAGCCGGGCAATCATCGGGACGCTGCCACTCATCCTGCAGATATTTCAGAAACTCTTCCGGAATCTGGCGAAAAAACGGCGTGTGGCTGACATGGTCGCGAAAAAAGGCCCGCACCAACCGATCCCAGCGCCGCTTGCCCAGTATTTTTCGGCAGACCGGAAAGCAGGACAGCAGAAAGCCTTCCATGTTGTTGTACAGCAACGCGTTGTAGACATTCATCCGCCGGGCCGGTACGCCTTTGGGACGGCTCACCGTCTGCGGATCGCGGATGTGGGCGGTAAATTCGCGCTGGTATTGTTGAAAGTCCATATTCAAGCGGCCTGAACGGCCCGCACCCGATGGCGCGACTGGATTTCCGCGATGCGCTTCACTTCCGGCATCAACTCGCTCAGCGGCGGAATATTGAAATCCCGTTCCAGGCAGGTGGGATGCACGCCCAATATTTCGTAGGCGCTGTCCAGCAACCGCCAGACCGGGTCGATCACGTCGGCGCCGTGGGTATCGATGATCAGGTCGGGCGCTTCCTGGTAGTGGCCGGCCATGTGCATATAGACGATGCGTTCGGCCGGCATGCGCCGGAGATAGTCGACCGGGTCGAATTTGAAGTTCACGCTGTTGACATAGATGTTGTTCACATCCAGATGCAGCAGGCAATCGGCTTCCGCCAGCACGGCGTTGATGAAGCTCGGCTCGTCCATTTCGCCGATCGGCGCGGCCACGTAATAACTGGCGTTTTCGATGGCGATCTTCTGTTCCAAGATGTCCTGCACGCGGCGAATGCGGGCGGCGACATATTTCACCGCCTCGGCGGTGGGCGGAATCGGCATCAGGTCGTAGAGATGGCCATGGTCGGAACAGTAGGACAAGTGCTCGGTGTAAAGCGGCATCCGATGCTCGGCCATGAATGCCTTGATCTTGCGCAACAGCACTTCATCCAGCGGCGTCAGGCCGCCCAGTGAGAGCGACAAACCATGGCAGACGAAGGTGAAACGCTCGGTGAATTCGCGCAGATCTCGGGCATAACGGCCGCCCAGATCGATCCAGTTTTCTGGCGCGAGTTCAAAAAAATCAATGGCGGTGGGAAGCCCGGATTTCAACGCAACCTGAAGCTCAGGCAACAGATCGCGCCGAAATCCAAGCCCCGCGCCGAAAAGACGCGGGGGTGTCATACGGCTATCGACTCGTCGATTACTTCTTGCCGCCGCATTTGCCCTCAGGGGCCTTCTTGTCGCCGCCGCACTTGCCTTCCTTGGCGTTCTTGGCGCCGCACATGCCTTCGCCACACTTGCCTTCTTTCATCATTTTCTTGTTGGCCTCGGCATCCTCGGCGCTCTTCTTGCCGCCGCATTTGCCTTCCTTAGCTTTGGCGCCACCGCATTTACCTTCCTTGGCCTTGGCGCCGCACTTGGCTTCCTTGTCCTTCTTTGCGCCACACTTGGCTTCAACAGCCTTGCCGGCGGCATCGGGCGCCGCCTCGGCAACCATGTAGCCCTTTTCCATAGACTGAGCCGCGAATGGGTTCTCGGCGGCGGACACCGGCACAGCGGCCAGAGAGGTGGCGAGTACGGAACCCAGCGCCAGGGTCAGAGCGGTTTTTTTCGAAGCCATGTTGTATCTCCTAATCGATCAAAAACGAAGAATGCCGGTCGTGGCAAGTTTCGCGTCTCCCCTCCTCCTCAGGCTGGGTTCGGCAACGGACAAACAGTGGGCGATTGAGTTTTATTCCCCCGCTGGCCGATGACATTTCATCGGACGCGGCAATCTAGGCGCCGCCCTGAAAATCGGCAAGTTCTTTTTAAAAGTCAATGAGATAGCTAACTCTTGAATTCTATTCAAACGGGTCAATACTGGAGTTGCCAGCCGGATGGCTTTCCGGCATTCCTTCTCAGAAAGGAGCAAAAAATGAGCAATATCGTTAGACGCGATCCGTTCGCCATCGATGACATGCTGGACGATCTGTTCAAGGGTTATTTTGTCCGTCCGATGCGTTATTCCGGCGAAACGCCGGAAATGCAGATGATCAAGATGGATGTGAAAGAGGGTGATAAGGATTACACGGTGCATGCCGAATTGCCGGGCGTGGGCAAAGATGACATCCACGTCACCATCGAAGGCAACTCGGTTGCCGTCAGCGCCGAAGTCAAAAAGACAAGCGAACACAAGGAAGGTGACAAGGTGCTGCGCAGCGAACGCTACTATGGCAAGGTCTATCGCAGTTTCGCGCTTGGTCAGGAAGTGGACGAAACCGGCGCGCGGGCGAAATTCGAGAATGGCGTGCTGGAATTGGTGCTGCCTAAAAAAGCGGCCACCTCAGCCAGGAAGCTGGTCATCGAATAACCCGTTAGCGGCGTTTATAGAAAGGGCGGCCGGTGTCGCCCTTTTTTTGCTGTCGTTGTTTACGGCTTTGTAGAATTGCCTGCGTTCAAAAATTGGAAAAACAAACATGCCGATAGCCAATCTCACCCCGAGCGACAAAGCCAAGGTCATTTCCGAAGCGTTGCCCTACATTCAACGCTTCTGGGACAAGACCGTGGTCATCAAATATGGCGGCAACGCCATGACCGACCCGGCGCTGAAAACCGCTTTCGCGCACGATGTGGTGCTGCTCAAACTGGTTGGCCTGAACCCGGTTGTCGTCCATGGCGGCGGCCCGCAGATCGAAGACTTGTTGAAACGCGTCGGCAAGAAAGGTGAATTCATCCAGGGCATGCGGGTCACCGACGCGGAAACCATGGATCTGGTCGAAATGGTGCTGGGCGGCCACGTCAACAAGGAAATCGTCAACCTGATCAACCAGGCGGGCGGCAAAGCGGTCGGCCTGACCGGCAAAGACGGGCGCTTCATCCGCGCCAAGAAACTGTTGATGGAATCGCTGGACAAACCGGGCGAAGTGATCGATATCGGCCAGGTCGGAGAAATCACCCAGATCGACCCCAGCCTGATCGCCTTCCTCGATTCCGGCGACTTTATCCCGGTCATTGCGCCCATAGGCGTCGGCCACGATGGTGAAACCTACAACATCAACGCCGACGTGGTCGCCGGCAAACTGGCGGAAGTACTGAAGGCCGAGAAGCTGGTGCTGCTCACCAACACCCCCGGCGTACTCGACAAAGCCGGCAACCTGCTGACCGGCCTCACGCCCAGGAAAATCGACGCACTGGTCGCCGATGGCACGCTCTCAGGCGGCATGTTGCCGAAAATCGCCTCCGCGCTGGACGCTGCGCGGAGTGGCGTCAAATCGGTACACATCATCGATGGGCGGGTCGAACATGCCTTGCTGCTTGAAATCATGACTGACCAGGGCGTCGGCACCTTGATCCAGTCTGCGTGAATGGCAACAGATGCATCTGCTATGCTCGTGTATGGCATCCCCTGTAGCTCCGTTCTTTAAGCATTTATAAACCCCGTGTTTTCGTTCTTCCGCAAAGAAAAAACCGACGATTTCCTGGCTTTCCTCAAGGAAGGCAACGATGCGTTTGCTCCCGGCCCGTCCTACTCTGGCGCCAAGCAGCCGGTAGAAGACGCACATGGCGGGATCGAGGTACAGGAAGCCATGGGCGGCTTGGTTCCCGAGCTGGAGGAAGCCGCGGTGATGTATGCCAATGGAAAAATCGGCGAGACCGCGACATTGCTGAACCGCTATCTGCTCGATCATCCGGACAACCATGATCCGCAACCGTGGTACATGTTGTTCGATCTGTACGAAGCCAGCGACCAGTCCGCGCCGTTTGAAGATGCGGCGGTCGACTTCGCGGTGCGATTCGAGCGATCACCGCCGACCTGGTCGCCTCACGACAAGCCCAAGAGCCCCGCTCAGCCCGCCCCTCTGATGACGTATGGCGAGAAGTACGGCACTCTGGAGCGGGTCAGGCAAAGTCGCTTTTTCCAGGATGCCGAACACGCGCCTTATGTCCGACTCGACGTCTCCAAGACACTGGCACCGGATGAAGAAACCGCTCGCGCCATCCTGAACGACATCGTCCGATTGCATGAAAAACGCAAACCCGTCGAAATGATAGGCGGACCTGGGTTCGCGGTCCGGCTCAATGCCGCTCGTCAAGGCGAGCGACTCACTGAATCCGGTTGGTTTCTGTTCCTTGCGGTGTTGCAACTGCTTGGGCGGGAACAAGATTTCGACGACGCCGCAGTCGATTACGCCATGGCGTTCGAGGTTTCCCCGCCTTCTTACACCCCGCCACTGCCACTGCCAGACAAGAACGGCAATAGCGCAACCCTCACCGCGCCCTCGCTGGACATGGCCTTCAAACTCATCGGATTCATCGGCCCGGGGTCCGAGTCGCAATTTGTGGAACTCAAAAAGTATGCCAAAGGCCGCAGCCAGGTCGAAATAGACCTCAGCCAGGTCAGCCGGATCGACTTCTCCGTAGTCGGACTGTTGCTGGAAACCTTGATTGCCATCTCGGGCGCGGGCGGCAAGATACTGTTCAAGGAAGGCAACGAACTGGTCAACACGCTGCTGCATATCGTGGGCGCCAGCCAGTTTTCCATGGTTCTCGGCCGCACCCGCGCCTAGTTTTCCCGCCCCCCTCCTTTACGCAATCGACGCATGGAACAATTTCACGGCACCACCATTCTTTCCGTTCGCCGTGGCGAATCCGTCGCCATGGGTGGCGATGGCCAGGTCACGCTGGGCAACATCGTCATCAAAGCCAGCGCTCGCAAGATTCGCCGCCTTTACCAGGAACGCATCCTGGCCGGCTTCGCGGGTGGCACGGCCGATGCGTTCACCCTGTTCGAACGCTTTGAGGCCAAGCTGGAAAAACACCAGGGCCATCTGGTCAGAAGCGCGGTGGAACTTGCCAAGGACTGGCGCACCGACCGCATCCTGCGCCGCCTGGAAGCCATGCTCGCGGTCGCCGACCGCACCAGCACCTTGATCATCACCGGCTCCGGCGACGTACTCGAACCCGAACAGGGTATCGCCGCCATCGGCAGCGGCGGCGCCTATGCGCAATCGGCCGCGCGCGCCTTGCTGGAACACAGCGAACTCGACGCTGAAAGCATCGTGCGCGAATCGATCGGCATCGCCGCCGACATCTGCATCTACACCAACCGCAACATCCTGATCGAAACGCTCACGCCCTGACGGGACTAGGCTTTAACCGGACGTTTCGCCAGCTTGCGTTGCAAGGTGCGCCGATGCATTTTCAGTGCGCGCGCGGTCGCGGAAAGATTGCCTTCATGCTGCGCCAACACTTTCTGGATATGCTCCCATTCCAGGCGATCCACCGACAAGGGCGTATCCGGCGGGTTTATGTTCGCGACAACACCGTCCGCCAAAAAGCCATCGCCCAAAGCGGTCAGAATTTCATCCACGCTGGCCGGTTTCGGCAGATATTGAACCGCCCCCAACTTGATTGCCGCCACTGCGGTCGCGATGCTGGCATAGCCAGTCAGCAGCAGGATGCGCGCCTCGGGTTGGCGTGCGCGCAACGGCTCGATCAAATGCAAACCGGACTCGGCGCCCAAGCGCAAATCCAGCACCACGGCATCGAAAATCTGAACTTCCGCCAATGTTTGCGCCGCGGAGATGGCTTCAGCCGTCACCACGGTATGGCCGCGCCGCTGCAGCGCAAACGCCAGCGTGTGCGCAAATAACGGGTCGTCGTCGACGATCATGATGTGCCAACCCATCACATCCCCTGAGCGACATCCAGCGGCAGAAGCACCCGCGCATTAACGCCGCCCGTCTCGGACGGACCTATTTGCAACGCGCCGCCCATGCGCTCCAACGCGGCGCGAGCCAGATCCAGGCCCACGCCCCAGCCGCCGGATTTGCCCAACTCAAAACCGCCACCGCTATCGACAACCTCGATACACAAGTCCTCGCCCAGGCTGGACGCGCGCAAAACCACCGCATCGGACGAGGCTTGCGCAGCATTGTTCAGCAGCACCAGCAACACCGCCTCCAACGCCGGGTCGTCAACCAGACAGGGCAGGTTTTCGGATGACTCCAAGCGCACCCGCACCTGTGGCCACATCAAGCCCCAATGTTCCAGAACACGCTCCAGCCAGGCTCGCGCCGGCATCGGCGGACCGGCTTTTGCGCCACGAGCGCGCGCCGACTCGCCCAACCGCTCCAACACGGATTGCATGCGCGCCACCTGACCGGAAAGCAGGGCCAGCGGTTGATCGAGTTCATCGTCGCCCGCGTAATCGCGGCGCAGTTCATCCAGCGTGATGCGCACCGACATCATCGGCGTGGCCAGATCATGAGCCGCCGTGGCCGCTTGCAGCCCTAGCGCAAACAACTGCTCATCGCGCAGACGTTGTTCGCGCGCCCGCGCCAACTCGGCATCCCGGCGCCGCAAACTTGCCGCCTGGCGGCCGACAAAAGCCGCCACCAAAAAAGCCGTCAGCAGAAAATTCAGCCACATGCCGGACAAATGCATATCCACCGCAGTCTCGGGCGAAACCTGAATTTGCATCGGCTGATAAAAGCGCATCAGCACGGTGTACAAACCGCCCACCCACAACGCCATGGCCCAGGCATGCAAAGGCGGCAAGGTCACCGCGGACAGAATCAACGGAACCAGCAGCAGCGAAATAAAAGGATTGGCATAACCGCCGGTCAGATACACCAGCGCACCGATGCAGGCCGCGTCCACCCCGAGTTGCAGAGCCAGTTCCGTCAGCGCCGCGCCACCGGCTCTCAAGCGTAACCAGGCCACCCCATTCAACAGCGCATGCAAAGCGAGGATCAAGGCCAACGAAAACAATGGCAAACGCGCATCCAGCCCCAGCGCCAACAACACGACGCCCAACCATTCACCCAGAATCAATGCGGCGCGCGCCTTGATCAAACGTCGCTGGGCCGCAAGCGGCAAAACTTCGTGCTCTACCCGGAATAATCTCGATAACAAACGCATGACGGCATTCTAGCCAGCGTTTGGCGCGCGCCCCTGCGACAACATGTCGCATACCGGCATCGACACGGCTTCGTTAAGATGAACTCGCTTCCATACGTTCTTACGCGTTTCTTTGCATGAAAACGTTTTTGCGTATGTCTCGACCCGCGCTGGGCATACCAGCGCGGGCTTTTTTCGGGCTTCAAACGATTACCACCAATAATATTGGTACGACTAGCGCGCGCCCGATAAAATGCAGCTATCGCAATTGTGGAGATAGCCATGAACCTGTTTAGCAAAACAGCACTGCCATTGACCCTGGTTGTCATGTTGATCGTTTGGGCCTGGATCAGTTTTCTCTCCGTGGCCGTCAGCTCGCTATTCTGATTTACCGATTCGCCGCCGCTGAACCGAAAAAAAGCCCCGCATCGCGCGGGGCTTTTCTTTTTCCAAGGCCAGCAACTCGACCGATTCAAACAGTCAGCACAGCTTTAAGCTTTTGCAGGGCTTTCGCTTCAACCTGACGGACCCGCTCGGCTGAAATACTGTACACCGCCGCAAGTTCATGCAACGTGGCTGGATTTTCTTCATTCAACCAACGCGCCTCGATGATATGCCTGCTGCGCGCATCCAGACTGCCCAGTGCCTGGCTGAGGCCCACGCTGGCAAGCTTCTCGCGCTCGGCGGCCTCGATATGCTGGGTAGGCTCGGCATCGACAGCGGCCAGATAAGCGATGGGCGCGAACGCATCGTCGTCATCGTCCATGCTGCCTTCCAGGGCCATGTCTTGGCCGTAAAGCCGTGTTTCCATTTCACGCACGTCGGACTGATTGACGTTAAGCGTCTTCGCCATTGCCTCGACTTCACTGGCCGATAACGAGCTGCTGCCCGTTTTCATACTGCGCAAATTGAAGAACAGTTTCCGCTGCGCCTTGGTCGTCGCCACTTTGACCAGCCGCCAGTTTTTCAGCACGAATTCATGGATCTCAGCCTTGATCCAATGCACCGCGAACGAAACCAGCCGCACACCGCGCTCTGGATCGTAGCGTTTGACCGCTTTCATCAGGCCGATATTGCCTTCCTGAATCAGATCCGCATGCGGCAAACCATAACCGAGATAGCCACGCGCAATGGCGACTACCAGTCGGAGATGGGACAAAATGAGTTGTCGAGCCGCTTCCAGATCTTCCTGGTCGCGAAAACGCACCGCGAGTTCGTGCTCTTGTTCCGCACTCAACATCGGAAAACGATTCACTGCCTGTATATAGTTTTCCAGGCTGCCGAGAACATTGGGAACTGGAAAGTTCAACGTTTGGGTAGTCATGATCAAGCCCCTCGAATCAAGTGTTCAAATATTAGCACTCGAACTGAGAGAGTGCTAAATCGATGATAGTTCCCAGACAAAATTGCGAGGGAGGGGGGCTTTAAGCAAAGATTTCCGACACAGTGTATCCACGACGTCTGTTTGTCCAGGGTACCAAGTACACCCGCCAAGGCAGCCCCCCCGAAGCGGCTACCCAATGCATCCCCAAATGTGTGATTGCAATACCCGACCCCATGCCTGGGCCACGCTTCCTTCAGCCAGCCGTCGACGCTTGGCTGACGGGGAACGGCTGATTCAAATTGTCCTGTGTGAAGGCGTCCGGAAGGAGATCGCCGACAGTGGTAGTGCGAGGGACAGCCGTACCGGTATCAAGAAATACTGGGGTTTCGGGGTGGCAGAATTCAGCCATGACTTGGCGACATGCTCCGCAGGGTGTGACCAGCTTCATCTTCTCGGCGGTGAGCGCCACGGCGTTAATCCGGTGTGCGCCTGCGGCAATGGCGGTGAATATGGCCACCCTTTCGGCACACATGGTAAGACCGTAGGAAACGTTTTCGATGTTGATCCCAGTAAAGACGCGGCCGTGCTCATCTACCACGGCAGCGGCTACGGGGAATTGGGAGTAGGGAGCGTAGGCCCGCTCTAGACATTGGCGGGCTTCCTTCAACAGCGCGGAACCGTCCTGTTCCGGGTTGACCGCAGTCACTTGCTGTTTACCACCTTGTTGAAGAGGGCATCGTTGTCCAGGGCGGCGTCGAAGGACTTCACCCGGTCGGTAGCACCGATTTCCTCCAGCAACTTGCGCGCCTTTTGCAGCATATCGCTCTTGGGGTCAAAGTGGCCGCTCACCTTGATCATGACAAAGTCGGGAGAGGCGTCTTGGCTGGAGACGTTGTCTGTTTTCTGCGGAATCATTTCAACCTTCATTTCATCCCTCCATCTGGGTAAGGCGCTCACCCCTGAATGCGGCATCCAGGTACTGCTGGAATTTGGGTATAAAGCTGAATTGCAGCGCTAGGATCATAGCTGAGTTTGATTGCCCAATGGCGTCCAGTAGCTTGGGTGGATGGTTGTTGAGCCCGTCTATATTGATTACGCCTACGGTGATTTCTCTCAGCTTGCTTTTCACGGGGATGGATATCACCCACTTTAGGGCCGGGTTGAGCTTTTCAAGTTCCGTGCCCGGCAGACTGTTGCCACTCCAGGTGTCCCCACGCTTAACCACAATATAGACATTGCCAGTCTCGAAGGCGGAGCCGGTGCCACCGTGGCCCAGTTCAATTTTCATGGTGAACTCGGGCGCGTATGTCATGTTGGCGTTGGCATCGGGCACAAGGCGCAACGCACCGCCCATAGGGGCGACCAGGTTGACCCGAATGTTGTCGGGCGATTCGTCTAGCAGCTGGGCGGCTGTTATCTGCAGTGCAGACATCTCAGCTCTTATCTTCTCAAGGATGTCCTCTGGAAATACAGGGTAGGCGATGAAGCGGGCCCACTGCTCGAATTTGAGGCGATTGTGGGTTTCACTGTGGTGGCCGACAACGAAGTCATCCAGCAATTGGGGCTGTTCCTGGTCGAATTTCTGGCGTCCCGAGTCGCCGGCCTTCAGCCGGGTGATCCAGTGCAGCTTTTTCGACGCGAAGTAGGCGAGGCTCACCACCCAGTCCCGAGTGGCGCGCTCGTTGCGCACGGCCGTTACCCAGCGGTGGTCGAATGCATTCTTCCAGTCAAAATCCCGGGGCACGATGCTGCCGGTCAATACGAGGCGGTCATAAGTGAAGTTGCCGTTCTCCCGGGTAAGGGCTTCCATGGCAAGAAAGGTGCCAAAGCTGTGGGCGATCATGCTGATCCGACTGGTGCCCGACCGGTCCACTAGGTCCCGAAGTTCGTCCCGGATGAGCTCCACCTGGCGCTCGCGCGTGAAGGGGATGAGGAATTTCAGGACGCTGAACCAGCCGAAATCGATGTGATAGGGCACTAGGCCATACTTGGCCAGATAGGGCGTGATCTGCTTCTGCCACGTTCCTTGCGTCTGGATGCCATGAATGGTGACTACCACTTTGGGTTTCAGGGCCAGCGACATGGGTTGCTTCTCCTATTTTGTTATTCGCGCTTTGACCGATTGTATGGTCGTTAGGATGCCTGTACCTGGAATTGGCAAGGAGAAAACTCACTGTTATTGAGGGCATGCTTCCGTTCTTGTTAAGGGTTGTCCGATGCCTGCCCTCACGCGCAGGGCTCTGATCACGCGCCGACGGAACGTGTCACATTGGCACGGGGGGCCGGGAACCCGCATGGATGCTCGAGGTCAGTTTTCGACTTTGAAAGGTCAGAACAATGGCTTGTTCCGAGTGATTGAATCGTAGACAAACAGACTGACACGCAGTCCGCTCGGAACTGGACTATCCACCATGCATGTCGGCGCCACCGCTCTTGCCATCGTTGTTGCCAACCTGCTCCGCAGCTTGTTGCCCCGGCGATATGTGCATCGCATTCAGCCAGCAAGAGAGTCGATATCCTGCGCGGCCATCTGGCCTTCACCGGCCATGATGCGGCCACTCACCTCCTTGACCAGATTCTCTTTGTCCTCCTTCTTGCCAGAAGCCTTGCGAATGTCTTCCCAGTTCGCGGAGCCTGGCGCGGCCGCGGCCTTCATGGCAGCGACATCACGTATCAGATCCGCCTTGATCGCGGCAATCACGAGCGCGCGCTGCTCGGCGCGCTTCTTGTTTCCTACCAGAGGCTTGATGCGGGCAAGGAAACCCGCTTTGGTTGCTTTGCCTTTGCTGCCATAAGTACTGCCCGCAGTATGTCGATTGTGATGCAGGTTGATTGCGAAGCCAGCCTTGGCACGACTGGCGGCGCGCTTTGCCAGCTCGCCGGTCTCGCTGAAATAATCGAACTCGGCCGTCGCCTCGAGTACGGCCGCCTGGGGTTGATGGTCTGCCGTAAAACCGTCTCCTTTGGGCTTTGGCATCGACCCATAAGTACCTGTGAGCCCCTCCAGCAGATACTTTTCCTTTATCTTCGCGATGGAAACATCGCTATTGATCAAATCCGCCAGCGCGCCGGAAAGCGCGACATTGGCATTCAGCAAAGACTGCTGCAGGCCAGGCAGGGCAGGATCGTTCGGCTTCGCCGTCTTCTTCGCGATGTCATCGACGATCTTGCCCGATATCTGAGCCGCGGCGCGAACCGCGGCGATCTTGCCGGCATTGTCTTGCCTGAAGACGTCACTCTTCTTGGCAAGGTAGGCATCCAGAAAGCTTTCCGCTGCCATAGGGGTGCTGGCGATCATCAACTTCGGTGTTCCGGCCTCCGCCACGAAAACCGTGTGCGAATGTCCATCCTCGTCCTTGAACCTGCTCTTCGTCGCCGCCCAGCTAAACAGCTTGCCGACGGCTGCCGCGCCCTTGGCGACCAGTTTCTTCGCCATCGTCACGATCCAGTTGACGACGGCATCGAGCGCCTTGTCGATGGGCGCGCGGATTTTCTGGATGACGCCCATGACCTTGTCGGCGACCTTGCCCAGCCCGGCGAAGCCGGCCAGGAAACTGATGGCCAGCGAGAGCAGCCCGGCCAGTACGCCTTCCACCCGCTTGGCGGCGGCGGCGATATTGCCGGCGGCAATCTGCGCGATGGAGTTGACGAAGGCGCCCACCACGGCGGCGATCTTTGCGAGCTTCTGCACGAAGACCATGACGGTGTCGTAGATCGACAGGATGGCCGAGATAAAGCCCGCGCCCGGTATGAACATGGCGACAATCTTGGGCACGGCTTTCTTGACCACCATGTCGACCACGAAATCGGTGATGCCGCCGATGACCATGTCCTTGAGATTGCCTAGTTGCTCCTTGATCTTCTCCCAGGCGGCGGCCGGCCCTTCCCGCACCAGAGTCACGACGATGTCGACGCTCGTTTCCAGGCCCTTGACGACCGTCTCGCTGGTGGCTTTGACCAGCTTGGCGCGGATGCTGGCCCAGGTCAGGCCGAGCACCGAAAGCGCAAACTTGACGATTTCCTTGAGCGCGAACGAGGCGGGTATGTAGACGCCGGGCAGCGAGCCGGTGAGCCAGTCGAGCAGACCGGCCTTGAGGTGGGCGCCGAAGCGGGTGGCGAACTGCTGGAAGCCCAGCTTGCCCGCATTGACCAGATTGCCCACGAAAGGCATCGGGTTCCTGAGAATGCCCTTGAGCGCCGCGCCGGTGCGCTTGACATAACCCAGGATGCCCGGCTTGACCACGTCGAATACGATCTCCAGCAGGTCCCAGACCGCGTTCGCACCCCAGCTGATGAAACGGCCGGCGAAGCTGACGAAGACCTTGCTCAGCTTGATGAAGGCGCGCGGGATCAGGACGATGTCGACAATCTCGAGCGACTTGAAAGCCGAGACGAACAGGCCGGGGATGGCGGCCACGAAACCCTTGAGCACGCCAAGCGCATTCTTGAACCACAGGAAGGCGCGCGGCACGGCTTTGGCCTTCCGCATCGTGGCCCAGGTCTCCTGCTCGCCGACGAAGGTCATGAAGCCGCCCATCAATACCTCGGGATCCTGCTGCGCGGGATCGCCGGTGATCGGGTCGCGCCCCATGACCGAGCACAGCAGCGGGTAGCCGCTGGTGGTTCGCGCAAAGGCGCCAATCGGCTTGAGGATGGCGTCCTTGATCAACTGGACTATGCCGTCCTTGAGGTTCTTGGCAAAGCCGATCATCTGATTGACCGGCCCGGTCAGTATCTGTTTGCCGCGATTCCACACCCCGCCCAGATTGCCCAAGTCGGTGACACCGAGACCCTTGATGAACCGCTTGATCTCGGTCCAGATATTGGCGCCGATGTCCTTGATCGTATTGAACTTGCTCTGTGTCCAGTGGCTGATCTTGTCGAAGATGCCGTGATTATTTAGCGCGTCGGTGATATAGCCGCCGCCCGGAATCAACTCGATGGCGCCGCGCAGAAGGTTGCCCGCGCTGCGCTCCACGCTCGCATGGGTGATCGGGTTGAAGCCGATCACCACCGTGAACAGGGTGAATCCGGGGATCGAGTTGGCCTTGCCGGCGATGTATTCGAACGGATCGGGCAGGAAACCGCGCTGGACATGCTCGCCGCTGTGCTGGCTGATCCGCGCATCGAGACTGCGATGCACCGGCTTGTCTTGTGTCGCCGCGCCCTGCTGGATCGTGTGAGTCAGCTCGTGGGCGAGCAGCTCGCGGCCGTCGCGGCTGTCGGGCTGGAACTGGCCGTTACCGAAGAAGACGTTGTTGCCGACGGTAAAAGCGCGCGCCGATAACTGTTGGCTCAGGTTCGCGGCCCTGGCGCCGGTGTGTACCCGGACATTGTTGAAATTGGCGCCGAAGCGCGGCTCCATGAAGCGCCGCACGCTGGGCGGCAAGGCCGCGCCCGATGACTTGCCTTGGTTGATTTCCGCCGCGAGGTTCGCCGATACGTTGACTTGTCCGTCATGCGGCGAACGGGCGATCGGCCTGTCGCGCAGCAGGCGTGAAAGGGCTGTTTCGCGCTGAACGATACGCCCCGCCAGATGCGGCAGACGCGGGTTCGCCATGCCCCCGGGCGCGATGTTCAATGCCGGTGCCGGCTCGGGCATATGCATGATGCGCGCCGCCGTCTGCTCGGCCTCCTTCTCGGCCGGGTCGCTCGGCGAGGAGACCTTCATCGCCCCGGCGCGTTGCGCCACAGCCGGCGGCGCAACCCGGCGCACCGATACAGGCGCCGGCATCGCGCTGGCCGCCCGATTGACCGTGCTGCGCTCGACTTTCTGGGCGACGGCGGACATGGGCACCGGCGCGCTCAGACGGCGCGCCCCTCCTTGTGCAGCTCTCGACGCACGCCCTCCTCCACATCTTCGGCGCGGATCTCGGTCGTGCCACGCGCCAGCGCGCGCAGCGCGGCGTAGCGCGCGACGTTCATGATGGTGCCGCCGGAGAGTTCGTGCCGTTCGGCGACGCGTGGCAGGTCGAGGCGCGGATCGAGCGTCACCCGCGCCGGAAAGGCTTCGCGCCACAGGCGCAGGCGCTCGGGCGCGCGCGGCATCGGAAAGTTCACCACCGACTGGAAGCGGCGCATAAAAGCGTCGTCGATGTTGGCCTTGAGGTTCGAGGCGAGAATGACGACGCCGTTGAATTCCTCGATCCGCTGCAACAGAAAACTGACTTCCTGGTTGGCATAGCGGTCGTGCGAGTCGCTGACCTGGGTACGTTTGCCGAACAGCGCATCGGCTTCGTCGAAGAACAGTATCCAGCGCCGGTATTCGGCCTGGTCGAACACCCTGGCAAGATTCTTTTCTGTTTCGCCGATGTACTTGGACACCACCATCGACAGGTCGATCTTGTAGACCTCGCAGTCGCACAGCTTACCCAACAGACAGGCCGACAAGGTCTTGCCGGTACCCGGCGGACCGAAGAACAGGCTGGTAAAACCAGGCCGCAAACGGTGTCCCATGCCCCAGTCGTATAGCAGGGTGTCGCCATGTTGCAGCCAGTGGCGAATTTCCTCGAGTTGCGAGAGCGTGGCCTCGGGCAGCACCAGCTCCTCCCAGCGCATGCCGGTGCTGACCTGTCGAGCCGGGAAATGCCGATCGAAAACAGGGCCGGTTTCGCGGCCGCGCGTCAGCATGCCGAGGAAACGCTGCGATACCTGCAGCGCGCCGCTCGACTGCGGTTCACCCAGCGCCACGCCGGCTACCCGCAGCACATCCAGGCGCGACAGGCGCTCGCCCGCTTCGAGCATGCGGGCCACCTTCAGGCGCTCGGCCAGATCATCGCCCGCGAGGAGAAACAGCGCGGTCTCGGCGCTCGGCATGAAACCGCCGCCGCAGCCCGCCACGCCGCCGAACTCGGTGAAGCCGCGCTGGGTGACTTCGTTGCGCGTCCACAGCACATCGAGCAGATGCGGCCGCACATGTGGCGCAAGCGCGAGCAGGATAATCAGGCGTTCGGCCGCCGTGATGTCGTGCCGCAGCAGGAATGCGGCATACAACGAACCGCTTCCGAGCGGCATGGCCGGCTGAGGGCCGGAAAGCGGCAGTGGCGGACTGCGCGAAGGCTCGGCGAACCAGGCCGACAGGCGCATCTCCAGCATGCTGGTCAGCCAGTCGAGATCGCGCGCCAGATCGCGCGCGTTGGCGGTCAGGGCGTCGGCCAGTCGGTGAATATCGGTCTGGTCATCCATGGCAGTTTCACGATGCCGATGCTCCACGGCAAATGTGCGAGCAGCAGGTCAAAGGATTCGGATTCGAGCTGAAGCCGCCAGCCCATGTGCTGTCCCTCGGCGAGGCGCAACAGGCCCGACCGCTGCAGGAAGGAGACCCGCAGCCCGGCCAGGCTCGTCGCGCGCAATGCCGGCCAGTGTGAAATCATCGCCGTGAGCAGGGCCTGGCATTCCGCGCGGTCGTCCGCATCGAGCAGGCCGAGCGACACCGGCAGCGGATTTTCCGGCCGCAAGCCTAGCAGCGGCTTGATCAGGCCCAACTCGAATTCGAATATCTCCTCGCGCCAGCAGGCCAACCAGTGCAGCAATGCGGCGGCGCGCGGCAAATGGTGTGGCGACAGCGTTTTGCCATCCTCGCCGAGCAGACCGCGCGCCGCGAACAGACTGGCCAGGAACGGGTGCGCCAGCACCAGGCCGGCGGCTTGCACACGCACACCGGCCTGGTCTTCGGCGTCGGCCAGCGGCAAGCCAGTGTTCGGCGCATCGAACAACAGGTCATCGCCAGGGCGGCCGTCCCGCTCGTCGATGCCCTGGACTCCGGCTCGGGCGCGGCCCGATTTAGCCGCTTGTCGCGTGGCGTCGGCGACGGGTTCGCGCGCGCTTCGAGGGCCGCCGCGATCGACGTTCAACAGGCTTTCGAGCCTACCTGCGTTCAACCTGTCGAGCCCCGGCAACGCGCGCAGGCCCGCCAGCAGCTCGGCGTCGGGCGGAACACGCTCCGCCCAGGCCAGGCCAAGGCTGATCGCCCGCACATGCAGCAGGCTGGGCGCGGGCAGCGCGATGCGCAGAGGCAGCGCTTGCATGCCTGCCAGCAGCGTGTCGCGCGGCCCGCCGCCGGGCGCGGCGGCGAGCAGCGCGGGCAGCCATTCTCCAGACAATGAGGTTGGCAACAGGTGCAGAAAGCGGAAAAAGAAAACAACCGCGGCGTCATACACGGCGGGCAGGGCATGCTGCATCGCGGCCGGGTCGTCCCGCCAAATGCGCGCCACCTGGACGGCCTCTTCGCGCAGCCTGGCCGCCCGCGTGGCGACATCGTCCCGCGGCTCCAGCCACTCGAGCTGGCCGCCGCGCAGGTAGTGCAGCAAACTCGCGCGCCGCTGCTCGGCGGCGCTCCGGCGGCGCGGCGTTTCGGCGCCATTGTCGGCCACCCCACCGGCCGCCGCGCCGAGTACCGCGCCGAGCTGTTGCGCGACCTGCGCGGGCAATTGCGCCGCCAGTTCGTCGAGGTTCCGCACGCGCATCCGCAGCGTCAGGCGCGGAATATGCACCACCTCGTCGCCGCTTCCCAGCGCATCGAACGCTTGCGCCATCGCGGGCAACAGCACGCTGTCGAGGTCGCGCCGCAACTGCGCGCGCAACGCAAAGGCCGTGTCCCGGTCCGCGACTCGCACCTCCCAGCGCTGGCGGCGAATGCGATGGGCGGCGGAATTCATGGGGTGCAGAATCGGCTCAATTGAAGCGCATGCCGCCGGCATTCATGACGCCGGCCACGATGCTTTTCTGTGCCTCGGGCGCGTGGGCATCGAGGTCGCCGAATTCGGCTTCGATGCCTTTGAGCGTCTCCTTGTCCTTGACCGTGACGAGCCCCTTGCCGATGATCTTCAAGGCATCGGCGGCGGGCTGGCCGGCCGCCACATTGGTCTTGGCGTCGACCATGTAGCGTGTCGTTTCTTTCACGCCATTGCCCAGGACTTGTTCATACCGCCGGAGTTGATCCTTCACCTTGCCGGCGACATCGTCGGGCAAATCGCCCTTGGCCAGTTGTTCGCGCATCTTGTCGATCTGTTCGGTCTTGCCCTTGATGTCTTCGAGCAGCGAGTTCAGATAAGCGTCATTCGTCTCTGGCAGTACGTTTACCCCGGGCGACTTGACGTTCTGGTTGAACTTGCCCAGCACATCGCCCAGCGTGCCCAGCGACTCCTGGAAGAATTTGCTGTAGTTGGTCTGAATCTGGATTTCCTTCACCCACTCGGCGCGGATGCCGCCCTTCAGATCGGCGAACTGCAAGTCGAGCGGCTTGACCAGCACGAAGCCTTCCTTGATGTAGGGCGGCACCACATAGGTCAGCGTGGGCTCTTCGGGTTCATCCTCCACGACCTCGGTTTCGCGATAGGGCAGCATGAAGTCGGCGACGACGTTGGCATGGTCGTCATAGACCAGGACGAAGGTGCCGCCGCGCGATACGCCGCCGAAATGTTCGAGGCCGGGGTGAGCCTTCAGATAGGCGCTGAACAGCAGGCGCTCGTCGGCCTTCTTGTCCTCGTCCTCGATCAACGCATCGATCCAGTCCAGCCAGTTTTTATGGTTGCTGACGATCGCGGTGTCGAAGGCCGTGACGTAATCGGTACGCGACACATCGCCGAAATCCTGCTTGAAACTACCGGCTGTCTTGATGGCGACTTCGTGCTGGACCGACCACTGTTTTTCCGCCTTGAACGCGCTGTAGCTCTTGGCCGCAAAGGCCTTGTGGCTTTCGGCGGCCGCGTTCGTTATGGCCGCGTCATGCTGGTCGACTTTGCTCATCTTGGCCGAGTCGTTGGGAATCTGGCCATTGCTCGCCGCGCTCTTGATGCGCTGCTTGTACTCGGCGCTGAATGCCGAGGCGCGCGCCAGTTCGCTGTCGATCTCGGTGCGAACCAGCTTGTGCAGACGGTGCAGGTCGCCGTAACGGATCTTGGGCTTGCGTTTGATCGGCCCCGTCTTGTCGTGCAGCAGGACGGCGCGCACGGCGAAGGGCAGATTTCGGCTTGCGATCTCGCTTTCCAGCTTGTCCATCGCGACATCGACGTTCTGGTCGAGATGCCCCTCGATGCGGAAGAAATCGTAGCCGCCGATCTGTCCGGCCAGCGGAGATTGCGCGGCTATGCTGGCGCCCAGCGCTTGCGCCCGGTATCCGGCGATCGCGTTGCCGGTGCCGCGCTTCGAGCGCCGCCAGTTCCAGGCATTGAGCAGGGGGAACGGGCTGTTGGCGCGGTAGTAATAAGGAATCGCCCGCTCCTCCAGGCTGTCCCGCTCGCCGCGACTGGGCGTCACGATGAGCGCCGGGGCTGGCGAGGTGGCGGGCAGTTCGAAGGCGTTGATCAGCACGTGCAGCTTCCAGGCCAGGAAATAGGCGTGCTCCAGATGCGCGCGCGCGCCGCCGGCCAGGGGCGAGGGAGAAAAACCGGTGCGCGACGATAGCGGGTTGTTCACCGCCCCCAGCAGCAGATGTTTGGGAAAGGCCGCGAGGTCCGGACACATGATGCTGTCGTTGTCGAGCAGCGTGTCGCGCAACGCATTCCAGGTTTCCACCGCATCCTTGAGAAAGTCGTAGAAGTACTGGATGCCCTTGTTCGAGCTGGCGAAGCCGTCGCGGATGTCGTTGAGAAGCTTGATCCAGTCCGGGCTCGGGTCGCCGCCAAACAAATCCTGGGTAAGCGCCGGAAGCTGCTTGTGCAATTCGCCGAGCGCGTCGACCAGTCCCCGCTGGATGTTGCCGCAGGCTTTGCGGTACAGATCGGCAACGGCTGCGGTGGTACCGAGTTTGCCGGTAAGCGCCGGACGCTCGGCCACCAGCACAGGCAGCAGGCCAGCCTTGTCGGTAAACGTGGGCATCGTGGTGTCGAGCGCATTGGCGTCGCTTTGCAACACCAGCAGCATGCGCGGCGTGTGGGTCGCCACGATGCCGAGATTGTCGCAATTGGCGGCGCCGCACAGGTCGTGGTCCTGCTCGTGACTCTCCATGTACATCACGACCGCGTAATCGGCGAGCGCGCCGGGCAGACTGTTCATCGGCAGCTTGCTCACATCGCTCTCGCCCTCTTTCACCAGTTCCCAGAGCTTGAGCATGGACTTGCCGTCGCCGCTTCCGCTGTAGAAAGGCGCGTAGAAAGGCGCTTTTTCGTCATAGGGCTTGATGTGGTCGTAAACCGTGTCGGCCGGCAACAGGAGCAGGTCGCCATCCGTGGTCAGGCCCAGCCCCTTGCCGACCCTGACCTTGCCCGCACCGGCGGCGACGCGCAGTCCGCCGATGACGCCGACGCCGAGCAGCTCGACCCGCGTGAGTCGGCCCTGATCGTCGAAATAGCGCGCCACGCTGTTGAGCTGCGCCTCATTGAGAACCTGATCGCGCTCGAACACGCTGTACTCGTTGGCGAGCGTCTCAAGGCTACGAAGAGTCTTTACTGGATCGGCCATTCTGCATACTCCCGAGGTCAGGCTTTCAGGTCTTCACTGCCCAGCGCGGTGCGGCCGAGAATGAAGGGAGGTTTGGTTTCGTCGCCGCCGCAGTCGTACAACCGCCGCGTCGGGTAGACGCTCTTGATCCTGAACAGGATGTCGATCAGCGCCTTCATCTTCTTGCTCCGGTTCGCGCTGGTGACGCCCGCGCCGACCGGAATCCAGTCGCGGTAAGCCTGTTCGAGTTCGGCCATGTCCGATTCATTCGCCCAGCACACCTTGGGCAGGATATGAGCTGGCGTTTCCTGCCGGATGGTCTCTTCGACAAAGCCGCGGAAGGCCATGTGCTGGAAGCGGCCGGCATAGGCGGGCAGCACCACGTGGATGCGATACGAATAAGGGTCGTCGTCCGCGCAGTCCGCGCGGTTCGGGTCCACGCAGATCGGCATGAACGGGTCGTTCCAGGACGGCTGGCTCTCGCCGGGCAGGAGCAGCAGGTTCTCGATCAGATAGAGCCCTTCGCCGCTGCAGTACTCGCGCAGATGGGTGGTGAGCGCGTCGATGGCGGCCTCCATCAGATCTGGCGTCGCGTAGTACTCGATGCGCCGCGCGATGACCTCGCCTCCGGCATCGACGATGTTGAAGTAATGCTTGCCGTCCACCGTGGTCTTGCGCTGGTAGCCCTCGACAAGTTGCGCGCGCTCGATGGCCTGCCGCATTTCGAGCTTGGCGGCTTCGGGCGTCGCGTAGTGCGTGCTGCTCGACAGCAATATCTTGCCGCTTACCGGATGTTTCACCCGAAAGCGGAATTCGTCGTCCGGCGTCTTGTCCAGCTCGGCATAGGTGTCATAGGAGACGGCGCCGAGATTGCGGCGCGAGTGGTTGCCGATGCCGAGCAGGCGCGCGATGCGCCGCTCCAGTCCCGAGACATTGAAGGAGTTCCACAACGCATCCGCGCTGTTGAGCGACTTGTTCCATGCCAGGCCGCGCTCGGCGCCCAGGGCCGGAATGTCCATCAGGAACCGGCTCTTGGCCAGCGCGCCGGTGAGCGGACTGGCGCCAAAGGCGGAGCGCATGATGCTTGCATAGTGATGGAACTCCTCGGCGAAGCGGGCGAGCAGGTGGTCGAGTATCCGGTTGCGCCGTTCCAGCCCGGCGCTTTCATCTTCCAGCAGGCCGGCCAGCGCCTGGGCATCGACGCCCGCGCGATAGATCTTGTCGAAGTCGGGAAAGCTCTCGACACGCTGCGCGAAGCAGGTGCGGGCCGCGCCATGGTCCAGCGCATAGTCCTCGGCGAAATTGCGGCGGAACAGCGAGCGCAGATTCGACAGCTGCGCAAAATAATTCGCCATCACCTGGTCGAAGAACAGCAGATAACCCTTGAACTGCAGCGCCTGCGCCCGGCGTTGCGCATCGGCGTTGGCCGACAGGCCGATGCTGGAGATGCCGTAGACCTCGGGGAAATGATGCTGGAAGGAATGGTAGCTGCCGGTGTCGCGCGCGTGCCCAAGCGGAATCGGCAGGTCTTCGGCATTGAAGGTTTCAAGCGACAGCCGCTCGGCCTCTTCCAGCGCGTCGATCCGCTCCGCCACCTTGGCGGGGTCGGCCGGCACCGGCACATTGCGCTTGTAGAACACCAGCCGGCCGACCGCGTCGGACAGTGTCGGCTGTTTGCCGGTCGGCACCGCCATGCGCCACTTGTCCTCGGCTTCGACCGCATCCCACGCCTTGGTGAGCGGGTTCCACTCCAGCGGGTTGACCACGATGTCGCGCAGCGCGCGCAAACCGGGAATGTCCATGACGATGCCGATGATGTCGGACAGCCGGACTTCCTCGCGCAGCGCCGCGGCGTCGAGTTCGGCATCGTCGATGAAGCCGCATTGCAGGGCCGGGCCCTCGAAGATTTCCGCCACGCTGTAGGCGCTGCCGTCCGCGTGAGTGCGCGCGAGCATCTGGCTGAGGCTGTGGCAGCGCACTGGCGGCGCGAGGTAGCGCTCGACCTGGAAACGGATCTGAGCGGCGACCTCGACCGGGTCGGCATCGGGCGCCAGTTCCAACTCAGCGCACAGGCTGTAGGGCTGGCCGCCGATTTCTTCATAGGCGACGAAATCTTCGCAGAGATTACGGTTGGCCTGCAGCAAGGCCGCCGCTGTCGCGCGCACTTCGTCTTTCTTTTCCTGGCTGGACACCGAGTCCATGTACTCGATGCGCACGCCGTACTGTCCGGCGACGCGCACTGCGCGCACACCCGGCCGGCGCGGATATTCGCGCAGCAGTTCGCCGCGAACGGTGTCGGCGTAGATCACCGGGGTGACCGGGTAGAGCCACGCATTCTTGATGTCCGGCAGGTCGATCAGCAGTTTCCGGTAATCGCGCTCGGTCAGCGCGCGATTGGGCAGAATCTGGCGTGGCGTGAAGAACTGCGCCGCCATGTTCTCGGCGTTCTTGTCCGGACTGGCGAGCAGGTCTTCGACCGGGAAGCGGGTTCGATAGGCCAGGTCGGTCAATGCGTAGCACAACAGTTCCAGCGTGGTGATGCCGGGGTCGTGCAGGTTGTGGTCGGTCCACAAGCGCCGCGAAAGTCGCCGCACATGGTCCAGGCCCAGCGCGTGGAGCTGTTTCTGGTCCAGCGCGGGGTCGGCTTCCAGTGCGCGTGAGAGGGTCGGCGTCAGCAGCATTTCGATGGCCTCAGTTGTTCGGCACTTCGGCGATGGCGTGTCGCGTGTCCGACACGAAGATGATGTCCGGCGCATCGGCGACGAGATCGGACACGTCCTTGAAGCCCGCGCCGCCGTCATCGACGACGCCCATGCGGAAGTCGGTCACGAAATCGACATAGGGCAGTTCCTCAACCAGATCGAGCAGCACCGAGCGGTAAAGACGGCCACCAAACTCGATCTGCCGTGTCGCATCGAAGGCCCAGGGCGAGAGTGCGCGGATCAGTGCCTGCTCCAGTTCGTTGCGGTGGAAGTTGAACGCGTAGCCGGCATGGAAGCGCACCTTGAAATCCAGCCGCACGCGCTGGTAACGCGGATTCTTGACCTTGATCTTGACCTGCATGCCGCAGTGCCGCTGCGCGTAGTCGGTCATGCGCGTCAGGCTGTCGAGATCGACGCGCGGCGCCAGCGGGTCGACCGCATTCCGGTTGCGCAGATCGGCTATCGCGATCAGCAGCACATGCCCCGGCGCGAGCCAGGACGCGTCGCTCGCATGCGGGATGCATTTGACCTTGTGCACCGCCGGAAACGCCTCGAGCAGCATGCGCTCGTAGTCCCAGGGCGAAATGCAGCGATCGCGGTGACGCAAGCGCTCGGCCGCGCGGCGCGTCAGCGTTTCGTCACGCTCTTGCGGCTGTCCGCCGAAACCGGCGTAGGGCTGCGCCACTTTCTTGATGCCCGCCGGCACGGCCTTGAGTTTGACAATGCTGCCAGCGGGCAGCGTGCTGGCAAGGTGCCCGGGATCGTTGCCCTGGTCCGCGAACACGACCTCGACCGCGTTCGCGGCCACCTCGATGAGCTGGCAGGCCGCCGCGCTGCCGGCATGGATCGCCGCGCGCAGCCAGACGCGGCCGCTGGGCATCCAGCTGTGCTCGGTGCTGGTTTCGCGCGGCAGGGTCAGGGCGACGATGCCGCTGGCAAGCAGGCGATTGCCGGTGTCGAGCACTAGCTCGCGCGGCCCGAGCGGACGCCAGTAGTTGTCGCACAGCACCGACCATTGAATGCTCCGCGCGCTCAACTCGGGGTCGGCGCTGCCTTCGGCCACCTGCATGAGCAGACTCACCGAGTCGCCCGCCGCGACGCCGCTCAGACCGATCAACAGGCCGCCTTCGTCCGGATAGCGCGGCAGCATGCGTACCGTCTTGTCGCTCACATAGTCGAGCTGTTCGCGCAGGAATGCGTGTTCGCGCGCCTGGCCGAAGCAGCCGACATGGAAGAACTGCACATCCAGATTGGTGAAGCTTGTTTCACCCGCGCCCCCGGTGAGGCTCATGTCGACCGTATCGGAGACGGCGCTGTAGCCGAGGTGGATGCCCTGCACGGTCGGGGTGTACGGCTCGTTGAGCACCTTGCCGTCGCGAGCAATCGCATGCCGCACCGACTCCTTGCGGTAGTCGGCGTGCAGGAAATCCTCTTCGAGCGCGATCGTGATGAAGCCGCTGCGCGCGCTCGGCGCGGGCACTTGCGCGCGATCGAACATCGGATGCGCGAGCTTGCTGCGCCGTCCCATCATGCGGGCGATGCCGCTGCCCGAGAACAGCAGCGCGAACAGGCGGCGGTCAGCCAGCTCGCGGATGCCCTGTTCGGCCTCGACCGGAGGCGCATTCGGCGTGAGCCTGGTCATGCCCTGGGCGTCGCGCAGCATGATGTCCTGCGCCACCGAGGTCAGTTGGCCGCCACGATCCTGATAGACCAGGCGGGCCGTCACGCCATTGCTCAGGCGATGCTGGTTCTGATAGTCGGCGTACCGGCTGTGCAGGTCGCTCGGCGCGGCCTGCCAGGCCAGGCTCAGGCGCAGATGGGTCAGACGCTTGGACAACGCCTCTTCACAGCCCACCATGAAGCGCGAACCCACCACCGGCTGCGGGCCGAACGGCTGGAAGGCTTTCTTCGGATTGAGGCTGCCGTTGTCGTTCTCCAGCGCCAGCGTCTGCACGCCTTCGACGTCGACGCGGATGCGCGCCACGCTCAGGCAGAGCCCTTCGAGATCCGCGTAGCTCAGCGCCGCGCCCGGTTGCAGCAGCAATTGCACGACCGGCGCTTGCGCGCTGAACGCCTGCGCATGCAGCGCGCGCTGGTAGTCGATCACCGCCGCGTCGCTCGCCCGCAGGTTGAAGTTCAGCGTCAGCGTTTGCCCTTGCAGGTCGCAGTCGATCGCAAACGGCCCCAGCCAGCCCTTCGGGCCGGTGACGTGAGCCTGGAAGGCCGCGGCGAAGTTCTCCCTGGTGTGCTTGCCGCCATCGAGGCCGCTCAGGGTCAGATCGATGCTGACCTTGCGCGCGCCCTCTTGCATGCGCAGCACCGGCGAGGCGAGCGCGAAACCGATCGGCGCCGCGGGCAGCGTGTTGGCGCCGAAGCCGCGCCACTTCGGTTGCGCCGGGTCGAGTGCGCCGCCGAGGCCGTCGGCGGAGTTGGCGACCGGCGCGAAGTAGACGCCCCGGTCGTCGCGGTACTCGCTATGCAGCGCCTCGACCTTGCCATGTCCGACCACGACCGTGCGCACCGGTTTGTAGAGCAGCTCCACGCCGCTCGCATCCTTGCCCGCCGAGAACACCTGTTCCGGCGCGATCGCCACCGGTGCGGCGCCCTTCTTCAGTTCCAGCAGCAGATGCGCATGATCCGGCCGCGCCGGGCGGGGCTTGAAGCGCAGCACATCCTTGAACTGGAAATCCATATGGCGCGCGGTGAATCCATTGAGCAACGCCTGCGGCTTGCGGTAGAGCTCGAAGAAAGCGCCCAGCAGGCCGAGGTGCGGCGGCACGTCGCCGTCCTGGCGGGCGAGCAGGGCGGCGGCGTCGCCGTCCGGGAAAAATTCGCCCCAGTCGCCATTGGCGCGCTCCGGGTCGTGCCGGTAGAAGCGCATCAGCGCGGCCTGGGCGCGCGCTTGCGCCAGCAATGCGGCGGCATCGCGCTCATCGACCTTGAAAAAGTCCGCGTCGAGTTCGGCTGACGCGCGCCCCCCCTGGCTCTGGCCCAGCCGCGAAATCATGTTCTGGATGATGTCTTTTTCAGCCACGCTATGTGTTCCCTGTCACCGGTCCGCCGCGCCCGACACCGAGGCGCGCACTTCATTGCCGTCAGTCCGGTAGAACGGGAAAACCAGGTTGAAACGCGAATTGGTGGCGCGCACCTCGTACTCCACCAGCACATGCAGCGAACCCTCGTTCGGGTCGGGGCTGTCGACCCGCAGATTCAGCAGCTTGATGCGCGGCTCGTAGATCAGGATCGCGGTACGAACCCGGTCGAGCAGCAGGCTGCGCATCGTGGTGCTCATCGGCTCGAACATCAGCGCATGCATGTCCAGCCCGAACCGGGGCTCCAGGAAGCGTTCGCCCGGCACGGTGCCGAACAGGATGTTCAGACTCTCCCGGATATCCTGTTCGTCCTGGCTCATGACCACGCCGCCGCCGGCAAAGCGTGGCGGGAAGCTCCAGCCGGAGCCGAGGAAGGAGTTGTAGAGTTCGTCGCTGTCAGCCATGTCTCGCTCCGTCGCCTCAGCCGATCATGACCGTGGTTTGCCCCACCGCCGCCATCGCGCCGCAAAGGCAGCCGTCGGTGGTGCGCAAGGCGGGTACGCCGCCGAACAGCACCGTGCCGCTGCCGCTGGGAAAAACGCTCACGGTCGGTTGATGACCGCTCGGCGGCAGCGAGCAGACATGCATGTCGCCCGCCACCGCGGCGGGTTTTCCGCCAATCTGCACCGTGGCCGAGCCGGGGCCGACGATGCCGCCGCCGTGGGTGCTGATGTCGCCTACGCAAACCGCGAATGCCATGTTCCGTTCTCCCGATTGCTCAGTTGATCTGCACCATGCCGCCTTTGATTTTCGTCACGGCGCCGCTCGACAGCTCGGCCTGGGTGCCGCCCTCGAGCTTGAGTTCGGTGCCGCCCTTGGCGCTGAACGAAGTGCCGGACTCCAGCTTCGCCTCGGTGCCCGCCTTGAGCGTGAGCGCCTTGCTCGTCTCGATGGCGATGCCGTCGGCATTCATGGTGATGGTGTTGCTGTTCTGGTCGGCCAGCACGATGGATTTGTCGTCCTCGCTGAGCGTGATGCGGTTGCCCGCCGGGGTCTCGACGACGATGATGTTTTTCTCGTCGTCGAAGGTCAGGCGCAGGCCCGCGCGACTGACGTAACCCTTCTCGTGATTGTCATCCGCGCCCTTGAACGGCGCGGGCAGCGCGCTGCTGTGCAGCATGCCGAGGATCACGCCGTGGCGCGGGTCTTCGTCGAGGAAGCCGAGCGCCACTTCGTCGCCGATTTCGGGGCGAAAAAAGAAGCCGCGTTCCTTGCCCGCATCGAGGCTTGCGACGCGGGCCCAGATGCCTTCGTCGTCCTTGTCGACCATCGGCAGACGCACCCGCACGCGGTCTTCGCCATCCGGGTCTTCATTGCTCACCACGACGCCGATCTGCAGGCCCGCCACGTGGGCGAGCAGGCCGCCAGCGGCCGGCGCGGACATATCGCCGGGCGGCAACGGGTCGAGTCCGCCGAATTGCACATGGGTCTTCCAGCCCTGCACCAGATCGAAGTCCTGGCGCACGCCGGTCACGAAGACCTTGCCGTTGAAACGAGCGCCGACCCCGGCGAGTTCCACCACGTCGCCGGGTTTGACCGCGCCGACGCCCTCGCACTTGGCGCGGCCGCTGACCTTGTTGACGCGCGCGCGCAGCCATTCGCCGTCGGCCCAGGCTTGCGCTTCGGCTTCGGCCAGCGCGGCATGGCGCAGCTCGAGCGATTCGGCCGCGGCGACCGCCGCGAGATCGTCGCCGGAAAGGTTGCCCGGGCCGGTGTAGCCCGGCGCGCCGCCTTCGACTTCGAACAGGCTTTGCCGGGCCGGATCCCAGCTGATGCCGCGCACTGCGGAGAACTGCGCGCGCGCGTCGATCTCGGCGTCGAACTCGAGCAGGGTGGCGCCGAACTTCAGGGTGCAGCGCGGCGCGGCGCCGACTTCGGGTTTTTTGACCACGAGCGTGTCGCCATCGGGCCAGACCAGAAGGCCATTGGCATGCGCGCGGGCCAGCAGGAAGTCCCAGTCGCTGGTATGAAACTGCACCAACTGTTTGTGTTTCAGCGCGGTGGCCATCACATCGCCGGAGAGGCCCGCCTTGCCGAGCAGCGCCTCGATCACATCGCTGTCGGACTGATCGAAGTAGCTGGCATCGCCGCGCGTGACCGTCATCTTCATCGCCGCATGGCGACACTCGATGATCAGTTGCGGCGCGCTGCTTTCACGCACCTTCACGCGGTGCCGCACGATGATGCCCTTGAACAGCGAATCCTGTTGCGCGCCCGCGCCGGCAAGTATCTCGATGGCCTTGCCCGGCGTGAACAGATCGCCATTGCCGAGCGGGAAGTCGCCGCTCGCGGCGCTGCCATCGAGATAGACCAGGCGCGCCGAGGCGATGCGGTTGACCACCAGGCTGATGTTCACCGCCAGCAACTGGTGTTCGCGCGGCACCGCCGCGCCAGCCACCTTGACGCTGAATTCGCGGTGCTCGGCGGCAATCGGCAGGGTGCGCGTGTCGGGCATCGCTACTTCTCCAAGGGCGGAAAGTAGATCCGCATGCCGGGCAAAATATTGCGGAAGTCGTCGATCCCGTTGGCTTGCGCGACGCGCAGGTAGAGACGCGGATCGCCGTAGATTTCGTTGCATAGCGCCGGCAGCTTGTCGCCCGCCTTGACCACGCGCAGGTGGGTGAGATCGGGCGACTGATCCTGCGCGATGGCGACACGCGTGGTGTCGTCGGAATTGTCGGTGAAACTCGCGCTGATGACCGCGCGCAACGGCACCCCGTTGGGCTGGAACAGCTTGTAGGCGATCGACGCGCTTTTGAGCACGCAACGTTTGACGGTGAGCGTGCCCCAGCTGACCTTGAGGTAATTGGGGCGGTGAATGTCGCCGTTGTAGCCGGTGACGGTCTGGAACGCCTCGACCTTCTGCTGCACATCGATGCGCGTGCCGTTGGCGCCAGTGCCATCGAGGAAGAAGGTGAGCGCGAGCTCGCCCGGCTTCATCTTCTTGAAGTTCATGCGGCTGCCGGTCGTACCCGAACCTTGCGCCGCGTCGTACTCCATTTCGTACGAAAGGGTGATTTCGTTCGGGTTCACGTAGGACGCGAACTGGCTCGCCGGCTCGCCCGAGTAGTCGGGCGTGGTGTAGGCGAGGATCAGCAGCTTCTCCAACGTGCCGCGGTCCGAGGTGCTCATGCTCTATCGTTCCTCGCGCTCGCGCAGGATGTCGAGCACGCGTTCGACGCACTCGGCGACGATCTCCTGTTTACTCTCGGTCGCCGAGGCTGGCGTATTGGCGCCGCCGGCGGCCTGGTTGGTGACTTCCACCGAAATCACCACTTCATCCACGATGATGGGCATGACTAATCCTCAGGTGCGATCCACGGTGAAGTACTGGTAGAACAACTGCAACGACTCGATGACGACCGCGTTGCTCGACGCACTCAGATCCGTGATCGCCCACCGGGTCGGGTAGGCGCCGACCAGATGCCAGGTCATCAGCGGTTCATGCGACGCATTCAGCAACTTGACGTCCACGCTTTTGGGCTCGATGCGATAGTCCTCGATGCACCGCCGCGACCAATTCCATACTTCCGAATTGAGCAGCAGCCCGCGCTTGAGAACCAGCTCGGGATACTTCGCGCGGGTCGGATATTTCTGAATGAAGCGGTTCTCTCCACCTTCGGCGACCTCTTCGGCGCCCATATCCACCGAGAGTCCGCTGACCTCGGTGAAACGCACATCGTGGTCGTTGGGCGGCAGCCCGAGCACCTCCACCTTGAAGTGGAAGCCGACCGGCGGGTAGTAGTTGGCCATGGCGCGAACCCTAGTCGTTCTGCACTTCCAGCCCTTCGTGGGCGAGCTCGATGGACTCGATCGCCACCTCGTTGCCCGAGGCCTTGAGCGCCGGGCCCTCGACTTTGACCGGGAAGGCGTTCTGCGCCTTCCACACCATCACGGGCTCGTGCTTTTCGTTGAGCAGGCTGATCACGATGTCGCGACGCTCCACCGTGTTGAGTTTGACGGTGGAGAGCCACTTGAAGAAGTCGTTGTCGCTCTTGATGACGCCGCGCTTGAGCGTGATGTTGCTGAACTTGCGCAGGCCGGGCATCTTGATCGACGAATACTCCGGGAAGGAGCCGTCGCGATATTCGATGGCCTGGTTCTCCTGCGTGAGGCCGGTGACCTCGGAGAAGCCAATGCGTGTGCCGCCCCACTGCACGGTGAAGTGAAAAACGGGCAAGGGATACTGAGCTGGCATGATGAAGTTCCTTTAGGCTGAAGTTGATCGGTCCAAGCCGATGGGTTCAGGAGGTCTGCAGCTTGTGCGAGAACTGGAGAATGATGAACTCCGCCGGACGCACGGCGGCCATGCCGATCTGCACGTTCAAGCGACCTTCGAGGATGTCCTGCGCGTTCATCGTCACACCCAGGCCGCAGCGCACGAAGAAGGCATCTTTCGGCGTGGCGCCCGCCAGCGCGCCTTCGCGCCACTTCTGGGTCAGGTAGTTCTCGATCATGCCGCGCACCTTGACCCAGGTATTGGCGTCGTTCGGCTCGAACACCGCCCAGTAGGTCGACTTCTTGACCGACTCTTCGACCATGTTGAAGAAACGCCGCACCGAGATATAGCGCCACTCGTTGTCATTGCCCGCCAGGGTGCGTGCGCCCCATACCAGCGTGCCCTTGCCGGCAAAGGCGCGGATGGCGTTGATCGACTTGCCCGCGACCGCGTCGACGTTGAGGCCGTCGGTATCCGAACTGTCGAAGTTCACTTCCGGCGCGATGACGCTGTTCAGACTCACATTCGCCGGCGCCTTCCACACGCCACGCTGGTTATCGATCAGCGAATAGATGCCGGCGATGGCGCCGCTGGGCGGGCAGCTGGTCAGCGTGTTGTTGATGCCTTTGATGAGATTGGCATAGACGCCGAAGTTCTCCAGCAGGCTTTGCTCATAGGTGGCGCGGTAGGAGGCCGCGCCGGTGGACAGGCTGTTGATGACGCCGCTTGCCGCGGAGAAGGCCGCGTTGACGAAGGGCAGCGCAGCATTGAGCAGTTCGGGCTCGGTCGCCAAAGCCGGCGGGATGCCCGTGCTGCTCGCGGCGGGCGGCGTGCCCGCGAAAATGCCGCCCCACTGCGCGCCGTCCGCATTGATGCCGGCGCTCCACTGCAGGGTGTAGGAAAAAGGCGCGGCATCCATGCGGGTCTTGAGTTCCTGCTCGAAAGCGATCAGCTTGCCGTAGGCATCCTTCAGTGGCGAGACGATGCCGGCGGCGGCATCGTTGCGCAGCTTGCCGTGAACGAAGGCGGCGCCGCCGTTCGCGCAGGTTTCGACCAACTCGGCGAGCTTGTACAGATAGGCGAACAGATTCTGCATGTCGACAGCGCTCGGGCTGGAGCGGTACTCGGTCATCAGGTCGGCCTGGCGCGCCGAAATGCTCTTTCCGCCGCCCCCCGTCGCCGTGTCGATGCGCGCCGCGAAACCGGCGACGTCGGCCTGCGCGTCGTCGATGGACTTCATCAGCGCCAGCAGATCCGCATCGGAG
The DNA here is from genome assembly GCA_002281555.1 of Hydrogenophilales bacterium 28-61-23. Classification (GTDB taxonomy): domain Bacteria; phylum Pseudomonadota; class Gammaproteobacteria; order Burkholderiales; family Thiobacillaceae; genus PFJX01. Next base: position 124,482 of record NCGJ01000003.1, read on the forward strand.
GTCAGGCTTTGCAGCGTGACCGTCGAGCCGCCTTTCTCGATGACCGACTTGATGTTGGCGTAACCGACGTTCTTGCTGTAATTGAGTTTGAGCCAGGGCGTGTAGGCCGCGCCGTATTTCAGATGATTGATGCCCAGCTTGTCGCGGAAAGCCGTGCCCAGCGGATCGTCCTTGCGCATGTCCAGCACCGCCACGCGGTCGCCCAGCGCGCCGCATTGCGCGAGCGCGGCCTGCTGCACCACGGCCAGATTGTCGGCCGGCAGCGAGGCCGCGTCGGGGAACAGCAAAATGGTCGGCTCATCGTACTTTCTGAGCGCCTCGACACCGGCCTTGAGCTTGGTGTGGTCGGCTGCGGTGAGGTAATTGTCGGCGCCCACCGAAACGACGTAACAGTCGCCGCCACCGTTGTCGAAGAACAGGCGCAGGCTGTCGTACATATAGAAGTTCGAACTCACTTCGGCGCGCACGAAGTTGTTGGCGTCGTCGATCACCACCTTGCTGACGTTGATCCGCGGCGCCTTGCCGAACAAGGCCTCGTATTCGAGCAGCGACTTGAGGCGCGTGGGCACATTGAGCAAGTCGCCGCCGACAATACGTCGAGCGAATTCGGTGTAACCGACAAAGGCGGGAATGGCTGTTTCCACTTCGGCAACCGAGGGCGGAAAGACGGAGATTTCTTCGACGTAAACATCCGGGGTTCGATAAGTTGGCATGTTGAGGCCCTCTAGGGTTTGGACAGGTGAACGATGAGATCTGCCTTCGCCCGTTCAGGGCCCGGCAGCGGCAGGTGCTCGATCAAGACGGTGGCGTTGCGGCTGAGATGCAACTTCCTCAGACCGCGCTCCCGCCGCGCAACTTCGGTTTGGGACTGGAAAACCGCGATTTGCGCGCTGCCGTCCCCGAGCAGCGATGCATTGATGAAACCATTCGGAAAAGGCGCGACCAGCCGCGTGAAAGCGATCTCGTCACGGCCTTCGGTGGAAAAACCCGCGTCGACGACATTCAATTGATCGAATTCGGCGGGCGGCCAGTTTTTCGCCACCACGTAGTAGCGCAGGGTTTCCTCGCGCGCGGCGAAGTTCAGCGCGAAGCTCGCCGCGCTCGCGTAGAAGGCGGCATCGATGCGCAGCGACAGCAGACCCCAGACGCCGGTGTCACGCAGTTCCGCATCGACGAACAGCTGGCGTGCAAGCGACACACCCGCGCCGTAGTCCTCTTCGATCAGGTACTCGCCCGACGGCAGGCCGCGCAGGTCGTAGCTCGTTGTCGCCTCGCTCGCCTGGCGGACGTCCAGCGTGTTGGCGGCGGCATCGCGCAGACTCAGTCTGACCGGGCGCGTCGCGCGGCTCGGCGCATGCGTGTAAAGACCCGCGACGAGGGCCACGCCCCGCGCCGCATCGAGCGCGCCGGGCAGCGCGGCGTTCGTGAAAAACGGCGTCAGCGAGGCATCGGCCAGCACCGGCTCGGTAATGTTTTCGAAGCTGGGATTGGTCAGCCGCAGGCCAAAGTGGAGGCTTTTGCCGGCAAGGCTGCTGACCGGCACGCCGGGGCTCTCGGCCTCGTACAGCAAGTGCAGTTGACCATCGAGCATGCGAGCCAGCATACGGCCCGCGCGCAGCAGGGATTGCGTGCCGGCGCTGGGCAGAAATTCGATGTCACGGCAGCCGCCGCTGTAATAGCCGTGCGCTATCGACACCGTGGCAAGGGGCGCGAAGCTGATCTTCATTTGTCGTGCAACACCGTCTCGATGCTCGTGACCGGTTTGCCGATGCCTTGCGGCTCGACATCCCGCAACACCACGATGCGCACCCGGTAGGCCACCGAGGGCAGGTACTTGCCACCCAGATACGCCCACATCTGGTTGAGCTGTTCGGTGGAAAGCGCCAGCATTTCGACAACCAGCTTGTCGATGCGCGGATCGAGGCCGGGATATTCATCCGACGTGAACACCGAATGCGCCTGGAAGAAAGTCAGTAGATTCGACAGGAAACGCAGGGACTGCTCGTACTTGTCGGCCGTCGAGGGGCGCGTGTGGAAGAGCAGGCTGAGGTTCAGCTTGAGTTCGGGTTGCAGCACGACATGGCTACCGTTCACATAGGCAAACTCAGGCAACTGAGACCGCATGATCCGGTCTTCCTCGATATTCACCAGCGTCAGGCCGATGTTGTCGGCCGCAATCGCCCATTTGCCGGCATCGTCGACAATTTGCCCGGTAATGACCTCGCCCACGCCGCTCGCCGAAAGCGCGCGCTTTTTCAGGTGAGTATTAACCTCATCGGCAAGAAACTTGATTGCGGTATCCAGCATCGTTGTTCCAGTTCAGCCTGACTAGTTGGGCTATTCTGCTAAGCGATGACCTCTTTGATGACCTCTTGCGAGATCCCGACTGTGTTTGTTTTTTTCGTGGGGAGACGCAAATGCGGAGGGCACTTGGATAGTTCTAGCATGACCTGTTCTCGACGCCAACAAAAAATCACCGGCTGAATTTATGCCGACCGAGCAAGCAAAAACATCGTTCTGGCGACCGCATAAGCAGCGCATGCACACCATCCCGATGGCAGACAACATGGGAATTTGGTACGGTACAAGGACAAAACTGCCATGGCAGCCATGCTTGCCAGACTCAGGAGGGAACTGAAATGGCGAAACAATCGCATCCAATCGGATTGATCGGGGAATCCGAGGTTTTTCAGGACATGCTGGCGGCGATCGGCAAGATCGCCGGTTACGACGCCACCGTACTCATCACCGGCGAAACCGGCAGCGGCAAGGAACTGGCCGCCCGCGCCATCCACTATCAGGGCAAGCGTAACGACAAGCCGTTCATCCCGGTCAATTGCGGCGCATTGCCCGACCATCTGATCGAGAACGAACTGTTCGGCCACAGCCGGGGCGCTTACACCGATGCCCGCGAGAATCAGACCGGACTCATCGCCCAGGCCGAGGGCGGCACCCTTTTTCTGGACGAGATCGACGCCCTCTCGCCCAAGGCCCAGGTCAGCCTGCTGCGTTTTCTGCAGGATGGGAAATACCGGCCGTTGGGCGGCAGCCGCCTCGAATTCGCCGATGTGCGCATCCTGGCAGCCAGCAACGCGAATCTGCGCGAGCTCGTCGACCTGGACCGATTCCGCGCCGACCTGCACTACCGCCTCAACGTCATGGAACTGGCGGTGCCGCCGCTACGCGCGCGCGGCGACGATGCCGTCCTGCTGGCGCGCCACTTCATCGCCGAAGCCGCCTGCCGTTACAACATGACCCGGCTGGATCTGCATCCGGATACCTTGCCGTGGCTCGTCAGCCAGCCCTGGCCGGGCAATGTGCGCGAATTGCAGAACCGCATCCAGCGCGAATTTCTGATGTGCGACGGCCCCAACATCCTGATCCGCCAGCCGGTGCCGGAATCGGAGCGGCGCACAAAAAAGGATCGTCGCCAGTCTTGCGCCAGCGCCCTGCCCAACCCGCTCAATTTCAATGAAGCCAAGCAACTCACACTGCAGTCGTTCGAACGCAACCATCTGATCCAGCTGATGCGGGAAAGCGCCGGCAACGTCTCGCAAGCCGCGCGCCTGGCCGGCAAGGAACGCCGCGCCCTGGGCAAGCTGCTGAAAAAATACTGCATCGAACCGGACTGTTTCCGCGGCGCCTGACGCGTGCCGACAGACTGCTAGTGGGTTCACTGCGACCCGCTCACTGGCCATCCGGCCCTCGGGGTGGGGTATGACAGACCCACCATTTGCCTCCCCCGTTCTCTAAGCCCATGAATCGACAGCAAGTGATGCCTTGAATCGGCCTGGCATGCTCGTTGCGTATGCATATGCATCGCGGCGAGGAGGGGAGTCATGCAGCCTCAGGATGAGCATCTCACGGAAGTTGTCGAAGCCATCCTGCGCTACCTGCATGGTCATCCCGATGCCGCCGATACCGTCGATGGCATCGCCAAATGGTGGTTGCCGACAGATTGGTGCGTCGACGTCCGCACCGTGCTATCGGCCCTGTCCCGCCTGGAGGCGCAGGGCATCGTGCATCGGCGCATCAACGCCGATCGGCATGTTCTGTTTTCTCGTTGACCGGAGGAAGTTTGACCGCCCGTCGGCTAAGCGCCGCTGACAGACCGGCCCGGAATGGCCGGTCGGATCGCGCCCCGCGAAAACCAGGAATGCGGGTCACCTTTGACCCACCCGATCCGCCCGCCAGCAGGCAAAACCCGCGCAATTACAGGCAGGCCAGCCATATCGCCAAGCGGCACGCGGCTTGCTTTTGCCTGTTTGGAAGACCTGGCAAAACGCGCATCGAGTCATGCGCGGGAAGACTGGAGATGCAATGCAAACATCCATTCCATTCAATAGGGAGTACTCGAAATGAGCCTGTTCTATCTCAACCCCGTTCTGGAAGAGACAAATGAAGCCAAGGGCACCGGCTGGCTGCAATCCTTGCCCGACCTGCGCGACTACACCCACGACAGCCCGAAGATCGTCGAGATGGACAAGGCGCTCAAGATCGGCGGCAAGATCGCCAGCCTGAAGGCCATCCCCGGCGCGGTGGACCTGCGCGCCTGGTGCTCGCCGATCGAGGACCAGAAGAGCCTGGGCTCCTGCACCGCCCACGCGGCGGTGGGCGTGGTCGAATATTTCCAGCGCCGCGCCTTCGGCACCCATCTCGATGGCTCGCGCCTGTTCGTCTACAAGGTGACGCGCAATCTGATGGGCGTCACCGGCGACACCGGCGCCTGGCTGCGCAACACCATGGCTGCGCTGACCATGGGCGGCGTGCCGCCTGAACGCTACTGGCCCTATGTGCTGGCCGACTTCGACAAGGATCCGCCCGCCTTCGTCTATGCGGTGGGGGACAACTACGAAGCGCTGAAGTACTTCTGCCACGACCCCGTGGGCGACAACGTCACCGGCGACGCCACCCTCACCAGCGTAAAGGCCTATCTGGCGGCCGGAATTCCCGCCATGTTCGGCTTCTTCGGCTTCCCGTCGTTCGAAAAAGCGGACGTGAAGGGCGGCATTCCCTACCCGTGCGCCAACGAAAAAGCACAGTGGGGCCACGCCATCGTCGCGGTCGGCTACGACAACGCCAAGAAGATCAAGAACACCCAGTGCAACAAGACCAGCACCGGTGCATTGCTGATCCGCAACTCCTGGGGCACGGCCTGGGGCGACAAGGGCTACGGCTGGCTGCCCTACGACTATGTGAAAAACAAGCTCGCGGTCGATTTCTGGTCGCTCAACAGCATGAAATGGGTCGACACCAAGCAGTTCGGCCTGTAATCGAAACCTCCCTCAACCTCGGTCGGGAGAAAAAGGAAACCTATGCATAAACCCTTCGAAATCGGCCTGGTCATGGCCGGCGCCGTATCCGCCGGCGCCTATACCGGCGGCGTGATGGATTTCCTGATCCAGGCGCTGGACGCCTGGCAGAAAGCCAAGGACGCGGGCGAAGCCGATGCGCCGCGCCATGAAGTGCGCCTCAAGGTCATGGCCGGCACCTCCGCCGGCGGCATGACGGCGGGCATCGCCTGCGGCGCGCTGGGCTCGGACTTCGCCCCGGTGACCGACCCGTTCCAGCCCGACCCGGCCAACAAGCTGTTCGACAGCTGGGTCAAACGCATCGACATCGCCATGCTGCTCGGGGAGGCCGATCTCGCCGACGAGAACCGGCCGGTGCGCTCCCTGCTCGATTCCAGCCCGCTGGACGCCATCGCCCGCGACGCCCTCGACTTCAAGCCCAGAGCCGAACCCCGCGCCTGGGTAAGCGAGCCGCTGCATGTGCTGACCACCGTTTCCAACCTGCGCGGCGTGCCCTACAACATTCCCTTCCGGGGCGACTATCGGGAAGGACATGAAATGTACGCCCACGCCGATTACGTGCATTTTCTGGTCAGCGTCGGCGGCGCGGCCACCGAAGCCAGCGCCCTGTCACTGGACTGGGCGAGGCAGACACGAATCGACAACTGGCGGCGACTGGAAAACGCCGCCCTGGCCACCGGCGCATTCCCGGTCGGCCTGGCGCCGCGCGCGCTGAAACTGGAACGCACGCTCTACGATCACCGCACCTGGTCGATACCCGCCCAGGGCTCGCCCGTTGGCGTTGGCGCGTGCAGCTTCATCCACACCCATCGCCCCATCCCCGCCCACTGGCCCGAATCGATGCGCCAGCATCCCGACTACGCCACGCTGTGCGTGGACGGGGGCGTCATGAACAACGAACCGTTCGACCTGGCGCGCCGCATCATGCTCGACGGCGATTGCGCATGCCCGCGCGGAGCCGAAAACGCCACCCGCGCCATCGTCATGGTGGACCCCTTCCCCGGCGCGGATACCGACGTCGGCAAGTACGAAGCCAAGGACGACGTCATCAGCACCTTCATGTCCATGTTCACCGCCATGAAGAATCAGGCCCGCTTCAAGCCCGAAGACCTCGCCCTGGCCCAGGAGGACGACGTGTACAGCCGCTTCCTGATCGCGCCGACCCGCGACGACGAGCGCCATCCCATCGCCTGCGGCGCGCTGGGCGGTTTTTCTGGCTTCCTGTCGGAAGATTTCCGCCGCCACGACTTCATGCTTGGCCGCCGCAACTGCCAGGCCTTCCTGCGCAAGCACTTCGTCCTGTCCGCCAAACATCCGCTGTTCGCGAACTGGAGCGAAGAACAACGCAACCGCTTCGAAACCATCGAAGACGGCCAGGCCTTCCTGCCCATCATTCCCCTGCTCGACACGGCCGAGTCGGTCTGCGCCGTACCCGAATGGCCCCGCTACAGCGGCGCCCAACTCGACGTGCTGGGAGAAAAAATCGGAAATCGATACGACACCCTGATGGACCGCTTCGCCCATCAATTCGCCAAAGACAACTGGCTGGCAAGGCAGGCGCTGAAACTATTCGCGAATCGGAAAAAGAACGATGCAGTTAATTGGGCATGCAAACGAATTCAGACGGAATTCAAGGTATTCAAGTTGATGCGGTAATTGGGGGGAATGATATACACCGCCCCGTTGCTCAACTGGCCAGAGGCAAACCATGGACAAACGAAAGTATCTACTGGATCAACTTCAACAGAAGATCAACGGCTTCAGGGATGACTCAAAGCAACACAAGAATCTATATCGAAATTTAAGGTATTCAGTGTTCGTATTAACCTCTATTTCAACCTTGCTCGCGGGTTTGGCGCTCAAGTTCCCTGAGGTGAGTTCAAGTATTAGTGTGGCCATTGTGCTTGTCTCGGCCGCCGTTGGAGTCGTCACCTCGATTGAAGGCATCAGAAAGCCGGCGGAACTCTGGATTCATGAACGCACAACCTATTACGCGCTGATGGATCTAAAAAGGGAGGTTGAATTCAAGCTTGACGAGAACAGCACCGTGGAGACGGTTGAGGAATATTTCTTCAAGATGCAGGAAATTCTGGGCGCGTCGGGAGAAAAATGGAATCGGAATATTGCTGGCGTAACGCTGAGCAACAATACCAAACCCGGCAATGCAGTGGACGCATCGCAAGCGGCGCATTCGATAATTAAAAATTAGACTTGGCGACAATAAAGATTTTAATTTTTAAATCATTCAACCAATAAACAAGGAGCAAAAACCATGGCATTTGAAAACGTCGGTCTGGTTTGGACGCCCGAGTCGCTAACGCAATATCTGACCTCGATTGAAAAACCGAATTGGTGCAAGGCCATCACGCTGCACCACACTGCTGCGCCCTCGCTCGCCCAGCGGCCCAAAGGACTGCTTCTCCAGCATATCGAGAATCTGCGCCATTTTTACCAGGACGATAAGAAATGGAGCGCGGGGCCGCACCTTTTTGTCGATGACGACCAGATATTCGGTATGTGCGATCTGCGTAGAAAAGGCGTGCATGCGGTCAGTTTCAACAGCATGGCCATTGGTATTGAGGTGCTGGGCGATTACGACTCGGAAGACCCGCTCAGTGGCCGGGGGCTTGATTGTTGGAAAACCGCCTCCGCGACCACGCGTATTTTGCTCAATTGGCTTGGGCTTGCGGCAAACAAGGATACGGTTTTATTTCACCGGGACGATCCGACCACAAAGAAATCCTGCCCGGGCAATAAAGTCAAAAAGGATTGGCTGCTTGGCCTTATCGCCGCGCCAGCCTCGGCCAGAATTGCCGCAGGAAGCGAGAAACCCGATATAGGCATGGATTGGGCGAAATGGGATTACCGTGGCGAATGTTGGTGCGTTCCGGTACGGGAATTCCTGGTCGCAAAAGGAATTGCGTCCAAGACGGTGGTGGCCGAACTCAAATCCATCGGTGGATTGTTTTACTACGGCAATGAGCTGCTTGAAGGCGCCTACTATGTTGGCAAAAATTCCAAAATAAAGCCCAGCCAATGCACTTGGGCGCCGGCGCGGGAACTCATGGAGCTTTTATAGATTTTATATAAAACAGTTTGGCAACATTCATTGCCTCAAAAATGGCCTGACTCAACACCCCGCGCATAGTTATTAGCCGAATTTTTAAATAACCAACCCAGAGCATGACCGCATTTCCATATAACCGGGGCCAAATTAAACAGGGAGGAATTTCAACATGCCATTTGCCAAACAAGCCCTCAGCCACCCGCGCCCGGCCAGCATCCGCCGCAATGTCGATCTGCCGCGCCGACAGCAATGCCACGCTTCGCCGGTGGACTGGCGCGACGAGGTTCTTTACTTCCTGCTGGTGGATCGTTTCAGCGACGCGGCCGAATCGACCCGGCCATTGCTGGATCGCGCCCATCTCGCCGCCGGCCGGCCCGCATTGCCTGACGGCACGCCATGGCGCTGGGATCGCTGGGCCGAGTCCGGCGCCAGCCGCTGGCAGGGCGGCAGCCTGGCGGGCGTGACCTCCAAGCTCGACTATCTCAAGCACCTGGGCGTCACCACCTTGTGGCTGAGTCCCGTGTTCAAACAGCGCGGCCACCGCGACGACTACCACGGCTATGGGGTGCAGGATTTCCTCGACGTTGACCCGCGCTTCGGCACGCGCGACGATCTGGTCGCGTTGGTCAAGGCGGCGCACGCCAAAGGTCTGCGCGTCATCCTCGACATCATCTTCAATCATTCCGGGCCGAACTGGCTGTATCCGCACGATGCCCCCGGCGGCGCGGTACAGCCCCACTACAGCGCCGACTGCTATCGGTTCGGCGCATGGCTGGACAGCAACGGCCAGGAGATCGGTTCCATCCAGGGCGCCGACGACGGCGTCTGGCCGACCGAGCTGCAAGATGCCGAGCGCTACACGCGCGCCGGCTGCGGCAGCCTGGGCGCGGGCGACATCGACGACGCCCAGGCCGAGCACAAACGGAGCGACTTCCTGATGTTGCGCGATTTCCGCCTCGCCGCTTCGCTGGACGATCTCGCCCGCTGCTTCAAATACTGGATCGCGCTGACCGACTGCGACGGTTTTCGCATCGACACCCTCAAGCATGTGTCGCTGGAAGAAGCGCGCAATTTCTGCGGCTCGATCAAGGAATTCGCCGCCAACCAGGGCAAGGAAAACTTCTTCCTGGTCGGCGAGATCGCCGGCGGCGACTACGGCGAAGACCGCTATCTCGACGTCCTCGATCGCAACCTGAACGCGGCGCTGGACATTGGCGAGATGCGCCCCACCCTTACCGGCGTCGCCAAGGGGCTGCTGCATCCGGGCGTATTTTTCGGCGGCTTTGATGCCGGCCACGCCGTCATGGGCTCGCACCGCAATCTGGGCAACCGCCATGTTTCCATCCTCGACGACCACGATCACGTGTTCGGCCAGAAGCTGCGCTTTTCCAGCGAGGCCGCTTCCGAGCATCAGGTCGCCGCCGGCCTCGCTTTGCAGGCGTTCAGCCTCGGCATCCCCTGCGTCTACTACGGCACCGAACAGGCCCTGGCCGGGCCCGAGGCGGGCGAACGCAACTGGCTGCCCGATTGGGGCGGCTCCGACCGCTACCTGCGCGAGGCGATGTTCGGCCCGGCGCACCCACGCAAGAGCGGGCGCGCCGGGATGACGCCCGGCAGCGCGGGTCTCGACGCCAGCCTGCCCGGCTTCGGCCCGTTCGGCAGCGCCGGCCAGCACTGCTTCGACGAACACAGCGCCGCCTACCTGCGCATCGCCGCCCTGCTCGCGCTGCGCAAACAGATTCCCGCCCTGCGCCACGGCCGCCAGTACCCGCGCCCGATTTCTTTCCTCGGCCTCCCGTTCGCGCTGTACGGCCCGGGCGAAATCATCGCCTGGTCGCGCATCCTCGACGACGAGGAACTCGTCTGCATCGTCAACGGCCACGGCGCCGCCGCGCGTGGCGCCGATGTGCTGGTGGACGCGATCCTGAATCCGCCCGGCGCTTCGATGCAGGTCGTGCTCAACAGCGCGCAAGCTGGCAAACCCGCTGGCAGCCCGGCGAAATACAGCGGCCCGCACCCGGTCGCTTCCAGCCTGCCGGTGCGGCGCACGGCGCAGGGCATCGCCTATGTCGAAATCCGGGACTTGCCGCCTTCCGAGGTGCTGGTGCTGGCGAACCGGGCGAAAGCGGACGGCGGCGCGGTCTTGCCTTGAGATGACCTGGAACCCATGCCATGACGCAACCCGAACAAGGCGCTTCCGGCAGTCCGTTGCCCAGCATCATTCTGGTGCTGATCATGAGTGTGGGCGCTTTCTGGGCGCAGAAGGTGCCGTTGCCGAGTTCTCGCCCGGCTGAAACCCAGACCGCGCCGGAGGGCGTCGCGGCGCAGCAGAATATCGATGCGCGGCTATGGCAGGACCCGTTCGATGTGCTTAAAAAGACCGCACCCAAGCCCGATCTGACCATCGAGGTCGCCAACAAAACGAGCCTGAAAGCGCTGGTGAAAACCCCGCCGCCACCGGCACCCACCCCAGCGCAGTCTGTCTTGTGCCCGGCCACGGGCGTCGAGGAGACGGTGCTGACGATGGCGGTCATGGTCAACGGCGCGCCCTATGCGGAAGCCGCCGAATCGCGCCGCCGCACCCGCTATGCCGTGTTGTCCGGGCTCGGGCGCGGCAAATACGTTCCGGAGGATCGCGAACATCTCGGCGCCTTACCGGTCACCATACAGGCGCCGTCCGGCCAGGCGAAACCCATGGTCGTTCCATTTGAATGGCTACAGCAAGCGGATGCCGCCGAAAAACGCGTCCTGCTGCTGTGGGTCAATGAAACAAAAATTCGCGCCCAGCCACTGCATCAAATCCAGAAAATCATGGAACAGGCCTGCATCAGCGCGAAAAATCGCGAGGTCAAAACGGTGGTCATCGGCCCGGCCAGCTCGGAAACCTTGCGCGCCATGATGGTCGAGGTCAAACCTTTGACCAACTCGGAAATATCTAGCGGCTCAGGTGGCGCGTGCTTCCCGCAATTTCTGGAAGGCTTGCGAATTTATTCGCCCAGCGCGACGGAGCCGGACGAATTTCTGCTGCAAAGCCTGGAATCGACCAAAGCAGCGGCCGCTCAAACCGCCGCCTATTGTCTCGACCCGCATCAGACGATCAAAACTTCGTTGATGGACTGGGTTCCCGGCTTGGAATTCCATCGCACCATCGCCACCGACTGCGCGCTGGTGGTCGCCTTGACCGAGGAACTGCGTATCCGCGGTGTGCAGCCCGACGACGGCATCGTCCTGATTTCCGAATGGGATACGTCCTATGGCCGCGCCCTGCCCAAGGCCTTCGATGAAGTGCTCACCGCTAAACGGGAGCATGCAATCGCGCCCGGCAAGGAGCCCCTGTGGCACTACAGCTATCTCAGAGGCCTCGACGGCATCCTGCCGGGGGAAGCCGCCGACAAGAAATCGGACGACAGCAAGAAGCCGCGCGAAAACGAATACCAGAGCATCGAGTCGGCCTTCGGCAATCATCAAAAAGACTATCTGCGCCGGATCGCCGCGCGCGTCGCCGATCTTGACCAAAGCCTGAAGGCGGCGGGCAAGCGCGCAGGCGTCAAAGCCATCGGCATCCTGGGCAGCGATGTCTACGACAAGCTGCTCATCCTGCGCGCGCTGCGCCCGCGCTTCCCCGAAGTCATCTTCTTCACCACCGACCTGGATGCCCGCCTGCTGCATGCCGAGGAATGGAGTTCGGCGCGCAATCTGGTCGTGGCGTCCAGCTATGGACTGCGCCTGAGCGGTTGTCTGCAACGCGAGATTCCGCCCTTCCGCGACAGCTATCAAACCACCTATTTCCTGAGCGTGCTGACGGCGCTGATGGAACCCGAGCCCCGAAAAAAAGCCATGGCGAGCGTGGATCTCTGGAGTTGGCGTCCGCGCATGTTTGAAATCGGGCGCAGCCAGGCGGTGGATTTGAGCGTCACCAGCCGGGACGACGATGGCTGCACTCTGGCCGACTTCGCGTCGCCCCATCCTTACGTCAAACGGCCACTCCCGCCACCCGTGAAGATGATCGCCGCCCTGATCGGCTTGCTGCTGCTGGGCGTCTGGTTTCTGCATCGCAAGCAGGTCGCCGCTTTTCTTGGCGCGGCGCGGCAAGACCTGCGCGCCGCCTGGCGCCAACCAGGCGGTTACAGCCAAACGCATAGCCAAGCGCATTGCCTGGGTTGCGTGCCCGCCGCCGGGCCTGACCTCTGGTACCGGAAAACACTACGCCTGCTCACCTGCAAATGGGTGGTGGCCATGGCCGGCGCCCTGCTGTTGCTGGCCTGGGTCGGCTGGGAGATGCGGCGCGTCTGGGTGGAAATCTTCATTACCGGATCGGCGGGCGGCGGCGAACCTTTCTCCTGGGTCGAGGGTGTGAGTAGCTGGCCCAGCGTGTTGCTGCGCGTTGTCACCGGCCTGCTGTCGATCTATTTGCTGCTGCGCGGCATTCGGCGTTTGCGCCAGAACGACCGGAAGCTGACCGAGCGCTTCTTTCACGACCACACCACCACCGTCCTGACACGCATCCGGCCCAGCCTGGGCGTTCGCCTCTGGCACGCGCTCAAACGCGGCCGGGTTTGCCGTTGTCTGCTGCCAGGCCGGCTCTGGCGCTGGTTCAAGGGCGAACAGCCGGAGCGGCGCAGCGCCATATTCATCTGGCGCGATGCCGTGCAACCCCGTTCCGGCGCGGCGCTATTCGGCCGCATGCTGCTAGGCGTGTTGGTGCTCATGACTTTCGCCGGGTTACTTGCCAGCCTGCTTCCGGGCGAGCCGCCCAACCAACCCTTCCGAGGCGACATCGCCCAGTCCGTGCATCGGCACACGCTGGTGTTCGCGCTGCTGAGTTTCGTTTTCCTTCTGGTATTCGTCGTCGACAGCATCCGCCGCACCTGCCGCCTGGCAACCGGCTTGAGCGGTGCCACGCTGTGGCCGGAAGACGCCGAACGGGAATTTGGCTGCGCCGGCTCGCGGCACTGCGACGACTGGCTCGATATCCAGCTCATCGCCGCCCGCACCGAGGTCGTCGGCGGCTTCATCTACTATCCCTTCGTCATCCTCAGCCTGCTGATCCTGGCGCGCAGCTCGGTGTTCGACAACTGGCAGATTCCGGTTAATTTGGGCGTCATCTTCATCCTTTATCTGCTGATCGCACTGGCGGCCGCGATGAGCTTGCGCAACGCGGCGGAACGCGCCCGTCGCCATGCCATCGCCAATATCAGCCGCGACATCATCGCGGCACTCGGGCAGGACGCGGCCAAAGCCAAGGTCGATCAAATGAAGCTGATGAAAGAAGCCATCCTGGCTGAACATCGCGGCGCTTTCTCCTCCTTCCTGCGCCAGCCCTGGATCAAGGCGGTACTGTTGCCGCTGGGCAGTTTCAGCGGCATCCAGTTGCTCGAATACTTGTCCTTGATCGATTTATGAGCCCATCGACATCAACCCCGTTAGCGCGCTTCATCGACGCCAGTCTGAACGCCGCCCCACCCTTCCAATTCTCGCCAGCCGCCGCAACCGAAGGCAGCAGCTACAGCAGCCACGCCCTGTCACCCGGCACGGTGCCACATGCCTACCGAAAACTGTTCGGCAAACCGCCGCCGGCATTTGTGCTGGCGATACACGGCGAAGCGTTCGAACTGGGCGAAGGACTGAGCGAAGCCGCGCCCGGATGGTTGCGCAGCGGTTTATGGAGACGGTTGCGGATTGATCGGTCCATGGATCGACTTTCGATTTTCCCGTTTCGTTCGGATACCGCATCCTGCGGAAAAAGAGGTATCGTTTCGGCCGCTGCGCAAACCGTCAATTCAGTGCGAAGTGCTGTGCATGAATACGACACCTCAACAGGTCGTGCAGCTAATAATCAAGAAGAATAATCCGAAGCAGGCGAGGTCAAGCTGCCCCCCGATGTTATTGGACATTTGCGCCAATTAAATCAATGGATTGAGAACACCGGCCATGTTATCGGACACGTCGAATAACATTTTACGGCCCCGTTTTGGGGGCGAATAACAACGTTAAGCCAAGATAGGTGTGCGCAAAGAGAATCACCCTGAATTAGCCATTCAAGTTTTTTATAATCACCGAGGCATATAGCCCGAACGGGGAATTTTAAAATGCCTAAAAAAATGATATAGAGCGAAGCAAGTAAGCGATGACGCTTAATTGAAATCATTGAAGCGACATCGCTTACTTGCTTCGCGCAATAACGATTTTTCCGTGCATATTTAATTATTCAAGAACGGGTTGAAAGGGAGTTGAAATGAACGAGAGGAATTACCGATTGGGCTCGCACACCCATCTCCGCCTAACGCCTCGTTCGAGGGCACGTAATAGCCCGGGCACTCCGCAAGTCCAACCGAGCGCTGCCCCTCAACTCGAACGTTAGACACTTTGCATGTATAGCCACCAAAACTATATTGACCAGGTTATTCCCCATCGCTTAGGCATGATTGAGATCATGCTGTTCGCACTAACCGAGATGCGGCAGACCATTACCCCAAAAAGAATTATAGTGTACCTAGACGACAAACCATGTTTTGAAGGCCTAGAAACCGTGTTCACAAATCCGGCGATCGAAGCTGGTATAATCAATTGTAGGGCAATGCTGGAATTTCTCGGTCTGCGTCTCAAGAAGGACGATCCATCGAAACTTGAAACCCGTCCTCGCAGCAACCGCCATGACGACTTATACATTGAAAATTTCTCAAAAGACGGTGTTGCTCTCGAAAGGGTCACTCCTGAGAAAGTAAAAAGGCTGTCAATAACGGATCAAGAAAAAGGTGTGCTTGCAATAGCTAGGCTACTACATATTAGCAACAAGGAAATCGCGCACCCCACATTGGGGCGTTCTGGTGAAGATGATGGTTCAGATGTCGAACTATTAATTATTGGCGCGAAAGGCGTGCGCGCATTGACTGTGCCCTATTTCTATACGCCTTTGGGACTTAAGCCGCCTGAAAAACTCATACAGCGCGCAAGATAGATAATCACAACACAGGGCACAGTGTGAATTATCAGCAGCCATGATGGCGGATTATGGCCGTCACTCAAAGACGCTTTTTTGAAAGATATTGTATGAGATTAACTCATGGAATGGTTTCTACGGCCTTGGCGGTAATTCTTTGCTTTATTCCTGCTTGCTTTCCATTTGCTACGAATACATCGTATGCTGCGGATGCCTCCATGAAGGCCAAAGAAACTATTGAAAGGAAGGGAATTGAAAATAATATTGACAGTCTTTGGAATCAAATTTCTCTTGGCAACATGGCCAATATTAAATTGCTGCTATTAGCAGGCGTTGACCCAGACGTTTCCAATTATAATGGCTGGACACCACTTCATCAGGCTTGCATAACTGGCCGCACTGATATAGTTAAGCTGTTGTTGGAATATGAAGTAGAGGTTAATTCAATAGATCATCAAGGCTCTACACCCCTGTTGATTGCTACGATGGGTCAACAGACGGATATTGTTACAGTCTTGCTTAAGCATGGCGCAGATCCGAACATACATGGCGAAAGTCATTCACCACTGCTTGCGGCAATAGGAGAAAACAAGATTGATGTTGTGAAGGCGCTTATCAAGAAAGGGGCTAAAATTAATTATAAGAAAAATACGTTGGGACCACCACTTGTTTTGGCAGCCAAGTTAGGTTATCTTAAATTGACTAAGTTATTGATAGAAAGCGGCGCCGATATCTCTATTACCGACAACAATGGAGGTACTGCATTACATGTGGCATGCTTTAATGGCCATGTCCCCATTATCAAATTGTTATTAGGCAAGGGTGCCAATATAAACAAGCGATCATTCGATGACGAGACGCCAATTTTTCTAGCGGTTGCTGGAGGGCGTACGGATGTCGTAAGGTTATTACTTGAACATAACGCTGATCCGAACGTAATAACTGCTCATGGCATTACTGCACTTGATTGGGCAATAAGTAAAAAATTACATGAAATATCTTCATTGCTTTATGCTAAAGGAGCACAAAAAGCTGCTCAGTAATGAATTCAAAAATATCATGCATATAACAAGGCTAATTGTCTAACATGGCGCTCAAAAGGGACGCCCGAAATGCCGGCTTTGGTCTTTGCCGGCGCTTGTGCGGGCGCCCCTTAGCTTTACGTTAGATTCATTTAGGAGCATTGAGCATGAAGGTATTTCTCAGTTGGTCCGGTCAGCGTAGCAAAGAAGTTGCCAATTTGCTTAGCGACTGGCTTTGCTGTGTGATTCAGGCTTCTCGGCCTTGGATTTCTACGAGAGACCTTGATAGAGGCTCACTCTGGTTCGGTGAAATCAATGATCAATTGAAAGATACAACGGTGGGCATTATTTGCCTTACGCAAGAAAATAAGACACGCCCGTGGATATTGTTTGAAGCTGGCGCTCTTGCGAAAGGTCTTTCCACATCGCGTGTCTGCACTTTGCTTGTCGATTTGGAGCCAAAAGATATTGAAGATCCACTAGCTCAGTTCAATCACACGTTCCCCACTCGTGAAAGTGTGCTTGGGTTGGTTAAGACACTCAACGGCACTCTTGTAAGCAACAGCTTGGATAACAGAATTCTTGAGCAAGTGTTTGCCACTTATTGGCCACAGTTCGAGAGCAGCTTCGCAGAGATTATTGCAACTACCGAAGCGCAGCCACCGTCAAAACCACGGCCAAAAGAAGACGTACTTGGAGAGATTCTGGAGAACACCAGAATGCTGAACTCAAGAATTCGTCGGCTTGAAAATGACGTGGAGCGGTCACGTTTGCGCGAAATGGATATGCCGATGAGCATGATGCACGAAGAAGCAATCACTATGGCAAAAGCAGGCATGCCGTTTGAGATGATTCTGGATAGGTTTGGTAATCGTCTTCCGAAGGGTTTGCTGAAAGATATTGTGTCGAACATTGAGCGTGGAAAGTCTAGCGAATGAATCTAACTCTGCATTCGAGCGGGACTGGCCGTATGCGTTCTCTTTACGGCCTGTGGATTTTTGAACTTCCGGGGCTCCGGTCACGTTTCGTGGCGGCCAGCCCCTCAATTTGAACGTTGAGGCTGTAGAAAAACCCGATTTTTAAAAACAGCCACTGAAATGACAACAAATCGACCGCTCAAAATAGCCTGTATTCAACGATCTCGGGTCGGGGAAGGGGTAAGGCACCCTCGGAATCTGGTTAATTCGGTCCCTCAACGGGTTCTTCTACAGCGTCGTTAGGTATCCACGCTTATGGGAAGCAGTGTCAAATGAAAACAATATGGAGTTCACTGAGTTGTTTTGTCAGTGCACTCTTATTGTGCACATTCTCCATTGTGTTGGCCTCATGCGGAATGATGAAAAAGACCGAAGTGGCGTCCGCGCCTGCTTCTGTGGAAATGCGAGCACCCGTTCCTATGGCTATGCCTTCACCTATGGCTATGCCTTCACCTATTGCTATGCCTGCGCCTATGGCTATGCCTGCACCTGTGGCTATGCCTGCACCTGTGGCTATGCCTGCACCTGTGGCTATGCCTGCACCTGTGGCTATACCTGCACCTGTGGCTATGCCTGCACCTGTGGCTATACCTGCACCTGTACATGCAGCACCCTCGAAGTCAGCAGGCAAGGCAACGGCAGCTGGAGAGTATAAGTTTGAAAAAGTCAAAGCCGAGTTGGCTGCCACTCCAATAATTACAACACCTGGACCACCAGGTGATTTGAGAGTTTGGATTGGTGATATTAATCATGAAGCGAACTTCCCTTCTGAGCTGAATAGTGCTTCAGCGATAATCTCCACATCTGTTAAACCCAATACAGTATTAGTTATACCGAACGCACCTGCCTTTAATGTTGAACCACAGCGCAAATGCCAACAATTCGACCCGTCTGGTACAACAGTTAATTTCCAGTTAACGCCAAAGTTTGAACGGAACGACACCTATCTAGTAGGAGCCAGTATAGAAATTTTTGGTAGTGATAATTGCCAGGGAGTTTCCAATCCTAAAGCAGCAAAAGACATTTATGTAAAAGTTGCGGTAAAAATACCTCCCGACAATATTTGGAAACTGTTGCGGGAAAACATTGAGAAGCTGTTGACAGGCGTATTTACCATAATTGTTGGTTTTATACTTTTCATGGCGCGAAGACTTCTAAAGAAAGTTTTCGGTTTTGAGGATAAAAACGAATAACAAAGGGCTCAAATCTTGCAATCGCGCTTACAACCTCTCCTGAGAAACACCCTCCAAGTAATTGATTCAAAATGAGTCATTCAAGCGGGTTGTTCGTTGGACACGAATTTCATACCGAGTTTTTCGGCGCGAACGGACAAGTTGTGCAAGACCCGCTGGCGATATCTTTCCTCGAAACATTCCTGGCCTTGGTCGGTGTATTCCGCAACCCAACTTCACCACCCTGGCCGCCTTCGTCTCCGAACTGGGCGACCTGGCCGCCAAGTTGTTTGCCCAGGTGCTGACGGTGTGCGACCGGCAAGGCCTGATCGGCCGTGAAATGTTCGCCATCGACGGCGTCAAACTGCCTTCCAACGCCAGCAAGGCCAAGTCCGGCACTCGCGCCGATTACCAGCGTCAGGCCGAGAAGATGGAGACGGCGGCGAAGGCGTCTGGCTACACCGGGGTGGCGGCGGTGGATGCAAAGATGCAGAACGTCGTCGACGCGCAAGTCCATGGCACCGGCAGCGGGAGATTGGCCGGTGCGGAATGGGGTTTTTCTACAGCGTCGTTGGGCATTGACAGGCATCTGACAGCGCTCGCACAGCCACTTGACTGGCGTACGTAATGACGTACCATTTTGGCTTCTTTGAAGGAACCCGAAATGAACACACTTACCGCCAGTGAAGCTCGCGCAAATCTGTACCGGCTCATTGATCAAACAGTCGAGTCTCATGAGCCAATCATCATTTCCGGAAAACGCAACAGTGCCGTGCTGCTATCGGCTGAAGATTGGAACGCGATTCAAGAAACCCTATACCTGCTGGCCGTGCCTGGCATGCGCGAGTCTATCAAGGCCGGTATGGCTGAGCCTCTCGCAAAAAGCTCGAAGGCGCTTAAGTGGTGAGTTGGGAAGTTGTTTATGCCAAGCAAGCAATGAAGGACGCAAAGAAGCTTGCTGCAAGTGGCCTTAAACCAAAGGCACAAGAACTGCTCGCGGTTCTTGCCAACGACCCATTTCAAAATCCGCCCCCCTTCGAGAAGTTGGTCGGTGATCTTGCCGGCGCATACTCTCGCCGCATCAATATTCAGCACCGCATTGTGTACGAGGTCTTTACCAAAGAAAAAACGGTTCGTGTCCTACGTATGTGGACACACTATGAGTGAGCAGGCGCGCTTGCAAGCGCAATCGGCGCTTGCGCAATGAGGCTGGCCGTCCGCCGGCCGGGTCGCTCCAGACCCACCCCGGGCCCCGAACCGCAGCCGCATGGGTTCGAGTTGACCCACCCGGCAAAGCCTTGAACGCGGCAAACCGCTGAAAACAAAGGCGCCGCCCGCCAGCCGGCATGTGGCACGTTGTTTGCGTTTGGATAGGCAGGACGCCGCGCGGCAATCTGGTCGCCTACCCGAGCGCGGTTGTCCTCGCCCGCGACCTGGAAATCCGCTTGTTGCCGAATCCAAAACATGCGGAAGCGACGTTCGCCGAAACGGAGCCAGCCATGCCGACGCCGGATGCACCGCAAGCCAGGCCTGAAAGCCAGCCGAATGAAGCATGCAACAGCCTTCATTTCGACGGCGCGAAGATCGTCGGCTTCATCAACCGCCTGCTGCCCCGCTCGCCCAATCCGGATCCCGGCCTGGACTGGCGGGCCGGACCTGGCCCAGAAATACAGACGCCTTAATTGCCACCACGCTGCCACCACGCCGCCGCGCCCGCACGGAATGGAATTCAAGGCGATCAAGTCGATGCACCGACCGGAGGGACGAACATGACAACGAACAAGACAGCGCTGTTGAGCGAGCAGGCCATGCTCATCGAAGAGACGGCGCACGTGCGCTCGCTGCGCGGCGGCGACGAGGGTTTCATCGGCCTCAGCCTCTCGGGCGGCGGCATCCGCAGCGCCACGTTCAATCTGGGCATACTCCAGTCGCTGGCGCATCAGGACATGCTGAAGCAGTTCGATTACCTGTCCACCGTATCCGGTGGCGGCTACATCGGTGCCTGGCTGTCGGCGCTGATCTATCGCTCGCCCGACGGCCTGGCCGGCGCCCAGGAGGTACTGCATCCGAAACGACGAACCGGCGAGGAAGCGCCGCCGCTGCGCTTTCTGCGCCGTTACAGCAACTACCTGACACCGAAGATGGGGCTGTCCGGCGACACCCTGGCGGCAATCGCGACCTATCTGCGCAACTTCGGCCTCAATCTGATTCCCCTCATCGCCCTGGGTGCGGCATTCGTCCTGGCCATGTACCTGCTCGCGCAAGCCGCTTCGGCGCTGGATATTCATGTCGCCGACATGAGCCCGCTCTGGCCGGCGCTGGCGCTGATCGTGCTGGCGGTGTGGAGCGCGGCGGCGGGGCTCGCCACCACGTCCGCAAATACTCACCAGACCTGGGCGGCGCGGCCATGGTGGGCCTGGGCGGTGCTGATTCCCGCCGGCTGCGCCGGCATCCTGATCGCGCTCGCGATGATGCGCGGCGAACTGGCCGGCATGGGCATCGTGGCATGGATGCTGGCCGGCGCCTTGGCCTATGGCTTCGCCTGGGCGGGCGGTTATCTGATCTGGCAATGGCGGCGCGACCTGAAGGATACCGACCCCGGCCGCCGCGCCGACAGGGTATGGCTGCGCCTGATGACGCTGCTCGCGGGCGCGGTTGCCGGCTGGCTGCTGAGCAACGTCGATACGGCGCTGCAAGCGCTGCCAGGTTCCGCCGACGACGGCCTGGAGCAGGCCTGGTGGACGCTGGCCCTGGGCTCGCCGCTGGTGATGCTCAGCTTCGCCAGCGTGGTTGCGCTGCACATCGGCCTGTTGCGCCGCATCCTTTCGCACGAGGCGCGGGAATGGTGGAGCCGCATCGGCGGCCTGTTTCTGGCCGCGGCTGCCGCCTGGATCGTCGCCTTCGCGCTCGCCGGCCTGGCACCGGTCGCCGCGATCTGGGCGCATGGCTGGACGGTGCAAGCGGGCGGCATCTGGGCGCTGCTCACCGGGCTTGGGGTTTGGCTGGCCAAGAGTCCGTTCAGCGGCGGCGACAAGAGTTCGCGTTGGGTCGAAATCGCGGTCCACGCCACGCCTTACCTGTTCCTGATCGGTTTCGCCGTCGGGCTGTCGGCGCTGGTGTACTTCGTGTTCGCGCAGCATTTTTGCGCCTTCTGCTCCAGCGTGGCGCCAATCGAACTCCAGACCTTCAGCAGCGCCTGCCCGGTCTGCGCCGAAACGAAAACCGTGGCGCGTGATTTCATGTGCATCGCCCAGGATGTATTCGCCAACATGGCGCAGTTCGAAACAGGGGATCTGCTGCTCGCCCTGGCCGCTTGCCTGGGCGTCTTCCTGCTCGCCGGCTGGCGCATCGATATCAATCTGTTTTCGCTGCACCATTTCTACCGCAACCGGCTGGTCAGGGCGTACCTGGGCGCATCGAACTCCCCGAATCGAAGCAGCCACCCGTTCACCGGTTTTTCCCCGGACGACGACCTGCGCCTGTGCTGTTTGAGCCAGCAACGCCCGTTCCACATCGTCAACGCCGCGCTCAATCTGTCCGGCGGCGATGAACTCGCCTGGCAGACCCGGCGCGCCGCCTCGTTCACCTTCACCCCGCTGCACTGCGGCTTCGAATACCGTGCCACGCGTACCAAGGACGGGATCGAACAGGGCCAGAGTCGCTTGGGCGGCTATCGTCCGACCCCTCTTTATCAAAGCCAATGGGGCACCTATCTGGGCAGCGCGATGAGTATTTCCGGCGCAGCGGCCAGCCCTTTGTCCGGCTACCACACCACGCCCGCGCTGGCGGCGCTGATGACGGTGTTCAACGTGCGCCTGGGGCAATGGATGGGCAACCCGGCCGACCCGGACACCTGGAAATATTCGGCGCCGGATTTCGGCGGCCGCTATCTGCTCAAGGAGCTCACCGCCAGCGCGAACGCCAGCGCCAAATTCCTTTATCTGTCCGATGGCGGGCATTTCGAGAACCTGGGCATCTATGAACTGGCGCGCCGGCACTGCCGACTGATCGTGGCGGTGGATGCCGGCTGCGATCCCGGCTATGCCTTCGACGATCTCGCCAACGCCATACGCAAGTGCAATATCGATCTCGGCGCCGATATCCGCATCAATGTCGACGCGCTGCGGCCCCGGGACGGCTTCAAGCATACCGCCGCCCATCACGCCGCCGGCGTCATCGACTATGCCGACGGCAGCGAAGGCGTGCTGCTCTACATCAAGGCATCGCTGACCGGCGGAGAAGCGCCGGACATCCTCAACTACGCCGCCAACCACAAGACCTTCCCGCACGACACCACGGCCGACCAGTGCTTCGACGAGGATCAGTTCGAGAGTTACCGCAAATTGGGCAAGCACATCGGCGACGAACTTTTCGACGCCATACGCGGCGGCGCCGAATCGGTTCATGGCGTTTTCGACGCCACCGCGTTCTACCTGCAGGTGGCGACGATGGCGACCACGCCGCCTGAAAACACGACGCCCGATCCGGCTTGATCCGGCGCGCGGCTACAGGAAGCGCACCCGGCACTTCACCCCGGCCGGAATGTTGCCGCCGGGATTGGGCAGATCGAGCCGCACGCCGAAAGTGCCGCTGGCGGAATCGACCACCTTGTCGACGACTTTGACGCTGGCCTTGTAGCTGCCTTTGGTCGGGGCTTCGGCGATCACCTCAGCGCGCGCGCCCGCCTTGACGCTGCCGTAAAGGCTGACCGGCAACACGACTTCGACCCGCAGCGGGTGGATTTGCGCCATTTTCAGAATCGCGCGCGCGCCTTCGCCGGTTTGCGCCAGTTCGCCCGGGTGTTGCATCAGCTCGGTGACGACGCCGTTGAACGGACTGGTCAAGGTGCGCTGGCGCAGCAGTTCTTCCAGCCGCTTGGTTTCCAGCGCGGACAGTTCGCGGTTGTCTTTCGCTTCGATCAGATCGGCTTCGGCGACGCGCATTTCGGCATAGGCGTCGTCGCGATCCTGCGCGGAGAGGAAGTTCTGCTGGTGCAGTTCGTCGCGTCGGCGATGTTTGTCGCGCGCGTAATGCAGACGCGCCTCGGACGATTTGACCTGGCCTTCCATGATCGCCCGGTAGCGCGCCGAGGCCAGCGCGGCCTGTTCGACGCCGGAATCGAGCCTGACCAGCGCCTGGCCTTTCTTGACCAGACTGCCGCGTTCGACGTGGATGGCTTCGATCAACGCCTCGACCGGGCTGCGCACTTCGATCTTCTGGTACGGCTCGATCAGGCATTGATATTCGGCCGGCGGCGCGGCATGGGCACCCGTGGCGAAGGCAATACAGGCAAGGAGAACGGTGGGTTTCATGGTCATATCTGATTTCCGGCGAAGGCCAACATGGTATCCAGATTACGGTCCTGCTTCAGCGTATCGCGCCGGGTGCGGGCGTGTATCGCCGAAGCCTTGCGCTGCGCATGGCGGCGCAGGCGTTCGATCCAGAACGGCGGCGGCCCGGCCGGATAGGCCCGGCGCAAGGCGGCCAGCAACATGCCGCCCTGTTCGCGGAACAGCACATCGTCTAGCGCGACGATGGCGATGGCGCTGCCGGGATCGCCCTGGCGCGCGCAGCGGCCGAACAACTGGCGGTCGATGCGCGCGGAGTCGTGGTATTCGGTCAGGATGACATGCAGGCCGCCCTTTTCCGCGACCATCGGGCCAAGATGAATATCGGTGCCGCGTCCGGCCATGTTGGTGGCGACGGTGACCGCGCCGGGCTGGCCGGCTTCGGCGACGACCTGGGCTTCGTCGGCATCCTGGCGGGCATTCAGTACCCGATGCGGAATGCCCGCCGCGGTCAGCGCCTCGGCCAGTTGTTCGGACGCTTCCACCGAACGCGAGCCGATCAGCACCGGCCGGCAGGCGGCAAGGACGCGCCTGGCTTCCAGCGCGACGCGGCGCCATTTTTCCGCCGCGTCGGCGGCGCACAGCGTCGGCGGATACGCGCGCAGGCTGGGCCGGTTGGTCGGAATCGCCACCGTTTCCAGCCCGTACACGGCCCAGATCTCGCCGCGCACCTCGTGCGCGGTGCCGGTCATGCCGGACAGGCGCAGGTAGCGGCGAAAGAAACGCTGGTAGGTGATGCGCGCCAGGGTACGGTTCTGTTCCGACAACGGACAGCCTTCCTTGGTCTCGATCAGCTGATGCAGACCCTGTTCCCAGGTGCGGCCGGGCAGGATGCGGCCGGTGTATTCGTCGACGATATGCACCTTGTCTTCCGCCACCAGATAGTGCTGGTCGCGCTGAAACAGGTGCAGCGCGCGCAGTGCCTGGGAGACCAGATGTTCGCGCCCATGCGCGGCGGTCCAGGCATCGCCGAGTTGATTGCAACGCGCGGCCAGCGTGGCTTTTCCGGTCTGGCTCAGATGCAGTTCGCGCCGCGCGCTCAACAGCTCGAAATCCTTGCCCGCTTCCAGCCCGCGCGCCAGTTCCAGCGCCTGAATGTAGACCTTGGGGTCGCCGGCGCTTTCGCCCTTTTCGGCCAGGATCAGCGGCGTGCGCGCCTCGTCGATCAGGATGCTGTCGGCCTCGTCGACGATGGCGAAATGCAGACCGCGCAACAACAAACCGGTCTTTTGCCGGCCGCCGAGATGCGAACGCACCTTGAGCTGGGCGCGGCTGGCGCGGCCGCCGGCGGTGACCCGATCCTTTAGGTAATCGAACACCAGTTCCTTGTTGGTGCAGTAGGTCACCTGGCGGGCATAGGCGGCGGCCCGCGCCTCCAGGCTCAGGCCGGTGACGATGACGCCGACCTCGAGGCCGAAGTAGGCATAGAGCGGGCGCATTTCGTCGGCATCGCGCTCGGCCAGGTAATCGTTGACCGTCACCACATGCACAGGCAGGCCGGCCACGCCCGCGATGCAGGCGGCGAGCGCGGCGGTCAGCGTCTTGCCCTCGCCGGTCTGCATTTCGGACAGCTTGCCGGCGAACAGCGCCGCCGCGCCCATGAGCTGAACGTCGAATGGCGTCATGCCCAGACTGCGCCGGCTCGCCTCGCGCACCAGCGCGAACGCGCGCGCGGCGTCGGTGGGGGCATCCAGCGCGGCGCGGGCGACGCCGCGCAGGTCGCGGCGGATCGCCGCGTCGTCCAGCGCCGCCACCTCGGCGGACAACGCGCCGGCGGCGCGCGCCAGATCGCCCAGGCGCGATTTGAACGGGCGCAGTCGATGCCAGAGACCGCCGGCGGCATTGCGCGTCCAGCTGTCGAGCGCGTTTTCCTTGCGATCCAGGCGCTCCGCGTAAACGCCATGCGCCAGTTCGATCTTGGCAAGCTCAGACATGGAAATGCGACAGGAACAATCGACGCAAGGCCTGCCAAATGCGGATGCCGACCGGTTCCGGCGGATGTTCGAAACGCACATACACGCGGCTGCCGATGAAATCGGCGGGGATTTTCTGCGGTAGCGCCAGTTCGAATTCGAACATCGATTCCAGCGTCTTCATGCCTTTCTCGTCGCGCGGATCCATCGCTATCGAGCCGCCGCCGGACTGGCCCAGCGCCGGGCTGGGCAGATCCTTGCCGGCCTTGGGCACTTCGCGCGCCAGGCGCGCCGGCCAGACCGTCGCCATGTCCTGCGGCAACCTGATTTCGACGCCGCGCGTCGCCAGCCGGACCAGATCGACCTGGGACTGCGCCACGACGACACGCACCAGCGGCGTGCTTTCGCCCGCTTCCTTGCCCACCACATAGCCGACCACGTCGCCTTTCTTGACGTAGCGCCCGGGCATGTCGCCCGGCTGGTCGATCAGCAACACGCCGCTGGCCTGGGCGCGCAGCGTGAGCTGGGCAGCCTCGTCGAGCAGGCGATCCAGCCCGGCCTGTTCGCGCCGCAGGTCTTCTTCCAGTTGCCCGGCCTGGGCCGGATTCACGCCCCAGGCCGCGTCATAACGCGCACCGGCTTCTTCCACTTTGGCCCGCTGCGCCGCGATGCCGGAGGTCAACGCCGGCTCGTGGCTCAACGCGACCACGTCGCCCGCCTTCAGCGCCTGGCCGGAAACCGCCGTCACCCGGGAAATGAAGCCGTTGCCGCCGGCGCGCAGGATGGCCTGCTCCGGCAGCCAGATCACGCCCTCCGCCTCGGTGTGGCGCGGCAACGGCAGCACGAACAGCAACACCAGCAAAGCCAGCGCGGCGCCGGCCAGCACCGCGCGCACCCGCGCCGCCCGCGCCGCGTACTGGGGGCCGGTCATCACGGCGGCGAGGCCCTTGTAGATCGGCACGCCCAGGCTGGCGATCATGCCCCACAGGGCCAGCAGCACGCCGAGGAAGAAGTACTGCTGCGCGACGAAGATGGCGATGCCGAACAACACGAACATCCGGTAGGCGAAGGCCAGCGGCGCATAGCCCAGGAACCAGCGCCGCTCGCCCGGCGTGGCGGGCGGTGCCTCGCTCTGTTTGACACCGAACACATAACGCTCGGCCAGGTATTGCCAATATTTGTTGGCGCGTGTGCCCAGGTTGGGGATCTCGGCCCAGTCGGCCAGCACGTAATAGCCGTCGTAGCGCAACAGCGGATTGGCGTTGAACAGCAAGGTGGTGACGCTGGCCAGGACGATGGCGTTATAGGTCAGCGAACGCGCCAGGCCCGGTTCCAGCAATATCCACAGGTAGAACGCCAGCGCGGCGATGAACAACTCGGCCAACATGCCCGCCGCACCGACCAGCATGCGGTCGGTCTTGTTGACGAAGGCGGAGGAACTGGACGCCTCGACATAGGGAATCGGGAAGAACACCAGCAGCATGATGCCCATCTCGTGCACCTCGCCGCCGCGCGCGCGGGTCGCCAGGCCATGCCCCATCTCATGGCAGGCTTTGATCAGCGGAAACACCACGGCCATGATCAACAGGTTGTCGAAGGCCAGCATCTGCTCGCCGAAGTTCTCGGTCAGGTCGGGCCAATACAACGGCGCCAGCGCCAGCGCCGGCAACACCACGGCCAGCCAGAGCATGGCGCCCCGGATGCCGATCAACGGGCGCAACCATCTGAGCATGCCGACCAGCACCCGGTCCGGATCCCAGAGCGGAAAGCGCAGCGAGATCGGATTCATGAAACGGCCCATGAACTTGCGCCGCTTTTCCTTGCCGCGCCGCTCGAACAGCTCCGCCACATCCGGGTCGACGTCGCACTGGATCAGATCGGACGCGTGCAATTGGCCGAGCAGTTTGATGACCTCTTCCTGCGCCGGCGTGTCGTCGGCAAGCCGGTCGGTGAGCCGCTTCCAGACCGAGGCCATGTCGCGCTTGCCATCCATCAGGCTGATCACCCGATACGAGGCCGGGTTGAAGCGGTGGTACTTGCCCGCCACCCGGTCTTCCATCACATACCAGACCTCGCCCCGATAGGCGTGGCGATGGATGCGGACATGGCCGCGCAAGCGCGGCCGCAAGTGGGCGACGCGATACCAGTTGGTCGAAAGCAGCGCGGTGGTGTTGCTCATGGTCGGCGGCTTACAGCAACCATTCCCATGACTTGAGGCGCAGCCAGTCGGTGAAGCGATGCGTCCATATCCACAGCAGGCTGCGCTGGCCGGCCTCGACCTTGCCGACGCCCTCCATGCCGGGGCGCATCTTGGCCGCGCTGTTGGCTGCCAGCTTGGCGACGTCCTTGGCCAACTCGGCCTCGACGCGGAAATAATTGCGCCCTTCCTCGGCCACCGACACCGGCGTCACTCGCTTGACCTTGAGCGGGAAGGCCTGGCCCGGCAGGCTGGTCAGCACCAGTTCGCCGGCCTGGCCGACGCGGACATGGGCGATGTCGCGTTCGTCCACCTTCAGAATCACGCGCCAGGCATCCAGCGGCGCCAGTTCGAACAGCACCTTGCCCTGTTCCACCGGCGAACCCAGTTCCTGGGACAGATCGCCACGCACGACAACGCCGTCGAACGGCGCGACGACCTGCACCCGGCCAAGTTTTTCCAGCGCCAGATCGAGCTGCGCGCGCGCCTGATTGGCCTGCGCCGAAGCCAGGCGCAAGGCCACCCGGTCGTTGTTGGCCATGGCTTCGCGCTCCTTGCGCACGGAAACCTCCAGCTCGGCCTCCCAGCGCACCCGTTCCAGTTTGAGATCCTTGTCTTCCAATACCGCCAGAAGCTGGCCCTGCTTGACCACATCGCCGGCCCGCGCCGGCGCTTCCCGGATGTAACCCTGGAACGGCGCCACGGCCACGCGCTGAATGGCGCCCTCGACCGCCGCCTGCGAACCGACCCGGTAATCGGCCGGATACAGCGCCAGGAAGGCCAGCAACAAAAACGATGCCAGCGCCAGCAGCTTGACGCCCGGACGCGAGGTATCGGTGATCCGGCGCAACAGTCTTTCCCAACTGCGCCGGCCATGCCGGAACAGATTTTCCTCGGCGGTCAGCTTGAGCTCGAAAATCGGCGCCAGCGTCAAGGCCAGGGTTTCCAGGGCATCCAGATCGTCCGGCGTGAACGGCGCATCGCGTTCCAGCAGCCAGACGCCGACGACGCGATTGCCCGCTTCCAGCGGCAGCGCGCATAACGCCGCGCAGCCGGCTTCATTGCCATAGTGGCGTAACGCGGCGGTAATCAGCGTGGCGCCCTCGTCCGGCTCCGGCAACACCACCTTGGCGCGCTGATCGAACGCCTCGTTCATCGCCAACGCGGCCAGGTTGACCAGATTCGCCTTTTCATCGAAGTTGGCCGAATGCGACACCGCCGCGACGCGCACGGTCTTGCCCTTTTCCAGGCCCAATTGCACCTGATGGCAATCGAACCGTTGCGCCAGGCGATTCACCACGGCCAGCGCCGATTTGTGGAAATCGCTTTCCGACAAAGCCGCCAGCGCCAGATCGAACAGGAAAGTGGAACGCTCCAGCCGCGTATCCTGCTCGCCCAGCGATTGCCGGTTGTGCAGGTCGATCAACCAGCCGGCGCCCCAGTGCAGCAGACGCATGGCATGGGTCAACGCGGCTTCGTCGGCCGCGGTCAGATCGAGCACGACGGCGCCGAAAACGACATCGCCGCTGTCCAGCGGGTAGGCGAACCGGGTCTGGCCGCCAGCATCGCGACGCACCACGCCCTCGCGTTTGATCAGCGCATCCTGCGCGATATCGCCGAGATAACTGAGATCGGTATCGCCCGGCCAGACCGCCGCCGGCGCATAACTGCCATCCTGCTCCCGCAACAGCAGCAGCCCGCTATGCACGCGCTGCAGCATCCGGCAAAGCAGCGGCAACCAGGCCTGGCACAACTGCTCGGCGGTGCGCGCCCGCGCCAGGGCCAGCCAGTAATCGACCGGGGCCGTCTCGCGTGTTTGTCCAGACACGGTTTCTTCGTTACGCGACTGCATCGGCATGGTTTTCTGGTGTGTATGAGTTGGCGGCGGTTGCGCGGCGCCCGCCCGCCGGTCGATGTTACTTCAGTCCAGCCCGCCGCCGCGTCGGGCTACGTGAACAACAAAACGCCCCAGTCCGTGTAGCGGAACCGGGGCGCGGGCCAGGCCGGGCGGCGGGTTACTTCAATTCGCCATAGCGGCTTTCATACTCGGTCATCAACTTGCCCATCAGATCGGCTAGGCGTTTGGCCGCGAACGGACTCATCACGATGCGATGCGCCAGCTCGATTTCGACTTCCGGACTCGCCCGGTCCCAACTGGTATTCAGCCCGAAGTTCAGCACCACTTCTTCCTTGGTGCTGTTGGCGTTGGCGAAGTTGACGTAGGAACTCTTCAGATGCTCCACGTTCCACTTCACTTTTGGGCCTTGAGCCTCTGGGGCCTTCTTGGCATCCGTCATTGTGATTTCTCCTTTTCTCACGTTATGGGGAAATGCCCCCAATTCCATTACATCTTGGCGCCGATTTTGACGGCCGGCAGACTAAGTTTCCAGTTGTTGAGTTTACGCGCCGCAGGCTTGTCCTGATTACCGCTCAGCCACTGATTGACCCAGGCGGACTGCGTATTCTGCCCAAGCATGAAGTCCGATCCCCAGCCAGCCGGATTGATGGCCGGTTTCTTGGCCACCACAGGCGGCGGCAGCTTGACCTTGACCGCGCCGTCGGTGGGATCGCTACCGGGTTGCGGGGCGGGATTCAGCGTCAGCCAGGTTTCGTTCAACGCGGTGGATTGCAGATCGATGGCCAGATCGCCCCTGGCATTCGCGCTGACCTTGAACACCAGTTCCAGCAGGCTGCCCGAACCGCCCGCCATGGCCTCCATGCGGGACATGTCGATACCGATACGGCCCGGCACGCTCACGTCCTTGACGAAGTACTGGAAGTCCTGGGTCAGGCCGCCCAGCCGCACCTCGACCAGTTCCAGATTGTCGGCGGGATAGACCAGGGTCAGTTCCACCGACTCCAGACCGGCGGCGGTATCCAGATTGACTGGCACCACCACGGTTTCGCCCGGCTTGGCGTCGACGCTGGAAACGCTGACGAACGGGTCCGGGCCGCTGAAGGTCAGCGTCATCCCCTTCGGGATGGCGGGAATCTCGGGACGGTCCACACCCATGACCTCGGACAGGACACGTTGCGCATCCAGGGAGGTCAACGCGCTGTTGCCGTTGATATCCGCGACCACGGTCGGATCGACCAGCGGATAAGCGCCGAAGCCGGAATCCAGCCTCACCACCGCGCGCTGGATACGTTGCACATCCAGCGTGGAGTACTTGGCATTGCCGCTGGCGTCGCCGACGTAGGCGGCCAGATGCAGGCCGTCGTCGTCGCGCACTGCCGCGCCGGTATCCAGCAGGATGTCCTTGAGGTCGAGCACCTGCTTGGCGCCATAAGGCGCGGTACTTGGCACGTTGGCGATCAACCGGACCAGCTCGGTACTGCCGGCGCCCAGAACAGCGCTCAGTTGCACCGTGATGCGAACCTGGCCCGCCGTGCCGAAATCGGCGCTGACGGTGCTGCCGGCGGGCACGCCGGCGCCACCGGTCACGCCGGTGATGTTCAGCAGGCTGGCGTCATAGGCCAGGGTAAAGGCCACCTGGCTCGCGCCGGCGGCGCCGGCGATCAGGATCGGCACACCGGCCGAGGTGGCCGGAACATCGGCGGCCTGGCCGGGGCCGCGGCTGAATTCGCCGAGGCTCATGACCGCGCCGCTGCCGCTGATCGCGAACGTGGTGCTGTAACTGTCGCCCGCCACGCCATCCCGGTTGCCGTCCAGCAAGCCGCCGAGGTTATCGACGAAAGCATTGGCGCGGCTATCCAGGGTCAACGAGTAGGCGCCATTGGCGAGCAGACCGTTGGTCTTCACGAAAGTGAGACCCATATGGTCGGCGTCCATGACCACGCTGCCCGCCACCGTGCGACCGGCGGCATCCTTGAGCCTCAGGTCGGCCGCGCCGCGGTTGTATACGGCGGAGTCGTACAGGTTGAGCAGTTCAGGCACGTAGGCGCGGTTGAAGTTGACCTTGAAGCCGGTGGCGGTCGCCTGCGCATCGGTCACCTTGAGGGTGCCGGCCTGAACGTTCACCGCGCGGCTGGCCGCGTAGCTGCCGTCCTCGTCGCTGGCGGTGACGTCGACCGTGTAGTCGCCCGGGAGGGCGTAACGATGGGCGAGATCGCCGCTTGCAGAGCCGAGCAGGCTGCTGCTGCCGTCGCCCCAGTTCACCGTCCAGCCGGTGATGGCATCCATGCCCGGGTCGCTGGCGGACAGGCCCAGGATGAAGTCCTGGTCGTCGGTCACGCTGGCGGGGCCGGCCAGGGCCAGGGTCGGATCGACGTTGTTCACCGTGACGGTGAAGGCGCGATCCGCCGTGGAACCGGCGCTATCCGTCACCCGCAGCGTGAAGCCCAGGCTGGCGTCGCCATCCAGGGCGGCCCACGCGAACTGGCCGCTGCTGGCGTCGATGGTCGCGCCATGGGCATCGCCGACCAGGCTGTAGACCAGGCCGTCGCCGGCATCGTCGTGGCCCATGGCGTTGAAGCCGACCATGCCGCCCTCATCCAGCGCGAGGTCGGCGATGGCGTCCAGCGTCGGTTTGGCGTTGACGCCGAAATCGGCGTCGGCAACCAGGCCGCTGCTCATGAACACGTCGAAGAAGCTGTCGGTGGTGTACGCCCAGCCAGCCTGGCCCATCAGCGTGGCGCGATAGGCGCCGGGGCCGACATCGTCGAAGCGGTAATTGCCGTCGATGTCGGTCACCGCGCTGTGTTCGCCCGCATCCAGCAGTCCGTTGGCGTCGCCGTCGAGGAAGACGGTCCAGCCGCCAAGGCTCGCTTCGCCGGCATCCTGCGTGTCATCGGCATCCAGATCGTGGAACACCGTGCCACCGATGCTGCCCAGCGCGAAGTTGCCGAAGTCCGCATCGATTGCCTGTTCGCCGGCGCCGAGCGTCAGCGCGTATACGCCGGGCGCGGCGAGCGGATGGATTGCGCCATCGCCCACGGTGGTTCCGCCATCGCCAGGCAGGGCCGCGCCTTCCAGCGCCAGGATGGCTTCCGCCAGGGCCAGCATATCGACGCGGGCGAAATCGAGGCCGGTGTTGGCGACGTTGTCGAACTCGTCATCGCCGTCGTTGACCCAGACGCTGCTGCTATCCAGCAAGCCGGTGAATTCGCCCAGACTCAGGCGGCGGCCCAGATGATCCAGGGCCAGATCCTGAGCCAGGGTGGCGACACCGGCCATGTACGCGCTGGCCTGGCTGGTGCCGAACATGGTGCGGGTGCCGCCGTTGTAGTTGGCGCCCACCATGCGGGTGCCGGGAGCCAGCACATCCATCAGCGCATCGTCGCGCTGGCCGAAGGCGGCCAGGCGATCGGCGCCGGTGCTGTAGTCGATGGCGCCGTTGGCGTAATTGACCGGGCCGCCGAAGCTGCCGCTCCACACCGCGCCCACCGCCAGCACAGCCGGGTCGGCGGCCGGGTAGGCGACGCCCATGTTGCCGAGCTGGAAGTAGTTGTTGCCGGTCGCGGCGGTGACCAGGATGTTCATGCCGGCCAGTGCGTTGAGCTCGTCGCCCAGGCCATAGCGGCCGATGGCCGTATCCCAGTTGCCGCCATCGCCCAGCGAGAGGTTGACCACGCCGACGTTGTAGGCGCTGGCGTTGTTCACCACCCATTGCAGGGACTGTTCCAGATAGCTGAAGTAACCGGCGCCGCTGTCGGAGAACACCTTCAGGGCGATCAGGTCGGCGCCTTGGGCGATACCGCCGTAGGTCGCGTCCGTGCCGCCGATCAGGCTGGCCACATGGGAACCGTGGCCATTGCGGTCGCTGGCGTCGGCATCGCCATCGGCGAAGTCGTAGCTGTAGACGATGCGGTCGGCGACGCCATTGTTGTCGGCATCGGGCCCGAACCAGGCATGGTTCAGATCGATACCGGTGTCGATGACCACCGTGGTGACGCCGGAACCGTCGAAGCCGACGAAACGGGCATCGCTCAGGAAGGCGTCGAGACCGACCAGGGAGTCGGCCAGTTCATTGGCGGACACGGCCTGGATGGTGAGACCTTCCTCGACCAGGACATCCTCGGGCAGGCTCAACACCACGTCCATGCCGCTCAGGGTCAGGCTGCTGCTGACCACGCCGCTGGGGCTCGTGCCGGGCGAGGTCTGGGTCCAGCCGTCCCGCATGACCTCGGCGACCACATAATCGCCCGGGAGCAGATCGCCGAAGCGATACACGCCGTCCACGTCGGTCACGACGGAACGTTCGCCGCCGTCCAGGCTGCCGTTGGCGTTGCCATCGAGGAAGATGGTCCAGCCCGCCAGGCCGGCTTCACCGACATCGCGCTGGCCGTCGCCATCCATATCCTCGAACTTGACGCCGCTGATGCTGGCGGCCTGCACGTTGGCGAAATCCTTGCCGCCGAGATCCGCGCCACTGCTCGTGACCACGGTGTAGCCGCCGCCCACCGGGCCGGTTTGCAGCCAGCCCGTTTGCGCGACCTCGCTGAGCCGGTAGCTGCCCGGGCCCAGATCGGTGAAGCGGTAGTCGCCATTCAGGTCGGTGCTGGCGCTGGCTTCGATACTGCCGTCGCCATCCTTGTCCAGCTGGATCGTCCAGCCGGCCAGGCCGGTCTCGCCGGCATCCAGCACGCCGTTGGCGTTCAGGTCGTTGATCTTCTGGCCGCCGATCTGAACCAGCTTGAAGTTGCCGAAATCCGCGCCGGTCGCGGTCTGGTCGGACACCACGGTAACCGTGTGGCCGCCATCTCCGCTTGGCAGGGTCTGCATCCAGCCGGATTGCGCCACCTCGCGCACGGTGTATTCGCCGGGGGCCAGCTCGATGAAGCTGTAGCCGCCATCGGCGCCGGTGACGGTATGGGCTTCGCCTGCGTCCAGGATGCCGTCGTTGTCGCCATCCAGGAACAGGGTCCAGCCAGCCAGGCCTGCCTCGCCCGCATCCCGCGCTCCATCGCCGTCGCTGTCCTCGAACTTGACGCCGGACAAAGCGCCGAAGGCTCCACCCACTGTGATGCTGGCATCCGCGACGGCGGGCTTGGCCTCCTCGTTGCCGGCGTTGTCGCGCACCGTGCTGAAGAAGCTGTAGGTATGCCCCGCCGCGCCAATGTAGATCGCCTCGTTCAGCGCGGTATCCGCCTGCCAGACCACGAAGTCGCTGCCATCCACCGAGACATACACGGTGTAGTCGCGCACGCCGGAACCGGCCGCGTCGTCCTCGCCGCTCCAGCTGACCAGGAACTCGTTGAGCGGCGTGGAGGCATTGGCGAAGGCCGCGACCTGGCTCTCGGGCACGCCCGCGTCCAGAGTGTTGAAAATGAACGGCGTGTCGATGGGCTCCTCGGTATCGAACACGATGCGCGCCTCGGCATCCACCACAGTGCCGCTCTCGACGGCGCGCTTGGCCTTGATGGAATACGTCACGTAGCCCTCGCCGCGGCCGGTGCCCTGCACCACCACGTCGTGGTTCGCGTCATAAACCGTGTCGTTCACCGGCAGGAAGCCGATCTGGGCGTCCTGCGGCGTATCGCCCGTGTTCGGGTCGATGGTGGTCAGCGTCCAGGTGACGAGGCCGGTGCTGACATCGATGGCCGCCGCGACATCCAGGTAGTAGCCGCGCGCCGGATCCTCGGTGAAGTCCAGACGCTGCTGATAGAACGCGCTCTTGCCGTCCAGTTCGATGATCTGGTCGCCGAAGCCGAAGTCGTCGACCCGGAAGGTACGCCAGTCGAGATCGTCATCCAGTTGCTGGGTGATCACCACCTGCTGAGCCGGCGCGGATGCGTCCGCCGCGTTTTCGAAGCGGATGGTGTAGCCCATGGCGTTCTTCGCCGCCGTCCACTTCTCGTCGCCGAAACCAGTCGGCCCGATGATGTCGTTGGGGTCGCGCGGACGTACCACGCAGGGCCGGTAGACGATGGTTTTCTCGGTACAGGTCTTCGGATCGAAGGTGACCTGGGTGCCACCGCCGGGGATGCACTCGGGCGCCGATTCGCGGATGCGCTTGATGTCCTCGGGCTTGCACTTGAGACATTCCTCCGGCACCGGGAAGGGCGGGAATACCGATTCGGTCTGCAGCGCCGCATCGGCGGCGGCGATGGCGGCGGCGGTGGCCGCGGGATCACCGGCGCTCAGCGCCAGACCGGTCATCATCGCGATCGGGTCGAACAGCGCGCCGGCCGACCAGGCCGCCTCGTCATAGATTGCGTAGTGCAGCGTGTTCTCGGTCTCGCCCACTTCGCTGGCCGCGTTCGCTTCCCAGACCACGATGATGTCGTCGCCCAGGCGTTCGATGGCCGGATCGCCGATGCTGGCGCCGGCGGCGATTTCGACCGCCGCGCTCCAGGCGCCGCCGTTCCAGGTGGCGCTCATCAGGCGGTCGAGACCGGCCTCGCCGCCTTCGACCACCCAGGTCATGACCAGATTGCCGGCCGCGTCGTATGCCACCTCGATGCTGCCATCGCGTCCCAGGGTCGAAGCCACGGCGACCGGAGTGCTCCAGGTGCCGCTCGCCTCGTCGTAGGTCGCGTACATGACCTCGGCGGCGTCGGAGGCGGCCCTGAATTCGTCGAAGCTCGGATTGCTGCCCAGGCTGCTGCTGTCGGCATGCGACCAGACCACCATGCGACGGCCGAGGCCGTCCACGGCGGCGGTGGCATCGGCGTTGATGCCCAGGCTGCCGGCGATGGCGATGGGGTTCGCCCAGCCGGCGCCATACACGGACACCATGACCTCGTCGCCGATGCCGCTGTGCGGGTCGGCCATGTGCGTCCAGGCGCCGAAGAGGGTGCCGTCGTCGTTGGCCAGGGTGACCGCCGAGTCGGCGGTGACATCGCTGGAGACGCCGGCGCCCAGGAGGGCGGTGCCCGCGTAGACGTTGCCGGTGCCGATCAGCGCATCGGCGTTGAACACCGGCCCGGAGGTGTCTTCGCTCACCAGCGGCACGTCGAGCAGCGCCACGTCGGATGCTTGATAGAAGTTGACGATGAAGGCCTCGTTGAAGGTCCACCAGCCGATGTTGCCGCTCAAGGTGATGTTGCCGGTCACCGACTTCAGTTGCACCGCCGGGGCGATGTCGACGGTGACGGTGAGGTCGCCCTGCAGGCGCGCGGAATCGCCGGTCGCCGCGTCAAGTTGCGCGTACACGCCGATCAATCCGCTGATGCTGGCTTCGGCGATGGTTTCGGGCCAGACGAACGCGGGGAAGGGCTCGGTGAACTTCCATTCCATGCCGGTGAAGCTGGCGCTGCCGCCGAAGGTGATGCCGTCCTCGAAATCGAGGCCCAGATAGCTGGCGATGGCCACGGCGCCACGGTAGGAGGCATAGGCCGCCGTTACCGCCGGGTGTGGAATCTTGCTCAACACGGTGGACAGGCCATAGCGCCAGTCGAACTGCGCGCCGGCGCTCCAGCCGGCGGTGGCGCGGTTGAACATCCAGTCGCGCGCGGCCTCGTTGACCGTCCATTCGGCGCCGACGCTGCCGCTGCCGGTAATGGTCGAGCGGATGCTGCCGCCGGTGAAGGAGCCGGACAGCGAGCCCTGGGCGCCCAGGGTGGCGGTACAGTTGTTTTCGCCGACCTGGCCGGACAGCGCCAGGGCGATTTCGGCCTTGGTGCCGAAGAAGTCCCAGGGGCCGAACTTCCATTGCGCGCCATAGGCGAGCGTGACGCCCTCGGGGCTGAGGGCGGTGTCGGCGGGCGCCACGGCGCTCGGCCAGACGAATTGAGCCGCCGACAAGCCGAGCAGGTCGTAATAGATGTCGGAGTCGTCCTGTATCGCGTCGTCGCGCTTCAGGTGCGTGATCATCGCCACACCGGTGTCGCCGACGATGACCTCGGGCGAGACGTCGGCCGTGTCGTCGTCGGTCAATTGCACCGGCGCGGACCATTCGAAGCCTCCGCCGACTTTGGCGCGGCCGGCCGCGTACCAGATCTCGGCGTCGTTGCCGCTGCCCTGCTGCCAGGCGGCGAGCAGGCCGGCGTTGACGCCGTCGAGCAGATAGGCGCTGGTGGCGATGGTCGGGGCATAGCTCTGCTCGGACGAGATCGCCGTGGCATCGCGCCATTGGCCGGTGGCCGTGTCGAACCAGGCATGCCAGACCAGACCGTCCCGGTTCCAGACCATGTGGGTGATGCCGTCGGCATCGCGCGCCAGGGCCGGGTTGCTGTCGTCGTCGGCGCCGATGCTGGCGCCGCCTATGGGCTGGATGTAGATGACGCCGGCATTGCCCGGCTCGGTATAACCCAGGGTCACCGACGCGGGCAGGCCCAGATCGACCTGGCCGTTGCGATCCATGTCCAGAGCGCGGCCGATGGCCACAACCTGATAGAGCCCGGGTGCCAGGTGGCTGAAGGTGTATGCGCCGTTGGCATCGCTGATCGCGGTGGCCGCGAGCGTCAGGCTGTCGTCGTCATTGATCCGATAGGCCGCCATCTGCACATCGGCCAGCGGGGTGTCGTCCTCCGAACTGCGCACTTCGCCGCTCAAGCTGGCATAAGGCACGTAGTCGGGGCTTTGCAGATACATGCGGGCGAAGATGTCGCGCACGTCGCGGATCGGATGACCCGGGTCGGACACCAGCGTCATCATGTGATTGAGCACCTGCACGTACTCGCCCCAGGTCGGCCCGATCAGGGGTTTGATGCGGCCCCAGAAGGCGTCCCACTCGTCGGCGTCGATGCTGGACGGACGGATGCTGGATTCGATCGTGCCCCAGTCCTCGATCGGACGCACGTCACTGGCCAGGACGCGGCCGGCGCGCATATCGAGCTGCTGGGTGGTAGCCGGACTATGGAATACCACAGGTACGCTGTAACGCGCGCCGGGCCGCAGCATATCCATCGGTCCGTCGTAGCTGGCGGCCATGATCTGGATCGGCGAGGTATGCATGTTGCTGGCGGACAGGCCCATGGGCGTGGCGCTGAAGCTTTCCAGAATGATCAGGGGCGCCATCGTGTCGGCACCGCCGTCGTTGACGTAGTCCAGCGTGAACATGTTGGTGCGGTTGACCATGACCGCGGTCGGCCCGACGATGTTCATGAATACGGCCGCGTCGTTGCCCTGCTCCACGCTGATGGCGTCGGCGCGGGTGTAGCTGGCCAAAACGACCGGGCTGCCATCGGCATTCGCGCCCATCTGCTCGGCGACCACGTCGTACATGCCGACGTCGGCCTGGAACAGGCTGAAAGTGGCATAGGCCTCGCTGGAATTATCCAGGTACACGGCATGCGCCTTGATCACGGCGCCATCCGACGCCACCAGGCTGAACTCGGTGTTCGCGCCGAAGCGGGCGCCCTCGATGCGCAAGGTGACGTCGCCGGCATTGCCGACCACGGTGGCATCGACATCGGTGACCGAGAAGGGGATGACCTGGGCGGTAATGCTGAACTGGGGATTGCCCGGCGCGTATTGGCCATAGGCCAGGACGTAATAGGTGCCGGCCTGGGAGGTGGGAATCACCAGTTCCGGATCGGCCGTGAAACCGTCGCGCGCGGCGAAGTCGAACTGGCCGCGGGTGGGCATGCTGCCGTAACGAACATAGAGCTCGTTGGCGATATCCGTGCCCAGGCTGTCCAGAACCAGGCGCACGGTCTCGCCCGCACCCACGGTGAACTTGTAATACACCGCCTGGCCGGAACCGAGCGTGTAGG
This sequence comes from Hydrogenophilales bacterium 28-61-23, assembly GCA_002281555.1. Taxonomy (GTDB): domain Bacteria; phylum Pseudomonadota; class Gammaproteobacteria; order Burkholderiales; family Thiobacillaceae; genus PFJX01. The sequence continues at coordinate 163,992 of NCGJ01000003.1, forward strand.
TTTCCGCCACGCCCAGCGTCAGCTCATCCACGTCCAGCGCCACGGCATCCAGGCTGCCGCCGATGTTGTTGGTCTCGTCGCTTTCCGGGATGCGGTTGCGGATGTCGCTGCGGATGATGACGTGATAGTCGCCCGGCGTCAGGCCGGGCAGTGTAGCGGTCAGCGAATTGCTGTAGCTGGAACCGCCGGCCACGGTGCCGTAGTGGTAGGCAACGCCGAACAACGCATCGTCGATGTCCCAGGTCTCGTCGGTGGACAGGTAGATGGAATCGCTCCAGCTGCCCAGCGCCGGGTTGGTGCCCTGGTTATTGACGCTGAAATCGATGGTGGCTTGCCGACCCGGGACGCCGTTGTCCGGCAGGGTGATGGTGCCCACGACCAGATCGGCGGGCGGCGCCAGGGAAACCTGGGTGAAGGCCGCGTCTTGCGCCGCGTTGTTCAACTCGTCGGTTTCCTCGATGTAACGGCCGGCGTCGGTGGCGACGAACACATAGAACGGGCCGGACTGGCCGAATGGCACCTGGACATCCAGGCTCTGGGTGTAGCTCTCGCCCGCGGCCAGGCCGGTGTGATAGGCATAACCCAGGTACATGTCCGCGTTGCGATCCAGCACGCCGTCGCGCGACAGATAGACCGCGTCGTACCAGCTACGGCCGTCGGTCGAGCCGGGGCCGTCGTTGCGCACCGTCCAGCTGACCTGCATGGTCTGGCCGCTGATCGCCTCGGGTGGGGCATCCACCGAGGTCACCGTCAGATCGGGCGGAATCGGGGCGTTCGCCTCGACATGAACCGTGCCGTCGGACACGCGGACATTGTTGGCTTCGCCCGCGCCGCCTTCGGTCACGGCGTTGTACTTGTCGGTGCGCACGATGACGAAGTAGTCATTCGTCGCCAGGGTGGCAGGCAGATTGAAACTGGTACTGGCATCGTAGCCGGCGCCCTCGGCCAGGCTGCTGTTGCGATAGCGTTGGCCCAGGTAGGTATCGCTGCCGTCCAGCACCTGATCGAGGGACAGGAAGACGTCGTCATACCAGTTGCCGACGTTGGTCTGGTTGGTGCCCAGGTTCTCCACGCGCCAGGAGATATCCAGCGGCAGGCCCGCCGTGCCGTCGGCCTCGTGGTTGAGGCCGACGATTTGCAGGTCGGGCGTTTCCCGATCGACCATGATCGCGCTGGAAGCGCTGTTGTTGTCGTCGTTGGACTCGTGCACGTTGTTGTTGATGTCGGCGCGCACATACAGCCAGTAATTGCCGTCATCCAGACTGAACGGCAGGGTGACGGTTTCAGTGCGGGTATAACTGTCGCCCGCGCCGATCAGGCCGCCGCGACCGAAGTCGGCCAGCACGATATCGTCGGCATCGCCGAGATCCTGGTCGAAGGAGATGCGCACCTGGTCGAACCAGGCATTGGCGACGCTATCTCCGCTACCCTGATTGCGCACCGTCCAGGTGACGCTGATCTGCTTGCCGGCCTCGCCATTGGCGGGGGTGACAAAGCTGTCCACGACCAGATCGGCCGGGTGGCTGAGCACGGCCATGACACCGGAGGCGGTGACGTTGTTGTCCTCGCCATCGGGCCCGTTCGGGTTGTCGAAACCTTCGAAGACCTGACTGCCGGCATCGGTCTTGACGATCAAACGGTAATCGCCGGCGATGTCGAATGGCAGGGTGAAGCTGGCGCTGCTGTCGTAGTAACCGGCGATGGCATTGCCGTCGACGTCTTCTTCATAGACGCCCAACACGCCGTAATGGCCGCGGCTGCCCAGATAGACGTCAGCGGCATCCAGCACGCCGTCGGTCGACAGATAGAGGTTGTCGGTCCAGTAATTGTTCGGGGTGGCGGTGGCGCCGTAGTTGGCCACCCGCCAGGACGCGTTGTAGACATGCCCCGCCTCGGCGCTGGCCGGCGCGCTCACGCTGAGCACTTCCAGGTCAGGCGGCGGCGTCAACGCGATGGTGGTGGTTTCCGGAGCCGAATCATCGGGCAGCATGTCCACGCTGGCATTGTTGAACTCGTAGCCGTGCTCGTAGACGTGGTTGGCCACGTCGGTGACAACGAAGAAGTAGAAGTCGCCGATCACGCCGACCGGCAGATTGATGTTCTTGGTGACGTTGTAGGACTCAGCCGGATCGAGTGCGCCGACATGCCAGAAATCGCCCACGTTGCGGTCGTCGGCGTTGCCCACCTCGGCATCCTCGGACATCACGACACGGTCATACCAGCCGTTTTCCACGGTGCGACCAGTGGCGAAACGGTCGTCGTTGACCACCGTCCAGCTCACGCTCATGGTCTGGCCGGAGAAGGCCAGGTTCTGCGCCTCGACCTGCTGGACGCGCAGATCGGGTGGCGGGGTCAGCGCGATATGGGTCAGTGGGGAAACGTAAATATTGTCGCCCTCGAACTGGTCTTCGAAGACATAGTTGAAAGCATCCGTCTTGACCAGGAAGTAGTAATCGCCGTTCAAGCCCTTGGGAATGCTGATGGTCCGGCTGTTCTGATAGCTCTCGCCGATCGGCAGGTAATTGGGGTTGGCGACGTAGCCCATGTCGATGTCGTCGCCATTGCCCCAGATCGTGTCCAGGGACAGATAAATCTGGTCGTACCAGATGGGCGCGCTGGTGGCGCCGGTGCCGGTGTTGGTGACAATCCAGCTCACCACCGTCTGCGTGCCGGAAGCGGGATCGCTCGGCGGCGTGAAGGCCGTGACCTGTAGATTGGGCAGGGGCGGGAAGGTGACGCTGAGGATGGTGTCGTCCACCGCCCGATTGTTGCCCAGGTCTTGATGCGTCTCGTTGACCTGGTTGCCGGCGTCCGTGTAGACCACCACGGTACGCGGGCCATCCAGTGTGGCGTTCAAGTGGTAGGTCTGGGTGCGGGTGATCGAGGCGCCCGCGGCCAGGGTGCCCTCGAAGGCAAAATTACCCACATGGATGTTGTTGCTGGCACCGCCGTCGGTGGAGAGATAGAGACTGTCCGTCCAGGGGCCGCTGACTGCCGTACCCTGGTTGGTGATGGTCCAGGTGATCGTGATGTCCTCGCCCGCCAGCGCATCGAGCGGGGCGACGATATTGCTGACTACCAGGTCGGGCAGCGGCGGCAGCGGCGCGTGCATCGCCGTCGCGCTGCCGGCGCTGTTGTTGCCCTCGTTGGTGTGTTCGTAGACGTTGCCGTAGGGGGCGTACCAGTAATCCACCGGATCGGACACCACCACCACATACCAGTCGCCCGGGTTGTAGAGCGGAATCGTGATGGCTTTTTCCACCGTGGCGCTCGCGCCGGCCGCCAGCGTCTGCGCGAAGTAGTAATCGCCGACGTAATGATCCAGGCTGCTGCCGTTGCTGGACAGATACAGGTAGTTGTGGAAATTGGCGGCCGCGCCGTCGCCCAGGTTATTGAGGGTGAAGTTCACCGTCACGGTGTCGCCGGAATGCATCGCCTCGACCGGGACGACGACATTGCTGACCGTCAGGTCGGCGATCTGCGGCAGGGCCATGGTGATGGCGCGCGCGAAGACGTTGTTGGTCTCGTTGAGCTCGGGCTCGGTGCCATAGTGATCGGACTTGACCAGCAGATAGTAGGTGCCGCTGTCCAGGCTGGGATTCAGCGGCAAGGCGATGTTCTCGACGCTGCGGGTGTATTGCGCGCCGGATGCCAGCGGACGGACCGCGGGGGTGGATGAGGCAGCAACCTCAGTCAGGAAGATGTCGTCGGCATTGCCATAAATCTGGTCGGTGGACAGCACAAGGCGGTCATGCCAATCGCTATAGCTCGGGCCAGTCCCGGCGTTTTGTACCGTCCAGGTCACATCGATCGTGCCGCCTAATACGGCGTTTTCGGGCGCGGTGATTGCAGTCGGCGTCAAATCCTCGCTCGCGATGACGACCTGCACCTGGCCGGCGCTGACGCCGACGTTATTGCCCTCGTTGGCCCGCTCGTAGAGATAGTTGTAGTAATCGGACTTGACCAGCACGTTCCAGGCGCCAGTGCTGCTGACCGGAACGGTCACCGTGGCGTTGCGCGCCAGTTGGCCGCCGGCGGCGATATCGTCGTAATAGTAGATCTCGCCCAGATAGACATCATCGCCATTGCCGAAGGTCTGATCGCTGGACAGGACGATGCGGTCGTACCAATAACCGGTTGCATTGTTGGCCACGGCGCCGCCCTGGTTATGCACGATCCAGGACACATTGAGCCCCTTGCCCGCCTCGACCACGGCGGGCATGACCACGTCGCTGACCGTCAGGTCGGGCAGCGGCGGCACCACTGCGGCGAAGGCTGCACTGAACAGGGCGTTGTTGGCTTCGTTGTTTTCCGGTTGATAGCTGTAATAACCGGAGTAATCGTCGGTCTGGATGCGAATGTAGTAGTCGACCGGATTGAAGCTGTCGTTGAGCGGCAGCGTCACGTTGGCCGACATGGTGTACTGCTCGCCGGCGGGCAGGCCATTGACGTTGCTCGGATCGACGTCGATGGAGAAGTTGCCCAGGTGGGTATCGCCTCCGGCAACGGTGTCGCTCGATATCCACAGGCTGTCGTACCAGGAACTGGAACGCGCCGCATCGGTGCCGACGTTGCGCACCGTCCAGGTCACCCGCACCTGACTGCCCAGGGCGACGCCGCCAACCGGCAGGTCGCTGCCGTCGGGCAGGGTCACGCTGATGGAGACCGGGCTCAGGTCGGGGGCCGCCACCTGCACGGTGCCCGCATAGGCCTGGTTGCCCTCGGTGCCGCTGTCCTGATCCATGCGGTTGCCGGCCACATCGGACAGGTCGGGGCCGACGCTCAGGGTGTAATTGCCCTGGGTATATTGGCCCGCGAAGGTCAGCGTGACGGTCAGTCCATCGGCGGACAGCGTGGCCGTGGAAATGCCTATGGTGTTGTTGCTCGGGTTGCGCAGCACGAAATCGCCGGTCTGCACGGTGGCCGGATCCAGCGCCTCGCTGAAGGTCAGCGACCAGGTGCTGAACGGCGAGATGGACTGGACTTCGGGATTCTGCGAGACCACGCGCGGCGGGGTCTTGTCGACGATGAAACTGCCGCTGTAAGCCGTGTTGCCCTCGCCTTGCAGATCGCTGACGCCACCCGCCAGCAGCGTGTAGGTATAGGTGCCTTCCACATCGGGCACGTCGAGCAGGAAGCGCACGCTGTCGCCATCCAGCACTTCCACGCCGGTCACCGTCGCGCCGCCGTCGATGCTCAGGTCGTCCACGCCCACGCTGGTCGCGAGGATGCCTTCGGACAGATCCAGAGTCAGGCTGGCGGGCGGCGCGTTCAGGCGCTTGGCCTCGACCGGGTTGGCGGAGACGACTTGCGGCGCGAGATTGGCGGTGCCGGTGGCGCCGGTCACGCGCAACACATATTCGCCGCTGGCGGAGCCGGTCTCCTTGATCACCTTCACCTTGTAGGCGCCGCTACTCAGCGCGGTGTAGCTCAGGTCGGCATTGCGTCCATCGGCGGCGCCGTCATCGTTGCTGGCCACCAGGGCTCCAGCCTCGTCGTACAACTCGACCCGCGCATCCAGCAAACTGGCTGGCTGGCCGGCGCCGTCGCCGGGGGTGGCGGTGACGATGTGCAATACATCGTCGGTATTGACCTGAATCAGGTACTCATCCACCGCATCCACGGCGGCCCAGGCCACGGCCTGCTCCAGCAGGCGATCGGGCGCGCCGGTATTGAGCCCGCCGGCACCGCTCATATAGAGCGGCCCAAGATACGCGCCGCGACCGTTGCCGGCATTGCCCACCACCAGCGCGGGCGAGCCATTGACGTTCCCCAGCACCGTGGCGCCGACATCCACGCCCAGGGCCGGATATTCCACGTAGTTGGTGGTGGGAAAATCGACCACCCCCTGAGTCACCGCGTGCGTACTGTCGGTAATGTCCACCGTCGGGTAGTAGACATAACCACGGCTGGTGGTGTTGACCGGGAAGATGGCATTGATATCGCTGATCGGCGTGCCGGTTTCCGAACCCACCGAATAGATCAGCCAGCCGGTGCCGACCACGCCGCCGCCCGCCTCGACCCACTGGCGCAGAGTGGGCGCGATGGCCTCGATCTGGCTGTGGGGCGTACTGGAATCGCCCAGCATGACCACGTCGTAATTGGCCAGTTCGGCCAGGGTGTCGATCTGGGTGGAGGCAACCGATGTCGCGGTGAAGTTGAACCAGGTGTCGTCGTTAAGTTGGGTCACCACATTGCCCGCGCCGCCGTTGTTGAGCACGGCCACGCGGATCGTCTGCCCGCCGCCCGATCCGCCCAATGCCCCAAGCACATCGCCGGTAGCGCTGATGTCCTGAACAGCGGCGGCAAGTTCGAGCGAGAAGGTTTGATCGCGCGTCAGCACCAGGTTGTACTGGCCGGAAGAAGTACCGGAAACGCGCAGGTAATAGTCACCCGCCTCGGGCGCGACGAAATCGAGGATGGACTCGTCGACATTGGTCGCGGCATCGGTGCCGGCGGTAAACAGGTTGCCGAAGGCATCGTACAAGCCCAATACATAGTCGGTGTTGCCCAGCCCCGTTTCCGGCGTCAACACGACGCTGGCTTTCTGACCCGCTTCGAGGTGAACGAAATACCAGTCGTTGGCGACGGCGGGCTCGTACTCGACCAGGTAGTTGTAATAGTAGTTGGAACGCAGGTCGTTCCAGAGCTTGCCTTCCGCGTCCGCATCGGAGCGGAACTGCATGTAATTCTCACTGCCGCCTGAATTATCGGGCAGGCCGCTGGCCCAGTTGGAGAAGGTGACGGGTTGCCCGGTCACCCAGGTCCAGCCGCCACCCGGCTCGGTAAAGTCGCCCGTCTGATACCCGCCCAGCCAGGCGCTATTGATTGAAGTGCCGAAGGCGCTATTGATGAACTGGCTTTCTGCCACGGTTTCCAGTGTCGCCAGATGGCCGGAAGCGCCCAGGTAGGTGCGCGCCTGGGCATTCGTATTGGCGGTGGTCCAGTAGGCTGAACTGGTGACCAATTCGTAATAGTGGCCGTTGAAATTCATCAGATTGCTGGCGGCGGGCGCATACAACTGGCCCGACACGGCGGCCCGGTCGGAACCGGTGGCAATGAAACTGGCGGATAGATCCTGGGCATTCGCCAAGGTGTCGTTGCTCGCGCCGGAAACCAGCTCGGCCTCGAGCGCGGCATTGAGCATGGCTTTGAGCGTGTACAAACCCACGCCTTCCAGGCCGCGCACTTCGACGCGATAGCTGCCGCCGCTGATCGCGATGGTCTGCAGCAACACGGTCTGGCCAACAGTCGTGGCCTCGGTCAGGCCAAGCGACGTACCGCCGGTTTCGGCATCGAACAACTCGATGGCGAGACGCGCAGAGCCCGTGGTTGGTGTCGCCCACAGGGTCAAGGTCTGGCCCGCGTCCAGATTCACGGTGTAGGCATCGACATCGCCCACGGCATGCACGGCGCGGCCGCTGGTTTCGGCCCGGTAGATCAGGCTGCCCATGGGAGCAAGCGCGGACAAGGCCGGCAGCGCGGCGGTGGCATCGTCCACATTGAAATGCAGGACATGGTTGTCGGCGTCGGGATCGCTGGCATCGCCATTGAGGGCGTTGCCGACCAGATCGCGGAAGCTGCTGGCACCCGACAGCAGGGTCAGGGTGTAGGCGCCCTCCGGCAGGCTGGCGTATTGCAATGTGACCTGATCGGTCGCCGCGTCGTAAACGAAACTGGTCGCGGTGTAGCTCAGGCCATTGGCGCTGTTGCTCAGCAGCACGTCCTCGGCGCCCAGGCCGGTGCTGGCCAGGTCTTCGCTGAGGGTGAACACTAGGGTGCGCGCGCCCGGTGCCACGCTCTCGCCCTCGGCGACGGAACTGGCCGTCACGGTGGGCAGGGTGGCATCGAAGATGAAGGCGCGGCTGAAGGCTGCGTTGTCGGTATTGCTCACACCGGTCAAGGCTGAGGCCTGGATTTCCAGGGTATAGGTGCCATCCGCGCCAATCAGGCCGCCGATATCGAAGCGCAGGGTATCGGCATCGACCACGATGACGCCCGTCGCCGCCTGGCCATTCACCAGCAGATCGCCAGCCTGGATGCTGTCCGCGCGCAAAGCTTGGGAGAAGTTCACGTCCACGGACACAGGCACGCTGTTGAATATCTGCCCCTCGGCGATGCTGGCGCCGGTCACGGTCAAAGCCGGCTGAACACCGGTCGCGCCCGCGACACGCAGCACAAACTCGCCGGTACCGGATTCGGCCAGCACGCGCACGCTGTAGGCGCCACTGCCGAGCGCCGTATAGCTGAGCACCGCATTGCGGCCATCCGCAGCGCTATTGGCGTCGCTAGCGACAACCACGCCATCGGGCCCCACCAGTTCGATGGACGGATTGAGGATATTGGTGGGTTCGCCAGCGCCATCGCCGGGAGTGGCGGTGGAAATTTCCAGCACATCGCCGGCATTCACCTGGACGATGAACTCGCTCAGCCCCACCTTGAAGTTCACTACCGCGGATTTTTCCGCGCTGCTCATGCCGTTGAGTGCGCCGAGTTCCAGTGCGTTGAGTTGGGGCGCCTTGGCCAGAGCCACAGACCGGTTGGCATTCTGGGCGGCAAAATGCATGACGATCTGCGTTTCGCCGGGCGCCAGAGTCAGCGCGTAGCTGTAGGACAGACTGTCCCCGCTGCGCGAGGCTGATAGCGGCCCCGTATCGCCCTCGCCGAACAGGACGTGAAGCATGGTGGGATCACTGCCGCCATCCGAAGAATCATCGGTGACTATCCAGCGATCGCTGGCATCGAACACCGCATCGCCGCTCGACGTACCGATCAAATAGGTGCCGCTGTCGGAGCCGAGGTTGGTGCTGATCGGCACGCTGTAGTTGACGGTGGCGCCGCTGGTATTGGTGACGATTTCCAGATAGCGGGCATAGCCCTGATCGGCCGGCACGTAGATCTTGCGACTGACCTGCACACCGCCGATGCTGGCCGGCCCGATGACGATCTCGCGGCCGCCATCCTCGCTCAATCCGCTCGAGAAACTGGGGAAGCTGCCATGGTACAGGCCGCCGTCATAGGCATCGTTGGTGCCATCACTGATGCTGCCATTGCCCTGGATATCCCAGCGGAAACCGGCGCCGTCATAAAGATTGACGCCCAAACCCGTAGACACGCCAGCACCGCCACCCACCGTCCCGCTGACCCCGCCCGCATAGCCCAACACCTGCCCGGTCAGGCTGATGTCCTGAGCCGCCGCGCCGGGTTGCGTGCTGGGCAGGCTGAAACTCATGCCGCGCGTGACGACCAGGTTGTAGAGGCCGCTGGCGGCGCCGCTGACACGCAAGAAGTAATCGGCGTCGTCCGGCGCGACAAATTCACGAATGGCCTGTTGCGCATTGGCCGCATCGGCGGCACCAATGGCCAGAACCGTGCCATCGCCGCCAACCAGTTCCAGCAGCAGTTCGCCGCTGGCGCCATCCGCCCAGGCCAGCGCGACGCTGGCCGCCTGATCGGCGCCCAGATGGATGCGATAGACATCGTCTTCCAGTTGCGGCGCGTCGTATTCCACCACGTAGCCGGCAGCGAGATTGGTATCGTTCCACTGCATGCCCTCGGCATCGATGCCGTGCGCGTAGACCAGGAATTGCTCGCCACCGACATCGTTGGGTTCATCCGCGGCCCAATTGCTGAAGCTGAACGGCTCAAGGCTGTGCCAAGCCCATCCGCCGGCGGGCTCAACCGAACCCTCCGCCTGATAACCGCCCAGAAACATGCCATCCAGGTCGTTGCCGAACATGGCGGTGAGGAACTGGTTTTCGGCCAGGGAAGTCACCGAGGCCAGGCGGCCGGCGCTACCGCGGAAGCTTCTCGCTTCCGCCGCGGCCAGTGCGCTCGACCAGTCGATGTCGCCGGTCAGCACCACTTCGTAATAATGGCCGTTGGATTCAAAGCGAACCGGCTCAGCCAGCCCGGTCGCGGCCAGGCGATCGCCCACCACGGCCATGCGGCTGCCGCCATTGCCCAGATCGAGGCTGCCGCCTTCCAGATCCTGGGCGGCTCCGATGCTGTCGTTGCCGGAGGAACCGACCAGCATCTCCGCTTCCAGCACGGCGTTGAGCACCAGGGCGAAGTCGTAACGACCGGCGCCTTGCAGGCCGCGCACCTCGATCTTGTAATTGCCGCTCAGGCCAGGCAGGGATTGCAGCACCACGCCTTCGCCGGCAACGCCCGTAATAACGGCGACTTCACTGTCGTCATCGGCGTCCAGCACGGCCACTTCAAGTTGCAGATCGGCCGCGCCCGCGGCGGCGACCACGGTCAGTTTCTGACCGTCATCCAGGCTGACGGTATAGGTATCGACATCGCCGACCGCGTGGATCACGCCCTCGACAACCGGGTCGTAGACCAGGGAGCCCAGCGGCGGCAGGGCTTGCATGGCGGGATAGGCCAGCGTGCCGGTATCCACGTTGAAGTTGAGCGTGTAGTTATCGCCGCTGGCGCCGTCCCCGTTGCCATCCAGGTAATTGCCTAGGACATCCTTGAATCCGTAGTAGCCGGAGAACAGGATCAGGGTATAGGCACCCTCGCCCAGATTATTGACCCCGAGGCTGAGGGTGCGGGCGTTGGGATCGTAGGTGAAGGTATTGATGACGGCCGCCTGGCCGCTCAGGTTCTCGATCAACTGGACATCGCCGATGTCCAGGGTGCCGGTATCCAGCGCCTCATTGAACGTGATGGTCAGCGTGTGGGCGCCAGTAGCCAGCGTGTCGCTTTCCGACACATTGCTGCTCTCGACCACGGGCCCGGTCGTGTCACGCGTGAAGCTGAGCGCCCATTCGGCGTTGGCGTTGCCGTGGATGTCGACCACACCGTCCGCGGCCAGCACCAGGTCATACGCGCCATCGCCGGTGAAGGCGCTGCCGAACCAGAAGCGAACCTGATTGGGGGAAAGGATTTCAAAGCCATCCGCAGCCGTGCCGTTGATGCCGAGGTCGAAGTTTTCCAGGCTGGTGTACAACACCGGCGCCGAGAAGGTGAGATCGACGTAATAGGGGAAATTGATGAGGTTGCTGACACCGTCCAGGCTGGAGGAGACCACTTCCAGAGACTGGGCTACGGTAGGCAGATTGCCGTTGACGCGCAGCAGATAGTCGCCGCTACCGGCACCCTTGACCTTGATGAGGAACTGGGCGTCAGCCTCGACGGTGTAGGAGACGAAAGTGCTGCCGCTGACCAGCAGGTTGCCATCCGCATCGTAGAGTTCCAGCACCGGCGCGAAATCGTTGGCCGGCTGGCCGGCGTCCGCCCCGATCAGGTCGAGGCTAACTGTGAGGTCGGCTCCCGCCAAGGCCTGGACGGTGTATTGATTGACCGGCTGGGCAGCCCAGGCAACCGCCTGCTCCAAGAGGCGGTCGGCCATGCCGGTGTTCCAATAGCTGCCATCGGCATAGGTCGGCGCGAGCGCGACACTGCGGCCTGAAACCGGCGTTCCCACAACCACGGCGGGATTCTCGTTTACCGAACCCAAAGTGGCGGCTCCGGCGTCGATGCCGTTCACCCCGTAGACAAGGTAATCGTAGTAATTGGGGCTGGAGAAGCTGGCAACGCCCTGGGTTACCGGATGGGTATCGTCGGTAATCGAAAGCGTCGGCGAGCCATAGGCGTAGCCGGTATAGGTATTCAGGTTGATCGGAATGACCGCATCAAGATCGCTGTTCACCGTGCCGTATTGCTGGCTGGTGTAGTACAGCATCCAGCCCGTGGTCACCAATCCGTGACCATCCTCGACCCACTGGCGCAAAATCGGCGCCATCGGGTTGAGGTAATAGGAATCGACGTAGTTACCCAATACCACCACATCGAAGTTGTTCAACTCGTCAAGCGTATCGACCTGGTAGTACTCGACATAACTCGCGGTGAAGTTGGCGTAGGTGTCGTCGTTGAGCTGGCCGACAATGTTTCCACCGCCGACTACCGCGACGCGAATCTCGCCGCCAGCGCCACTCAGCGCATCCAGAACGATGGGCGTGAGGGGCAGATCCTGGGTGTCATTGGTCGCGGGGCCGAACTGCGCCTGCCTGACCGCCACCAGGTTGTATTCGCCGGCAGCTACGCCGACCACGCGCAGGTAGTAAGTCCCCGCCGTCGGGGCGCGGAAGTTCTCGATGGCCTTGTTGACCTCCCCGCCGGCCAGAAGACCGACAGTCAGCAGGTTCTGATCCTGGTCATACAGTTCAAGCGCGAAGGCGTTGCCGGCGGCAAGGTTTTCATGGCTCAGGGTAAAGCTGGCCAATTCCCCCTCATTCAGCGTCAGGCTGTACCAGTCCTCCGCATCGGCAACCACATCGGCATAGACCTGCACTTCACCAATGGCATAACCGCCATCGCCGCCGGTGGCATAGATGCTCAGATAGCGGGCCTGGACGGGATTGAACTCCAGGTTGGCGTCAAAATCCGGACTCGCATCCCAGGTGCTGAAGGTATCCATGCCGGAACCGACACCTTCCTCGCCATACCAGGACCGGATATCGATCAGACGGGTCCAGTTGGTACCGTCCACGGAGTAGTCGACGGCATAGTCGTCGTTGTTGTCGAGCGACAACACCAGATCGGCGACCCGCTGCACGCTACCCAGGTCGATATCGAAATAGAGGCCGGGCAGCGTGCCGGCGGCAACGCCCAGATCGCCGCCCTCGCCGCCGTAGTCGGCGACCTCCTGGCCATACCAATAGACGTTGCTGTCCGCATCCGAACTCACGCCTTCGACCGGCACAAAACCATTGATGAGCAGATTGGGGTCGTTGTAATAATCCACACCGGACGGGGTCACCGAAACCGGCGCCAGCGCCACTTGCTGCTGGTCGGTCGTGATGCGGATGTTGTCCCAGTTGCGATAGGGGGTGACGTGAGCCAGGGCGTCGGCTTCGAGATCGTATTCCGCGCCCATGTCATAGGACTGGAAACGGATGTAGGTATCCGGGCCCAGGGTCATGCCCCAGGCGGCTGCGGCCTGCACCAGGTCGATGCTGTACTGGGCACGCCCGTCGCCGTCATAGGCCGGATCCAGGTTGGAAATGACATACCAGTGATTGCCGTCGGCGCTGATGGCGACGCCGTCAAAGTTGGCCGATCCGTCGAACTCGCCCGAATACGATTCCGCGCTCGGGTCATGGCCCCATTGCTCGAAGGTCAGCGTGGCGCGCGTGATCCCGGTGAGATCCACCTTACCTGTGGCCTGCTGGAGGGAACTGGCATAGTCGAAATACTCCCGGACCAGAACATCCCCCTGGCCGACATTGGTGTATTCCTGGATGAACGAATAACCGCGGTTACCGGACATGACCAGATAGGCGCTGCCATCGTTGGCGTCGACCTCTCGGGTCACAGAGGAGGAATCGCCGTCGGTCTGCAACTGCCAGGTGCCGTTATCCAGCCGTTCCTGAAAGGCGATTTCATCTTCGAAGGTCTCCTCCGCCAGCACACGCGTCGACAACAAGGGCATGTCGCCCACCACCGCGCCACGCAAGGCATCGCTATCGAGCAAGAAGGAAAAAGTGCTGTCCAGATTCTGGGCATCGCCGGCGCTGGTGGTATCCCCTGCTTCGACGGCGGCGTTGAGGAAGATTTCTACGGTGTAGCTGCCCGCCCCAGCCAGGCTGTTGACGTTGATGCTGTAGGTTCCCGTATCGGTGGCCGCGCGCACTTGCAGCACCAGGTTGTCGCCGGGGTTGGCCGCCTCCAGATAGCCCAGGGAATTGCCGTAGGGATCAAGCGCCTCAATGCCGGCCATCAAGCCCGCATTGGGTTTGAAACGCAGAGAGAAGGTCTGCCCACCATCCAGATCGATGCTCAGCACATCGGCATCGCCATCGAAATCGAGCGTTCCTTGCACACTGCCGACGTACACCAAGCCGCCACTCGGCGCGACCGGAACCAGGGGCGAAGTGAAATTATCCAGATCGAAGCCCGCCACCATGCCATTCGTGTACAGGGGCGCATCCACCTGAGCCGTCCAGTTGATCTGAGGCGTGCCGACATCGCTCAGAAACTGCAGGTTGCCCGCCGGATTCGCGGCGTCGGTGCTTGTTTGCGCGGTCGTGACCGGCAACAGGTCGGCGGAAAGCAACAACCTGGGCTCCAGGCTTTCAAACAGGATCTTCCGGCGCTGAGGCGGCGCCTCGTGCCCATGCCGTCGCCGCAGTGACCGCAGATTCAGGCGGGCCAACGCCGCTTCCACGACATGGCTATTCTTGGCGTTTTCAACGGATTTACCGAGCAGGGCGAACATGATCATGACCTCCAGAACCCAACGGGCCTAGAAATTGAGGGAAAAGGGGAATTCAAATACTGGGGAATGAAACGCACGAAACGCAAACACGGGACGCGAATATGCGAATACGCGGAAGCCGCGCCAGCGGGCTTCCGCGCAAGCCGAAAAAACAACGCGGCCAAATAACTCGCCATAACGCTTACTCCCGCTATGGCAACCCGGCTATCTCGATTAAACCCGGAGACCCGTGGTTTTCCGACCCCGCCTCGCGACGGGTGTGGCTTTATCAAAAATCATCAACCAGCGAACGCCGCCCAAATCCGACTCGGGCCAGCGGAAAAACCGAACTCAGTTAATGCAAATCTTGCGCCGCCAGGCCAACAGGCCCAGGCCACCCAACCAGAGCGCCCAGGTTTCGGGCTCGGGCACCACGGTTACCGCAACCAAGCCACCGAATGTGCACTCCTCACAAACCGAAATCGGGCCCGTGGACACAAAACCACTTGCCGTAATCTGGTGAATTCCAGGCGCCGCATTGTCGGCAATCTTGAACGCACCGTTCAGTGCCAGTTGCCCGGCAACAGGAACCGAAGCGAGACTGAAAGAGCCGATCCGAACATGCCAGGCACCATCATTGATATCGACACCAGCGGATTCTGAATAGCTGGGCAGCGCGGCCAAGGGCTGTGTTACCCCGTTAAACACGACGGTTGATGCCCCTGACAGGAAGCTCAAGGCATTCGGATCGAACACCAGATCCAGCGTGAACGAATCGAAATCGAAGCCATTGATATCAAGCGACAAACTGGGATGAACAACCGTGCTTGGCAGGCCGGAAACACTCACCGTGCCCATATCAAAATCAGGCACCGACGCATAAGTAGCGCCCGAGAGAACCAGACAGGAAGCGGACAAAACCGCCAATAGATTCTTATACAAACTCATGGTCGCTCTCCTTGGACATAGCCATCCTTTTATAGGCAATTTTTGTGCCATTTTCCACACCCCCCGGATTTGCCGGGCTCAAAGGGAGGCCACGAAACACGGGCGAAGAACGCCTGCATTTGTGTAAATAATTCCGACACATTTTCATCTGCCGCTCGCACTAAGCTGCTGATTCAATTACCGGCCTGACCACCAGTTGCTGTAAACAATTCCGACATTCCTGTGCGATCAATGCTCCGCAACTCCTGCGGGGTACGGACGCCTGAACATTTCGTATAAATCGATGCCAACATGAATCAATTGCAGCAGTTTTTGTGGATCGACTTCGTGACGCACCAGATCCGCGCCCATTTCGAGGCTTGAAAGAATCAGGCCATCGTTTGCGGCATCCAGGCAAACACCGCCCTTGGAACGCAGCGCGGAAGATATCCGCTTAACAAATGGCGAAATATTTCTGGCCTGTCCGGCACTGGCATAGACCCGGAAACGTTGGTCAAGCGCCATGTCGCCGGTTTCGATTATTTCCATCCCCGGCAGGGGGAAGGTGTCCGAGAACTTCTGAAAAATTTTACCGGCCAGGCCGGACGCATCGAGCACGCTCTCGATGGAGATACGCGGCAAATCCAGCGCCTTCGACACCAGGCAGACAAGTATCGACTGCCCGCCACGCGCTTTGCCGCTCGCGCTCCCGAATCGATAGTCGCAAACATAGATTTCGTAAAGCCCATCCGGCGCCGACCGACGATAGAGATGCATCAACAAGCGCTTGCCGGGTTTACGGGTATTCACGATTTGCAACCGTTGCGCCAACTCGGACTTGACGTCCTCGGCCGCGCAAGCTTCGAAACCGATCGGCAACAAGGCCGCCTCGATCTTCTTGCGCCATCGACCGGCATCGAGAACAATCAGATAGAAGAACAGGCCCGCCACTAAGAAAAAGACCAGCAGGCCAATCAAGGTATTGCTCATGGGCGGTTGGGCTGCATATGGCCTCGCAAGGATGCAGGAGCGGACAACGGCTAGTTCGAGGTTGACGGGAATGTCGAAAAATATGCCGCCCTGGCACAGGTCTGAATCCAGTACGGCACACCCAACCGAATCAACTGATTTTAGGTGGCAACGCTTTTCAACACCCCGTCAAGGAAACTCAATTCCATGTGTAACCAGAGTCGTTTCTTGCATGACCAAGCATGCGTTGGACGACGACCAGACCCAGGCCGCCCAACATCATCAGCCAGGTTGCGGGTTCAGGGACGGCGGTAACGCTGGCGGCCACATCGAAAACGTCTTCCGGAAACGGATCGACATCGGCGGCGGTGCTGGTCATGCTGCCGTAGATATGGACAGCCGTGCTCATGCCGGCATGGAAACCCGGTGTGAGATCGAACACGCTATTCATCACCATCGACCCGGCCGGAATGGCGTAATGCCCATCACCAAACAAAGCGGACAGCGAATAACTACCAACGTCGTCATTAACCAGAGAGAAGAAGTCCGGGTTGCTCAGCAGAGCGCTAAAGTCCTGTTGAACCCCGTTGATCGAGATGCTGGATTGCGCCTTGTTGAACGTCATCAGGTCGGCGTCGTAATCGACAAGCAACGTCAAGCTTGTGAAGTCGTAGGGAGCGTCAAAAGAAAAAGTCAGCGTCGGCATGGCCTGACCGCCCGGCACAGCGGAAGCGTTTCCCGGTGTGATCGTCACGGCGGCTTGTGAGGCGGTTGTTGTCAAACAGAAAGCACAACCGGCAAGCAGCAAAGCAATACGTTGCGTATGTTTCATGATGAGCACTCCAATCAAATGAAGACAGCGTCAAGAACAAGAAGAGCAAGCATTAGGCCAACAAACAAACCCCCTAAGTAATCAAGCAATTACACACACAGAAAATCCAGGTAGCCCAGTGAGCGTAAAAAATCCCGACAATGCACACGCCCTTCAGCTCAGCTATGCTGACATAGCACACCATTGGATGGTGTAAGCACGCTTTGATTGCGTATAAAACAAAACGGGCGCGATTTGCATCGCGCCCGTTTCAGTTTCCAACCGTTAACCGGGTTGTCCTCTTGCGAGGACTTCCCCGGCGCGGGATTAGAAGGAGTGCTTGATACCGATGTTCAGGCCAGTGGCGCCATCGGAAGTCGTAGCGATGGAGTCATTGTCGGCAGAGACATGAACCAGGTAAGCGGTGGTGCGCTTGGACAAGTTGTAGTCAACACCCACAACCCACTTGGTCTCGTCAGCGCTGGTGGTAGCGGTCAGATCACGATCGACGGCTGCGTAAGAAGCCTTCAGCACGATGGGGCCCATGTTGTAAGCACCATTCACCTGCCAGGAGTTGCGGTCAAGATTAACAGCACCGCCGTAGTTGCCGACAGCTTCGTAAATGAAACCAACCTTGGCATCACCCATGGTGTAGCCCACGCCCAGTTTCCAGGCGTCGCTATCGAGCACTTCCACGTTTTGGTAGGACAGGCTGGCAAACAGAGGGCCGTTGCTGTAGATGCCGGTCAAAGAAACGGCGTCCATGTTCTCATCGGCCTTGTTCAAACCACCGCCAGTGAAGCCGTTTTCCAGAACCATGGCGGCGGCAAAGTGGAAGCCGCTGAAGGTGGGGGAAATATAGGCCAGCGCGGAAGCTGCACGAGCGTCATGGGTGGCGTCGAGCGCGTCAACGGCATCAACAGCGGCTTGGTTGTAGTCGCCAATGGTGTCGGCGAACAGATCCAGCGAGCCGGTGCCCAGCTTGTACGGGGTGTCATGACGGCCCATCAGCACGGTACCGAAACCGCCAGCCAGACCGACAAAGGTGTTACGGGTGGCCAGATCGACTTGACCGGCGGTAGAGGAGACGCCCACGGATTTGTGGTCGGTACCCAGGCCGGATTCAATTTGCCAAATAGCCTTCATGCCGCCGCCCAGATCTTCGCTACCCTTGAAACCGATGCGGCTGGTGTTGTTGACGATAGCCGGCTCGGAACCATAGGTGGCGTTGGTGTCGTTGGTTTCAACAGCGATGTTCATGACGCCATAAACGTCAACGTTGGAAGTAGCGGCAAAAGCGGGGGCGGAAACAACGCCAGCAACAGCCAGAGCGATCAGAGACTTTTTCATGTTTGAAACTCCTATCAAGTTAGTAAAACTTCTTGCCCTGCGCGGTGGCTAGGTATTGGGCTATCGCCCTGTTGCCTTGCCGCCGCCCTCTTGTTAAAGGAGGGAGCCAAAAACCTCTCGCGCGAGAAGTTGGCGGCCATTTTGCTCAACTCTTAACAGACGCAGCAAATTCGCATGCACTTCTCATGTAACTTCTTAAGAGTGGCGTTGCGTGACTGCAACAAAAGATTATTCAATGCGTAATAATCCACATCGGCAACAAAATCTTCATTGCAATTTTTGAATTACGGGCTCGCCACCTGTCCGCGGGAACGCCGATATAGCGGCGTTCCCGTTGAACCGGCCCGTGATCATCCCTTTACCCGCTTTTCCACATGACCTTCCCCGCCGTCACCCTCATGGGCCCCACCGCCAGCGGCAAGACCGATCTGGCGATCCGGCTATGCCAGCGCTTTCCGCTGGAAATCGTCAGCGTCGACTCGGCCCTGGTTTATCGCGACATGGATATCGGCACGGCGAAACCGGATGCGGCCACCTTGGCGCGCGCGCCGCATCATTTGATCGATCTGCTGCCGCCGACCGAGGCGTATTCGGCCGGACGTTTCAAAAAAGATGCCTTATTAGAAATGGAGCGGATTCGAGCACGCGGGCGGATTCCCTTGTTGGCCGGCGGCACGATGTTGTATTTCCGCGCCTTGCAGGGCGGGCTGGACGATCTGCCGCCGGCCGATCCGGCGCTGCGCGCGGAACTGGAAGCGCGCGCCGCCGTGGAAGGCTGGCCGGCCCTGCATGCGGAACTGTGCCGGCTCGATCCGGAAACCGGCGCGCGTTTGCAACCCAACGATGCGCAACGCATACAACGCGCGCTGGAACTTTGTCTGAGCACCGGCGGGCCGGTGTCAGCCTTGTGGTCGTTGGCCGCCAGGTCGGCAACCCAGCCGGCCGCGCCGGAACACAACTGGCTCGAATTCGCCCTGTTTCCGTCCGACCGCGCCTGGCTGCATCGACGCATCAACCTGCGTTTCCGGCAGATGCTGGAAATGGGTTTGGTCGATGAGCTGCGCGATTTGCGCACCCGCTATCCGCTCAATGCGGACATGCCCTCGATGCGCTGCGTCGGTTACCGGCAAACCTGGCGTTTTCTGGACGGTGAAATCGATGCGGAGACACTATATGAACAAGGCGCGGCCGCCACCCGCCAGTTGGCCAAGCGGCAACTGACCTGGCTGCGCGGTTGGGCAAGCGCAATCAGACTGGAACCCGCCACACCGGATGCCTTCGACGCGTTGGCGCGTCGAATTGAAATACATTTAGCCAGCACGTAGAGCGAAATACCCGCAGGGGGCAGGTCATATCCGTAAAGCCGCTCAAGCGCGGCGCCTTCCGCCATTGCCCGGCTGAGTCGGCGGAAGGCGCTTCGCTTTTCCGCCCCAGCCTGCCTCACAATCCACAACCTGGATGACAAATAAGCGACCCCGCCATGCTCAGCTACCGCCACGCCTTTCACGCCGGCAACCATGCCGATGTACTTAAACATTTAATCCTGGTCGGCCTGATGCGCTATCTGGCGCAGAAGGACAAAGCCTACTGGTTCATCGATACGCATGCCGGCGCGGGCGCTTATGGGCTCGATGCCGGTTACGCGACACAAAATGCCGAGCATGAAAGCGGCATTGCCCGGCTGTGGAATCAGCCCGATCTGCCACCCGCGTTGGCCGACTACGTGGGCCAGATCCGCGCGCTCAACCCTAGCGGCAATCTGACGCTGTATCCCGGCTCGCCCTATCTGGCGGCGAAACTGGTGCGCGATCAAGACCGCATGCGGCTGTTTGAACTACATCCCACCGATGTCGATCTGCTCGGCAAAACCTTCCCCGACGCCGGCGGCAAAATCATCGTCACGCGCGGCGATGGCTTCGCCGGACTCAAAGCCCTGCTGCCGCCGCCATCCCGACGGGCCTTGGTGCTGATCGACCCTTCGTACGAAGACAAGGCCGATTATCAAAATGTCGTCCACGCGCTCACCGACAGTCTGGAACGCTTCGCCACCGGCATTTATGCGATTTGGTATCCGCTTCTGCAGCGCCAGGAAGCGCAACGGCTGTCGGAACGGTTCAAGCGCATGAAGGAAGTCGAATGGCTGGACGCCACCTTGAGCATCCATACGCCGTCACGCGATGGCTTCGGCATGCACGGCAGCGGCATGTTCATCGTCAACCCACCGTGGAAGCTGGCGGAAACGCTGCGCGAATGCCTGCCCTATCTGGCGAAAACCCTGGGTGAGGATGGCGGCGGCAGTTTTACGTTGCTTGAAAGCGGCGCGGAAAACCAAGTCCCGGGCCAGGCCAAACGCGAGCCGATGAAGACGGAAGCCAGAACGCCGCTGCGGCCGCGTCGAAAAACGACATAACAATACGCGGCTCGCAAGCGGTCATCCCACGAATTCAACTCAATATCCAACCGGCCAGGCCGATAAAAGCATTCGACATCGGCACATCGCCACGTCATTCATCGAACAGCGAGGCGAACATGCTGCATATATATATACAGAAGCTGGTTACCGGATTCACCCTGGCCATGATGTTGTTGCCGGTCACGGCGGCGCGGGCCGAGCAGGCCAAGCCGGAAATGTTGATTTATTGCGGCATCACCATGATCCGGCCGATGACCGAAATTGCGCGCCAGTTCGAACAGCGCGAGAACGTCAAGATCACCCTTGCCCAAGGCGGCTCGGAAGACCTGTATCAAAGCCTGAAGAAAAGCGCGATGGGCGATCTTTACCTGCCGGGCGAACCAACCTATCGCACAAAATATCTTGCCGAAGGGTTGCTGGGGGATGTCGTCACGCTGGGTTACAACCAGCTCGCCATCATAGTGAAAAAGGGCAACCCGAAGCGCATCAAGGGCGATGTCAGGGAACTGTTGCGCAACGACATCAGCATCATCATCGGCAATGCCGAATCCGGCAGTGTCGGCAAGGAAACCAAAGACGTGCTCGAGGCGGCCGGCATTTACGGCAAAGTACTCGATGCCAGCGTCAACCTGGCGCCCGATTCGCGCGGACTCAACAACGCCATGAAAAACGGAGAGGCCGATGTCATCCTCAACTGGCGCGCAACCGGTTTTTTTCCGGATAACGCCAAGGTGGTCGACGTTATCGACCTGAACCCGAAACTGGCGCCGCCGCAAGCATTGCTGCTCAATCTGCTGGCCTTCTCGAAAGACAAGGCTATGGCAAAACGCTTCATGCATTACAGCGCTGGCGAGGAAGGCCAGGCGATATTCCGCAAATTCGGCTTTCTGGATAACAAAAGCGTGAGCAAATAGGGCTCTCAATCGACGTCATGGCTCAATCCAGCCCGACCCCGGACGTATCCAGCGGCACGAACATCCAGACTTCGCGCTTCCTGTGGCTGATAGGCATATTTGTCTTCAGCCTGATGCTGGTGGTCGGACTGAAGATGTTCTTCTCACATCTGTACGACGAACTCGGCGAGCGCAGCGCCAACGAGCGCGCTCGCCTGTTCATTGGCGAGGAGCTCGTCAACACATTGCTGCGCATCGAAAAAGACGTTTACCAGATGAGCACGCTGACCAGTCCGGTCGCCCAGAACCGGATGGAAGCAAAAATCCGGGAACACGTCAGCAAGATGCGCACCGATCTGGATGTGCTGCAAAAAGGCGGGCGGGTCAGGCAAGTGATCTATCTCAACATAGAAGGCCATGACCAGATGGTGCGCGATGTCGAATATCGACCCGATCCGCAAGCGCGCGGTTATGTCATGGAGCTGATCGAGATCGCCCCGCTGCTCGATCAGATTCTGGAAAAAACCCAATCGCTGCGCGACCTGCTCGCCAAACGCGCGCAACTACGCGACAACAACGATAGCCAGGGCCTGTTTTCACTTGAACATGAAATCACGATTTACCTCAAACACATCCCGCCCTATTTTTTCCGGCTGAACGAAAACGCCAACCGACTGTTCTTCGATAGCAGCGACCGCCTGAAAGAACTGGAACGTCAGCTCGCGGCGCAAACAGCTCGTTTGAAGACCACGGAAATGGCATTGGTGGGGCTGATCATCGTGCTCGCCACGCTGGCCGGTGTCGTCTTCGCGCGCCAGATCAACGAAGCCAATCGGCGCTTACAGCTTGCCATGGACGAAATGCGCGCCGCCAAGGAAGAAGCCGAACGGGCCAGCCGCACAAAAACCGACTTCGTCTCGCGCATGAGCCACGAATTGCGCACACCGATGAACGCCATCCTCGGCTTCGCCCAGTTGCTGGAAAGCGAGACGCTGACGCCGGAACACCGGGATTACGTCGGCGAGATCAACCGCGCCGGCGCACATCTGCTCGAACTGATCAACAAAGTACTCGACCTGGCAAAAATCGAAGCCGGCCAAATGAGCATCGAGCACATCGCATTCGACCTGCGCCACACCTTGCGGGAAGTCGCCGCGCTGGTTTCCGAGAACGCCAAAAGCAAGGGGATCGATCTGCGCTTTTTCACCGCGCCCGAGTTGCCAACCCGCGTCATGGGCGACCCGACACGACTGCGCCAGGTCTTGATCAACCTGATCGGCAATGCCGAGAAATTCACCCGCCAGGGCGATATCGACGTTCGCATCGAACCTGTCGACGCGGGTGCGCGCATCCTGTTCAGCGTGCGCGACACCGGCATCGGCATGGATGCAGCCACCCTGGCCCGGCTGTTCCAGCCCTTCTCGCAGGCGGATGAATCGACCACCCGGCAATTCGGCGGCACCGGACTGGGGCTCAAGATTTCACAGGACCTGGTGCACGCAATGGGCGGGAATATTCAGGTTGAGAGCGAACCGGGTGTCGGCAGCCGTTTCTGGTTCAGCCTGCCCGCCGACCCGGCGCCCGGGCAGAAACACGCGGTCGCCGCCCCTCCTGCCGGCGCATCCGAATCCTCCGTTCCGGCCGCGACCAGCCCGCCCGGCCGTGCCATGCAAGGCCACGTTTTGCTGGTCGAAGACAACCGCATCAACCAGATAGTCGCCACCAGCATGCTGACCAAACTGGGCTTGAGTTACGACATCGCCAGCCACGGCGGCGAAGCGCTGCAACATCTGCGGGAACACGGCTACGACCTGATTCTGATGGACATGCAAATGCCGGAACTGGACGGCCCGGAAGCCACCCGCAAGATTCGCGAACTGGAAGCGGCCTCCGCAAAAAAACGTGTCCCCATCATCGCCATGACCGCCAACGCCCTGCAGGAAGACCGCGACCTCTGCCTCGCCAGCGGCATGGACGACCACATCGCCAAGCCGGTGGAAATGACCAAACTGGCCGAGATACTGCGCAAGTGGTTGCCATCGCACGGTTGAACCCGCTGGCGGTAGCATTGCCGCCATGCAACCGAACCCCCTCCTCCCCGCCCTCGATCCCGCCGCCAACGCAGTAGTCGAAGCCTGCGCCGGCAGCGGCAAAACCTGGCTGCTGGTTTCGCGCATGATCCGGCTGTTGCTGGCCGGCGCGGCGCCGTCCGAATTGCTCGCGATCACCTTCACACGCAAGGCGGCGGCGGAAATGCGCGCCCGCCTGGATGCCTGGCTGACCGATCTGGCCTTGCTGCCGGAAACCGAAGCGCTCGATTTCCTGACCCAGCGCGGCTACTCGACCGGCGAAGCGGCGCGCGCGCTGCCGGCCGCGCGTGGCTTGCTCGACAAAGTACTCAACGCCCGGCCCGGCCCGATGATCACCACCTTTCACGGCTGGTTCTTCCACCTGCTGGCGCGCGCGCCGTTGTCCTTGCGCCCGCCTGGCGAACTGCTCGAGCAAACCGCGCTGCTGCGCCAGGAAGCCTGGCTGAACTTCGCCGAAAGCCTGGGCCGTAAACGCGGTGGCCCGGAGGAAACCGCATTTTCCGAACTGACCGCGGCATTGCCGCTGGACAGCGTGCACAAACTGCTCGATGCCTTGCTGGATAACCGCGCCGAATGGTGGGTGGCGAGTCAAATCGCGAGTCAGCACCAGGACGATCCGATTGCGGCGGCTTGCCAGGCGCTGGAAACCTGGCTCGGCCTGACCGAAGCCGACGACGTGCGCGCCGCCCTGCTCGGCGATGCCGGTTTTCAGCGCGACCTCAACGACTACCACAGCTTGCTGGCGCGCGAAGGCGCCGCTCTGAAGAGCGAGGCCAAGCGTCTGACCGCGCTGGAAAACCATCTGGAAGCGCAAACAGATGCCGCCGCCGCGTTCACGTCGCTGTGCGCCTGCCTGCTGACTCAAGCCCAGACGCCGCGCCAGTTGACGCTGACCCAAACCATGCAGAAACGCCTGGGCGCGGCCGACAGCGAGACTTACGTCAATCTGCATTTCCACCTGGCCGAACAGGTTCAACAGGTACAAGCCCAGCTTGCCGACCAGCGCGCGCTGCGCCTGAACCGGCTCGGGCTGATCGCCGGCACGGCTTATCTGGACACTTACCAGCGCCTGAAAAGCGAACGCGGCGCGCTCGATTTCAACGACGGCGAACTGGAAACCCTGCGCCTGATCGACGACGACGATGCCGCCGCCGCCGTGCTGATGAAGCTGGATGCGCGCTGGAAACACCTGCTGCTGGACGAGTTTCAGGACACCAATCCGCTGCAATGGCGCATTTTGCGCACCTGGCTGGAAGCCTACGGCGGCGTAGGCGCCCGCCCGAGCGTATTTCTGGTCGGCGATCCGAAGCAATCGATCTATCGTTTTCGCCGCGCCGAACCGCGTCTGTTCAGCGCCGCGACCGACTGGCTGGCAACGCATTTCGCCGCCCGCCATTTCCCGCACAACGAAACCCGGCGTTGCGCCCCGCATATCGTCGCCTGGGTCAACGCGCTGTTTGCCGAGCGCCCCGACTACCCGATCTTCGCGCCGCACAGCGCGCACCAGACCCGGTTGCCGGGCTGGTGTGAAGTCCAAGCCTCGCCGGTTGCCGAGACCGTTGACACCGGCATTCCGTTTCGCAACCCGCTGACCACGCCGCCGCCGGTACAACTGCCCGCGCGCGCATCGGAGGCCGCCTGGGTGGCCAGCCGGATCGACCAGATCGTCGGGAAATTGCGGATAGAAGCGCATGGCGCGCGCCCCGCCCGCTACGCCGACATCCTGCTGCTCTACGCCACCCGGCGCGATCTGGACGTGTTCGAGGATGCCTTCCGGCACGCCGGCATTCCCTATCTCACCGACCGGCGCGGCGGTCTGCTCGACACGCTCGAAGCCGACGACCTGCAACGCGTATTGACCGTGCTGGTCACCCCCTACGACGACCTGGCCCTGGCGCAGAGCCTGAAATCGCCGTTGTTCGGGTTCGGCGATGGCGACCTGCAAACCTTGGCGCAAGGCGATGGCCCCTGGTGGCAACGCCTGCTCGCCTGGGCGGCTCAAGCCGATGCACCCAGCCAGGTCGAGCGCGCCGCGCGCTTGCTGACCGGTTGGCGCGCACGGGCCGGCAAGCTGCCGGTGCACGACCTGCTCGACAGTATTTTTCATGAAGCCGACCTGCTGGCGCGTTACGCCGCCGCCGTGCCCGCCCGCCTGGCCGACACGGTGCTGGCGAATCTGCAAGGATTTCTCGCCCTGTCGCTGGAACACGAAGGCGGCCGCTACCCCAGCCTGCCACGTTTTCTCGACGAACTGCGCCAGTTGCGCAAACAGGCCGGCTCCGATGGCCCGGACGAAGCGCCGACAAGCAGCGGCGACCGGGTGCGCATGCTCACCATCCATAGCGCCAAAGGCCTGGAAGCGCCCATCGTTTTTCTGGTCAAGGCGGATCAGACCGGCGGCAACGACGCCGCCTACGGCGTGATCATGGACTGGCCGCCCGAGGCGGATCGCCCGGCGCATTTTTCGCTGCACGGCGGCAAGGACTGGCGCGGCCCCGGCCGCGACGCCTTGTTCGAGCAAAACAAGGCGCAAGCCGAACGCGAACGCCTCAACCTGCTTTACGTCGCGATGACGCGCGCGCGCCAGGCCTTGTTCATTTCGGGTCTGGGCGAGGAGGAGACAGAAGGCGGCAACTGGCTACAGATGGCCAGCGCGGCGTTGAAGCGGTGCGAGTTCGATGCAATGACGAAGATGGATTGGTCAGCCGTAGGGTGCGCCGCGCGCACCATTGAGCACGAACCGGTGCGCGCGGCGCACCCTACCCGACTCCCCGCCATCGGCAGCCGCATCGAACTTTCCGGCCCGGAAGCCGAGTTCGGCATTCAGGTTCACGCCTGGCTGGAAGGTCTGTGCCAAGGCCGCGAACGCGAGGCGCTGATCGCGCAATTGACGCGCAATGCCGAGGAAGCCAGTCGCGTCGAGGCGGCGGCGTCAAGCATCCACAGCCTGCCGGAACTCGCCCCCGCCTTCGATGCCAGCCTGCATCTGCGCGCCTTCAACGAACTGGAATTTCTCGACCACCTCGGCCGCGTCGCGCGCATCGACCGTCTGGTCGAATTCGAAGCCGAAACCTGGCTGCTCGATTACAAAACCGGCGGGCTGGCGGAGCCCGATCTGGCGCTGCGCGCGCAGCCGCATCTGGAACAAATGGCCGGCTACCGCGCCGCCGCGCTCAAGCTGTTCCCCGGCAAACCGGCCAAGGTGGCGCTGGCGTTTACCGACGGTCGGGTTTATTGGGTGCCGGATTTTTAATCGTAGGGCGGCGAAAGCCCGCCGCGAGAGGATAGTCTGCAAGGGCTTGCCGACCTGATTCGGCCGTGCCTACGCCATGTATTCCGCCGCCAGCTTCGCGTAATTGCCGGCCTGATAGGCGAAATAGGCCAGTTCTTCTTCCGTCAGCCGCCGCACCGCCCTGGCCGGACGGCCCAGATACAGCCAACCGCTTTCCAGCACGCGGCCTTCCGGCACCAGGCTGCCGGCGCCGAGCAATACGCGCGGCTCCAGCACGGCGTTATCCATGACCAGCGAACCCATGCCGATCAGGCATTCGTCCCCGATCCGGCAGCCATGCAGTATCACCGCGTGGCCGACGGTGACATCACGCCCCAGCGTCAATGCCGCTCCGGCCGGGTTGCGCGCGCTCTTGTGGCTGACATGCAGAATCGAACCGTCCTGCACATTGGTCCGCGCGCCGATGCGGATGCTGTTGACGTCGCCGCGGATCACCGCGCCGGGCCAGACCGACACCGCATCGGCCAGCTCGACATCGCCGATGATCGTCGCGCTGGCGTGGATGAAAACCTCGGCGCCCAGTTTGGGCGTCATGCCTTGGTAGCTTTCTATGCTCATGCTGGGCAACTTTTAGACTGGAAATAAATCAGAATGGCCGCAAGTATAGGGGCCAATTCAGCCCTCCTTCAGCCCACCCTTTTTCAGGACTCGCCATGAATCCCCTGCTCGATTTCTCCAGCCTGCCGCGTTATAGCGAAATCAAACCCGAACACGTCACCCCGGCCATCGATGAGCTGCTGGCTCAATGCCGCGCGGTCGCGACGCAAGCGGCGGATGCGGCGACACCGGCGACCTGGACAGCTTTCGTGGCGCCGATGGACGACGCCAACGAACGCCTGTCGCGCGCCTGGGGCCAGGTTTCGCATCTGCATTCGGTGCTCGACAGCCCGGAACTGCGCGAGGTGTACAACGAAAACCTGCCCAAGATCACCCAGTTCTACGCCGAACTCGGCCAGAACCTGGCCCTGTTCCACAAGTACAAGGCACTCGCGGCATCCGCCGAATTTGCCACGTTGACTGCCGCGCGCAAGAAGATCGTCGACAACGAACTGCGCGATTTCAAACTCGGCGGCGCCGACCTGCCGGAAGAGCAAAAACCGCGCTTCATGGCGATCCAGGAAGAACTGTCCAAGCTGTCGGCCAAGTTCGAGGAAAACCTGCTCGATGCGACCAATGCCTGGTCGAAATTCATCGAAAACGAAGACGAACTGCGTGGCCTGCCCGACGACGCCAAGGCGATGTTCCAGGAAATGGCCGAGGCCGACGGCAAGACTGGCTGGAAGCTGAATCTGCAAGCGCCGTCGTTCATGCCGATCATGCAGTACTGCGAAAACCGCGCTTTGCGTGAGGAGATGTACCGCGCCTACACCACGCGCGCCTCGGAATTCGGCCCGGCGGAACTCGACAACACCGCGCTGATCGCCCGCATTCTGGAACTGCGCGCCGAAGCCGCGCGGATGCTCGGCTTCGACGCTTACGCCCAGGTTTCACTGGCCGCCAAGATGGCGGAAACCCCGGCCGAAGTGCTCGATTTCCTGAATGAACTCGCCATTCGCGCCAAGCCTTACGCGGAAAAAGACATGGCCGAACTGCGCGAATTCGGCGCGAAAGAACTCGGCCTGTCCGACCTGCAAGTCTGGGACAACGCGCTCGCCAGCGAAAAACTGCGCCAAGCGCGCTACGCCTATTCCGACCAGGAAGTGAAGCAATACCTGCAGGAACCGAAAGTGCTGGCCGGCCTGTTCCGCGTCATTTCGACGCTGTATGGCCTGGAAATTCGTCCCGACGTGGCACCGGTCTGGCATGAGGACGTGAAATTCTTCGCGCTCCACGACGCGCAAAACCAGTTGGTCGGCCAGTTCTACCTCGACATGTATGCGCGCGACACCAAACGCGGCGGCGCCTGGATGGACGACGCGATCACGCGCCGGCGCACGGAAAACGGCATCCAGACGCCGGTGGCCTATCTCAATTGCAACTTCACCCGCCCGGTCGGCGGCAAGCCCGCGCTGTTGACGCACGACGACGTGATCACCCTGTTCCACGAATTCGGCCACGGCCTGCACCACCTGCTGACCAAAGTGGAAGACCTGGGCGTTTCCGGCATCAGCGGTGTCGAATGGGACGCGGTCGAACTGCCGTCGCAATTCATGGAGAACTTCTGCTGGGAATGGGATGTGCTCAAACACATGACCGGCCATGTCGATAGCGGCGAACCGCTGCCGAAGGAACTGTTCGACAAGATGCTGGCGGCGAAGAATTTCCAGGCCGGCATACAGACCGTGCGCCAGATCGAGTTCTCGCTGTTCGACATGCACCTGCATTTCGACCTGAAACCCGGCCAGACCGCGCTGCAACTGTTGCGCGAAATCCGCCAACGCGTCGCGGTGGTGAATCCGCCCGAGTACAACCGTTTCCCGAACAACTTCTCGCACATCTTCGCCGGCGGTTACGCGGCCGGTTACTACAGCTACAAATGGGCCGAAGTGCTCTCCGCCGACGCCTACAGCCTGTTCGAGGACGAAGCGGACAAAGGCGCTTGGGGCGTGCTCAACCCGGAAGTCGGCCATCGCTTCTGGAGCGAAATCCTGGCGCAAGGCGGCGCGCGGCCGGCGCTTGAATCGTTCAAGGCGTTCCGCGGCCGGGAGCCAACCATCGATGCCTTGTTGCGCCATAACGGCATGGCGTAAACGCGCGCCGGCGAGGACGGAAATCGCCCTGAAGCAGTCTGGTTTAAGTTCGGAAACCGCCGCGCAAATTTTCCGGGCTAGAATTCCGCTGACTTCCAAGGAGCAATCATGTTCAGGGGCTTTTTTTTACTGTTGTTACTGATCCAGTTCGCCAGCCCGTCGACACAGGCGGGCGAGGTTTATCGCTGGACCGATGAAAAGAACGTGGTGCATTACTCCGATCAACCGCCGCCACCATCGGCCAGACAAGCCAGCAAGGTGCAAGGCAAGGGCAATGTGGTCGATGTGGACAAAGAGTCGTTCGAAGCCCGGCGCGCGCGCGACAAAAACCCGGTGCTGCTGTATTCCGGCGCTTGCGGGCCGCTATGCGATCAGGCCAGCGATTTTCTGGTCCAGCGCGGCATTCCCTACAGCCTGAAAGATCCGTCCAAGGAACCGGAAATTGCGGTCGAGCTGAAGAAACTCGCAGGCGGGCTTGAAGTGCCGGTTATCGTCGTCGGTAAGACGCATCACAAAGGTTTTGAGCCGGGTTCATGGGATAGCCTGCTGGATGCCGCCGGCTACCCCAAAACGCCTTTGATTCCGATCAAGACCCCTCCGGCCAAAAACCCCTGACCATCCATAGCGGTTTTTCCTCGAAGAACAGGAGCACTTCATGCACCGCCTAGCAGGCTGGCTTGGGCACGGCAGCGCCGATGCCGTACAAACCCTGGAGCTGATGCGCGCGCATTGCAGCGTGGCGCGTCCCGCCCACGTTCATGCCGATCCCGATTGGGCCATGACCGCCAATCTGCCTCTGGCCATTGAAGGCGATCTGGCCGGCGTGATTACCGGCCGGCCCCGCTTCGACGGCGCCGAATTCCAGAACCAGCCCGCAGCTTCCGCGCTGCTCGCCCTGTGGCGGCGACATGGCCCGGATGCGCCCAAACATATCCACGGCACCTTCGCATTGGCCGTGCTGGATAAACGGCAACAAAGCGTATTTCTGGCGCTCGACCGCATCGGCGCGGAAAAACTGGCCTTTGCCGCCAATTCGACCGGCATGGTGTTCGCCAGCCAGGCCGACATGGTCGCCGCGCATCCCGCAGTCGGGCGCGAGCTGAATCCGCAAGGCCTGTTCAATTTCCTCTATTTTTATCAGGTGCCCGCGCCTGGCAGCGTGTTCAAAGGCGTGGAAAAACTGCTCCCGGCCCAATGGGCGCTGTGGAAAAAAGGCGAACTGAGCAAAGGCTTCTACTGGGCGCTGCACTACCGGGATGAACCGCGCGACGACTTCGCCGCGCAATCCGAACGCTTCCACACGCTGCTGCGCGAGAGCGTCGCCCGCGCCAAGGGCGATGACAACGCATCCGCGTTCCTGTCCGGCGGCACCGACAGTTCCACCGTCAGCGGCGTGCTCAAGGAGATCGCCGGCAAAGCCGACACCTACTCGATCGGCTTCGACGCCGACGGCTTCGACGAAATGGAATATGCCCGCCTGGCCGCCAAACGCTTCGGCCTGGACATGCACGAGTACTACCTGAAGCCGGCCGACATCGTCGAAGCCATTCCGCTCATCGCCAGCCACTATGACGAACCGTTCGCCAACGAATCCGCCGTGCCGACTTATTTCTGCGCCAAGCTGGCGGCGGCGGATGGCTACAAGGTCATGCTGGCCGGCGACGGTGGCGATGAAATCTTCGGCGGCAACGCGCGCTACGCGAAGCAGAAAGTGTTCGAGATTTATCACCAGATTCCGTCCGTGCTACGCAGCGGCCTGATCGAACCTCTGGCCAACCTGCCCGGCCTCGGAAATATCGCGCCGTTCAGCAAGGCGCAAAGTTATATCCGGCAGGCCAACATCCCGCTGCCGGAGCGCATGGAGTCGTACAACTACGTCTACCGCCAGCCACTGAACGAAATGTTCGCGCCCGGCTTCCTGGCCAGCGTAGACAGCCACCAGCCGAGCGAACTGCTCAAGGAAGTCTACGACCGCGCCGATTCCACCTCGTACATCAACCGCATGTTGCACTTGGATATCAAGTTCACGCTGGCCGACAGCGATTTGCGCAAAGTCGGCGCGATGACCGAAGCCGCCGGCATCGACGTGCGCTACCCGCTGCTAGACGACGCGATGATGGATTTCTCCGGCGAAGTGCCGCCCGACTGGAAAGTGAAGGGCCAGTACCTGCGCTGGTTCTTCAAGACCGCGCTGAAAGGCTTTCTACCCGACGAAATCATCGACAAGAGCAAACACGGCTTCGGCCTGCCGTTCGGCGTCTGGGCCAAGGACTACGCCCCACTGCGCGAACGCATCGAAGACCGCCTGTCCGACCTGAAAAAACGCGACATCCTGCAACCCGCCTATATCGACCTGGTGCGCAACGAACACATGAGCGGCCACGCCACTTATTTCGGCAAGATGATCTGGAACATGATGATTCTGGAGGAGTGGCTGCAGGCGAAGGGGCTGTAAGTCATCTTCCATTCGCAAAAATCGACTGCCCCCCCCACAGACAGACCGTGTGATGCGCAAACTTAATCACCCTCTCCGAGGTTTTCTCGTCGCCTTGGTTTTGCTGCTGGGTATAGAAGTCTGGTTGCATACCGATGACTTCCTCTATCGCTATCGATCAGTCTTCGCGGCGGGGCGCGCGATGGACAAGATCAAATACGTGGAAGCCACTTCGCCGCGCCTGATCGTGACAGGCAATAGCCGAGTCGATAACGGGTTCGATGCGCGGCATGTCGGTGCGATTCTCGGGCTGTCACCGTTGGAAACATTCAACCTCGGGCTTCCAGGCGCGAATGCACGCCATCTGGAAGCCATTTTTCAAAGGCTAGACCAAGCTGGAAAGTTAAGCTCCGGGCAAATAGAGATGGTCGTCTTCGGGCTGGACGAGGCCCTGATGCAAGCCGAGGACACGCTGGGCTACGGCGTATTTTTCTCCGACCCGGCCGCGCTCCTTGCCGAAAGAAATGTGGCTGGCGCACTCACGACCACCTTCCGATTCTGGGGCTATGCGGGCAATTTAAAGGAACTACGCGAGCCTGAAAAAGCCGGACGCTTTGCCCAGGCGACTTTCAAACCGGTAGAGCCGGTCGGCGGCGCGGCAAGTGAGTTCCAGGGCTACCGCGCGGGGTTTGGCGCGGGTCAATTCCAGAATGCCACGCAAGTCGCCAGGCAGGAGGAAACCGCGATCGCTCCCCCCAGTCCTGTGGTTGCCCAGTCTTTCCTGCGCATCCTGGACTTATTGCGAAGCCGCGGAGTGAAAGTGGCCGTCGTATTACCTCCATTGCTGGAACGCGATGTCCTTTACTTGAACGACTCGCTGCCCTCGGCGCGACCCTACCTGGAATTGGCTCGGGAGATTGCCGGACAAGGGGTGCCGATTCTTGTTTTGGATGCTGGAGCGCCACGCGATCCGCTCGATTTCATCAATGCGGGCCATCTCAACGACCGTGGCGCTCAGCGCTATTCGGCTCTCCTGGGCCAAAAACTAGCCGCCCTCTGGAATCCCGCTGACGGAGTGCGGCCATGATTTTCAGCAGCTTCAACTTCATCGTGTTTTTCGTTGCGGTGCTGGGAATTTACTCATTGGCACGCAATTATCCCCAGCGTGCGGTGGTCATTCTGGCCGCGAGCATCCTGTTTTACGCCTCATGGAAACCCGCCTATCTCATCTTGCTGGCGGCTTCGCTGACCATCAATTACGGCATCTACAGCATTCTGTTCCGCCGACGCTCGAAAGCCTGGCTGGTGGCCGGAGTGGCAATCAACATCGTGGTGTTGGTGTTCTACAAATACTTGGGGTTGTTGGTCGAAACCACGTTCGGACTAGGCCGACTGCTCGGCGTCGACACGCCCGATGCCCGGCCGACCTGGATAGACTGGGCCCTGCCTCTCGGCATCAGTTTCTACACCTTCCATATGTTGTCGGTGATGATCGACGTGTATCGCGGGGAATGGACCAAACACATCAGCTTCCTGTCCTGGACCCTCTATGTAACCTTCTTCCCACACATGATTGCCGGCCCGATTCTGCGTGCCAGCGAACTGGTCGAACAACTTGAACAGTTGCGCGGGCTCAATCTCAACAACCTGCGCACCGGCATGCTGATCTTCATCGCCGGCCTGGCCAAAAAAGTTCTGCTTGCCGACAACCTGGCGCCTATCGTCGAGGAGCTTTACAGCCAACCGGAACAACTCGACTTCTGGATGGCATGGTTCGCCACCATCGCTTTCGCGATGCAGATCTATTTTGATTTTTCCGGTTACAGCGAAATGGCGATCGGCCTCGCCCGAATGTTCGGCGTAACCCTGCCGCGCAATTTCAAATATCCCTATATCAGCCGCAGCGTGCGCGAATTCTGGCAACGCTGGCATATCACGCTATCACGCTGGCTGCGCGACTACCTCTACATCTCGCTTGGGGGATCGCGACGCGGCGAGGCGCGTAACTATGCCAACCTCATGGCCACCATGCTGCTCGGCGGGCTCTGGCACGGAGCCGGCTGGACCTTCGTGTTCTGGGGATTCCTCCATGGCGCTTACCTGATAGCGCATCGCCTACTACTGAATTTTTACGCCAGGATGGGATGGATCGGGCACACCTTAAGCGCACGCCTGATCTCCTGGGCCGGTTTACCCACCACCTTCATACTCGTCTGCTTTACCTGGGTGTTCTTCCGTGCCACCAACTTTGCCGATGCCTGGATCATCGGCGGCGCAATGCTCGGGCTCGCCGACCCGATCGGCGCACCGCCCCAAGTTCGCGGTTATCTTAAAGTGCTGCTGGGCATCGCTTTCATCATCGCCTACGCCGAACCCTGGTTCGTAAGGATTGTCTCCAAGCATGGCCTGCTTTCCTGGTGGCGAGCGCCCTACCCCCTAAGAGGACTAGCCTATGCCAGCCTGGTCTTACTGCTGGTTATATTTGGCGGCGGCACCCAGAAGTTCATTTATTTTGATTTTTGACCCGATGAAACCGGGTTCTTTCGCAGTGAGCCAGAGTTCCCGTTCGTTGCTTGATGTATTGATAGAGGCCGCTTTTGAACAAACCTAATCTCTTCCTGATCGGCGCAATGAAGTCTGGATCCACGACCCTGCATGAGTTGTTGGCGGAGCATCCTGAAATTTGCATGAGCGAACCCAAAGAACCTTGCTACTTCATCGACCCGGATTTACTTAAAAGCATGTGGCCGGAAATGTGGCGCATGGGGTTCTGGCGCAGTGAAGCAATCTATCTCGATTTATTCAAGGGCAAACCTGACGCCATCTACCGGGGCGAATCCAGCACGGACTACTCAAAACTCGCCAAGATCACCGGCGTGGTCGAGCGCATGGCCGGTTTCAATCCAGAAGCCCGCATCGTCTACATCATGCGAGACCCGGTGGAGCGCACCATCAGCCATTACTGGCATATGGCGGAACATCGCGGCGAAACCCGAAGCCCAATGGACGCCATCCTCAATGACCCTCACTACACCGACGTCAGCAATTACGCCATGCAATTGCGTCCCTATCTGGAGCGTTTTGGCCGCGAGCGGGTCCATGTATTGACCTTTGAAGAACTCACCCGCAACCCATTACCCACCGTTAAAAGTGTTTTCGCATGGCTAGGGGTGGACGCGGACTTCACTCCGGCGGATACAAAAAGCGCCCGCAATGCCACGCCCAATCAAGTTACACAGCGGCGGGAAGGCGCAAGCCTGCTGCACCAATTTCGTCATTCACGGCTCTGGAATGGCATCGGCCGATATGTGCCCCCGGCCTTGCGCAAATTTGGCGTCTCAATGGTCGAGAAAAAAGTTGAACGCAGCAAAGTCGACATGTCGCCGGTAAAAGACCACCTGCGCAAACTGCAACGTACCCAAGTCGAGGAATTGATCGGCCTGGTCGGACGCGACTTTCCGGAGTGGAAGACCCTATATGGCCGCTGAGCAAACATCGATGCGGAACAGCGCCCCTGCCCGCATCTCGGTCATCATTCCAGCCTACAACGCGGCGGCCACCATAGGCAAAGCGATCGATTCCATCCTTGCCCAGGGCTACCCAGCCCACGAGATCATCGTGGTGGATGACGGCTCGACCGACCGGACCGGCGAGACAGTACAAACCTATGGTGAACGGGTCACCTATGTCCACCAGGACAACGCCGGCCCCTCGGCGGCTCGCAATCGAGGAGTACAACAGGCAAGCGGCGAATGGATCGCTTTTCTCGATGCCGACGATTGGTATTTGCCGGATCGCCTGAATACCCATGCGGAAATGATCAGGGACGACCCCAAGTTGGACTTTCTGGTTGGCAGCTTCGATTACGTCGCACCCCAAGGCCACCTTATCGCCGCCTCCATCGTCGGCGCCGAATTTGGCAAACAATTGCTGGCCCGCGACGGCAAGCAAGGCCGCGTAGCGCTTGAGGGGAAAGAAATCGGCGGCTTCATCGCCGACCAATTCAGCGACACCCGCTGCCTCACTTTGCCAAAGACAACCTTCCTCACGCTCGGCGGCTTCCCACTCGATCTGCGAATCTGCGAGGACGTCGTATTCATGTTGCGGCTGTGCGCGCGCAGCCACCGTATCGGCGTAACCTGCCAATCGCTTGCCGTATATACCGTGCATGACACAGGCCTGATCCGATCCGACCGACTGCGCGCCCAGACCGAAACAGTGCGCGCCTTGCTCACCCTATCCCGAGAAATGCCCACAGCCCCTCCGCCAGTATTCAAAGCATGGAAACAATTGGTTAAGCGCGCCTATCGCAACCTGGCTTTGCACAACGCCCGCAATGGCCAGCCAATGGCGGCCATTCGCAGTGCGCTGGATGGTTTCAGATTCCAGCCCGCGCTAAATGATCTGCGGTTTCTCCTGTCTCTCCTGCGCAAATGAGCAACGCGCGCTTGCTGGTACTTACCGAACTCTTCCTGCCCACCAAGGGCGGCACTGCGGTCTGGGCCGCCGAGGTCTATAAACGGCTGGGCGGCAAGGACATCCACATCGTCACCGCCGATGTACCCGACGCCGCCCAGGTCGACGCCGTTCACCCCAACTCGGTGCATCGACTCAACCTCAAACGCGTAGCCTGGCTGAAGCCGGAATCTCTGGTCATGTACGCCAGATTCTTCTTCAAATCCCTCGCCTTGGCGCTGACCCACCGCTTCGACGCCATCCACGCCTTCCGCGCGCTGCCCGAAGGCCTGGTCGCCTGGGCAGTGGCACGGCTGACTTTCCGTCCGGTGGTGATCTACGCGCACGGCGAAGAACTCACCACCTGGGGCAAGGGTGGGAAATACAAAGCGATGCGCTTTGCGCTGCGCCATGCCGACAGAATCATCGCCAACAGTGAACACACCCGCGGCACCCTGCTGAACATGGGCATTGACGCCGGGCGTATCTCCATCATCTGCCCAGGCGTGGACGTGAATGTGTTCAGGCCTGGGTTGGATTATTCCGGTTTGCGCGAAAGCCTTGGCATCGGCGCCGAGGAAAAGCTGGTCTTCTCGGTTGGCCGCCTGTCGCGCCGCAAAGGCTTCGATCAAGCCATTCGCGCCGTGGCGCTACTAAGAAAAGAAGGGCTTCCCGTGCGCTATGTCATCGCGGGAATCGGCGAGGATGCTGAATATCTCGACGTTTTGATCAAGGAACACCACGCGCAAAACTTCATTCACCGGATAGGTGCGGTCAAAGAAGCCGATCTGCCCCGGTGGATGAATGCATGCGATGTTTTTGCCATGCCAAATCGTGATATCAACGGTGACAGCGAAGGATTCGGCATGGTTTTCATTGAAGCGGCCGCCTGCGGAAAACCTTCGATTGCCGGGCGGGCGGGCGGCACATCTTCGGCGGTTCTTCATCAAGTCACGGGCCTCCGGGTCGATGGCGAAAACCTGGATGAACTCTTGCATGACTTGAAGCGCTTGCTCGAGGATTCCGAGTTGGCAAGCCGGCTTGGCCAGTCGGGTTACCAGAGAGTGCAGACCGATTTTTCCTGGAATCAGGTCGCGTTTATGACATCCAATTTGTTTTGTGAGTAAGCAATGCGTAAATATTATTTGCTGGCGATTCTGTTGCTTTGCTTTTGCGTACAACCCGTTACGGCTGAAGTGTCATATGGCACAAAAGAGGAGGAAACGAAGTTGTTGCCGCCTTATTGCGGCGGGCCAGGAGGCGGCGACTGGCGTGCGATTCTTGGCGAGCAAATTCTATTTAACAATCACACTTGTTATGGAATAACAAAAATAAACAGATATTACAAAGCCAAAGGCGCCAAAGAACGAAGGGCGCAGTTAGAAGGCGCGCTGGATGATTTCTCATATTCAGTCAGCCATCTAACGCCTGATTTCAAATTGATGCCGGAGATATATATGTATCGGGGCGTCACTTATAAGCTGTTAGGAGAGAACGCAAAAGCCGTGTCGGACCTTTCAAAATCTATTAGCCTGGACCCAAAATACTCAAGATCGGTTGCCGAGCTCGCGGATATCTATGACAGCGCCTTTTCAAAACGCGACAAAGCGCTAGGACTGGTGACCGAAGGATTGCGACACAATCCAGATTCAAAAGAGCTGAAGCGTCGATACACAAAATTTGGCGGCAAGCCGCCATTCCCACAACCCTATGAGCAGTCCGCGGATCGTGATGTTTCGAGTAAAAAAGAGGCCGACAAATCGCCGCCTGACTTGACCATTACCCCTGAATCAGCGGCAAAACAAACTCCTTCTGAACCACCTGGCAGCACAGCAATCCCCGCTAAAGTATCTTCAGGAACCTCCGCAAAGGACGGCACAACCGTTAATCCGCCTCAGCCCGCGATTGGCTCCCCATCGAATCCCTGGTGTCGTTTCTGCCCTGATGCGGTTCCTACGCAAGATCCTTCGACATCCAGGACTCAAGCCGAGCCCACAGCCACGCCGTGACATCGGGTTCATTACCCGAGATATCGTGTTCGCAATTGGGGTCTGCTGCCGTGTCAAATAGGCGCAGCACATATTCATTGTCCTCGAGCGGCTGGTAAACCAGCTTCCAGCGACCACTACGAATCATGCGGTCCTTGGCCTGGATCGTGATCTGATTGAATTCTGGCTTAATCGCCAAGGTTCCTGATTCACGGTCGGGTATCTCGAGCAGTCCCAACAAATCGGGATAGCGCAGGTGCCTTTCCGGAAGACCGGGTATCTCGGCAATCCAGATACCTGTCTCATTGAACGCGTCAAGTTCCGGGCAAGGCGCCCTATCCATGCAAGCCGCAAGCGAGACGCCGTCGATATGCCCGCTGAGGGGGGCGCCAACGAGATCGAGCAGCGTTGGCGCCAAATCGATGGAGCGCACCACGCTATCCACCCGGCCGGTGGCGCCGCGGCGCGGATCGAGAATTACCAGCGGGATGCGCGGACTGGCTTCCGCCACGGCGGAATTGCCCTGCCCCCAGGTATCGTGTTCAAAAAACTCCATGCCATGATCGGAATACACGACGACGATGGTGTTCTGCGCCAGCCCGCTGGCCTCCAGATGAACGAGCATTTTCCCGACCTCGTCGTCGAATTGGGCCACACACCCATCGTATAGATCGACGATCT
This sequence comes from Hydrogenophilales bacterium 28-61-23, assembly GCA_002281555.1. Taxonomy (GTDB): domain Bacteria; phylum Pseudomonadota; class Gammaproteobacteria; order Burkholderiales; family Thiobacillaceae; genus PFJX01. Next base: position 203,194 of record NCGJ01000003.1, read on the forward strand.
GGTCGAGATCGAATTCCTCACGCGGGGCGCCCTGTCGGCGAATGATCTCGAAGGGATCGGTGAGTCGAGCCATGGCGAATTTGGATTCGCCGTCATAGCCAGGATCGGTATAGCGGGCATACCAGGGCCATTCCGAAGCAAAAGGCGGATGCGTTGTCGAATAGAAGACATTCAAGAAAAAAGGCGCGTCCGATTCGGCGAGTTGGGACACCAACCGGCGCACCCGTTTGCCCATTGGCACGGTAAGGGGCGCGCCGCCAAGGTAGTACAGCTCGGGCAGGAAGTAACGGCCGAGCCGGTTATGCATGAACAGCGAGACGAACAGGCGTAAATCCTTGGGGCCCTGGCGGATCAGATATTTCAGGTTCCACTGGTCATCCGGCAAATCGACATAATCGAAACCGAACGAAAACTTGCCCATATCGGCTCCGCACCAGTCCGAGACGGCCGCACTCCGATAACCCAGTGGTTTCAGGCGCGTCGGTAAGGCATCGACCTTGAGCCGCGCTTCATCAAGCGAGATGAAATTGTCGCGTATGCCATGGGTATGCGGCCAGGTACCAGAAAGAAGCGAAATGAGACTGGGCGCAGTGCGCGCGCAGGGCACGTAGCAATTGGAAAAATGCGCCCCCTGTTGCGCCAGCTTGTCGATGTTGGGCGTCAGCGCACGGTGATAGCCCATACCACCCAGGCGATCTGCGCGCAGGGTATCCGAACCGATCATCAGAATATTGGGCAGTTTTCCGCTGCCATGCTTCTGGCGGGCTGGCTTCGCCTCGGGCTCCCATCCCGCCAAAACAAAAATACCGAGGAAAAACATCAGTGTGGCGGCATGCGAGACCAACTCGGCCACCTGGCCAGACGCGGCTAATCGCCAGGCATCGGCTCCAAAAAGCACCAGAATGCCCGCGAGCACCCCGCCCTCAAACAGCGCAAGGCGTCCGGGTGTCAGCCAGCTCCAGAGTCGACAAAACCTGCTGGTGCGGTAATGCATGGAGGCAATCAACAACCCCGGATTGTGGCGCAGCTTGTGGGCGAACTGGATAAACACGCCGCCCGCGATGCCGGCCATTGTGGAGGCGAATGCCAGCCATGCGTCCCATTCATAACCGTTGGACTGGGCGAACAAATAGCCGAGAAAAGTACCCGCGCTGCCGAGGAAAAGAAGAATTGCAAATGACCAGGCAGTCAAACGGATCAAGGCGAAAAGGGTATAGCCCCGATAATGCCGAAGGACTTCTTCACGGATGCTGGGGCCGGTCTGAGAAAAATCCAGCAGGGATTTGCCCAGAATGACATGCGCGCCGACGGTGGCGGTTAAACACGCGGGCAACCACAGCGCCCAACCATTTTTGTCTAACATCAGCGCCACTATCAGGTTCAGCGCCGTCAGGCCGCCAATCGCCGTCAATAGCTTGCCTGGCCGATCCGATGGCAGCTTAAGCTGGTTGTTGCGGTGGCCGGATTCGCGGCAACCGCGCACTTCTCCCAGAGCCGCCGCCAGGCGTACCCAATAGAAGCGCCGCTTTTGCCAACTCAGCGCGAAGACGCTATGAAAACCATATTCGGCAACCTTGCGCCACATATACAGAGGCACTTTGCCGTTGCCGTCCAGGCGGGAAATCGAACGCGTGCGCTGATAGCCTTTTTTGAGCAAGTAGGACAAACGCAGCCGTTCGGTATCGACATAGTGATATTGCACGATGGCGGGTGCATAGCGGCAGGTTTCGCCACGTGTCAATGCCCGCAAAACGTATTCGCTATCCTCACCCCCACCAAGATCATGTCCACGCGGCCCCAAGTCGGTGGAAAAACGGCCGGTCTGCTCAAACACCCGCCTGCGCACGACGAGATTACCGCCACCGGGAATCGGGCCTTCTTCCGCCGTGATGATTTTTGGCGCGCCGCCCTGGTCATAGCGTGGAACCGGCAGCGGATAAATCCGGTACGGGCCTTCGTCATGCACCCAGGCAGGTTCGCTGCCATCCCAGTCGGGCAGGATGCGCCCGCAATACAAACCCGCGTCTGGCCAGGCCTGCGCCGCCTGCTCGATGGCCACGAGATAATTCACATCGATCCGATGATCGTCATCGACGAATGCCGAGAGTTCGGTGTCGATTTCGGGTATGGCCTGGTTGAGCGCATGGGATTTGCCCGGGGTGGGCACTTCGATCAGCCGTAGCGGCAGCCAGCCACGGTCAACCTGCTGAGATTGATACGCCCGCATCCGCATCACAGTTTCATCGGTACAGGCATTCGCGGCCACCAGGATTCGTACCGGCATTGCTGGCCGCTTTGCCGCATTGATCGAAGTCAGCGTGCGTTCGAGCAAATCGGCACGGTCATGCGTGCAGATGAGAATAGTCAGTAGGTCAGCCACAGATCAGCGCGCGCGATACAGGCCCTGCATCAGGCCTAGAAAATGAAAAACAATAATTTCCCGATTGAACGCTTCGTCGCGGGGCAGGGTCATGTATCCCCACAACATGCGAGCTATGGCCCGCAGAAACTGGGGAAAGACATAAAGCGGAATGTTGAACATTCGTCGACCACCTTCCATGCCAAGACTCTGAGCGATGTTGCGACTGGTCTGAAACCGCCAGCGGCGAAAGTACCCCTTGGTCAGACGAAACGCTTCAACCTTGTGGTGTACACGTGACTTCCCGAGGAAGACCGCCTTCAGATCTGCCGCCAAGATACGCTGAAACATTTCGCCATCCTCACCGCTGGCCAGCACATTGCCCTTGCGGCCACGGCTGGTGTCGAACAGACCAACCTTGTCGAACACGGCCCTCTTGATGGCCATATTGGCGCCAAAGGGCGCCTGCGAGGATGTCACTATCGGATAGTCGTCGCTGCGGTCGGCGCGAACCGCAAGAAATCCATAAAATCTCTCGGTAAGCCAGGCGGGGGGGGGCGTCTCCCAGATCGGAGCGATGTATCCACCGCAAGCATCGGCCTGATATTCCTGCATCCCTGCCAGGGTTGTCTTCAACCAGTCAGATTCGGGCAACACGTCATCGTCGGTAAAGAGCAGCACCTCACCCCTGGCCGCTCGAATGCCCAGATTGCGCGCGTGCGAAAGCCCTTGCTGGGCTTCGAACTCGTAGCGTAACAACGGCCATCGCGCACGAAATTCTTCAACCACCTGGCGGGTGTGATCCTTGGAATTATTGTCCACCACGACGACTTCCCACTGGCACTCTGGGGAAGATACCTGGGACTGGAGAGCATGCAGCGTATCTCGCAAAGAGTCCGCGCGGTTGTATGTACAGACAATGATGCTTGCATCCATGGCGGGAAATATTGGCATTTGATTTCTTCGATTCTATCCCGCTTCTGTTAAGCGATTTATAACGGGAATCCGTCCGCCGCCATCAACGGCATGAGCGCCGGCAAGCCCTCGCGAACAGTTCATTCAAGCCCTGGGGTTTTCAGCTTGGCCGAATCTGGGAAATATTGTCCTCAGCGCGAATCTCATATAAGTCAGTCTTGGCCTCAGCAGAATGGCTTGCCACAAATGCCGCCAACAAAGCAAACGCTGACCGCCGTGAAAGCTGGCATAAGCGGCATCGAAATGGGTGGCGGCGACGCTGTCGCGGATTTCCGGCCGCCAGGCTTCCAACTCGGGCAAAGCCAGGGAAGCGCGCAACAATTGGGTTTTGATCGACAGGTTTTGCCGCATGTGCAAATCCTTCATGGCGGGCTGAGACGAATAGCCTTGGCCCGCGCAACGCTGCAAATAAAGGGGCCGGTTAATCAATACCGCTTTTTTGCAAACAGCGCCCGCATAGACCGCCCATTCAGAATCCCGCAGCGGCCCTGTAATACGCAGTTTAGCGACATCGTCGTCCGGGAGCGCCAACTCCAGACAATAGGCGCGACGGCGCAAGGCACTGACTTCATGCCAAGTTTCGCGGCGCAGCATAACCCGTTGAAAAGCGATGGGTACCGTTTGCAGCAGCGCCTTGATCAGGGCGCGGTCGAAATAGAACAGGCCTGGGTCAATCTCCCGCCCTCCCGCAAGATTGATAACACGGGCAACCGCCTCGGGCTGTACCCGGTTGAAATGTTCGGCATTCGGCCCGAAGCCTTCGGCCGCGAAAAACACGAGATCCAGATTGGGATTTTTTTTCAGGACTTCATAGGCCTCGCGCAACGCGCTTGGCGCCAGCAGATCGTCATCGTCCAGGTGCGTCACATATTCGCTATTTGCGTATTCGACTCCCATGTTCCGGGAATAGGCCAAACCGCGCGGAATCTCATTGCGTAGAACCCGTACTGAGGGGCCAAACTTTGCCTCCAGCGCAACGGGATCGACCACGGGGTTCGAGCCATCATCCACCACGATCACTTCCGCTGGCGGCAGCGTTTGGCTCATGAGGCTCTGTATGGCCTCATCCAGAAGTGCGGGCCGGTTCTGCGTTGGAATAATTACTGAGACGGCATCCATACCTGCAACCCGTAAGTTAGTTTAAATGTTGCCATGGGCATGCCGTCGGCTGGAGTGCTCAGAAAACCTAGCCCCAAGATATGGCGCGACATGGACAAGACCATGCACTTGCAAACCACTAAAGAAACCTTCCAAGCGGCCCTTGTACCCCTCACGCCCCAAACTGACGGCCTAAGCATCAAGCAAGCAACGGTCATCTATGGTCGAGCCAATATTCATATCCTGATTTGGGTTCTCGTTGAGTCAACGAGACGAAGCATCGACATCCGAGCTACCGCGCATGGAACGGTCTGATTGCCCGACGTCGAATCCAGCATATTCATCGATCAGATATACGGGGCGTGCTTTTACCTCTTCGTAAATCTTGGCAATGTATTCACCAATGATGCCCAGACTGATCATGATGAAGCTGCCGATGATGAGCAGGGTGAGTATCATCGTGGCGAACCCGGATACGGCGCGGCCTTGCAACCATGCCCACAGGGTATCGATGGTGATTCCGAGTCCGAGCGCCAAAGTGAGCAACCCCATGATGGTCACGATACGCAGTGGGGCGCTGGTAAAAGAAACCAGCGCGGTCAGCGCCAACTCGACGAGCCCCAGAAAAGACCACTTGCCTTCCCCGTCGCTTCGTTCCGCCACATCGAAGGGTATGTCAACTCTCCGGTAACCGACCCAGTCGGTCAGGCCGCGGAAGAAGCGCCGTTTTTCGGGTACTTGCCTTGCTATCACATCGACGACAACCCGATCCATGAGCTTGAAATCGGAAGAGTTCTGGATGTTGATCCCGCCAAGCCATGAAATGGTTTTATTGAAAGCCCAGGCACGGATTCGCATCGCGGCGCCATCGTGCTCACGCTGACGCTTAACAGCGTGCACCACCTTGGCTCCAGCACGCCACGCTTCCAGCATTTCGGGAATCACGCTGGGAGGGTGCTGCAGATCGGCATCCATGGTGATTACCGCCTCCCCGCGCGCGGCATCGATCCCCGCCAGCAAGGCCGCCTCCTTGCCGAAATTTCGACTGAAGTGGATGCCGCGTATCCGGTGATCGCTACGGGCGCACCGGGAAACCACGGCAAAGGTCTGGTCTCGGCTTCCGTCATCAACGACGACAATTTCCCACCTGACACCGCACTCATCCAAGGTGCGGCCGATCACGTCGAATGCCCGGCTTATACCCGCTTCTTCGTTATGCGCGGGCAGGACGACGCTGATAAACGCCTGGGCAAAGTCCTTGCTGGATGGTGATGTGCGTTCTGTCACGTGCCAATTTCCTCTGGTCTTACTTGCAAGCCTTCTCGTGTGGTCAGCAGATGGCGGTAACCGATGAGTCTGATGTTATTGGCTGCAAGAACAGTTTTCAGTGTCGGGTCGGAGAGCGTTTGACGTTCCAGCTCCCAGTCGTGGTATTCGAGCAGGCGTTTATCCTTCACTTCCTCGGGAGCGGCGATGCCGGGGTGGCACATCAGCTCATAGACTCGCCCTGGCCTCAGTTTGGGCAGCAAGTTGGCGAGGTATCGCCGGGACAACCGGCCACTCTCGCCCATGCCGACAAAGACTGGCGCCTCATTCGACATTTTGCGACGGTTGACCTGCGCCAGCACCGCCATGATGCCATCGCGAATTAACGCACTGGCTGAGCCTGTGCGCGGCCATTCCGGCGTGGCTAAACGCACGTGCGCGATACCGTATTCGCGCGCAAGCTCCAATGCTATCGAGTAGAGAGCCGGCAACATGTGGATGTGCTCGTGGGAATTCAGGAACGAGAGTTGGAGTTTATTGGCCCGACAGCGTTCGATTTGGGCCCGCCATTCCTCCCGCACCAAATCGACTGGAATTCGACGCATCAGGATTGCTTTCGCAATGGTGAATTTTCCTGGAAATCGGCCATTCCAATCACTCAACGCTTCCGCGAGGCGCCCGGTCAGCGGCGCACGATCAGTCAGGTTGAGATGCACCCCGACATCCAGATCCGGGTGGTCGGCAAGCCAGCAGGCATGCTCATCCAGAAAGGGGCTGTTTGCAAAGACTCCGGTAGCTGTAACGCTGCCCTGGCCGACGCACTCCAGAATGCCCTGGCTGACTCCCCTGAAGTAGGCGTAGTCATCGGCATTGATGATTAAGCATGCAGGCGCAGTGGCAGCCTTTTTTTCCGAATTTCCGGTACGGCTCATTTTTCGCCGATCGCTTCCGGTGCCGGCGCGGAAACATGAAGCACCAATATATTCGCTTCCTTGCGAATCACCTGGTATTGCTCAGGCAATCTGCTCGCAATTTTCGCTTGCCACACCGCCCCATCCGGACTGCGGACTATGCGGTTATCAGGCACAAGCGCGATGTACACGGGACGGTGACTATGCATGTCACGGAAAAGCCGACTTACCCGACTTGTTACGTCGGACAGGTCGGTTTCACTCGAAAATGGAAGCATTCGTACCGGCCGGCCGCTGAGATAACCAAGCAACGGGCCTTGATTGGACAGGACAAGCGCATTGCCGGGTAGAGCGCGTATTGCGGCCGGGATGGTTTCGTCTTCGGCAAGGCGTTGCTTAATCTGGTCGGTCAGGATACGTCCATTTTCCAGAAAGGGGTGCGCCGCCTCGACGACGTTATCGCTTCGGGAGAATGCTGCTTGAATTGCGCGTTCCGTGCGCAGGTCGTCGGCGATGAACCAGAGTCGGCTGGCCAGCAAAACCGCGACGAGCAGCCCGGCCAACAGTTTCGCCTTGCGCTCTCCGGTCGCCAGCAGCGCAACCAGCATCAAGGCAAACAGGAGCCACGCATATTGCATCATATGGCGCAGCAGAAAGCCGAAATCCAGGCCGTGGTAGGTGTGTGCGATCACCAGCATGGCGGCGCCAGCGGCGGAAAACAGCAATCCGTACAACACGGCAAATCGTGCATGCAACCCCGAGACGCGCCAGTGGCTAAACAGCCCCCACGCCAACAGCCCTGCGATAGGCGTTGCCGTAAGTGCAAGAATCTTGGAATCCCAAGCCAGAGTCCGGGCCAAAGTGGGCGAGCCCGTTAGATCCCATAACAGGCCATGGAGATAGACACGGAAGGATTCGAGCAAGGTTGCATCTGTGCCCACCATCAGGACATAAGGTTGCACCTCGCCAAACACCAGGTAATTACGCAGCAATAGCAGCCCAACAAATGGTGCACTGCCGAGAAGCACCCAGGCGCAATTCCGCGCGGCGGCGGCAACAGGCATCTGTTTGAGCAAAACCGCGCCGACGAAGGCCGCCAGCATGCCCGCGAATACGGCGGTGACAGAGTTGCGCAAGGCATACGCCAAGCCCAAGAGCAGGCCGGTAGAGATCAAAAGACCAACACGCGGCCGTTCTCCAACACCCCGAATCAACAAGCCCGTGGCAAACACGATCAGCAATAACGTTGGCACATCCGTGTTGATCGTGGAGCCATTCAGATAGATGCCCGGAGAAAATACCACCAACGCAACAACGGCCACGGCCCATGCAAAAGGAAGGATCGGCCGCAATGCAAACAGCAATGCGACAGGCAGCAAAGCCCATGAAAATCGCGCAATAGCAAACGCGGCGTTTTCCACACTTATGCCAAGAGCGGAAAGACCGGCCATCGCCAATGCGAAACCCGGAGGCTGATAGCGGGTTGGCTCGAAATCCAGGTCTGGCGACCCTGTTTCGTTGACGACTCGTGTGAGCCCTCGACCTTGAAGGAGATTCGTTGCGTCCACCATATATCCGATGGCGTCATTGCCGATTGGAAAACGAACCTGAGACGTTACGGTTGCCAGTGACCAGATCAGTACCGCGAAGAACAATGCAAACAGAATGGAAAATCTGGAATCAGCTTCGTGCGGCATGTTGTCCGTCCCCAGAGCGAAGTGGCTTTTGAAGCCGATAGGTTTAACGTGCATCGCTAAAGGTCCAGAACCGGTTTCCGGTGAAGTTCCAAATCAGCACGAGACCAGTGGATAACATTTGGGAAAGAAGATAATAAACACTCAATATTTCGACCAGAAGAATCATGAACGAAGAATTCAGCACCAATCCTATTGAGGCGATGAGCATGAATTTCGTAAGCGCTTCTACATGTCTCTTTTCGCTACGAAATGTGTAACGTCGATTAAGAAAATAGTTCACCACGGCACCCAGTGCGGCCCCGGCCGTCGAGGCAGCCACCACGCCAGCGCCGAATATTTCGACCAGCATCACTAGCAGCAGATAGTGTGCCGCGGTACCGATCACGCCGACGCCGGCAAATTGCATGAACTGCAAGTGCCAACCGGGGCGGTTAAGGTTCTCTCCCGTCATATTTTCGTCAGGTCGATGATTGATATCAGGCTCTACTTGTAGCCGAGTTGTTCAGCCAGCGGCGAAACCGCCCGTCGCAGCAGCCACTTTTCCAAAGCATTCACTTTGGCTTTCTCCCCGCCCCTCTCCGAACTGCCCACCTTTTTGTTCAGCACGGCATGATCCAGATTTGTGCCCAAGTAGCGTTCGATTCCAGTCAAGTCGACCTTGCCCGATATCAGGTCTTCATAACGGATCACCTGTGCATCCAATGAAATGGCTTGGTCCAACATCCCCTCTGCCAGCATTTTCCAGTGCCGGCCAAACGCTGTGGGTGTAAATACCGGCCGATGGGGAAAGACGTCATACCAGCTACGTCCATAACGGCAATAGGAACGGTAGGCTTCCAATGGGTTGCGGATTAGAAACAGGAAGCGTGCCTTGGGATATAGCCATCGCAGATAGGCGCAATGCTCAGCCGTAAGCCGGACTTCCTTGATTCCCCAACGCTTTGCGCCCGCGCGTTTGGCGGGCATGGCGAACATGGCGTCGAACAGCGCGCGCTGGCCCTTGCGCCAGTCTTCAAGGGACGGAAACAGATTCGCGATCCACTCCCCGGTGAGCTGATCCGGCGGCGTGCCATCGTAGAAATACTCTTGGGGAGGCCAGCCGGGGCGAAAGGCCTTCATGCTGTCGGCCAGCGCCTGGATCAAGCCGCATTCATCGTATGGCTCACCCCAGATCAATACACTGGGGTCGGACATGACCAGCCGTTGCAACAGCGTGGAGCCGGATCGCCACCCCGCGGACAGAACAAAGATCGGGGCTTCGGCATCGTCACCGCCATCCGCCGGGCATAAGGTTTGTAGCTGATTCACGCCTAGCGTGATGCCCGGGTTTAGGCGCAACGCCTGCCGATGGGCTGCCCGTGCCTGGGCGGGGCCTTTGAATGCATTGGTCAATGTTCTCAGCATGATTTCAGGTCAGCACAATAAAGAGGAATCCGATGGATGCGGCCAGCACAACGGGGGGTAGCAGGGCCGCCACAGTGTTTTTCCACCCTTTACCTACAGACTCGAGCGTGCGCAGATAGGTGAGCCACCAACCCGTGCGGGGGGTAAAACGCTCGGTGGAATGCTCTTGAAGCGAGCCTGATTTCCAGAGTTCATGAAATTGGGTCGTGGTGGATAACTTCACGCCAGGCTGCGCGCTCAGATAGGCCAAAACAGCCTCAAAGCGCTTGATCAGGGCGAGGTCGGAGCGGCCATTACGAACGAAGCTATGGCTGTGCATGAGGAAATTGATCGTGCTGACCTTGGCATCCAGGGCCTGACGGACGATGTGTTTCAGTTCCCGCAGTGAGGACGCCTCGATATCCACCAGCCGGAGATATTCCCTTTTGCCGAATCGACCCTGCACATAGTAGGTAACGGGAAGTTCCAGCACTCCGCGCAAATCGAAGGGCCGGTTGTTGGAAACCACCTCCTGAGCCAGATGTGACTCGAACCAGGCCGGCGACAGTGAGGCATCCACCGGAATACCTACCAGAGAGAGCGCTTCTATCGTGTCAAGATTGGCGGCAAAGGCCCCCGCCCGGTGGGCAATGACATCCAAGCCCGTTTGCGCCTCTATGAAATCCTTGCCCCAGGCAAGGATTTCCCGCTGACGAGAGACATCGGCACGGGTCAATTTTTCGATACCGTAGCGATCGCGCGGATGGGTATGCAACTGGACATCATGGCCCCGGCCATGGATCTCGGAAATGACGGCACGGATCGCCTCATCGCCATGCCGCTCCGCCTCGTAGACGTTCAAGTAAAAGGTGCCACGGGCGCCACGCTTCTCCAGCATGTCCATGATCATGCGGATGCCATATTCCTTGCCGTCATCCAGGTGCCCCCAGATGTGCCGGTCGGGATCGCCAGCGGCATAGGATTCCGTGTCCACCGTGATGAGCACATGCAATGTCACGGTCGGCTATCTCCATGAGCCATGGATGGGTCTGAACGACCCAATTCAGTATTCAATGCGGCCATGTCGCTGCATGCACGCCGCCAGGGCGTCGCGAGTGTCCTTGAAGGTGCGGGCGCCGTCTCGATAACCCACGAGCAGTCCGCCCACCTCCCTTGCCATGGCCCGTTTCAGGTGCTGGCGAACCCAGCGCTGCAATAGCGTGGTCAAACGATAGGAGCGTCCGGCGGCCAGTTCCAAGGCATGGCGCAGAAAGGCGGGCTTCAGTCCCGCCGGCTTGCGCATGATCAATGCCACCATGGCATCGATCAGCCGTTCTTCATCCAGCAGACCATTCTTGTGCCGAATCAGTACGTCCGACGCTTTCACCTCAGGGAAACGGGACAAATAAAGGGTGTCCTCATCGCGTCGGAAGTAGTACAGCGGCTCGGCGATGTGGCAGAACCTGAAATGCTTTGCCGCGCGAATGAAGTAATCGTAATCCTCCACCAGGAACAACTCGGGGTCGTAGTCGCCGACGCTTTCATACAGCCTGCGGGTGTACAGAAAGCAGGCACCGATGTGGTTGCCTTTCTCCAGTTGCAACATGCCAGGCAAGCGGTCATGTTGCGGCTCCAGTGGCGTGCCGTCGGCCGCCTGCTCGGAAAACAGCCAGTAATCCGCATAAACGAAATCGCAGTCGCCCTGGCTCAAACTCGCCACCATTTTCTCGATGGCGTTTGGAGCAAGCAGGTTGTCATCCGAGGTCCAGGTCAGGAACGTCCCCTTCGCCAACGAAAACCCCCGATTCAACGCACGCGGCAATTTCAGGTTGGGGTCGTTCTTGACGTAACGGATACGTGGATCGTCGAACGACGCGACAACGTTTGCCGTGTCATCGGGCGAGTTGTCGTCGACAACGATCAATTCCAGATTCGCATACGTTTGGGCCAACACACTTCGCATCGCCTGCGCGAGCAGATGCGCCCGCTTATAGGTGGGCAGGACAACGCTAACAAGTGGCTGACTCATGCCGCTTGATCCATATCCGCAAGAATCTTCTTCACAATCTTCACACTCGCGGTGCCGTCTCCATAAGGATTGGCGCGCGTGGCCATGGCGCGATAAGCGGCTTCGTCGTCCAGCAGACGGCTCGCCTCGCGCACGATGTCTTCCGCTTCCATGCCCACCAGTTTCAGCGTGCCGGCTTCGACGCCCTCCTGGCGTTCGGTGACCTTGCGCAGCACCAGCACGGGTTTGCCCAAGCTGGGCGCTTCCTCTTGAAGCCCGCCGGAGTCGGTCAACACCAGATAGGCTCGCTTCATCAATTGCACCAACGGCAAGTAATCCAGGGGATCCAGCAAGCGCACATTGGGCAGGCCGGTCAGATATTTCTCCACCACCGCGCGCACATTGGGGTTGCGATGCACGGGGTATACCAGTTCGATGTCGTTGGCATATTTGCTCGCCAACTCGGCAAGGCCTTTGCAGATGGACTCGAAGGGACCGCCGAAACTCTCACGCCGGTGGGCGGTGACCAGAACAACGCGTTTGGTCTCGAACGGAATACCGGCCAGTGCCGAATTCGCCAGATCGAAGGGACGTTTTGAAACATCAAGCAACGCATCGATCACGGTGTTGCCGGTGACGGCGATGGCTGAATCGGCAATACCTTCATTCAACAGATGCTGGCGCGCCTTGCCGCTGTGGGCGAAGAAAATGTCCGCCACCGCGTCGATCATCTTGCGGTTGGACTCCTCGGGGTAAGGGTGATGCTTGTCGAAGGTTCGCAGACCGGCTTCCACATGGCCGATCTTCACCCCCGCATAGAACGCGGCCAGGGCAGCCGCCATGGAGGTGGTGGTATCGCCCTGCACCAACAGCAAATCGAATTTTTCCGCGCGCAAAATCTTGCCGACCTCCGCGAGCACGGTCGTGGTGATGTGCTCCAAGGTCTGGTTCTCGCGCATCAGGTCAAGCTGGTAGTCGGCGCGGATACCGAACAGCTCGATCAAGGACGCGACCATGTCCTTGTGTTGACCGGTCAGACAATTGCGGTTCTCGATCAAATCGGGGTGGCGCTCCAGCTCGGCGATCAAGGGCGCCATCTTGATCGCCTCGGGGCGAGTCCCGAAGACAGTCAGCACCTTAAGCATGGGCGGCCTCCCGATCCAGCTTCATCTTCCAGGCATCCAGGAAATACTTGGCCCCCCAACTGATCTCGCCGCCAGCGATGTACTGGGCGCCTTTACCGTAACTACCGAAAAATCCACCCGACTTGTTCTGGATTTTTTCCAGGTAGCGAATCGCACGGTCAGCCCGCTCGGGGTTATTCAAGTGATACCAGACGATGGCGTACTGGGCCAAGCCCGTGGAGCAGACCCAATCCACATCGGGATAAGCAGGCACAGAGCCATCGGATCTTTGCAGCTTCTCGACATCCGCCATGCCCTGGCGGGCAAGATCGAATTCGCCCAACTCGCACAGGGCTTCCATCACGTAAGCATGGAAGTGGGAAAGCCGGTTGAACGGAGCCAATTCCGGCTTCGCCTTGTAATAGGCCAGAACCTGTGCCGCCGCCACCTCATATTCCGGCACGCCCAATTTCTTGCCTGCTTCAACCAGGGGGGGCAATACATAGACGTGGATGAGATCGCTGGCAATGCCCGTCCACAATTCGGTGGATGGCGTGGTCAGACGGCCATTGGGTTCGATCTGGGTGAGCGTCCAGTCGCAGGCGCGGCGCAACGCCTCTTCGGCACCTTCCACATCGCCCAGCGCTGCGACCAGACCGCGCATCACCTGGCCGGTGTCGAAGGTATAAGGCACGCCGCCGGGTGCGGGAAAAGCCCCGTCTGGCAACTGTATAGAGAGCAGCCAACGGGTGCAGGCACGTGCGAGTTCGGGTTCGTTCCAGGCGTAAAGGGTGGGAATCCAATAACCGGTCACCTCCGGATAAGCCACCGGTTGCTTGGTATGCACGATGATGCCCTCACCCGGGATCATATGTGCCTTGAACCAGTCCATGGCGCGTGCGTAACTTGATTTTTTATTCTTCAAAAAAAACATTTTAAAGCTCCATTTGTTTTTGTCTGCACCTAAATGCAACACCCAAAACCAATATATGACCAGCACTCGGGCATCATAAAGCCTTGCGCCCAAGCAAAGCAAATTGCATGTAACGCATATCATCAAGAGCGTTGGCAAGTAATAAATTGAGCAATCCGAATTTCCACGGAAATTTCGTGCCGTTAATTCCATTCAGCGTCAATATTTCAACATTGACGCCTTGGAACATATCTCTTATTGTTTTATCCGTAAAAAAACGAATGTGAGTTTTATCAAGGACGCCATTCTCCGCATAACGCCATTGCCGATTTATTAACAAATCCTTCACCACAGAATAGTAGCGAATATTTGGCAGCGACGCGACGACATACCCTCCAGGCGCCAGATAGGCCATCATTTTTTTAAGCGTTCCCCACGGGTCCCTTAGATGCTCGAGTACGTCATTCATTATCAAGCAATCAAAGGAGTTATGCTGGAACGGCAAATCATCGACTTCAATATCTGCCTGAAGTGAAACATCAAGAACCTTCTTGGCGGCCTCAACCGCTTTTGGCATTAAATCCACGCCCACATAATAAACATTTCGACTACTCCTGATAGCTGCACCGAACTTCCCATTCCCGCACCCTATCTCCAGTATCCTAGTAACCGAACCTGGAATATACTCAAGCATTTCAGTTCGTTTATTTATGAAATACAAATCAGGCTTGGCCGCATATTCACTCACATTGCCATCCAATTTAAATTAACCAATAATTAACGGCCATTCACCGCAGTCCGAGGATCCGAACATGCTTGAAGCCGACCAGTGCATGATTCTAATTAAACCATTCGACCATTATTGGATAAATTTAAACCGCCCAATTCTGTCAGCGCTGAACCACCAAACCATGAACGTAATTAACCAATAACACCTCTAAATATAATTAAGCAAGCACCAAACCCGACCACAGCCCATTCAATTGCATACGCAAATTGTTCGAGTTTTACCCCCCCCCAGACACCTCTTCTTTTAATGCTTTCAGGTAGCCGTGGCCAAATTTCCGATCAGGCTCCAAGTGATTTCCCTCGGCCCACTCATTCCATGACTTTACATAAACAAATCTCTTTTCAACTTGATACCTCGCGACTTTATCAAGAGCGCGCCTAAGTTGAACACGGAATAGGTCGGGGCTTGACCCATGCAAAACATAACCCCTAAAACCACTGCGGGGAGTGTTATCCCAATTTGGAATCACGCAAGGTATGACAAATTCATTCGAGTCATGATCCGGCACAAAATGAGAGGACATACTTCCGTAATTAACGATAGTAGGAACCCCTCTGATATCCAATATTTTCCCGTGTATCTTTTTCAGCGGCGTCTTCCACGACACCCACTCACGCCTCTTTGGGAACCCTCTGGTATTTAATATTGCATCAAATCCATGATCACTTGCCGGCCAATAAGGATTTTGATGTTCCGCAACGAAGAATAGCCCAGGCAACCCCGCTCTAACCGCCATCTCTCGCCATAAATCCAATGTTCTTTTGGCGTCGGGCAATTCTGCAGGCCTGAATATAAAAAACAAAGGCTTCCCGTCAACTCGTATATATCTTTTATCGAAAAAAGCAGGCAGCAAAGCCTCAAAGTGATTACGATGATCACTGTCCCCAGGATAAGTCTGCTCCATTAACACTCTTTTAGATGCACCGTGCCAGACACCTGTCCAACTTTGGTTCGCCCAGTTCAGACAGAATGGAAAATCAGGAGCACCAGACTGCAAAACCTCATTAAACGGACGTTCAAGTATCCTTTTTCCAGCAAACCAGTAGTGATAATAACAAAATCCATTTACTCCGTATTTTCGCGCCATATCGGCCTGTGCAATGCGCGTTTCAGGCAAGCGCAAATCATAAAAACCAAGATCAGCAGGGATATGAGGTTGATAGTGGCTCGGAAACAATGGCCGCGCTTTACTTGCATTGACCCACTCTGTAAACCCAGCCCCCCACCACTCATCGTTCTCCGATATAGGGTGATACTGAGGTAGATAAGCTGCAATTACAATCGCCTTGTCTGTGCACATAAGATATAAACTCTATAGAATTATCAAACCCAGCGCTTCATAGCCAAGCGAGGTATATTTATCAAACCAAGCCACGCATTATTACAAAAAGGACGAACACGGATGGCCCGCAGATACGTTTTAATGCCACTACGCCAATCCCCATTCCCCACGTAGCGAAATGCAAGCTCAATGGTTTTGATATAAATTTTACGTTCTATATTTTCAATCAACGCAGGATTCTCGTCAGAAGAGAGGAAGGCGAGCAAGCGCTTAAGCGCACATATATTGCCAATAGCAAAATTCGCACTAGGCCCATTATAAGTATTTGAATCGTGTCGACGATAGCCAACCAAGTTGGTTATATCGTAAATAATTGGACCCAAATAAGAAATTCTCAGCCATAAACCATGGTCTTCGGCCCAGCGCGGGCTTTCCACATCAAAACCTTGTGCGGCATCGAAAGCCGAACGGCGCGTCATCACGAGTGACGGGGTGACAATGACACTATATTCCAACAAATTATTAAGAATTCTTCCTGACACCCTAGGCCCACCCAAAGCAGCGGTAGTTGCAACCACATCACCGTTCGAATCAATGACACAATGATCACAATAAACAGCAACGGCTTCAGGGTGTCTCTCCAGCAAAGCTACCTGCTTTTCTAGCTTAACCGGATCCCATATATCATCGGCATCAAGAAAAGCGATGTACTCTCCCGAACTATTATCAACTGCTGTATTTCTGGCAACCCCCTGGCCTCCATTTGGCTGTTCGATAACGATGACCTTATCTCCATACCCCCGCAAGACAGCCAGACTATCGTCAGTAGAACCGTCATCGACAGCGATAATTTCAATTGGCCTGTAACTTTGGGCAAGCACGCTGTCAATAGCCTCCGCTAGATACTTGGACGCATTAAACACCGGAATAACCACAGAGACCAAAGACTCCCTCATATTAATGCACCATCCGTAGCCAATATTTTTCTGAACCGTTTCCTTGCACCTATTGGAAGATGGCGCATCATCAACCAAAAAGGCGAATGATAGATTTTAGTCAAATCGTCCATAAGCAGGCACAGCCAACGTGCCTCTATTTTTTTTGCACCGAACTCTTGCGCCCTTATCTTCCCATTGTCGACCATCGACTTGTACACCTCAGGATTTGACTTCAACATCCTAATGGAACCAATAACATCCTCAAGAGTTACCGCCTCCATATAATCCAGTCGTGATTTCCTCAATTCCCGATACGCCACCTCCGCCCCCAGTATTGCAGGCACACCCGCCAACCAGGCATTTATTAGCTTGCTTGCAGGCTTATTGTTATATTTATTGGATGGATCCCGCCGAATTGCGACGATTAAATCTATATTGGAATAATCATTCCATGACACATCTTTGTATCCTTTGGCCCCGCCACCTGTCCAATAGGCCTGATCTTCAACCCAATGTAGCGATTCGCTGCGCAAAAAATCCGACCATAACTCAGACTTGAACATCGCATTGCTTTCCAGATTCGACCCTTTAAATGCAACATTACTCAATTCAGCCCCCCTCCGCTCGTCTCTTGGGATCAGTCCGGGTTGGGGCCAATGCGGCACATGACGACATCGTGTATTTCTGGAGGATGCCATATTTTGTACAATTTCAAAATCCGCATAAGGCTGGGGTTCACGGTCTGCACGGACGCAAACTATCAAGCATTTTTTGTTTGCCCCAGCGGATTTAAGATATTTGTGCATGTCATCGGCATGCAATACAACAATCCCCTCATCCGTCGGTACGGGGCTAATTGACACCGGAGCGCCGGCCAGTTTAAGCCGGATGTAGGTTTGCGCAATCCATACGTTCACTCCAGTCCCAAACAAGTGCCAGTCCATGTCCGGAGATGCGTTTTCCAGATCCGGAATGGCGTCATTGTATGGGTAATAGAACGTTATCTTTACGGATGGCATCGGCACTTTATTACCCTTCAATCACTCGCCATCGAGACAGCTCGAACCCACATTAGGATTCGCAAACCATCCGAAACTGATAAACAGCGCATTAAGGAGTCTCTTTTATTAGAATTAATTTATTAGCATCCGAATTTGATATTTCTTGCGTTGAACCACTTGGCCATTGCACGAATACTCTTTCCGCTCTTAGGTTGTTGCCAAGCCCAAAGTGTAACCTGCTGTGGTTCTGCCCCCTTTCATGGACACCGCCATCTTGTATCCGGGTCTGGGTAATGCCACCCGCTGTCACCGTCACACGCGCCCCTATGCCATCACGGTTGGATTTCGTGCCCACTAGATCGATCATCAGCCAGTGATTACCGTTGTTGCACAGGTTGCGGAAGAGTTGGTAACGACCATTGTCTGACGGCAAGCCCAGGTTGCGGCCCATGCTTGCGCCACTTGCGGTCAGCAGATCCAAACAGCCATCGCCGTCCACATCCGCTGAAGTGACCGAATCCCCGACACCGAACAGCGAACCGGAAGCCCCACCCGCCTGACGAACCACGTTGAAATTTCCCTTGCCATCATTCAACAGAAACAGATTCTCGGTTTTGCCAGCATCACCTGAGCCCAACACGAAAATATCCAGGTCCATGTCGTTGTCAAAATCACCCGCAACCGTATTTGCTGCCGCGACCGGACGCATGTTCACGCCGCGCTTCTCGCTTTCGTCGACCAACTTGCCGTCTCTGTTCATGAACAGTCGTTGTGGCGCGGTTTCATCCGTGGCCGCGCCGTCCAAGGACTCAACACCTTCAACGGGCATGGTGGAATGGATACGCACGGCCAAGTTTCGCGCAGCCTTCTTGCCAGCAAAGGCTTCGGGGCGTAGCACCATTTCTATCTGCCATACACCAGACTCAGGGTTGCCTATCAATACAGCTTGCCGCGCGTTAGCGGGCGCTTGCGGCATTCCGGGTGCGCTATCGGGGCCAAGTTCGAACACAAGCGCACCTGGTATTGCCGAGCGATTTCCGAATCGGATATCACTGGGAGCCAGTTCCCCCTCATGCTGACCGGCAATGGTGAAACCGACCACGCCCTTGGATTTGAATCGGAAACCAGTCGGTTTTCCCGCGTCTTGTGGCTTGAGTTCTAACTGGGCGGTTACGGTTTTCTCGCCGTTCTGCGCCAGCGCGATTCGCCCACCAGGGTTCTTTCGTGCCAGGAACAGATCCATCTTGCCGTCGTTGTCGAAATCCCCTGCCGCGATATCGTCAAACGCGGTCTTAGGCAACAGATCCAGCGTGTGAGCGGGCTGCGACCGGGTATCGAATATCTGATTAGGACGGCCCTTGCCCATGAGTCGACATACAACCTCTGGAAAACGGTCATCGTTCAGGGCGGTAACGATGCAAAAAGGCGCCGATCTGGATTCCAGTGGTAGCGAAGCTGTCATATCGACAAAGCGACCTGCATGCTGAGTAAACAGGAATGGCGGAGTCAGCGTATCGAAACGCGCTTCCGCGCCCTGAAACAGATCCAGTTTGCCATCCAAGTCGATGTCCAGCCACAAGGGCATCCGGGTACGGCCGGGAGGGTTGTCGACACCCAATTGCACAGCACGCTCGACCAACTTGCCGCCTTCGTTCAAGTACAACCGCTTCGGCTCAACGCCAACCCCCTTAATTGCACCGGTCAACTGTACAAGATCAAGCTTGCCGTCATTGTTGAAATCCGCCCAGGCCGCACCGTGCTTATCGCCGCCAGTGTTGTTCTCACCCAGCACAAGCGCGGTCACGTTCTCAAAACGCCCGGCGCCAAGATTACGGAACAACATTGCCGGCTTGAGGTGGTTGGTGACATATAGATCGGGCCGGCCGTCTCCGTCGTAATCCCCCCAGGCCACGCCGTGGGTCATGCCCTCGTAAGCGGCAAGTCCAGAGCTTTCGGTGGCGTCCTCGAACAAGGTCAATGATTTTTCTGACGGCCCACAACCCGCAAGAGCAAGTACAGGAATAATCAGGAGCCAAAGTGGTTTCATCCTACACCTCGAATCAGTGGCTACTTGTGCCAACCAGATTGCCCAACAAGGGCCAGTCGCGTACACGCTGTTTGACAGTGAAAAGCTTTCGATCAAGCCACCCAGGCTGCTTGGGTGAGGTTGCAATAATGCCGGCCAGAAGATTGGCCAGAGCATCGGGTGAGAACTTCTCGGAAGCCGCATGTTGTCGCGCACGGACTGAAAACGCCTGATAACGCGCCGCGTCGTTCAACATGCTATCCAACGCCGCCAACCAAGCGTCGACATTCATGTAATCGTCAATCAGCAAACCACCTTCACCCACCGCTTCCGGCAACCCGCCTCGACGACTGGCTATTACCGGAATACCACAGGATGCAGCCTCCAGCGCCACCATGCCAAACCCCTCCTCCCAACGGGAGGGAGCCAGAAGTATCCGGGTTTGACGATAAACGCTGCGCATATCGGATACCCGCTCTGCAAACCGAACATTAGGCAATGCAGCCAAGTGCGCATCCAATGCCGCCCGCGCATCGGTATCCAGCTTCCAGGATTCCTGCAACAGAAAGTTGATACCCGGACGTTGGCTTGCGATTCCCAACAAGGTTTCCAAACCTTTTACCGGATGAGGATTAATCATCGTCACCACACCGTTCGCGTCACCAACATCATCGTAATAAAGTTCCGCTGGCGGATAAACCACGCTAGCGCGGCGCCCGGTGGCTAGCCATACCTTGTCAGCAAGAAAAGCGCTGCTTGCAATCAGGTGGCAATCGAGTGCGGCAATCTTGCGCATTTCGGCTACATCGAACTCCGCGTCATGCACATAACACAGCCCGGTCACACCAAGCCGATGTGCTATTTGCAACACTGGCAAAGCGCCCTCCAGTTGCGACCAGACCAGATCGGGACGCGTGCGTTCAACCATGTCGGCGAGTGCTGTGTAGAAGTCCGGCAGTAGCCTCACCGAATAGCCGCAATCGACTGCATCAAGCTCCGGACCGATTGAATGAATCCCAAGCGCGGCATGATCGTCTGTAGCGGGCCGACGCCACGGACTGACCGCATATTCACACGACCCCACAGCGGAGCAGAAGGTATTTGGCATCTGAGCCATACGCACCAGCAACATGTGTGCCGCACGCGCGGCACCGCCGAGAAAATATGGGTAGGGCGGGCGTGCGCTCGCGAACAAGATTTGCATCTAGGTAAATAGGTTAAGAATATGCCTAGCCACGATTCGACGCATGATGGGCGTGATTAGCGAGTATTCCTTCGACCGAAGAAGAATGCCTCCTAATATTATCCAAAACGAATTTAGTGCTGGAGGAATCAGACAACAGGGACAAAATCAACCGTTTAGTGAGCTTCTGTTCGTTCGAGTCTCTCAAGCTTGAAACATCGAAATAGAATGAATTCGCATCGAACATCTCATAAAGCACGCGTTTTTTAAAGTCCTTAATCACATGGCTACCAGAATTCCCATCCGCTCCAAAACAGATAGCCGGCGTGCCCGCATTCCACGAATTAATGCAAAGATGATAAGTGTCGGTAATGATTAGTTTGTATTTGCTTGCCGCCACCAGCAAGTCCGCCTGCGTGTATTGATCACCTCGGGGCATCAAGCCCTCTATTTGCTGGAGTTGTAGCTCATTTGAAGAGCTAAATATATTTTTAAGCTTGGGCCGAGCTTTCGTACGCAATATTTCATGAACAGGAAACCAAGGGAGCCATTCAAGTTTAGCGGACAAATCCTCTGCCAGACCTCTGCAAAAATTCAACAAACCCTTGGGCGGACTGGTGCGAGCCCCGAAGAACAGGCCTATTGTATCCGACTGTTTCAGTTCGCTTGACCAGCTGGTAGCAGGCAACTGTGAAATATCTTCTTTCCGAAGAAAGAATGCGGGGTCTATTCCAAGATGGCTGGCTTGATAATTACCGGTCAATTGATTGATGCGTGTAGCCGAAATAGGATCGCGCATCAAAGCCGCTTGCGAATGCCTCAAAAGATCAGAAATGGCATTTTTGTAATCACCAGACAAATAATCCCTGGTTGTGTTGTACAGCAAACTACTTCCAAAAACGATGGATTTTTGTTTTATTTCAGCCGGCATTTTCCACTGCAAAAGCGACCTATAACAAAAGTCCGCGCTTTTATCTTTATCTATACCATGAATCTCAGACACCCGGCCCACGCACTCCTGGTCGATATAATGCCGCGCCTGTAGGAAATCGCCCCAATACAAAATCAAATCACTCGAGAATAATTGTTCTTGATTTGAAAATATGGGCAAATGGTCGAATATTTTTTCGACGCCACTCGATGATGGATGCGGATAACCAAGATCCATCATCATCCATTTTTTCTGGGTTTGAGGATTGGGCGGGACTATTGAATAGAAACTCAAGTTCGCACCAGGTAGCGCGCGCCCGATAAAAGACTTGGCCGCAAGCTCCACGGTCGTCATCCCCGTATTGACATATCGCATGTTCGGCGCGGTGACAATAGCTACATTTTGCGTTGTCATTGTTACTTCCCAGGTTTATTCACAGCATTAAACAAAGTCTATCGTTGACGGACAGCCCACACTAATCACCATAATTACGAATGGAATACTCACCCCGAAAATCACAAACCCACAACAACTGCTTTTCATCCACCATAAACACCGGTCACTACTTATTACCCATCCCCATCAAACCACCCTACATCGGGGAGATAAATCAGCTACCCCTCCTCAGGGGAAAAATTCCATGCCGATGGGATGTTGATTAGGCTATGTAAAATGACTTTACCGTGCGAGCCATCTCGTTGACTTACAGAAAACACCTTTAGGTTTTCCCCATAAAATATCTTGGTAAGTAGATTGTCAAAAACCCCAACGCGTATTGCATAGACACCCGGAGCCAAAGGAAGATTCTTGATAGAGCAATCTACAGTGACCCTACCCTGCTGCAGCGACGACTCTCCCGCAATATCCGAGGTACCCATAGCAGAAATATAAACAAAATCAGTGGTATGAAACCCATAAACCACATCAACATTTTTGAGTGGCTTCTTTACATCAAACGTGCATCGTATTGTGCAGTCGTCACCCGATGTAACCGTATCCACCACACTCCCATGATTATTTATCAACGACAGGCTAACGAGTTCTACCTCTCCCGACGTCAATACCTCACCCCTGGATTTATGACTTGCTTGCGCTTGACGAAGAATCGTTTCGTTGCTTTGCGTATAGAATTTGTCGCATGTTTCTGCCGACGGCCCATCTGCAATTATCTTTCCATGATTCATCAAGATAGTTCGGCCACAGATTCGAACCACTTGTCGAATATTGTGGCTCACAAGCAGTACCGTTCTTCCCTGTCTTTTTATAATATCTTCCATTCGATCAAAACATTTGCGCTGGAAAGCGAGGTCACCAACCGCGAGCACTTCATCAATGATGAGTATTTCCGACTCGATACTTGTTGCCACTGCAAAAGCAAGCTTTACCTGCATACCTGAAATGTAGCGTTTGACCGGAGTGTCAATGAATTCCTCCATCTCGGCAAAATCTACAATTTCTTCGAATTTTTTATCAATTTCCCGCCTCGGCATACCCAGAATGGCGCCATTGAGATAGACATTTTCCCGCCCGGTAAAATCTGGGACGAAACCCGCTCCGACTTCGATCAATGGCGCGATGCGGCCACTCACCTTGACCGAGCCGCGGGTCGGGGTGCTGATCTTCGCCAGCATTTTGAGCAGGGTGGATTTTCCCGCGCCGTTGTGGCCAATGATGCCAACCACTTCGCCAGGCTCTATGGAGAAACTGACATCATCCAGCGCCTTGAATAGTGGACGTTGAGGGGTTTTTTTACCCACTAGACGAGCACCGGTGTCGAGCAATGTCTGCTTTAAGCCATGCAGTGCGCCCAGGTTGTATTCCTTGGTTACGTTTTCGACTTGAATGATAGGCATAGTGGTGAGTAGCGGGGTTGATCGTCCAGGAGGCGGGCGCCTCTCAAGTTTCGTAGCGCTGAGCTGTGTTTTTAGATATCAGTCAAATCACATCCGCGAAATAACTTTCCGCGCGCTTGAAGTAGAGGTAGCTAAGAGGCAGTAGACACAGCACCAGCACAAAACCGGGCAACATTGTGGTGAAGTCTGGCGGCAGACCACGCAGCATGACGTTCTGAAAATTGTCGATCAGGCCCGCCAGCGGGTTGAGCAGATAAAGCTGGTAATACAGGTTTGACCATTCGCCGGCTGCTTGTTGGGTCACCAGCTTGTCCTTGACCAGTTGCAGCGGGTAGATCACCGGCGAGGCGTACATCACCAACGAAAGCAGCACTGGCAAGGCATTGCCGACGTCACGGTAGTACACATTGATGGCTGAGCCGACAAAGGCAATGGTGAGTGCCGCCAGAATGGCATAGGCAATAAACACCGGCACCCAGATTACATAAATCGAAGGCAGGATGCCGTACCAGGCCATCAGGGCGGCAACGATGAGGAAGTTGATACCCAGTTCGACCAGCTTGGTCAGCACACTGGTGATCGGGAAGATTTCACGGGGAAAGTAAATCTTGCGGATCAGCGTGGTGTTGCCAACCACGCTGGTCACGCCCTCTGATGCGGCCTCCTGGAAAAATGTCCAGAGCAGAAGTGCGGCAAAGGTGAGAACAGGGTAAGGGACACTGCCGCTATCGATACCAACAAAGCTTCGAACCAGCGTGAAGATCAGCATGAGCATAAGCGGCTTGACGATGGCCCAGGCGATTCCGAGATAAGCCTGTTTGTAGCGCAGGGCAACATTCTTCCAAGCGAGTGTCATCATCAGCTCGCGGTAATCGTAGAGATTCTTGGCAACGGTCAGCATGGGGTCTCGGGAAAAGGCCGGAGGGATGAATTTGATTCAACGAGAATTGTATTACGGCAATTCGATGGAAAAACTTTCAGCATTTCTCAGCATTCCGAGTCGATGCTTTCATTGGACTCGCCTCAATTGCCATTCGCCAGCAAGGACACATACAGGTCTTCCAGCGCGCGGACAGGTTTATCTGTGAACTCGCGCTCTACCCTGATACGCGCGGCCTCTCCCATGGCAGCTCTTAATTTTGGATCCTCAACCAGTTTTTGGACTTGGTGAGCCATGGTCAAAACAGCGCCCGCCGCCACAATCAAACCGGTTATTCCATCTTCAATGACCTCGGGCAAACCGCCTTGCCGGGTGGCGATCACCGGCAGGCCGGCGGCACCGGCCTCGATACAGATCAGGCCGAAGGGCTCTTCCCAGCGGGAAGGCACGACCAGAATATCGGTCGAGCGATAAATATCCTCAACATTGTCTACATAGCCGCAATAAATTATGCGCGGGTCTTCCACAATCCGACTTTGGAGCTCTTCTCTGGTGAATGCGTCGTCTATGGATTTCTTGTCGCGACATTCACCGGCTATTAAAAAACGGACATGATCGCCTGCGATGTGTTTGGCCATGCCGATGAAATCGTCCACCCCTTTGATTTTTCTGATCTGTCCGACAAAGCCGACCACAATTTGGTCGTTGGCGATGCCGAACTGGCTGCGCATATCTTGGCCGTTGGAAAATCTGTTCGTGTCGACTGTGTTGTAAATGACTGTCGTGGGCACGCCCTGCGTATCGGAGTGTTGCGCCACATAATTCGACACCGCGGCAATGGCGCTGGACCAACGGGTGCATGGCGCGCGATCCAGATTGACCGTATGAAAATGCGTGACAACCGGAATTCCGCTGATACGGAGCGCCAACAATTCAGCTGGGCGCCAAGCGTTGGCCCGGTTGAGGTGGACAAGCTCGATTTTTTGCCTTTTGAACCAGAACAGGGTGCGGAACAGAGCTCGGAGGTAATTCAGATGATTGCCAGGCTCGGTAAGCGGGCCCCATATCTTGTATTCGATACCCAGTTCTTCCAATAGTGCTTCCGCCGGACCGTGACCGGACAAAAGCACGATGGGATCGAAGCGCTGCCGGTCAAGCAGACGCAAATTGGTGAACAACACCCGACTGGCGCCACCCCAATTTCCATGCGTTCCCGCAAAGAAACAGATCCTACGCCTGGCACGCGATTCTTCCCGTGAGACGCCACCCTTTGTTGGGCTCAAGCGGCGTTACCCACCGTTGCCCGGACATTAGCCGTTTTTTTGGTGGATTTTCCGACCCCCTGCGTAACCGCATTGGCAATCTGCTGGGCCACCAGATGGTTGAGGATCACCATGATTGCAACCAGATGCCAGTAGAAATCGAAATAGGACAGACCCAGGAAGGCGCCACAAGTGGCAAAACCGATCATGCTCACCTGAGTCATCGCCGCCAGGTCCCCAGCCCACTTCAGGTCCGGAATACGCTTGGTGCGCCGTATGATGGAACTACCCTTCATCCAGGCGAACGCCATGATGGTCATATACAGGCCGAATCCGATGAAACCGTGCTCGCCCATCATTTCGAAGTACACGCTGTGAACGTCATGGACCCGGTTCGGTTCGGGGGCGTACTGGCGGAAGACACCAGCCCGGAACATCTCGATGCCGCCACCGGTGATGCGATCCTTGGCCACGTTGAAAGCGGTATGCCAGGCATTGATACGCCCCAGCGCCGAGTCGTCCTGCGCATATTCCTGCGTGGTGGCCATACGGTCGTACCACGCTTGCGGCATGATCGCGCCAATCGATCCCACAGTGATGATGATCAGTAGTGCTGTCATCAACTTGTTACGGCTCTTGATCCAGAGGAAAAATCCCATAGCGAGCAGACCCACCAGAGCGCCGCGCGATTGGCTGCCGACGGCGGCGATGGTGGTAAGCAGCATGGCGCCGGTCAGTCCGACTTTCATCCAGTGACGTGTTTCCTGGATTCGCAGGTAGGCGATCAACGGGACCGTCATGACCAGAGCCAGGGCCATTTCATTGTTGCCGCCGATAAAGCTGCCCTCTGGCCCCATGACGTTATAAACGCCACCCTTGGCAATCGTGAAAATGCCGCCCTTGATGCCGAAGAATCCCAGCGATAGCGCGATCATCCAGACCACGCCTTGCAGGCGTTCACGGTTAGTGATGACCATGATGGTGACGAAGGTCATCAGCATGATCTTGAAGAATTTGACCCAGCCCTCCCAGGCCTCATCGGGATAGAAGGCAAACATGGTGGTGATGAACGCCCAGCCAAGAAGCGTCAACATCAGGATCGTTTCCCGCGTCCAGATGATGCGCTTCGGCTCCTTGGTGAAGAACATGCCCGCGAATGTGGCGATAGCGATGAAATATGCCCACGGAAATGTCATCGCAAAACCATAGGCCAACCTGTGCGGGTTCATATAACTGATCCAACACCAGAGATAGATGCCGACCTGAGGACGGCGCAAGACCATGGGCAACAGGCCGAAGACGACAGCAGCTATGAGGAGATCACGCATGGGCGGCGGGTATCGGTTGTGGGTTGATGGTGCGCGGCTATTCTCGGCAAGCGTCGAGATATCGGTTTCGCGGGCGCGGTTGATTTCGCGGTGAACATGGAATCCCGGTTAATCGCAATCCGCATGACGTCGGTTAATTTCACAGCGAACCCAAACTAGCCGATTGTCGATCGGTTGGATCGTTCCCGCCGCCAACAGCAGATATCGTGTCTCGCCAAAGTTCAAGCATTTGGCTCATATGTGCCGCCCATGAGAACTGATTGAGGACACGTACACGGCCGAGTTCGCCGAATTGCTTGCGTAGTTCCGGATCGGCGGCCAACCTCTTCAAATGAACCGAGAGCGTTTCGACATCGCCCGGTTCATACAGAAAACCCGTTACGCCATGCTGCACGATCTCGCCTGGCCCCGGAGACCGAGCCGCGATTACCGCGACATTGGCCGCCATCGCCTCGGCCACGACAATGCCAAAGGACTCCCATTCGCTCGGATGCAGCAGTATGTCCGAAGCGCAAAGCGCCTTTACTACGGCAGCGTGGGGCATAGCCCCTAGAAAAGTGACTCTATCGGTCAGGCCTAGCCGGGCGGCCAGTTGCTCCAGCGCGGTCCGTTCGGCGCCTTCCCCGATGGACACATAGCTGAAATCTATCGATTGATCGCGCAGGTTCGCAAGCGCGTAGAGCACATCGCCGATTCTTTTTCCTGGCACCAGGCGCGAGATTGAAATGATGTTCAGACGCGCCGCCCCGGGCGGCGCGTCTGAACCGGCCGCGAACTCGGCGAGTTCGATGCCGTTGGGCACGATGGCGAGTCGATCGGATGTCCCGGTCCGCTCGGCCCAGATGCGATGGTAGGCCTGGCTCACGAGCACGATTCGGGCCGCATACCGCTGGAGGTACAACAGTTCATCGATTGCTCGCGAGGGAAGATCGACATTGTGTACGGTAAGGGTCACAGGCACGTTGAGCAGTTGCCCCAATGGCAGCGCCACCTCAAATGCCCAGCCCATGAAATGGGCATGAATCTGTTCCACTTCCCGGATACGAGGCATCCGCAGCAGCCGTGTGAAAAAGGTCTTGCGGCGTTCCGCGAGCAGACGGCCATAGTGGCCGCGCATCGCCGACTTCCGGATAGACCGGCCATAGCGCTTGAGACTGGTCGAAAAAACCGGACAGGCCGCGGCATCGAGATAGATGACCTCCTCCAGCTTCACGCCAAGACGATCGGCGAGCACTTGCCCTTCGGCGTCGCCCGAGGTGGGCGCGAGCACGGTCACCGCGTGCCCGGCGGAGACAGTCGAGGCGATTTCGCGCGTGACGAAGGTATGCGTTGAAAAAGGAAAACTCGGGGTCACGACGAGTTGCTTCATGGCCGAATTTTCCTGGGAAAACTTTCCATGAATAAATGACTTAACAATGTCCAGCTCGTATGGATTCGATTCAGCAAGCGGCAACCCGGCTCACCACATAACGATACTTGCCCGATTTTTCGGGTGGAATCTCGTCCACCAGCTCGACCTCAACCGCCACCTCTTCACCCAGGCGAACCTTTGCACCACGCTCGATATTGGGCAGATTCGCGAGATCGAACTCGGCATCGGTCACCAGCAGGATGCGGGTCAAATCGAGACTTTCCTGCACGATCTTGAATTGCCGCACGCCAGGCAGATCGCGCACGATGTAAATCAGGGAAAGGCCATGCATGACCGTGCCATTCCTGGCGACCAGAAAATCTGTGCTGCGCCCTTGCACTTCCTTCATCAACGGCAACGTGCGGCCGCACGAACACGGCTTATCGTCCAGTACACCGATATCACCGGTGCGATAACGAATGAAAGGGAAGTCTCCGGTGGCAAGGTGGGTGACGACAATTTCGCCGCTTTCTCCCGCCGGCAAGACACGGCCTTCGTCGTCGATGATCTCGACGATGATGTCCTCGTGCGTCAGGTGCATGCCGCCAGCGGGGCACTGATGCGCGATGAAACCGGCGTCGCGACCGCCGTAGCCATTCGCCACCGGGCAGCCGAACACACGCTGAATGAGTTCTCGCTGATGGTCGTAGAGGCGTTCAGAGGTGACGAAAGCGACCTT
This sequence comes from Hydrogenophilales bacterium 28-61-23, assembly GCA_002281555.1. Taxonomy (GTDB): domain Bacteria; phylum Pseudomonadota; class Gammaproteobacteria; order Burkholderiales; family Thiobacillaceae; genus PFJX01. Next base: position 232,492 of record NCGJ01000003.1, read on the forward strand.
GATGCCGACGTCATCCAGACGGACTTTGTGTTCCTCGGCGTAACGCGCGATATGAGCGAAAGCAGAGGGATAACCAAACAGCATTTTCGGCCGCATGGCGCGAATTTCCGCGATGAAACCGGCGACTTTCTCCGGCGACATTTCGAACGCCGGCAGCAGTTTGGTGCGCATCATGGCATCGCGCAATTGCCGCACCCGGTCTTGCGAAGTCAGTTCGATGGGCGAGCCCCAAAGCACGATTTCCGGATCGCCGATATCCACGCCCCACCAGCGCGTGGCGCGCCATTTGGCGGCGACATCGTGAGAAACGCGCTCGTTGCCAATAAAAAAGATCAACGGTTCGCCGCTGGAGCCGCCGGTATTGAAACGCGACATATCTTTGGCCTGCTCGGATTTAATGCCTTCGGTATGGGCGCGGATAACGGCTTTATCGAGGAATGGCAGCCGTTGCAGATCGGCCATGCCGTTGACCGCGCGCGGGTCGAATCCCAGTCGGGCGAATAGATCCCGGTAATACGGCACATGTTTGCCGGCATGGATCAAGAAAGATTTCAAACGCTCCAGACGAAGCAGCTCAAGCCGCTCGACAGGCCAGTACTGGCTTTGCTCCATTTCCTTGCGCACGCGCACGGTATCGTGATGTTTGAAGCGCTCCTGCAGCGGAAAAACGAGGCCGGAAATAAGCGACGTATACAAACTCATTTCGGCTCCCGGACAACACGCTTGAACAGCTTCAGCAAAATCTCCACCCGATTGTCCCAACTGTTTTCTTCCGCGTAAGCGCGTATGGCTGACCCGTCCCAGCACCGAGACAAAGCTTGATCGAGTGCAATGGTCAAGGCGGATTGGTCGTCGAACGGGACGATCACCCCCAAATCAGGTCGACTGACCACCTCGGCGTTCCCGCCGACATCGCTGGCCACGACTGGCACGCCACAGGCCATCGCTTCCAGGATGACATTGGCCCAACCTTCATTTCGGGTCGAAAGAACGAAGACATCGGCGGCGGACAACGGCCATTTGAGATCATCCGGCGAGACCGGCCCCAGAAAATGAACACGCCCGGCCAGCCCCAGTTTGTTTGCCTGAGCTTTCAGGGCCTGAGTCATATCGCCTTCCGGACAAGCGCCACCGACGATCAGGTAATGCAGCTGGGGATGTTTTTCCAGCAAGGCCGGCAAGCTGGCGATCACCCGGTGGAAGCCCTTGCGCTCGACCAACCCACCCACGGTGATCAGCACTTGGGCGGTATCCGGCAAGCCATATCGTTGGCGAGCTTCCGCTCTGGGCACCGGCTTGAAGCAATCGGCATCGACCCCATTGCCGACGACAAGCCCGCGTTCTTCCGAGAGACCGAGGGAACAGGCGAGTCGACGCAGCGAGTCTGAAACAGTAATGACCTGATCGGCATCGCGAAAGACGGCTCGCAACTTGGCAACCAATGCCCGGTTGCGGCTTTGCGGCACTTCGGTGCCGCGCAGCGTCACGGTCACCGGCAACCCCAGCCAGCGGCCAAGGCGTTGGGCGGCGTGACCGTCCGGATAGGCGAAGTGGGCATCGATCAGGTTGTAGCCCTGGGCCTTGAAACGACGCAACGTGAAATAACTGCCGATGGCCATGAACACACTGTCCAGACCGCGCAACATGCCGGGAATGGCTAGAAAGCGGGGGAAGATCACCTCGATCCCGGCTTGATTTTCCCGCTTCGCCGGCAGAGGGCGGTAATTCGGCCGAAACAAGCGAATCAGCTCTTGCCCGGGAAACCACGGTTTCGGCGACACCACCACCAGCGGCAGATGTTGGCCGACCCGGAACATGCGCTCGCGGATGAACAGACCGGCATTGGGCTGCGTCGCGTTGGGGAACAGACTGGAGAAGACCACGATACGTGGATCAGTCACAGACTCCGCCCCAGCGCGGCGCCGTATATGGCTTTGTAGTTGGCGATGCTCCTCGCCCAATTGCGTTCACTTTCGACAAAGTGGCGGCCCTTAGCGCGCATGGCCGCGCCCCCATCCGGCTGGTTAAGCGCCGCCACCGCTTTGGCGGCCAGATCGCTTACATCCCCGGCGCGGAACAGCACACCGGTCTGGCCGTCATCGATCAATTCTTTATGGCCGCCGACATCGGACGCGATCAACAGATGGCCCTGGGCCATGGCTTCCAGGGGTTTGAGCGGCGTCACCAGTTCGGTCAGGCGCATGGCATGACGCGGGTAAGCAAGCAGGTCGACCAGATCGTAATACCGGCTCACTTCGGCATGGGGCACGCGGCCGACGAACACGACTTTGTCGGATAAACCCAACGCCGCCGCCTGCGCCTTGAGATTGGCTTCCTGCGGGCCGCCGCCGACCAGTAGCAGGCGCACATCCGGCGCTTTATCCAGAATTGCGGGCAGCGCGGCGATCAACAAGTCGAGGCCTTCATAGGCATAGAACGAGCCAAGGAAACCAATCACCCGGCAGCCCGACAGGCCGAGTTTGGCCTTGAGTTCAGTGTCCGCGCCGACGCTGAGGCTGAAGTGCTCAATATCGACGGCATTCGGCACCGTGCCGATCTTCTCGCTCGGAATGCCGCGCGAAATCAAATCGCCGCGCAGCCCCTGGCAAATGGTCACCACCTGATTGGCGCGTTGCACAGCCCGGGTTTCCAGCCATTTGGTGAGGCGATAACGCAATCCGCCCTCGGTCTGCGTGCCGTGATCCACCGCGGCGTCTTCCCAGAAGGCGCGAATTTCGTAGACCACCGGAATACCGAGTTTTTCGCCGACATGAATCGCCGGCCAGGCATTCAGAACCGGCGAATGGGCATGCAGAATATCCGGCTTGAGTTCCTTGGCCAGAGCGAGCAGACGGCGCTCGGTCGCCCGCATGAAGGCCCATTGATTAAGCACCGGCAGGCGGCTGGCGAAATCCGTGGGCTGCGGCGTGCGGTAGAAATGCAGGCCATCCGCATCTTCTTCCGCAACCGAGCAGTTCACCTGTTTCGGGCTGGTCAGGTGAAAGGTTTCCCAGCCCAGATTGCGTTGCTCGCGCAGGATGTTGGCGCTGCGGAAGGTATAGCCGGAGTGCAGCGGCAGGGAATGGTCGAAGACGTGGAGGATGCGCAAGGTCATGGCAAGATCATGGCGGGTGAGTTTTCGTTGTTGCGCAGGAATGCCTCGAACATCAGCAGCGTCCACAGCGAGGCGCTGTAATCGCGGATGCCGCGCGCATGTTCATCGGCCATGCGGGCCAGAAAGGCCATATCGAACAGGCCGGTGTCGGCCATGCGTTGCGACTTGAGCGCGTTATTCAGCTTGTCCTTGAGCGGGCCGCGGAACCATTCGGCGAGCGGGATCGAGAAGCCCATTTTTCGGCGATACATGATGTCGTGCGGCAGATGCGGTTCCAGCGCCTGCTTGAGCATGAACTTGCCTTCCGTGCCGCGCAGTTTGTAATCCACCGGCAGGCCGGAGACCCATTCCATCAGCTTGTGGTCGAGGAACGGGACGCGCACTTCCAGGGCATGGGCCATGCTGGCACGATCGACCTTGGTCAGGATGTCGCCGACCATATAGGTTTTCATATCGAGATACTGGACTTGCGAAACCGTGTCGGTGGCCGGGTTTTTGGCTTGGTGTCGGCGCAAGACCTCGACCGCTTTGTAGCCGTTGAGCCGACGCTTGAATTCCGGGCTGAACACCTTGTCGCGCAGGCTGTCGCCCATCACCGAGACACCGTGGAAATAGCCTTCCACGGTATCGCGCGCCATGGCTTCGAAGGTGGATTTGGCGCGGAAGACTTTAGGCGCCCAGTCCGCCTTGGGGTAAACCCGGCCGAGAAAACCAAACAAGGGTTTACGGATGCCGACCGGCAATACCGAGCGCATTTTTTCTTCATAACTGTGCCAGCGATAGCGCCGGTAGCCGGCAAAGTTTTCGTCGCCGCCGTCGCCGGACAGCGCGACCGTCACATCCTTGCGCGCCAATTGGCAAACCCGGTAAGTGGGCATAGCCGAGGAATCGGCGTAGGGCTCGTCATAGAGGCGGGCAAGCTCGTCGACCAGGCTGAAATCGTTCGCCTCGACGGTGCTGACGTGATGGTCGGTGTGATAACGCTCGGCGACCTGGCGGGCGTACTCGGCCTCGTTGTATTTCGGGTCGGAAAAGGCGATGGAACAGGTTTTCACCGGCTGATCGGTCAGCCCCGCCATCATCGCCACCACGGCGGAAGAATCGACGCCGCCAGATAAAAAAGCGCCCAGCGGCACTTCCGCCACCATGCGTATCTTCACCGCCTCGCGAAAACGGTCGATCAGTTCGATTTCGGCATCCGGCAGGGATAAATTGGCATGCGGTTTGAACGGCACATCCCAGTATTCGCGCGGCTGTCCGACTGGCTGGCCGCGTTTGATCAGCAGACGATGGCCGGGCGACATTTTCAGCGCCGTGCTGTAGATCGTGCGCGGTTCCGGCACGTAGCCGTAGGCGAAATATTCCTCCACCGCTCGGTCGTCGATCTGACGCCGGAAACCGGGCCAGGCGGTGATGGTCTTGAGTTCCGAGCCGAATACCAGGAAGCCGTCGTCGGTGACGGCGTAATGCAGCGGTTTGACGCCAAGACGATCGCGCGCCATGAACAGCACCTGCTTGTTCCTGTCCCACAGGGCGAAGGCGAACATGCCGCGGAAGTGATGTACGCAATCTTCGCCCCATTGTTCCCAGGCGTGAACGATGGTTTCGGTGTCGGAGCGCGTTTTGAAGGTATGGCCCAGCGCGGTGAGTTCCGGAATCAGATCGACGAAGTTGTAGATCTCGCCGTTGAACACCACGGCCACGCTGCCATCCTCGTTGAACAAAGGTTGCTGGCCGGCGGCGATGTCGATAATGGAAAGTCGGCGATGGCCGAAGCCCAGACCGGGTTCCAGATGCAAGCCGGCTTCGTCCGGGCCGCGATGCGATTGAATGTCGTTGATACGCGCCAGAACATCACGCGAAATGGGGCGTTGCTCGCGTAGGTCGAAAACTCCGGTGATGCCGCACATGGTGGCTTGCCTCTTGGTATTTGCTCTATTTGCCTGTCTTACGGCCGGAAAACGGAAAACTTAAACACGCTCCAGCGCCGCCCTGTATACCGCGCGGTAGCCCTCGACCATATGTTCAAGGGAAAAATCCCGCTCGATTCTTGCTCGCGCCGCCCTGCCCTCGTTGGCGATTCGAACCGGGTCGGCGGCATAGTCTAGCAGCGCGCGCGCCAGCGTCTCACTGGCACCGGGCTTGAACAAAAGGCCGGTCTCACCCGGGCTGACCAACTCGGGATTGCCCCCCACCGCGGTTGCGACCACAGGCAGACCGGTGCTCATCGCCTCGAGTATCGTATTGGAAATTCCCTCGCCCAAAGAAGGCAGCACGAACACATCCATGGCGCGCATCAGTTCGGCGCTGTCATCCCGATTTCCCGCCAACCAGGCCCGGCCGGCAAAGCCGGATTGGTCCAGCAGGGTCTGGCATTCCTGTCTCGATGGGCCATCGCCGACCAGCAACAGGCGAAGCCCGGCCGCCGGCTCGCCTTGTTGGCAGGCATGGATAAAGGCGCGCACCAGCGTCGGATAGTCCTTGACCGCCGCCATGCGCCCCACGCTGCCGATCACACAAGTCGCGCCAGACAAGAATCCGGCCGGCCCGACTTCTGGACGCCGCGCACCGCGCGGGTGGAACTTGTCGCTATCGACGCCGTTGTAGATCTGGCTGAGGCGCCGATTCGATACGCCGACCGTGTTGCTCAGCCAGCCGGCCAGATCCCGGCTGACCGTGATGTACTGGTGCACCAATGGCCGCGCCGCGCGGCGCAGCAGGTTGTATTTCCAGTTTTTGCCCTCCAGGTCGAATACGTCGCGCCCATGCTCGCCGTGCACCCGCGCGGGAACGCGGGCCGCCGCCGCGACAAACTGGGCTTCCAAGGCATTCAGGTTTCGGGTGTGAACGATCTCAGGCCGCAATTCACGCAGCAGCGAATACAGACGCCCCATCCAGGAAAGATCGTGGCCCGGTCGCTTGTCCAGATCGACAAAGCGGATGTCATCCCGATGGATGCGTTGGCGGAATTCGGTGTGGTCGGTCAGGCTGATCACCACATGGCGGAATTCCGCCGTCGGCAGTCGGTTGATCAGGTTCACCATGCCGTTTTCCATGCCGCCGGTGCCAAAGTGGTAAACGACATGGGCGATCAGTACCGGCTTGGCCCCGGACGGGATGGAATCGGACACCGTGCTCATCCAGGCTTAGCGCTTTTCAATCCGGTCCAGTTCGGCATCGATAGCCGCCTTGTGAGCCATGATGAAATCCTCGAGCGTCGCCGCCGCGGCCTTGGCATCCTCGGCATAAGGCGTCGCGACGATGATGGCGGCGGCTTCATCCGGCCGTCCCAGCAACTTGGCCAGGGCAAGGTCGAGCTTGGCCTGGTAGGGATCGATGCCATCCTTGCCATGGATACGATGCCATTGCCAGACCAGGATGCGCTGGGCATTGCCATTGCCCATCAAGCCGGATTCCGCCATGGGCAGCGCAGCACCAGAAATATCATTCGTTGTCACCGTCCGGCGCATGCTGCGCCACTCTGGGTGTTTTTCACGAACCATGTAGTTCTGGGAATTGATCAGCTCCGCATCCTGACGCTGCGCGCCATACCAGGCCACAAACAACTGAACCTGCCGATCGCCCTTGCGGTAATGGCCAATCATTGTTTGATCCATGCCGATCCAGTGCGGCGCCCAGTTCGAGAACGGCGTTTCAACTTTCTGCCACCCCCGCGCCGGGGTCGGCAACGCAAGTGAAGGCGTCGCAATGGCCCGGCTGTCGATCCGCGCCTCATAGAGCGGGAATAACGCCAGCAGCGCGAGCAACGCCAGGGCGACGGCATAGGCCGGTTTGGCCTTGGCTGGCGTATCGGGTGGCGCGGGTTCATCAAGATCTTCACGCCAGATCAAGCCGACCCAGAACATCGCCAACATGACGAGGCCGAACCAGACCCAACCGTAGATGAAATGATCCACGCCCAGCGCCAGTTTCATATCCGAATAATGGGCGATCAGCACGATCATGGTGGCGCGAAAGCCATTGGCGACAATGGGAACGACGATCGCGGCCAGACTGAACGCGACACGTTTCCAAAGCGTGCGGTAGGTCAGATAGGCGTACAGGAAACCCAGTGTTATCGACGCAATCAGATAACGCAGCCCCGAACACCCCTCCACCACATTCCACTCCCCGGAGGGCAGCGTAAAAAACGGACCTTCACGAAATACCGGGATGCCAATCAGCCTGACCGCGCCGACCGTGAAATCGGCGGTGAATTCGATCAAGCGGGGGATCAGACCTTCGCCATTGGGCACCATCAGCAACAGGAAAGCCAAAGGAAACGCCAAGGCGCGGAATTGGCGCAAGCCCAGCATCAACCAGATGACCGAGATCAGGATACCGACCAACGCATATTGCTCGATGACCTGCACGCCGCCGACCCTCGCCGCAAGCCAGCCGGCCCCGAGCGGAACGATCACCAGGAGCGCACGCCAATCGGTATGGGTCGGAATGGCGGCCAGATTGCGCCGATTTTTCCAGACCAACCAGAGCGAGATGGGCAGGATGACATAGCCATGCGCAAACGTCTCCGAACGCTCCCAGATCGCGGCCATCGACATGAATGTCGGCTGTAACAGCGCGATAACCGCCAGCCATGACAGCGCCAACAGCAACAAGGCTTTCATCCAAGCCGCTCGAACCTCTCTCTCCATCATGCCTCCAGTAGTTGATCCACGCGGATCAGGTTATGACTCCAAGCAAAACTATCGAGTACACGCCGCCGTCCGGCTTGCCCGACCTCGGCGTTGTTCAGCGCCAGCAGAACGGCCGCCGCCATCGCCGGCGCATCCGCCGCCAGCCAGACCTCACGCATGGGATGGGCATCGATGCCTTCCAGGGCCTGCGGGGTCACCACAACCGGCCGCGCCATCGCCATCCCTTCCAGCACCTTGTTCTGGATGCCGCGCGCGATACGCATCGGCGCGACCACAACCGCCGCATGGGCCAGATAGGGTCGTACATCCTCCACCCGGCCTGTTACCAGAATGTTGGGCTGGCTCGCCAACGCCTTGACCTCCGCCGCCGGCTTGCTGCCGACTATGGCGAAAAGACAGTCCGGCAGGCTTGAACGCAAGATCGGCAAAACCTCGGCGGCAAACCAGAGTACCGCATCGACATTGGGCCAATAATCCATCGCGCCGGTGAAAACGAACGTCTTGTCGGCGCTTGGGTAGGGATTGGGGTAGGCCCGCTCAGGCGAAAAATAGTCGGCATCGACGCCGTTGTGAAAGTACCCCACCCGGTGCGCGCTTTCCGGCGCAAGAATCTGGAAATCGCGGGCTTCGGCGGCGGATACAAACAAACTGGCGTCGAACTCCGCCGCCACGCGACGTTCCCAGGCGAGCAATTTTTCACCTTCACGCCGATACAGCCAGGACAATGGCCAGGGTTTGGTGGGCGCGTACTGCCGCCATTTATCCGAATCGATATCGACGAAATCCATGATTCGTCTAGCCGAAGCATGGTGCATCACGAATCGGGCCATGGCCGAAGAATAAGTCAGCACCCGGTCGACACCATCGGCAATCAGACCATCGACCCACTTCTGCATACCGGCATGTCGATAGAACGGCAGCGTCAGCGGTTCTCCAGTCAACAAGCCAGTAAGCGCGCGAACCTTGCCCCAGCGCGGATCGATCTCAACCAGACAGGTTGAAGCGCATACCGTGCGTAGCTTGTCGACATAACGCCTATCGTCGGGATCGTCGATGAACGCACCCAGGTGCACGCGATGACTCTGCGCCAAATGCTCGAGCAGATGCCAGGCGCGGATTTTGTCGCCCTTGTTGGGCGGGTAGGGTATTCGGTGGGCGAGAAAAAGGAGGTCCGCCATGCCGCGACATCAACCCAGGTACTTGACGATATGCGGCCCGACGAAATTGGCCACCGGCAACGGCAAATGCTGCCAAGCCTTGATGAACAGTTGGTACTTTGGATTGTTGGGGTTGTTTTCAGGCACCCGATCGGCAGTCACCAGCTTGTATCGGTAATTGAGCGGCTGTGGCTCGAATCCCCAGTTGCGCTTGAAGTCATAGGGGCCGGTGCCAACCTTGCTGCGGCCGTAGTCGAAGATACGTATGCCGCGTTCACAGGCTCGGCGCATCAGTTCCCAATATTTGAAATCGTTGGCCGCCAGATTGCGCGCCGCCAGCGCATCGCCAGCGTAATAAGGCAGGATTTCGTCGCGAAAATAGAAACTCAGCACGCTGCTGACCAGTTTTCCATCCGGACCGCGCACCAGCATCACCTCGCAATCGTCGCCGAACACTTCGCGCAGCAGTGCGAAGAAACGTTTGGGCATGGCGGGCGTGCCGTGACGATGGACGTTGTCGGCAAACACACTGAAGAAACCATCGACACCCGCCTCAAGTTCTGTCGTCAGATCGTTTTTGATGCCCTTACGCACCATGGCTCGCTGCTTGCGGGGAATGGCAAGCATGTTTTTTTCCACATCCGGGTCGATCTCCTTCCGGAAGGTCACATAAAGATCGGTACCGGGCCAAGCCGGGTCATGCACGATGTCGCGATCACGATATTCCAGGTGTCCAACGCCAAGCTCCGTGGCGAGTTTCTGGGCGTAGCCATCCAGCATGGCGCGCGCTTCCTGGCTGGCAGCGGCAATGCCGCCATATACGCAAAACGGCATCGACACCAGGCTGTGGCCGAACAGGCGGCTCTTGATTTCAGCCAGCGGCAGCACGCCTTCGATATGTCCGCCCCTTTCGGCCAGCAACATGAATGTGCGGTGGCCAAAGGCGCGCTCGATCACCTGTTTCCAACCGAAGCGATGAAAAAAAGTGGCCTCGGGCAGGCCGAGTACAAACGCATCCCAGGCTGCGCAATCCTCCTCGCGGGCGGTGCGAACAATCAGGCTCATCGGTATTAAGCGAGCTCGGCCGCGTAAACCTGATCCGCCCTGCCCCAGCGAAAATCACGGCAGAGGCGATCCAGCTTCTTTTCCATGCGACTCAAGTTGACGTAATGACGGAAGCGGCTTTTCAGCGGCGCACCCGGAATGCGCGGCTGGCCGGGATCGACTTCCCATGGATGGAAATAAAACATGGCGGGGCGTCCATCCTTTTTGTTGACCTGGCCGATCAACCAACGTGACGCGGCATAAGGCAACAACCTGAAATATCCGCCTCCCGCCGCCGGCAAATTGCGGCCATGCCATAAAACAGTGGTAGGCGGCATTTCCAGCAATGACGGACATTGCGGCGGTCGATACGGAAATCGAGGTGCATCGGGCATGCCGTAATGATCATGCGCAATCGGGTAGATGCTGGAGCTGTAGCGATGCCCAGTTTCCGCCAGCACATCCAGCGCCCAGAGATTGCCGCCGCCGATGGAAAAACTGGGGGCGCGGTAACCGCTTACGGCGGCTCCGGCAATATCCTCAAGCAAAGTCTTGGCTCGAGTCACATCCTGGCGGAACTCCTCGGCGGTCAATGCCGTGGCGCGTTGATGACCATAACCATGACTGGCCAGTTCATGTCCCGCATCGATGATGCGCCGCACCATGTGCGGATAGCGTTCCGCAACCCAGCCCAAAGTAAAAAAAGTCGCCTTGATGCCGTGCCGCTCGAACAGCGACAAAATGCGTTCGATATTCGCTTCCACCCGGCACGGCCATAGCTCCCAATCGGAGCGCGGGATCGTGTGTTCGAAAGCGCCGACCTGGAAGTAGTCTTCCACGTCGACACTCATGACATTGGTAATTTCCGGATTGAGCAATGAACAGTACCGGCGGGTTATAAAGCGTCAAGCCAGGCGCGCAGCGCAAGTGCAATTCGATCCGCCGCTTGGCCGTCCCAAAACTCGGGAATCCGGCCACGCTTGCCTCCGTTAGCCAGAATATCGGTTAGACATTGCAGAATTTTTTCCCGGTTGGGGCCGGTCAGTGTGTTGGTGCCTTCGGCAATCGTGATCGGCCGCTCGGTGTTGTCACGCAAAGTGATACAAGGCACGCCCAATGCCGTTGTCTCTTCCTGAAGGCCACCGGAATCCGTCAAGACCACGGTCGCATCGCGGGTCAGCCCCAGCATTTCGAGGTATCCCTGCGGAGGCAGCAAGCGCATACCTGGCCGCGCGAGCATATCCGCCATGCCGAAACGCTCGGCAGTCGCTTTGGTTCGTGGATGAATCGGGAAGACCACGTCCAGTTTTTCGGCTACCTGATTCAACGTCTCCAGCAATGATCTGAATGTCGCCTCATCATCCACATTCGATGGACGATGTAGCGTCACCACAGCATATCCTCGCGTCGGAACGCCAGCCAGCGTCTCCGAGGCCGGGACAGCGCGCGCGAGATGCGCGCGCAGCGTGTCTATCATCACGTTGCCGGCGAAATGCACACGTTCGGCAGCAACGCCCTCGCGTTCGAGGTTGGCCTGTGCCGCGCGTTCCGTTGTAAACAACAAGTCGGATATCTGGTCGGTCAAAACACGGTTGATTTCTTCCGGCATGGCGCGGTCGTAACTGCGCAGCCCCGCCTCGACATGAATAACCTTGACCCCTTTCTTTGCCGCCACCAGCGCACAGGCAATGGTCGAATTCACATCGCCCACAACCAGCAGTGCAACAGGCTGCTCCACATCCAGCACAGGCTCGAACGCCCGCATGATTTCAGCCGTTTGTACCGCGTGCGTCGCGGAACCCACTTCAAGGTTCACATCAGGACGCGGGATACCAAGCTGCTCAAAGAAACTATCGCTCATAGCGGGGTCGTAGTGCTGACCGGTATGAACCAGCTTGGCCCGCACGCCGTGCTTTGCGAACGCGGCCATGATGGGCGCGATTTTCATGAAATTAGGACGCGCGCCGACGACACAGATGATCTCGGTGTTCATTCGTTTTCCCGTCCGGATGTCACTGTGTACAAGACCTTACGCACGATTGGAATCAACCGATTGATGGATCGTTCGATGGCAATCAGACGCGCATCCATGTCTTCAGACATCGCCGCGGAGACCGTCGCCGTGTCGCGCGATTGCATGGCGGCGTGGCTACCGGAAGGCGCGACGGTCAATTCAGACTTCCGCATGGCGGGTTCCTGATGATGGACTTCTTGGCGGAGATCGCCGATGACTTCCTGAACAGCCGCAGAGTCGAGCAGGTTACGCTCTTCCAGATAACCGAATAGTAACAACCGATCGCACAAGGTATTGATGCGCCTAGGCACCCCCGCGGAAAACTGGTGAATGATATCGAACGCGTCTTCGCTGAATGCCGGATTACCTTGCCAGCCGGCAGTGTTTAAACGGTGCACGATATATTGAAGGGTTTCGGCGCGGTCCAGAGGCCCCAAGTGATACGAAGCGATCACGCGTTGGCGGAGTTGCAGCATTTCCGGACTTTGAATGGTGTCGCGGAATTCCGGTTGGCCAAGTAAAAAGCTTTGCAGTAAAGGTTTATCGTTTTCGTGAAAATTGGACAGCATGCGCAACTCTTCAACCGCGCGCGGATTCAGGTTTTGCGCCTCATCGACTATCAGCAATGGACGCCGATTCTGCCTGACGGCCAGACGCAGATAATCCTCCAGACTCTTGAGCAGGGCTGATTTGGTCAAACCCTCAGCTTGCAAGCCGAATGAAGCCGCCACACTGCGCAATGTGTCATCCGCATCAAGCTGCGTGCTGACCAGCTGACCGATCAAATAACTTTCGTTTTCCAGCTTCTTGAGCAGGCTTTTGACCAGCAATGTCTTGCCTGCGCCCACATCACCGGTAATGACGATGAACCCTTCGCCTAGCGAAAGTCCATATTCAAGATAGGCAAAAGCGCGCTTATGCCCGCGGCTGGCAAAGAAAAAACGTGGATCTGGATTGAGTTGAAAAGGCTTGTCGCGTAACTGGTAATAAGTTTCGTACATATTCAGAAGGCCATATTCAGGCGTGCCGCCAAAGAGTTTTCGGAGTAATCGCTGTTGGCCTGGTTCGACACGCGTTCCCGGTGGCGGGCTTCAACACTGCCGGAAACCTTGGTCTGGAATTGCCTTGTTGCCACCAAGCCAATATTCCACAGTTCATCTTCGCGGTTACCGGTTGAAACCTCAGCCTGTGAGAGCCCACCGGTCAGCGTAAATGTAGTTCGCACTGCGGGACGCAAACTCCAGGAGGCCTGCAGACCGCGCGTCGAATCGCCTCCTGAGCGTATCTGAAACTCGCGCTGAGTATCGAACAAGCTTAATTGCCATGTATTTCGACGCAAGCTGTAACGGACGCTCCCGATCAGACTTTTCGAGAGATAGGTTTCGTTGAGCAAGGTCTGGTTAAAATAATTCCTAGCACCCACAAAAGTGCAATTTGGCGGATCAGTGAGGGGTTTACTGGCAAACAACAGCTCATCGTCTGGCGGCGGAGACGTACATGAATACAGAAACCCACTCCCTATATAATTTAAAAACTGCTGTTGCGATGTAGTCAGATCATCCCGATAACTCACATTCCAATTGGATCTTTTCGTCCGGTGGGCAAGATTCAGACTATAGCTTCGGCCATATGCGCGTTCTGTCGTTGAAAAACTGATCGCCGTCCGCGCCGTTGGGTTCAACCTGACATTTCCACTAATAAAACTTCCATTATCAGATTGATTATAAAGAGCATCGAGGGAGATTTTTCGGCTAGGCGTATAGAACGCACCAAAACCGTAGGAGGAATAATCCAGCACCTGGGTGCTGGCCCCGGCGAAATCATTTTTTTCCGAACTCGCCTGAGCAAGCAAACCGAAATTTTTAGTTACCTGGTAACGTGCATTTGCGGATGCTTTCTCATTTCCGGAATCCGCCGCACCGCTGTTACTGGTATTTGAATTAAGGTATGAAGCGCTCCAACTCAACGGTAAAAAATCACTTCCGCTGACCGCGTTCAACTGATATCGGTTGGTCGAGGTATCGGATGCCGAGGAGTCACTGATTAACACACCGTCTTGAGACAAACGCGCTTCCACGGTCGCGGACGAGCCAAATCGATGCTTCAGATATGGACTTAAAGTGTATGAACCAACTGTTGTGGTATTGCCCGATCCAACCGGATCTTCTACATCGTTCCCACCATTCAGACTGGTAAGCGCCTGCGACATCCGCGCGCTTGCATCCATATATAACCAGTTCTCGACAAACTCGGCATTTGCCCGTCCATTCAGGTTGTGCCGAACATCATTTCGCGTATTGTCGTTTGCATAAAACAAACCCTGCAAACTGTAATCGGCATTAACTTTGAGACGGGCCCCTGCTCGCTGCACGGAAAGAGATGGCGTTATCTCTGTTATCCAATCCGTTTGCTCCTGCCCTTTAACATTTAAATTCACGTTATCAGAATAACGTTCAGATAACGCCAGCTTCCGCGAAAAACGCCAGTCTCCTCCCCAGGCAGCTGTGGAAAACAGACACGCGATAAACAGCAGTAGCCGCACACTATTGCTGTTGGCTGTACTCACCATACCCGCCATACCCGTAACCATAACCGTAATAATCCCCACCACCGGTGCGAGTCGGCGCCTTGTTAAGAACAAGGCCTACATGTTCACAATCGACCAGATGCGAGAGCGCATCCTTAACCGCCTCTTGCGGCGTGCGCTCCGCCTCGACCACAAAAACAATCTGCCCCATATAAGTCGCCAGCACCGATGCTTCGCTGGTGGCCAGCAATGGCGGGCAATCAAAAATAATGATTCGGTCTTGATACCGGCTGGATATGTCCCTGACAAAATCCTTCATGGCCGAACTCGCCAAGAGTTCGGTGGCATGGGAAAACCCTCTGCCCGATGGCAACACCGTGAGTTTGGCTATATCCGTTTTGATCAGGACATCCGCCAACTGCACAGAGGGGTCGCGCAAGACGTCCAGCAAGCCACGATCAGCCTCAAGCCCCAGATAACGAACAACTGATGATTTTGTTACATCGGCATCGATCAAAAGAACGGTACTTTCCAATTCCGTTGCCATGCTGATGGCAAGATTGATCGCCGTAAACGACTTGCCCTCACCCGGCACAGAACTGGTCACCATGATTAAATTCCCATTTGGAATTGGCGCCGTATTTCCGTGACCAAATGCATTTACCAGCAATGGGCGCTTAATCAGTCGATATTCCTCCGCTATTTTGCTGCGGCCGGCATCGGGAGTTAGCGCACCAGCCAACTTCAAGCGAGCCAGATTTACGGTGCCTCGCTGACTGCCCACTATGGTCGCCGGCCCATCTTCGTCTGGAGCGGATTGACGTACCGGCCTCTTAACCGGCTCAGGAGGTTTTTGATAGAAAGAAGCTTCCGCTTTTTCAATGGCAGCCTCAATCACACTCCCTGCATCAGTTTCCTCGCGTCTATCAAATGCGGGGGACGAAACATAAGGAGCCGGAGGCTGATTGCCACCCAACTTGCCAGCTGCGCGTTCGATAATGCTCATATCGCCTCCTGGCCTTATGCCGCCGGTGAAAGAACAACGTAGTAAATCACCTGCGCAAGCAGGGCGACAAGAAGCCCGGCACCACCGGCGGCAAATAGCAGATTGCCGCGTCGCTTGTTTCGACGCGCCACATCGGTCTCGATCATGGTGACCATACCCAACAACGGCACAGACGTTAAATCAAGTAATTGGCGCCTATTTTCAATGGTCGGACGCAACTGCGTCAGCAAAAACGCGACCACCAGACCTAAAGCCAAGCCACCGAAAGGAACCGCCAGCACCAAAAAAGGCCTATTTGGCCAAGCGGGTTTACTCGGTACACGTGGCGGATCGATCACCCTGAACTCGACAGAATCCGTTTTACTCTCGACCTCGCCCGAAAGCGCTGCGGTTTCACGTCTTGCAAGCATGCCAGAGTAGTTACTCTTATACACTTCGTAATCGCGCATTAATTGCGTATATTCATTTTCAATTAATGGAACGCGATCCACCGAACGACCAAGCTCATTGCGTTTCGCTTGCATCTGCGCAACCCGGGCTTTCAAAGAAGCCATGTTGGCATCCGCCTCAGCAATCGAAATTGAAAGTTGCTGATAAATGGGATTTTGCGCTTTGATCGCCCCCTGCGGTTGCGCCTTTAATGCATCTTCTTCCTGTTTTTTCTGCTCCATCAAACGCGCGATCAGTTGCTTGGTGCGCGTAATTTCTGGATGCAGATCCGTGTAACGCAAGCGGATATTATCGACCTGGGCCTGTAGCGCGGAAATCCGGCCATCCAATGCCGATGCAGTAGCCCCCCCACCCGGTATCGGCGTGGACAAGACCTCCTCCTGATCATCCAATTGCTGCTGCAATTGTTTCTTTCTGTTACTCGCTTCATCCAATTCCAGTTTGGCCTGTTCAAGCGCCAAATTTATTTCATTCAATTTGGAATAAAATCCGCCACCCTCGCCCGGCATCGTGCCGACATTCCGACGCTTGAACTCCTCCAATTGCTTTTCTTTTTCAAGCAATTTCGCTTCATAAGCCTTCAACTGATCCTCAATGAATTTCTGAGAATTCGAAATATCTTTGCGCGCACCGCCAAGGCTACTCTCTGTAAATATCGTCAATAGCGCCTGAACCACACGCTTCGCAACATCTGGATTGTTATTCTGATAAGCAATGGTGTACAGATTTTCGCGGTCGCCGCCCTGCAATCTAATTGCGGCCGCCAAACCGGAATAAAGCGCCTCTTGTTGCTGCGGTGTTTTCGCGCGCAGGTCCAAGTCGGTCATACGCGCGACTTTTTCGACATTAGGTCGACTCGCCAAAGTACGAGTCATCATCGCTATTTGCTGATCAGTATTTGGCTGAACCGCCAAACCGGAAAGCAGCGGACGCAGCAATGATTGCGTGTCGACATAGACACGAGCCTGCGCCTCGTAACGGTTTTCCAGGAGATAAACCCAGACCCATCCAACCACCGCGACCATCCAAGCAATCACCAGAACTATCCATCGCTTTCGCCAGACTGCGCGTGCATAACCCAATACCTGCTCAACCGCTTCATTCATCCCCGAGTTC
Organism: Hydrogenophilales bacterium 28-61-23; assembly: GCA_002281555.1. Taxonomy (GTDB): domain Bacteria; phylum Pseudomonadota; class Gammaproteobacteria; order Burkholderiales; family Thiobacillaceae; genus PFJX01. The sequence goes on from NCGJ01000003.1 coordinate 249,579, forward strand.
TCCTGGCAGGATTGACTATGGCTTTGTAATGTCCGGTATCGATCAGAACCAGCTTTCCGGGATGATCAGGACATCGCCAGGTCTCATGTCGACGTTGGCGGAGATATCGCCATCCTTGATCAAATCCTCAATTCTGACGCCAAGCTGTTGCGGCTTGCCTTCGACTACACGCAAGATGCTGGCGCGGTTACCGGCGGCAAAATCGGTAATCCCCCCAACGGCAATCATCAAATCCACCAGCGACATATGCTCACGATAATTTAGCGCCTGCGGCTTGGCCGCCTCACCTAGCACTCGAATTTGCTGACTGAATGGGCCAACACCTCCACCCACACTTACCGTCACGACCGGGTCCTGAATATATCGGGAAAGCACTTTTTCGATTTCCCTGGCCAACTGCGTCGGAGTCTTGTCACTCGCCGGCAAGTCTTCAGCCAGATTCATGGTGATCTTGCCATCTGGGCGAATAGGGAAGGAACCGGAAACTTCCGGGTTACCCCACACGAACACATTTACCGAATCGCCGGGGCCTAATAGATACATCCAGTCGGATGTCTCCGCCTTGGCTGGCGCGGGTGGGTAAATTGGCTTGTTGGCACAAGCGGAAAGCATGCTGACAAGTATGACTGGCAACAAGTAGCGCTTCATTTGCGTTCCCTCAGTACTGAATAATTAATCTTGAGAAATTATGCCACAGGGCTTGCTTCGGCATTTTTTCGAGAAACTTGAGCCCCGTCAGGCTGCAACACACAATCGTTTCAATCCAGCCAACGCACCAGATAGAACAAATGAAAACCTTCCGATGAGCGAGAGGGGCCGGAAGCGACTGCCGCATAGCGATTTTGATCTGGCCTGGCCGTAATGCGCGCCTCCGCCTCGGAGGCGCAGGGTGTGACGCAATTTTCTGGAAAGCGCTTACGGCTACCGCGCTTCGGCGCATAAATAACCACATATCCAGTACTGACAACAGCCGATTCAGAGTCGGAAATCAGGCTGGCAATAGCCTCAGCCATCAGTTCAGTTTCTTCCCCGGCGCTACGAACTGCATTTCTTTGGTAGCCTGTTCTTCATCAGAATAATAAGGCTGCTCATTACGAGACAACCCTAAAGACTCCGCCAACTCAGCTTCCCTGGCCGCAATAAGGCCCAGGCACATACGGATGTTCTCAACGGTATCGGGAGAGAATGGGCTTGGCATACCATCTCTGGGCGCCGCATCGCGTACGATTGAAGTCAACGTCTTACGCATTGCCCGCATAATTTGTTGTTCTTTGGAAAGCTCGAACTCTGCAGTCATTTGGACATATCCGGAAATTGGTTAGCGAACGCATTGTCGCCATGGCATCGCTTCAGGGTCAACCGAGAATCGAGCGCCCACCGAACCAGCCGATGGCCGCAAGTTCGCTCTCGATACCATTCAAGAAACATTCAGCTGAGCCGATACCCAGCCTCATTCGTCCCGAAAATGCCATGCATTCAAAATACATAGCCACCCTCTCTGCCGCACTCGCGCTGACAGGATGTGCGGTCAACGGCGACCCGCGCGATCCATTGGAGCCCATGAACAGGGCCATTCACAGCTTCAACGAGGGTCTGGATCGCAAGATACTCAAACCTGTCGCTCAGGGTTATGAAGCCGTAACGCCTCGCTTTGCGCAAACAGGTATCCGTAACTTTTTTTCCAATCTGGACGACATCACCGTAATCGCCAATGACGTTCTGCAACTCAAGCTTGAACAAACATCGCGCGACGTATTGCGCCTGACCTTCAACACCACTTTGGGATTTTTCGGCTTGCTGGACATTGCTTCCGAAATCGGCCTGCACAAGCACAACGAGGATTTTGGCCAAACATTGGGTTACTGGGGGCTTGGGCCTGGCCCATATCTGGTCCTCCCATTGCTGGGGCCAAGCGATCTGCGCGATACCGGCGGTTATATCGTCGATTCAACCTATGCCGACACCGTGAACAACTACGATGAAGTTGCAACTCGCAACCGACTCCTGGCGCTCCGTCTGATCGCTCGCCGCGCCGACCTGCTGGCGGCCAAGCAAGCGGTAGATGACGCCGCGCTGGACAATTACGAGTTCACTCGGGACTTCTACCTGGAACGGCGCAGAGGCCTGGTTTTCGACGGCACTCCACCGCTCGAAGAAGAGTAACCGCGCGCGCATGAATAAAGCCTTCATGCGGGAAGACTCGGCGGAGGAAGATGAAGAAGAAGCGGGGCTTCCCGCACTCCCCTCCGGCAGCAAAAACTACATGACGCCGGCGGGCCATGCCCGAATGCAAGCCGAACTCTCCCAGCTTGTGCGCAAAGAGCGGCCCGAAGTCGTCAACATCGTCTCCTGGGCGGCTGGCAATGGCGACCGCTCTGAAAACGGCGACTACATATATGGCAAGAAACGCCTGCGCGAAATAGACCGACGCATCCGCTTTCTGACCAAGCGTCTGGAAAATGCGCTGGTCGTCGACCCGCTCGATCAAGACAACACCGACATCGTCTTCTTTGGCGCCACCGTCAGCATCCTCGACGAAAACGGCGAAGAAGCCCGCTACAGCATCGTTGGCCTGGACGAAACCGATCCCGCGCGCGGCCGCATATCCTGGATTTCGCCGCTCGCCCGCGCGCTCCTCAAAGCGCGGATCGGCGATAGCGTCCGTTTCCCCGCGCCCGGCGGCCTGCGTGAACTGGAAATCATCGACATCGAATACACCCCTCTGGATTGATGCAAACTGCCGCACGGCATGCCGCCATAATAACGATCAGCCCCTAACGACAAGCCTCTGACAGGACGCCTACCATGACCTCCATCCGCATACTTCTTGTTGACGACCACCCGCTGCTGCGTCTTGGCGTACGTCTTTCCCTGGAAAACGAAGCCGGTTTCAGCGTTGCGGGCGAATGCGCCGATCTTGCCAGCGCCCGAATCTGGCTGAACGAGGGCGGCAAGGCCGACGTCGCGATTCTCGACCGCAGCCTGCCGGATGGCGATGGACTCGATATCGCCCCGTTATTGAAAGCCGCCGGCATGAAAGTCATCGTTCTCACGGTGGAAGAAGGCGACGACGAAATTCGCGCCGCGGTCGATGCCGGCGTCGATGGCTATCTGCTGAAATCGTCCGACACCGACCAAATCTCGCAGGCCATCGGCATGGTGCTGCAAGACGCCGGCGCATTCCCGCCGCAAGTCGTACAAAAGTTGACCCGCGGCAGCAGTGAAGACCCGTTGATCAAGCTTTCCGTGCGCGAACTGGAGATTGCCGAATACGTCGCCCAGGGCTTCAGCAACAAAGTCATCGGCGGCAAGCTCAATCTATCCGACAACACCGTGCGCAACCATCTGGCCAACATCATGCAGAAGCTCAATTTCCACAACCGGGTGCAGGTTGCCACGCTGGTATTGCAGCATCTGAAAAAGAGCAAGCGCTCCTGAACCCGCCGCGCCGCCATGGAATCGTGTCGCCCCGGCTGCGGTGCCTGCTGCATCGCCCCCTCCATCTCCAGCCCGATTCCATCCATGCCTCTGGGCAAGCCGGCGGGAGTGCGCTGCATCCAGCTCGACGCCGACCTGCGCTGCGCCATCTTCGGCCGCCCCGAACGGCCGCAATGCTGCGCGGGCCTGCAACCGGCCAGCGAAATGTGCGGCGAAAGCCCGACTGCGGCGCTTGCCTGGCTGTCCGAACTCGAAACGCTCACCCACCCCTGCCCGGCCTCGAAAAAATAAAGCGCTTGGCTATAATCGCCAGCCTCCGAGGAGCGCTGCAAGGGTCGCCAGATAACGACGCCCTTAGGCTCGGTTCAAAACTGCGTTCATCTGTTTAACCCGTGCCGGGCACGGTGCGCCAGATGAGAGCGCCCCTCCCGGCCACAGATAAGGAGCTTTACTGTGGCTACATTTACCGATTACATCGTTGCCGACATGGCGCTGGCCGACTGGGGCCGCAAGGAAATCCGCATCGCGGAAACCGAAATGCCCGGTCTCATGGCGATCCGCGAGGAATACGCCGCCGCCCAGCCGCTGAAGGGCGCGCGCATCACCGGCAGCCTGCACATGACCATTCAGACCGCCGTGCTGATCGAAACCCTGACCGCATTGGGCGCCGAAGTGCGCTGGGCCTCGTGCAACATCTTCTCGACCCAGGACCACGCTGCTGCCGCCATCGCCGCCGTCAACGTGCCGGTGTTCGCAATCAAGGGCGAATCGCTGACCGATTACTGGGATTACACCCACCGCATCTTCGAGTGGACCGATGGTGGTTACTCCAACATGATTCTCGACGACGGCGGCGACGCCACCCTGCTGCTGCATCTGGGCGCACGTGCCGAGAAAGACATCAGCCTGGTCGCCAAGCCGACCAGCGAAGAGGAAACCGTCCTTTACGCCGCGATCAAGGCCAAGATCGCGACCGACCCGACCTGGTATTCCACCCGGCTGGCGCAAGTCAAAGGCGTCACCGAAGAAACCACCACCGGCGTGCACCGCCTGTATCAGATGCACGAACGCGGCGAACTCAAGTTCCCCGGCATCAACGTCAACGACTCGGTCACCAAATCCAAGTTCGACAACCTGTATGGCTGCCGCGAATCCCTGGTCGACGGCATCAAACGCGCGACTGACGTCATGATCGCCGGCAAGGTCGCCGTGGTCGCCGGCTACGGCGACGTCGGCAAGGGTTCCGCGCAAGCCCTGCGCGCCCTGTCCGCCCAGGTCTGGATCACCGAAATCGACCCGATCTGCGCGCTGCAAGCCGCGATGGAAGGCTACCGCGTCGTGACCATGGATTACGCCTGCGAGCACGCCGACATTTTCGTCACCGCCACGGGCAATTTCCACGTCATCACGCACGATCACATGGCCAAGATGAAAGACCAGGCCATCGTCTGCAACATCGGCCATTTCGACAACGAAATCGATGTCGCCGGCATCGAGAAATACCAGTGGGAAGAGATCAAGCCCCAAGTCGATCACGTCATCTTCCCAGACGGAAAAAGGATCATCCTGCTCGCCAAGGGTCGTCTGGTGAACCTCGGCTGCGCCACCGGCCACCCGTCCTACGTGATGTCTTCCAGCTTCGCCAACCAGACCATCGCCCAGATCGAGCTGTTCACCCGCACCGCCGATTACCCGGTCGGCGTGTACACGCTGCCCAAGCACCTGGACGAAAAGGTCGCCCGTCTGCAGTTGCGCAAACTCAACGCGCAACTCAGCGAGTTGACCGACCAGCAGGCCGCCTACATCGGCGTGCCCAAGACCGGCCCGTACAAGACCGACAGTTATCGTTACTGATCGATTCGTACGCTTGAGGCCACCATCGGGTCGGCCTCAAGAAAGTCATCTGCGGCCATCCTCGCGCAAGCTGGGATGGCCGCAATGCATTCAGCAAGACTAAGCCTCTCGGCTAAACTGCGCGCACCCCGACCGCGCGCCGACCGAAATCCAGTGACAACCTCCATCCTGCTGGTCGAAGACGACCGGCCCATCGCCGACAACGTGATCCTCGCCCTGGCCCGGGAGAACCTGGATTGCCGGCATGTCGCGCTGGCGGCCGAAGGCCTGGCCCTGCTACGCGCCGGCGACTTCGACCTGGCGATCCTTGATGTCGGCCTGCCGGACGGCAACGGCTTCGATCTGTGCCGCACGCTGCACGGGTTTTCCGATATTCCGGTCATCTTCCTCACCGCCCGTTCCGACGAAATCGACCGCGTCGTCGGTCTGGAGATCGGCGCCGACGATTACGTGCTGAAACCGTTCAGCCCGCGTGAACTGGCCGCGCGGGTCAAAACCATCCTGCGTCGGGCTGGCGGAAAAAGCGGCAACGGCGGCATCCGGCCCGCCGCCGCCCAGCCCGTCACGCCAGCCTTCATCGACGTGGACGCGGAATGCGCCCGCATCGCCTGCCGAGGCCATCTGCTCGATCTGAGCCGCGCCGAATATCTGATGTTGAAGACGCTAGCCGCGCGGCCGGAGAAAGTGTTCAGCCGCGCCGAGTTGATGGACGCGGCCGGCCTGGCCGAAGCCAGCCTGGAACGTTCGGTCGACACCCACATCAAGAGCCTGCGCGCAAAACTGGCGGAATGCGCGCCGGAGATCGACGCCATCCGCACCCATCGCGGCCTCGGCTACAGCCTGGCGCGAACGGCCGCTTGAACTTCTTCGTCCGCTTCTTCGTCGGCTACGTGCTGGTCGCCGCCGTGGCGGTGCTGCTGGCGATGAAACTGTTTACCGACCAGTTCGTGCCCGGCGTGCGCCAGTCGGTCGAGGAAACCCTGGTGCAGACCGCCAACCTGCTGGCGGAAATGGCGCAACCGATGCCCGGCCAGGCCGGCGTCGCAAGCATCGAAGCCGTGTTCCGAGGTTATGAAAAACGCCGCTTCGAGGCGCGCATTTACGGCGTGCTGAAAAGCGAGCCGGATCTGCGCATCTACGTCACCGACCGGCTCGGGCGGGTGATATTCGACAGCCAGGGTCGCGATCTGGGCCAGGATTATTCGCGCTGGCAGGACGTCAGCCGCACCCTCAAGGGCGAATATGGCGCCCGCACCACGCGCGAATCCGAATACGACAGTTCCACCAGCGTCATGTACGTCGCGGCGCCCATCGTGCGGGACGGCCGTATCGTCGGCGTGCTGTCGGTCGGCAAACCGTCCAGCTCCTTCCAGAGCTTCATCGACCTGGCCCGCGCCAAGGCTTGGCAATCCGCCTGGTGGCTGTTCGCGCTGGCCCTCTTGCTGGCGCTGGCGTTTTCGTTCTGGATGACACGCGACTTGCGCCGTCTGGTGCATTACGCAAATGAAGTGGCCGAGGGTACGCGCGAGCGCATTCCCATCGAAGGCCGCAGCGAGTTGCGCCGCCTGGCCCAGGCGCTGGAACACCTGCGCGCCGAACTGGACGGCAAGGCGCATGTGGAAAAAGTATCCCAGTTGCTGGCGCATGAACTGAAAAGCCCGATTGCCGCCATCGGCGGCGCGGTCGAGTTGTTGCAGGACGAAACCGACCCGGCCCGGCGCAACCGCCTGCAAACCAACATCGCCGGCGAGACCGGCCGCCTGCAACGCATCGTCGAAGGCGTGCTCAACCTGGCCCGCGCGGAAAATCGCGGCCGGCTCGACGAGGTGGAAGACATCGCCCTGGCCGATCTGATCCGGGACGTGCTGGACACCCGCGCCGAGCGCCTGGCCGCCAGGGCGCTGAGCGCCGACGCCGACCTGCAACCCGTCCATGTCGATGGCAACCACTTCCTGCTGCGCCAGGCGGTGGCCAATCTGCTCGACAACGCCATCGACTTCAGCCCGGTCGGCGGCCGATTGTCGATCCGCCTGGAAATAGCGGAGAACAAAGCCCGCCTGTGCATCCGCGACCGGGGCCCGGGCATTCCGGACTACGCCCTGCCACGCCTGTTCGAGCGCTTTTACTCGGTGCCGCGCCCAGACTCCGGCGAACGCGGCAGCGGCCTGGGCTTGAATCTGGTGCAGGAAGTGGCGCGCCTGCATCGCGGCGGCATCGAATTAAGCAACCATCCGGACGGCGGCGCGAAAGCGTGCCTGAACCTGCCCGCCACGATCCACACCTAATCCCCGCACAGCGCACACAAATCCTCCACGGCGGATCGCCAAGCTCTCCCCACCTCAACCGGGAGTCCGCCATGAACAAATCGCTCAGTCACAAACTTCTCGCCCTCGCCCTACTGGCCCTCGTCCTGGCCTTCGCGGTCATGCAAGTGGAATGGAAAGTGCGTGAACGCCAGGCCGCGCGCGATGGCGCGGTGCGCGCCATCGCAGATCAATACGCCCACGAACAACAACTGGCCGGCCCGCTGCTATGGCTGAAATGCAGCGAGCCTCGCGTGCTCGTCCAAACCGACGAGAAAGGGGAAACCCGCCACAAGCCGATCGTCGGCGACTGTTCCCGCACCATCCGCCCCAGCCAGCTCAGCGGCCAAGGCAATCTGGAGGTCTCGGAACGCTATCGCGGTATCTACAAGGCGCGGATTTATCTGGCCGGCCTCAAGCTGCACGCCGAGTTGCCGGCGTTTCAGGCCAAGCCCGGACAGCGTATCGAAGAAGCGCATCTACTATTTGGCGTCAGCGATCCACGCGGCCTGAAACGCATCAAATTGTCCGCCGCCAACGGCCAGACCCTGACCGCCAAGCCCGGCATACCCGGCGGCCCGTTCGAACAAGGCTTCCATGTACCGCTCGATGTAGCGCAACTGGCCTCGGGCCTGAAGCTGGACGCCGAACTGGAAATCGCCGGCAGCGGCCGACTGGACTGGGCGCCGCTGGCGGAAAACAACGACTTCAGCCTGCGCTCGGCCTGGCCGCATCCCAGCTTCGCCGGCCAGTTCCTGCCGGAGACGCGCGAGATCGGCACATCCGGCTTCAGCGCGCGCTGGCGCGTCAACGACTTCGCCACCGGCGGCGACCGCATGCTCGCCGGCAAGGCCGGCACCTGGCTGACCACCAGCCTCGGCGTCTCGCTGGTCGACCCGGTCGACGCCTACACCCAGACCGACCGCGCCGTGCGCTACGGTTTCCTGTTCGTGCTGCTGACCCTGGGCGGCTTCTTCCTGTTTGAACTGCTCAAGGCCAAGCCGGTGCATCCGCTGCAATACCTGCTGATCGGCTTCGCCGTGGTGCTGTTCTTCCTGCTCCTGCTGGCGCTGTCCGAACACACCGGCTTCGCCATGGCCTACCTGATCGCCGCGTCCGCCTGCGTGCTGCTGATCGCAGGCTACGGCCGCGGCCTGCTCGGCAACTGGCAAGGCGCGGCGGGCCTCGGCGCCGGCTACGGCCTGCTCTATTTCGGCCTCTACCAGTTGCTCGCCTCGGAGGACTACGCGCTGCTGATGGGCGCCTGGCTGATCTTCGGCCTGCTCGCGCTGACCATGTATCTGACGCGCCGGCTGGACTGGGGCCGGGCCGGACAAGCCCTGCCCAAACCAGCGATGGAAACAGATATGGAAACGGGCGAATAAGCATGTTCATCGCCCACCTGCCCGCCGGCTACCTCACCGCGCGTCTGGTCGCGCGACAGAGCGGCGGGACCGCCACACCAACGCTGATCGTCGCCGGCCTGGCCGGTGGCATCTTCCCGGATACCGACCTGCTCTATGGCGCACTGATCGACCACTGGCAGATACACCACCACCGCTACTGGACCCATCTGCCGCTGGTCTGGCTGGCGATCTCGGCCGTCGCGCTGCTGTTGTCCGGAAGGTCCGACGCAGCACGGCAAACGGTGACCGTATTTTTGCTGGCCGTCTGGAGCCATCTGCTGCTGGACAGCGTCGCCGGCGACATCTGGTGGCTTTGGCCCTGGCTCGACACGCCGTTTTCGCTTGTCATCATTCCGGCCATCCACTCGCCCTGGTGGCTGAATTTCCTGCTGCACTGGACCTTTGCGGTGGAACTCGGATTTGTCCTGCTGGCTGTCTGGCTGGCGTGGAAGCGCCCCGCTTGCACACCGCGGCGAGCCACGGGCATGATGGCGTCGCCCGCCTGCCCAGACTGACGCGCGGGCCCATTCAACAAAAAATACAGGGATGACAATGCGACGAGGGATTGCGGTTTCCGTTTTGATTTTTGCACTGGCGCTGGCTTACTGGTTTTTTCAGCGCGGTGAAGAAAGTGCCTCCCCCACCGGGACGGATGCGGCCCTCGCCGTCAAACAACCCCTGCTCGAAGCCGCGCGCGGCATGTTGGCGACGCACCGCCAGATCATCGTGCTGCTGGCTGAGGAAAAATCCCTCTCGGCACCGGAGCGAGCGGCGGCGCAACGGGTCGGCCACGCCTTGTTTCATGACAATCTGGCGCGCCTGAATCAAGTGGAAAAAGACCTGACGGAGCTTCTGGCGCGGCGCGATGCGGCCCGCTTCGGCGAGCTGGAAGCGGTGCTGGCGTTCATCGAATCCGAACCCGGCCTGTACGACGCCGACCGGCTGGCGTTCCGCGAATTCCTGAATGACCTGCAACGCGAGATCGGGCGCGACGGCAGTCTGCCTGCCGTGAAGTTGCACAAGCGGGTCGGCGAAGACCTGGATGCGCTGGCCGAAATCGAGCGTCTGTACGACCGCGAGATTCGGGAAATCTTCAGCCGTTTCGATACCCGCGCCATCGTCCTCAAGCGCGAGAAATGGTCGGACTATGTCGCGCATCTGAAGACGCTGTATCGCCGCGAGCAGATCCTGCGCGACCACGGCATCGTCCTGCCCGTTGTTACGTCCGCCACCGCGTCCGCCGCCCCGGTGGCGCCAAGCAAGGACGCCAAGGATGACATCCTGTTCGGCCGCGACCTGCCGCCCAAGACGCTGGTGTTGACCTTCGACGACGGCCCGCATCAAAGCCATACCGGCGAGATCGCCGCCATCCTCGGCCAGTATGGCTTGCCCGCCATCTTCTTCGAGGTCGGACGCAACCTCGGCAACCTCGACCCGGAGGGCCACATCAAACCCTCGCCGCGCGTGGCCGCCGCCCGCGCTCTGTTGGCGGATGGCCACCTGCTCGCCAATCACAGCCTGACCCACGCCAAACTGTCGGCCCAGGACGGCGACACCGTGCGCAAGGAAATCCTCACCACCGACAGCCTGCTCAAGGCGGTGGACGCCAAACGTTCCAACCTGTTCCGTTTCCCCTATGGCGCCGGCAGCCTGGAAGGCCTCAACACTCTGACAAAGGCCAGCTTGCGCTCGATGATGTGGAACATCGACTCGCTGGACTGGGCCGACCCGATCCCCAATTCCATCGCCGACCGGGTGTTGCGCGAGGTGGACGCCCAGGGCAGGGGCATCGTGCTGTTCCACGACATCCACGAACGCACGGTCAAGGCGCTGCCTCTGGTGCTGGGACGTTTGATGGCGGAGGGCTACCAGTTCGCCACCTGGGACGGGAGCGGTTTCAAGCTCGCCAAGATCGCCACGAATCAGGCACCGCCGCCGGTGGTCAACCCCGGCTACGGCCAATCCTGGGCCATCACCATCGGCATCGACGAATACAGCCGCTGGCCCCGGCTGCAACACGCCGCCAAGGGCGCCGAAACCATCGGCCAGACGCTGGTGGACAAATTCGGCTTCAGCCCGGAGCGGGTGATCAGCCTGAAGAACGGCGAGGCGACCCGCAACGGCATCCTGGCCGCGTTCCACGAGCGGCTGCAACACAACCTGAAACCCGACGACCGGGTGTTCGTCTTTTTCGCCGGCCACGGCGCCACCCGGCACCTGAGTTCCGGCCGCGACCTGGGTTACATCGTGCCAGTGGATTCCGACCCGGAGAAGTTCGCCAGCGACGCCATACCGATGACCGAAATCCAGAACATCGCGGAAAGCCTGCCGGCGCGTCATGTGCTGTTCGTTATGGACGCCTGTTACAGCGGCCTCGGCCTGACCCGTGGCGCCAGCGGTTTCCTGCACGAGAACGCGCGCCGCCAGGGCCGCCAGATGCTCACCGCCGGCGGCGCCGACCAACTGGTGGCCGATGGCGGGCCGAACGGCCATTCCATCTTCACCTGGACCCTGCTGCAAGCGCTGGCCGGCCGCGCCGACCTGAACGGCGACAGCCTGATCACCGCCACCGAACTGGCCGCCTACATCGCCCCCAGCGTCGCCGGCGTCTCGCGCCAGACCCCGGCCTTCGGCAGCCTGCCCGGATCGGAAGGCGGCGATTTCGTGTTCGAGGTGCGTCCCGAAAACGAATTCCTCAGCGCCCAAAGCAGCCAGCTTTCCAGCGAAGCCATCGCCCTCAACAGCCGGCTCGACACCCTCCAGCCCCAATCCACCGCCGCCGCCGCCGCCAAACCCGCGCCAGTGGTGATTACCGACCTGCAAGGCGAAGCGCAAAAAATCCAGTTGCCGAAAGCGGTGCCGCCTTCGCAACGCCAACTGGCGCAACGCGCCAACGACCGAGGCCTCCAGCTCTACAAGGAAAAACGCTATGCCGAAGCGGAAGCGGCGTTCACCGAAGCCCTGCGGCAGCGGCCGGATTTCGCGCTGGCCGCCAACAACCTCGGCTTCATCTACTTCCGCCAGCAAAAATACCCCGAAGCCGCGCGCTGGTTCGAGAACGCCCTGAGCATGGACCGCTCCCGCGCCATCGCCTATCTGAACCTCGGCGACGCCTGGCTGAAAGCCGGCGAGCCCGCCAAAGCCAAAACCGCGTTCCAGACTTATCTGGAAATTGCCGCCAATGGAGCGGGGGCGGGGCATGCGCGGCAGATGCTGGGTGAGATGTAAGTCTGGCGGTCTATGCGAACTACGGTTCTGATCGGGTCAACCAACACCAGCAATCCCCAGAAAACCCTGCGACAAAAATGAATTGAAACAACACAAAACTTGATAAAACTTGATTGCACGCCTTTTCCAAATATAATTTCGTGCATGGAAAAAGCCCTGAATTTCAACGCAATCCAGAGCGCATTGACCGCTCAAGGGATGAACCAGAAACAGTTGGCGGAAGCAGTCGGCACATCGTCCCAATCGGTGACCAACTGGCTCAAGGGCAAGGACTTTCCCCGCCCGGCCGCACTTCTCAAACTAGCCACCACGCTTAGCCTGACGTTCGAACAACTCGTTCAGGTCAACGATCCAGGGCGGCCTGTAGTCGCGTATCGCAAGAAGGCGAATGCCAAAACAACCGCCGTGCATTTTGCCAAGGCGGAAAGCATCGGCATGCTGCTCAAACCGCTGGTCGCCTACCTGCCTGAAATTCAAGCGTTGCGCACGTTGATAACGTCCCCATCAACCGATTACGACAAGCTTCAGATCGTCGTATCGCAAACCCGAAATCGGCTGGGCATCGGACCACAAGCGGTGCTGGGGTACGAAAACCTCATCGGCGAATTCAAGGATTGCGGCGCTGTTCTGGTTCCCGTGCTTTGGGGTGCCAAGGGCAATCATGAAAACGCCCTGCATATCCGACTGCCGCAAGAAGATGTCACCTTCATCTTCCTCAATCTCGATACCCGGCTGGAAGACTTCAAATTCTGGATGGCCCATGAATTGGCGCATGTGCTTACCCCAGACCTGTCCGGCAGCAACGCAGGTGAGGATTTTGCCGACGCCTTCGCCGGCGCGCTGCTGTACCCGAAAGCGTGCGCCGAGTCCGCCTATCGGGAGGCCGTCCGGCATACGAAACCCGAGAGCGCAATAAAGGTGCTGATGGGCCAAGCCGATGCGCACATGATCTCGTTGAACACCGTCTATCAACAGGTCCGGCATTACGCCGCGTCGTCCGGCATGACGCCGCTTCCCATCCAGGAAACAGCCATTCACGCAGTGCGTAACAGCCGGCGCGGTCCATTGGTCAGCGAAGCCCTGTTCGACCCGATGCCGCCCTCGCCACAACGCTATATCGCCGCCTGCGAAAACACCTTCCAGACCGACTTCTTCCATGCGCTAAAACGCATGATCGTCGCGAACGGCACCGGCGCCGCCTATATCCAACAAGTGTTGGATACCTCTCTGCAGGATGCCGTGGCTTTCCACGAGGCGTTGCGCCATTGACGCTGGCGCTGCTTGCTACCAACGCCTATCTGCGACTGGCCAAGCGCATCCGTCCTCTGTTGGGGATTCCTTTCGGTCAGAAGCAATACGTTCTCACCATCCTGAAGCAGACCGAGGATGAGGTCAGAAAAAGTCCACGCCTCGAATTCACCTATCCCTGGTTTTCCGACGCCGACCTGGCATCTGAACGCCTATCCAAGCAAGTCCGGTTGAGCACGGAGGAAAGGCAACGCATCGAAGCCGCTACCAGCGTTCTGCGCGCCCATGTACTGGCCAACGCTCACGACTACACCTGCCAGGGCCGCTCACCGCCATCGCCAACCGATTGCTTTTTGCTGGCGTTTGGCATGGTTCGTCCCGCTATCGTCGTAACCGATGACCTTGGCATGCACAAACTTGCCGAAGAATTCGAAATCGACATCTGGCACGGTCACGAACTCCTGAAAAAGATGCTCGGGGCAAAAGCCATCGACAACGTCCTCATCCGAGAAATCTATACCGCGCTGGAAAACAACGACGACTTGCCGCGTACCTGGCGTGAAGCCAAACATACTGCATTCAAGAAGTTGTTCGGGCCGGCGCCATAGGAAAGCGCCAAACACCTCGCGCGATGTCTAAGGAAGCGATGATTTATTCGTCATCCCAGCGAAGGCGGGAATCCAGGTTATTGATTCAACGGGGTTCCCGCCTTCGCGAGACCTATGAATAGGATCAACAATCTCTTTTCTCCCGGCGCAGATACACCAACCACCAAGTAGGTCGGGGGTGACCCGTTGCTTGAACCAGCGCACATCGCCGATAGATTCACCGACAAATTGACCAAATCCACCGGCGAAATGGAAAGTCGTAAAACCTCCGCTTACTGACAGCGCGTAAATTTGCCGGGGTCTGCCCGAATGTCGCAATGTACGGCATGACCCCAATGCAACAATGGTGTAACTTTCGTCCCTACCAGCAGAAGCCATAACAAACATCAAATTAAAAGGGATGCGGCCAATAATTTCGAAACCTGATGTCAAAAATATATTGAAGCTGACTCCTTCGCTTGCGTTCATTTGCTTGCGATCAGAGCAGAACAGCTTTCTGCTCGACGTAAATCATCTACTGAGGCAATCATGAAATTCGACATCTTAATCGACAAACAGTTTATTGAATTAGCTTTAGATAAGTCCTTAACTCCCATAGAAAATAAAATGGTATTAAGCTTTGCAAATGACTTCGAGGATGGCGAATGGAGATACTCAAAATTCCAGAATTTCATCTGGGACAACATTTGCGAAACAGCCCTATCGCAACTTGAAAGAGAAAAATTAGCAGCTCAATCACACACGAAATTAACGGCAGCTGCGCGAAATCTAAGACTAACCGACAAGGCTGATGACATAAGCCAAGGTAGCGAGCTCGCCGAAATAGTTCTATATGGAATTATGAAGAATCACTACAAAGCTTTGCCTGTAGTGCCAAAGATTTTTTACAAACAAAACAGTCAAGACAATGCCAAAGGAGCCGACAGCGTTCACATTGTATTAGAGTCGAATGGTGACTTTTCAGTTTGGTTTGGCGAAGCAAAATTCTACAACAGCATTGAGGATGCACGAATACCCGAAATTCTAAAATCGGTGAGTAATAGCTTAAATTCCGACAAGTTAAAGAAGGAAAACAGCATCGTTACAAACCTATCTGACATTAATGCGCTAGTTGCTGACAAAGCATTGCTAGGGAAAATTAAAAGCGCACTCTCGAATCAAAGCACTTTAGATAATCTAAAACCTAGATTACATATACCAATCCTTTTATTGCACGAGTGCAAAATCACTGCCTCGACCAACCAGAATACAGAAAAATATGTACGCGATATTGTCACGTATCACACCGAACGTGCTAATTCATTCTTTAAAAAGCAGATAAAATATTTAGGATCAACCACCCATCTATACGAAAAGCTTCACTTCCATCTAATTCTATTCCCCGTACCCAACAAAAAATTAATCATCGACAAGTTTGTTAAGCACGTTGAGTTCTATAAGGAGCAATAAGCCATGGAAGTATTTGAGGCCTGTGGACAGATCAGCGAACTACTGAATTCCGGGCAAGAAACCGAAGCCAGAAACGAACTAATAAAACTACTAGACAGACAAACTAGAGAAGCATTTTCCTATACCCCCCTTATCAATCACTTGATTAGGGAAACCGGACTCTATCCGTACTTAGATATTGAAACAGCCTCCTGGGAAGATAGATTTATCCATGAAGCATTCAAGGTTGATATCGGCCAAAGCGAACCCGTTACTCTTCATCGAGAACAGTCCGCTGTTCTTAGACAGTTGCTTGAAGGAACCAATTTGGCAGTCAGTGCGCCAACAAGCTTCGGAAAGAGCTTTGTCATTGATGCCTATATTTCTATTAAAAAACCAAAGAACGTTTTGATTATCGTACCAACAATTGCGCTGACTGACGAAACGAGGCGCAGACTCCAAAAGAAATTTTCAACAACTTACAAAATCATCACAACATCAGACGCTCCACTATCCGAACGAAATCTATTCGTTTTTCCACAGGAGCGCGCCATTCACTACTGCAACATAATTCAAGATTTGGATTTACTTGTTATCGATGAGTTCTACAAAGCAAGTCAAAGCTTCGACAAGGAGCGCGCTCCCGCATTGGTCCGTGCAATGCTAAAGCTCGGTAAAATCGCAAAACAACGCTATTACCTAGCCCCCAATATAACTTCGATAAACGACAACCCTTTTACAAAGGATATGATCTTTCTAAAATTGGATTTCAATACTGTTTTTTTGCAGAAGTACGACCTCTACAAAAAAATTCTAAAGGATGAAGATAAAAAAAGTGAATACCTGTTAGGGATACTTAGAAACAAGAAAACAAGGTCATTAATTTATGCCGGCAGCTATTCAAACGTTGATAGAGTAGCCAATTTGCTTAATGCAAGCACACCAGAAATCGGTAGCGACTTGCTAAACAGCTTTGCTGGCTGGCTCTCGAAGAACTATGACAGAAATTGGAAATTAACCAGTTTGATTAAAAGAGGGACTGGCATACACACAGGGCAGCTTCATCGCTCACTAAGCCAAATTCAAGTGCACCTCTTTGAAGTCGAAAACGGCCTACACAACATCATATCCACATCATCAATAATTGAGGGAGTAAACACTTCTGCAGAAAACGTAATCATCTGGAGTAATAAAAACGGCAGACCGTTGCTCAACGACTTCACCTATAGAAATATCATTGGCCGAAGCGGAAGGATGTTTAGACATTTTGTAGGCAATGTATATATCTTGGAGTCGCCACCATCTCCTAAAGACACGCAACTGGAATTGGGATTCCCCGATGAGGTGCTTGGCGATATCGACGAGCAATTTTATAAAAAAGATTTAACAACTGAGCAAGTTGCAAAAATCGTCAGTTATAAAACTGAAATGACTAAACTTCTCGGAAGTGAGATTTTTGCCCGCTTGCAAGCTGAGAACTCATTTATGACCAGCGACGTATCTCTGTTGAGAGATATAGCGATGGACATGTTTGAAAACAAGCAGGCATGGCGTGGTTTGGCCTACTTAAATTCACCAGATATTGAAGCGTGGGATCGAATGCTGTACAAAATACTTCGTCTCTGGCCTGGAGTATGGGAGAGCACATACACATCATTTGTTGGTTTTATCAAAGCCTTATCTAGAAACTGGGAGGGCTCTATTCCAGAAATCCTTGACGAGTTGGATGGCTTAAATATTGGAGTTGACCAATTTTTCAAACTAGAAAGGCTGGCAACATATAAGCTGGCCGCCCTTCTAAATGATGTAAACATTCTGCAAAAAGAGATCATAAGAGAGGGGGTTGATATTTCCCCATTTATCGCACGAGTTTCCAGTGGATTTTTGCCCTCTTGCGTTTATCAGCTCGAGGAGTATGGCCTACCTAGAATGATTTCGAAAAAATTGCACGCGAGCAAATTGATAAACTTCAACGACCATGAATTGACTCTTCACGTTGCAGTTGAGCAGCTACTAAAGCTACAGGACAGAACGCTGAATCAAACAGAAGGGTTTGATCGTTATATTCTTGAATATTTTTTTGACGGCTTAGCAACCCAAGATCAAGCAAAAGACAAAAAAGGTTAATGCAAAACAATACCAGCGCCGTCACTCCTCGTAACCAAAGGGGGCAGTGTGAAATTAAATCCTCTGCACAACAAAATTCCGCCCATTTCAAAACAGATAACTACCCCACCATTCACCCGATGATTCACGCCATATCAGCCTCAATTAGTTCGCTATTCGGCTTTTTGAACGGAGGCGCAGTCAAGACAAGGCTTTATTACTGGCTTGGAGTTGGCGGGTTTCTTATTTTGGTTTTTGTTGTCGTCATCATTTATACGATTTTCAAAGACAAGAACTAGAACAGCCAAATAGCCGCGTCTATTACCTTTTCCGCTTCCACATAACCCCCACCCCATGGCCACCCTAATCCCCACCCTCGGCTCCGCCCGCTTCGACGCACGCGGCGAGTTGCGTCTCGCCGAACGCCTGAAGGATTGCCTCGAAGACAATGCCTGGGTGTGGCACAACATTCCGGTCGGGCCTTTCGGCCGGCATCCGGATTTCGTGGCTTTGCATCCACAGCAGGGCATTGTGGTGCTGGAGGTGAAGGACTGGCGGCTGGATACGATCGTCAATGTGAACAGCAAGCAGGTGGAGCTGTTGACCGATCGCGGCAATGTGTCGACCGACAACCCTTTCGAGCAGGTGCGCAGCTACATGTTCAGCGTGGTGGATACGTTGAAGCGCGATCCGTTGCTGGTGAACGAAGGGGGGAGCTTCAAGGGTAAGCCGGTCTTTTCTTTCGGGTATGGCGTGGTGTTCAGCAACATCACGCGCAAGCAGTTTGACCAGACCGATTTGCATGAGGTGTTTCCGCCGTCGCGCTGCATCTTTCGCGATGAGATGGCGGAGAAGGTCGACCCTGATACGTTTCGCGAGCAGGTCTGGGACATGGTGTCGCCGCGCATCGGGCCGGCGTTGTCGCTGCCGCAGATCGACCGGGTGCGTGCGCGGTTGTTTCCGGAGATTCGCGTCGCCCAGATGGCTTTGCCGTTTGACGAGCCGACGGCCAATGCCTCGCCCGCCGATGACCGCATGCTGGCGGTACTGGATATGCAGCAGGAGTTGCTGGCGCGGAGTATGGGAGAAGGTCACCGCATCGTGCGTGGCGTGGCGGGTTCCGGCAAGACGCTGATTTTGGCTTTCCGCGCCGAGCAGATCGCACGCGCGGCGAGCCGGCCGGTGCTGCTGTTGAGTTTTGCGAACGGCATCTCGGGTCGGCTGGAGAATGCGATGCAGGACCGGGGCGTGGAGGACAAGGTGATTACCTCGACCTTCCATGCCTGGTGTTTCAGGATGCTGCGCGAGTACGGCCTGCCGGCGCCCATTCGCAAGGACTACGACGATGCCGGCTCGTGGTATGCCGCCAACGTGCAGGCCGTGCTCGATGCCGCCGAGCGCGGGTTGATTCCGGGCGGGCAGTACGACGCAGTGCTGATCGACGAGGCGCACGACTTCGAGCCGCAATGGCTGGCGCTGGCGGCGAAGATGGTGAACCCGGACACGAAAGCGCTGATGATCGTTTACGACGATGCGCAGGCGATCTACAAGGGACGCAAGCGCCCTGTGTGGAAGCAGCTCGGCATCGAGGCCGCCGGCCGCACGACGGTGCTCAAAGTGAATTACCGCAACACCGCGCAGACATTGCGCTTCGCGCGCAAGTTCGCCGCCGATGTGATCGGCCTGCCGGGCGTTTGCGCCGGCGACGAGAACGCGATCCTGATGCCGGAAGACGGCGGCCGCGAGGGGGTGGAGCCGGTGGTGCGCCAGTGCGTGAGCCACGACGGCGAAGCCCATGCGATTGCGGAATGGTTGCTCGGACGCAAGGCCGCCGGCTACCAGTGGGCGCAGATGGCGGTGCTTTATCCCCGGCATTTCATCGGCGAGCGCTTTGAGAAGGTACTGGCGAAACACAATGTGCCAGTGGACGTGGCCAAGGAACATGGCAACCGAGTGCGGACGGACCGTGACGCGGTGCGCTTTCTCTCCATGCACAGCGCCAAAGGTCTGGAGTTCCCCTGCGTGGCGATAGGCGGGTTGGGTGAGTTGAAGAAGGCCGAAGAGATCGAAGACGACGTGCGCCTGACCTACGTCGCCATCACGCGCGCAACGCACGAGGCGTTTATTACTTACTCGAACATGTCGGAGTTGGTCGGGCGGCTGGTGGTGTAGATCGGAGGGGGCTGGAAAAACCGGGTCAAACCATCGAATCCAGTCCCGCCAGTTCATTGAGCACTTCAAGGCGGCATGTCTGGTCGCCGGCTTCCGGGTTGGAGGTGCGAATTCGCCGATACCGTTGGGCTTGGCACCTCAACCCTATCTACGCTCCACCCTCACACCTGCTCCAGAATTTTTATCGGCTTGATCGCTGCCAGCACTTCGGCCATGGACTCCCGCGTCCGTTCGGTGTCGTACTTGGCCTGTAAGCGCAGCCACCAGCCATCCGACAGGCCGAAGTAGCGGCACAACCGCAGGTCGGTATCCGCCGTCACCGCCCGGGTGCCGTGCACAATCTCGTTGATTCGCCGGGGCGGCACACCGATGGCCTTGGCCAGGGCATATTGGGACAGGCCCAAGGGCAACAGGTACTCCTCCAGCAGCATTTCTCCGGGTGAAACCGGCGCAATCTCGCGTGTCATGAGCATCTCCTTTCAGTGGTAATCCACGATCTCCACGTCCCAGGCATCGCCGTCTACGAAGCGGAAGCACAGGCGCCATTGGTCGTTGATGCGCACACTCCACTGGCCGACCCGGTCCGCCCGAAGCGGTTCCAGCCGATTGCCCGGCGGCGCGCGCATGTCTTCGATCACCGTTGCCAGGTCCAATTGCTCCAGCTTGCGCAGGGCGGCCCGCTCCACGTTGACGAAGCGGGCCACACGCCGGCCGCGAAACAGCGTCTGGGTGTCCTTGCACTTGAACGTCTTGATCATCCCCAAAGCATAACGGATGGCGTTAATAACGCAAGGCGTCATGCTCCTGCACGCAGACCGCCCCCGCACCGACAACACCTCTGAACCAACGGGTCAGTGTGGAATTACCAACAAACCGGCGTTTTGCCCCTCAAGCTGCCGATTCCAGCGACCCGGCATGGTAGGAAGTGCACAACCCGCTCATCACCATCTTCGAAACGCCACCGGATTCGGTAATCGCCGACCCGTTCGGCTGGACTGGCTGTTGATCGGGTTCGGCGTCCTTTCAGCCTTCCTTTGGCTTTCCGATACGGCGATCAACCCTCCTCGGTCAGCCAGTTCTGAATCTGCAAGCCATCCACGCGGGCGAATTCGCCGACATTGTCGGTGACCAGCGTGAGCCCGGTGGCCTGGGCCTGAGCGGCGATCAGCAGGTCGTTCGGGCCGATGATCTGGCCGCTACGTTCGAGTTCGGCGCGAATGTCGCCGTAATATCGGTCGGCCTCCGGTTCCAGGGGGAGGATTTCTAGCGCTTGAAGTATCGCCTCCAGCTGCGCGCTCAACTTGGGTGAGCCTTTCTTCGCGGCGCCGTAGCGCAGTTCGCAGGCGACGATGATGCTGGTACAGACAGCGCTTTCACCGACTTCGGCGATCTTGCGGGCGACGACGCCCCCAGGGTTGCGCACCAGATGGGAAAGAATGTTGGTGTCGAGCAGATAGCGCATCAAAGCTCGACCGGTTCGATGGGGAGTTCGTCGATGGCGGGGAAGTCGTCAGTCATGGGCTGAAGGTCGGCCAATACCGCCAGCAGCGATTGGGTTGGCGCCGGTTCGATGATCAGCCGGTCGCCCTCCTTGCGCACGATGGCTTCGTTGCCAGGCAGTTCGAATTCCCGAGGAATGCGCAAGGCTTGGTTGCGGCCATTGCGAAACAGTCTGACGTGGCGTTCGGTTTGCATGGCAAGTCCTTGGGTGAGTAGCGCTGTTGAAGCCTATGCCACGGCATAGGCTTGGTCAAGGCACACGACTTTATCCCATCCATGGGTGATGTCCAGCTAACCGTCAGTGGCGGCAAAACCCGCATCGGCAAACTCGATCTGATTGCCAATATTCTTAGCACAGGCTCCAGCACGACCCCATGTTGTCGCCATGACCACCAGACCCGTGCCAATGTAGGCAGCGGAACAATCGGCCGGCCGGGTTGTTCCGCCCGCGGCCGGGACTGGAGACGGCAGCGCGGCTGGTATGGATGTTGCTGTGTAGGCAAGCACTCAGGCCCATACCCCGGAAAATGTCGAATCCCGAACAGGAAATCCAGCACATCAAGGACTGTATCGCCACGGTCTATGCCCGGCGCGAGCGGTTGAAACTGGCGCTGGAGACGGGTGCCGTCGCGCCCCGCGCCGGTTTCGCGCAGCTGGAGGAAACCGACCGGGAGCTGTCCGGACTGGATAGTCGTTTCAAACAACTCTGGGACGCGGCACACCCCGCCGCAAACTGGGCGCGGCGCACCGTTTTCGAGCCGATTCATCTGGATTGCGTGACCGCGATCATGCTGAAAATCCTGGACGCGAAATGCAAGATGGGCGCGCCGGAAAAGACCGCCCTGACCGCCGTTTACGACGTGATCAAGGACCGCCCCGGCCAGAGTCTGGACGACGCAGTCCATGGCCTGATCGCTAGCGCCCGCCTGGGTGCGGATGCCGATCTGGCCGAACGCATCCACGCCTGGCGCGAACGGGCCGAAGCGCACATTCCGAAGCCGGTGATGAAGGGCTTCAAGCAAATCCTGCGGGCATCCCTGCCCATGCAACGAACCGAAGAGGAATAGCCGTGAACTACCGCGACATCGAATGCTCCGAACTTGCCGCCCTGCGCGACGAAGCCGACCTGCTGATCTTCGACACGCGCGATCCGGACAGCTACGCGCGCGGCCGCCTGGACGGCGCCCAACCGGTCACCGACGCCGCTCTCAGGAAACTGATGAAGAGTAGCCAGCGCGAACGGCCGGTGCTGGTCTACTGCTATCGCGGCAACAGCAGCCGCGACATCTGCCAGTTCATCGCCGGCTTCGGCTACAGCCGGGTCTACAACCTGGCCGGCGGCTGGCAGGCCTGGGAAGCTTTCAAGCAGGCCGCACCGACGCGCAAACCCAGTCCGAGCCTGGTCGCCTGGCTGTCACACTGCGGCTTCCCCGCCGACAACATCCATGCTCGCGCCGAAAACAGCATGTCGCCGCTGATGCTGGCCGCGCTGAAAGGCGAACGGGCGCTGGTGGAGGAATTGCTCGCGCTCGGCGCCGATCCCAACCACGTCAACGACGATGAACATCACGCGCTCTGGTTCGCCTGCGTCCACGGCGACCCGGAGTTGGTGTCGTTGCTCATCGCCCACGGCGCCAACGTCGACAACCAGAACGTCAACGGCGCCACTTGCGCCATCTACACCGCCTCCACCGGCAAACTGGAAGCGCTCAAACGTCTGGTGCAAGCCGGCGCCGACCTTGCCAAGGAAACCAGCGGCGGCTACACGGCGCTGGAGAGCGCGTCCACCCTGCCGGTGCTCAAGTTCCTGCGCGGATTCGCGCCGGAGCGACGGGCGTTGTCAGCGGCGTAAGTAGCAGCCGCGACTTATTTTTTCTTCGCCCTCGGATGTGCCTGGTCGTAAACCTGGGCCAGGTGCTGAAAATCCAGATGGGTATAGATCTGCGTCGTCGACAGGCTGGCGTGGCCAAGCATTTCCTGCACCGCGCGCAGATCGCCGGACGATTGCAGCACATGGCTGGCGAAAGCGTGGCGCAGGGCATGTGGGTGCATGTGCGACGTGATGCCCTGACGTAGCGCCAACTGCTTCAGCGCCAACGCCAGCACGGTGGCGGAAATACGCGCGCCGCGCGCGCCGACAAACAGCGCCTCGGTATCGGCCCGCGCCACATTGGCCCGCACCACCAGCCAGTTCTTCACCGCCGCCAGCGCTTTCTGGCCGACCGGCACCATGCGCGTGCGCGAACCTTTGCCGGTAACGGTGACTTCGCCGCCGGTCAGATCGAGCCCGGCGATATCCAGCCCGATCAACTCCGCGCGGCGCAAACCGGCCGAATACATCAGCTCGAACATGGCCAGATCGCGCGCCGCCCAGATGTCGTCCGGCTCCCCCGCCGGCAAACCCGCGAGCAACTGCGCCATGGCGTCGACCGAGGGCGCGTTGGGCAACTTCTTCTCGCTCCTGGGCGGCCGCAAACCCAGGCAGGGATTGGCCTGCACGATATTCTGGCGGGCCAGATAATTGAAGAAACTGCGCCAGGCCGACAACGTGCGCGCCAGCGTTTTCGCCTGCAGCCCCTTGCTGTGCAGAATCGCGAGCGCCCGGCGAATGTCGTGCGAAGTCAGCGTTGCCGGTTCGACTTCGCCAACCCGTTCAAGTAGATGGCGCAGATCGAAGGTGTAGGTAGCGACCGTCGCCGGGCTGTAATGGCGCGCGGCCAGCGAGGCAAGGAAGGCGACGATGGCGTTTGAAAGCGGGCCTTCAGGCTGCATGAAACTCAGAGAAAGCGCGAAATCGCCGCGCCGCTCAGTTCGGCCAGCCAGGTCAGGTACAGCGTGCCCATCTCCGGATAGAAACGCTTGATGTCTTCCGAGGCCAGCACCAGCAAGCCGTTCAGGTTTTCCTCGCGCAGCGGCGCAATCGCGAAGGATTTCTGGTTGGCGCCCATCGGGCCGAACCAGGCGCGGATTTCATCCGGCGCATCCGGCCCGCAGCGCGGCTGCATCAGGCCGGTCATCAGCACCTGGATCTCGGCGCTGACCTTGCCGAACTCCGGCATCTCGAGCGCGCCCGCTGGCGGCTGATCGGCCCAGACCCGGATCGTGCTGTGCGGGATCGAAAAGTTCTCGGACAGGTTCATCGCCAGCGACTGCAGCACCGCTTCCAGACTGCGCGCGTGCATCAGATCGAGCGCGACCTTGTGCAGTTTGTCGCCGATGGCATCGTTCTCTTCGGCGAACTGGATGAACTCGCGCAATTTCATTTCCAGACCGCGCGACTTGTCGCGCAGCGCCAGAACCTGCCGCTCGCCGAGCGAAATGGCCTGGTTGCTATACGGGTGCGGCACGGTGATATCGGTCAGCATTTCAGGATGGCCGACGAAGAAATCCGGGTTGAGCCTGAGGAATTCGCTGATCTGTTCGGGGGTGATGTTCATAGCTCTATCTCGCCTTGAAAGACAGTGACAGCCGGGCCGGTCAGGAAGACATGGCTTCCCGCGCCCGCCCAGCCGATGGAAAGGGTGCCACCGCGCGTCTCGACGCTGACGCTGGCGTCGAGCAAACCGCGCGAGATGCCGGCGACAACCGCCGCGCACGCGCCAGTGCCGCAGGCCAGGGTTTCGCCGCTGCCGCGCTCGAATACGCGCAGTCGAATCGCGCGCCGGTGCAGGATTTGCATGAAGCCGACGTTGACCCGATCGGGAAACCGGGGATGCCGTTCGATCTTCGCGCCCAGCGTCAGCACCGGCGCGGTCTCGCTGTCGCAGACCAGGCGCACGGCGTGCGGGTTGCCCATCGACAGGGCGGAGATTTCGATTTCTTCGCCGTCCACGTCGATGGCGTAAGTCAGCGCCCGCTCCGGCGCGACAAACGGAATCTCGGTCGGATCGAAACGCGGCGGGCCCATGTCGACAGTGACGCGGCCATCGTCTTCCAGCTTGGGCACGATGATGCCGGACGCGGTTTCGACCCGAATCTCACGCTTCGGCGTCAGACCTTGATCGTGCACGAAACGCGCGAAGCAGCGCGCGCCGTTGCCGCATTGCCGCACCTCGCCGCCGTCGGCGTTGAAGATGCGGTAACGGAAGTCGCAATCGGGCCGGGTCGGTGCCTGCACCAGCAGAATCTGGTCGCAGCCGATGCCGAAATGGCGGTCTGCCAGGGCCTGATATTGGGCGGGGCTGAGGTCGATAGGCTGATTGATGCCGTCGAGCACGACAAAGTCGTTGCCGGCGCCCTGCATCTTGGTGAACTTGAATTTCATGGCGGCATTATCGGGCAGATAACGTCGGCATAGGTATGCCGAAACCAGTCCCGGCCATACCCGGCCGTCAACGAGCGGGGTGAATCCGGTCAACAACGCCCGATGGCGCCGACCCGCCCCGAATCAAGCCGCCAATATTTGCGCGCGCACGCAGTTGCGGCCCGCGTTCTTGGCGACGTAGAGCTGATCGTCGGCGGCTTGTAGAAGCTGGTGATAGTCCTGTCTCGGGCTGGGCCAGGTATTGGCGCAGCCGACACTGACGGTGACCCGCCTGGCATCGTCCTGAGCGGCATGAAAAATGCACATGTTCGCGATGGTTTCGCGCAGTCGTTCCCCCATCAGGCGCGCGCCCTCCAGGTCGGTGCCAGGAAGGATGACGGCGAATTCCTCGCCGCCGTAGCGGGCCAGCAGATCGCCGGGGCGAGTCAGCGCCTGAACCATGGCGCCAGCAACGCCGCGCAGGCACTCGTCGCCTTCGCGGTGGCCATAGCGGTCGTTGTATTGCTTGAATCTGTCGACATCCACCATCAGCAGCGACAGCGGTTTATCGTCCCGCATCGCGCGGCGCCATTCCGCATCCAGCGCCAGGTCGAAGCGGCGCCGGTTGGCGACATTGGTGAGACAGTCCTGGTTGGCATAGCGCTCCAGCAGATCGTTGTTGATCTTGAGTCGAACCTGATTGCGGATGCGGGCTTTGGCCACATCGAGACGGAACGGCCGGGAAATGCAATCGACGGCCCCCATCTTGAGGCCGCGCACCTCGTCGTCGCCATTCGCGCGCGGAGTGATCAGCATGACCGGCACCGACCGGGTCATCTCGTCCGCCTTGATCTGTCGGCAGATATCGAGACCCTCCCGCGCCGGCGGCCTGACTTCCAGCAGAACCAGATCCGGCCTCCGGTCCGGACGTCGAACGGCGTCCAGAACATGGTGGGCGTCCGGGGCGCGCTGGATCTTGTACTCGGAGGCCAGCATCCGGACCAGGGTGCTGGTGGAAGCGGGTTCGTTGTCCAGGATGAGGATGTGGGGTTTGCCAGACGCCATGAAATCCCTCTTTCGATAGCACAACACAAATGCCGGATTCTTCGTGCGTTCAGGGGGTGCACGGAAAAACCGTGCGCACTGCGTGCCGACATCGACAGCAAGCCCCAAAACGTCCCCCCCGACCGCTGAATTGATTTGTTTTCAGACTGAACAGCGGCACTTTCCTTCGGTAGTGAGTTAAATCTACAACCGGGGATGAATTCGAGGCTATTGGAAAAATCTTTAGTCGACGGGTAAATAGGTGCAATTAATTGCCATGCTCAATAACCCGGTAAATAATCTAGACCAGCTCTAAAAAGATCATAAACCGCACTGCTCCGGGAAAGAGCGCGTCAGATGGATCAATCAGGGGGAAAAAATGGCGCTAACGCAGCCCGAGGGAAATCGCCAAGCTGATCAGGAATCGCGGGATCGTTACAGGGACCTGTATGACTTCGCCCCCATCGGCTACCTCACGCTCAACCGCGCGGCCGAGATAATCGAAGCCAATCTCACCAGTGCCGCATTGTTCGGTTTGACTCGCGAGGAACTGCTCAATCGGCATTTCAAGAATCTGGTCAGTCCCGAGGATAGTGCGGGTTGGTCTAGCCAGTTCATGAATTCATTCATGGATGGCCAGGATCATGGCGCAAAACAATGTTGCGAACTGGCGCTCAGGCGCGCCGATGGTTCGCAGTTCCAAGCCCGGCTCGATTGCTTGCACATAGAACGGGACGGCGAGACACCGACGGTGCGCATCGCGCTCACCGACATCACCGAACGCTGGCTGGCACAGCAACATCTGGCGGGGCTGGTCGAGTCGGCCATGGATGCCATCGTCAGCGTCGATGAAAACCAGCACATTGTGTTGTTCAACCCGGCGGCAGAACGCATGTTCGGTTTGCCGGCCAGCCAGGCGCTGGGCCAGTCTATCCATGTATTGCTACCCGAGGATGCCCGGTCCGACCATGTGGAACACATTCGCAATTTCGCCCGCACCGGCGAGACCAGCCGCATCCTGGGGAATCTGGACGGCCTGCGTGGCCAACGGATCAACGGCGAGATCTTTCCCATCGAAGCCTCTCTCACCCAGGTTGAGGCGCAAGGCCGCCGGCTGTTCACCGTCATCCTGCGTGAGATCAGCGAGCGCAAGCGGGTGGAAGAAACCCTGCGCCGGGAACGCGACACCACCCGCAACATCCTGCAAACGGTGGAAGCCATCATCCTCGCGCTCGACACGAATGGCCGCATCACCCTGATCAACCGCAAGGGCTGCGATCTGCTCGGCTGGAGCGAGGCCGAACTGATCGGACGGGACTGGTTTTCCACCTGCCTGCCGCGGAACCCGCAGGCGGACGCGGCCCGGAAAATCTTCCACAAGGCATTGAGCGCCGACCCGACCGGCTCGGAGTATTACGAGAATCCGGTGCGCACCCGTTCCGGCCAGGAACGCCTGATCGCCTGGCACAACAGATCGACCCGCGACGCAGAGGGGAACGTGATCGGTGGCCTCAGCGCCGGCGAAGACATTACCGAACGCAAGCGGGCCGAGCAGGCCTTGATCGAGGCGGACCAGCGCAAGGATGAGTTTCTCGCCATGTTGGGCCACGAACTGCGCAACCCGCTGGCGCCGATCCGCAATGCCGCCCATGTACTCGGCCGGCTGGAAACACGAGAGCCCCAGGTGCGCTGGGCGCGGGAAATCATCGAACGGCAGGTCGTCTATCTGACCCGCCTGGTCGATGACTTGGTCGATGTTTCGCGCATCGCGCGCGGCAAGGTCGCCCTGCAACCGGAAATCCTCTCGCTTGCCAGTTTGGTGGATCAGGCCCTGGTCATGGCACGGCCACTGATCGAGGCGAAAGGCCATCGTTTCGAGTTGCGCTTACCCGAAACACCGGTCTGGCTGCGCGGCGATCCGGTGCGCCTGGCGCAGGTGCTGCTCAACCTGCTCGACAACGCCGCCAAATATACCCACGAAGGCGGATGTATCAAACTCGCCGCCGACGTGGTGGGAGGCGGAGTCGAGATCAAGCTGCGCGACAACGGCATCGGCATTTCGAGCGAACTGCAGCCACGGGTTTTCGACTTGTTTAAACAAGACAAACGCGCCCTGGATCGTGCCCAGGGCGGACTCGGTATCGGCCTGACGCTGGCGAAGCAACTGGTGGAGATGCATGGCGGGCAAATCGATGCGGTCAGCGCGGGGCCGGGGCTGGGCTCGGAGTTCACGATCCGGCTGCCGATCCTGGCCGATGCCGCAAGCGCTGGCGGTGATAACAAGCCCAAAGCCGCTACCGCCAGTTGCCGGGTGCTGGTGGTGGACGACGACGACGCCGTGGCGGAAAGCATGACCGCGCTGCTGGCGATCGAGGGCCATCATGTAAAGACAGCGACAAACGGCGCGGCGGCACTGGAACTGGCGCGCGGCTTCCATCCCCAGCTTGTCTTGCTCGATATCGGACTGGGCGGCATGGATGGTTATGAGGTGGCCCGGCGCTTGCGCGATCAGCAAAGCCCGGACGAAAAACCGTACCTGGTGGCGGTGACCGGTTATGGCCACGAAGAAGCCAGGGCGCGCGCGCGGGAGGCGGGCTTCGACCGGCATCTGGTCAAGCCGGTGTTTCCGGAAATCATCTGCGAGCTGTTGGCCGAGTTGCTTAGGCCGCCGGACAAAGCGGGATGAAATTGCGCGGCCCCTGGTTTACCCGGGCACACACCATTCATCGGGTGGTGCAGATCGATGTCCGCCGCATCGTGGCACAGGCCTTGCTGTTCGGCGTGGCGTTTTCCGTTTTGCTGGCCATCCCGGTCGTGATCTATCAAAAAGCCGAAACGCGCAATCTCTTGAGCCTGCGCCAGGCGGACCAGGAGCGCGCGATCAAGCTCGCGGCGCAAACCATTCACCAGGAGATGGATGCCGTCCTGTCCGATCTGCGCTATCTGTCGCAGCACAACGAAATCAAGGCCTACCTGGAAAACAGCGGCCCCGAGCAGCGGCGCGACCTTGGCCTCGAGTATCTCGGCCTGACCGGCCAGAAGCGCATCTACGATCAGATCCGCTTCATCGGCCTCAACGGCATGGAGGAGGTGCGTGTCGATTTTGCCGCTGGCAAGCCGAAAATCGTGGCGCGGCAAGACCTGCAGGACAAACACGACCGTTACTATTTCCAGGAAACGCAATGGTTGTCTCCCGGGCAGATCTACGTTTCTCCGTTCGATTTGAACGTCGAGCAGAGCGCCATCGAACAGCCGCTCAAACCGGCCATACGCTTCGCCGTGCCTGTGGCCGATAGCCAGGGCCTGATTCGCGGCATGGTGGTACTCAATTACCGAGGCCAGCGGCTGATCGACAAACTGGGCTTGCTGGCCGGACAAACCGGCAAGGTCTGGCTGCTCAATGCCGAGGGGAGATGGCTCATCGGCCCCACACAGCAAGACGAATGGGGCTTCATGTACCCGCAGCGGCCTCATGTCCCGCCCGCGTTCTGGCAACAAGCGAAGGCGGAAAAGTCGGGCACATACCGCGCCAATGACAGTTCGATCCGATTCGAGCGGATCTATCCACTGGCCAGCGGCAACGGTTATCCGGGTGCATCGGACTTCGCCAAGCCAGTGGCGGCGGATACTTATTACTGGACGCTGGCCGTCGAAAGCGCGCCATCGTCGCCGCAAGCATCGAATGTCTTCGTGCCGCGCGATCGGTGGCCGATATACGGCACTTTGTCCCTGTTCGCCTTTCTCGCCGCCGGCGGCCTCGCCTTTTCGATCAACCGTGGCAAGGCGCTGGCACGGGTCATGGAAAAGGTGATCGACAACCTGCCGGTGCTGGTCGCCTACATCGATACGGAACAACGCTACCGTTTCAACAACAGGGCCTACGAGGGCTTCTTTGGCCTGACGCCCAGGCAAATCTATGGCAAGGCCGTCTCCGAGGTTCTCGACGACACCGCCTATCGGGAAGTGCTCCCCTATCTGGAACAGGCTCTGGCCGGGAAACCGGTGACCTTTGAACGTCGGCTCGCCTACAAAGACGCGGGAATGCGTGACATGGTGGTGTCCTTCCTGCCTGACACCTCCCCGCAGGGCGAGGTGCGGGGATTTTTCCTGGTGGCCAACGATGTCAGTCTGGTCAAGCAATCCGAACGCCGCGAACGCCAACGCCTGCTGGAACTGGCCCATGTTTCCCGACTCGCCAGCATGGGGGAAATGGCGACCGAGATCGCCCATGAGATCAACCAGCCGTTGTCCGCCATTGCCATGTACAGCTCAGCGGGTTTGCGAACCTTGAGCGGCGACTGTGATTGCCGGCGGATGGAGGGTTGGCTGGAAGCCATCAATACCCAGGCCAAGCGAGCCGGCGAAATCGTGCGGCGAGTACGCCATTTCGTGCGGAAAGAAGAACATCAGCGCGGCCCGGTGAACCTGAATCGGGTCACCAGCGAGGTGGCCGCGCTCCTGCGCCACGAAGCCCAGTCGCAGGAGGTCGAATTCGTCCTGCAACTGGTGGAAGACCTGCCGCCGGTGCATGGAGAACTCGTCTTGCTCGAACAGGTCGTCTTCAATCTGATGCGCAATGCCATGGAGGCATTGCAGTCGCAACCCGGCGAGCGCCGGATCACGCTGACCACTTGTTTCGATGCGGAACAGGTCTATCTCGAAATCAAAGATACCGGGCCCGGCGTCGACCCGGCGCTCGGCGAGCGGATTTTCGATTCATTCGTGAGCAGCAAACAGGAGGGAATGGGAATGGGCCTGAACATCTGCAGATCCATCATCGAAGCGCATTCTGGAAAACTCAGTATCGTCGTCAATCCGGAAGGCGGCGGTGTCTTTATGTTCAGCCTGGCTCGGGAACCCTTGTGATGCATTCAAGCTCAGCCCGTGTACCCATTGTTTATGTCGTCGATGACGACGACGCGGTGCGCGGCGCGCTGGACGCATTGCTCGGATCGGTGCGTTTGCGTTGCGAAGCCTTCGCCTCGGCGGAAGATTTTCTGGCGGTGGTGGATCGAACCATGCGGGGCTGTATTCTGCTCGACGTGCGCATGCCGGGCATGAGCGGACTGGAACTACAGCGCAAACTTCAGGAGCAGGGCATCGTGTTGCCGGTTGTCATCGTCACCGGACACGGCGATGTGCCGATGGCGGTGCGGGCCTTGAAGGCGGGCGCGTCCGACTTCATCGAGAAACCGTTCAATGAGCAGGACCTGCTCGACCGCATCCAGAAATATCTGAAGGATGACCAGGACTACTGGCAAGCCCAACAGGCTCGGGAAGATGCGGCGGCACGCTTCTCGCTTCTCACGCCGCGCGAGCTGGCGGTGATGGAGTTGATCGCTGCCGGCGGCCACAGCAAGCGAATCGCGGCGCAACTCGGCATCCAGGGTCGCACCGTGGACGTGCATCGCTTCAACATCATGCGCAAGGTCGGCGTGCGTACCCTGGCCGAGTTGCTGCAATTCTGGTCCAGCGCCCAACAAACGCCGCAGTCCTGAGGTTAGGCCACCGCAGCGGCGGATCGGCAACCCTTTGCCGAAGACAACTCCAAGGCACCTTGAAAAACCCGTCATCCACGCGAAAGCGTGGTATCCGGCACATTGTTTCTACTGGGTTCCCGCCTTCGCGGGAACGACGAATCAGGGGTTTTTCGAGGCGCCCTAAAGATTTATTTAGCGCAGCTAAATAACTTGGACATTTTCCCGATGGCTCAGCCCGACTAGTCTCCACAAAACCACCTCTCGGGCCAACCCGGACAAGCGATCCGGGCCGAGAAACAAGGTGCTTACCCCCGGTGCAAGCAGAGATCGGGAAATGTGGGCAAAAATAATATGGAGTGAGACATCATGCAAGCTATAGAGACGCAATCGTCACGGACGAGGCATGTTGCTTCGACATTGACCGGGCTGGCCGTCGTGGCCATATCGGACGGCAGTCGCAAATTCGGCCTTTACCGGGTCAAGCAGGTCGAGGCGCGAACCATGGTGCTTGGTCATGGCGCGATTTCCTTCCCGGTGGG
Organism: Hydrogenophilales bacterium 28-61-23; assembly: GCA_002281555.1. Lineage (GTDB taxonomy): Bacteria > Pseudomonadota > Gammaproteobacteria > Burkholderiales > Thiobacillaceae > PFJX01. The sequence goes on from NCGJ01000003.1 coordinate 282,176, forward strand.
CACCCACCTTGATATCGAGGATTTCAGGTCCTTGACCGCGAACCCCGCCGCATTCCACCAACGCGCCACCGTCGTCGAGAACAGCCGCGACGGTATCCGACTTGTTTGGTGAAATTCATGTCGGGGGGAATTGAACCTATGCAAGCCAGAGCGATACAGCATGGGCAATCGAGTGCCATGCGGACTCCTGTGAAATTTGCCTTGCACGGCGACGACATGTTGCTGGCGCTGGATGGCCGATGCCTGGATCGTCTGGCGCTGCCACTTGCTTTCCAGCTCTGCCAGCAGTCCGGCAGACGCCTGGACATCCTGCTGCTCAATCCACCGAAGCCGGCGACATTGATGCTTGGGCAACTCCTGCAAAAGCTGGAAACGGAAGGTATCGACTATCGTCTTACCAGTGGTGAGGGCGATCTGGCGGATGAACTCCCGCTTTATCTCCACCGCTTCCAGACCATTTCTTTCGTCCTTATGGATTGCCTGGACAAGTGGGAAGCCATGCTGCAACCGACGCTGGCCGCCTTGCGCCAGGAAGGCTACAAGATCCTGACGCTGCTTGATCGTGAGAAGGAGGTGCTGATCAGCAGCGCCGAGTGGAGAGGACGACAGCATGCTTGACGCGGGCGAGAGTGGAGTCCGTATCAAGCGTATCTGCCTCAATCTGCTGCTGGAGGCTGCCGCATGCGTGCTCGACTGCCTGGACAACCGCTTCATGCGCAAGCTGGTCGACCGGAGAAAACCACGCTCGCATGTTCCCGGCGGGCATATGCCGATCCACATGCCGGACGCACGCTCCTGTACCGCCTGGGCAAACAGAAGCAGACATGAAAGCGCAGCTTCAATTTGCCAGGACGATGCGCGGTTCCAATTTACTTCACCGGAGGCAACACCCCATGCGCGCTCTCAAAACGGGATGGTCGCGGTCAGCCGGCTTATTCATCGTAATGACCGTAATGACACCATTCGTGGCAAACGCCGATACGGAACAGCCCGCGGGACAACTCGCCGGGCAGAACGCTTGCCCAGCCTTACTGATGGAGCAGGAATGCCATGACTACCAGACGGCGCTGCACGCGGCTCAATCGGCGGCGGAAATCGCTTTGCTGGAAGACAAGTACGCAGCCCTGCTGAAAGAGCGTGCACGCTTGTGCCCGCATCAGCCCGACCTGGACGCGGCCGATGCGGCCAGGCCAAGCAGTCAGACTAAACGGGCCCGGCTTGCCGCGGGACGCAAAATCAGCATGTAGCCGGAAAAATAATGAAGGCAAACAATGCGTCACTGACGCTGTTGCGGTGAAGCAAGCGACCCAGGGTCGTTCACCAATATGCCCACGCCCAGGCGTGGGCATTTCATTGGCGAGCCCTTAGTACTGATCGGCCAACCAGCCATCCAGAGACGTACAAGCCTCCGCAGTGGGTTTGTTTGAGGTTTTGCCCAGCATGGGGGTGAAACAGAGATATTGATTGCCCTGCGCGTCCGACAGATTACGCAACGGCATCGCGCCCAAGGTTTCGTAGCCGCGCGCATCCATCATGACGAACTGGAATTCATCCCCGATGCAAACCTCCAACTTGCCGCCGTTGCCGGCGCCATACTTCGCCCACCATGAATCCGGGTCGGCGCCGTCGTAGATGGGCGGCGTGGCCTGGTCGCCGTTCTTATGCCAGGCCATGATGGTGGGATCCTGCATCTGGTTCACCCTGGCCAGGCCTTTGGCGAGAAGACTTGCGCTATGGAAATTGAGGGCGTCGCCTTGATAGTCGATATGGAGATTTTTCATGTTGTTTCCTTTGCGTGAAGAATCGCCGCCGCTGGATTGCGGCTGGATTGCGGCAAGACTGCCGCACCACACATATTGCTTATAGCCCCATATCCGACTAAATCAATCAACTATTCCGGAGTCGGCTTACGCTGACGCACAGCACCGGGCAGCGCACCACGCCTGAAGCGGAAGTTCTGCCTGGCGAGGCGCCGCCGGTCAGCGCGCGCGGCGCGCCCGGGTCGTCCAACCGACCAGCCCCAGGCCGGCCAGCAGCAACGCCCAGGTTTCCGGTTCCGGCACCGGCGCCAGTTGCAGGCTATTGCCGACCAGCGCGACCCGGTAGCCATCCAGACCGGCGTCGAAAATATAGGTGGCACTGTCCAGGCCGATGATGCCGCCGGCCGCGCTGAGGAAGCTCATGCCGACCAGATCGCCCGGCAAAGCGCCATCCAGCAGCGTGAAATGGATGCGGGCGCCGGTCAGGTCCGCCACCCCGCCCACCTGGGTGAAATCGTGAACGTCGGGGCCGGCGATCTCGACCAGGATGTCGCCGGCGGCAATGAAGTCACCGTCCACCACCAGCGTACCCGGCGAGTTGCCGGCGCTGAACAAGGCGCCCTCGGCAATATTCAGGTCGCCGCCGATGCGGCCCTTGGCCTCGAACCAGGCGCCGTCCAGCACCTCCACGTCGCCGGCGAAACTGCCGTTGACCACCATGCCGCCCCGCTCCACCCGCGTCATGCCGGTGTAGCCGTGCTCACCGGCCAAATAGAGCACGCCGTCGCCCAGCTTGGTGACGCCGCCGGGGCCGTCGATGCGGCCGTTCAAGGTGATGCTGTAGCCATTGCTGTCGAAACGCGCGCCCGCCGCGCCGAGCGCGACATGGCGGTTCAGGCTGAGATTATCCAGCGCCACCAGCGTGCCGCCGGCAATGAGCAGGCCGCTTTGCGCGCCGCCCAGGTTGGCGTCGCGGCTGATCCGCAGCGTGTTGCTGAAAGCGGTGCCGCCGGTGTGCGTGTTGTCGCCGGTCAGCGTCAATGCGCCGGGGCCGTAGCTCATCAGGGTGCCAGTGCCGCTGACCCGGCCGGCGTAAGTGCCGTCCGCCACCTGATAGAAGGCCAGACCGGCGCGGGTCTCGATGTTGCCTTGCAGGCTGTCGGTGTTGCCGATCAGCACGCCCTTTTCCACCACAGTGCCGCCGGTGTAGCTGTTGTGGCCGCGCAGCCAGATGGCCGATTTGTCGGTCTTGACCAGCATGCCTGTCCCGCTGATGTCGCCGGAGTAGGCGCTGATGCTGTCCTCATCGCCGTAGTCGAACAACTCCAGACGGCCGTTGTTGATCACCCGGTCGCTCAGGCTCGGCGCACGGGCGCGCAGGGTGCCAGCCAGAATGGTGGTGGCGCCGGTGTAGGTATTGACGCCGGTAAGGGTCTGGAAGGAGTTGGTCCCGTCCAGAGTCAGCCCGCCCTGGCCGCTGATGACGCCGTTGAAGACGCCCCAGCCGCCGTTGAGGATGAGGCTGTTGCCGCCGAGGCGGATCTCGGCGCCGTCATAGCCGGAGACTGAACGCAGTCGCCGGTCGCCGTCCGCTCCGCTCAGGTCCAGTACGGCGCTTTCCACGCTGACATGCGAGGCGGGGTTCAACGCACCGGCGCCCAGCAGGGCCAGGGTGCCTTCGGCGACGGTGACCGAGCCGTAGAACTCGGTATCGGTGGTGACAAACAGGGTGCCCGCGCCCTTCTTGCTGAACGCGCCCGTGCCTTGCAGGCCGGAAAGCAGGGTGATGTCGTGGCCGTTGCTGTCCAGCGTGCCTTGCCCCCTGATCAGGAAGGTCCGCGCGGTGGTCAACGACGCCAGCACCGCGAGGGTGCCACCTTCGAACTCCACCGCCGCGGCCGGCGCGCCCAGGCTGGCGTCGCCAGCGATCTCCAGCCGAGTATTCCAGCCCTGCAGCAGGGTTCCCCCCGCGTAGGTATTGTTGCCGGTGAACCGCTGCGTGCCGCCGCCATAGCTGAGGATCACTTTGCCCGCGCCGGAGATCACCCCGGAAAAGGTATGCGGCTGCTCGCCGGAAGGATTGAGGATCAGTCGCTTGTCCCCCAGGATCACATCACCTTCTCCGGCCAAGCTGTCGATACTGGCCGCGTAATCCACGCCGGAGATGTCCAGGGTGGCGCCGGCCTCGATGCTCAGTCGGGTCTGGTCCGGCAACTGGCCGCCATAGCCCAAGGCCAGGGTGCCTTCCCGCAGATCGGTGGCACCGCCATAGGTCTGGGCGCGGGTCAGGGTCAACATGCCCGCGCCGGTCTTCTCCAGCGCGCCGGTGCCTGAAATGACATGGTAGTAAGTGCCGTCTACCCCCTGGGCGAAGCTCACCAGGCTCTGGTTGAAGATGTCGCTATTCAGGCTGGCCGCGTCGCCCTTCAGCACGCCGGCCATGACCTCGGGCGCGGCGTTCCAGACGTTGGCGCCGGTCAGCCAGAGCGTGCCTTCGCCCTCCTTGTAGAGAGTCTGATGACTGGTGACCACGCCGGTGATCTTCAGGTCGTGGCCGGCGGTATCGATCCAGCCGGAGCCGCCGGGAGAGGCTGGAGCGGCAACCTGCATGATGAAGCTCGACGGATCGATATAGTCCGGAGTGATGCCCTCCTCATGCACTACGGGCACGTACAACCACTGACCATCTTCTAAAAGGTCCAATCCAACCGTTTGCTCAGGGGCAAAGTAGGAATCAGCGAAGTGTGGTTGGCTAACGGGCGGCAGCTCAATGAACCATAACTGGTTCGATGGTGAGTACGTTGGGCCATAGGCCGAACTGCCGATGATGAAGTCCCGCCCGGTCTCGAAGCTACCGCTGAGCTGCAGGCGGCTGAATGCCAGCGTGACCGGCGCTCCGAGGGCGCCCAGATCGGCGTCGCTGCCGGCGCTGATCAGACCGGGAGTCGGCCCGGATGAGCCGAAATCGATGTGACCGCCCCCATATCCCGGGCCGGTGGAAACGATCACGCCATATGTCCCACAGTCCCAACACGACCCCGGCGGCAAGATCAGCGGCAGCTCCGCGATCAATGGCCGCAACCCGCTCATCGCGGCGGCCAGTTTTTCCGGCGTGGCCAAGCCGGTGTAGGCATTTGCCACGGCCGGGTTGCCCAGGCTGCCATCGAAGTGCGGTACGGTGGGGTTGAGTTTGATGGTCGGGCCACTGATCGCTAGGACGCCGGGGCCGAGGGTGCGAAGCGTGCCGCCGAACACGGGCGCGTCGGCCCAGGCGGAGGTCGGTAGCGGCAGCGTGGCCGCCAGGGCAAGCGCCAGCAGGTGCGGCCGGAAGCGGGACGGGTGGAATTTGCGGGCGATGGACGGCATGTTGAAGTTCCCTGGTAATTATTGATTTGTGTGGTTCCGACCCGGTGGTCGGGTTATGGGTTGCCGCGCCGCGCTCGCCAGCCCAGCAGTCCGAGACCGGCCAGCAGCATGGCCCAGGTCTCGGGCTCGGGGACGGCGGGGGTCAGGCTTCCATTTTCGAGTAAAAGCATGCCACCTGAAGGAACAATAGCCCCCGTGTCGAGGACCCGCGCATCAGCGACTTGAATGCCGTTTTTGTTCAGCAGGGATATCTGCCCGGAGATGACTTCGACGAAACCATTGCTCTTGAGCCGGCCCGCCAGGAGGCGATCCAGGACGGCGGGGGATTGCTCGAAAGCGATGGAGCCAGGGTTATTGATGCTGAAGGGCGACCAGTTGAGGAGAGTCAGCCTACCAGTCTGCAGGCTGGCTGCCGGCACGACAGCTCTCAAAGAGATGTTGCCGGCGGCGCTGGGGATCAGCCCAGTGCCAGGGATGAACGTGGTGTTGAGCAGGGCGATGTCGCCGCCCCCTTGCACGCTGAGTAGCGTGCCGGTAAAGACATCGAGCCGCGGCACTGGAGGACGGACTGGCGCTGTCTCGCTGCCTGGTTCGCCCGGGGTCACCTGTCCTGAACTACCCCATGAGATGTTGCCCCCCGCATTCAGCGTAAAGGTCCAATCACCTTCGTAGGCCAACGTTCCATCGATGACGATGTCCTGAGTGGCATTCACGGTGAAGGACTTCGCTTCGCCCACCAGTGCCACAGTTACTCCGGCAGGGATAATGAAGTTGTCAAAGCTGTAAATCCCGCCAGCCAGTTCCTGGGATTCCAGCGGATGGAAATCCAGAGCGAGCGCGGGGTTGCACAGGGTAAAGAAAAGGCTGCTGGCAAGCAGGGTGTTGCGTTTCATGAAAGCCTCCCGTTTAGGTTTTTATTTGCTGTGGATGATACCCGCGCAAGCGAGCCTGGACAGCCCCGCGCGGGTTGCCGAAATTTAACGTGGCGCCATTACCGGCGCGTTACAGAATCGCCGGCATGGCATGAGCCGAACGGCTCATGCCATGCCGGCGAGAGATAGCTCGCCTCCGGGTCATTTCACCAGGGCTTCCTCCTGCGCCAGGCGCAGGATGTAGTGGGCGAAATCCGGGTCTTCGCCACGCAACAACTCGGGCAGGCGGGAGCGAAAGTCCTCGCGCTGGCACCACTCGCGCATGTAGTCCTCCCACGAGTGCCAACGCCGATCCTGCTTCGCGCTCATATCCGGCTCGTAGGCGAGCAGATAGGCGCGCTCGAACAGCGAAATCAACATATCGAACACCACCCACATGCGTTCGCGCTGCTCATCGTCCAGGTCTGGCGTCGACTCATAGCTGCGCAATTTCAGGTCGGAATTGGCCAGCACCACTTCCAGAAAGTCGATGTAGGCGTCGGACAATTGCGCCCAGATCGCCTCCTCCTCGTTCTCGCGCTCCTTGCGCTGATCCAGGAAATACACCGCGATGGCAAATGGCAGGCCAACCACGGTGACAACGTAAGAGAGAAGTTCCCAGGTTTCCAGATTCATGCCACCCCCGTCACGGCATCAAGCGCACATATTCCTTGTAGATGCAGCGATCCATCACCACGGTCAAGCCGGCGGCGCGGGCTTTTTCGGCCGCTTCGTCATGCACGATAGCCTCCTGTATCCAGATCGCTGGCGCCCCGATGGCCAGAACGTCTTCCACCACGCCGGGAATCGCGCTGGCTTCGCGGAACACGTTGACCAGATCGACCGGAAACGGAATGTCGGCCAGCCTGGCATACGCCTTTTCGCCCAGCACTTCGCTGACCGCCGGCCGCACCGGCACGATGCGATAACCGAAGCGTTGCATGGCTTGCGAAACGCCGAAGCTGGGCCGATCCGGTTTCGGCGACAGGCCGACCACGGCGATGGTCTTGACGCGCTGGAGCAAGGATTTGATTTCCGCGGGAGTGGGGTTCTGAAAGTTCATGTCAGCGCCTTGGTCATCACATAGTCGTCCATCACATGGCCGCCGCCGATGTCTTCCAGATGAATCGTGGCGACCGTGAAGCCTTGTTTCAGATAAGCGTCGATGGCTTGCTGGTTTCGCCGGTTCACGCGCAGCACCAGGCGGGTAAAACCGCGCCGGCTGGCACGCGCCGCCACCTCATCGATCAGCGCGCCGCCGATACCCTGACGCTGCCAGTCGAGATCGACGTAGAGTTTGTCGAGTTTGTAATCGCCCTCGTCTATCGGATGGCCGTGGGCAAAACCAACCAGCTCCGGTTTTTCCAAGCCGGCCGCCCGCGCCGCCAGCCAGATGTCGCCGCGCGCGATGAACTGGCGCACCAGAACTGGCCGATAACGTTGCTCCAGCATGTGATCGATCTGTTCCAGCGAGAGGATGCCGGGGTAGTGCGCGCGCCAGATGCGGCCGGCCAGATCCACCACGGCTTCGGCTTCATCCAGGCGCAGCGGGCCGATTTCAATTTCATCCATACAGACTCGCTTCTCCTATCGGTCGCGTCTTGAACCGTTTGTGTACCCAGAAATATTGTTCCGGCATCTCGCGGATACGGTCTTCGATAAACGCGTTCATCCGGCGTGTATCGGCTTCGAGATCGTCGGTCGGAAAGTTTTCCCAGGCCGGATAAATGCGGATCGCGTAACCGTCGCCGTCCTCGCGCGTCACGGTGGGGATGACCGCCGCGTGGGTCGCCTTCGCCACGCGCGAAAGCCCGGTGATGGTCGCGGCGGGCACGCCGAACAACGGCACGAACAGCGCATCCTTGCGGCCGTAATCCATGTCCGGCAGGTAATAAAAAGGCAGCCCGCGCTTGACCGCCTTGAGCACCGGACGAATGCCCTCGCTGCGGCTGTACAGCTCGGATTCCCCAAAGCGCTGCCGGGCGCGGTGCGCCAACCGGTTCAACAGCGGGTTCTTGATCGGGCTGTAGATATCGACCATGGGCGCCAGTTCGCAGGTCAGGCGAATGCCGCCCGCGCTGACGCCGACGAAGTGGCTGGTAAACAGCACCAGCGGCTTGCCGCGATGCGGCGTCAGGTGTTCCATGCCCTCGATCCGCACCAGCCGCGCGATGTCCTCGCGCGAGCCCCACCAGCACACCGACTCGAACAGCGCGGCGCGGCCAAAGGCGCGAAAGTGGCGTTTGAGCAGATCGCGCCGTTCGGCGGCATCGAGTTCGGGAAAGCAGAGCCGTAAATTGGTTGCGCCCACATGTCGGCGATGGCGCGCCAGCACGAACAACAGACCGCCCAGCGTTGCGCCGATCCAGTTCAGCGCGCGCACCGGCAACAAGCGCCAGAGCAGCCAGAGCAGCGCAACGGAAAGTTGTCTCATTCGGGCATCCCGGTCGGCACCGCTTCGCCGGGGAACACACGATGCAAGCGATAACTCCACAGATATTGTTCCGGTATGCGCCGCACGGAAGCCTCCAGCACTCGATTGACGATACGCATGGCGACCTCGTTATCCGCCGGCAAATCCGGCAACGGCTCGATGATCAGACGATAGCCGCGCCCCCAGGCCAGGCGTTCGCAGCAAAACAACAACGGCTTGGCGCCCGAAGCGCTGGCCAGACGATAAAGCAGCGTCGGCATATAGGCCCAACGCCCGAAAAATGGCGCCCAGGCGCCCTCGCCCTTGTTGGCTTTCTGATCCGGCAATACCCACGCCGCCTCGTTATGTTTCAGCGCGGTCAGCAGCGCGCGCACGCCGCCCAGATTCGGCTGCACAATCTTTGCCTGGCCCCGATTGCGCCCGGTTTGCATCATCGTATGCGCCCATTCCTGGCGCGGGCGACGGTACAGCACGGTGATCGGCAAATGCGAGGCGAGATACGAGCCGGCCAATTCCAGGCTGCCCAGATGCGGCCCCAGCACGATCAAACCCTTGCCGGCCGCGCGTGCCGCTTCGATATGTTCCCAGCCGCGCACCTCGCGCACCCAGCCGGTGACTTCATCGAGCGGACGCAGCCAGATCGGCGCCAACTCGCTCATCCCCTTGCCCAGTTCCATGGCCGATTTGACCAGCAAGCCCGGCGTATACAGCCCGGCCTGGCGCAGGTTTTCCGCGATCACCCGGCGATGACGCGGATGCAGCAGACTCAGCAAGCCGACCAGCGCGCCCAGGAAATGCACCAGGGGCAGCGGCAGACGAGCGAGTAATTTCAGGATAGCTAGCAAGGTGTGTTTGACCGACGCAATGACGAACCCCTAGAATTATCCAGCCGCCGCGTTAAACCAGACAACTTGCGGGCGGGATATAAATACGGCTAAAGCGTCCTGCTCCTGTCCCCGGAGTCGGTCATACCCAAGCACATGCCGAACCTAACCGGGAAAACACACAGGAGCTTCACATGAGCAAAGACTACTTCTTCACGTCCGAATCCGTATCCGAAGGCCACCCGGACAAGGTCGCCGACCAGATTTCCGACGCCATCGTCGACGCCATCCTGGCGCAGGACAAACATTCCCGCATCGCCGCCGAAACGCTGGTGACCACCGGTCTGGTCATACTGGCCGGCGAGATCACCACCAACGCCCAGGTCGACTATGCCCGAGTCGCGCGGGAAACCATACGCCGCATCGGTTATGCCGACCCCAACCTGCGCTTCGATGCCGACGGCTGTTCCGTCCATGTCTGCTATGGCCAACAGAGCGCCGACATCGCCCAGGGCGTCAATGCGGCCTACGACGACAACCTCGACCAGGGCGCCGGCGACCAGGGCCTGATGTTCGGCTACGCCTGCGACGAAACCGCCTCGCTGATGCCGATGCCGATCTATCTGGCGCACCGTCTGGTCGAACGCCAGGCCATGCTGCGCAAGGATGGCCGCCTGCCCTGGCTGCGTCCGGACGCCAAATCGCAAGTCACCCTGAAATACGTCAACGGCAAGCCGGACAGCATCGACACCGTCGTGCTGTCCACCCAGCACAGCCCGGACATGGCGGAAGAATTCAACACCGGCAAGCGCATGAAACAAGCCGCCATCGACGCCATCATCGAAGACATCATCCTGCCGGTGCTGCCGAAAGAACTGATCAAGGGCGACATCAAATACCTGGTCAACCCGACCGGCGTGTTCGAAATCGGCGGCCCGCACGGCGACGCCGGCCTCACCGGCCGCAAGATCATCGTCGACACCTACGGTGGCGCAGCCCCGCACGGCGGCGGCGCGTTCTCCGGCAAGGACCCGTCCAAGGTCGACCGTTCCGCCGCCTACGCCGCCCGCTACGTGGCCAAGAACATCGTCGCTGCCGGCCTGGCCAGCAAATGTCTGGTGCAGGTCTCCTACGCCATCGGCGTCGCCAAACCCACCTCGGTCATGGTCGAAACCTACGGCACCGGCAAAGTCGCCGACGAAAAGCTGACCGAGCTGGTCGGCATCCACTTCGACCTGCGCCCGAAAGGCATCGTCCAGATGCTCGACCTGCTCCGCCCGATCTACCGCAAGACCGCCGCCTATGGCCACTTCGGCCGCGACGAACCGGAATTCACCTGGGAAGCCACCGACAAGGCGGAAGCGCTGAAGGCCGACGCGCGTACAGCGTAGCCGTTGGCGCTTTAGCGCTTCCGAATCCGGCGCCCCCTTGCGGGGGTGTAAGGTTCGGGCATCGCCAATCAGGAGAACAGGCCACAGCCGCCAACGAATCGCAGGTGGTGACCGACCCGGTGCTGGTGGTCGAAGTCCTGTCGCCCAACACCGAAGCCGCCGCCAAGGCGACGTGGGTTGGCTCTACATCACCTATGAACCGGGCGACAGCGTCGAATTCGCCAGCGTTGGCGTGACGCTGCCGATCGCCGAGTTGTACGCCGGCACGGATCTGGTTTGAGCCTGGCCCCGGCAACCTGTCGGCTCGATGCGCTCAACCCTACTCAATGTTCCGCCATCCGCGCCAGCACCTCCTGTTCGAAATTGTTGGCTTTTGCGGTTGAAGCGACGGCGGCGATGACTTTCTTGCTGGCGACGACGGCGCTGGCGAAGTCGGCGCGGTTTTGCGCGTCGTTCAGTTTGGCGTAGACCGGCGAGCGTTCGCCGACCAGGCTACGGACAATTTCCAGCGCGTGGGCTTTGGCCGATTCGATGCCGTTCAGGCGGGCCGGATTGGGATTGGGGCTGGAGGGCGGCAGATGGTCCGAGGCGGGCAGGTTGAGGATGCTGAACACGCCTTGTTCGAACGCTTGCGCCTGCTGCGCGGAAGCGACGGCGGCAAGCATCTTGCGGCTGCCGATCACCGCCTGGCGGAAGGCTTCGACATCCGCCGCATTGGCCAACTTGGCGTAGGCCGGCGAGCGTTCGCCGATCAGAGAGACGACGATGCCAAGGGCGTATTGCCGGGCCGCTTCCAGGCGCGATTTGCCGAGCAGGTTGAGGGCGTCGCTGATGCGGATCTTGTTATCGCCGGCCTGCGCCGCCGCGCCTCGGGATGACGTGCCTCGGGGTGACGCACTTTTGACCTGGCCGATGAAGCCCTCCTGCCAGAGCAGTTCGAGTATCGATTCAAGCTCCTGGCAGCCGGGCAGTTTTTCGCGCAGCGCGCCGACGCTGGTCGCATCGTTGATCAGGAACAACACCTGGCGCTGGCGTTGTTTCAGGGCATGTTCCGTTCCGAGCAGTTCGCCACGTCCTTTTTCGGTGCGGGCAAAGTTGATGCTGTCTTCCATCGCTGTCTCTCCTCATTCTTTGACTGCGTGATATGCGGCTTTCTGGCTTCGCTGGCGTACAAAGTATGGCGCTGGCCGGAAAATCGCGCCACAACGGAGCCGCTTACTTCGCCGCGTAGCGGTCTCACCCAAATGGTGAACATCATCGAAGGCTACCGAACGTAGAGTAACTGCGGCCTCTCAAGGGTTGAGCAGCGGTCAACCGAGGTTTCCAGAATCATGCGTTTGCATCGTCCAGATGCTCGCGCCGGCACAGGCCGCGCATTTCGCACCACGCGCACACTTGCGGCACGCCTTGCGCCGGCAGCGGCGCGCCTTGCGCCAAACCGGCCAGCACCGCGCGCAGGCGCTCGCCTTCGGCTGCGGCCGCGCTGGGCATGTCCGCCGTCCAATCCAGGTTCTCGACCTTGTCCGCGTCCAACGTGACAAAGCCGGCCTCGCTGGCGCCGGCCAGCCAGGCATAGGCGGTGAGCTGGACATCCTCGGCATTGGCGTCGAGCTTTTTATTCAGGGTCTGGCGCGATTGGGTCTTGTAATCGAGCAAGGCGAGCGCGCCATCGTGGTTATCGACGCGATCCGCGCGCCCTTCCAGCCGGGTGCTTTGCCCATCGCCCCATTCCACCTCGCGCATAAACGGCGTTTCCGCGCTGGCATAAAGATAACCGGCCGCTTCCCGCGTCAGCGCCCAGGCCACGTAAGCCTCAATGTGCTGGCTCCAGCGCAGCCGCCAGGCGCCGGCGAGATAAGCCTCGGCTTCCGCTTCGGCGAATCCGTCCAGGCTGATCCGCAACAGACTCGCGCGGAGATCGTCCGGGCTATGCACGCTCAACACCGGATGCGCGGCATGGAACCGCGCCAGGATGCGATGCACCAGACTGCCGTAATCGCGTTTGTCCATTTCCTCCGCCACCTCGTCGCGCTCGTTCAGGCGCAGCAGATGGCGGGCGAAAAACTGATACGGACACGCCACCAGGCTTTGCCAGGCGCTGACACTGATCCGGGCCGGGACTGTCTCCGCTTGCGGCCACCGCGTAGGGGACAGACCACGGTTTTTGTATTCACAAGTGGATTCGTCAGCACCAACTTCCATAGAAAACCGTGGTCTGTCCCCTATTTCACCTATTTCACCTTCAGAGTGTACGAATCCGGCCTCCCCCTCGCGGGGGTTCCGCCCTACGGCGCCGACGAGTCCAACGCCCCATGCCGCCCGATGGAACACCTCCAGTTGCAGCAGCCAGGGCGACAGCGGCGCAGCTTCGCCATCGATTTCAGACTGCCAGACCAGCGCCACGCGCGGCGTGCGGGCGAGCAGATCGGTGAAAGCCGCGCGCGCCAATGCCTCTTTCTCGCCCGCGCCAGGCAGACCGAGCTGGCCGCGCACCGCATCGTTGAAGATGGCCGCCGCCGGTTTGCCGGGCAAATGCGCCGCACCCACGCCCAGCACGATGGCCGCGTCGAGATCGCGCGTATGGGCGGCGGCCAGGTGGGTCAGGCGGATAGGGCTGGACACCGTGGCAACGCGAAAAGTGGCCTGCTCCAGATGCAGAAACAGCCAGCGCCGCCAGTCCGCCAGCGCATAGCGCGCGCCGTGGCGGGCGCTGTCGCGCGCCAATGTTTCCAACAAGGTCATCAGTTGCGCGCCGACCGGGTCGGCGCGCAAAGGCGCTTCGGCGCCGATCTGGGCCAGCGATTCCAGCAGGCGACGCATCCATTCGGCCAACGGCGCGCGTTTGGCCGACCAAACCGCGCGCGCCCGCTCGATACGCGACAACAACGCCAGACTGTCGCGCAGGCCTTCCCGTTTGGCCAAGGCGATATGGCCGGCCAGGCCATCCGGCGCGCCGTGACGCCGAATCGCCTCGTCCAGCTCATGCGCGGCTTGCAGGCGTTGCGGCGCGACATCGGCAAAAACAAAGGGCGACTTCAGCAGATCGAGCAGGTCGACATAGCTGAAGGCATCGCCGACCAGGCGCAACCAGCGTTCCACCACATGGCTGACCGCGGCGGTCGAAAACGCCCAACCGGTTTCGTCCTGCACCAGAATGCCGCGCCGTTCCAGCAAGGCGCGCAAACGCCGCGCCATCAGGCGATCCGGCGCAATCAAGGCGACCTCGCGCAAGCCCTCCGCCAACCATTGCGTCAATGTCCGCTCGGCCGCGAGCGCGGCGGCTTCCAGCCCCGGCGCGGCGATCAGGGCTATATCCCGGCCCAGCGGCGACTCGGCTTGAGCACGCCCGAACGCCGCACCGCGCGCGGCCAGCGTCGATTCCGCATCCGCCCAAACCGCCTGCAACAAGGCCAGGCGCGCGGTGTTTTCCGGCGCGGCGGGCAAGACGACGACCGGCGCGCGCAATTGCCAGGCATGCAGAAACGCGCGCTCGACGCCGTTCAGGCCAGCCAAGCCGATGCAATACAGCGGCCGCTCGGCGCGCTCGGCGAGCCAGGCCAGACGCACGCCATGCAGACGCATGCGACCCGGCTGCCCGCTTTGCGCCAGCGCGCGCCAGACCGCATCGGCTAGGCTGGCTTCGAGCGCGAGATAGCGGTTTTCCGCGCGCGCCGCCTCAGCCAACACCGCATCCGGCAGGCCCGCGTTGGCGGATACATCGGGCGGCCAATACGCATCGAGATCGTTGACCAGCGCCAACAACTCCTGCGCCGCCTGCCATTCGACATGACGCGGCAGACGCCCGCTACCGGCCAGAAAATCATGCAATTGCGCCAGACGCAGACTGTCCGCCTCGACGCTGTATTCCAAGCCATCGCCCAGCGCCGCGCTGGCCGCCAGCTCCGGCAAAGTCAGCAAACGCGGCGGCAGCAGATAGCAACCCGGCAGCGATTCGCTCAGCGCCTTCCGAAAAGCCTGAGCAGCGTAATGATGCGGAACCAGAATCAGACAAGCGGAAAAATCCGGCGCGCGCTCGGATTCATGCTGGAGAAAGGCTTGCGCGGCGGCAATCAGGGAACTGGGCATGGCCGCATTCTCCCGACTCCCTCGGGCAATAAAAAGCAAAAAAAAACCCGACGCGAAGTCGGGGCAAGAGAGGAGGAGGTATCGACCGCTTAGTGCGGCCAATTATTCCGACTCAGCCGCAGATGGCATTCGACAACTGAGCAGGATTCAACACGAAACACCATTACGCTGTGTCGCAAAAGCATTCCGGATGCCAATGTATTAAACAGAAAAACAACCGTCAATACCCATCTGGAGCGAGTGGGAAACTTGCGCGAACGGCTCGAATCAAGTTCGGCGGTGAACGCTCGGCCCGTTCAAACAGACTGCCCACGGCGGACATGCCAACCCGGAACACGGCAAGCCAGCGCCGCCAACATCAACCCGACGCCAATGCCGATCGCATCGAACAACAAATCATCGAACCCCGCCGAACGGCCCGGCAGTGACAACTGGCGCCATTCATCCCACAGTCCGACGCCCACGCAGAACACCGCCACCCAAACCCCACGCCGCAAACCCAGACCCCAATGCAACAACCCCGCCAGCACCGCAAACCAGGCCAGATGCACCAACTTATCCCACGGCGACGGAATCAGCCCCGCCGCCTCAGGCTGATTACCGCCCCAGATAAACAGAGACAGCAACGCCAAGGCCAGCAACAAGGCAAATCGATAGGGCAAGGAAACAGAAATCACAGCCTGCCGCACACCGGCTCCTCATAGACATTACGGAAATATCGGCAATCCCTTGCCGACCCACCCAAAGCCGACACCCCAGCCATAAAGCGTAGGTCGGCATGGGAATGCCGGTCCATTAGCCCAAAAACCATTCGTCCTGAGCCTCTTGAGCTTGTCGAAGGGCCGAAGGGCTATTCATGGTTCTGCCACACGACATGGGGATGACCGCCCTAGCGTACCGCCTCAAACCAAAAAGCCCACGCTTGCTTGGTCATAACCTGGTATCACCAAGCCCGGGTTGCTTACGCCCAGCACCTTGCTCAAGCATTCGCCGTACACGGCACGGAAGTCGAGGCTGTGCGCCAGGTATCGGCCCGCTTGCAATTGGCTCGGCCCCAATCCCGGCCAGCCGCTGCCGGTGTAGATGCCGCCGCGCACCCCGCCACCGATGGCGAGCCAGGTTGTAGCGTTGCCGTGATCCGTGCCAGCGCTGCCATTTTCCGCCGCAGTGCGACCAAACTCGCTGCTAGCCAGCAAAGTGACTTGTGTCCCCACTGCTGCCAAATCCTGGAAAAACGCCGCGACCGAGTCAGAAAACTGCTTGAGCAACAGCGCCATCTGCCCCGTCGGCTGGCCGCCGCCCTGGCCCCGATGGGTATCCCATCCATCCAGGTTAAGGGTGATCAGTTCCAGGCCCGGCTTGCCCTTCACCAAAGCCGCCGCCTGGCGCATCTGGCGGCCGAAAGCCGTGGCGGGATAAACCGCGCCACCCTCCACCGGCAGGCTGTTGATCGCCAGCAGTTCATCCATTTCCAGTAGCAACTGGGTTCCCGAGTTATGCAGTAATGCCGCGCTCGAATTGCCGGCAACGGGCGCCCGCGCATACTCGGCCGCGATTACCGCGCCCAACCTATCCCGCTCTGTCCGCGTAGACGCCAGCACCAGCCCGCCCAGATCGGGATAGGCAGCCACAGGCAACGTTCCGCGCAAGCTGCGCGGAACGCCCGGCGTCAGACTGAGCGCGCGCTGGCCCGCGCCGTTGGCTGAAGTGGCCGCAAGATATCGGGCCAGCCAGCCACTGTCAGCCAGCGTCGTCAGCGCATCCTCAATAATGTCCTGGCCTTCGAAATGCGAACGGCTGGCGCTCGGATAATGCACCGCCGGCAGCACCGCCACCTTGCCCTCCCGATACAAAGCATGGATCGGCGCCATGGCCGGGGGGAAACCAAAAAAACCATCCAGATCGAGCGCTGAATCGGCATTGCCGGGAGAAGGCGCGGCAATGCCGATTGTCGGCCGGAGGCTGTGGTAGGCATCCTCGCCGTAAGGCACCGCCACATTCAGGCCATCCCAACCGCCGCGCAGAAAAACCACCACCAGCACCTTGCCGCTGCCCGCGGCCCGGGCGACACCTGGCAGTCCGAAACCGGCGCCAAGCAGCAAGCCGCTGCCCAGCATCCGCTTGAGAAAGGTTCTACGCATCATGCCGGTCACCTGGTCATTTATTGATACTGATATTCCGGCAGCACCGCCAGTGCTTTGCCCAGGCTGCGCAGGCGCTGCTCGGCATCCGGCGCCCAAGCGAAGTAAGGACGGCTCCCTTCCTCCGTCAGCAGCGCCATACCCAGATCCCAATGTCGGCGCGTCCAGATCGGCCCCAACGTCAGATCCAGCATACGGCCGACAACACCCTCGGCGGTTTCCAGCCCATCGGCTTGCATCAGACCCGCCAGGTTGAACTGCGTGGCGCCCGCAGACGGTGTAGCGCTCAGAGCCCGATCCAAAAAACGAATCCGGTTCAGCAACATGCCGGTGGAAACCCAGTTTTTCCCCGTCTCGGCATAACCGGTAGGGGACGGGTTCACAAACAGACTCATGTTCATGCGCTGCAATTCAACAACCAGATCATCACCGCCGCTGCTCAGCCCCAGATCGCCGCCCAGATTACGCGCCAACCCGACGGTCAGTTCCAGTGGGGTTTTAAGTTTGGCGCCACGATAGGCGGAGCCCAGAAATTCTGGTGACGACAAGATCGCCCGCAACACCTGAGCCAACTGATCCGGCGCATCCACCGTGTTCACGAACACCCCGGCGCATTGCTCGATCAAACTATTCACCGGCACATCGCTGACCAACAGAGTCACCAGCTTCCCGCACACGAAATTGGCTGTGGAAGGATGCCGGGCCAGCAAATCCAGCACCGCCTCCCCATCCGCCTGGCCGGCATTCGCGGGCAGGGTCGTCCCCAGCACCACCTTCACCCCGTTATCGTGCAGGCTGGCGTTAAACGAAAACTGGCCATCCACCACCGTCCAGCCGGTAAAAGCCCGGGCCACTTCCACCACATCCTGCTGACTGTAGCCACCGTTGATGCCCAGAGTGTGCAACTCCAGCAACTCACGCGCGTAATTCTCGTTAGGCCGCCCCATCATGTTGGTCACCCCATCCAAGGTATACAGCATGGCCGGACTCTTCGAGCTCACCTCCAGCAAGTCTCGGAAGCGACCCAAAGCATGGGCGCGGAAACCCGCCATTTCGTAGCGTTCGTAATCCGCCTTGATATGCCTCCAATAGTCGGTATTGACATGGTTATCCCAGAACCACGTCATGACTTCCAGCAACTGCCGGCGGCTGTACACCGCGTGGCGCAGATAGTCCGTCGCCAGATAGCCGCCCAAATCCGGCCAGCCCAATTGGCGCTGGGCAAAATCGCTATCGTCCTCGCTGTCCGGATGCAATTGCCGCGTCAAATAACTCACCGCGCCCTCACCCGCCACCGCCGCCACCTGCCCCGGCGTAGCGCCAAAAGCCGTGCGCCGCAACACATGCCAGGCCTGGCCGAAAGCATCGCTCGGATTCAACACCAGCGACTTCGCGGTCGTATTCCCCACCCCATCGTGCGCAGTCAGAGTCAAGGTAATCGGCGCAGTGGAAAAGCCGGATTCAGGCGCCACCCGCACCGCCCAATTGCCAGAAGTCGGCGCAACTTCCACATCCCGCACCTCCGCAGCCGTCAACCCGCCGCCCGAAACCTGAACCGTCAACCTTGGTGACAACGTGTTATCGGTGACCCGTCCGGTCACCACGAAACCGCCCATAGGCGTCGCCGCACCCGCGGCGTGAGAAAGAATCTCCAGATTCGGCGCAATCCGGTCATCCAACAAACTCAAATCCACCGCCGCCACGCTCTCGTTCAAGCCACTATCCACCGCCACCACCCGCACACCCAACGTACCTGGCCCTTCCGCTCCCAAAGAACCGGTATCCACATACCAGGAGCCGGTATCGGCCCGATAGCTGGCCACTCGCTCCAACACCGCACCGGAAGGCAAAGTCAGAAACGCTCGCACCGCCTTGATCGACACATCGTCGGAGGCCGAACCATACAACCTGAACCCACCTCGCGACACCGAAGCCGCCTGTTCCGGGAACGCCAGACTCACCTGAGGCGGCACCCGATCAGGCGCGTTGATATCCGCCTGATTAAGCGCAAAGGTATAAGCCCCCCACCAGGTCAGCAAATCGCTGTAGTAATCCTTACCGTCGCCGAAGGGGTTGACCGCGCGGAACAGATAGACGGCCCCCTTGCCCAAACCCGGCAGATCGAATTTGATCTGGCCCTGGGCATCGGTGAACGCTTGGCTTTGCCAGCGCAGAGCACCGGTAGGAAGTTTTTCAAAAGCAATGACTTCTCGGCCAGCCAAATTGGAATTGCTTAATGACTCGTTCAAAGTGATCTGCGATGTCCCCACCCGGAACTGGCGCCAACCCAACTGGCTTATTGGCTCGCTGTAAACCACATGTTGATACGGCTTCGCCCTCACCACGTATGTCCGTCCGCTTCCCAGCCCGTCCAGGTCGAATTGCGCTTGGCCCTGCCCGTCCGTTACCCGCTTCGCTCGCCATACCTGACTTCCATCCAACAGCCGCTCCAGCGCATCCACTTCCAACCCAGCCCGCGCCTGGTTGCTGACGTGATCCACAACCTGAACCGTCAGACCCGCGCTCCCCACGCTGAAACGGTAGCTTCCTTCCGTGTTGTAGGCGGCGCTGTCCTTCAAACTTCCGTCCAGCAAACTTGCCGCCCTTACCTGATAGGGCCGTGTGCCCAATTGGGCTGGGTCCAGCTTGATCCAGCCCGAACCGTCCGTCTTGTACGTCCCCGCGCTCTTGTGCGTCCCGTCCGCCTGAACTTCCAACAACAAAACGTCCCGCCATCTATAGGCCTGGTCGTTGCGGCTATCCAGCATCTGGATTTGCAGTTTGCCCAGCCGCAACAGGTGTTCTCCCGCTTGCGTCAAATCGACGCTTTCCACTCGATCCAGATAGGAATAGGGCTGTGTTCTCAGTACATAGCGTCGGCCTTGGCCCACGCCGTCGAGGTCAAACCGCGCCGCCCCTTCGGCGTCCGTCTTGCGCATCAGGCGCGAGACTAGGCTCCCATTTCCAAGCCGCTCCAGCGCTTCTACCCATACATCCCCGAGACCTATACCGCTTACCCCGTCTCGCACCCGCGCGACCAAGGCTTCGTTGCCCAGCACAAATCGATGCGGGCCCTGGCCCCATAACGCTTCGCTGGCCTTCACTTCGCCATCCGTGGGGCTCCGCGCTTCCACCGCGTAGGCGTCCACGCCACCCACCATCGGGTCTACCCTGATCCAGCCTGCCGCATCCGTTTGTGCATTCATCGCCCATAGGTAACCGCCGTCCGCTTGCCGACGCTTGAGGGTCAACGCTTGGCCGGGCAACGGCGCGCCACTGCGCCCGTCCATGACCTGTAGCTGGAATTTCCCCACCCGGAACTGGCGCCAACCCGTCTGGCTGATCGTCTCGCTGTAAACCACGTGCTGGTACGGCTTCGCCCTCACCACGTAATTCCGCCCGCTACCCAGCCCATCCAGATCGAATTGCGCTTGGCCCTGCCCGTCCGTTACCCGCTTCGCTCGCCATACCTGACTCCCGTCCGACAACCGCTCCAGCGCTTCCACTTCCAGCCCAGCCCGCACCTGGTTGCTGACGTGATCCACAACCTGAACCGTCAACGGCCCTGTAGCCGCTTGAGCGCCTGAAAAAACACAGAACAACATAAACAAGGCGCACGAAATCGCTTGCATGACCCTGGAAATAGGCAGCATCGCGAATTGGCAGCGCGGTAGCAGACATCTTTGGAGCAAATCAAATACACGAATCAGGCGTATTTCTGCAGACCGAACTGGAAAACGCACCTTTGGCCTCCACGCTTGAAAACATAGGACTGGCACGACACTTTCAGCCGTATCGTTTTTTGAATTATGTGACCAGTAGATTACTGTTAGATGGCATCAAGCTTTGGTGTTTCAGGGCATTGGCACTAACGAGAAAAACTCGTAATGCAACGTCACACCTCAAGCATTGAACACACAGATTGAAAAACCACATGGAATGCCATGGATATATAAAACACGCCAAGCACTCGTTCAGGAAACCTGAATAAGAAATTTCAAACTACGGGCTTATGACAGCCAAGAAAGCAAAAGATTCTCGTACTCGCCCAACACCTTTTCCCAGGTGAACATCCGCGCATGGCGGTCTCTGGCAGCATTTTGCAGAACAGCCAAATGATCGCTACCCATCAATAACCTCTCTATCTCAAGCGCACAGCCCGCCTCATCTCGGAAGTACACCCCGGCATCGCCCGCCACCCAGCGGTTATAGCAATTGTCATGCGCCAGCACCGCATTACCCGCGCCCAGAGCCTCAACCAGCGACGGATTCGTGCCGCCCACCTGATGCCCATGCACATAAAACCGCGCATGAAACCGTAGCGCCTGCACCACCGGCTTCTCATAAACCGCACCGGGGAAAATCACCTCAGCCGAAGCCGCCTCCTGCACCGCGCGCTGATACACATGCCCCGCCTCATACTTGCCCAGCACCACCAGCTTGCAGCCACGCGGCTTGCGACTCCAGGCCCGCACTACTTCCAGAATCGAATTCTCCGGCTCCGCGCGTGCGATCAAAATCGCATAACCGCCCGGCGTCAGTCCATAAGGCGCAATCAACCCCGCATCTGCCGCATCGACCCGATCCGAGCCATACGGAATCATCGTGATCTTGTCCGCCGACACCCGCGTAGCCAGATGCTTTTTGATCTCCGGATGATCCGCCACCAGATGATTGCCCAGCCAGCAGCCCGCCCAATCGTTCAACCAGAACCACAACTTCGCCACGCCGCCCCACTTCTGCCTGCGCCACTCCACGCCATCCATATTGATGACGTTCTTCAAACCATTGAGCCGATACAGCGCGCAGAACATCGCCGTGTTGTAACCCAGCGTCAACAGCAGACCCGGCTCACCCGCCGCATGCACAGTGGATTTCCAATCAAACACAATCGTGCCCGCAGCGCCGGAAGTAGCAACCGGCATGCGCACCCGGCGCACCCCGCACCAAGAGTCCTCAAACACCGGCCCGGCGCCATCTTCCTGGCAATACACAGTCACCTGCCAACCGCGTTCAACCAGATAAGGCGCCAGATGTTCGGCAAAGGTTTCAAAACCGCCGTGGGCAGCAGGCACGCCGCGCGTGCCGAGGATACGAATCGAATTTTTCATAACTTAGCGGGGTGCAGAAATAACCACTGGCGCCCCCGACACCAGCAGCGCAGCGCGGGCGGCATCGAACATCGCGTAGTAAGCGCGATTGCAGGCGCCGTCCACATCGCTCAGATCGAAAAGAACACGCGCAGAAGCGCAAGCGCGGGCTGCCATTGACATCAATTCGACCGGAGTTGGCACCCCGCTCACAGCAGAACACCCTCGTTCGCGATGTTCTTCAAAAGATCGGGGTTCGAGTAGGTTTCTGGAAGCTCCCACTCATCAAGCCACACAGGCAGAGGCGAGATATTGATGCCGCTTTCCAGCAGCACATCGAACGCAAAATTCGCCATTGCCAGCTTCGTCGGCAAAAAACGCTGATGAGCCCCACGCAACAGCACAGCCACATCCGCATCGCTGTCAGCGCGATGCGTTTGCCGCGCGCGGCCACCAAACAAGATCGCCCCAGGCGTGTCGTATTGCCCCGCGATACGTTGCATGAACAGCTTCGTCGCACGTTCAGTGTCTGAATCCAGATTTACAGTTTTCATGCGCATGCCTCACCACAATTTCGCACGACTATAGAGTCACGAATAACGCTCAAGCTCAACCAGCCTGATCGAGTTGTTTAGACAGAACATTCGCCGACTTTGCCAGTTCATCCAGCCCCATACGGGGCAAGCCCTGACGCCGCCATTCGGTGTAATCGAAGCGATCACGGGAAACCGCCGCGATAAAGCGTTCTGCCTCAACCAAGCCCAGCACATCAATTAGCGCGCTCATCCCCGCCAAGCGTATTTCCGCATCAGTTCTCATACCATTTCTCCAAAAACGCCAGGGCATCACCAGGTGGCATGGCGCGTATCTCATGTCTGCCACGCAACTTGCTGAGCAAGCGGTCATCCGTTGTCACGAAAACAACCGCCCCTGCTTTGATAGCCGAAGCCACATGCAAGGCATCATATTCGCCTATACCACCAGCCAAGAGTCCATGAGCAAGCCCAAGAACATCGTCATCCATCAGAATGAAATGCGCCGCAAGTTTGCGCCACGCACTAATGGCCTCTCTATGCTCGGCAAAGGGGCTCTTGGCATTCTCGAAATCCAGCACAGAAGACCAAACCAAATCACATTCACCAGCACGAACCTTTTGCTGCAATACGATCTTCGCTTCGGTTTCCAGACGGATTCGAGTTTGCGTCTGGTCATCGTAGGGCCGGTTAAAACAACAAAGATCCAAGTAAATACGCATCAGAGTGGCACCAAATGATTGCCCAGCCAGCAACCATCCGCATCGACGTACCGCTCAATCTGACCGATTACATCCAGCATATGCCCAAGGTCATCGACAACCCTGAGTTCCGCCTTACGGCTCATACCCGCTGCGCCTCCAGCAAAACCAGATCCCGGAACTTCTCAGGCAAGGAATTGGGGGTCAACACATCGACCGACACCCCAAGCAAAGCCTCAATCTCACCCTGAATCCGGGCAAGATCGAACAGCGTAGTTTCACCGGTCGGCTCCACCAAAATGTCCAGATCGCTACCCGTCTCGTCATCGCCATGCAAAACCGACCCAAACACGCGAACATCACGCACATGATGCCGCAAAGCGATCTCCCGCACCGCAGAACGATGGAACTCAAATATCTGTGATGTTCGCATTGGCGAAAACCTCATGAAGAAACGGAATTGAGACAAGCATAGCCCAGCGCATGGTGATGGACTCTAGACTCACGCCGCGCGTGCCCGAAATCCGAATGCATTTATTAATCACGAAACATCCCCACCGGCCTCATAACCCAGCATCAACATCGTCTCCCGGAACAACGCATCCACCGCGGGCAACAACACCGGCCAACCTTTGGCCGGATTGTCATAAAGCCGCTTTTTCGCGTAGTCCGTCACTGCCGGGTCTGGCGACAACCCGCACTGTTGCTGCAAACGCAGCAACTCGCCCACCGGGTCGGCCAGCAACGCCTCATAAGCCACCCGTACCACCGCATCGGGATGACGCCGTTCCTGCTCCAAACCCTCGCGCATGGTCACAACCCACTCCAGCGCCGCCCGGTTCATATGATCCAGATCGCCCGTCGCCAAAGACCAAACAGACGCGTATTCCGGATTGCCCAATAACAGTTGCTCGCGCAGGTAATGCCACTTGATATCGTTGCGGCCCCACCAATCGTCGACATCCTCGCCCGACTTGACGCCCAAACGTTGCGACCATTGCACTACCGAAGGCACCGCATCCGCACCGCTGCGCGTAATGAAGATGAATTTCGCGTCCGGGAATATCGCCCGCACGTAATCCACACGAAAAATCAGCTCCGGATATTTATCCACCACGCGGTTAGCCGCTGTGAAACCCAAATAGCGGGCAAACAGACGATGCGCCCGAGTGATGATTTCCGGTGTCACGTCGCCCGCGCCCAACCTGAAATGCGCCCCACAGGGTGAATAATTGCCGTTGATATCCTGGCGCGGGTCGATCACATGCCAGAGCGCCTTGGGCTCGTTGAGATAGCCCACCTCCCCATGCAACGACAGCAAGATACCCAGGATCGTGGTACCGGAACGCCCCAGCCCCGTGATGAAGATGGGCCGATCCACCTTCGGCGCCCCCGGCGCCGCCGCCAGGGTATTCAACCAGGCAAACACCATCGGGTTAATAAAGCGCCCCTTGGTCGTCAATGGACGCCCCTCGTAAAGCCCATAACTGGCAATGCGGCGGGCGCTACGGGCCAAACCGTAACTCAGATATTCCTTATCGATCTGAGCAACCATCAGACAACCTCCCTTGCCCGAACAGGCGCATCCATCGGCACCCCCAAGTCCGCATACAACGACAACATCTCCCGCAAATAACGTTCCGCCGTAAAGGTAGCCGCCACATAAGCCCGCGCAGCTTGGCCCATGGTGGAAATCTGTTCGTCGGGCATGGCGGCAAAGCGCGCCAGCAAACCAGTCAACTCCTCCACATTGCCGCTCTCGAACAAAGCCCCAATCTCCCCTTCCCGCACCATCTCGGGAATGCCGCCGATACGTGCACCGATGACTGGCTTGCCGCTGGCGTAAGCCTCAAGCGCGCTCATGGGGGCGTTCTCGTACCACTCGGAGGGCAACACCATCGCGCGTGCTTCGCGAACCAGCTTCCAAAGCGGCTCACCGCTTACAAAGCCCAGGAATTCAATGTCCCCACCCACTTCTGCCGCCAATGCCTTCAACATCTCGCCCTCCGGCCCGGTGCCGGCAATACGCAGTTTCACCCCCGCCTGCGCGGCGGCACGGATCAGCGTAGCCACGCCCTTCTCCAAGGCCAAGCGGCCAAAATAGAAAAAATAATCCCCAGGTTCGTACTGAGGAACGTAGGCATCTGCAACGACATAATTGGGGATATAGGCCAGTTGCCGTTCCGGCCACCCCCACTCCATGAGCTTCCGCACATAAAACTGGCTGGGCGCCACCACCTTGTCCAGATTGCGCCGATAGAGTCCCAGAGATTTGTGTACGGCGGATTCCAGCATGATCAACGCGCTGACCGGCAGCGAATCCCGAATACAACGGTTTGTGACCAGATGCAGCAGATTGCCCGAACGGCATTTCTCGCACACACCGCCACGGTTCAGCATCTTGTAGGCCGGGCACGCCAACTTCAGGTCATGCGCGGTCATCACCGTAGGAATCCCGCGCTGTTTCAACTCCACCAGCACGGAAGGCGACAGGTGGTGATAAATACAATGGGCATGCGCCACATCGGCCGGAAACGCATCGAGCAAAGCGGAGATTTTTCGCTTGGCCTCGCCGGAATAAATCACCTTGCCGGCCATCGACAGCTTGTCCATCACGCCGTATTCGTGGCCAAACTCGATCTCATCGGCAAAGAACCGGCTCCACGGAGAAGGCTCGTTCTTCGGGTGATGCATGGTCATCACCGCCGTATCCCAGCCCTGCGCCCGGAACATGGCATCGTGTTCAAGAAACACCACGTCGGAACCGCCGCGTCGGTAATTGTAGGTATTGAGCGATAACAAATTCGGCATCGGGCTATTGAATCTCAACGATTAGTGCCAAGCAATGCGCGAACTTGTATCCAGGCACGTCTCGGATTTGAAATGACCACCCCGATCAAATGCAGGGGATAACGAGCGAAAACGGAAAAAACACCCAGACCAGGCGAGACTCCAGTCGGCTCGTAGTTATAACGTTTCATCGGAGTCCCGGCCGTATTCTCGATCATCCACAATTCAGCGGGATCGAGCGATTTCCGCCAACTATCCACAGACTCCACTGAAAAACCTGTCTTACCCTGATCCCGGCGTTGCGAAGACCCGACGATGGGAACATTCAGCATCCCGTCCTGAAAGTCGACCCCAATGAAACGGCAGAGATCGGCAATGACCGTTTGAGGGTTACTGACCAAGTCTTCAAAACGAATCTGCTTGAAGCGAGGATGCCCCTTCAAGACTTCACCTGCATCAGCCGCTTTCACCCACAGCTTCGCCATCGTATAGGGGTGGTAATTCATCCATACCCGCAACACTTCACTCCATGGCGTGCTGCTTCCCCCCAGTTTCTTTCTCTTCCAGCGGTTTTTCTGCGAAGCGATTACGGCGCGCGGATCGCGAATCAACTGGATGACTTTTGCGCTTTCATCCATGTCCAGAATACGGGCCGCATAAAAAATATTTCTCGGCGTCTGTTCACACGCAATACGTTTGCCCGCCAACGAAGCAAGTCCGCCGACAACATGTGAATAAACATCCATACCCGTCAAACCGTCTGGCAATGGCTTTATCAAAGCCTCGGCATCATGAATTTCAGTTGGGCCAGGACCGTCGCCCCAGATACCGTTTGCCTGGCGCGCGAGCAACCAGCTAGCCAGCCTGACAGCCTCGGCACGATCAAGAGGCGCATTATCGGCGGGGCTCCAGATGTCGCCAAAATAATGCAGCTCATTCATCCCAAGAATATCGCCATGCGCCCCCAGAACGCGGTTAAGCATTGTTGTCCCACTTCTGGACGCTCCAGTTACAAACAACAACTCAGGATTCATATTCATCGACACTGTTTAACAAATAACAAATAAAGAAGATGTGCAACTCAGAGTGAAATACACATATGCGCCATAAAAGCCATCGAATTATTTCGCCATCCAGCGTTTCAGATAAGGCATTACCGACTCATAAAAACCAATCTTTGTCACCGCATCCATTGGGTCATCCTGGAGGACCAGATAATCGAGCATAAGCGTATTTTCCACATACCCGAACACCCAATCCACCCCCACATGGCCACGACCGGGCTCCCATAATCGATATGAACTCCGCTCCATTTTTCCAGCCAGCGGAATTTTTCCCGTGTATGCCGCGAATTTTTTATATACCGCATCCACGTAATCAGGAAAATTCTGCGGCGCGATATCGGTAACACTTATCCCGACACCGATTTTTTTTGCATATTCGAATAACATAATATGCTCAGACAACGCATCCGACCTGGCGCCGGGTATCCAGTTGAGCGCCAGGAACACATCTTGCCTTGGGAATGCAAGCCTGGCTGCATGCATATACCTCTTCATTATTTCACTATATTCCCTTGCCCCGGGATATCCGAAAACCTCCAAATCTCTCGCGTGCTGATGCCCCAGCGAAGTCTCGGTTATTTCAAATGCGGCAAGTGCGGGATGACCGGACAGCGCCTTACCGGCTTCGGCCAGAAACAGGAGGAAACGGGCCTGTACATTAGCATCCCAGCGTTTAGCCACCCTGACCAAATGCGAGGGAGTACCGGTAAATTGTTGCTGCTTTTCAAATTGACCCAGCGGCAATAGATCCCTTGGCACGGCATGCGTTTGCCGGTCTTTCAAGAACCACACCCATCGCTTGTCACGAAGCGTCAGAAATGCCTTCATGCCAAAAGATTCGCACAAATCCAACTCGGCAAGCACATTTGACCAGTCATATCTGCCCGGACCCGTTTCGATCACAGCCCATGAATAGATCAGATAACAACCGGCGAATAACCCGGGTTGTTGATCATTGCAGCGGAGCGCCAAGTTGACGGGGCTTGAGCACGTATCCGAACTGGCGAAATAGAGTTTCGGTTTGTTCTTCTTCATTTTAAGCAAGCAACACTACACAACAAAAAGCCGGAAATGGACGCATCCATTTCCGGCATACCCGCCAACCATTAAATTGAAAAACAGATTACATGACCAGCACTACTTTACGGCATCAATTCCAACCGCTCAATTTCAAAGGCAATGCATACACCGACCATTTCATCGAACCCACCTTGACCAACGACTTGACGTCGCCAACCGGCATGGGATCGAGCTGCAAAGTGACATTGGCGCCCGAGGGTATCCGGAAATCAAAACCGTCCGTACCGCTATTCATCACGTTCAAGCCGAATACGATTTCATTGGGATTGCTCGTATTCAGAACATCGTTTGCCTCGACCCCATCCGCAGTCACGCTGGAAAAACCGGCATCGGACACGACCTTACCGGCCACATTCAAAGCCGTTCCACCCGCGCTAAGACGTAGATGCCATGCCCCGCCCTTGTCTTTCCACAGCATCACACCGGCATCGACAGCCGGATTGAAATACAGCGGACCATAGGGGTTAGGCGTGGGAAGCCAATAGGCATTGGCCTGACCAATTGTATTTCCGGTTTTCAGGGCACGCTCCTGGAAGAGCTTATCCTGGTTGTACGCGATACCCACCATTGAATCCGGGGCAGGCAAGAACGCCACACCATCGAGATCCGAAGTGACCTGCCCGACTAGCGAGAAGCCGTTATCGAACAACTTAAAGCTATCGCCCGCCTCGGTATTGACCGGTGTTGCCGCAGGCATGACGCTGGATGTAAGGACACTTAAATTCCCAAAATGCCAGGAACCGGCTCCGTTGATGTGCGCTTCCAAGCCACCGCCAACGCCCTCTCCAACATACAAGCCCAGGCCCTTACCTGTTAGCACGCCAGGCATAGGCGCCTGAAGCAAAGCCAGATCGGTAATCCAGCCAACCGGGCTGATCAAACCGCTTGCGCCACCGAAATGCATGATGCGTGGGTTGGGAATTCCGGAACGATCCGCAGCCAGCAAAACCCGAGCATTGGGAGCGGGACTGAAATCGAAGCCATCCTCCCCGTTAGCGATGACCGCGCTCAACTTCAGCCCAAACTCACTGACAGCGTACACATCGTCGCCATCCAGCTTGATCGGCGTGTTCGATACCAGTGGCTTATCGGAAAGCAGCTTCACGTTGAAATTGGTCGCATTGCCGCTGCCACTCACACGGACATGCATCGGCCCATCGAAACTGTCCGCCCAGACAAACACACCTTCCTTGGCGCCTGGCACATAACTCGGCTTGCCCTTCACATATGAACCCACGGACTCCTGTACCTGGAGAATCACATCCGCCGGCATATCGCTCACTTCCTGAACGACGCCACTGGGCCAGACCACCTTGATCTTCTCGACGCGCTGGTTAGCAGCCAAACCGAAGTGCAAGCGCTGATGATCCTGGGAGAACAAGTGCATGCCACCGCCCGCTTCGCGCAATTGCGTCTTACCGCCCGCAGTCACAAAAACGCTCGCGCCGACGCCATCGCGGTTAGATTTGACGCCGATCAGATCGATTTCCAGCCAGTGATTGCCATTCTGAGTGGTGTTTCGGAATATCTGATCCGGGCCATTCAGGAAAGGCGGCGGCCACATGCCATTGGTCACGAACAAATCCAGCCGGCCGTCGCCATCGTAGTCCGCCACGGCAACAGACTCGCCACGTCCCTCCATACTACCCTCGGCGCCGCCGGCCAAAGGCACTGTGCTGAATACGCCTGTGCCGTTGTTCTCGTAAAGAATGTTCGGGTAATTAAGAATCTGGCCGCGGCAGACGACATAGATGTCCAGGTCCATATCGTTGTCAAAGTCCCCCGCCCCGACCGAAGCGCAGGAGGTCGGCACGGTAAACCCGGATGCACTGGATTTATCGACCAGCTTGCCGCCCTGATTGACAAAGAAACGGTTCTTCAAAGTTGCCGCATAGGGCAGGAAACCAATCGACTGCAAACCGGTGACCTGCGCCGTGGGCGATTCAACAATCAACACATTAGGCAAAAGCTGGTTTTCGGCCTTACCGATCGCCAAACCACGCGACCGCACCATCCACTTGCCTGAAGTCGTATCGAAACCGACCAGAAAACCGCTGGCGGTATTGTTCAACTGCCCATTCGTCACCCAATTGGCCGGGTCGGAAAGCGATAGCGTAAATGGCATCGTGAGCGGGTGATGGCCATCCGTGCCAACGAATATTTCATTGACACTGATCTTCGCGCTATTCCGGGTGAATTTGAAGGTCAGATCGCCGCTGGCGCTGAAATCAAAGCCGATCTCCGGATCCTTGGTCGGGAAATAACCGGCAACCGTATTGTTGTTCAGCAAAACCACATCGGTTTCGTTATCGCCTTTCTTTACCGCAAGAAAGGCGTCGGGGCGCAAGTCACCGGTAAAGTCGGCCAAAGCGGAATCGTGTACCAATGAAACACTGCTCATAGCCAGACTGGGCGTGATTTTGGTGTATGGCCAGGTGCCTATATCCAATACCGTGCCCGGGAATGCAAAAAAACCGGAAACCATCAAATCCAGGCGGCCATCGCCATTCAAATCGGACAACTGGGAATAATTCGAACGCCCGACTCCATGCGTCAACAAACCCGCATCCGCTCCCGCATCCTGAAATGAATTATTTAGCTGGGTAAAAAGCGTGGATGGGAAACTACCGTCAGTGGTTTCGGTCGCGATGAATAGATCAAGCGCCCCATCCTTGTTTCCTTCAATCCAGTGCGGCGTCCGTCCTCGACCGCAAGCGTATTGGACACCACGTTCGGCGGCGATATCCGTGCCGCCCGTCTCGGAAAAGATATAGAAATGGTTAAACCAGTTTGGCAGCGGATTTGCGCAATCTCTCCCGCCACCGGAACCAGCACCCGAAACCTCGATTAAAGATTGATAGCCGCTATTATCGAAATCGCCCCAGGCGGCACCGTGCGTATCCGCCTTATCGTTGATACCGCCTAATAACTGCCTGGCCACATCGGTGAAAGTGCCGTCACCGTTATTCCGGTAGAGGCCGGGATAGGTCTGATGGTTGGAAACCCAGACATCGGGCCGGCCATCCGCGTTGTAATCCCCCCAGGAGACACCCCAGGTCTCGCCACGATGCGAAATTCCCGAACCTTGAGTGACGTCGGCAAATTCAATGCCTGACGCGTGAGCAACTCCTGAAAAAAGGTATGCACAGAGCAACCCAACAGCGTTCACGAGAATGGACTTAGTCATAGTTTCTCCAACCAATCTACTTAAAAACAACTCAATTAGTAACAAAACAGCGGGCGCACGAACCGCACTAAAGCAGCAAAACCTGTGCCACATGCAAAACAAACAAAAACACAGGTCCAGGCCCGGAAACCCAAGTAGAAGTCACACCAGACCGTATGCGATGGCTAGGTAGATGGAAGGCTGCCATGGACGCCGTGTCAAAATATCATCAAGATCAACTTAATTACGACATAAAAAACATGTCATAAAATCCAACTCACAACGCCACCTCGACAACAGCAATCTATAAGGGGACTCTAAAAACAACATCCGACAGACAATTCTCCTTGATTATTACCGCAGGATTTCCGGAAACTATTGTATACGGGGCCACACTCTTGGTTACATATGCCCCACCAGCCACCCTGCATCCCTGCCCAAGAGTTATTCCACCCACTATGATTGCGTGCGGCCCTATCCAGACATCATCGCATATATCCGGGCATTCACTACTTCGCCCGCCATCAACCGATATTCTATCTTTTCGTCCGATTGTTACACCATGAAACAAGGTCACATTATTGCCAATTCTGGCATTAGGATTTACCACCAACCCCCAAGCATGCGTTAGCATCAGACCCTTGCCGATTTTAGTTCGCCAAGGAAAATCCACACCAGCACTACTCGTACAAAAATAATGTAATAATCTTAGCGGAAAAAGAAAAATAATTTTTAACACGCGGGAAGATGCCGCAATTTGACACAACCTCATTGTAACGATTGGCCTAAAAGTTCTACGGGCAAAGAATCCAACAACTAACAACCGCCAGCTAAAGCAGCCGTACTGTCTATATACATCAGCCTGCAAAGCTTTGATATTTGACAATGTCGCCCCCCATTATTTGAGCACCAGCGCCGCACTGAGCAGCAGTATTGCATTGCAATTTTGGCCGAAAATAAAAAACATTAACACCAACTTCTTTAACCCAACAGAATATGTTCTCGATATTTAATTGAGATACGTTCCCAACTGAAATACTCACAAGCATCATAAGCATTCGCATGGTAGCTTGCATAGTCCCCACGAACCGTCTCTAAAGCATCATACAAACCATCACAAACATCGGCATTAGCCTCAACCAATTCACCAAATTTAAATATTAAAGTCTCCGAAATATCACCAACATTTGTCGCAACAACCGGCCTTTTGAAAGCAAGCGCTAGCTTAATAACGCCACTTGTGGTTCCCTCGACATATGGAAGAACCACAACATCTGATGCCGAAAAATAAATTTGGACGTCTTGAAACGGCACTCTGCCATCCTTCAATATTACATTTTCACCTCTAACGAGAGCCTCGTACTCCGCTACATCATCAAAACTAGCATCCTTCATTCCATTAAACCCGGCGACTATAAATTTGCAATCCTTTTGATCGACAAACCTAGCCGCTAGACGTAAAAATAGATTTATCCCCTTTCTAGGGGTTATGCGTCCAAAGAATAGAACAACAAAATCATTTACACCAACGCCAGGAACCAAACCCCTAGCGCCAATCTTATCCAGCCCCTTAGTATCAAATAGATCATATATGCCATGCGGGACAACCAAAATTGGATTTATAACCCCCATATTCGCAACCTGAACTTTAGCCGCCTCGGAATTCACTATGACCTTATTGAACAACCTGTAATACAGAGAAAGCTCGTACCGACTCCATCTTTTTGGGTAATGTGGCAAAACATCATGAATGGTCACAGCAGTATCAATACCCACAAACCTCAGCAATGCGACCAATGACGCATCAGCAACCGGGAATTTCAGCCACGATTGAAAAAGCACCACATCAGGCTTTATTTTCAGCAAATAAAAAAACAACCTAACCACATCCAACGGATAGCGTCTGCTTCTCCCAAAGAATTTTATAATATCAAACTGAAATTTCTGATAATAATTTGTCGCATTTCGCCCAGTAATCAAAACCACCTCGCAATCTTTTGACAGCGCGCGAGCAAGCGAAACAGAATAATCGGTCAACCCAGAATTACCTGTGTAACAAACTATAGCAACCTTCTTCTTCTCGAGTAACATCACATCACCATCATTTTCTTCTTAGCTCCCCCAGCATATTAATTTCACCCTTACTAACCAACCCTACAACCACCATAAAAACTAACATCAGAACAAAAGATACCATTGCAGAAAACCACACCACGACATAAGCATTCAACAAATTACCAGCCAACACCGCCATAATTAAGCCAAAAAAGATCTTAACCAATTCAATCTTCATTACCGAATAGTACAATCCACTTGAACCCAAATGCCGAATTATTATCATATTACTCACCACAAGACCCAATGCATTGGCAATCAACATGGAAGCAGCGCCAAACTTCGGGATCAAAAATAAAGACAACATTATTGAAGAAGAAAGTATCAGGTTTGTTACGACCTGGATTCTGTTTTTTTCCACAGTCTGAAGCAGCAAGTCCAGAATATGGCGCTGGCTCTCCAGCGCCATGACCCCGAGCATGCCAGTGAACAAAACCGCCGCCAAATCCGAGTATTTCCCCTTGGTCAGTATGGAAAATAATTCAGGGCCACTGACCAGCATTGGCACGGCGATCAATGAAAGAACGATGAAGTTCGTTTTAAGCACCAGATTGGCGAGTTTGACCAGCGCGCCGAAATCGCCATTTTGAGTGTATCGGGAAATAAAAATCGGGCGGACGAATCCAGCCAGCATCTGCGCCGGCAAGTAGCGTTTCACCATATCGATCAGGGCTTGCGCAAAGCCGAAGGTGGCCATTTCGGTGACCGGCAGGTAGCGACTGGCGACCAGCCGATTGGGCGAACTGCCGTAAAGCATGATCGCCAGATGCTGTACATAGCCTATGGCGCCATAGCCCGCCATGCGCTTCAGGTTGTCGGTTATCCAACTGCCCGTTTCGACAACGCCGCTGGATATTCTCGCCAACCAGCTCATATGCCAGTAGACCATCAGCACCAGCCCGATCATCTCCGATGCAATTTCGAGAAAGATCACGAGTTTCAGCCCGACGTGCCCGCTGAACAGCAGCCCCGCCAGCACAACCAGCTTGAGGTAGGTGATGATCACCAGAGCGCGCTGCGCCAATTTTTGCTGGAGCAGGGATTCCATAGCCTGGAAAACCATGTTGCGCGTGGCGCGCAGAAACACGATCACCAGAAACCACTCATAGGCCCATATCCAGCCCGCCAACTCGAAGAAACCGGCTATGGCCAGGCCAAAGGCGTAGGCCACTCCCAGGCTGGCTATAAGCGTGACCGCGCGCAATCCGATCGTCGCCATGAGCAACTTCTTCAGGGATTGATCCAGCTTTTGCACATGCAGCTCCGGCGCGTAGCGCAAGAGAATATGGGTCAGGCCAAAGCCGGTCAGCGCCGTGAACAATTCGACAAACGCGGTCAGCACCGAGTAAGCGCCGAACTCGGCGACTTCCAGTTCACGCACCAGCAGCAGCAGGTAAACGATACCGCCGATCGAGCTCAGTACCTTTCCCAGCAGGAAATGCATCAAGCCTTTTTTTATGTGGCTTTTGCTGTAACGCTCCTCGCCCGGCATGTCGGCAGTCAGCGTTTCAACGCTTGCCCGGATACCGCGATGAGCGTGATGGCGGAAAGTGAGTGCATGGGCACAGTCAAGCGGATTTCCCCGGCTGCATTGGCCTGCACCTGAAGCCGGGAAGTTTGAATGGCCAACATGCCGGGTTGCGCCGTGCTGTTGTTCGCGCTGGCATCCGCATGCGCCAGATATTTGTGTTCAACCTGCAGCGTGCGCGAGACCAGGGCTGGAATCTTGACCGTGACCTCGTTTTTCCGATCGGCATGATTGACCAGCCATATTTTGTAGGCCCCTTGGTCGGGCGTTTGCATGACGAGCGCCCTGGCATCATGGCCACCGTCGATCTTGGCCGTGTTTGTGGAGCGCATCTTGCTGGGCAGCACCTGCTCGGCCATGCCTTCCCTGAATAAAACCAGGCCGAGATAAACCGCGGTGGGAATGAGTTTGTCTTGTTTGTAGTCGCGCACGAAGAGCGCCCAGGGCGCATCGTTGGCATGCAGCGCGTGCAGGAATGTGCTTTTTATCGGGGCGATTTGAGCCGCGCCGATCAGGAAATCGCCCACATGCAGGGCCGCGTCCAGGTTGTTGGTACGGGGTTTGTTGGCTTTCCATTCATCGCTGTTGACTTTGCCCTTCGGCCAGCGGGCATGCTCCGTTAACCAGATACCCGGCTGGGAACCCGGACGCACCGCCTGGATGTCCTCCAGTACAGCGCATATATGCCTAAGCCTGTTGTCCACCGGCGGCCCGCCGGGACGACCGGCATAGTAGGGATGCAACGCGTAATCATTGATGCTTTCGGGCAATTGCCCGACAACCGCGCGGTTGTATTCGCTGGCGCTGCGTCCGGGCAATGCATCGAAGTCTTCCAGCGGAACCACTTGCGGGCTGGACATGCCGCCCGATTCAAATTGCCTGCCAATAGCCGTGGCGCGCTTGGTATATTTTTCGGCGCTCCAGCCGTATGCATCCCGATCCAGCTCATTGCCCAGTTCGTATTTAATTTCCCGGAATTGCGCGGGGTGCGATACGGCAAGTTGCTGGATATGTTCAAACAAACCCTGTGACTCGGCTTGCAGGACTGACAACTCGAGTTCATTCCGAAACCGGCCAAACAGATTGACCACATACCAGGGGCGGCCTTGCACGCTTTCCAGAAAAGAAATGTATTCCGGTATGCCGAAACGAATGACTCGCGGCTCGCTCCAGCCTGTGGCTTTCTGGGGCACTCTGGCCTCGACCGGCCCAACCGCGCTTTTCCAGTCGAAGTAGTTGCCGAAAGTGCCACCGGGATAGCGATAGTAGGCGCCGCTGAATCGACTCAGGTAAGCCGCCAGGTCACGGTGCGGCACGGCGCCGTCTGTCGCGCTCATCAAGCCATCCTGAAACTGGAACCAGGGCAGATTGAAGCCGAAAAATCCCGGTCCGAAATCGTTACGGACCGGACTACCCGGCACCACCGTTACGGATATCTGGCCCGCCGACTCTGTCCAGACATTGTCCGGACAGAAATCGCGCGTGGAACTCGCCTCCGTGCAACCGGCAAGCCCGGCAAAAACAGCCCAGACAAGTCCCGCTTTGAAACAAGCCAGCGTTTGCCTCAAGGGGTTTGCTCCCGCATGGCGCTTGCGGCTGTTTTTGCCGAATAGGCGATATAGCCAAAAATCAGGAATTGCAGCGTTTGATAGCCGATTTCAAACACAAAATAATTGTTGTGCGGCAAATTCAGGAATAAAACAATGACTGCGGCTTGAGCCGCAACCAATGTCGCTTTTTCCGTAGGGGAGAATACATTGAGTTTCACCAGCCGCCCCGCCTGAACGAAAGCGGCCCAATGCAAGGCTATTACCACCCCCAGGCCCAATATACCGAGCTCCCAAAGCAGCGATGAGCCGGATGTCAAGCCTATACCCACCCCCGCATATTTCTCGCCCGCCAATGTATTTCTCGATATACCCGAATTGCCTTCAATGCTGCTGCCGGGGCCATGCCCTATCAAAGTCTGCGGGATGTTATTCGCGCCATGGCGATCCAGCCAGTATGGATATATGGTGCTCCGGTTTAACTTGAGGGTTCCATAGCCTTGGGAGCCAATGTTGTAGCGCATTGAGTTAG
Organism: Hydrogenophilales bacterium 28-61-23; assembly: GCA_002281555.1. Taxonomy (GTDB): domain Bacteria; phylum Pseudomonadota; class Gammaproteobacteria; order Burkholderiales; family Thiobacillaceae; genus PFJX01. The sequence goes on from NCGJ01000003.1 coordinate 319,235, forward strand.
AAAAATATTGTTCCGGAGTAAACTTTCCCTGCGCGCGCGGCAGCGCCGCATAAAACAAAAACATTCCCGCCAGAAACAAAACCAATACGAGAATGCCGGCCATAAATTTGAACGTATGCTTTAGCAGGAAATCTCTAAACATCCAGCCGAGCACCAGCGGCAACATAACAAACATGATTTTCGATTCGTTCAGCACCACTGGCACTACACAAACAATCGAAACGATAAACGCAGTTTTCAACTTAATGCGGCCGTGCAGCCACAATGCCAAAAGCAGGCATATCGCCATCACTTGCAAGGAAGCGAGAATTGCGTTGCCGCCGCCTCCGCCCGCGGTACCAATAAAGGTTCCCACCACGACATCGGGTGCAACCACGCCATGCCGGGCGGCATCCTGAGTCAGTCGGGTCGGGAGCAGGAAAAAATACTGATGCATGGCGAAGGGAATCTGCAACAGCGCAAGTGGAATCAATGCCAGAAAGAACCGGGTTGACAACTTCCGGCTCAAACCAAAAAAATAAAAAGCCAGCAATATCCCGGCCACTTGAAAATATCCCTTGAGGCCGATGAGCGTTTCGATACTCAGCCCGGTATTAAGCAGCCCGGAAAAGACACATACCAGTAGCAGCGCAAAAATCCAGAATGGAACTATCCCTGGCGTTATATTCACCGCGCTTGATTTATTTGCGGCAAAGGTTTTTTTATCGCGCTGCATCCATTTGAACAAAGCAATCAATGCCAGCACAACCGCGCCCAGTGCGGCAGCCCAACGGATATGCCGCAGCACTGGCAGATACATTTCCGCCAACCCGGAAAATACAATACCGGCAAGCAACACGGCAACCAGCAAGGCCACAGGAAAGGCAATCAATGCCACGCCTGTAAACATCACGAACAGAAGCGCAATAAGAATGAAATTTCCGGTTGAAACCAGCAAGCCGGAAAATACCGAGGCCACCAATAAAACACCAAAAAAAATCACATACCCCAGAACACCCGGTTGTTGCGTATGAATATATGAGGCGCCTAGCGTTTTATTCATGGAGCACTCCCGGTTAAATACCGAATACCTCAGTACGCTGGGCAGGACTTACCGCAGCCAATAGCTGCTCAATAAATTCCGCCTGTGTTGCATATCCCGCCTGAGTGTCATTATTGATATTGGAAACCCGGATAAGCACGCCAAAAGGCACTTTACCGGTCATGCCAAATTTCAATTGCTCCAGCTTTCTTTCCAGCCGACCTGTCACCTGCTTTCCGCCGACATTGATCCAATAGGTGATCGGCTCAACCCGTTCCCTCTGTTGTGCCACCAGCTTGGTGACGCGTATCGAACCGAAGGATGTATTGACGGAGCCTTGAGTCTTGGCCTGCACTTGAAACCCTTGGGCCGGGTAACACACTTCGGGTTTGTGCACTGCGAGGGTATCGCTTTGATTCCCTCCGTAGGCCATGGAGAGCATGATCCGGGCGCCTTGCTCGTTTATGTAGGTTCTGGATAAGGTTTCGTCGTAAATCTTGTCCAGTTCCGCCTGAACATCGGGGGCCACTTGAATCGGCCTGACACTCTCGTCCAATCGCCATGAACCGAACGCCTTGGGAATCATGGTTTCCAGCTTTATCGTTGGCCGTTGGTCCGCCAACTTTTCCTTGGGGGTCAGCGCTAGCGCCAGCCCGGCAGCGGCGATCATGGCGAAACCGATGATGAGATAACGAAGATTGATGAATTTCATGGCTTGGGCCCCAAGTGTCGCGGGTCGGTATGAACACCGGCCTGATGTAAGACATACAAGAATGCTGGATTATGCCGGCGGTTGTTTACATTTTCACGCCGTGGGGTGTTTTTGCGGGTGCGGGGCTGTTTTTGTTGGGGGCGTGTAGCCGCCGCGAAGGGGGGCGGCAAGTGCGTGCCGATTTGCCGCTTGCAAATGCGGCCCTGCGCGCGGCGTCTGCTGCGTTTGCTGCCGTAGGATGGGTAGAGCGCAGCGAAACCCATCGCGCGCAAGTTTGGAGTTGGGATTGATGGGTTTCGCTGCGCTCTACCCATCCTACGCGGGCTACTACGCGGGCTGCAGCGGGTTTGCGCCTTCGGCGGAGGTGGGGTTGTCGGCAATGACCTACGAATGCTACCCATCCTACGTGGACTTCCCGGCATGTCGAGATTGCAGTCCGTGGCGGCACGGATTGCTCACCCGCGCGCCTGGACAAGTTTCAAACACGCGCATGCCAACTCGCCGGCCCGCGCTTGATGCTCCGCTTCGGCGTAGCAACGCAGTTCAGGCGCGTTGCCGGAGGGGCGCAGATGCACGATTTCGCCGTTGGCGAGGCTGATGCGCAGGCCGTCGGTCTGATCGATGCCGGCGGGTTCCACACCCAGCGGGGCCAGAAAATCGCGCAATTCGGTTTCTGATCCAGCCAGCGTTTCCAGCAGTTGGCGGCTTTTTTCGGTGGCGAAGTTCTGGATGCGGTCGCTGGCGGTGAATCTGGGCGGCAGCCGGGCGGGCAGTTGCGACAAGGGGATGCCGAGTTCGCGCGCCGCCGCGAGCAGGGCGAGGATGGGCAGCACGGCGTCGCGGGTGGGCAAGGGTTGCAGGGCGCGGCCGGATTTTTCCAGGCGCGAGCCGACCAGGAAGCCGCCGTTGGCTTCGAAGCCGACGACCCGTTGCGCGCCGTCGGCGCTCAGTTTTTCCATGCCTTCGATGACGAAGGGCGAGCCGATACGGGTGCGCCGCACGCGCGCGAACGCGCCGCATTTTTCCAGCGCGGTGTTGCTGCTGACCGGCGTGGCGACCGCTTCGGCGCCGAGGTATTGGGCGCAAAGAATGCCGACCACATCGCCGCGCAGCCAGTCGCCGTGTTCGTCGCCCAGCAAGGGCCGGTCGGCGTCGCCGTCGGTGGAGCAAATCGCGTCGAAGCCATGCTCGACGGCCCAGCGCCGGGCTTGCTGGATATCGACTTCGGCGACGGCTTCGGTGTCGATGGGGACGAACTGGTCGGTGCGGCCGAGCGAGATGACGCGCGCGCCGAGGCCTTGCATGATGTCGCGCAGCAGATCGCGGGCGACGCTGGAGTGTTCGTAGAAGCCGAGCCGCATGCCGGCCAGCACGTTGCGCGGGAAGAAATCGAGGTAACGCTCGATGTACATCCGGCGCGCTTCGTCATTGATGGCGGGCAAGGATTCAAGTTGCAGTTCGGCGGGCAGTTCGACCGTCGCGCCGGAAATGCCGGCCTCATCGGCTTTGGTGATTTCGCCGCTGGCGCGATAGAACTTGATGCCGTTGCGGTCGAACGGGATATGGCTGCCGGTGACCATGATCGCCGGGATGCCGCGCTCCTGAGCGTAAAAGGCCAGCGCCGGCGTCGGCAGAACGCCGCAGAAATCCGGCTCGAACCCGGCCTGGCGGATCGCCGCCGCGCAGGCGCGGGCGATGTCCGGACTGCTCGGGCGCAAGTCCATGCCCAACGCGACGCGGCCACCCTCGGGCGCGTCGACAACCCTCAGGAAAGCCGTGGTGTAGGCGAAACAAACCTGGGCACTCATATCGGCGACCAGGCCGCGCGCGCCGCTGGTGCCGAAGCGCACGCCGCTGCTGTCCATCAGTTGTTGGATTCGGAGTGTGTGGTGCATGGGTTCAGGCATATTCAGGGCTCGTTCCGGAAAAAGGGGCAAAGAGGTCGTGCTCCACCGGCGCTGGCAATAGCGCCTCGAATTGCGCCAGCGCCACCGGCCGGCTGAACAGATAGCCCTGGAAAGCGGGGCAACCGCGCTGGCGTAGAAATTCGAGTTGCGCCTGCGTTTCGACGCCTTCGGCGATGACATCGAGGCCCAGGCTGTTGGCCATGACGATGATGGTTTGCACGATGGCGGCGTCGTTCGGGTCGGTGGCGATGTCGCGCACGAAGGACTGGTCGATCTTGAGTTGGTCGAGCGGCAATTGCTTCAGATAGGACAACGATGAATGGCCGGTGCCGAAGTCGTCCATCGCGAAGCCGACGCCCAGTATTTTCAGCGCCCGCATCTTGGCGATGGTATCGGCGACGTCGTCGAGCACCAGGCTTTCGGTGAGTTCCAGTTTCAACAGGCTGGCGTCGATGGCGTATTCGAGCAGCACGCTTTCGACCTGCTGAACGAAATCGCGCTGCCTGAACTGGCGCGCGCTGACGTTGACCGCCAGACGCAAATGGCGGGTGGCCGGATTCCCCCGCCAAACCTTGATCTGGGCGCAGGCGGTTTGCAGCACCCAGTGGCCTATCGCCAGAATCAGGTTGCTTTCTTCTGCCAGCGGGATGAATTCGGCCGGCGAAACCAGGCCGCGTTGCGGATGCCGCCAGCGCAGCAGCACCTCGGCGCCGAACACGCGGCCATGCAGATCGACCTGGGCCTGGTAATCCAGGTGCAACTGTTGCTGCGTCAGCGCGTGGCGCAGATCGGCCAGCAAGGCGATGCGCTCATCCAGCCGCGCCTGCATGGCCGGGTCGAAGAAGCGGATGGTGTTGCGGCCGGCGTCCTTGGCCTGGTACATGGCGACGTCGGCGCGCTTGAGCAGTTCGTCAACGCTGGCCTGCTGGCTCAGAAACAGGCTGATGCCGATGCTGGGCGAGGTGTGGAATTCGCGGCCATGCAGGCTGAACGGCCGGTTGATGGCGTCGCGCAGTTTTTCCGCCACCATTTCCGCCTGCGCGGCGGCGTGCTCCTGTTCGCCATGCAGGGCTTCGATCAACACCACGAATTCGTCGCCGCCCAGCCGCGCCACCGTGTCATCGTCGCGCACGCCGACTTGCAGGCGTTGGGCGACTTCGCGCAGCAGCAGGTCGCCGACATCATGGCCCTGGGTGTCGTTGATGCTCTTGAAGTTATCCAGATCGAGAAACAGGATCGCGCCGAACTTGCCGCTACGCTGGCTGGTCGCCAGCGCATGGCCGAGGCGGTCGAGCAGCAGGCGGCGATTGGGCAACTGGGTCAGAACGTCATAAAAAGCCAGACTGCGGATTTGCGCTTCCGCCTGCTTGCGTTGGGTGATGTCGGTGATCAGCGCGAACAGGCCGCTTGCGTTGCCGTCATCGTCGAACATCCGGGTCATGCTGAATTCGCACGCCAGCGGGCTTCCATCCGCTTGCCGCAAGGCCATTTCCATACGGTTATCGGCGTCGCCCGCGCGCGTTTCGACCACGGAGAGATAGATCGGGCGATCGGCTTCGGCGAGGAAATCGAGCAGGCTGCGGCCGACGATGTCGGCGCGCGGGCGCGCCAGCATCGCGCAGAAGGCCGGATTGATTTCCTGCACCCGCTGGCCGCCATCCACCATCAAGAAGCCTTCCCGCATCGTTTCCAGCATGCGGCGCAGCTTTTGTTCGCTTTGGCGCAGTTTCCGCGCCATCGCCAGGTGGCGCTGCGCGACGGTCGCGACCAACACCAGCGCGATCAGCAAGACCGTCACCGCGCTGACTATCGCCACCAGCAGCGACGGATCCAGCATCGAGTCGGGCCGGCCGGGTTCGCCATCGCTGAGAAAATAGGCCGCCGCCATCGCCGTGTAATGCATGCCGGATACCGCGCCACCCAGTATCGCGGCACTGATCAGACGCAACCAGCGCCGCGCGATAACGGCCTGCGTCTGCAGCCGGTAATGGATCGACAAGGCCAGCCAGGCCAGCGCCACGGCGACCAGGATGGACACGCCGAACAGCAGGGGGTTGTAACGCAGCAAACCATCAAGCCGCAGCGCCGCCATGCCGGTGTAATGCATGACGCCGATGCCCATGCCGAGCAACAGACTGCTGACGAACAAACGGTTTTTGGTGAAGTTGCGGCTGCTGATCAAGCGCAACGCCACGGCGCTGGCGAATATGCCGGGCAGGATCGAAATCAAGGTGAGGCCGGTGTCGTAGCTGACGCGGCAAGGCAGGCGCAAGGCCAACATGCCGATAAAGTGCATGGCCCAGGTGCCGCCGCCCATGACCAGCGCGCCGACCGTCAGCCAGATCAGTTTTTGCGCGTTCAGGCGCGCCACGCGGACCTGGTCGGTGACCGAAAGCGCGGCGTGCGCGGCAAATATCGCGATCAGTATCGACAGTACAACCAGTTCCGGATCGTAAAAGCCGCCGTACAGCAGGCTCGAATCCGGCTCGATGGCGAGAAATTTCAGGGCATGGTCGAAGTTCATCATGTTGTAGAAATACAGAGCCGGCGCATCTTCCACCGTCTGCGTAGATTCGACAATCAAGACGGGCCGCGCCTGGTATTCCCGTCCCGCATCAAGCTGTATGCTTGCCGCATTCATCGCACTGCCCGCCCGTCTTGTCCGACACCCCGCCCCCGCTGATCGATCTATTGTTGCAACGCAGCCCGCGCGTGCCGGTCACGCTGGTCTTGATCGGCCTCAATCTGCTGATTTTCGCGCTCATGCTCGCCATGGGCGCCGGGCTTTGGCATTCCCCCAACAATATCCAGCTGGCCTGGGGTGCGAACTTCGGCCCGGCCACCAAGGATGGCGAATGGTGGCGTCTGGGCAGCGCGCTGTTCCTGCATTTCGGCATTCTCCATCTGAGCATGAACATGCTCGCGCTGTGGGATGGCGGCCGTCTGGTCGAACGCATGTTCGGGCCGGCGCGGTTTATCTTGATCTACTTTTGCAGCGGCCTGAGCGGCAATCTGCTGTCGCTGATCGCGCAGGGCGACCAGGCGGTTTCCGGCGGCGCATCGGGCGCGATCTTCGGCGTCTATGGCGCGTTGATGGCGTTTCTCTGGCGCGAACGCCGCCAGCTCGATCCGGCCGAATTCAAATGGCTGTTCTGGGGCGCCATCGGGTTTTCCAGCGTCACCATCGTGCTCGGTCTGCTGATTCCCGGCATCGACAACGCGGCCCATATCGGCGGCCTGCTCGGCGGCCTGCTGGCCGGCGCGGCGCTGCCGCGTCCGCTCGAATTCAGCACGCCGAGCGGACGCGGACGCTGGCTCGCGGCCGGCGCGCTGGCGCTGGGCCTGGCCTGGCTGATCACCCATATTCCCGAGCCGCGTTACCGCTGGAGCGAGGAGATCCAGGCGCGCGGAGAAATCGCCGAATTCATCGGCGAAGACGCCCGCATCAGCGCGCGCTGGAGCGCGATCCTCGGCCGCGCGCAGCAGGAAAACGCCACTTTCGACGAAGTCGCCGGACGCATCGAAGACGAAATCAGCAGCTCGTATGAGCAGAGCTTCGAGGATCTTGCCAAGCTGCATCTCAGCACCGCCGCGCCTTCCGCCGCCGCCCTGGCATCGGTGCGCAACTATGCCGAATTGCGCCGCGACGCCTCGCGCGCGCTGGTCGAGGGATTGCGCGCGAAAGATATGGCGAAAATCCGGGAAGCGCTGGAACTGGCCGCCAGGGCGCCGAAGCAGGCCGAAGAAAAAGCACCGGTCCGGCCTTAGCGACCCCATCGGGCCTTGGCCTTCGCGCGGTGGATGGGCGCGGCGCTGTCCGCCCCGCGCCGCGGCTTACTTCACCACTTCCTTGAGCTGGTCGAGGATGGCCGGATTCTCCAGCGTGGAGATGTCGGAAGTGATTTCCTCGCCCTTGGCCAGCGTGCGCAGCAGGCGGCGCATGATCTTGCCGGAGCGGGTTTTCGGCAGGTTGTCGCCGAAGCGGATTTCGTCCGGTTTGGCGATCGGGCCGATCTCGTGGGCGACATGGTTGCGCAGGTCGTTGACGATCCTCTTCGCCTCTTCGCCGGTCGGGCGGGCGGTTTTCAGCACGACGTAGGCGACGATGGCTTCGCCCTTGATGTCGTGCGGCTTGCCGACCACGGCGGCTTCCGCGACCAGCGGATGCGAGACCAGCGCGGATTCGATTTCCATGGTGCCCAGGCGGTGGCCGGACACGTTCAGCACATCGTCGATGCGGCCCATGATGGTGAAGTAGCCGGTGTGCGGGTCGCGCACCGAGCCGTCGCCGGCTAGGTACATCTTGCCGCCCAGCTCGTCCGGGTAGTAGCTGTGCCGGAACCGTTCCGGGTCGCCCCAGATGGTGCGGATCATCGACGGCCAGGGTTTCTTGACGACCAGGAAGCCGCCCTTGCCCCACTCCACATCGTGGCCGGCCTCATCGACGATTTCGGCCATGATGCCGGGCAGCGGCAAGGTGCAGGAGCCGGGCACGGTGGGTGTGACGCCGGGCAGCGGGGTGATCATGTGGCCGCCGGTTTCGGTCTGCCACCAGGTGTCGACGATAGGACAGCGACCGCCGCCGACTTTTTCGTGATACCACATCCAGGCTTCCGGATTGATCGGCTCGCCGACCGTGCCGAGCAGGCGCAGGCTGGTCAGGTCGTATCGGTCCGGATGCTGTTCCGGGTTGGCTTCACCCAGCTTGATCAGCGAGCGGATCGCGGTCGGCGCGGTGTAGAAGGTATTCACCTTGTGGCGCTGGATCATGTCCCAGAAACGGCCCGGATTCGGGAACGTGGGCACGCCCTCGAACACGATCTCGGTGCCGCCGCAGGCGAGCGGGCCGTAGGTGACGTAGGTGTGGCCGGTGACCCAGCCGATGTCGGCGGTACACCAGAACACGTCGTCGGGCTTCAGGTCGAAGGTCCACTTCATGGTCATGATGGCGTGCAGCAGATAGCCGCCGGTGGAATGCTGCACGCCCTTGGGCTTGCCGGTGGAGCCGGAGGTATAGAGCAGGAACAAGGGATGTTCGGCTTCGACCCATTCCGGTTCGCAGGTTTCCGATTGATTCGCCTCCAGGTCGTGCCACCAGATGTCGCGCCCTTCCGCCATGACGGCGGCGGGGTTGCCAACCTCGCCGGTGCGCCGGTAGACCACCACATGCTTGATCGAGTCGGTGCCGCCCAGGGTCAACGCTTCGTCGACGGCGGGCTTGAGCGGCAGGTTGCGGCCGCCCCGGCATTGTGCGTCGGCGGTAATGATCAGCACCGCGCCGGCATCCTCGATGCGGTCGCGCAGCGAGTGCGCCGAAAAGCCGCCGAACACCACCGAGTGGATCGCGCCGATGCGGGCGCAGGCCTGCATGGCGACGACGCCTTCGATCGACATGGGCAGATAGATGATGACCCGGTCGCCTTTTTTGACGCCCAGACTCCTCAGCGCGTTGGCGAACTTGCCGACGCGCGCCAGCAATTCGCGATAAGAGACCCGGGTGACGGCGCCATCGTCGGCCTCGAAGATGATCGCGGTCTTGTCGCCCAGGCCGGCTTCGATGTTCTTGTCCAGGCAGTTCCAGGAAACATTGAGCTTCCCGTCGCTGAACCACTTGTAGAACGGCGCGCCGGATTCATCGAGCACCGTCGTGAACGGCTGCTTCCAGACCACGTTTTCGCGCGCCAGCCGGGCCCAGAACCCTTCGTAGTCGGCCTCGGCCTCGGCGCACAGCGCCTTGTAGGCGTCCATGCCGGAAACGTTGGCTTGCGCGACGAATTCCGGCGCGGGAGGAAAAACGCGATGTTCGTGCAGGACGGATTCGATGGTGTTCATTACGGACGACTCCTTAACGTGAAATGTGGCTCGCCGCTGCGCGGCTTGGTGAAATGTGAAACGTGACCCCGCGCGATGCCGTAGTTCTCGCGTCTCACCAAGCCGCGCAGCGGCGAATCATGTTTCATGAAGTTGTAATATCAGGCGGCTTCCAACAGTCGGCATTTTGCCTCGCATCATGACACCTGCACCAGATCAAACAGCGCCCGAACCAGAGCTTGCGATTGCGCGCGCGGCCGCCTACAGCCGCTGGCTGAACGGACGCCTGGCCGCCCGGCCGGAACTGGCCGACTGGCTGGCGACCGCCAGCGCCAGCCCGGTTTCCCGCTCGGACATGCTGGATTTCCTCGCCACCGGCATCGCCAGCGAGGACGACCTCAAGCGCCAGCTGCGCCGCTTGCGCGAACGCGTGTTCGCCCGCGTCATGACGCGCGATCTGAACGGTCTGGCCGATCTTTCCGAAGTCACCCGCACATTGACCGAACTGGCCGAAGTTTCCGTGGCTTGCGCGCTCGACTTCCATCACCGCGACCTTGCCGCGATCCACGGCGAACCGCTCGATTCCACCGGCCAGCCGCAGCAACTAATCGTCGTCGGCATGGGCAAACTGGGCGGCGGCGAACTGAATGCGTCGTCGGATATCGACCTGATCTTTGTCTACCCGGAAGACGGCGAGACCCACGGCGGGGTTGGCAACACCCGGAAGATCGACAACTTCGAATTCTTCACCCGGGTCGGCAAACGTCTGATCAACGCCATCGGCGACAACACCGGCGACGGCTACGTGTTCCGGGTCGACATGCGCCTGCGCCCGTATGGCGACTCCGGCCCGCTGGTGTCCAGCTTCGCGATGCTGGAAGACTATTTCTACACCCAGGCGCGCGAGTGGGAGCGCTATGCCTGGATCAAGGGCCGCGCGATAACGGGTTTTCCGATCGCCGGCGCGCCGGAGCGCATCGCCGAACTGGAAAAACTGCGCACGCCGTTCGTGTTCCGGAAATATCTTGATTTCGGCGCATTCGGCTCGATGCGCGAACTGCACGCGCAGATTCGGCGCGAGGTGATGCGCCGCGACAAGGCCGACAACATCAAGCTCGGCCCGGGCGGCATCCGCGAGATCGAATTCATCGCCCAGGTGTTCCAGCTCATCCGCGGCGGCCAGCAGGCCTCGCTGCAGATGCGGCCGACGCGCACCTTGCTGCACCAGCTCGCCGCCTACAACCTGATGCCCGAAGCGCAAACGACCGAGCTGGAAGCCGCTTACGTCTTTCTGCGCAATCTGGAACACCGCCTGCAATACCTCGACGACGCGCAAACCCAGATGCTGCCGACCGGCGACGCGGATCGGCAACGGGTCGCCGAAGCGATGGGTTTTGCCGACTGGGCCGGGCTGCTGGCCAGGCTCGACCCGATGCGGCGCAAGGTCTCCGGCCAGTTCGAACAGGTCTTTGGCGCGCCGCAGGAAGACCAGTCCGGCCATCCGCTCGCCGGGCTGTGCGAAGCGCCCGAGGACGAAGCGCTGGCGCGTCTGGCCCGCGTCGGCTACGGCGACCCCGCCGCCGCGCTGAACCAGTTGCTGGCGCTGCGCCAGGGCAATCGCTACAACAGCCTGCCGGCCAGCAACAAGGCCATGCTCGACGGCCTGCTGCCGCCGCTGATCGAAGTCGCCGCCAGCTTTCCGAACGCGGCCGACACGCTGACCCGCATCCTCGACCTGCTCGAAGCCATCGCCCGGCGCGGCCCCTATCTGGCGCTGCTCAAGGAGTATCCGCAAACGCTGCGCCAGGTCGCGCGCATAGCCAGCAGCAGCCCGTGGGCGGCGCAATACTTGACCCGGCAGCCGCACCTGCTCGACGAACTGCTCGACTCGCGCCAGCTCATGGCACCGCCGGACTGGCCGCGCGCGCGCCAGGAACTGGGACTGCGTCTGGCCGGCATGGTGTTGCCGAACGCGCATGCCGACGTCGAACGCCAGATGGATGAACTGCGCCATTTCAAGCAGTCGGAAACCTTCCGCCTGCTGGCGCAAGACCTGAGCGGCATGTGGACGCTGGAAAAACTGTCCGACCACCTGTCCGATCTGGCCGATCTGCTGGTCGGCGCGACGCTGGAACTGGTCTGGAATTCACTCACCGGCAAGCATCGCGCCGCGCCAACCCCGCCCGCGTTCGCGGTCATCGCCTACGGAAAATTGGGCGGCAAGGAGCTGGGTTACGCCTCCGACCTGGACATCGTGTTCCTGTACGACGACCCACACCTGGACGCGCAAGAGGTCTACGCCAAGCTCGGCAAACGCCTGAACACCTGGATGGGCACGCTGACCTCGGCCGGCATCCTGTACGAAACCGATTTGCGCCTGCGTCCGGACGGCGCCGCCGGCCTGCTGGTCAGCAGCGTCGAGGCGTTCGAGGACTACCAGTTGCATCACGCCTGGACCTGGGAACACCAGGCCCTGACCCGCGCCCGCTTCTGCTGCGGCGACCCGGCGGTGGGCGAACGTTTTGGCGCGATCCGCGACAACGTTTTGCGGCAAGCCCGCGATACCGACAAGCTGCGCGCCGAAGTAAAAGAAATGCGCCAGAAAATGCACGCCGGCCACCCCAATACCAGCGGCATGTTCGACATCAAACACGATGCCGGCGGCCTGGTCGACGTGGAGTTCGCCATGCAATACCTGGTGCTCGCGCACGCCGCGCAACACCCGGAAATGTGCGCCAACATCGGCAACATCGCGCTGCTCAAACGCGCCGGCGAACTCGGCCTGCTGCCGATGGAAATCGCGCTGGCCGCCGCCGACGCCTACCGCGAACTGCGCCGCCGGCAACATGCCGCCAAACTGCGTGGCGGCGGAGCCGCTGGCGACCAGGCCCGCGCCGAACACGGCGGCCTGAGCCAGGAGATTCAGGCGGTGAAAGCGTTGTGGGGGGATGTGTTCGGCGCGGCTTGAGGCGTAAATCCTCCTGATCCGCAAGCTGCCTCAGCTAAGCGCCGCCAAGTGTGGAGGCGGCAAGGGACAGCCGCCAGATTTCCATGCCGACCGCGGCGGCTTGCGAATCGGGTAAATCTTCAGCGCGGCGCCCGATCCCGCCAGTCCAGCAGGCCCTGGCTGTTCAGTTCCACGTCATTGGCGAGCAGATCGCGGCAGGTCGATTCATCCAGCCCGCAGCCATGCGCGCGCAGCCGGGCCATCAGCAAGTCGCCCAGCGCCAGTTTCAGCCCATCCTGCCGCGCCGCGCCCGCGCCGGGCGCGGCCAGCGCCAGCGCGACGAATTCGTCGATCAACGCATGCAAGTCAGGCGCTAAAGCCGGCAGATTTTCGATGCGGCCGTAATGGGTCAGATACGCGGCCGCCGCGTTGCGCGCGATCAGACGATCGATGGAAGCGTGCAGTGCATCGGGTTCGAACTGCACCGGGGTCGTGGTCGGAAAGATAAATGGACGTCCGTCGACGTCGAACTCGCGATAGGAAATGCCGAAGGTGTCGCCGGTGAACAGGCTGTTGCTGGCCAGGTCGTGGATGCAGAAGTGATGCCGGGCATGGCCGGGCGTGTCGATGAATTCGAGCCGGCGACCGTTGAAATCGAGCACAAAGCCGTCGTCGGCTTCGATCACCCGTTCGACCGGCGCCGGCACGATCTCGCCGTACAACGCGTGGAACACCGCCTCGCCATAGACCGCGATGGAACCCCGCACCAGCTTGCTCGGGTCGATCAGATGGCGCGCGCCGCGCGGATGCGCGACCAGTTTCGCGTTCGGACAGGCGGCGAGAAACGCGCCGGCCGCCCCGGCGTGGTCGAGGTGGACATGGGTGACGATGACGAAATCGACCGCCTCCGGCGCGACGCCCAACCCGGCCAGCGCTGCCAGCGTATGCGGCACGGCGGCGTTTGTCCCGGTGTCGACGATGGCCGCGCGGCCCCGCTCGACGATCAGGTGGATGGCGGCGAGGCCGGGACGTAGATATTCGGCGTCGAGGGTGACGATGCCGTGCGGGTGATGACGTGCGTTAACAGGGGTCATGACGGATTTGCCTTCAACGATTTACGTCCACGATGTATCGCCCGGTCATCTGCCCGGCGAGGATTTTTTCGGCGGCGGGAAGAACCTCCGACAAACCGATTTCATGCCCGATGCCGGCCAGCAAAGCCGCATCGAGCCCCTCTGCCAAGCGCGCCCAGGCGGCTTGCCGGCGCGCCGGGCTGGCATAGACCGAGTCGATGCCGTACAGCGCGATGCCGCGCAGGATGAACGGCGCAACGCTGGCCGGAAAGTCCATGCCCATGGCCAGACCGCACGCGGCCACCGCGCCGTCGCGTTTGACTTGCGCGCAGGCATTGGCCAGCGCGTGGCTGCCCAGCGCATCGACGACGCCGGCGTAACGTTCCTTCTGCATCGGTTTGCCCGGCGCGGCGAAGTCGGCGCGATTCAGCACCTTGGCGGCGCCCAGGTTTTTCAGGTAGGCGTGGTCCGCCGTCTTGCCGGTCAAGGCATGTACTTCGAACCCCGCGCCGGCCAGCAAGGCGATGGCGATGGAACCGACGCCGCCGGTCGCGCCGGTGACCAGAATCGGGCCATCGGCCGGCGTCAGGCCATGCCGCTCCAGCGTCTGCGCGCACAGCGCCGCCGTGTAGCCGGCGGTGCCGATGGCGGCGGCATCGCGCGGGGTCATTTGCACCCCCGGCTCGGGAAAAACGTCCGAGCCGCCCCCCGAGGGGGCCAAGTCGTTCTTGGGGCGGCCCGGCGAACGACTTGAGCGCACCGGCAGCTTCACCAGCCAGTCGCCCGGCGCGCGGGTGCGTTGCGCCAAACCGCCCCAGCGCGTTTCGCCCAGACCCCAACCGTTCAACACCACCGCGTCGCCGGGCCGGAAATCAGGATGCGACGAGCTTTCCACCACGCCCGCCGCGTCGATGCCGGCCACCATCGGCCAGGTCCGTACGATGGGACTCCGGTTGCACAACGCCAGCGCGTCCTTGTAGTTGAGCGTGGCATAGTCGATGCGCAGCTCGACATCGCCTTCGGGCAGGGTGTCCAGCTCCGTTACCTGGGCGGAAAATTCGGGCGTGTCGGTGAGCAGCAAAGCGCGATAGGTCATGGTGGTTCCAGATAAGGGGCGACAGGTCGAATCAAGCAGTCGAATCAAGCCGCCGATTCAAACTGCTAATGCCGCCAGCCAGCGTGCCGCATCGACGATCTGCACCGATGTGCGGAATTCCTCCTGGCGCAGGTCGCGCACCAATTGCACGGCCTGCGCCTGCGGGAATTTTGCAGCAAACCCGGCCAGGGCGCGGTGAACACTGTTGTCGGCCAACTTGCATTCGATCAAATGCGTCAGCTTGGCGCTGTCTCCGTCGCCTTCGCTCAAAGCAAAGTCCACTTCCGCGCCATCTTTGGTGCGGATGTAGTGCAGCCCGGCGGTTTTGCCCTGCGCGTCCTGCTGGAAATGCACGTGTTTCAGCAACATGGCGGCGACGGCGTTTTCCAGCCGCATACCGTCATCGCCACGCACCAGACCGGTATCGAAAAAATACACCTTCGGCGTTTGCAGAATGGCGCGCGCCACGTTGCGGTGCCACGGTTGCACGGTGAAGACGATGTACAGCGCCTGCAAAATATCGAGGTAGCGCTTGAGCGTGACCGGCGAAACGGCAAGATCACGCGCGATGGACGCCAACGACACGGGCGAGCCGACGCGCTCGCGCAACAACTCGACAAATAGACGCATGGTGTTGATTTCATGCAGACGGGAGAACTCCAGCACATCTTCGCGGATAAGGTCGGTGAAGTATTGCTGCCGCCAGCGGTCCGCGTCCTGTGCGGATTCGGCCAGACAGGGTTCGGGAAAGCCGCCGCGCAGCATCAGCCGCTCCAGCGCCTGAATCGGCGTACCGCCCTGCTGCTCGCACCACTCGCGCACGGAAATGGGGTGCAAGCGAAACGACAGGTAACGCCCGGCCAGCGAATCGCCGCTTTGCCGCCAGGTTTCCATGCGCGCACTGCCGGTCACCAGCAACGCCTGCCCCGGCGCGCGACCGTCCACCACGCCTTTCAGCCAGTTCTTCCAGTCCGGCATTTTGTGGATTTCATCCATCGCCAACAGCCGGCTGCGCGGCGACCAGCTTTGCCGCTGCAACACGGCGCGATCCGCCAGCACATCCCAGTTCAAGTACTGCGCCGGCTCGAATTCCGCCATGAGTTGACGGCACAAGGTGGTTTTTCCGACCTGACGCGGGCCGGTCAGCAAAACCATTTTACGTTCCAGATCGCTGGCGACGAGGGTATCGAGATAACGCTTCATTCCGACTATTTTATATATCGATTCAATAAAGTCGCGACTTTTTTATAGCTAAATAGGTTTCAGTCTGACTTGTCGGGGCCAGCTCGCCATCATGTTGCGTCGAGCAGAATCGCTGGCAGGTCGCGCGCACCAAGTAAAACACGCAGCACTTCGACGGCATTGGCGCGGTCCAGATAGAAGATCAAATGCGGGAATCCTGGCAACGGCCATATCGGTGAGGCCAGTCGCAGGGCGGATGCGGGGTGCCCTGGCCAGGATGGTTGCGCTTGCGAAGCCCATCGCGCGGAGGAAAAACCGGCCAGTCGATTGATGGGCTTCGCTGCGCTCACCCCAGCCCACGCGGGCTAGCGACTGGCGAAGTCGGCGTCCTTCTTGCGCGGACAGCGTACCTGGAAGCACTGTTCGTCCTCCAGCCGGAACGCGGTCAAAGCGCCGCCCCACAGGCAGCCGGTATCCAGGGCGATGACGTCTTCCCGGATCATCAGGCCGAGCGTCGACCAGTGTCCGAACAGGATGCGCACGCTGTTTTTTCCACAGGCGCTGGCGCGGCTGGGGAAGTCGAACCACGGCGTCAAGCCGGCCGGAATCGCGTCCAGGCCGAGCTTGTGCTGGAATTCCAGGCTGCCATCCGGATGCAGATAACGCGTGCGGGTCAGCGTGTTGGCGATGAAGCGCAGGCGTTCCTGGCCTTCCAGGTCGGGCGACCAGTGGCGCGGTTCGTTGCCGTACATCTGGGCGAGAAATTTGCGCCAATCCGGGCCGCGCAGCGCGGCTTCGAGTTCGCCCGCCAGTTTTTGCGCTTCTTCGGCGCTCCATTCCGGCGCGAGTCCGGCGTGCAACATCATCCAGGGTCCGTCGCGATGCAGCATCGGGCGGTGGCGCAGCCAGGTCAGCAACGCGTCACGGTCGGGCGCGGCCAGGATCATATCCAGCGTGTCCTTGCGATGCGGCGGCACAAAACCTTCCGCCACCGAGAGCAGATGCAGGTCGTGATTGCCCAGCACGGCGACGACGCAATCGTCATGCGCCAGACACCAGCGCAACACCGCGAGCGAATCTTCGCCCCGGTTGACCAGGTCGCCGGTGATCCAGAGCGTGTCCCGCGCGCGGTCGAAATTCAGCGCCGCGAGCAGTTGTTCCAGCGCGGCATGACAACCCTGGATGTCGCCGACGACGTAAGTGCTCACGATGCCTCCGCCTCCGCGCTTTCCGGCTCCGCGCCTTGCAGCGTCATCAGCGGCCGCATCGTGGTGAGCAGGTTGGCGAACAGCCTGGGGTGCAACGCTTCCTGATCGGCGAGCAGTTGTTTCATGTGCATGCGCTGCATGGGCATGGAAAAACAGGCCGGGCAGTTTTCGAAGATCACCGGCAAGCCGGCATTTTTGGCGAAGTCGCGCGTTTGCCGTTCGCGCGCATAAACCAGCGGCCGGATCACGCGCACATCGCCGGCATCGTTGAGGTAATGCGCTTGCATGGTGCGCAATTTGCCGCCGAAGAACGCGCTCATCAGAAAACTTTCCGCCAGATCGTCCAGATGCTGCGCCAGGGCCAGCACGTTGTAGCCGTGCTGGCGCGCTTGCGCATACAGGATGCCGCGCCGCATGCGCGAGCAATAGGCGCAGAAGGAGTCGCCCTTCATGTGGCTCTCGGCCTGTTCCAGGATCGGTTGCGATTCGTAGAAATAGGGCACGCCGAGGTCGGCCAGATAGGCTTTCAACGGCGAGGGATCGAACTCGGGCGATTGCGGATCGACCGTGCAGCAGGCGAGTTCGAACTTGATCGGCGCTTTCTTTTGCAGATGCAGCAGGATGTGCAGCAACGAGAGGCTGTCCTTGCCGCCGGACAGGCCGAGCAGCACCCGGTCGCCGGCGCGAATCATGGCGTAATCGCCGATGGCGCGGCCGGCGGCGCTGATCAGCGAACGCGACGGCGTGACGGGTTGCGCGGTTTCGGTCGTCAAAGCAGGGGCTTCAGCAAGGTTTCCAGGCGCGCTTCGCTGACGCCGCCGGTCAGCGTGGCGACCGCATTGCCCTTGCGGTCGAACAACAGGGTGTAAGGCAGGCCGCCGAGTCGGTTACCGCTGCTGTATGAGAGCGAGGCGGCGTGGCCATTGCCGAGCAGAATCGGATAGTTGATGCCGCTTTCACCGACAAAAGCGCTGACCTTGTCGGCCTCGTCGAGCGCGATGCCGACAAACTGCACGCCCTGTTTGCCCAGGCGCTCCTGCATGCGTATGAAGTCGGGAATTTCCTTGCGGCAGGGCGGGCACCAGGGCGCCCAGAAGTTCACCACCACGACTTTGCCCTGCCATTGCTGGAGCGCTTGCTTCTTATTGTTCAGGTCGGGCAATTCGGTCGCCCAGAAATCGGCCGCTCGAACTTCCTCCGGCGTGCCCATCAGCGGGGCCGCCGGACTGGCCCAGTATTTCTGGGCGACCAGCGCTGCGCCGAAGCCGACTGCGATGGCGAGCATGACCAGTCTGGGCGATTTCATCGATGGCTTGCTTGAACGTGCTTCAAGGCAACGCTTTACCCAGGCTGTCGAGGAATTTTTCGGCCGGTTCATAGCCGACGACGCGGTAGGCGATTTCAGCGCCGGTTTTGTCGAAGAACACGATGCCGGGCGGGCCGAACAGTTTGAAGCGCGCCAGCAGGGCTTTGTCGTCGGCGCCGTTGGCGGTGACGTCGGCTTGCAGCAACAGCACATCTTTCAGTTTGGCCTGCACCTTGGCGTCGCTGAAGGTGAGTTTCTCCATTTCCTTGCACGAGATGCACCAGTCGGCATAAAAATCGAGCATCACGGCGCGTCCGCCGGCGCCCTGGATGGCGGCATCCAGTTCCGCCACATTGTTGACGCGCTGGAAGGCCAGATGCGGTTTGGCTTCCGCCGCCGCCACGCCGCCGGCCTTGAACACCGACAACGGTTGCAGCAAGTCGCGGCCGCCTCCCAGCGCCCCCAGCAGCAACGCGATGCCGGCGACCAGCGCGATGATACCGACGCCTTTCCAGAAGCGGGCGTAGCCTTTGGCATTGATCGCAACCGGTTCCAGCGCGTGCAGGAACATCGCGGAGACGATCAGTAGCGCGGCCCAGAACAGCATCTGCACGACTTCCGACAGCAGCGGCGAGACCAGCCAGATGGCGACGGCCAGCAAGGCGACGCCGAAGAAACGCTTGACCGCGTCCATCCAGCCGCCGGCGCGCGGCAACAATGCGCCGGCCGACAGGCCGATCAGCAGTAAAGGCACGCCCATGCCCAGCGCCAGCGAGAACAGCGAGACGCCGCCGAGGACGACATCGCTGGTCTGGCTGATGTAGAGCAGCGCACCGGCCAGCGGCGCGGCGACGCAGG
This sequence comes from Hydrogenophilales bacterium 28-61-23, assembly GCA_002281555.1. Taxonomy (GTDB): domain Bacteria; phylum Pseudomonadota; class Gammaproteobacteria; order Burkholderiales; family Thiobacillaceae; genus PFJX01. The sequence goes on from NCGJ01000003.1 coordinate 338,356, forward strand.
GGCCGACGATCAAGGCCGAGATGGCGCCCATGACGAACACGCTGGTGAAGCGGCCGCCCTGGATGCGGTTGCTGGCTTCGGTGAAACGGCTTTGCAGAAAACTGGGCATTTGCAATTCAAAGAAGCCGAACATCGACATCGCCAGCGCGACGAAGATGGCCGCGCCGGTGCCGAGCGCCCACGGATTCTGCAGCGCGTTGGAAATCAGCGTGCCGGAGAGGCCGGCGGCGACACCCGCCATGGCATAAGTGACCGCCATGCCCAGCACATAGGCCAGCGAAAGCAGGAAGCCCTTGCGCTTGGTGATCTGCTGGCCCTGGCCGACGATGATGCCGGACAGAATCGGAATCATCGGGAACACGCACGGCGTCAGCGAAAGGAGCAGGCCGAAGCCGAAGAAGCTGACGATCACCAACCAATAATTGCCACCTGCCAGTATGGCGGTGACGCGGCCAGTGTCGGAGGTGTCTTTTGCCGCTGGCGCACCGACCGGCGCTTTCTGGGCGACTTCGAGCAACTGGTCTTGCGGCGGGAAGCAGATGCCCTGGGCTTCGTTGCAGCCCTGGTAGGCCGCTTCGATCTTCAGTGCGCCGGCGTCGGCCGCTGTGCCGGCCAGACGGATGACGGCAGTGAAGGACTGGTGGTAGACAAAGGTTTTGCCGAAGCTGGGGTCGTTCTTTTCCTCGGCGGGCGGGAAGTCGATGCCGGCAACGCTGATGCCAGCGGGCGCCACGATCTTGAATACGATCTTGTCGCGATACAGGTAATGGTCGTTGGCGATGCTGAAGCGGGCGTCGAGGTTGCCATCGGCGCGCGGCGTCAGCGCCAGTTTGAACGCCTCTTCCGGCGGCATGAGTTCGGCTTCGGCGGAGCCGCCGCCGAGGTTGCCGGCGAGCGATTTCAGGCGTGCCAGTATTTCCGGATTCTGTTGTTGCATCGCGGCGGGCGCGGCAGCCGGCGTGGCGGTTCCCGTGCTCGGCGCGCCAATTGCCGCTCCAATCGTCGCGACGCCGTTCTGCGGTTGATAACACACGCCCAGATCGGCGCAGCCCTGAAATTCGGCGCTCAGTTTGAAGGGTTTCGCCGCGCCATCCGCGGGGGTGTAGGGAATCTGTACGCGGATGTCGCCACGATAGATTTCGACCTTGCCGAAAGCCTCGTCCTGCTTGATCTTGCCGGCCGGCAGCGCCGGCGTGCCCAGTTTGATGCCGGCTTCCGCGGAGAACTTGATCTTGTTGCGATACAGGTAGTAACCGTCGGCGATCTGGAAGCGGGCCTCGGCCTTGCCCGGTTCAATCAGGCTGGCGGAGTATTTGAAAGCTTGTTCCGGTTCGAGCAATTCCTCGTCGGCGTGGGCGAATCCAGTGAACAACAGCGCGAGGGCAAGCAGAAAGCGCATGACAAAACTCCGGTCAGGACTGGGCTGGGGTTTGGGGCTGGCCGGTCGATTCGGCAACCCAGCTCAGGTATTCGGGCATGCCCTGGCTAATATCCAGGGCGACAATTTCCGGCAGATCATAGGGATGCCGCTGCCGCAGATAGGTCTCCAGGGCGGGATAAAGTTCCACCGTGGTCTTGATGATGAGCGGAATCTCCCCATCTTCCTGCACATTGCCTTGCCAGCGATAGACCGACCGGCAAGGCGCGAGGATATTGACACAGGCTGCAAGCCGCATTTCCACCATGTTTCTGGCCAGTTTGCCGGCAATCTCGGCATCGGGCAGTGTGGTGAAAACGAAACAGATAGCTGGCACGGAGAAAGCGCATGAGATTGGGGTTCGCGGGGATTATAGCCGTCGCCGGTTTTTTGTTGATTCCGGCCCTGGAAATAGTGGGCATCTACCAGATTGGCAGTCGCATCGGCGTCGGCTGGACGCTGGTTTGGCTGCTGTCGGCGCTGTTTCTTGGCGGCGCGGTGATCGGTCGGGAGCGGGCCGCGTTCATGCCGCGCCTGCAGCAAGCGATGGCGCGGGGGCAAACGCCGTTTGCCTTGCTCTGGGTCAGCGGGCGGCGTTTTTTGGCCGGTGTGTTGTTGATTCTGCCGGGCGCGGCCAGCGATCTGATTGCGTTGTTGTTGCTGCTCTGGCCTGGCCCCAAAGCGGCGGGTTCGAGGCCGGACTGGCCGAATCGACCCAACTCGCCCGGGCGCGCAACGCCGGATGCGGAGGTGATCGAAGGCGAGGTGATCGAGGGCGATTACCGGCGCGAGGATTGAGGCATTAATCCAGCTGCGCTTTCAAATGGCGCATGGCGACCAGAAAGGCGGCGGCGGCCGGGATGGCGACCAGGATGCCGACGAAGCCGAACAACTGGCCGAATGCCATCAACGCGAAAATGACCGCGACCGGATGCAGGCCGACGCGTTCGCCAACCAGCCAGGGCGTGACGGCCATGCCTTCGAGCAACTGGCCGACGGCGAATACGCCCCAGATCGGCAGCAGGCCGGCCAGCGCGCCGAATTGCGCCAGACCGGCCAGCGTGCCCAGCAATACGCCGACCACGACGCCCAGGTAGGGCACAAAAACCAGAATGCCGCTGATCAGGCCGACCGCCAGCGCGTAGTCGAGGCCGACGAACCAGAGCGCGAAGCTGTAAAACACCGTCATGACCAATATCACCAAGACTTGCCCGCGCACGAATTCGGACAGCACGCGGTCAATTTCCCGAACGATGGCGATGGTCTTGGGTTTCAACGGGTCGGGAATCCAGTCCGCCAGATGCGCCATGACGTGATCCCAATCGCGCAGCAAGTAGAACAGCACCACCGGCACCAGCAACAGATTGGCGATGAAGCCGAGAATGGCCAGGCCGCCATCGGTGAGTTTGGGCAGGTAGCGGGTCAGTTGCGACAACTCGGCGACATGCCCCTTCAGCCAGGCCAGAACCTGTTCCTGATCGCGCATCAGGTCGATGCCGAAAGTGCCGGTCAACCATGGCAGCAAGGTCTGGCTGCCCCATTCGACGACTTTTGGAATCTGCTGCATCAGCAGGCGCGTCTCGGCTTGCACCAACGGCGCCAGGATCAACGCGAGCAGTACGAAGGCAAGTACCAGACCAAGCAGCACGATGAGCGTGCCCGCCGTGCGGCCTAGGCTGCGCTTCCATAGTTTGCGTTTTTCCAGACGGTCGACCAGCGGATCGAACAGGTAGGCGATCGCAGCCGCGAGCAGGAACGGCGACAGGATGGGCGACAGCAAATAAAGCAGATAGGCGCCCGCGCCACCGATGGCGATGTAGGGCAACCAGCGGGTGAAGGAGGGTTCGGTAAGCATGTGGGCTAGAATAGCATCGTTTTTTTTCCGTTCGGACGGCGTTCCTGTGACCTCTACAACCTCTCTGTCATACCGCGATGCCGGCGTCGATATCGATGCCGGCGATTCTCTGGTGGAGCGCATCAAACCGCACGCCAAACGGACTTTACGGCCCGAAGTATTAGGCGGCATCGGCGGTTTCGGCGCGTTGATGGAACTGCCCAAGAACTACCGCGAGCCGGTGTTGATCTCCGGTACGGACGGAGTCGGCACCAAGTTGAAGCTGGCGTTCCAGATGAACAAGCACGACACCATTGGCCAGGATCTGGTTGCGATGAGCGTCAACGATATTCTGGTGCAGGGCGCGGAACCGCTGTTTTTCCTGGATTACTTCGCCTGCGGCCATCTCGATGTGGATGTGGCCGAGCAGGTCGTCGCCGGCATCGCCACCGGCTGCACGTTGTCCGGTTGCGCGTTGATCGGTGGCGAAACCGCCGAGATGCCAGGCATGTACCCGTCCGGCGAATACGATCTGGCCGGTTTCGCGGTCGGCGTGGCGGAGAAGTCGAAGCTGATCACCGGGCGCGAGATTTGCCCTGGCGATGTGGTGTTGGGCCTGGCATCCAGCGGCCCGCATTCCAACGGCTATTCGTTGGTTCGCAAGATCGTCGAAATCAGCGGCGCCGATCTGGCCTCTGAATTCCACGGCCGCACCTTGGGCGAAACACTGCTCGAACCGACCCGCATCTACGTGAAATCGATGCTCGCATTGATGAAGGAAATCACGGTCAAGGGCATGGCGCACATCACCGGCGGCGGCATTACCGGCAATGTGCCGCGTGTATTGCCGGAGAACGTGACCGCCGTCATCGATGCCGCCGCCTGGACCTGGCCGCCGATATTCCAGTGGTTGCGGGCGCAAGGCAATGTGGCGCTGGATGAGATGCACCGCACCTTCAATTGCGGCATCGGCATGGTGGTGGTGGTGGCCGCCGAAGATGCCGACAGCGCCCTGCGTTTCCTGGCCGAACGCGGTGAAACCGTGTATCGACTGGGCGAGATTCGGTCTCGCGCGGCCGGGCAAGAACAGACCCTCATCGTCTGAGCGGCAACGCCGCGTTCCCGCTCATATGCGCGTCGTCATCCTGATCTCCGGCCGAGGCAGCAATATGCGGGCGCTGCTGGAAAGCGATTTTCCAGCCGATGCGCCGGTGCGCTTCGCTTGCGTCATCAGCAACAAGGCGGATGCCCCCGGCCTGCAAACGGCGGCCGCGCACGGCGTGCCGACCGAAGTTATCGATCATCGCCAGTTTCCGGATCGGGCCAGCTTCGATACGGCCTTGGCGGCGCGCATCGATGCCTACCAGCCTGATGTTGTCATCCTGGCCGGCTTCATGCGCGTGCTCACGACGGATTTCGTGCGCCACTACGAAAACCGTTTGATCAATGTGCACCCGGCCTTGTTGCCGGCCTTCCCGGGGCTGGACACGCATGCCCGAGCCATCGCCGCCGGGGTCAAGCTGCACGGATGCACGGTACATTTCGTGACGCCGGAAGTGGATGCCGGGCCGATCATCGCCCAGGCGGCGGTTCCCGTGCTGGCCGACGACACGCCGGAGCTCCTGGCCATGCGCGTGTTGCGCCAGGAACATCGTATTTTTCCGCTGGTGGTCGGATGGTTGGCCCAGGGCCGGGTCAGCGTGCGTGAAAACGGTACGGTTACGCTGCTGCGGGGACAGTCAATCGAAGGCGAAGCCGCGTTGATTTCGCCTTCAGTCGCCGATCCGGGCTGAGCCTGTCTATGCGCGGAAGGCGCATTTTTCTTGCCGCCCTGATGTTCTCGTTGTTGGCCCACCTGATTGGCTTGGGCAGTTCCAGGCTATGGTGGCGCATGCCAGCGGTTGAAGCGCCGTTTCCGATCGAGGCGCATCTGGAACTGGCCGCGGAACCGACACCACCGGAAACGAAATCGGCCGACCTTCCGTCCGCCGTCAAAACCGTCAGTCCGTCCGTCAAACGGCAAGCGGCGGTGAAACCGATTCCGTCGGCGGAACCGCGGCACTCGGCCAGCACGCCGGAAGCCGCGAGTTTGCCGCTGGAATCGCCGCAACCGTCCGCGCCATTATCGGAGCAGCCGGTGGATCAACCCGACGCAAGCTCGCGCCCAGACGTTCCCGCCGCGGCCGATCCGATGCCGCCCGCAACGCCGCCGCGACCTTTGCGCGCCCTCCCCGCGCATATCGCATTGCGCTATGACATGCAGACGGGCGAGGACGGTTTCATCGTCGGCCGGACAACTTACAGCGGACAGATACGCGATGGCCGCTATGCGCTGATGAGCGTGACCGAGGCCACCGGCATTACCTCACTTTTCGTCAGCGGCAAGATCATCCAGACCAGCGAGGGCAGAGTCACCGAAAACGGTTTGCTGCCGGAGCTGTTCTGGCTTTCCAAGGGCAAGCGCCGGCAGCCTCCGATTCGATTCGATTGGTCGCGGCAGCGGTTGATGCTGCCCGCCGGCGGCGTCGAATTACCCGCGCAAGCGCAGGATTTGCTCAGTTTTCCATTTCATATCGCCATGCGGGTGGGCGAGGCGGATGCGGAATGGACGCTGCCGATCACCAACGGCAAGAAATTGCGTGAATATGTGTTTCGGGTTCTGGGGCGCGAGCCGTTGACGTTGGGAAACCATCAGATCGAGACCCTGCGTCTGCAAGGCAGTCGGGTCGGGGAAGGCAGCCTGGATGTGTGGCTGGCGCCGGCGCGCGACTGGTTGCCGGTGCGAATCCGCATGCTGGATCAGGAAGGCAAGGCCATCGTGCTGACCCTGCGGGACGGAGCCGACTAGCCGCCGATACCGAGTTTGGCGCGCGTTTCGAGTGCGACTTGTAAAGCTTCATCCCGAGTCGCCGCCAGGCAGTTGTAATGCCCCATTTTGCGGCCCGGCCGGGCTTCCGCCTTGCCATAGAGGTGTAATTGCACCCCGGGGTGGCTGAGCAATTGATCCCAGGCGGGTTCCGGCTGCGCGCCGTTGCCCGGCCAGATATCGCCCAGCAGATTCACCATCACGACCGGTGAGAGCAGGCGCGCATCGCCCAACGGAAGGCCGCACAAAGCGCGCACCTGTTGCTGGAATTGATCGGTGACGCAGGCATCCAGCGTGTAGTGGCCACTGTTGTGCGGGCGCGGCGCCATTTCGTTGAATACGATACGGTCTTGTGTGTCTTGGTCACCTTGCAGCACAAAAAACTCGACCGCCATGACGCCGATGTATTCGAGACCGCGCGCAAGTCTGGCCGCCATGGTTCGGGCCGTTTCGGCGAGCTGTTCCGAAACCCGCGCCGGCACGATGCTGATATCCAGAACGCCATGGCGATGCTGGTTTTCGGCCAGAGGAAAGAACGCAATTTGATCGTCCCGGTTGCGCGCCAGCACCACCGAGACCTCGCGTTCCAGGTCTAGGTAGCCTTCGAGCAGGCAGGGCACGTTGCCCAATTCGGCATAGGCGACGACAAGTTCATCCAGGCTGTTGATACGCGTCTGGCCCTTGCCGTCATAGCCCAGTCGGCGCGTCTTCAGCACGGCTGGGGCGTCGATTTGGGTCCAGGCATGGACCAGATCGCCCTCGTCTTCGATATTGGCATATGGCGCGGTAGCGCAGCCGAATTCGCGCGCGCGGGATTTTTCCGCCAGCCGATCCTGCGCGATGGCCAGCGCCTGCGGAGACGGGGCGACGAAACAATGTTTGGCCAGCATTTCCAGGCTGGCGGCAGGCACGTTCTCGAACTCCGTGGTCACCGCCTGGCACAGGCTGCCCATACGCAGCAGGGCGACCGCATCCTGGTAATCCGCCTTCAGGTGTATGTCCGCCAGTTGCCCGGCCGGGCTGGCCGGGTCGGGGTCGAGTACGACCACCCGATAGCCCATGACTTTGGCAGCCAGGGTGAACATGCGACCAAGCTGTCCGCCGCCAAGAACGCCGAGGGTTGCGCCGGGCAGGATCATGATGCGATATCCGATGATGTGTTATCCGGCAAGGTTGCAGCGAGCACCGTCTCGGTTTGCGCGCGCCGGAAATCGAGCAGGCGAGCGCGTATGTCGGGAAACTCCGCCGACAACATCGCGGCGGCGAATATGGCGGCATTCGCCGCGCCCGCCGGTCCGACCGCAAAAGTGGCGACCGGAATGCCTTTCGGCATCTGCGCGATGGAAAGCAGGGAATCCAGGCCGGTCAGAAATTTCGACATGACCGGTACGCCAAGTACCGGTAAATGTGTCTTGGCCGCGACCATGCCCGGCAGATGTGCCGCGCCGCCGGCTCCGGCAATGATGCAACGCAAGCCGCGTGACTCGGCGGTTTCGGCGTATTCAAACAGCAGGTTTGGCGTCCGGTGCGCCGAAACCACGCGTTTTTCGAATGGCACCGCAAGTTGAGTGAGCAGCGCGGCGGCTTGGCTCATGGTTTCCCAATCACTGGTGCTGCCCATGATGAGACCGATTAGAGGTGTAGGCATGATCGTTCAATGCGAGAAAGAGGCGGAGCGCATGATACCGACTCGCGCAGAAGAGAAAAAACTGTAAAATTTTTCGACAAAAAGAAACGCCGGCTGATGCCGGCGTTTTTGGGTGATGCAATTATTGCTTAGTTGATGGCGATCCTGCCAGAGCCGGAACGACGCAATTGCAGGCTTATCAAGCCTATGCCAGCAACCAGCATGGCCCAGGTTTCAGGCTCGGGGACCGCGGAGATCTCCAACGTGTACTGGCGGTCGGCGGCAATCAGTGTGCTTGAACCGGCAATCCAGCCTGTGTCGTCGGCAACAGAAGAATATGTTGCAACCCCGACGACATAACGACCGGCCGTTACATTGTCGAGCTGGATGAAGGAGTCGTACGCATGAACGCTGCCACCGGCACCGGCGGTAATCGGACTGTAGTCGTCGTTCTCTGCCAGCAAGGTGAAGGTGTTGTCTGGATTGATCTTCCAAATGGCGATTTCGGCATCGAAACCGTAATTGCGGGTTCTGACCGGGTTGTAGGTATAGTCGACGTCGGCAATGATCGTGCCGCCCGAAGAGTAAAAACTGAAGTAGTCGAACGCATCGTTGCCCTCGCCCAAGACGGAGACCCAAGGCATCGAAGTCGATGTGTTGACCCCGTTGACATCGCCCACATCGGGATTCAGGTCGCGCGTGAAGTAAGCATCAAGACTTGCCGCGGAAGCCATGTCGATGCTCGCGGTGATATCGTCATAGAAGCCGGCGTGTGCGGTATTGGCGATGCCCATGCCGAGTACAAGTGCTGCAAGGATATGTTGGTGTTTCATCTGGAACTCCTGGCTAATGCTAAAAAATCAAGTGATGCAATGTTACAGGAATATTAAGCAAGGTCCGTGCCACAGATTTAAGTTATTGTATTTATTGCATGCAGATCGAGAACAAGATAGAGATTGTAAGAAGAGGCGACAACTGGGCTGAGCCTCAAATGGGCAGTGACAGGCCCGGTATCCGCGCCTTGAGCGTGGCGGTAAAGGCGCGTTGAATCTGGATAAGGCTTGCAAACGTTGCCGCCTCAAACCGCAAGACTATCGCCGGTGTGGTGTTGGAAGCGCGTATCAAGCCGAAACCGTCCGGAAATTCAACTCGCAGTCCATCAAGCGCGATGACTCTGCTGGCGCCCTCGAAATGGGCGTTTTCCTGTAGTTTTGCAAGCAATTGGTGCGCCTCGCCCTCCCGCATCTTGATTTGGAGTTCGGGTGTGCAGACCGAGTCTGGCAAGTTTCGCAGACATGCGTCGAGGTCAGTTTGACGCGACAGATATTCAAGCAGGCGCGCACCGGCATATAGACCGTCGTCAAAGCCATACCAGCGGTCCTTGAAAAAGATATGGCCGCTGAGTTCGCCGGCCAGGAGCGCATCGGTTTCCCGCATTTTCGCTTTGATCAGCGAGTGGCCGCTTTTCCACATCAAGGGAATGCCGCCCCGGTCGGTGATCCAGTTGTTCAGGTTGCGCGACGATTTGACGTCGTAAATGATGGTCGCGCCTGGGTTGCGGCTCAGCACGTCCTGCGCGAACAGCATCAATTGGCGGTCGGGATAGATGATGCGCCCATCTTTCGTGACCACCCCGAGACGGTCGCCGTCGCCGTCAAAAGCCAGACCGATTTCGGCATCGCCGGTTTGCAGACGGGTAATCAGCTCAGTCAGGTTGGCTGGCACGGAGGGGTCTGGATGGTGGTTGGGGAAGCGACCGTCGACTTCGCAGAACAGTTCTTCCACCGTGCAGCCCATGGCGCGATAGAGCGCGGGGGCAAAAGCGCCCGCGATGCCGTTGCCGGCGTCGACGACGATTTTCATCGGGCGGGCCAGTTTTACGTCGCCCACAATCCGTTGCCGGTATTCGTCGGCAATGTCGTATTGGCGGTAGTAGCCTTGTCCGCGCGCAAGGTCGCCCGTTTCGATGCGCGTATGCAGGGCCTGGATGGTTTCGCCGGAGAGGGTTTCGTCCGCCAGCACCATCTTGATGCCGTTGTAATCGGGTGGGTTGTGTGAGCCGGTGACCATGGCCGCGCAATGGCTGCCCAGGTGATAGGCGGCAAAGTAGGCCATGGGCGTGGTGACCATGCCGAGATCGATTGCATCGATGCCCGCTCTCCGGATGCCGCGCACCAGCGCCGCAGCCAGATCTGGCCCGGAAAGCCGGCCATCGCGGCCAACCACGATATCGGTTTGTTTTCGCGCGCGCGCCTCCGAGCCAAGCGCCTGGCCGATCAACTCGACGATATCAACTGTGAGCGTTTTGCCCACGATGCCGCGGATGTCATAAGCCTTGAATATTTCTTTTGCTATGGCTTGCACGGTTCCCTCCGTAACGAGGGCCGGATTATCTTTTATTTGCCAATCGGGTTGGCGCGATGAGCCGAAGCCACAAAAAAAGAGCGGCACCGGAAAACCGGCGCCGCTTGAAAAACCGCCATTGCGGCGGTCAGGGAGGTTAGTTGGGAGGCCCTGCCTCAGCTTGATCAGTAACAGCAATTCCTGTGCCTGATCCGAGGTTCCTTGCCGCGCCAGCATCTGCGCGACCTAGACCGAAAGCTCTAATACGAAAGATATACTAAGCGCGCCGAAAATTCATCATTTTTGTTGAGTTTTTAATGACTTGAGATTTGTTTGATCGATCAGGCAAGACAATCCTCAATTTGCCGTTTTCGCGTCGGCTTGACCGATGTCAGCTTGTCTACCCCGCTTTCTTGCCGCTGTTTTTCCGGCCCGCCTACAATCGGGCAAACCTAATTCGAGTAAATCCCATGTCCCAATTCACCGCCCTGTTGGAGAAGTACAGCAAGCCGGGGCCGCGCTACACCTCGTACCCGACCGCGCCTTACTTTCATACCGGTTTCACAGAGACCGACTGGCTGCGCGAACTGCAAACTTCGCAAGACCCGGCGCGCGGCCTGTCGCTGTATGCCCACATCCCGTTCTGCGACACGCTTTGTTATTACTGCGGCTGCAACATGGTGGCGACCAACGAGTACGGCAAGGCCGAGATCTATCTCCAGCATCTGGAACAGGAAATGACGCGGGTCGCGCAATTGACCGATCCGAATCGTCTGGTAAGGCAGTTGCATCTCGGCGGCGGCACGCCGACTTACCTCAAGCCGGACGATATCCGTCGCTTGATGGCGATGTTTCGCGCCCGCTTCACCATTGCGCCGGATGCCGAGATGGGCTGTGAAGCGGATCCGCGCGAACTGACCCGCGAGCACTTGGCCGCCCTGCGCGAGTCGGGCTTCAACCGCTTGTCCCTCGGCGTGCAGGATCTGGACGAACGGGTGCAGAAAGCGGTCAATCGGGTGCAGCCCGAGGCGATGATCGAGCAGGTTTACCACTGGGCGCGTGAACTCGGCTTCCACAGCATCAATATGGATCTGATCGTCGGTCTGCCGCATCAGAGTTTGGCAAGCTTCGCGCATACGCTGGACAAGACGCTGGCCTGGGCGCCGGATCGCTTCGCCATCTTCGCTTACGCACATGTGCCCTGGATGAAGAAGCACCAGAAATTGATCAACGAGCCCGATTTGCCCAGCTTCGCGACACGGCTCGATCTGCAGCAACTGATCCATGATCGCCTGGGCGCAGCCGGTTATCAGAACGTCGGTATGGATCACTACGCCAAGCCGGACGACGAGATGGTGAAAGCCCAGAAAAACAAGACCTTATGGCGTAATTTCCAGGGTTACACGACGCACAAGAACTGTGACATCTACGCTTTCGGCGCGTCCAGCATCAGCCAGACACGCGATGTCTATATGCAGAACGAGAAGAATCTGAAGCAGTATCAGGATACGGTCGCGGCCGGACATTTGCCGGTGGAACGCGGACTGCGTTTGACGCCGGAAGATCAACTCCGGCGCGATCTGATCACCCGCATCATGTGCGACATGGAGTTGGATACCGAGGCATTCGGCGCGGAATGGGGCATCGATTTCTCGGAAAAATTCGCCGATGGCCTGGCTGAGTTGCCGGCCTTGGCGGCCGATGGGCTGGTGCGTCTGGAGCCGGGCCGCATTGTCGTGACGCAGTTGGGCAGTTTGTTTCTGCGCAATATTGCGATGGGCTTCGACGCCTATCTGAAGGATGCGGCGCCCGGCCAGCAACCGCGTTACTCACGCACGGCTTGAACCGGAAAAAAACGCCGGCTGGGGCTAACCCAGCCGGCGCTTTTTATTGTGCTCGGCGTTGCCGCTTATTCCAGGATGTTCTTGTACAACGCTTCTTCTTCGGCGCCGACTTCGGCCATCGCCTTGGCCAGATCGCCTGGCAGCGTCTTGGCCAGATTGGTGAGATTCATGCGCGTCACGTAAAGCTGGCCGTCTTTGCCATCGAACACGGTTGCGCGGCAGGGCAGTGGAGGCGTCTTGCCGGCACCGGCTTTCGCGATTTTCTCGTTGGCGCCGGCGGGGCAAAGGTGGACCACCTTCATGCGTTTTGCATCCTTGACGCCGGCTTCGCGCAACTGGACTTGCATGTCTTGCACCGGGCCGACTTTCCAGCCGCGTTTTTCAGCGCCTGCCTTGATCGCGCTGATCGTTTCCTCAAAGCCCAGCCTGGACTTGCGCAGGTCGAACATCGCCGACATGAACTGCGCCTGCTGCAGCATGGCTTTTTGAGCCTGCTCGGGACTGGCCTGGCTCGGCGTTTGCGCAAAGGCGGGCAGGCTGAATGCGATCAGGACGTAGAGAGATAACGTTTTCATGCCGTGGCTCCAGGTTCAGTGCGCATGGTTGGACTGGCCATTCCAGCCCCGCAGCTTGTACAGCGTGCCGCAGTAAGGGCAGAGCGCCTCGCCTTTTTCCCGCACCGGGATGAATACACGCGGATGTCCGCTCCACAAGCTGTCCGCGGGCATCGGGCAATGCAGCGGCAGGTCGGCTTCGGTGACTTCAATCACGCGTTGGGTATGAATTGCGGCAGTGCTCATGTTGTGCCTCTCAGATGTGTGCCAGCCAGCTGGCGTGCGGCGCGGATCGGCCTTGTACGCAGTCGAAATACAGCGCCTGCAATTGCGTGGTGATCGGGCCTCGGTCGCCGGTGCCTATGGTCCGGTTGTCGAGTTCGCGTATCGGCGTGACTTCGGCGGCGGTGCCGGTGAAGAAGGCCTCGTCGGCGCAATAAACCTCGTCGCGGGTGATGCGTTTTTCGATGACAGGAATGCCCAGTTCACCGGCCAGCCGCACGATGGTGTCGCGCGTGATGCCTTCCAGCGCGGAGGTCAGATCCGGCGTGTACAGCTTGCCGTTGCGCACGATGAACACGTTTTCGCCCGAACCCTCCGCGACGAAGCCTTCCACGTCCAGCAACAAGGCTTCCTGGTAGCCGTCCATCTCGGCTTCGCGGTGGGCCAGGATGGAATTCATGTAATTGCCGTTGGCCTTGGCCTTGCACATCGTGATGTTGACGTGATGTCGCGTGAACGAGGACGTCTTCACCCGGATGCCATGTTCCAGCGCTTCCTTGCCCAGATAGGCGCCCCACGGCCAGGCCGCGACGATGACGTGGGTGGACAGGGTCTTGGCGGAAATCCCCATCGCCTCCGCGCCGTAGAACGCCATCGGGCGCAGATAGCCGGATTTGAGGCCGTTCTCGCGCACCACAGCTTTTTGCGCCTCGTTCAGCGTCTCTTTGTCATAAGGCATCTTCATGCCCAGGATGTGGGCCGAACGGAACAGGCGGTCGGTATGGTCTTGCAGGCGGAAGATCGACGGCCCATCGGGTGTTTCATAAGCGCGGACACCTTCGAAAACGCCCATGCCGTAATGCAGCGTGTGGGTCAGAACATGGGTCGTGGCTTCGCGCCAGGGCACCATTTTGCCGTCGTACCAGATGACACCGTCGCGGTCGGCCATGGACATGTTGAAAACTCCGGAAGCACTGAAAAGGGCCATCATTTTAGCCTAGCGCCCTTGTTCCCGGTTAGACGCGGGCGGCAAAGCGGCGCGACAATGTTGCGCCCAATGTGGATGTGGTTTCGTACGCTTGATCCGTATTGCTTGTGCTTGTGAAACATCTTGTGAATTGTTGATAAGGAACCGCCATGAAACTGCGCGCACTCTGTCTTGTTCTTGCTTTGCATAGCGCCCCGTCGCTGGCCGCCGATCTGTTTTTGCCGGATCCGTTCCAGGCCGTGCAGATGGCGCTGCGCTATTACCAGATGGCGGCCATTGCCGGCGATGCCGAAGCTCAGACCAAGATGGGCTGGCTGTTTGAGCAAGGCATGGGCGTCGGCAAGGATCTGGGCGAAGCGGCGAAATGGTACGAGCGCGCCGCTTCGCAGAACGAGCCGAACGGTCTCTACAACCTGGGCCTGTTGTTCCTCAAGGGGCGAGGCGTGGTGCCGGATGCGGAACGCGCGGCCAAATTGATGACGGGTGCCGCCGAACTCAATCTGGCCGCCGCCCAATCCCAGCTCGCCGTGATGCATGAAAAAGGCATCGGCGTTCCGGTCAGCCAGGAGCTTTCGGTGTTCTGGATGCGTAAGGCGGCCGAATTGGGCGATGTGCCCGCGCAGAACAATCTGGGCATCAAATACGCCTACGGCCAGGGCGTCGCGGTGAATTATCCGGAAGCGGTCAAATGGTTCACCCAGGCGGCGGAAGCCGGCAATGCCGAGGCGCAAGGCAATCTGGGCCTGATCTACAAGGATGGATTGGGTGGCGTGAAGCAGGATTTGCTTGCCGCCGCCAACTGGTTGGCGCTTGCGGGAAGCCAAGGTCATGTCGCCTCGCAAAACCGTTTGGCCAGGATGTTCGAACAGGGCCAGGGCCTGCAAAAAAACATGAACGAGGCCGCGCGCTGGTACCAGATGGCGGCCGATGCCGGCGATATCGATGCCAGCACGCACATGGGCTGGTTATATGAGAGTGGAGCCCTTGGCAATGCCGCCAATGGAAAACCGGATTTTGCGGCGGCGCTGAAGTGGTATCGACGCGGCGCGGCCGGCAACGATGCCAGCGCTCAAAACCATTTGGGCCGGTTTTATCGCGATGGCATCGGGGTGGACCAGAATGAAGCCGAAGCCCTGGCCTGGTTCAAAAAAGCGGCCGATCAGGGCGACGCCAAGGCGCGGGTCAATCTTGAGCAGATGAACGAGAAACAGACCGGGCGGCGGAAGTAAGCTGGCGCAGCAGATTGGAGAGGAGGCTTTCTTCAACCGTCCGATACGCTGATTGCGCAACCAGATCCTTGAGTTGGGTTACCGCCATGCCGGCGTAGCCACAGGGGTTGATGGCCAGGAACGGGGTCAGGTCCATGTCCACGTTCAGGCTGAGGCCGTGGTAGGTGCAGCCGTTTTTGACGCGCAGGCCGAGCGCCGCGATCTTGGCCCGGTCGACGTAGACGCCGGGCGCGCCAGTCTGGCGTTGCGCCGCGATGCCGTAGGCCGCCAGCACGTCGATGATCGCCTGCTCCATGCGCCGGACCAGTTCCTTGATGCCATAGCCGTGTTGTCTCAGATCTAGCAGCAGGTAGATCACGATCTGGCCGGGGCCGTGGTAGGTGACCTGGCCGCCGCGGTCGGTCTCCACGACCGGGATGCCGCTGGGGCTGGCTTTATCGGCAAGCAGATGTTCGCGCTTGCCAGCCATGCCCAGCGTGAACACCGGCGGGTGTTGCAGCAGCCAGATTTCATCCGGCGTGTCTGAAGCGCGGGCGGCGGTGAAGTCCCGCATCGCGCGCCAAGTCGGTTCGTATTCGACCAGCCCCAGACGTTTGACAATCGGCTCGCCAGACACCGTTACAACACCACTTTTACCAGCGGATGTGCGCTTAATTCACGATACAGATCATCGAGTTGCAGCTTGGACGTGGCGCGGATGGTGCAGGTCAGAGACAGGTACTTTCCGCCCGAGGAGGCGCGCATTTCGACGCTTTGCGCGGCAAAATCGGGTGCATGGCGCAGCACGATTTCGATCATGGCCTGAGCGAAGCTATCCTCCGTCAAGCCCATGATCTTGATCGGGAAGTCGCAAGGGAACTCGAACAGGGTGTCTTTGTTTTCAGCTTCGCTCATGGCGCGGTGTTTCCTCGCATGACGGTGCGTTTGAAGGTTTGATAGCAGGCATACATCTGCCGGAACACGGGGCCGGGCCGGCCGGAGCCGACAACCTGGCCATCCAGACGGGTGACGGCGATGACTTCCCTGGTCGATGAGGTGATCCAGACTTCCTCGGCGCGCCGCAATTCGGTTTCCGGAATCGGGCGGATTTCGTGTCGCATTCCTTCCGACGCCGCCAGTTCCAGCACAACGTCGTAAGTGATGCCGGGCAGCATCAAATTCGACTCGGGCGGCGCAAGCAGGATGCCGTCCAGGACAATGAAGACGCTGCTGGCGGAACCCTCAATCAGCTGCCCATCCCGGATCAGCACCGTTTCGGCGCAATCCGCGTCGATGGAAAGCTGGCGCAGCAGCACGTTGGGCAACAACGAAGTGACTTTCAGATCGCAGCGCAGCCAGCGATTGTCGGTTGCGGTCATGGCGCTGACGCCGTTTTCTATCGCCTCGCTCGATGGCGAACCGAGTGGCATCGGCAGGATGAATACCGTCGGCTGCACTGTCTTGGGGAAGGCGTGGTCGCGCGGGCCGGGGCCGCGGGTGATCTGCAGATAGACGCCTTGATCCCGCCATTCGGCGCGCTCGATGATTTGCCCGATCAGGTTTTCCCATTCGACGGCGCTATGCGGATTGGCAAGCCGGATGCCGTCCAGACTGGATTGCAAACGCGCCAGATGTTGCCGCAGGCGGAATGGCTGGCGGCCATAAACCGGAATGACTTCATAGACGCCATCGCCAAACAGAAAGCCCCGGTCCATGACCGGAACCCGCGCCTCCTCAAGCGCGACGAATTCGCCGTTGAGATAAACCGTGGTCATGGTCGTTCAGGCCAGGGCGCGCCTCGTCCAGGCTACTTGAACATCAACAGAATATTGTCCCAGCCGCGCCCGAGCATGCCGGCAACCGGGACGTTCTCCAGCGCCAGCAAGGGATAGTCGCCCACCGGCGCGCCATCGAGCGACAAGCGCAAGGTGCCGACCCGCTGGCCGCGCGAAACCGGGGCCAACAAGGGTTGCTGGAATATCAATTGCGCCTGGATGCGCTTGCCGGTTCCGCGTGGCACGGTGACGTAAAAATCGCTCGGGAAACCGGCTTTGAATTCACTGGTTTTGCCCTTGTACAAACGCAGGCTGGAGACAGTATGGTTGGCCGGATAGAGCTTTACCGTTTCGAAAAACTGGAAACCGTAGTTGAGCAGTTTCTGGCTTTCCATGGCGCGCGCGGCATCGGATTTCGCGCCCAGCACGACCGACAGCAGGCGCCGGTTATCCCGCTTCGCCGAGGCGATCAAACAGTAGCCGGCGCTATCGGTATGTCCGGTTTTGACGCCATCGACGCTGGGGTCGATGAACAGCAGACGATTGCGGTTGGGCTGGGTGATCCGGTTGTAGCTGAATTCTTTCAGCGAGTAGATTTTGTAGAACTCGGGGAAATCGCGAATCAAGGCCGAGCTCAGGGTGGCGAGATCGCGCGCCGTTGTGATGTGCTGGGGATGCGGCAGTCCAGTCGAATTGACGTAATGGGTTGCGCGCATGCCCAGTTTTTTCGCCATGCCGTTCATCATCGCGGCGAAGCTTTCCTCGGAGCCGGCGATGGCTTCGGCCAGAACGATGCAGGCGTCGTTGCCGGACTGCACGATCATGCCTTTGAGCAGGTTTTCCACAGTGGCGGGGTTTTTCGGTTCCACGAACATGCGCGAACCTTCGGCACGCCAGGCTTTCTCGGAGACCGGCAAGGTCTGCTCGAGTGTCAACCGCCCTTCCTTGATGGCGCTGAAGGCAAGGTAGGCCGTCATCAATTTGGTCAGCGAGGCGGGCTCGACCTTGGTGTCGGGATTTTTTTGCGCCAGCGGCAGGCCGCTTGCGCTGTCGATCAGCAGCCAGGCGCGCGCTTCTATCTGTGGCGCGGGCGGAACCGGTAGCGTTGCGCGCGCGGGCAGCGTGACGCCGAGAAACAACAATAGGGAAAATAACGATGAGAACAGCAAGTGCATGTCGAAAACTCGATTCGGCGAGAGATGTTTCAGAAAGAAGTGCTTCAGTAAGAAACGCGATACGGCTTGACGCCGAAGTCCTGCTGATAAGCCTGCGCGATGACCTCGGCCGCGGCTGGCGTGGTAAACGGCCCGGCCTGGAGTTTGTAAAGCTTGCCGGTGTTGACCTGATTCAGGCCCGGCAGTTCATTGCCAAAGCGCGTTTTGACACGATTCGACAGCGCTTCCGCCGCGCTCGGGCTGGAGACGGCGGCCAGTTGCAGATACAAACCAGGGGCGATGGCGTTCTCGGCGGCGGCTGAGGTCACGGCGGGCGCGGTCGTTGCCAGCGTATTCGCCGGCGCCTCCGCGATCACTTTGAACGCCTTGATGCCCATATCCTGGTGCAGCAACTTCGCGCTCTGGTCGGCCGACTCGGCATTGGCAAAAGGTCCGGCATGGATCTTGTGCAGTCCATTGATCTCGAAACGCATGACGCCAGGCAATGTTTGCGAGAGTTTGGCCGTCACCCGGGCCAGGACAGCCTCCGCCGTGGCCGGATTGGTGAATGCGCCTAGTTGCAGATAAATCGCTTTTCCTGGTGTCATGGCGGGGGATTCCGGCTTCGCGACGATCTCCGCCGGGCTGATCGGAGCGGGAATGATGTCCTCTTCCGAGCGCGCCGCGAACGATGTCGGCGCGTCGCCCGGCTCAACCAGCTCGACCTCGACCGGAGTGACTTTTTTCAGGATATCCAGCTTGTATGCGGCGGTGTAGGACAAATCGATGATGCGGCCGGGGTGGAACGGGCCGCGGTCGTTGACGCGGACGATGACGCTTTTGCCGCTTTCCATGTTGGTCACGCGCGCGTAGCTGGGCAATGGCAACGTCGGGTGGGCGGCGCTCATGGCATACATGTCGTACGGTTCGCCTATGGCGGTGGAGTTGCCGTGGAACTTGCGGCCGTACCATGAGGCCAGCCCGCGCGCCTTGTATTCGGCATTTTCGGCCAGTGGAATGTATCGATTGCCCAGCACCTTGTATGCATTGTTCGCATAGGGATGGCGAGCTTCCTTCTTCGGTACGGCATCGGGAATTTGAGCGAGATTGTCGGGTGGGTTCGCGCCGGGGCCATCGTTCTTGTAATAACCGCCGCCGACATAAGGCGGTGTGACCGGCTTGGACGCATCGGCCTGAGCATTGGGTTTTGTCGTGCCGTCCGCGCTTTTTGGATTCACATTGGCGCAACCGGACAAGGTCAGTCCGAGGGCAAAACTGACGGCCAGGGCAAGTAACGCGGGATCGGGCAATCCGGCTTTAGGCAATGCCGCTTGCGGCAACGAGAGTATCGGATGGCGAATTTTCATTAAGCGCCCCTTCCTTCTTAAAAAAAGGTGAGAAAGCGCTGCAAGTGTAGCTCGTATGCGCTATGTTTTTACAAGCTTTTTATGGGTCGCCAAGCTCATTACGATACCGAATCCGGTGAGTACGGTCAGCATGGATGTGCCGCCGTAGCTGACCAGTGGCAGGGGAACGCCCACCACCGGCAGAATGCCGGACACCATGCCCATGTTGACGAAGGCGTAAGTAAAGAAAGTCAGCACGATGGCGCCGGATAGCAGACGCCCGAACAGCGACGGCGCGCCCGCCGCAAGTTGTAAGCCGCGCCAGATGATGGCGGCGTAGATCAGCAGCAGAAACAGGTTGCCGATCAGGCCAAATTCCTCCGAGAACACCGCGAAGATGAAATCCGTGCTGCGCTCGGGCAGGAAGTCGAGATGCGTCTGGGTGCCGGCCATCCAGCCTTTTCCGGTCAGGCCGCCGGAACCGACCGCGATGGTGGACTGGATGATGTGATAACCGGCGCCGAGCGGGTCCGAGGCCGGGTCGATCAGTGTCCGGACGCGCTGCTGTTGGTAATCGTGCAGCAAATAATTCCAGGCCAATGGCAGCGCGGCGCCTACCGCCGCGGCCGCGCCAATCAGGACTTTCCAGGGCAGGCCGCCCAGAAAAAGAACGTAAAAACCGGACGCGGCGATCAACAGAGAGGTGCCCAGATCGGGTTGTTTGGCGATGAGGCCGACCGGCAGCACGAGCAACAGCGCGGCCACGATGTAATCGCGGCCGCGCAGGGTTTCCTGTTTGTAGTGGAAGTACCAGGCCAGCATCATCGGGGCGGCCAGCCGCATCAGTTCGGACGGCTGGATGCGCGTGATGCCGAGTTCGAGCCAGCGTCGCGAGCCATTCACCACGATGCCGAACAAGGCCACGCCGAGCAGCAATGACAGTCCGACGATGTAGACCGGCAAGGTGAACTGCATCAGCCGTTGCGGCGGGATGTGCGAAGCCAGCAACATGGCCGTCAGCGCCACGCCGATGTTGGTGAGGTGGGAGACCAGACGTTCGCTGTTTTCGCCGACGGCGCTGAAAACAACGACCGTGCTGACCAGAAGCAGCAGCGCCAACAGGCCCAGCAGAGGGCCGTCGAGGTGACTGAAGAGCGGTTTTAAAAAACGCAGAATCATTGCGGGATAACCTCGGTTATGGCGGTGTCTGCGGAGTGCGGTTCCTCGACCGGGCCATGATCCTCGACTTCGTCCGGAGCCGGCGTCGCTTCGGGTTCCGCCGGCGCCAATACCTTGGGCAGTTTGCCGAGCAACCAGTAGTCGATAACTTTGCGCGCGATAGGCGCGGCGGTCGATCCGCCATGGCCGCCGTTTTCGACCATGACGGCGACGACGATCTTGGGGTTATCCGCCGGCGCGAATGCAATGAACAAAGCGTGATCCCGGTTCCGCGCCGACACCTGGCTCTCCACATATTTCGCGCCCTGCTTGATGCCGACGACCTGCGCCGTGCCGGTCTTGCCGGCAAACAGATAAGGCGTGTTGGCTCCGGCGATGGATGCGGTGCCGCCCGGGCGGGTTACGTCCACCATCGCCTCCTTGACCAGTCGCAGGAACGCCGGGGTGAGTTTGATGCGTTCCATGGCTTGGGGCGCGGCATAACCCATCTTGCCCGTGGCCGCGTCGCGCCAGGCGCGGATCAACTGCGGTTTGTAGACGATGCCGTCGTTGGCAATGGCCATGGTCGCGACGGCCAGCTGCATCGGCGTCGTCAGTACATAGCCTTGGCCGATGCCCGCCACCACGGTTTCGCCCGGCCACCAGGGTTGTTTGAAGCGCCTTTTCTTCCATTCCGGTGTCGGCAGCAGGCCGGACAATTCGCCATCCAGATCGATGCCGGTTTTTCTGCCGAAACCGAAATGGGACAGAAACCCGGCCATGCGCTCGATGCCCATCTGATGCGCAAGGCCATAGTAATAAGTGTCGCAAGAAATCGTGATCGAGCGCTTCAGATCGACCATGCCGTGGCCGTCTTTTTTCCAGTCCCGGTAGCGATGGCTGCTGCCGGAGAGCGCGAAATAGCCTGGATCGGAAATCGTATAACTTGGCGTGCGGACGCCGAGTTCCACGCCGGCGAGGCCCATGAACGGTTTGATCGTCGAACCTGGTGGGTAGACCCCGCGCAATGCGCGATTGACCAAGGGGCGGTCCGGGGAAGTGTTCAATTCATGCCAGGTGGCGCTATCGATGCCGTCGACAAACAGATTGGGATCGAAGCCCGGTTTGGACACCAGCGTAAGCACGCCGCCGTTGCGCGGGTCGAGCGCAACCAGCGCGCCGCGATAGTCGCCAAAAACCTCTTCCGCGACCTGCTGCAATTTGGCATCCAGATGCAGATAGATATTGTGGCCGGCGATCGGGGCGGTGCGAGAAAGAACGCGAACCGCGCGACCGCCGGAATCCGTTTCCACCTTTTCGATGCCGGTGCGGCCATGCAGCCAGGCCTCATATCGGGCTTCGATGCCCAGTTTGCCGATGTGGTCGGTGCCCTTGTAATTCGTGTCCAGGCCTTCATCGATCAGGCGCTGCTGGTCTTTTTCGCCGATTCGACCGATGTAGCCGACCACATGCGAAAAACCGGCGCCAAGCGGATATTGGCGAAACTGGCGCGCCTTGATCTCCACGCCCGGAAATCGGTATCTATTCACGGAAAAGCGCGCGGCCTCTTCCTCGGTCAGCAGGTTGCGGATCGGGATGCTTTCAAAGTTCTTGCTTTCCGCCAGCAGCTTTTTGAAGCGCTTACGGTCGCTAGTCTCGATGGCGACGATTTCGGCCAATCGATTGACGGTGTCGTCCAGCTTGCCCGCTTTCGATGGGGTGATTTCCAGCGTGGAGGCAGAAAAGTTATGCGCCAGTACGGTGCTTTGTCGGTCGTAGATGACGCCGCGCGAAGGCGCGGCCGGGACCAGGGAGATTCGATTGCTCTCGGCCAGCGCATGGAAACGTTCGAATTGCGCAATCTGCAGCCAGACGAAACGGCTGAACAAGCCGAGAAACAGAAGTACCGCGCAGATGCCGGCAATTTCCATGCGTCGACGGTAACGCTGGAATTCCTGTTCCGGATTGATGAGGCGCAGCGTGCTCACGGCAGTCGATTCACGCCGTCCGGTCAGCGCGAGGTTTGCTGCATCGCGGTCGCGCTCGACCTGGTGCGGCCCGTGGCGCGGTCAAACAACCAGGCCATCGGCGGCCATAGCAGCACGGCCACCAAGCCGGCGGCCAACCAGCGCCAATCGACCGTGCCGCGCCCCAGCGCAAGGCCAAGGGTCAGCAGCAAGAGCTCCTTGCCGAGCAGAATGGGTGAAATCTGCAGCGCCTGATGCGGGATGCTGAAGCCCTCCAGGCGTCGATGCACCAGGAGCGCGACAAAAGTCGCCGCGCAATAAACCAGCGCATTCAGGCCAAAAAAGACGCCGCGCGCGACATCGGTGAGCAGCCCGAAAACGAACGCCGCGCCCAGACCGGTCAGGCGAGGCGCATGGATGTTCCAGTACAGCAAGGCCATCAAAGTGAAATCCGGCACCAGCCAGCGGATGTCTTCCAGCCAGGGCAACAAGGTCACCCCGAAAGCGAGGCTCAGACTGCCGAAAACCTTGGTGCGCGTTGGCGGGCGGATAAGTTCGGCGCCTTGAGGCAGGAGGGGCTGCAGTGTGTTCATGGCCGTTTTGAGCCCGCAACATGGGGACTAGGCGCAGCCCCGTTTTTTTCAGTCGGCGTCGGAACCGCCGTCGGAACAAGTACCGCCATATGGCGGTACTGGCCGACGCCGCCGAGCGGTTGGCAAATCGCTCGCGCGAACGGTGTGTTGCGGGGCGGTTCGGTGTTCAGGACGCGCGCCACGGGCACCCCGGCTGGATAAATGCCATCGATGCCCGAGGTATAGAGCAGATCGCCTGGGCGCAAATCGGCGTGCATATCGAGAAATCGGACTTCCAGCAGCGTATCGGAACCTTGGCCGGAAACGATGATGCGCAAGCCGTTACGTAAATTGAGCACGGGCGCCGCCTGATCTCGATCGGTCAACAGCGTCACTTCGGCGCTCCATGGGTAGACGCGCGTCACCTGGCCTACCAGGCCGGTGGCGTCGACCACCGGCAAGCCCGCGGAGACGCCATGGCTTTGGCCCCGATTGATGATGATTCTGCGCGCGAAGGGGTCGGGCGTGGTTTCGATCACCTCGCCCGCCAACAGGGTGAATCCAGGGCGTGGCGGCAAGGCGAGCAGGGCCCGCAACCGAGTGTTTTCGGCGAGCAGGGTGGCGCGGTCGCGCATTCCCGCGTCAAGCAGTTCCTGCCGTTGTATGAAATGCCGGTTGTCGCGCGCCAACTCGGCGTGCTTGACCAGGAAGCGGCTGATGCCCTGCATCCAGTCCAGAGGCTGGGCGAGCGCGATGTGAACCGGGTGGATCAGCGCATTCAGCCCCGCGCGTACGCCCGCCAAGGTGGCGTAACGGGCATCCAGCACCAGGAGAAGCAGGCAGAAAAAAGCATACAAACCGAAACGGAGCGGCAGCCCCATCTCCCGAACGAACAGGGGGGCGTGGGGGGTGTGGGGCATGAAATAGGCGGCGGGAGAAGGCGGGAAGGAGCATCGGCCCTCCCGCTGCTAGTCATGTCAGTCGTTGGTAAATACCGTGGAAAGACGATCCATTTCCTCCAGGGCGCGGCCGGAGCCCCTCACGACGCAGGACAGCGGATCTTCCGCCACGATGACGGGCAGACCGGTTTCTTCCATGAGCAGGCGATCGATATCGCGCAGCAGGGCGCCACCGCCGGTGAGCACCATGCCTTTGTCGGCGATGTCGGCGCCCAGTTCGGGCGGTGTCTGCTCTAGCGCGGATTTCACCGCCGACACGATGGTGTTGAGCGGGTCGGTGAGCGCTTCCAGGATTTCATTGCTGGTGATGGTGAAGCTGCGCGGAATGCCTTCGGCCATGTTGCGGCCTTTGACTTCCATTTCGCGCACTTCCGAGCCCGGGAAGGCGGAGCCCATTTCTTTCTTGATCATTTCGGAAGTGGCTTCGCCGATCAGCATGCCGTAATTGCGCCGGATGTAATTGATGATGGCTTCGTCGAACTTGTCGCCGCCGACCCGCACCGAGGTGGAATAGACCATGCCGCCCAGGGAGATGACGCCGACTTCCGTGGTGCCGCCGCCGATGTCGACCACCATCGAGCCGGTCGCTTCCGCCACCGGCATGCCGGCGCCGATCGCCGCCGCCATCGGCTCCTCGATCAGGTAGACCTGACGCGCGCCGGCGCCGATCGCCGATTCTCGAATCGCCCGGCGTTCAACCTGGGTCGCCCCGGAGGGCACGCAGATGATGATGCGCGGGCTGGGGTGGAACAATTGCTTGGGATGCACTTTTTTGATGAAAAACTTGAGCATCTGCTCGGTGACGTTGAAGTCTGCGATGACGCCGTCTTTCATCGGGCGGATGGCGGAGATGTTGCCGGGCGTGCGACCCAGCATCATCTTGGCTTCGATGCCGACAGCCTGGATGGTTTTTTTACCGGTCAGGCCTTCCTGACGAATGGCGACGACGGAGGGTTCGTTAAGCACGATGCCACGGTCGCGAACATAGATAAGGGTATTGGCGGTTCCCAGGTCGATAGCCAGATCGGTGGAAAAAAAGCCGCGAAAAAGTCCGAACATGTAGGGAGTCTCGAGAGTCGGAAAAATAGCGACGTATGATAACCTACCAAGCCATATGCAATAAGGCCCTGGGGCCAAAGAGTCGGGTATCTCATGTCGCTTTCCGCAGAAGACGTTAAACGTATCGCCAAATTGGCCCGTATTCGAGTCAATGAGGATGAAGTCGTCGCCTACCAATCCCAGTTGAATGGCATTTTTGGCTTGATCGAACAGATGCAGTCGGTCGATACCGCGGGCATCGCGCCGATGTCGCACGCGCAGGATCTGTTTCAGCGTCTGCGCGCCGATGAAGTCATCGAGCCGGATCGGCGCGCGGCATTCCAGGCCATCGCGCCGCAGACCGAGAACGGACTGTATCTGGTGCCGAAAGTTATCGAGTAAGCCACTGGCAAGGCGACATTTTCTCCGCTTGCCGCCCGTTTTTCACTGTTGATCTCCATGAACGCCACTCTCAAATCTCTCTCCACGACCCTCGCGGCGGGCAAAGCGTCCAGCGTCGAGTTATGCCAGGACTACCTGGCGCGCATCCAGGCGCTGAATGTTTCCCTGAACGCTTTCATCAGCGTGGATGCCGACAAGACCCTGGCCGAAGCGCGCGCCGCCGACGCCTTGCGCGCGTCCGGCCAAGGCGGTTTGCTGACCGGCGCGCCGATCGCCCACAAGGACATTTTCTGCGCCGAGGGCTGGCTGACCACCTGCGGCTCGAAGATGCTGTCCAACTTCATCTCGCCCTACGATGCCCACGTCATCGAGCGGTTCAAGGCCGCCGGCATGCCGTGTCTGGGCAAAACCAATATGGACGAGTTCGCGATGGGCTCGTCGAACGAAACCAGTTTTTACGGCCCGGTGCGCAACCCGTGGGATGCCGAGCGCGTGCCAGGCGGTTCGTCCGGCGGCAGCGCCGCCTGCGTGGCGGCGCGCATGGCGCCGGCGGCGACCGGCACCGATACCGGCGGCTCGATCAGACAGCCGGCCGCGCTGTGCGGCATCACCGGCCTGAAGCCGACTTACGGCGTGGTTTCGCGCTACGGCATGATCGCGTTCGCTTCTTCGCTCGACCAGGGCGGCCCGATGGCACAGACCGCCGAGGATTGCGCGTTGTTGCTCAATGTCATGGCCGGCTTCGACGCGCGCGATTCCACCAGTCTGGAGCGCCCGAAAGAGGATTACGCGCGCGGCCTGAATCAACCCTTGGCGGGATTACGCATCGGCCTGCCGCGTGAATTCTTCGGCCCCGGTCTGGTCGGCGATACGGCGAAAGCGGTCGAGGAAGCCATCGCCCAGTTGCGCAAGCTGGGCGCCGAGACGGTGGAAGTCGGCCTGCCCAACTCCAATCTCTCGGTCGCAGCTTATTACGTGCTGGCGCCGGCGGAAGCCTCCAGCAACCTGTCGCGTTTCGACGGCGTGCGTTACGGTTATCGCACGCCCGAGTACCGCGATCTGACCGACATGTACGAAAAGACGCGCGCCGAGGGCTTCGGCAGCGAAGTCAAACGCCGCATCATGATCGGCTCCTATGTGCTCTCGCACGGCTATTACGATGCCTACTACATTCAGGCGCAGCGATTGCGCCGCCTGATCGCCAATGACTTCAGCGCAGCTTTCCAGCAATGCGACGTGATCCTGAGCCCGACCGCGCCGACCACCGCGTTCAAGTTGGGCGAAAAGACCGCCGACCCGGTCGAGATGTATCTGTCCGACATCTACACCATCGCCGTCAATCTGGCCGGCTTGCCCGGCATGTCGCTGCCGTGCGGTTTCGATGCGCGCGGTCTGCCGATCGGCCTGCAGTTGATCGGCAATTATTTCGACGAGGCCAGAATGCTGGGTGTGGCGCATCAATATCAACTGGCGACCGACTGGCACCAGCGGCGGCCGGCAATGGAGGGAGACGCATGATCGGAGACATGACTCTGCGTTACAGCAAGGAGCAACTGCACCAGATAACCGAACAGGCGATGATTTACATGTGCGCCTGTCCCGCCCAGGTGGCTGGGCAGCTCATGGCGCTGCGTGAACTGTATGGCTACCAGCGGAACTGTTCGAACAAGGCGTCGGTGATGGGACAGGTGCATCAACGTATCGCGCAGGCGACTCGCCTGGCTCACGCCGAATTGGAAAGTTGCCTGGACGATGTCCTGGCTTTGGAAGGTTGGGACAAGGCCACGTTGACCATGCCGGAAGGATTGCGCCAGTTGCGCAATCAACTGATCGAGAGTGGACCGGATTGAGCCGGATTGAGCCAGATTCGGCATTGCTGCCGCGTAATACAGGATAGTGAATATGCAATGGGAAACCGTCATCGGGCTGGAAGTGCATACCCAGCTCACCACGCAATCGAAAATCTTCTCCGGCGCGTCCATCGCGTTCGGCGCCGCGCCCAACACCCAGGCCTGCCAGGTCGACATCGCCCTGCCCGGCGTGTTGCCGGTGCTGAACAAGGGCGCGGTGGAACGCGGCATCCGCTTCGGCCTGGCGATCGGCGCCAAGCTGAACCGGATCAACAGTTTCGACCGCAAGAATTACTTTTATCCCGACCTGCCCAAGGGCTATCAGATCAGCCAGTTCGCGTTGCCCATCGTCGAGGGCGGCGAGCTGACGGTGCAGGTGGGTGACGCAGAAAAGACAATACGCATCACCCGCGCCCACCTGGAAGAAGACGCCGGCAAGTCGCTGCATGAAGATTTTCACGGCATGACCGGTATCGACCTCAACCGCGCCGGTACGCCGCTGCTCGAAATCGTGTCCGAGCCGGACATGCGTTCGGCCAAGGAGGCGGTGGCCTATGCCAAGGCACTGCACACGCTGGTGACCTGGATCGGCATCTGCGACGGCAACATGCAGGAAGGCAGTTTCCGGGTCGACGCCAACGTCTCGGTGCGGCCGGTCGGACAGAAAGAATTCGGCACCCGGCGCGAGATCAAGAATCTCAACTCGTTCCGTTTCATGGAGCAGGCGATCAACTACGAAATTCGCTGGCAGATCGAGCAGATCGAGGACGGCCACAAGATTCAGCAGGCCACCGTGTTGTTCGACCCGGATAAATGCGAGACGCGCGCCATGCGCAGCAAGGAAGACGCGCACGACTACCGTTATTTCCCCGATCCAGACCTGCTGCCGGTGCAGCTGGATGAGGACTGGATCGAGCAGGTGCGCGCCGGTCTGCCCGAGTTGCCGCAACAGAAGCAGGCGCGCTATCAAGGCGAATGGAATCTGTCCGCCTACGACGCCGCCACGCTGACCGGTTCACGCGCATTGGCCGACTACTTCGAAGCCGTGGTGGCCGGGTTGACCAAACCCGATCCGAAGCTGGCTGCCAACTGGGTGATGGGCGACTTGTCGGCCACGTTGAACAAGGACAATCTGGACATCGCCGACAGTCGGATTTCCGCCGCGCAACTGGCCGGTCTGTTGGCGCGGATTCAGGATGGCACGCTGTCCGGCAAGCTGGCCAAGCAGGTATTTGAGGCAATGTGGGCAGGCGAGGCTGAAGGTGACAATGCCGCCGACGCCATCATCGAAGCCCGTGGTCTGAAGCAGGTCTCCGACAGCGGCGAGATCGAGAAGATCATCGACGAAGTCATGGCGGCAAACGCCAAGTCGGTCGAGGAATTCCGTTCCGGCAAGGAAAAGGCGTTCAACGCGCTGGTCGGCCAGGTCATGAAAGCCAGCAAGGGCAAGGCCAATCCGCAACAGGTCAATGACCTGCTGCGGCAGAAACTCAACGCATAAGCGTCTTCGATTCCTGGGCTTTCAATTCCAGGAATCGTTTGGCGTCCTGGGCAAATTGCACTTTGATGTTTTCAATCGCCGTTTCGCGCACGCGGATCGCCTCGGCGATCTGGGCCAGTTCTCTCTGCGCTTCATTGCGCATCTGAACGTGGCCGGAATGTTCCGACTGCCCCGATTTCCCGGCGCGGGCCAGGTTGGCGTTGGCTAGAGCCAGCTTGGCCGCCGCGGCATTCTGGCGTGTTTTCAGGCCGCGAATATTGAGGTTTTCCAGTTCGATGGCGCGATTTTGCGCCAGATCGATTTCAGTTTCGCTGGTATAGGTCGCCAACAAGGCCTGGTCACGCCGGCGCAGTGCTTCCTGTTTGCGCTTGTCGGCATTTGCCCGCGCCGCCGTCTCCGCCTGGCGTTTCTGCTCCTCCGGACTCAGACGGTTGCGCCTGGTTTCCTTGACCACGCGCCCTTGTTTATCCAGCTCGGCATGCCCTTGCCCGGCCTGGTTGGGCGGCATGACATCGCTGTATTGAACCTTGCCGTTCTGGTCGACCCAGCGATACGTCGTTGCCAGCGCCGGGGCGAAGTTGGCCAGGCCCAATGCGAGCAGGGCGCCGATGCGGAGGAGGTTCAATCTAAGGGCCAATTTATGCACTGACTTGTCTGTCTCTGCCTGGATTGCTCATCGTGAGCAAGGGTTATCCCACTAAATACGTTATGCAAATCAATCTGATGAAAGGTTGCCGCGCAAGGCCCGCGGCGGCTTTTCATCACACCCGCACACCATATCGGCCGCGATAGGCTTGTATTGAGGCCAGCGTGTCGCGCCAGTCCGGCTTGCCATCCAGGTGCCGGGCCAAATCGTCTAGATTGACGATGCCAATGACCGGAATGCCGTAGTCGCGGCTGACTTCCTGCACGGCGGAAAGATCGCCCTGGCCGCGTTCCATGCGATCCAGCGCGATCGCCACGCCACAGGGGGTGGCGCCGGCGGCGCGGATCAGTTCGACCGATTCGCGCACCGAGGTGCCGGCGGAGATCACATCATCGACGATCAGCACCCGGCCGGACAGCTTTGCGCCGACGATGCTGCCGCCCTCGCCGTGATCCTTGGCTTCCTTGCGGTTGTAGCTGAACGGGATGTTGCGCGCGCCGGTCGAAACACCCGCCGCATAGGCGATGGCGACCGAAGCGGCGAGCGGGATGCCTTTGTAGGCCGGCCCGAACAGGGCGTCGAACGCGAGGCCGGAAGCGTCGATGGCGCTGGCGTAGAATTCGCCCAGTTTTTTCAGCGACACGCCGTCGTCGAACAGTCCGGCGTTGAAGAAATACGGACTCATCCGCCCGGCCTTGGTCTTGAATTCGCCGAACAGCAAAACCTGTTGCTGGATGGCGAAATCGAGGAATTCCTCTTTAAAGCTTTGCACTGAAACCCTTTTTCAAATGTGTGTCGACGATGCGTGTCATCAGCCTGAATCTTAACGGAATCCGCTCCGCCGCCAACAAAGGCGTTTATGCCTGGCTGGCAACCCAGGGCGCCGACCTGGTCTGCTTGCAGGAACTCAAGGCGCAAGCCGCCGACCTCAGCCTGGAAATGCTCAACCCACCTGGACTGCATGGTTACTTTCATTACGCCGAAAAAAAGGGCTACAGCGGCGTCGGCATCTACGCGAAGAAACAGCCCGATCAAATCATCGAGGGCTTGGGCATCGCCGACATCGACGCGGAGGGACGTTACATCGAAGCCGTCTTCGGCAACATCTCGGTGGTCTCGCTCTACCTGCCCTCCGGCTCCTCGGGCGAGGAACGCCAGGCCGCCAAGTTCGCCTTCATGGCGCGCTTTCTGCCGCGCCTCGAGGCGCTCGCCAAGAGCGGACGTGAATTCATCCTGTGTGGCGACTGGAACATCGCGCACCAGGAAATCGACCTGAAGAACTGGAAAGGCAATCGGAAAAATTCCGGTTTTCTGCCCGAAGAACGCGCCTGGATGAGCGATCTGTTCGAACGGGTCGGACTGGTCGACGTCTACCGTCGGCTTTATCCGGAGCACGAAGGCGAGGCTTACACCTGGTGGAGCAATCGGGGCCAGGCCTGGGCCAAGAATGTCGGCTGGCGCATCGATTATCAGATCGCGACGCCCGGCATGGCGGCGCGTGCGAGGGTCGCCAGCGTCTACAAGACGGAGCGGTTTTCAGACCATGCGCCGTTGATCGTCGATTACGACATCGGTCTCCAGGCATGAAAAAGGGCGCTTTTCAGCGCCCTTGTCCGGATCGAGCCCACTGGGCGTTACTTTGCCGGCTTCATATACATCTGCATGAACGCGGCCGGATCGAGCGGCGGCAACGAGGCGGCATTGCCGGCCTTGGCTTCGGCCGCCGGCTCTCTCGCCAAGTTGGGGGCGGGAGCGGGCGTGGCTTGCGGCGCGAACGGGAAATACGGCACCACCTTGGACGGGGCGGCGGCGGGCGCGGTCGGTTTGACCGCCGGGGGCTGAGTCTGTGGCGCTTGCGGCAACATGAACGGCGGGAACTGCGGGAACGGCGAAGCTTGCTGTGTCGGCTGGGGAGCGGCTTGCGGCGCGGGCCGGGTCATGCCGAAGAAAATGGGCGGGCCGGGTTGTTGCTGCGGCGCTGGCTGGGGTTGCAGGCCGAAATAGTTGCTCAGTGAAGGTTGTTGCGGCCGTTGTTGCATGGCGTAAGGCATGAAGGGGTAGCCTTGCTGCTGCATCGGGTAGTAAGCGCCCGGCATCATGGGTTGTTGCGTGGCGAACGGCAGGTTGGGAAAGGATGGCATCGACTGGCTGAAAGCCGGCGCGCCGAAAATCTGCGCCTGGGCCGGATACATATAGGGGCTACCTGCGAAAGGGTTGCCTGCGAAGGGGTTGCCGGGATAGGAGTTGCCGGCATAGGGGTTACCGGCAAAAGGGTTGGAGCCGAATGGATTGCCGCTGGGCAGTATGTTGGGCGTCAGCAGGTTGAGCGCGCCCAGGGCGCCCAGACTCAACGCCGGGTTGGACACGCCGCCGTAATTGTTCCACGGGCTAAGCGGGTTGATGCTGTTGAGCGGGTTCATCGGGTTGAGCGCGCCCAGCCCGAATGGGTTGGAGAGGTTGCCGTAACCGCTCGACCAGGGGTTGCCCTGTGCCGGAGCAAGCAGCAGCAGCGGGTTGAACGCGTTTTGGGCCAAGAGGGGCTGCGCGGTTCCGGCGATGGCAATGAAAATCAGGGGGGTAAGGCGTTTCATGCGCGTCTCCTGCGGGTGGATGACTTGCTGGTGGGTTCGAAGAACCCGGATTTATGCGCTATCAGGTAAGCGGGAGTCGCGCCTTGTGCGGCGATCATGCGGCTTGGCGGGAACAGCGAAAACCGGGAAATCGCAAAGAGCGTAAAGAGTCGATTTCCCGGTTTCAGGTATTACAGGTCGCCGTTGGCGGCGGCCTTCATGATGACATCCATCTTGTCCCGAATGTCCTTGGCGTGTCCCATCAGCTTGTCGGGCGCGCCCATCTTGCCGGACAGGGAGTCCAGCCAGGAAGTGTCCCAGTCCAGCGTCAGCACCCACAGGTTCTTGTCGACGTCTTCCATGATGGCGATGCGGCAAGGCAGGTAAACGATGGCTTCCGGCGCGTACTTCAGGATTTCACGGCCGGCGGCGATATCGCAATAGTGGTAGACCTCCATGCGCGGCGCTTCCATGTCGCCCAGCACAGCCTGGATGTCCTTCCACATCGGACTCTCGCCGACCTTCTTGAAATTGAGCTTGTTGGCGCTCAGTTCCATCGACGTTTTCACGTCATCGAAAGTCAGTCCCTTCTTGACCGGGTACTTGATGGCCATCATGTTCATGACGTCTTTGACGTCCATGCTCTTGACCATGCCCATCATCGGCATGATTTTTTTCATCATGGCCGCTTTTTCTTCCGCCCCGACGGCGCGGGACATTTCATACGGACGCGTGCCGCGACCGGCCGGCGAAACCGGCAGCACGATAGGGCCGGCGGAAACCGGCACGTTAGCCAGGTAGGGATTGGCGACGGGGGCTTGCTGGGCGATGGCGGGGACGCTCAGAGTCAGTGCCAGGGTGGCGATCAGGGCATTTTTTTTCATGTGCACTCCTTCCTCTTGGAAATCGGTGGCGGCTTTGGGGCGAGCCTAAGACTACTCAAGTCCAGATGTTCAGGACCAGGTTGAAAGCCCCGCACCGGATAGGCGCGGGGTGTTTGCTTACTACAGGTCGCCGTTGGCGGCTGCTTTCATGATGACGTCCATCTTGTCGCGGATGATGACCGCATGGTTCCACAACACATCGGGCGTGCCCATCCGGCCGGCGACGGAATCCAGCCAGGCGGTGTCCCAGTCCAGGGTCATCACCCAGATGTTCTTGTCGGCGTCTTCCATGATGGTGAAGCGGCAGGGCATGTAGACGGCGGATTCCGGGGAGTATTTCAGCATTTCCCGGCCGACGGCGATGTCGCAGTAGTGGTAGACCTCGATGCGCGGCGCTTCCATGTCGCCCAGTACCGCCTGGAAGTCTTTCCACATCGCACTCTCGCCCACTTTCTTGAAGTTGAGGCTGTTGGCTTTCAACTCCATGGAAGTCTTGACGTCGTCGAAAGTGAGGCCCGGCTTGGCCTTGTACTTGATGGTCATGAGGTTCATGACATCCTTGAGGTCCATGCGGGTGCCCATTTTCATCATGGGCATCATCGATTTCATCATCGCCGCTTTTTCTTTCTGCGGTACGACGCCAGACATCTCATAGGGGCGGGTGCCACGGCCGCTGGGGGAGACCGGAATGATCATCGGGCCGGCGGAAATCGGTACATTGGTCAGGTAGGGATTGCCAGTGGGGGCCGGATCGGCGGCCAGTGTGGGAACGGCCAAACTTATGGTCAGGATGGCGAGTAACGACTGCTTCAGGTCGATGAGTTTCATTTTTGTATCCTTATTGTGAAACCGAGTTTAGCTGTTATGGTTACTTTGGCGCGATGGTGGTCAGGCCCAGCATTTTCCAGTCCTGAACGCCACCACGATACCACTTGAGCTTGTGCGCCGGATAACCGATCGCCAGCAACTGTTTGATGTTGGTGGGCGACTGGCCGCACCAGGGGCCGTTGCAGTACAGCACCAGTGTTTTGGCGGTTTCGAAATTCCACAATCCGCCCTGACGTGTCGCGCCGAACCGGAAGATCAGGATATCCGCGATCTTGTCCGCATCGCTATGGGCCGGATGCAGTTCCTGCCACGGCAGCAGCAGCGCGCCGGGAAGGATGCCGGAACGCTGCGGCCAGTCGCTGTCGCGCGAATCGATCACCAGCACGCTGGCGTCTTTGCCGACCTTCTTCAGGTATTCCAGCATTTCCAGTTCGCCGATGGTTTCCACACCTGGAGCAAGCTGCATGGGTTGTATGCAGAACGGCGGACACGGACGCGAGGTCAGCGAGTAATCCGGATCGAGCATGTTTTCGGTATCCGGATTCCGCTCGATCTTGATCTTGCGGCCTTGATGCAGCACCGTCACCGAGGCGACGTCCGGCGTGATGTTGACCGTTTTTTCGGCCGCTTGAAGCGGACCGCCGCCAGCCCAAAAAACCAGCAATAGCGCTGCTAACCGAACCGGATGACTGTGCATGCTTTACTCCCCAGGGCCAAGATGCTGACAACGGCGCATGGCTCAAGGCCAGGCATCAGTCCATGTATTCGAATACTTTGACCACTTTGGAAACGCCACCGGTCCGAGCCGCGATTTCAGCCGCGGCATTGCCTTCCTCGCGTTTGACCAGACCCATCAGAAACACCGTGCCCGCTTCGGTCACGACCTTGACGTGGTGGGCGTTGAATTGCTTGTTGTCCAGAAAGCGCGCTTTGACTTTTGCGGTGATGAAGCCATCGTTGCTGCGCGCAAAAAATGTCGTCGGCCCGGCGATCGCGACCTCGTTCTGCACTTCGCGCACATTCGGCGCGGCGCGGGCAATGTCGGCAACCTGAGCCTGAATGGCGGCATCCGGAGCCTGGCCGGTGAGTAAAACCCTGCGGTTGTGGCTGGTGACGCTGATGTGGGTTTTAGTGCCGTGATTTTCATGAATCCGGTTGGCGACCTTGAGTTCGATCTCCTCATCCAGCACGTAAGTCCCCGCCGTGCGACGGTCTTCCGCCATCAGCACGCCGACGCCGAAGCCGCCCGCGATCATGGGTGCGCAGCCGCTCATCGGCAATACGGTCAGGCCCAGGGAAAGGCCCAGGAGGGCATTCAAAACGTGTTTTTTCATGATTCAGGCTCCAAGCAATAAATAATCGATGCCATCGGAAATGCAATGAATGGCAAGTATCAGCGTTTCATGGATACGCGCGGAAGAATCCGCCGGCGCGCAGAGCAGCACATCCTCTTCGCGCAGTATTTCAGCCAACGCGCCACCTTCGCCACCAACCAGGGCGATTACGATCATGCCGCGTTCATGCGCGGCGCGCGCGGCTTCGGTAACCGCGCGCGACTGGCCGAAGGTGGCGACCGCCAGGAGCACATCGCCGGGATGCCCCAAGGCCGAAACCATGCGAGCAAAGTCCGGGCTGTCCGCATCGCTCATCGCGGCCCCCGCGCAAGGCAACGCAATCGCGGCCAGGCCGGGGCGGTCCTTCTCCAGTCTATGGGTCAGAATTGCCGCCGCATGGCTGGCCAACAGACTCGCGGCGCCATTACCGCAAGTCAGTATCTTGCCCTCTTGCATCAGGCAATCGGTGAGTGTCTGTATCGAACGGCCGATCGGTTCGGACAACAGATCCGACGCATCCGTCAGCGTCAGAATGCTGGACTTGAACTGATCGAGGATGCGTTGGTTAAGCGGCATGGCTGAAGGGCGTGTGGCAAGGAAAAAAGGCGAAAAGCGCGGCGATTATAGCGATGGAGTCACATTGCCATTGCCGCATGGGGCCTCAGGTCTCGAACGCCGCTTTCAACCATTGCAGCTTGCCGGCCTGAATCAGCACCGCGTCGAACCGACACGGCGCGTCGATGTTGTGTTTGACCAGATAGTGGCTGGCCGCCAGCGCGATGCGGCGCTGCTTGGCGGACGTGATGCTGGCCGCCGCGCCGCCGAAATCGGCGCTCGTCCGCGCCCTCACTTCAACGAACACCAGCACCGCGCCGTCGTGCATGATCAGGTCGATCTCGCCGCCGCGACAGCGGTAATTGCGCGCCGCCAGCTTCAGCCCCTGCCGGATCAGAAAGTCCGCCGCCGTCTGTTCCTCCGCCTCGCCCTTCCTGGCGTCGCTTTTAATCATGCCGCTTCCTGTTTGGTTACACTGACCGCCCGAAGTATCCGCCGAAGTTTCCAGTCATGTTCGACGCCTCCCAGCCGGCTCGCCCCGGTGTGCTTCACATCGTCGCCACCCCCATCGGCAATTTGCGCGATCTCAGCCAGCGCGCGCTCGACGTCCTGAAAACGGCCGACATCGTCGCGGCGGAAGATACCCGCACCACACAAGGCCTGCTCAACGTGCACCAGATCCAGGCCGGCAAACTGACGCCGCTGCACGACCACAACGAACAGGCCGCCGCCGCGCGATTGATCGAAGCGCTGCGCGCCGGGCAAAGCGTCGCCTACGTATCCGACGCCGGCACGCCCGGCATTTCCGACCCCGGCGCGCGCCTGGTCAACGCCGTGCGCGCCGCCGGTTTCGAGATCACGCCGATTCCCGGCCCGAGCGCGGTGGCGACGGCTTTATCCGTCGCCGGCATCGAGGGCGCCTGGCTGTTCTACGGTTTTCTGCCGGCAAAACCCGGCGCGCGTCGCAAAGCGCTGCAAGAACTGGCGACACGCCCCGACGCGCTGGTGTTCTACGAAGCGCCGCATCGCATCGAGGAAACCATCGACGACCTGCTCGCGATACTGGGCGGCGAACGCAGTATTTTGTTCGCGCGCGAACTGACCAAAAAATTCGAGCAACTGCATGCCTGCCCGCTGGCCGAAGCGCCGGCCTGGCTGGCGGCGGACGACAACCATCGGCGCGGCGAATTCGTGCTGGTGGTCGCGGCGCCGGCGGCGCAAACCGATGACAACGACAAAGAAAGCCGCGAAGCCCGCCGCGTGCTGGAAATCCTGCTCGAGGAACTGCCGTTGAAGCAGGCCGCCCACCTCGCCGCCCGTCTGACCGGCGCGCGCAAGAACGCACTGTACGACCTCGCCCTGACGCTTAAAGAAGAGAAATGATCATGCAGACTCTCACGCTCATCCGCCCCGACGACTGGCATCTGCATCTGCGCGATGGCGACATGCTCGCCGCCGTGCTGCCCGATACCGCCCGCCAGTTCGCGCGCGCCATCGCCATGCCCAACCTGCGTCCGCCGGTGCGCACGCTGGAAGATGCCCAGGCCTACCGCGCCCGCATACTGGCCGCGCTGCCGAAAGGCATGCGGTTCACACCTTTGATGACGCTTTACCTGACCGACAACAGCGACCCGGCGCAGATCGCCGAAGCACACGCCAGCGGCATCGTCCAGGCCGTGAAGTACTACCCGGCCGGCGCCACCACCAACTCCGATTCCGGCGTCACCGACATCCGCAAGGTCGATGCGGTGCTGGAAGTCATGCAGGAAACTGGCCTGCCCTTGCTGCTGCATGGCGAGGTCACCGATCCGGACATCGATGTATTCGACCGCGAGGCGGTGTTCATCGAGCGCATCCTCGCCCCGCTGCTGCGCCTGTTTCCCAACCTCAAGGTGGTGCTGGAACACATCACCACCCGCCAGGCGGCCGAGTTCGTCGCCGCCGCGCCCGCCAACGTCGCCGCCACGATCACCGCGCATCACCTGCTCTACAACCGCAACGCCATGTTCCAGGGCGGCATCCGGCCGCATTACTACTGCCTGCCGGTGCTGAAGCGCGAAACCCATCGTCAGGCGCTGATCAAGGCCGCAATTAGTGGCAACCCAAAATTCTTCCTCGGTACCGACAGCGCGCCGCACGCCAAAGCCGCCAAGGAAGCCGCCTGCGGCTGCGCCGGCATCTACACCGCCCACGCCGCGCTGGAGCTGTACGCAGAAGCCTTCGACCTGGCCGGCGCGCTCGACAAACTGGAAGCCTTCGCCAGTTTCCATGGCCCGGATTTCTACGGCCTGGCGCGCAACACGGAACAGGTCACGCTGGTGCGCGAAACCACAACGGTCAGCGCCGATCATCCGGCCGGCATCGTGCCGCTGCGCGCAGGTGAAACGCTGGCCTGGCGTTTGCTGGAGCGTTGAGTCCGCGTGGCGTGGTAGCGGTCACCGGACTCACCCATCTTGTGGCGCGCTTCGGTGGTGTTCCCGCCGGAGTCTCCGCTACTATGCGCGGGCTGGGCCTGGCGCTAAACCGGCCCGCATGCAGCCAACCACAATCCACCACACAAGAGGAGACGCGTGTGAGCAACAAAATCAAAGTCGCATTATTGGGTCTGGGTAGCGTGGGCGAGGCCTTCGCCGAACACTTTCTGGCCAAGATCCAGGAAGACCGCATCGACGTGGAAATCGTTGCCGTGGCCGACCGCCATCCCGATACCCCGGTCGCCCTGGGCTTCGCCCACAGCAAGGTGCCGGTGTTCCAGGACGCCATGGAGGTGATCAAGCTCGGCGATCAAGTGGACCTGATCTTCGACCTGACCGGCAATGCCGAACTGCGCCAGCAACTGCGCGCCGGGCTCCAGGCAAGCAACAACCGCCATACCGTCATCGCGCCCGAGGTGTTCGCCCACCTGCTCTGGAACTTCTTCGGCGAGAGCAAAGCCCTGCTACAACACGCGCAAACGGGCTATTAACCGCCGCTAGTCCATCGGCTCCGCCCCGGCCATCGACGTCATGGCCGGGGTGGCTCGGCCAAACATCCCGGAATATCAAGGGACGGATATTGACGTTGTAGATGGATTTCGCAAGCGCAATCCATGCCGCGCGGACGCCGGAATAATCCCGTGCCGGATCAATAACAGAGGTTCCCCATGGCCATCATCGTCCCCGACGGCTGGCGTGAGTTTGCCAACAGCGGCGCGGTAACCGGCGCCGCCCAGCGCGAAATCGAAACCCTCGCCGCGCTGGCCGATGCGTTGCCGGACGCGTACACCGTCTATCACGCGGTGCACTGGACGCGGCTGGAACACGGTTATTCGGTCTATGGCGAGATCGATTTCGTGCTGGTCAATCAGGCTGGCGCGCTGTTGCTTATCGAGCAGAAAAGCGGCTTTCTCGAAGAGGGGCCGGACGGCTTGGTCAAGCGCTATGCCGAGAAGAGCAAGAGCGTGCCGATGCAGATGGCGCGCGGTATCGCCGCGATCCAGGCCAAATTGCACGCCCGTCCGGGTTGCCGCGATGTGGCCATCGACTATCTGCTGTATTGCCCGGATTACCAGATCAAGCAGATGGAATCCGCCGGCATCAGCCCGGAACGCATCGTCGATGCGCGCCGCCGCGACCAGTTGGCCGCCATCGTCGGCCAGATTCTGCCGCCGGGAGATGCGGAACGTGCCAACCCCGACACCACGCGCCAGGTGCATCGTTTCCTGCGCGACATCGTGCAACTGGAAACCGATGTCAGCGCGTTGATCGGCCGCGCGCAGACTTTGGTCACCCGCATTTCCGGCGGCCTGGCGCACTGGGCGCGGCAACTCGAATTTTCACCGTATCGGCTGCGCGTCAGCGGCACCGCCGGCTCCGGCAAGACGCAGTTGGCGCTGGCCGAATACCGCGCCGCCATCGAGCTGGGCAAGCGCCCGCTCTACGTCTGCTACAACCGCCCGCTGGCCGATCACTTCCAACTCATCGCGCCGCCCGGCGGCCATGTCTGCACGCTGCACATGCTGTGCGACCAGCGTCTGCGCGCGGCCGGTGAGCTTCCCGATTTCAACCAGCCCGACGCGTTCGAAACCCTGCTCGCCCGCGCCGCCGCCCTGCCCGTTTCGGAAGACTGGCTGTTCGATACGCTGATCGTCGACGAAGGCCAGGATTTCAGCGAAACCTGGCGCGATCTGGCGCTGCGGCATCTGAAACCCGGGGTTGAGTTCGCAAGCCGCGCGATCTGGCTGGAAGACCCGCTGCAGAATCTTTACGGCCGCGAACCGGTCGAGCTGCCCGGCTGGGTGCGCATCCATGCCACCAGCAACTACCGCAGCCCGCGCTCGGTGGTGCGCATGTTGCAAAACCTGTTGCCGGAGGAATTCCAGATCGAAGCGCAAGGCGCGCTGCAATCGTCGGATCTGGTCGTGCTGACCTATAAAGATGCAGCCGAGCTGACGCAGCAGGTCAAAGAAGGCATTCGCCAGTGCCTGGCTGAAGGCTTCAAGAAGGCGGACATCGCCGTGGTCAGCTACAGCGGGCGCGAGAAATCGCTGTTGTTCCCCTATACCGAACTCGGCCCGCACAGCCTGAAGACCTACACCGGCCGCTACGATCTGCTCGGCCAGCCGATTTATTCCGACGGCGATGTGTTGCTCGAATCGGTCTACCGCTTCAAGGGCCAGGCCGCGCCGGCCATCGTGTTCGCCGAGATCGACTTCGAGCAACTCGACGAGCGCGCCGTACGCAAACTGTTCGTCGGCGCCACGCGCGCGACGATGAAACTGGTGCTGGTGGTGTCGGAACGGTCGGCGGCGGTGTTGCTGGAACGGCTGGGCTGACGGTACTGCGGCGTGTCGGCAAGGGATTGCCGATGCCTCATGGCATCCGCGCCAACCCCGCGCGCAGTTTCTCCACCACCTTCTCGCGCAATTCCACCGGTTCCAATACTTCCACTTCCGGCACGTGGCGCAGGATGTCCATGACCAGTTCGCGCTCGTCGGCGTAGGGCAATTCCAGCAGGTAGTGGCCATCCTTGTGCAGTTTGCCGCGTTGTTTCGGATGCCATTGTTCCAGCGCCACCCAGCGCGCGCGTTCGGGACTGAAGCGCAGTTTCGCCCAGGCCAGCTTGCGGCCGGAGAAGATGCCGTAGCCGGCGCCGAGCATCGCGTCCAGGCTTTTCTCGGGCACTTCGCGCGCCGGTTTGTCGAGAATTTCGGCTTGCCGCACACCGTCCACCGCGAAGCTGCGCAGGCCTTTGCGCAGATGGCACCAGGCGTCCAGATACCAGTTTTCGCGATAGTGGACCAGGCGTTGCGGTGACAGCACGCGCTCGCTGAGCGTGTCGCTGGATTTGGCGTAATAGCTGACCAGCAAACGCTTGCGCCGCAACAAGGCGGAGCCGAGCGCGGCGAACTGGTCCAGCGGCACGCGGCGGGCGGCGAGCGGAATCAGCTTGATGCGCTTGCGCACTTCCTCGGCCGGGTGGCGGCCGCTGCCGAGCAAGCCGGTCAGGCGCGCCATCAGGGGCTGGATATGCGGCCCGAGCAGTCCGCCGGCGTCGAGGTTGGCGAGCAGATGCTGCATGGTCAGCAAAG
This sequence comes from Hydrogenophilales bacterium 28-61-23, assembly GCA_002281555.1. Classification (GTDB taxonomy): domain Bacteria; phylum Pseudomonadota; class Gammaproteobacteria; order Burkholderiales; family Thiobacillaceae; genus PFJX01. The sequence goes on from NCGJ01000003.1 coordinate 379,367, forward strand.
CGTGGATTTCTTCGGCGGAAAACCACAGGCCGGGCAACTCGTATTGCGGGCCGACGCCGGCGGCGACATCCTGGCTGTCATAACGATAGCCGCGCGTGTCGCGATCCCAGACGATGGGCGCATTGAGGCGATTGCGCAGATATTCCAGATCGCGTTTCAGCGTCGCGCGCGAGACGTCCAGTCGCGTTTGCAGGCGCTCGAAGGTCGCCACGCCGGGCGACGACAACATCATGTCGATCAGGTGAAAACGTTCGGTTCGATCCATGTTTTTGTCTCCGGATGGACGTGCGGCCATTGTAGGCGCGGGATCGGGCGGTGGCGCGTCTGGTGAGCCAGCGGGCTTCTAAGCTGTCGGCATCGCAACCGATGGAGACAACCATGAATTTCAGCCTGAGTCTGACGCTTTATCTCTCGCTTGGCCTGGCGTTGACCCAACTGCGGCGCAACCAGGGCATGCCGTTATCGGATGCGCTGTTCTGCGGCGTGTTCTGGCCGCTGGATCTGTCGCGGCGCGGCATCGAGTTGCTGGTGCGCAGTGTGTTTCGGGCCGAAGCACGACGGATGTAGGGCGGGAATCCTTTCCCGCCGGTCCAACGTCCGATTGCCGTTGCATCGACAGTCGGCAAAGGACAGCGGAGTCGTTGGCGCTTCAGCGCTTACGAATCCGGCGGCCCTCTTGCGGGGATTGCCGACCTACAACTGCCTCATGCCAAAGCCGTCTTTATGCCAAAGCCGCCTGAGTGAAATCTTCCAGCAGTTTGGCGACGAAGGCTTCGTCCAGATCGGACGTGATGAACACGAAGCGGCTGCGCCGGTCGTCGTCCGGCCAGGCCGGCAGTTCGGCGGGTGGGTAAAGCATGTGCTGGACGGCATGCAGCACGACCGGATTCGGCTTGCCCTTGACGTTGACCAGCGCCTTCATGCGCAACAGGTTCTGCGCGCGGAACGCCTGCAACATCTCCAGCGCGGACTGCACGCCCAGCCAGTCCAGCGGTTCGTCGAAACTCAGGCTGAAGGCGCGGATGCGCGCGTCGTGCGACGCGGTTTGCTCCACCTTGGCCTGGGTTTTCATAACGCCGCCCAGCGGCGCGCGCGCGGCCGGTTTGTAACGTTGATGCGCCAGCCAGCGCAGCACGTCGGGATGCTTGTTGTTCGGGTCGAACAGGCCCAGATGGGTGACCCGCTCCGGGTCGATCTGGCCGTTTAACACCGTGTACACCGGCGCGGCCGGGTTGAGTTCGGCCAGGCGGGCGGTCAATGACTCAATCTGCCCGGGCGTGGCCAGATCGGTCTTGGTCAGCAGCAAGCGATCCGCCACGGCGGCCTGGCGTTCCGCCTCCGGATGCGCTTCCAGTTGTTGCGCGCCGAACACCGCGTCCACCGTGGTCACCACGCCATCCATTTTCAGCCGCGCCGCCAGCCAACGCTCGGCCAGCAAGGTTTGCAGTATCGGGGCCGGGTCGGCGATGCCGGTGGTTTCGATGACGATGCGTTCGAACGGCGGCAGCGTGCCGCTGGCGCGCGACATCAGCAGATTCTTCAGGGTCGGCGCCAGCGTGCCCTGAATCTGGCAGCAGACGCAGCCGCCGGACAGCAGCGCCAACGGGCCGCGGCTTTCTTCCAGCAATTGATGATCCAGGCCGATTTCGCCGAATTCGTTCATCACCACGGCGGTCAACGGCAAATGCCGCAACAGGTGGTTGAGAACGGTGGTTTTGCCGCTGCCGAGAAAACCAGTCAGCAGCGTGACGGGCAGAAGTTCGGGGGAAGTCATCGAGATAAGGGGCGCTACCTGGTGGAAAGTTGAAATAATACGGCCCGCCCAATCGATGCGCCGATGGCGCCGGCAAAATCGGCTACAACCGCATCCTGAATCCATCCTCGCTCCAACACCCGCTTCGACATGAATTTCGCTGCCACGCACCGTCTGATCGCCGTCCTCTTCCTCGGTTTTGCCTCCGGATTGCCGCTTGCCCTGACCGGCCAGGCCATGCAGGCCTGGTTGTCGGTCGATGGCGTCGATATCGCCACCATCGGTTTCCTCGGCCTGGTCGGCATTCCCTACACCTTCAAATTCCTCTGGGCGCCGCTGATGGATCGCTTCGAGCTGCCCTTCCTCGGCCGGCGGCGCGGCTGGCTGGTGTTGACGCAGTTGGCGCTGGCGGCGGCGTTATGGTGGATGGCTTCGATCTCGCCGGCGCAAACGCCATTCCTGTTCGCCGCCGCCGCGGTGACGCTGGCGTTTTTCTCGGCCTCGCAGGATGTCGTCATCGACGCCTATCGCACCGATGTACTGGCGCCGCGCGAACGCGGCTTGGGCTCGTCGATGTCGGTATTCGGCTACCGCATCGCGATGATCCTGTCCGGCGGCATCGCGTTGATCTGGGCCGAACAATGGGGCAGTTGGGGCGCGGTGTACCGCGTCATGGCCGGCATCATGCTGGCGGCGGCGGCGGTTTCGCTGCTGACGCTGCCGCGCGTCAGCAGTGCATCGAAACCGCTGGCCAGCGATGCCGGGCGCGAACTGCTCGGCTTTGTCGCCATGCTGGCCGGTGTGCTGGCCGGCGCGTTCGCCTCGCGCTGGCTGTTGATCGGCCTCGGGCTGGACCCGAACGACGCCAACAAGTGGATACAACTTCTGTTCGTGCTCGCCGGCATCGCCGGCGCGCTGCCGCTGGGCGCCTGGGCGGCGCGCAAAGTCGGCTTCGCCACGCTGAATCAATCGCTGGCCAGTTTTTTCAGCCAGCCCGGCGCCTGGGCGTTCCTGCTGTTGATCGTGCTGTACAAGCTGGGCGACGCCTTCGCCGGCAGCCTGTCCACCGCGTTTCTGATCAAGGGCATGGCGTTCAGCCAGGCCGAAGTCGGCATCGTCAACAAGATCATCGGCATCTGGCTGACCATCTTCGGCGCGGTTGTCGCCGGCGCGCTGATGTTGCGGCTGTCGCTGTATCAGGCCCTGCTCTCGTTCGGCGTGTTGCAACTGCTGTCCAATTTCGGCTTCTACGCCCTCGCGGTGCTGGGTCGCGGCGCCTGGGGCAGCTTCACGCTGGCGCCGTTCGATCTGGGCTTTGTCGCGCTCGCCACGCCGTCCGAGATCGACGGCCTGCTGATGGCCGCCATCGGATTCGAGAACCTCACCAGCGGCATGGGCACGGCGGCATTCGTCGCCCTGCTGATGGGCCTGTGCAACCACCAGTTCAGCGCCACGCACTACGCCCTGCTGTCCGCGCTGGCGGCGGTCGGACGCATCTACGTCAGCCCGCTCTCCGGCGTGCTGGCGGAATCGGTCGGCTGGTCGGCGTTCTTCCTGTTCTCCGTCGCGGCGGCCGGGCCGGGCATCTGGATGGTGTGGCGGATGCGCGCGGCGATACTGGGCCTCAACGGAGGGGAGTCAAGCGTGGCGGATCGGGTTGGCAACGCGTAACCCGACGACCCGTTTGACCTGCGCGGCGATGCGCCCCGCGAGCGGCCTCACCGATACAACAACACCGCCTCGCTCTGTTCCAACCAGGCGGCTTCGTCCGGCCTGGCCAGCGCATCCAGATCGCCGGCCTGGGCTTGCGCGTCATCCACCCATAAGCGCAGACCCTCGCCGCCGTTGATCAGGTCGATGGCGAGGCGGTCGTGTTCGTATTCGTAGGCGAAGTCGCGCCAGAGCGGGTAGTCCGGCCGCAGCAAACGGATGGCCTTGAATGCCAGCGCCTGCACGCGCCAGGGTTTGAAAGCGGCATGGTCGTAGCTGCCGTCTTCGACATGAATCTGGATACCGGCGCACAATTTTCCGGCATGTTTGTGGAAGGTCGGTTCAAACCAGCATTCGCGCAGACGGCAACCGGCCAGCCAGTCGGGCGCGAGTTGCGCCATCTTGGCCATGATCTTGCGCGGCTCGATATTGGGCTTACCACAATCGGGCTGACCAAAATCCGGCGCGCCGAACAGTTCCAGCGGTCGCGTCGTGCCGCGTCCTTCCGATAGCGTCGTGCCCTCCAGCATCACGGTGCCGGCGTAGCAGCGCGCCATGCTCAGATTAGGCGCGTTCGGGCTCGGGTTGATCCAGGCGCGTTCGCCCAGCGGCCAGCCGTGGCCGGGCGCGGCGTCGGCTTGCCAACCACGCATCGGGATGACCTGGTAATCCACATCGAGCTTCAACGTTTTTACGAACCAGTGGCCCATTTCGCCCAATGTCAGGCCGTGCCGCATCGGCATGGCGCCGGCGCCGACGAAGCTTTCCCAGCCGGGCAGCAGAGTCAGGCCTTCGACCGGGCGGCCGGCCGGATTCGGCCGGTCGAGCACGATCACGGTTTTACCGAAGCGGGCGGCTTCTTCCAGCACATAACGCAGCGTGGTGATGAAGGTGTAGATGCGGCAGCCCAGGTCTTGCATATCGACCAGCAGCACGTCGAAGCTGTCCATCATCGCCGGCGTCGGGCGGCGCACTTCGCCGTACAGGCTGAACACCGGGATGCCCAGTCGCGAGTCGAGATAGTCCGGCGATTCCATCATGTTGTCCTGCTTGTCGCCGCGCAGGCCGTGCTGCGGGCCAAAGGCGGCGCTCAGGCGGATACCCGGCAGCGCGGCAAGCGCGTCGAGGGCATGGGTCAGGTCGGCGGTCACCGAGGCGGGATGCGCCAGCAGAGCGACGCGCCGGCCGGCGAGCGGGCGGCGCAGATCAGGTTCGGCGAGCAAACGGTCGAGTCCAAAGTTCATGGCGGGTCTATTTCCAGAGCGAAGCTGTCGGGGTGATGGAAGTCGGCTTTGCCGGGGGGGTGGTGTAGCGCCCAATAAGCGATCACGCCATCGCTGGCTTCGATCACGGCGCTCAGGCCGATTTGAAGACGCGCGCCGGGCGGCAGGTCGGCGGTTTGCACTGTGGCTTGCAGCGTGAGGCGATTCGGTTCGTGCCGGCACTCGATACCTGGATCGGCGGCCGGCTTCAGCAAGCCGCCGGCGCGGTAGTCGGTGAAGGCATACGCCTGCCATAACCCGGACGGCGAGAGGTTGAATTCGCGATAGGCGGGCGCATCCACAGCGCGTACGAAAGCCTCGAAACAGGTGTGGCGCCAGAGGCCGTCGGCGCGCCTGGCGGACTCTTCGGCGGGTATCCGGAGCCCACCCAGGTCGCCGCTCAGCCTGTAAGTCAGGCGCAGCGCGCCGGTCGGCAAGCGGACGATTTCCACCTGGATTGCGTCGACCGGCCCCGGGCGCGAGTCGGGATGAAACTGCAGGCTCCGGAGACTGGCGATCATGTTGCGGGTGTCGTGGTCGTAAATGAGGCGCGCAAGCTTATCCGTTCGCATGGCTGCTTGCGAGGCTGGCGGGCTGTACCGGTTGCCACGCGGGAATGACCGTTATTCGAATATCCAGGGCCACCCGGTCACAGTCCGCGCGGCAAGGTCAGCGTGGCGCGCAAGCCGCCCGCCGGGCGATTGGTCAGGGTGACGTTGCCGCCGTGGGCGCGGGCCAGATTGCGCGCGATGGCCAGCCCCAGACCGGTGCCGCCGGTGGCGCGGTTGCGCGAGCTTTCGCCGCGACGAAACGGTTCGAACATCTGCTCCAGCTCGCTTTCGGGAATGCCCGGGCCGTTGTCGTCGATATGCAGACTCAGACTTTCCGCGCTGTCTTCCAGCGTGATGCGGATGCCGCCGTCCGCATTTCCAGCCGAAATTCCTGCCGCATTTCCGCCATAGCGCACCGCATTGTCGAGCAGGTTGGCGAGGCAGCGTTTCAGCGCTTGCGGCCGCGCCAGCAATGGTGCGCTGGCCTCGCCGCTCACTTCGACGACGCTGTTCATGGCCTGCATGTCGTCGCACAGGGTGGAGACCAAAGCGTTGATGTCCAGCAACACGCCGCTTTCCTGGCGCGATTCGCCGCGCAGAAAATCCAGCGTGGCGCCGATCATGGTTTCCATTTCATCCAGATCGCGCAGGAATTTCTCGCGCTGGGCCTCGTCCTGAAGCATTTCGGCGCGCAGTTTGAGCCGGGTGATCGGCGATTTCAGGTCATGCGAGACGGCGGCCAGAATGCGCAGACGATCATTCAGATAACTGGCCAGCCGGCTCTGCATGGTGTTGAAGGCATGCGCGGCCTGGCGCACTTCGCGCGGGCCGGTTTCCGGCAGCGGCGCGCCGGACAGATCGCGGCCGAGCGCGTCGGCCGCGCGCGCCAGTCGCTGCAGCGGACGCACCGCCCAGCGCATGGCCAGCAGGGTAATCACCGCGATGGCCAGGAAATAACCGGTCAGCAGGGGCAGATGGCGGCTGGGCGCGAGCGCGCTTTCTTCCGGGAAATGGTGCGACGCGATGACTCTCTGGCCATCGCTCAAGGTCATCGAAATCCGAATCGCGGCGGGCAGGCCGTCGCGGGTTTCCGACGCGTCGCCGGTCACCCGCACGCGCCGGCCCGCGCCCAACACCTCCTGCAGGCGATCCTGCAAATGGTGCAGCGGGCCGGGCTCCGTCTCGGCGCCCGGCGCGGAAGCCAGCGTGAAGGTGATGCGCGACGAATCCAGCACCCGCAAAAGTTCGTCCCGCTCGCCCGCCGGCGTGTGCTCCAGTTTGTTCGCCACCATGCTCAAACGCTTGCCCAGCGGCCCGGCGATCAGGTGCGAAACGACGCGCTCCCGCTCCTCCTGGTAGAGCCGTTCCGACACCCACTGCGCGGCTAGCAGACCGAGTATCAGCACGGCGGTGACGCGCAGATAGATGGAATCGAAACGTTTCATGCTTTTTCCACTTCGACCGCGAGCACATAACCCTCGTTGCGCACGGTCTTGATCAGACGCGGCTCGCGCGCGTCGTCATCCAGCTTGCGGCGCAGGCGGCCGATCTGGACGTCGATGGCGCGGTCGAACGGCGAGGCTTCGCGACCCTGGGTGAATTCGAGCAACTGGTCGCGCGACAGCACCCGGTTCGGGCGTTCGACCAGAATGCGCAGGATTTTGTATTCCACGCCGGACAGATCCACCACCACGCCGGCCGGCGAGAGCAATTGCCGGCTTTGCGTATCCAGCGTCCAGCCGGCGAAGCGGAAGCTATGCACGTCCTCGGCCGACAGGTTTTCCGGCAGGCTGCCGGCGCGGCGCAGAATGCTCTTGATGCGGGCGAGCAATTCGCGCGGGTTGAACGGCTTCGACAGGTAGTCGTCGGCGCCCATTTCCAGGCCGACGATACGGTCGATCTCGTCGCCGCGCGCGGTCAGCATCAGGATGGGAATGCGGCCTTGTCCACGCAGGCGGCGGCACAGGGAAAGGCCGTCTTCGCCCGGCAGCATGATGTCCAGAATGACCAGATCGTAGGGCGCGGCGCCCATCGCCTTCTGCATCTCGCGTCCGTCCGCCACGGCGGTGATGCGAAATCCGGCTTGCCCGAGATAGTCGCGCAGCAGCTCGCGCAACTCGGGGTCGTCGTCCACCAGCAGGAGATGTTCTTGTTTCATGGCGCGCTTCGGGTCTGGAAGTAGGCGATTATTTTCGCGTTCAAACGTCGAACCCGGGGCAATTTGTAAATCCATGTAACAAAGCGCGCATCCGCCGTAGCGGCTTACAAAACAACGCTTTCGGGTAACGCGCCAGTTACACCTGTCTGCTGAAATGGAATCGTCGCGAACAGCGATGAAGCCAAAGTTCTTGGCTCCCCCTTTTTTCATATCAGGAGGTCATCATGAAAAAAAGCACATTGATCATTCTCGCCGCATCGGCGGCACTACTTTCCGCCAACTTGAGCCTTGCCAAAGACGGCGGCGGCGGTCAGATGGGTTCGCGAGCCCCGGATAGCGCATTGCAGACCCGGGATATGCTCAAGGATCGACTGCAAACCAAAGATCCGCTGCCGACCAAGGATCAGTTGCAGACCAGGGATCGGATACAGCTCAAGGATCAATTGCCGGACAAGGATCAATTAAGGACTCAGGACCGCGATCGCATCCATAAGTGATCGGAGTTGCCGGAGTCCGATCGTTCAGCGCGCGGGCTGCATCACCGAAGCAACGAACATTCTGGATTTGCGGGAAGCAATGGCATATACCAACAACACCGATATCGACACGGTGTACAGCGGGCTGGAGCGCGACTTCGCCAGCTTGCTCAGGGCGGTCGCCGGGCCGGGCTCTCAAGCCCGGGCGATGGCTCGGCAAGATGTCGATGCAATCCTCGCAGCGCCCCGCGAACAATGCGGGCGCCGAGAGGCGTTTGATCTCAGGAGGCAATCATGTTGAAACGAACTCTTACCTATACGACAGCGGCGCTGACACTTTCCATCGGTCTGGGCCTGGGGCTGGCTTATGCCGCCGATCCGGTCGTGGCGCCCGCGCAAGAGCAGGTCTACGGCAGCCAGTTGATGACCCAGAAGGAACGTGCCGCGCATCGCGCCAAAATGCGCGCGGCGAAGACCGCCGAGGAAAAGGCGCAAGTCCGCGCGGAACATCATGAGCGCATGCAAGAACGCGCAAAACAGCAGGGCGTGGTGTTGCCGGATACCCCGCCCGCCGTCGGCGGCGGCATGGGCCCTGGCCCCGGTGGCGGTATGGGTGGTGGCATGGGTGGCGGTATGGGCCCCGGCGGCGGCGGACGCAACCGCTGAGGCAAGTCACGCGTAGACCGGGTTGCCGCGATGGCCGCAACCCGATCTGGCAAGCCCATGGCGAGCCTTGTCGGTCAACGATAAGGCCGCGCGGTCCGCCCCCTGCTGGCAATGTGCGCCGATTCATTACCCGCGTTTAGACCTGCTTTAAGATTTTATTAACCCGGCATGCTTAGCCTGCCTCCATTGTTCAAACCTGTGATTTCCATGCGACTCAGCCCACTTAGCTATTTCCTGCTTCTATTGCTTTCCCTCGGCGTTCAGGCCGCTCCGATCAAGCTCACGCCGATCCAGATCAAGTCGCTGGGCGTGGAAACCGCGCCGCTGACCCGCCATGGCGGCAGCCTTTCGCCCGGCATGCCGGCGACGGTGGTGATTCCCGATGGCCAGACCCGCGTGGTGGCGGCGCCGCTAGCCGGGCTGGTACTGGCGACACAGGCGGCGGAGGGCGAGCCGGTCAAGCGCGGACAAGTGCTGGCGCGGCTGTCCAGCCCGGACCTGATCGGCCTGCAAGGCGATCTGGCGCAAGCCGCCAGCGCGCTGGGCCTGGCACAGGACAGCGCGCAACGCGATGCGGGCCTGCTGCGCGAAGGCATCATCGCCGAGTCGCGCGCGCGCGCCAGCGCGGCGGCATTGGCGCAGGCGAAGGCCGCATTGAACGCACAGCGCGCCATGTTACGGGCGCGGGGGCTGAACGATGCCGCCATCGCACGCGCCGAGCGCGGCGAGGGCTACACCAGCGAAATCGCGCTCACCGCGCCGATCGACGGCATCGTGATGGCGCGCCAGGCAGCCCTGGGCAGTCGCGTCGAAGCCGCGACCGCGCTGTACACCATCGCCAGTCTGAATCCACTCTGGATCGAGATCGACGCGCCCGCCGACGTGGCGGGGCGGGTCAAACCGGGCATGAAGGTTGAACTGCCGGGACGGAATATCAATGGTTCCGTGTTGCGGGTATTGCCCGGCGCCGGCGCGGCGCAGACGGTACGCATCCGCGCCCGACTCGATAATCCGGACGCCAGCCTGCGCGCCGGCCAGAGCGTGCCGGCGCGCATTGTCGGGCTGGGCGGCGGCCAGGAAGTGCGCGTGCGGGTCGGCGCCGTCGTGCATGAAGGCGGCAAGACTTATCTGTTCGTGCGGCGTCCGGACGGCTTCGAGGCGCGCGAGGTGAGGGTGCTCTCGCAGTCCGCCAACGCGGTCTCCCTGGCCGGCGATTTCAAGGATGGCGAGATGGTCGCGGTCGCCGGTATCGCCGCGCTGAAGTCGGCCTGGCTGGGAGCCGGCGATGCTCAATAAGCTCGCCGAGTTCGCCCTCACCCAACGTCTGCTCACCCTGCTGTTCACGCTGCTGCTGGTGGTGGCGGGCGTGCAGGCCTGGCGCGAAATCCCCATCGACGCCTTCCCGGACGTTTCGACCACCCAGGTCAAGCTGATCCTGAAAGCGCCCGGCATGACGCCGGAAGAAGTCGAGGCGCGCATCGTGGCGCCGATCGAAACCGAGATGCTGGGCATTCCCAAGCACATCACCATCGACTTCGAGGATGGCACCGACATCTACTGGGCGCGCCAGCAGGTGGCCGAGCGCCTTGCCGCGGCGATGGGCGATCTGCCGGCCGGCGTCTCCGGCGGCATGGCGCCGATCACCACGCCGCTGTCGGAAATGTTCATGTTCACCGTCGACGGGCCGTTGCCGCTGGACGAGCGGCGCGCCTTGCTCGACTGGGTGATCCGCCCGCAATTGCGCACCCTGGCCGGTGTCGCCGACGTCAACGCCCTGGGCGGTTTCGTGCGCAGCTTCGAAGTGGCGCCCGACAACGCGGCGATGAGTTCGCGTGGCGTCACCCTGGCGGAACTGATGACGGCGCTGGAAAGCAATCTGAAGAACGACGGCGCCGGTCGCCTGGCCGAGGGCGACGAAGTCTGGGTGGTGCGCATCGAGGGCGCGGTGAAGTCGCTCGACGATCTGGCCGCCATCGTGGTCAAAAAAGTGGGCGGCGTGCCGATACGGGTCGCCGATGTGGCTCAGGTGCGCCTATCCAGCCTGACCCGCTACGGCGGCGTTACCCAGGACGGCAAAGGCGAGGCGGTGGAAGGCCTGGTGCTCGGCCTGAAGGGCGCCAATGCCCAACAGGTGGTGGCGCTGGTGAAGCAGCGGCTCAAGGCAATCGCGCCGACGCTGCCCAAGGGTGTCACGGTGAATGCGTTCTATGACCGTTCCAGTCTGGTCGAACGCGCCGTCGGTACGGTAACGCGGGCGCTCATGGAGGCCACCGTGCTGGTGCTGGCGTTGTTGTTCCTGTTTCTCGGCAACGTGCGCGCCGCGTTGACCGTGGCGGTGGTTCTGCCGCTGTCGGCGCTGGCCGCGTTCTGGCTGATGCGCCGCTTCGGCCTGTCCGCCAACCTGATGAGCCTGGGCGGCCTCGCCATCGCCATCGGCCTGCTGGTCGACGCGGCGGTGGTGGTGGTGGAAAACATCGTCACCCGGCTGGCGCATGCCAGCGGCGCGCCCAAGCTGCATGAGGTCTACCGGGCGGTGCGCGAAGTTTCCGGGCCGACCACGGCCGGCGTGCTGATCATCCTGATCGTGTTCCTGCCGCTGCTCAGCCTGGAAGGCCTGGAGGGCAAGCTGTTCATCCCGGTCGCGTTGACCATCGTGTTCGCTCTGGGCGCGGCGTTGTTGCTGTCGCTGACCGTGGTGCCGGCCCTGGGCGCGCTGCTGATCAAGGAAGGCGCACATGGCGAACCCTGGCTGATGCGGCAACTGGATCGCGGTTACCGGCCGCTGCTGGATTGGGCGCTGGGCCATTTCCGCCTGATCATGGCCGGCGCTTTCGCCTTGCTGCTGGCGGCGGCGGCGATCTACCCGTTCATCGGCAAATCCTTCATGCCGACGCTGGACGAGGGCGACTTGCTGGTGCAACTGGAGAAACTGCCCTCGATCAGCCTGGAAGCCAGCCTCGCCATCGATACCCGGGTGCAGCAGGCCTTGCTGGCGCGGGTGCCGGAGGTGAAGGGCGTGGTGGCGCGCGCCGGTTCCGACGAACTCGGCCTCGACCCGATGAGCCTGAACCAGACCGACACCTTCCTGGTGCTGAAGCCGAAGGAAACCTGGCGCAAGCCGGACAAGGAATGGCTGATGGAAGAGATCCGCAAGGTGATGGCGGATTTCCCTGGCGTCACCTTCGGTTTCACCCAGCCGATCGACATGCGCGTCTCGGAAATGCTGACCGGTTCGCGCGGCGATCTGGCGGTGAAGGTGTTCGGCACCGATCTGGCCACGCTGAACACGCTGGCCGGCGAGATCGAAACGATGTTGGGCGGCATTCCCGGCGCGCAGGACGTGTTTTCGGTGAAGAACGACGGCGTCCAGTATTTCCGGGTCGAAATCGATCGTCTGGCGCTGGGCCGTTACGGCCTCACGGTGGATGAGGTGTCCGATTTCCTCAAGGCGCATCTGGAAGGCGTCAAGCTGGGCGTGGTGCAGGAAGGCGCACGCCGCACGCCGCTGGTTGTGCGCGCCGGCGAGAACGTGCGCGCTTCGCCGGCCCTGTTCGAGCGCTTGCGCATTCCCACCGGCGACGGCCTGGCCATTCCGCTGACCGAGGTGGCGCATCTGATCCGCGCCGACGGCCCGGTGGCGGTAAACCGGGAAAACGGCGCGCGCTACGTGGTCATCCAGAGCAACGTCGCCGGGCGCGATCTGGTCGGCTTCGTCGAAGACGTGAAACGCGGTGTCGCCGCCAAGATCAAGCTGCCGCAAGGCTACAGCGTGGTTTACGGCGGCCAGTTCGAGAACCAGCAGCGCGCGGCCATGCGTTTGGCGGTGGTGGTGCCGGTGGCGCTGGGCCTGATCTTCCTGTTGCTGTTCGCCACTTTCCGCAGTCTGCGCCAGGCCGCGCTGATCATGGCCAACGCGCCGTTCGCCCTGGTCGGCGGCGTGATGGCGCTGGGCGTCACCGGCGAATACCTGTCGGTGCCGGCCTCGGTCGGCTTCATCGCCCTGCTCGGCATCGCGGTGTTGAACGGCGTCGTGCTGGTGTCGTACTTCAACCAGTTGCGCGACGAGGGACTGGACCCCACCAGCGTGGTGCGGGAAGGTTCCTTGCGCCGTCTGCGGCCGGTGATGATGACCGCCTGCATCACCGCCTTCGGCCTGTTGCCGCTGCTCACCGCCAGCGGGCCGGGATCGGAAATCCAGAAACCGCTGGCCATCGTGGTGATGGGCGGCCTGTTCACCTCCACCGTACTGACCCTGCTGGTGTTGCCGGTGTTGTATCGGCGCTTCATTCTTGGAGATAAAACATGAGTCTGGTTCAACTCATCCTGGTCGCTCCGGCCAACCTGGAAGAAACCCTGGCCGAATACCTGCTCGCGCACCCGGAATGGGGCGGCGCTTTCACGCTGCTCCACGTCGAGGGGCGCGGCAGCCGCGAGCACGCGTTGACGCCGCAGGAACAGGTGCGCGGCCGCGTCGCCCGCACCCAGTTCCAGGTCGTGCTGGAAGCCGATGCCGCCAGCCATTTGCTGGCCGAATTGAAACTTGCGTTCCCCAAACGGGACGTGGCCTGGTGGCTGACACCGGTACTGGATTTTGGGAGATTGGCATGAAATCGAAGTTGCATTTGCGCCGCGGCCTGATGGCGACCAGCCTGTTATTGCTATTCGGCGCGTCCGCCCACGCGGCGGTCGAACTGCCAGCCCCGGCCGACCTGCCTCCCGTCGCCGCCGCGGACGCCGCTCTGGACGCCTACCCTGGCGTGCTCGCGGCCCAGTCTCGGGTCGCCGCGGCGCGGGCCGAAGGACGTCGCCTCTCCGCCGGAGAATACGAATATCAGGCGCGCGCTGGCTATACCCGGCGCCGCGAAAGCGGGATCGGCGGCATGAACGATTGGTCGATGGGCATCGAACGCGGCCTGCGTTTGCCCGGCAAGAGCAGGCTGGATGCGGAAGCCGGCGCCACTCTGGCCGCCCAGGCCGAGGAGCGGGTGGGCGATGCCCGCCACGAAGCCGCGCGCGAACTGATCGCCGCCTGGTACGCAGCATTGCGCGGCCAGAGCGCGGCCCAGGCCTGGCGCGAGCAGGCCGCCTTGTTGCGACAACAGCATGAAGTGGTGGCCAAACGGATCAAGGCGGGCGATGCCGCCAAGATGGAACAATCGCAGGCCGAAGCCGCCGTGCTGCAGGCCGAAGCCGAAGCACGCCGCGCCGAAGCCGCCGCGGCCGAGGCGGCCGCCAGCCTTTCCGCGCGTTTTCCGGGGTTGCCACTGCCGGGGTTGCCACGGCCGGGTTTGCCCGCGCCCGCGCTGAAGGACGGCCCGCCCCTGGCGCTGACCGGCGGCGCAAACGAGTGGGTGAACGTGGCGCTGGAACACAACCACGAGCTGGCCATTCTGCGCAAGGAAACCGAGCGCATGCGCATCATGGCGCGTCGCCATCAGTCCGATCTGACTCCGGACCCGACCCTGGGCCTGCATTTTTCCCGCGAGCGCGACGGCCAGGACAATCTGCTCGGCGTCAGCCTCGCCCTGCCGCTGCCCGGCGAGGGCCGCCGCGCGCGCGCGGATGTGGCGACCGAAGAGGCGCGCGCGCTGGCGCACATGGAAGTCGCCGCGAAAGCACGCATCGTGGGTGAAATTCAGCTCACCCACACCCGCCTGCAAGGCGCTTTGAGCCGACTTCAATCGCTCAAGGACATGTCGCTTCAGCTCAACGGCTACGCCGAACTCGCCTGGCGCGCTTATCAGCTGGGCGAAACCTCGTTGTGGGAGGCGTTGAACGCGCGCAAGAGCGCGCAAGACGCCCGCCGCGAAGCCATGTTGTCACGCCTCGATGCACATGAAACCGCCGCTCGTCTGCTGCTGGATAGTCATCAGCTTTGGCCGTTCGAGCGTGACCATGACTCTGCCCATTAGTCTGCCCAGAAACCGGGCCTGGCGCATCACTGAGTCAATCGCAGGCCCGATAGCGTTCGGGCATCGGCCGGGTTAGCTCCAGAGCGCGTTTTCGCGTCGATAATGCGGTTGCCGAGACAATCTCTGGAGCCGCTGAATTGAATCCCCCCGCGTCCCAATACATCGTGCCGGTCCTCGCCGGCGGCGGCACCCGCTTGCCGGCGCATGTCGGCGTGATGACCGCGCTGCGTGACATGAATTACGCTTACCGGCATATCGTCGGCGTTTCCGGCGGCAGCGTGGTGGCGGCGCTGGCGGCATTCGGCAAGACGCCGGAGACCATGCGGCAGTTGTTCCGCGATGTCGATTTCAGCCAGTTTCGCGGCTACTCGCTGCTCAACCTGTTGTTGCGTGGCGGTCTGTCGAACGGCAAGCGCTTCGAACGCTGGCTGGAAGGCGAAATCAGCGGTGCCTGTTTCAAGGATTGCCCGGTCGAGCTGCATGTGGTGGCGACCGATGTGCGTTCCGGCCAGCCGGTCATCTTCAACCGCAAGAACACGCCGGATCTATCGGTGGCGCGCGCGGTGCTCTATTCCATCTCGATCCCGCTGCTGTTTCAGTTCCACCATCATGGTCGGCATGTGATGGTGGATGGCAGCATCATCGCCGAGGAGAGCTTGTTTCGCGACTGGGCCGGCGACCGCACGCCGGTGTTCTGCTTCCGGCTGCGCGATAACCGGGTCGCGGCGGAGCATCCTGCCCGCAAGATCCTGCCGGTGGCGGATTACCTGTTCATGCTGATGCGCACCTTCATGAGCACGCTGTCGCGCGAATACATGACCGAAGTGCTCTGGCTGAATACCGTGCTGATCGAGACCGAAGGCATGTCGCCGCTTGAATTCCGCATGACGCCAGAACAGAAAAACAGCCTGTTCGATTCCGGCTACAACACCACGCGCGAATATTTGCCGGCGAAACTTGCGCGGTGGAATGGTGAAGGGTGAAATGTGACTGACAGGTGACGCATCCCGCATCCCGCATCCCGAATTTCACATTTCACCAGCGGCGCAGCCGCACCACCCTACACGGAGTTCCCGCCTTGAACGCCCAAACGCTCGTCCCCGAAGAACACTACATCCAGAAAGAGCCGTATTACGAAGCGGTCGGCAATGAAATCGCCATCTTCGAGGCCGCCTACAAACACAAACTGCCGATCCTGCTGAAAGGCCCCACCGGCTGCGGCAAGACCCGCTTCATGGAATACATGGCCTGGCGCTTGAAGCGGCCGCTGATCACCGTCTCCTGCCATGACGACCTCACCGCTTCCGACCTGGTCGGCCGCTTTCTGGTCAAGGGCGGCGAAACCGTCTGGGTCGACGGCCCGCTCACCCGTGCCGTGCGCGTCGGCGGCATCTGCTACCTGGATGAAATCGTCGAAGCGCGCAAAGACACCATGGTCGTCATCCACCCGCTGGCCGACGACCGCCGCACCCTGCCGATGGAAAAACTCGGCCAGTTGCTGGAAGCCTCCGACGATTTCTGCCTGGCCATTTCCTACAACCCCGGCTACCAGAGCGTGCTGAAAGACCTCAAGCAATCGACCCGGCAACGCTTCGTCGCACTCGAATTCGACTACCCGGCGGCCGAACTGGAACGCAAGATCGTCGCCACCGAATCCGGTGTCGACGCGGCCCTGGCCGAGAAACTGGTCAAGTTCGCCCAGATGACCCGCAACCTGAAAGGCAGCGGCCTGGAAGAAGGCGCATCCACCCGCTTGCTGGTCCACGCCGGCAAACTGATCAACGGCGGCATCGACCCGGTGACGGCTTGCCGCAGCGCGGTCGCGCAGGCGGTCACCGACGACGGCGACATGCTGGCGGCGATCCAGGAGTTGTCTTCGTCGTTGTTTTGAGGACGGGCCAAGTGGGCCACATCATGCGGCCAGGCGCGCAACTGTCTTACCTGCTGCCGCTCAACGATATCGCCAGAGCACCGATCGCCAGCACCCAGCCGCCGCGCGGCACGCTGATATGACACATGCGCTCTGCCCCCCTTTCCGCCCTTGAGTTGATCTTTTTCATGGGCCTATACTTGGTCAAGTACATGAACAGGAGCGCATCATGCTCAACATCAACATCCACGAAGCCAAGGCCAAACTTTCCGAATACATCGCAGCGGTCGAAGCGGGAGAAACCGTGGTGATCTGCCGCCGCAACGTGCCGGTGGCGGAGATCGTGCCGGTGGCGCAGCCGCGCAAGGAACCGCGTCCGGTGGGGTTGGGGCCGTATGAAGAAGGCTATGAAATCCCGGCCAGCTTCTTTGAGCCGCTGCCAGATGAATTGCTCAAGGCATTCAATGGCGAACTGCCCGATCCGTTCATGGATGGCTTTGCCGCCGATGCTGAATACATGAGGGCCGCCGAACCAACACCGGGTTACAAGAAGTGAAGCTGCTGGTCGATACCTGTGCGTTTATCTGGTTGGCCACCGCGCCGCGTCAGTTATCCAAAGGCATGCGCTTACTGTACGAAAACCCAAGTAACGAGGTCTATCTGTCGGTTGCCTCCGCCTGGGAGATTTCCATCAAGCACCGCAGCGGGAAATTGCGTTTGTCGAACGATATGCCGCCTGCGGAATTCATTCCCGAGGTGCGTCGCCGCCACGGAATCGAAGTGTTGGCATTGCGCGAGGAAGACAGTTTTATGCTTCCCCGCTTGCCGCCCATTCATCAAGACCCGTTCGACCGCATGCTGATCTGCCAGGCCATCGCCAACCAGATGACGATCCTGACACCCGACCCGCTGATTACCCAATACCCGGTGCTGACGCGCTGGTAATTCACTGATGAGCACACACCTCCGCACCACTCAGGAAATCACCGAACTGCTGGAAGGCTGGCTGGAGGCGGATTTTTCGTTCCGCAAGGTCGGCCCGACGGCGGAGAAACTCGCTGACTTGCCGGTCGCCGAGCAGGATTTCATCCTCGATTGGGTCAAGCGCGTGGCCAGTTCCAATTTGGAAGTCGCCTGGCAATTCGCCCGCCGCGCGCCGGCGCTGATCGGCCGCATGGATCGCCGCGTCATGGAAGCCTGGGTGCTGGGAGCGTGCGATGTGTATGACCGCCTCGGGCTGCGGCATTGCCTGACGGTGATGGAAGAGGCGGATCACTTCGCCGAGCGGCAACTGGAAATGAGCGCCGGCGTGCTGTTCGACGACGTGGCCGGCGTGCTGGGCAATTTCGTGCGCGGGCTGTCTGGCCGCCGACTGGCGATGGAGCAGGCCAAACACGTCCACACCGATACCGAAAAGATTTTTCTGCCCGGCATGCTGGCGCGTTTCCCGACCATTTCGGACAACTTCAAGCTGGCCAAGGCGATGGTGGCGCTGCTCTGGGCGCAGACCCGCTTCGGCACCTTCCGCGTCGATCTGGTGGCTGCCTGCGCCGATTTTCCCGAGCCGGAACGGGCGTTGCGGCAACTGCATGCGCTGGAAACGCTGCGCCTGACCGCCTGCATTTCGCGCGAATTGCCCGGTTTGCATCGCGAGATGGAACGTCTGAAGAACGAATTGGGCGAAGGCCTGCCGGTGGGCTGGGGACACTTTGCGCAACGTCTCGCAGACCGCGATGCGAGCATCGAAGACAGCGTGAAATTGCTTGGCGACGCGTATCAACTACCCGATTTCTTGCCCTGGTGCTATCAGGGCGAACTGCGCCCGGACGCCGTCGCTGCCGCCTTCGCGGCGCGCCAGGAAAAGGAGAAGGCGCGGCTGCGCGTGAAGCTGGGCGAGTTGCTGGATGAACATCAGCGCCACAAACCGCGTAGCCCGGATGCAGCGGAGCGGAATCCGGGGCAGTTCGAGGCCGAGGTCAACGACGAAGACGGCCGCATGGACATGGAACTGACGCTGGACGGTATGCCGATCGCGCCGCCGGAGGACGTGAAGCAGTTGATGGCGTCGGTGTTCCTCGATTTCGGCGAAATTCCGCCCGAATATCTGGTCGCCGCCGGCGATGGCGAGTACGACGCCAGCCTGCTCTACGACACACAGGCCGACCCGGATAAAGTCTGGCAGGGCACGTATCACGAAGAAGGCGCGCTGTTTTATCCCGAGTGGGACATGGGCCGGCAGCATTACCGCAAGAACTGGTGCGTGATGCGCGAGAAGGACGTACCGCCGATCTACGACAGTTTTTACCGCGAGACGCTGGATAAACACGCCGGCCTGGTCAAACAGTTACGCAAGGCTTTCGAAGCCATGCGCGATGAAAACAAACTGCTCAAGCGGCAGGCCTATGGCGATGAAGTCGATATCGACGCGCTGGTCGAGGCGCTGGCCGATGCCAGGGACGGCAGCGAAATGTCCGACCGCCTGTTCATGCGCCAGCACCGCGCCGAGCGAAATATCGCCGTCGCCTTCATGGTCGACATGAGCGGCAGCACAAAGGGCTGGATCAACGAGGCCGAGCGCGAGGCGCTGGTGTTGCTGTGCGAGGCGTTGGAACGTCTGGGCGACCGTTACGCGATCTACGGTTTTTCCGGCACCACGCGCAAACGCTGCGAGCTGTACCGCGTCAAAGAGTTCGACGAGCCCTACAACGCCGAAGTGAAAGCGCGCATTTCCGGCATACGCGCGCAGGAATACACGCGCATGGGCTTTGCTATCCGCCACCTCACCGACCTGCTAAAAAAGATAGAAGCGCGTACCAAGGTGCTGGTGACGCTATCGGATGGACGGCCGGACGATTACTTCGATGTCTATCGCGGCCAATACGGCATCGAAGATACACGCATGGCGCTGCTGGAAGCGCGCCGCTCCGGCGTGCATCCGTTCTGCATCACCATCGACCGCGAAGCGCGCGACTACCTTCCGCACATGTACGGCGCTGCCCGCTACATCATCCTCGACGATGTGCGCCAACTTCCGTTCAAGGTGTCCGATATTTACCGCCGCATTACTAGTTGAAGGTCCAAGATGAAGCCACAAGACGAAGCCTTATGTTCCACCGGCCCCGCTAATGGGATAATGCCCGCCATGACTGAACAGCACACACCCTCTCCGCGTAGCCGCCTGCAAGCGTTGCTGGCGATCCCCGACAACCAGCGTACCGAGGAACAATGGGACGAGCTTCACGAGCTTGAGATCACCCTGGCTCCCGGCAATCGCATCGGCCATCAGGACAAGCAACCCCCGCCAGGCGGACAAGGCAAGGGCGGCGGAGGCGGCGGTGGCCGTGGCGGCAACCCGAGAGGAGGCAATCCTAAAGGTGAAAATCGAGGCGGCGAGAACCGAGGCGGCCCGCGCGGCAACCAGCCACCGCGTCCACCCAGGCCCAGCCAGCCCAGCCAGCCGAGACCTGTCGATGCGGCTCCGGCTGAAGGCGATCAGGAAGCGCCCGCTGGCGACGCAAGCGCCAAGAAACCGTTCCGCCGGTTTCACAAGCGGCCGCCCAAGCCGGCGGAGTCTTAACCTGCTTTAGTTGCCGCCCAGCAGGCGTCCAAGCAAGGCGCGCACGGCGTTGGGCTCGAACGGCTTGTCGCACATCCCGACCACGCCGAGTTCTTCCACCGCGGCCAGACGGCTTTGATCGTTTTCACTGGTCACCATGAGCACCGGCACGTCCTTCTGCCAGCTTTGCGTGCGGATGAACCGGATCAGCGCCTGACCATCCATTTCCGGCATGTTGTAGTCGGTCACCACCAGATCGACGATGTTGTCGGACAGCAATTCCGCCGCCTTGCGGCCGTTCTCCGCCTCCAGAAAGTGTTTCACCCCCAGATTGCTCAGCACCTGGCGCATGAATTTGCGCGCCATCGGGCTGTCGTCCACCACCATCACACGCAGCCCATCAAGGTGAAAACCGGCCTCGTCGAAACTGTCGTCCACGTTGAGGAAATCCAGTACCGCCCGTAGCGCGGCGCCTAACTGGGCTTGGCTGAACGGCTTGGGCAGAATGCCGGACGACCCCGATTGACGTACCGGATCAAGTTGCTGATGCCGGTTTTCGCTGGAAACCAGAATGAAGGGCACGGCGGCCAATGCCTCGTCCGCGCGCATTGCGCCGATGAGATCCGCACCGGTCATGTCGGACAGGTGAAAAGCGCTGACCACGAGTGAAGTCGGTTTATCCCGCAGATAGGCCAGGGCTTCGCCGCCACTACGTACCGTGCTGACTTGCACAATGCCGGCCTTGGCAAGTTCGGCGCCGAGCATCTTGCCCTGCATGGCGGAGGGTTCGACCACCAACGTGGTCAGGTCCAGAAGCGAGATTTGACGTGTCATGCCGGCGTTATCGGGATGGCTCCGCTTATTCTTTAAAGCCCTCGGCAAAAGGCGGCGGTTACGGATGTGTTCTGACCGGAATCTTGCCGATCTTCATGCGCCATTCGCGCGGGCCGCTTTCATGCACCGAATTGCCGCTGCTATCGACCGCCACGGTCACCGGCATGTTCTCCACCTCGAATTCATAGATTGCCTCCATGCCCAGTTCCGGGAAGGCCACTACGCGCGCGCGTTTGATCGCCTTGGCGACCAGATAGGCGGCGCCGCCGACGGCGATGCAGTAAACCCCGGCGTGCGCCTTGATCGAAGCGATCGCTTCCGGGCCGCGTTCCGACTTGCCGACCATGCCGAGCAAGCCGACCTGTTCGCCCAGCATCAGGTCGGTGAACTTGTCCATCCGCGTCGCCGTGGTCGGCCCGGCCGGGCCGACCACCTCGTCGCGCACCGGATCGACCGGGCCAACGTAATAGATGAACTTGCGGTGAAAATCGACCGGCAACGGCTGACCCTGTTTGACTAGATCGGCCAGCTTCTTGTGCGCGGCGTCGCGGCCGGTGAGCAGTTTTCCGGTCAGCAACAATTGTTCGCCGGCTTGCCAGGTGGCGGTATCGGCGGCGGTCAGCGTGTCCAGATTGACCCGACGCGCGGTGGCCGGGCCGTTCCAGGCGCTCATTTGCGTCAACTCCGGCCATTCCGACAATGCCGGCGGCGTGAACACGGCCGGACCGGAACCGTCCAGCGTGAAATGAATGTGGCGGGTGGCGGCGCAGTTGGGGATCAGGCCGACCGGCAGGCTGGCGGCGTGAGTCGGAAAATCCTTGATCTTGACGTCGAGCACGGTGGTCAGCCCGCCCAGACCCTGCGCGCCGATGCCGAGCGCATTGACCTTGTCGAGCAGTTCCAGCCTGAGTTCTTCGATCCGGTTAGTCGCCCCGCGCGCGCGCAACTCGTGGATATCGATCGGATCGAGCAGCGCTTCTTTCGCCATCAGCAAGGCTTTCTCGGGCGTGCCGCCGATGCCTAGCCCAAGAATGCCGGGCGGACACCAGCCGGCGCCCATTTCCGGCAACACCGACAACACCCAGTCGACGATGGAATCGGACGGATTCAGCACCGTGAAATGCGCCTTGTTCTCCGAGCCGCCGCCCTTGGCCGCGACTTTGATATCGACCGTATCGCCCGGAACCAGATCCATGTAGATCACCGCCGGCGTGTTGTCGCGCGTGTTCTTGCGCGCGCCGGCCGGGTCGCTCAGCACCGAGGCGCGCAGCGGGTTGTCGGCATTCAGGTAGGCCCGGCGCACGCCTTCATTGACCAGATCGGTGATGTCGGGATTGCCTTCCCAGCGCACCTCCATGCCGATTTTCAGGAACACCACGGCCATGCCGGTGTCCTGGCAGATCGGCCGATGGCCTTCGGCGCACAGGCGAGAATTGATCAATATCTGCGCCATCGCATCGCGCGCGGCGGGCGATTGTTCCAGGTCGTAGGCCGCTTTCATCGCCCGGATGAAATCGAGCGGGTGATAGATGGAAATGAACTGGAAGGCGTCGGCGATGGACTGGATGAAATCTTCCTGGCGGATCGTGGGCATGGCGGTCTCCTGTCGTGTCGCCGCAGTATGGCCGCGGCCGTGTGCCAGGAAAAGCCGCCCCCACCCAACTCAGCCCAACGGAGGCATAGGCTGGCCAACGCAAAGGCTTGAAATATTCGGCTACCCGGAATCCGCTCAGGGAAATAGCCTTGACGCCACCGACTTGGTCGAAATGCGTAGTGTCGAAAGCGGCGAGCAGCGACAACCAAGCCGGAGCGGAAATTCAGCCACGAGCCCCCGTAGCATTCATCGCCAAAACAGCCATTGAACCAACAGGGAAACCTTACTGTGTAGACTGCCCCAATGTTGCCGGACACCCACGCTGTCTTTGTTGGCGGACGGCGACAAATAACATACACAAAAACAGAACAGAATCAGCGCGGTAGGATGGGTTGAGCGGAGCGAAACCCATCGATCTGGTCACGCCGCAACACGATGGGTTTCGCTCCGCTCAACTACCCAGAGCACTCCAATCAGCCAGCGTAGCCCGGATGAGCACAGCGGAAGGTGCCGCGCTCTTCCGCCCTACCTGACCCGCACCAATTCGAACGTTGAAGCTCGGCCTTGGCCGTGCATCGGCGCCGATTCGTCCGGCGCCGATGCATGCGCGACTCATTCCACCTTGATCGTGACGCCCTTCGGCTTTTCCGCTTCCGCTTTCGGCAGTTCCACCCGCAGCACGCCGTTCTTGTACGCGGCTTTTGCGGCATCGGCCCGCACCGCCATGGGCAGCGGGATCACTCGGCGGAAGCTGCCGTAGGCGCATTGCATCACCCGCCAGCGGCCTTCCGTGCTCTCCCGTTCGAAACGTTTCTCGCCGGTGATCACCAGGGCGTCGTCGCGGATTTCGATATCGATGTCATCCTTGTCCATGCCGGGCACTTCCAGACGCACCACCAGTCGGCCGGCATCCTCGAACAGGTCGCCGCCCAGCATGGACCAGCCGCGGCTGGGCAAATAAAAGTCGTCATCCACTTCGGTGGCGGCGGGCAGGTTGGTCTGCTCGCCCGGCTTGAAGCGGGTCAGCGCGCCGGCGGCGGATTGCCACAGGTGGCGCCAGCCCTCGGCGACGTTGTCCCACAAGGAACCGACATTTTCTTTCAGGTTTTCGAATTTCATTTTCCACCTCCTTGCTTGCTCAGTTGATTGGCGGGAATCCCCGCCCGAAAGGATCGGGCGATCCGGTGCCTCATGCAGGCTGAGCTCCCCCCCTGTTGATTCACTCTGTGTTTATTCCAGCCCGTTGAATATCCGGATGACGGACTGATGGATCAGCCTCTATGCTCAGAATAGTCAGGCTCGGAGGATCGCGCATGCAATTCAAGGACTATTACGAGACGCTGGGTGTCGCGCGTGAGGCGACGCAAGAGGACATCAAGAAGGCCTTCCGCAAACTGGCGCGCAAGTACCACCCGGATGTATCCAAGGAAGCGAACGCCGAAGCGCACATGAAGGACGTGAACGAGGCCTATGCCGTGCTGTCCGATCCCGAGAAGCGCGCGGCCTACGATCAGTTGGGGCGCGGTTATCAGCCCGGCCAGGAGTTCCGCCCGCCACCGGATTGGGATGCCGGTTTCGAGTTTTCCGGCCATGGCTACCCGCCGCGCGAGGCGGCGGATTTCTCGGATTTCTTCTCCGAACTGTTCGGTCGCATGGGCGGCGCCGAGCGGAGCGGCTTCCACGGCCAAGGCGGCCAGTTCCACGCGCAGGGCGAGGACCACCACGCCAAGGTGCTGCTCGATGTGGAAGACGCTTTCACCGGCGCCTTTCGCCAGATCGGCCTGCGCGTGCCTCAGGTCGATGCACAGGGCCGGGTGAGCCTGGCGACACGCACCCTGAATGTCAAAATCCCCAAGGGCGTGCGCGCCGGCCAGATCATCCGTCTGGCCGGGCAAGGCGCGCCGGGCATGGGCGGCGGCGCGGCCGGAGATTTGTTGCTGGAGGTGCAATTCAAGCCGCATCCGCGTTTCCATGCGGAAGGGCGCGATCTCCATCTGAGCCTGCCGGTGGCGCCGTGGGAGGCCGCTCTGGGCGCGGTTATCGCCGTCGATCTGCCGACCGGGCCGGTCAAGGTGCGCATCCCGGAAGGCGCGCAAAGCGGCAAACAATTGCGCGTGCGCGGCAAGGGCATCCCGGGTGAGCCGCCGGGCGATCTGCTGCTCGACATCCAGGTGGCGTTGCCGCCCGCCGACACCCCGCGGGCACGAGAACTTTACGAAACCATGGCGAGGGAGATGGCGTTCGACCCCCGCGCCGCCAATGCACATACACCCAATCCGCACGGGAGGGCTTGAGCCATGCATGATGAAGACATGCTGATCGGCAGCCTGATGGAGGAAACCTGGCTGACTCTGGAACAGATCGCCGCCGCCTGCGCCGTGGAGCCGGGCTGGTTGCTGTGTCATATCGAGGAAGGCCTGTTTCCCCACGCCGAAAGCGTGGCCGGCGTCTGGCGTTTTTCCGGCGCGGCCCTGAAGCGCGCCCGCCGCATGCGGCAACTGGAGCGCGACTTCGACGCCGTGCCGGAACTGGCCGCCCTGATGGCCGATCTGCAGGAGGAATTGGACACGCTGCGCGCGCGGTTGCACCGCACGGAGCGGGAAATATGAAAGTTTAGACGCCACGCCGTGGCGTTGGCCGAACCTGGCGCTGGCATGCTGTTGCGCGGAGCTCGCCAGCCTGCGGCGCGACTACAACTCAATGCAAAACAGCACCGACTAGGAATGACATCTCGTGCATGAGCATTTTCTTTCTCGCCTGTTCAGGCCAGGACATTCCGATGGTCGGAGCAGACTCTCCGGTTATCGGTGAGCATTTTCGACAGTGGGCTCCGGACACCCAAAAACGCGCTCAAGAGATTTCCCGCAAAGCCGATATGGCATTGCTAACAGTAATGAATGGAGCAAAAAGCATGCAAATAAAACTTGAGGCCGCCCCCAATAAGGCGGTGTTGAAGCTGAATGGGCGTTTTGACTTCCACTCCCATCGCGATTTTCGTACCGCCTATGAAGATGCCATGCAGGAAACAGGCGTACATGAAATCGTCATTGATTTTCAAGATGTCGATTATCTGGATAGCTCGGCACTGGGCATGTTGTTGTTGCTGCGCGAAAAATCGGAAGCGGTTGGCAAAACGGTTTCCCTGACCGGCTTGCAAGGAATGGTCAAGCAAGTACTGGAAATAGCCAATTTCGGCAAACTTTTTACGGTGACCGGTTGATTCGGCAATGAGTCCCGGTTTGCAAACGACGCCCGCGCTTGGCGAAGAGGCGCCCGCATTCCGCATGAAGATTCTGATTGCGGATGACACGTCCACCAATGTCAGGCTTCTGGAAGCCGTGGCGCGGAAGTTAGGACATCAAGTTGTCGTTGCCACCAATGGCCTCGAAGCATTGGCGGCCTTCAAGGCCGAAGAACCCGATCTGGTATTCATGGACGTCATGATGCCGGTCATGAATGGCATCGAGGCGGTAAAAGCGATCCGCGCGCTGCCAACCGACAAATGGACGCCGATCATCTTTATTTCGGCGCTGGATGAAATACAGGACATCGCCCAAGGCCTGGAAGCGGGTGGCGACGACTATCTGATCAAACCGATCTCACCCCAGTTACTCAGGCCCAAGATAAACAGCTATGCGCGCCAGATCGCGCTGCACCGCAAGGTGCATGGCTACGCGGAAGAATTGACCCGCTGGCGCGAGGATTCGGAAGAACAAACCCGCCTGGGCGCCCACGTCATGTCGCGACTGACCGACGCGGCTGGGCTGCGCGACTCGATGGTGCGGCACTTCAACATACCGGCGGAGACCTTCAGCGGCGACCTGCTCTGCGCCGCGCGCGCGCCGGGCGAGGTGCTCAACGTTTTGCTGGCCGACGCATCCGGCCATGGCCTTGCCGCGGCGTTGAGCGCGATGCCGTTGACGCAGGCGTTTTACAGCATGACCGCAAAGGGGTTTCCGCTGCCCTCCATCGCGGAGGAGTTGAATCGAAAACTGATCGCAATCCTGCCGACCGACCGTTTCGTGGCGGCAACACTGGCCTCGATCGATGTGCGCAACCAGACGGTCGAGGTCTGGAATGGCGGCAACCCGGATGCCTTGTTCCTGAATAGCCAAGGCGAGGTTGCCACGCGCTGGGCTTCGCGCCATCCGCCATTGGGCATCCTGTCGGAAAAGCTGTTTTCCGGCATGACGGAAACCGTGGTTTTTAATGAGCCCGGCGATCTGATATTGAGCTCGGATGGATTAACCGAAGCGGAAAATCAGGCCGGAGCATGGCTGGGCATCGAGGGTGTCATCGACATCCTTGGCCAGGCGCAAGATAGCGGAGCCCGTTTCAAACATCTGCTGCATGGGGTGGATGCACATTTGCAGGGCAAGCCCGGGCGCGATGACATTTCCTGTCTGATGGTTTCCGTGCCGATAGACCGGCGCCGCCAGTTCCGCTTCGCCACGCCCAAGTCGATCGCCCAGAGCCAATTCGCGGAATGGCGGCTGGACCTGAGCTACAACGCCCAGGAATTGCGCTATATCGACGTCGTTCCCGCCGCATTAGGCCTGATCAATCAGATCAGCGCGCTCAAGGAACATCAAGGCGCGCTGTTCCTGGTGCTATCGGAACTGTTCAACAACGCGCTCGATCACGGCCTGCTCGGCCTGGATTCCGCGACAAAGAGCTGGATCGGCGGCTTTGAAATCTACTTGCAGCAACGCGCGGAAAGACTCGCGAAACTGCGTGACGGACGTGTGGAACTCTCCTTCCTGCTGCATCAGGATGAATCGCGCGCGGTGTTCGACATCACCGTCAACGATAGCGGCCCGGGGTTTGATTACCCGGCGCGCATGGAGGCCAGCTCCGCGTTGAGCGAGACCAATGAGACCGCGTTCGGACGCGGCATCGCACTGGTGAAAACCCTGTGCGAACAGATTGTGTATTCAGGCACCGGCAACAAGGTCTGGTGTCGCTACGTTGTGTCCGATCTGGTGCTGGACAAAAACAATGACATCGACGCATCGCTTGGAGACAAGTCATCCCCGGCCGGCGGGTCGGAAGACCAGGGTTCGCATCCAATCTGAACTCGGATAAGGCTTGCCCAGTGGGCTGCCCGGCGAAACGCCCCGATTCGATACCCACAGCCCGATTCAAAACCCGCGTAACGCTTAACTATTGATCCGCTCAAGCAGTTCCTGGATGCGCTCCGGCCTGCCGGCGCGCAGCAGACGCTTCGCCAACGGGGCCAGCTCGCCGACATGGCTGCGCATCACTTGCTGTTTGACCGCCAGCACATGCGCCGGATGCATCGAGAAATTGGTCAGCCCCATGCCCAGCAGCAGGCGGGTCAGACGCGGATCGCCGGCCATTTCACCGCAAACGGAAACCGACTTGCCCATTTTCTGCCCGATCTTCAGCGTGTGATCGATCAGCGCCAGCACCGCCGGATGCAACGGGTCGTACAGGTGGGCGACGGCATCGTCGGTCCGATCGATGGCGAGGGTGTATTGAATGAGATCGTTGGTGCCGAGCGAAAGAAAATCCAGCTTGCGCGCGAACCATTCGGCGGCAAGCGCGGCGGCCGGCACTTCGATCATGCCGCCTATCGCCGTCTGCATATCGAACGGAATGTCCTGCACGCGCAAACTGCCGCGCGCCGCGCCGATCAGGGCCAAGGCCTGATCGAGTTCGGTCAGGCTGGCCAACATCGGCAGCAGGATATTGATCTTGCCGTAATGGCTGGCCCGATAAAGCGCGCGCAGCTGGGTAATAAAGATCTGCGGTTCGGCGATGCACAGCCGGATCGCGCGCAAACCCAGCGCCGGATTGACGCTGTTGTCCGGCATCCAGCGCACCGATTTATCGGCGCCCACGTCGAGCGTGCGGATCACCACCGGACGCCCGTTCATGCCCTCGGCCACGGCGCGATACGCCTCGAACTGTTCTTCCTCGCTGGGCAGATCGTCGCGATTCAGAAACAGAAATTCGCTGCGGAACAGGCCGATTCCCGCCGCGTTTTCGCCTAGGGCCTGAGCGACGTCGACAGGCAGGTCGATATTGGCCATCAGGGAAATATCGATACTGTCGAGGGTGGTGGACGGGCTGGTCTTCAGGCGACGCAGCTTCTTCTGCTCCAGCAGCCACTGGTTCCGGCGCAGCCGGTATTCCTCGAGAATGGCCGCGTCGGGATCGACGATGACGACGCCGGCAACGCCGTCGACGATCAGCCAGTCATCCTCGCGGATCAGCGCCCGCGCGTTGTGCAGCGCCATCACCGAGGGCAGGTTCAAACTGCGCGCCAGAATCGCGGTATGCGAGGTCGCGCCACCCAGATCGGTGATGAATCCGGCAAAGGTGTGACGCTTGAACAGCACCATGTCACTCGGCGACAGATCGTGCGCGACCAGAATATTTTCACCCTCGCTGGCCGTTTTCAGCGGGGCATGGCCGGGGTGTCCCATCAGCGACTTGAGCACTTTGTCGGCCACCTGGCGCACGTCGTGCCGGCGCTCGCGCAGATAGTCGTCTTCTATCGACTCGAACTGCGCGATCAATGCCTCGGTCTGCTGCGCCAGCGCCCATTCGGCATTGCAGCCTTCCTCGCGTATGCGTCGTTTCGGCGCTTGCGAGAGCATGGAATCGGACAAGATCAGGGCGTGGACTTCGATGAATGCGGATAACTCGGTCGGCGCGCCGCCGGGAATATGGGCCTGCAGCGCGAGCAGTTCGGCATGCACGGTTTCGACCGCTTCGGTAAACCGCGCGACCTCGGCCTCGATATGTTCAGGCCGCAGAACATAGTGCGGCGCTTCCAGACGGGCATGCGAATACAGTTGGGCGCGGCCGATGGCATAGCCACCCGAAACGCCGAGACCATGCAGCGCCAGCGTCATTCGCCCTCCCCGAATTTGTCCTGAATCAACGCCACCAGCGCGTTCATCGCGGCCTCTTCGTCGGGGCCCATGATCTCGATTTTTATCTCGGCGCCACGCGCCGCCGCCAACATCATCACCCCCATGATGCTTTTTCCGTTGATGCGACGACCATTGCGCGACAGCCAGACATCGGACTGGAACTGGGCCGCAGTCTGGGTCAGCTTGGCGGAGGCGCGCGCATGCAGGCCGAGTTTGTTGATGATTTCGATATCGCGCTCAGTCATGGCTCAACCTCGTATTTCTGCTTGTTGGCCCGCCACAGGCCAGTGTTCCGAGTGGATATTGAAAATGCCGGCGTGTCCGCCGGAAACCGACTTTTCGACCAGCGTTTCCATGCCGCTGTCCCGGTAGGTGAGCGCCTTCAGCAACATGGGCAGATTGACCCCGGCGATGGCCTCGACCCGGTCCAAGGCGATGGCTCGACAAACGGTATTGCACGGCGTGGCGCCATAGACATCGGTCAGGATCAGCACGCCTTCGCCCTGGTCGATTTCAGCCAATTTGCTACGCGCGCGCGCCAGCATGTCTTCGGGATCGTCGCAGACCGACAGATCAAGGTTTTCCAGCGCTTCCGGACGCTTGCCCAGAACATGGGTAGCACACTGGATGAGGCAATCGCCTAAGTTGCCGTGGGCGACGATGAGCAAAGCGATCATGAGGCGATAAGAAAACGGTTGAGGTTAAGGTTTTGCGATGACCGTGGAATTTTACGCCGCCGATTCGCTTTGTGCTCCACAACGCGTTGCGTCGCCTTGGCGCCAGGCCATATCCCTTTGATAGATAAGGTTGAAGTTGTTTCAAATTGCCCAAGGTAGAATTCCTTGCCCCGCTCAAGAGTCCGTTCCATGCCCGCCCTGCGCATCCGAGAAATTCCCTACAACTACACCTCGTTTTCCGACCGCGAGATCGTCATTCGCTTGTTGGGCGCGGAGGGCTGGGGCCTGATCGAGGAGTTGCGCGGCGAACGCAAGACCGGCCGTTCCGCGCGCATGTTGTTCGAGGTGCTGGGCGACATCTGGGTGGTGACGCGCAATCCGTATCTGGAAGACGATCTGCTCGCCAATCCAGATCGCCGCGCGTTGCTGGTGCAGGCGCTGCGCCACCGCCTGGGCGAAGTCGAAAAGCGCCGCCAGGGCAGCGGAGCCGTTGTCGCCTCTGGCGAGGGCAACGAGCGGGTCGGCAAGCTGCTGGTGTTGGCGAATGGCGCGGTGGATGCGTTCGAGGCGGGTTTCGCGCGGACCGAGCATTTGCGGCGCGACATTCTGCGCAAACTGTTGCCGCATACCCACCGCGACAATATCGCCTTCGATGGCATGGCGCGCGTCTCCCACGTCACCGACGCCACCGACTGGCGCGTCGAATACCCGTTCGTGGTGCTCAACCCGGATGACGAAGAGGAAATTCCCGCGCTGGTCGCCGGCTGCATCGCGCTCGGCCTGACCGTGATTCCGCGTGGCGGCGGCACCGGCTACACCGGCGGCGCGGTTCCGCTGACCCGGATGTCGGCGGTGATCAATACCGAAAAATTCGACCATATGAGCGCGATCGAGTCGCGCGTCCTGCCCGGCCACAGCTGCTCGACGCCGGTCATCGTCTGCGGCGCCGGCGTGGTGACGCGCCGGGTCATGGAGGCGGCGGAAGTGCGCGGCCTCGCCTTCGCGGTCGATCCGACCAGCGCCGACGCTTCCTGCATCGGCGGCAATGTGGCGATGAATGCCGGCGGCAAGAAGGCGGTGTTGTGGGGCACCGCGCTCGACAATCTGCTGTCCTGGAAGATGGTGACGCCGGACGCCGACTGGCTCGAAGTCACCCGACTGGATCACAACCTGTCGAAGATTCACGACGTGGAAACCGCGCGCTTCGAGCTGCGTCGTTTCCATGCCGACGGCAAGCCGAAGGGCGCGGCCGAAATCCTGGCCATTCCCGGCCGCGCCTTCCGCAAACAAGGCCTGGGCAAGGACGTCACCGACAAATTCCTGTCCGGCCTGCCCGGCATTCAGAAGGAAGGCTGCGACGGCCTGATTACCCAGGCGACCTTCGTGCTGCATCGGATGCCACCGCACATTCGCACCGTGTGCATGGAGTTCTTCGGCCCGGTCGGCGAAGCCGTGCCAGCCATCGTCGAAGTAAAAAACCACATGGATACCCGTCCCGGCGGCGTCGTCATGGCCGGCCTGGAGCACCTCGACGCGCGCTACATCAAGGCGGTCGGCTATGCCACCAAGGCCGAACGCACCGGGTTTGCCAACACTCGGCCGAACATGGTGTTATTGGCTGACATTGCCGGCGACGACGCGGCCGCGGCCGATGCGGCGGCGACGCATATCGTCGAACTGGCGCGCTCGCGCGGCGGTGAGGGATTCATCGCCGCCAGCCCGGAAATGCGCAAGAAATTCTGGCTCGACCGCGCGCGCACCGCCGCCATCGCCAAACACACCAACGCGTTCAAGATCAACGAGGACGTGGTGATTCCGCTGTCTCGGCTGGGCGAATATTCCGACGGCGTCGAGCGCATCAATATCGAACTGTCGATCGGCAACAAACTGGCCTTGTTGCAGGCGCTGGAAACTTTTTTCCAGGGCGAACTGCCGCTGTTCGAGGACGACGAGGGCGTCGCCGATCCGGCGTTGACCGCGACCCGCAAGGCGCGCGCGCTGGAGTTGTTGCGTCAGGTGCGCGCGCGCTGGACCGGACTGCTCGACAGTCTCGACGACATGGCCGTGTTTCGGTCGGTGCAAACCAAGCAGCAGCGCGTGTCGTGGAAGCGCGAAGTGCGCGCCGAATTGCGCCAGATCTTCACCGGCCGCGAGTACGAACCGGTGCTGGTCGAATGCGACGCCATCCATAAACGCATCCTGAAGGGGCGCGTATTCGTCGCGCTGCACATGCATGCCGGCGATGGCAATGTGCATACCAACATCCCGGTCAACTCGGACGATTACGCCATGCTCGCCGCCGCCAATCAGGCCGTGGCGCGCATCATGCGGCTGGCGCAAGACCTCGGCGGCGTCATCTCCGGCGAGCACGGCATCGGCATCACCAAGCTGGAATTCCTGTCCGACCTGGCCCTGTCCGAGTTCGCCGCCTACAAACAACAGGTCGATCCGCATGGCCACTTCAACAAGGGCAAGCTGCTCAAGGGCGCCGACCTGGCCAATGCCTACACCCCCTCGTTCGGCCTGCTGGAACAGGAATCGCTGATCATGGAGCAGTCGGAAATCGGCGCCATCGCCGATTCGATCAAGGACTGCCTGCGTTGCGGCAAGTGCAAACCGGTGTGCAACACGCACGTGCCGCGCGCCAATCTGCTGTACAGCCCACGCAACAAGATTCTGGCCACTTCGTTGCTGATCGAGGCGTTCCTGTACGAGGAACAGACCCGGCGCGGAGTTTCGCTGAAGCACTTCGACGAGTTCGACGATGTCGCCGACCACTGCACGGTCTGCCATAAATGCCTCAACCCGTGTCCGGTCGATATCGACTTCGGCGATGTCACCGTGGCGATGCGCAATTTTCTCACCGCCGCCGGCAAGAAGAAAACCGCGCCGGCGACCAAACTGGCGATGGCCTTCCTCAACAGCACCGATCCGGACGCCATCCGTTTCATGCGCAAGAGTTCGATCCAGTTGGGCTATCTCGGCCAGCGCGTCGGCGCGGCCGTGATGCGCCAGCTTCCGGTGGTCAAGGAAGCCATGCGTCGGCCGCCCGCCACGCTCGGCAAACCGAACGCGGTGACCCAGGTCATCCACTTCTTCAACCGCTCGCTGCCCGGCAACCTTCCCAACAAGACCGCGCGCGCCTTGCTCGGTTTGAACGATCCGAAAGTGGTGCCGGTACTGCGCGATGCGGCCAAGGTGACGGAAGAATCCGACGC
The DNA here is from genome assembly GCA_002281555.1 of Hydrogenophilales bacterium 28-61-23. Classification (GTDB taxonomy): domain Bacteria; phylum Pseudomonadota; class Gammaproteobacteria; order Burkholderiales; family Thiobacillaceae; genus PFJX01. The sequence continues at coordinate 412,509 of NCGJ01000003.1, forward strand.
GGTGTTCTATTTCCCCGGCTGCGGCTCCGAACGCCTGTTCTCGCAAGTCGGCCTGGCGACGCTGGCCTGGCTGTATGAGCTCGGCGCGCAGACCGTGCTGCCGCCGACTTACCTGTGCTGCGGCTATCCGCAAACCGCCACCGGCGACCGGCCCAAGGGCGAAGCCATCACCACCAGCAACCGGGTGCTGTTCCACCGCATCGCCAACACCTTGAATTACCTCGACATCAAGACCGTGCTGGTGTCCTGCGGCACCTGTCTGGATCAGTTGATGGAATACCAGTTCGACAAGATTTTCCCCGGCTGCCGGATCATGGACATCCATGAATACATGATGGAAAAGGGCGTCAAGCTGGACCAGGTCGGCGGCACCAAATACATGTACCACGACCCTTGCCACACCCCGATCAAGCTGCACAACCCGATCAACACCGTCAAAACCCTGATGGGTCAGGACGTCAAACTGTCTGAACGCTGCTGCGGCGAGGCTGGCACCTTCGCCGCCAGCCGGCCGGACATCGCCACCCAGGTACGCTTCCGCAAAGCCGAGGAAATCGACCGGGTTGCGGATGGCCTGCGCGGCCCGGAAACCGAGACGGTGAAAATCCTCACTTCCTGCCCGTCCTGCCTGCAAGGCATGCTGCGCTACGGCGAAGACAGCAAGATCGAAGCCGATTACATCGTGGTCGAACTGGCCAAGCTGAAACTGGGCGAGAACTGGATGGCGGAGTTTGTCGCCAAAGCCAATAACGGCGGCATTGAACGGGTTTTGCTGTAGAGAGGGAGCGCAAGCGATGTCCGATACAGCTTGTCCACTGTGTTTTCCAGTCGATGAAACGCTGCTCTGGCGCGATGCATTCTGCCGCGCGATCTGGGTCGACGACGCCAACTACCCCGGCTTCTGCCGCGTCATCCTGAACGCCCACGTCAAGGAAATGACCGACCTGCCGCCTGAGCAGCGCCAGCGTTTGATGGCCGTGGTGTTCGCCGTGGAAACGGCACTGCGGGAAATCGCCAAGCCGGACAAGATCAATCTGGCCAGCCTGGGCAATGTCGTGCCACACATGCACTGGCATGTGATTCCGCGCTGGGAAAACGATGTGAATTTTCCGGATGCCATCTGGGCCGCATCGCGTCGTGCAAACCCGACACGCGCCTTACCCGCCGATTTCAGGCAGCGGATTCAGACTCGGATTCAAGCGTTGATGCAATCTCGGGAATAACCCGTTCGGTTGGGAATACCGCCGAGAACGTGCTGCCTTTGCCGACCGTGCTTTCGACCCGCAATTTGGCCTGATGCCGTTGCAAGACGTGTTTGACGATGGCCAGGCCCAGGCCGGTTCCGCCAGTGGCGCGTGAACGCCCCTGATCGACGCGGTAGAAGCGCTCGGTCAGACGCGGAATATGTTGCGGGTCGATGCCTTCACCGCTGTCTTGCACCGAGAAGGTCTGCTCTCCCGTTTCCAGCAGGCCCCATTTGATCCGGATAAGTCCGTTGGCCGGGGTATAGCGCACGGCATTGGAAACCAGGTTGGCGAGCGCGCTGTAGAGTTCCTGGCTGTTGCCGATCAGGCGGGCCTGATTGTCCAGCTTCAGCTCGATCTGGTGTTTGCCCTGACTCAAGGACTCGGCCTCACGCGCCAGACGCTGGGCCAGCGAGACCATATCGACCGTTTCATCCTTGGTTTCCGGTTCGCTTTCCAGCCGCGCCAGCGTCAGCAGATCGTCGACCAGACGGCGAATGCGGTCGGACTGCGCGCGCATCAGCGGGATATGTTTGCGCAATTGCGCCGGATCCGCATCGGGCATGTCTTCGAAGGCTTCCAGGAAACCGACGATGACGGTGATGGGCGTGCGCAGTTCATGCGAGACGTTGGCGACGAAATCGCGTCGCATCGTATCGACCCGCGCGATATCGGTAATGTCGCGCGCGACCAGCATTTTCTGCTCGCGCGGCAACGAAATCAGCTGCAGTGACACTGTTTTTCCGCGCGCGCCGGACGCCTCGATGGTCAGCCTGCGCGTGAAATCTTCCTGGTGCAGCCACTCGGAGAAACGGGAATTCCGCATCAGGTAAAGCACAAACTGCCCGGCATCGCGGTTTTGCGAAAGGCCCAGCAGGTGTTCGGCGGCATCGTTGAGCCAGTTGATGCGATTGTCGTCGTCCAGTATGACCACGCCATCCGGCAAATGGCGTGTGGCTTCATGCATCTGTTCCAGGTCGGCCAGGGCTTTTTGTTGCTCGGCCTGCTGGCCTCGCAACAGCTTGGCCAGCCGATAGAACACATCGCCCCAGGCGCCGTCCCCCTGCAACAAAGCATCGACCGGGGCCGCGAGCCAGTTCGAAAGCTTGTGCAGATGGTATATGTGATACAGCAGATATACGAACAGCACCGCCGAGAAAAACGCGCAGCCAAGCGTCGTGGAGAATGCGATAGCCAGCGCGATAGAGACTAAAGCAAGCCCCAGAAAAATCATCAGGGGGCGCCACCAGAATGCAAGCATGGGCGTGGGCGAGTAAGCGTTGCGGCTGCGTTGCCGCGCGCGGGTTCAGGAAAGTGTCGCGGACAGGCGGTAGCCTGAGCCTCGCACAGTTTGAATCAAGCGGTCATGACCGGTCGCTTCCAGCGCCGAACGCAGACGGCGAATGTGGACATCGACGGTACGCTCCTCGACAAAGACATGATCGCCCCAGACCTGATCCAGCAACTGCGAGCGTGAATAAACCCGTTCCGGGTGCGTCATCAGAAAATGGAGCAGGCGGAATTCGGTCGGGCCCAGATCGAGCGCGGTCGCATCGCCGTAAACCCGGTGCGACAGCGGGTCGAGCCTGAGTCCGTTGATTTCGACGCTATCCTCGGTCATCTGCGGCGCGCGCCTACGCAATACCGCTTTGATGCGCGCCATCAGTTCACGCGGCGAGAACGGCTTGGTGATGTAGTCGTCGGCGCCGGTATCGAGGCCTTGCACCTTGTCGCGCTCATCCGAACGCGCCGTCAGCATGATGATCGGGATATTCTTCTGGCGACTGTCGGCACGCACCCGGCGCGCAAAATCGATGCCGGACATGCCCGGCAACATCCAGTCGAGCAGAATCAGGTCGGGTAGCGCCCCGCGCAACAAGCCGAGCGCTTCTTCCGCGTCGGAGGCGACGATGACATCATGTCCATGTTGACCGAGATTGAATTTCAGGACTTCCTGGATACCCTGTTCATCTTCTACGACGAGGATGGTGGCCGACATGAGTGATGGCTCCCGTTAATGTGGTAACGCCCGATCTTATGACGGTTTTATGACGCTTTCGTGAACAAGATTCAATCTTGCTTATTCCGCTCCGCTTGCGGACTCATCAAGGGTTGGAACTCCCGGCCGAAGCAGGTGAAATAGCGCGAAAATCCCTCGTAATACTCCAGGCGCAATGCCTGGATCGCAACAATGGAACCTTCCAGAACGAGTATCAGCGCATTCCCAAATACCAACATGACGAGCTGACCGGCCTGCCCCATTTCCTGGCTCAGCGTGGAAATGGCGACCGCCAGCGCGACATGGCTGATCGAGAAAGCGGCGATACGCATGAAGGAAAGCGTGTTGACGAAATCGTTGAACACGGTTTCCAGACTCTCCATCAAACTCAGAAAGAACCGCCCCGGCCAGGGCTCGGTCTGCCGCGCACAGTGATAGATCAGGATCATCAGAAAACCGCACCCGGCGATGGCCGAGGCAACATTCGCCCCGGGCTGTCGCGTGTACGTGAAATACACCGCGCCGACGCCGCCCAGATACAACAGCAAACCCGCGATGCCACCCGAATCGAACAGCGCGGCCCGCCAACTTCGCGCGGCAAGCCGGTTGTAGAACATGATCAATTGTGTGGCGATCAGAAAACCGATTCCCCACAGCAAAGCGGCGTGAATCATGCGCATGGGATCGGAAAGCGGCGCGATCCAGAGCGGCTCGATAACCCCCTCAAGCCCGAAAACACTGCCATAAAGCAGGCCAAAACCACTGGCGGAAATTCCGGCCGCGACGATCAACGGTCGAAACCGGATCGCATCGCCGCGCAGCGCCAACGCGGCCAGCGCGATGATCAGGCCATGGCCGACATCGCCAAACATCATGCCGAACATCACGGTAAACGACAGCATGAAGAACAGCGTCGGATCGAAGTCGCCATAACATGGCACGCCATAACCGCGCACCAGTTCGGCGAATGGCCCGAGCCAGGTTGGATAGCGCATCGCAGTGGGTACCGACTCGCGCTCGCCCGCCTGCGGCGGCCGGGTCTCGAGCTGATATTGGCCGGATAGCTGTTTGTCGAGCTGGGTCTGCAGGCGCTTCAGGTTGCGGCGGGGGATCCAGCCGCGAATCAGGAGTTGTCCGCCCGGCTCCGTGACCGCCTCGCCCACCAGCCTGGCATAAGGCTCGGCCAGATCAACCGATTTCTCCGCATGCGCCAATCGATCGGCAATACCGGAAAGTTTCTGGCGATCCTCCTGTTCCAGATTTTCTAGGCGTTTGGTGATGCCCTGGCACAGATTCTTCAGCTCGAATTCAACTTCCCGCGGCGGACCGGAAAACTCCGCAGGCAGATGAATCTCATGCCAACCATGTTTTTCCAGCATCGAACGCGACAGCAAACAACGCAGTTGCGGGCACACCACGATTAGATACACCTTGCCAGCCTGCCGGCCAAAGATGTCGGCAATGCCGCCAACTTGCGCGAGATCGGCCATCAAAGCAGCAAGCTCGGATTCCACGACACTGCCGACCAGGGTCTGAATAAATTGCTTGGGCCGCGCCAGTTGCGCCAGGTCGATGTCCAGTGTCGCGAACTGGGCAAGATCGTCAATCAAGGCCGTTTTGTTTTTGAGCAGCCGCTCGAACTCCTCTCGCTTGAGTCGAGATTGATCGGCCACCTGGACCAATTCATCCAGCCAGGCGTTGATTTCATGCAGTTGGCTCAGCGTCGGCGGCTCGCTCGGCGTAGTTACGGCAGAGGGGAATTGCGGATAGTGCGCAGCCAGGCGGATCAATTTATCGCGCGCTTGCCGGGTCGCATCGTGGTAACGCTGCCCGCTGCTGTTGGCGGGGTTGTAGATGCCCAGCACACTGTGTTCAGGCGAAAAAACGCCATGCCTCGCCAACAAATACGCAGCCTGCGGGGCCTCCGCCTCGCCAACCTCAAGAGCGACATGCAGCATTCTCTGGGTCATGCTCCGATCTCGTAATGTTGTCAGCCCAATCGTTGGCCGGATCGGCCTTTACAATCAAGCGCGCTTCTTGCGCGCCGACAACTTCTTAAATGTAGCGCCAGCCCCTGCCCTGAGGTGACTTATGGAAATATTCAACCGCTTTTCACTCGAAGCCGCTCGCCGGCTGCCTCATTTGCCGCCGGAGCACCCGTGTTCACGGGTGCATGGCCACTCTTTCCAGATCGAGGTTTATCTGCGCGGCCCGCTCGACCCGAAACTGGGTTGGGTGACCGATTTCGCCGATATTCAACAAGCATGGCGGCCGATCCATGCCAGTCTGGACCATCGCTATCTGAACGAAGTCGACGGACTGGAAAACCCCACCAGCGAACTGCTCGCGCAATGGATCTGGCGGCGCCTGTGGCCCGCGTTGCCCGGCCTGGCCAAGATCGTCGTGATGGAAACCTCGACTTCAGGATGTATTTACCAAGGCGAAGATTGACGCTGCGCGTAGTTCAACGACTCATCGCGCATCCGCCCGCTCCACCGCGCTACGCCGCTAGTCGCTGTCCTTGTTGTTGTAAACGTAGCGCACATGTCCATAACGGATCACCAGCACCGCGACAGTCAGCATCAGGATTGAGGCGGTAACACCGAGGATGCGGTATTCGTCGAGATTCTTCATGTCCAGCACCAGATAACGGGCCAGCGCCACGATGGCGATGTAGATGGGGAAGCGCACCGGCAGGCGCCCGGATTCGAAATACAGCCCGACCATCGCCAGAACCTCCAGATACAGGAACAGCAGCAACAAATCGCCCAGATTCACCGTGCCCGCATTGATCATCGTGGTCACCTCATGGATGCCGGCGACGATGGTGGCAAGCGTGATCACCGCCAGGCCCAGGTATTCGATGAGACCGAGGAAAGAGATGGCGTGATGGGTAAATCGATTCGGGCGCATGGTCTGCTCTGTCTTGTTTAGCTTGGCGTGCGGGCGATCGCGGCTTCGACCAGCGCCAGGAAATCCGCCGGGCTCTTTACCTGCGCGATTTCCTGCGAAGTGACCGTGTAGCCGTGCGGCCCGGCGATGGCTTCGTAACGCGGCACGCGCGAGTGGAACAGGCGCGGAAACACCCAGCGGGTGAAGTCGTTCGGCTCGACCTGGGCGACGAACTCCAGGCCCCTTTCCGCCATGTAGACGGGCAGGTTCTCGGCCAGGAACGCGGGCCGGTAGTACAGCGGTTTGGGGTCGGACTGGGCGCGACGGATCAGGGTGTCCTCCTCATCCCTGCTGGTGACCTTGATGTACAGAATCAGGGTGTGCTCGGCCAGCAGGTCGATCACGCCATCGTCTTCCAGCTCGCACAGGCTGCCGCCGACGTCGTTGACGAAATGATCGTAGCCATAGATTTCCTGCGCCTTGCGGATGAACGATGGCACGTCATTCATGGCGGCGATTTCCGCCTCCCGGTACATCGCCTGGCGCCGGCTGAACTCGGGCAGCGACAGGCCGGCGAAATCCGGGTTGCCCAGCTTGCCGACGAAGGACAGCACCGGGCCCAGATCCTGGATCTTGATGTTGTTGCGGATGTCGATCCAGTCGTTGCGCAGCAGTTCGCGCAGGAACGGAACCTGCATCGCCTGCTGCTTGATCAGATCGAGGATGGGTTCGTCGAGATAGCGCGTGCCGATGCGGTAATCGCCGGAAAAATGGAACCAGTCGTGGCGACGCAGCAAGCTGGAGATATAGGTTTTTCCGACGCCGGACATGCCCAGCAGGGTGATTTTCTTGTGCTCCCAGGCGCGGAAGGATTCAGGTCTGAATTTCATCGGGATCGTGGCAATCAAAGGTGAAATGCGGTAAGGCCGCCAGTGTGCCCGAGTCCGCGCGTTCGGTGAATGTCGCGCTCACGATGAGAATGACTTGCATTTGAGAATGGTTCGCATATAAGATTTGCCACATGCAAAAAAACCACTTCGCCAAACCTTTGACCCGCGCCGCGCCGATGCCGGCGACGATCAGCGCCGCCGAGTTGCTGCGCGACCGGCGCGAACTGGTCATCGAGCATGCCGGCGAACGTTATCGCCTGAGCCTGACCAGGAACGGCAAGTTGATCCTGACCAAATAAATCAGGTAATCCTCAGCCAGCCAAAGGGCGACTCCATCGACCCCGGTAGCCAGCCAGCAATGACTAGCGAACTGAATGGAGTCGTCCCATGCGCTTTAGCCGCGCCCTGCCTTTGTTGACCTTGGTGGCAAGCTTTTCCGCCACCGCATACGCCACTGAAATCGCCCAACCCGCCGCCAACATGGCGCAACTGCTGCAAGCCATGCAGGAACGCCTGGCCCGTCTGGAAGCACGCAACGCCGAACTGGAACGGCATCTGGCCGAACCAGCGCCGGAACGACAGGAACTGGCCGATCGCGTCGATGACGTGGAAAACCAAGTTCGGATCCTGAAGCAACCGCGCAAGCTGGAAAGAGCCCTGGATGGCATCAGCGCATCGGCCGCCATGACCATGGTTGCTCAACACGCCATGGGTGGAACCTCGACCGGCAAACACGAAAGCCAGCTCAATTACCGCGTCGATGTCGAACTGGAAATACCCGGCGACAGGCTGGGCAAACTGATCGGGGTTGGCGACAGCAAGTTTTTCGCGCACTTCCGCGCCGGACAGGGCAACGGGCTGGGCAACCTCAATTCGACACTGACCGGCACCACCAACTCGTCCACCTTTCAACTCAGCGATGGCGACGATTCGGCCGCCATACTGGCCCAGGCCTGGTATCAACTGGGCATACCGGTCAGCCCCCGATCCGGCGTTCTGGGCCGTTTTGAGGCGACCGTCGGCAAAATCGACATGTTCGGCTTCTTCGATGGCAATGACCTGGCCGACGACGAATCGGAAGGTTTCCTGAACAACGTCTTCGTGCACAACCCGCTGCTCGATTCCGGCGGCGACATCGGCGCGGACAGTTACGGCTTCGCGCCTGGCGCGCGGCTGGCGTATATCGACGACATCAACAGCAGCCGCCACTGGACGTTTTCCCTCGGCTGGTTCGGCTCCAGCGCGGGCGCATCCTTCAACGGCAATTTCAGCAAACCCTTCGCCATCGCCCAAGCCGAATACACCGGCAAAGTCCTGGCTGGCCGAAGCGGAAACTACCGGCTTTACACCTGGAGCAACGGCGCTGCCACGGCCTATTCGAACGAGTTCGACAGCACCCAGGAACGCCATGCGGGCTGGGGCCTTTCGCTCGACCAGCAGGTAACGCGAAATCTCGCGCTGTTCTCGCGCTACGGCCAGTCCAGCCAGGGCCAGGTCAAGTTCGATCGCGCCTTCACCTTCGGCGGCCAACTCGGCGGCTTCGGCTGGGCGCGCGCGCGGGATCGGGTCGGCCTGGCGTTCGGCTGGTTGCGCCCAAGCGCCGCATTCAAGGCGATCGCGCCGACGCTGGATGCGAATGCCGATACCAGCCCGGATTTTGGCTTTGCCCCGACCGGCGCGGAAAAACAGGTCGAGCTGTTCTATGCCTGGCAAGTCAACGACAACCTCCAGCTCACACCCAGCCTGCAATGGATCGTCCAGCCGGGCGGCGATGGCGCGCTGAAAGATATCGCCGTCATCGGCCTGCGCGCGAAAGCCGCATTCTGACCGCATGAATCACTAACCCACCCAGAAAGGACTTCCCATGAAAAAAAGCCTCCTCGCCCTCGCTCTGGCCGCCATGCTGGCCACGCAACCGGCCTTGTCGGCCGAGCCCGCTGTCGCGGCGCCGACAACCGATGCGGTCATACGCCACTACGCCAATCTGGTGCAGGCCAATTACGCCGACACGCTGGCCGCCGCCCAGGCCATGCAACAGGCGATCGACGCCTTCCTCGCCCGCCCCGCGCCGGAAACCCTGCGGGCGGCGCAACAGGCCTGGCGCGCGGCGCGCGAGTTCTACGGCCAGACCGAGGCGTACCGCTTCTACGGTGGCCCGATCGACGATGACGATGGCCCAGAGGGCCGTCTGAATGGCTGGCCGATGGACGAGTCCTACGTCGATGGCGTCAAGGATCGCCGCGATGCCGGGCTGATCAACAACCGCGCTTTCGTCATCAACAACAGCACGCTGATGGAACAGAACGAACGCGGCGGCGAGGAAAACATCGCCACCGGCTGGCACGCCATCGAATTTTTGCTCTGGGGCCAGGATCTGAGTGAGACCGGCCCCGGCAACCGGGCCTACACCGATTTTGTCGACGGCAACGCCACCGGGTTGCCAACGGGGTTGCCAAACAACGCGGATCGTCGCCGCCAGTACCTGCAAGTCATCGCCAAACTGCTGATCGATGACCTCGGCGGCCTGACCCGGGAATGGGCGGCCGGGCGCAAATACAACTACCGGGCGCGCTTCGAAAAAGGCGGACTGGAATCGTTGCGCATGATTTTTGTCGGCCTGGGCTCGCTGTCGCGCGGCGAACTGGCCGGCGAACGGCTGGAAGTCGCGCTCAACAGCCAGGATCAGGAAGACGAACATTCCTGTTTCTCCGACAACACCCACCGCGATGCGGTGACCAACGCCCTGGGTGTCGAAAACGTCTGGCTGGGCCGTTACAAACGCGCCGACGGCACACTGTTGCAAGGCCCCGCGCCGCGCGACCTGGTCGCGCTGAAGGATGCCGCGCTGGCCGAGCGCACCAGTGCGCGGATCGCCGATTCGGTCGCCAAAGCCAACGCCATCAAGGCCCCGTTCGACCGCGAAATCGTCGGCGCGCAAGACGCGCCCGGCCGCCTGCGCATCCAGGCCACGGTCGACAGTCTGGTGCAGCAGAGCAAAGACCTGGTCGCCGCCGCCAATGCCGTGGGCATCACCAAGCTGACGCTGGCACAGCCTTGACCTCCCCTCCCCCGCAAGCGGGGGAGGGGCCGGGGGAGAGGGAGACATTTCCACTGCGCCCTCTCCCCAACCCCTCTCCCGCAAGCGGGAGAGGGGCTTAACAGCCAGCCCATCGCCAGCCAAACAGGATTCCCGAAGCATGCAAAAACGCACCCTCGCCCTTCTCGCCGTGTACTGCGTCAGCGCGCATGCCGCGCCAATCGCCGACCCGCTCGGCGAAAAAACCGGCGGCGACGCCACCGTCTACGCCACCGGCCGCAACGCCTTCTCCTTCCCCGCCGCCAATCTCACCGACGCGGAGCGCACCCGCTTCTTCATCGGCAATTCCTTCTTCAAGCGCAACTGGGTGCAAGCGCCGGCCTCGACCCAGTTGCGCGACGGACTCGGGCCGCACTTCATCGCCCGTTCCTGCGGCGGCTGTCACGTTCAGGACGGCCGCGGTGCGCCGCCAGTGAACAATGAGCAGCCAGTCGGCCTGCTGCTACGCCTGTCCGTACCTGGTGCTGGAGCTGGCGCACATGGCGGTGAGCATGACGGCAATATTGCCAAAACCGTGCCGGAGCCGACCTACGGCGACCAGTTCAACAACGCCGCCGTGCAGAACGTGAAGCCGGAGGGCAAAGTCGATATCGTCCATGCCGAACTGCGCGGCAGCTTCGCCGACGGCACCGGCTACGCCCTGCAACAGCCGCGCTATAGCTTCCGCGATCTCGGCTACGGCCCGATGGCGCAAGACGTTCTGGTCAGCCCGCGCATCGCGCCGCAGCTCATCGGCGTCGGCCTGATCGAGGCGATTCCGGAAGCTGAAATCCTGCGTAATGCCAGCCAACAAGCGGCGGCGAGCGGGCCGATCAAGGGCGCGGCCAATCGGGTCTGGGACGCGCCCGCCGGGAAAACGATGCTTGGCCGTTTCGGCTGGAAGGCCAATATGGCAACCATCGCCCATCAGACCGCCGCCGCTTTCCAGGGCGACATCGGCATCACCTCCAGCCTGTTCCCGGCCGAAGCCTGCACCGCAGCGCAGCCGGATTGCCTGTCTTCTCCACGCGGCGCGCAAGGCAAAGCACCGGAAATCGACGACAAAACCTACGGCGACGTGGTGTTCTATCAGGCCACACTGGCGCCACCGGCGCGGCGCGCGCCGAACGACGCGCAAGTACTGCGCGGCCGGAAGCTGTTCGCCCAGGCCCAATGCGCGATCTGCCACCGTCCAAGTTACGTCACCGCAGCCGGCCCGAATCCGCAATTCAGCAGCCCGGCGCTGAACGGACAGCGTATCTGGCCGTACACCGATCTGCTGCTGCACGATATGGGCGCGGCCCTGGCCGATGGCCGCCCGGACGGCCTGGCCAACGGCCGCCAATGGAAGACGCCGCCGTTGTGGGGCGTCGGCCTGATCCACGACGTCAACGGCCATAACCGCCTGCTCCACGACGGCCGCGCGCGCGGCGTGCTGGAAGCGGTGCTGTGGCACGGCGGCGAAGCCGAAGCCAGCCGCGATCGGGTGCTGAAGATGAATCCGGCCGAGCGCGATGCGCTGGTCAAATTTGTCGAGTCGCTGTGATGCACGTTCAACTGCGTGATGACCGTAGCGCAAACTCGCGTACCGAACATCCGGCTCGACAACCACTGGCTAGGCTGGCGTAATCGCAGCGGTGTAAAAAACGCCGAACAAAATCGATGGACCCGCATCCATCGGCGCGGATGCGGAGTCACCTGGAAATCGATTCATTCCGTAGATTGCTTGATACGAAACTTTCAATTGGATTGATAACTGCCACACATTTAAAGTTCGCTCCGTCGCAAGACTTTCACCCCCTGCAGTACCCATCTACTTAGGAGATTTACCATGCAAACCCTGATCAACACCCAAGTTCAACCGTTCAAGGCCCAGGCTTTCCACAACGGCAAGTTCATCGAAGTGACCGAGGCCGATCTCAAGGGCAAATGGTCCGTCATCATCTTCATGCCGGCCGCCTTCACCTTCAACTGCCCGACCGAGATCGAAGACGCGGCCGACAACTACGCCGAGTTCCAGAAAGCCGGCGCCGAGGTTTACATCGTCACCACCGACACCCACTTCTCGCACAAGGTATGGCATGAGACCTCGCCTTCCGTCGGCAAGGCGAAGTTCCCGCTGCTGGGCGATCCCACCCACGCCATGACCAATGCATTCGGCGTGCATATCCCGGAAGAAGGCCTGGCCCTGCGCGGCACTTTCATCGTCAATCCGGACGGCGTGATCAAGACCATGGAAGTGCATGACAACGCCATCGCCCGCGATGTGCAGGAAACCCTGCGCAAGCTGAAGGCGGCGCAGTACGTCGCCAACAACCCCGGTCAGGTTTGCCCGGCCAAGTGGAAAGAAGGCGCGGCCACCCTGGCCCCGTCTCTGGATCTGGTCGGCAAGATCTAATTTGCCCCCCTCTCCCGCAAGCGGGAGAGGGGCCGGGGGAGAGGGAGCCCCCCAGATCGCAACACAAAGGCGCCGGCTGTTCCGCGCACCCGGCGCCTTTCTATTGCCATCCGTTTCAGGAGAACCGCCATGCTCGACGCAAACATCAAGACCCAACTCAAGGCTTACCTCGAAAAGCTGGTCGATCCGATCGAGCTGGTGGCCTCGCTCGACGCCAGCGCGCAGTCCATTGAAATGCGCGGCATGCTCGAAGACATCGCCAGCCTGTCCGACAAAGTAGCTCTACTCGAAAACGGCAATGACGCGCGCCGCCCTTCGTTCAGCATCGGCAAAGCCGGCGCGGCTGAAAAAGGCGCGCGCATCCGCTTCGCCGGCCTGCCCATGGGGCACGAGTTCACCTCGTTGATCCTGGCCCTGCTCCAGTCCAGCGGCTACGCGCCCAAACTGGAGGCCGATGTCATCGAACAGATTCGCGCCATGACCGGCCACTTCCGCTTCGAGACCTACATCTCGCTGTCCTGCCACAACTGCCCGGACGTGGTGCAGGCGCTGAACACGCTGTCCGCGCTCAACCCGAATATCCAGAACGTCATGATCGACGGTGCGCTGTTCCAGGACGAAGTGAATGCGCGTCAGATCATGGCCGTGCCCAGCGTTTATCTGAATGGCGAACCGTTCGCCAACGGCCGCATGGCGATCGATGATGTCATCGCCAAACTCGACACCGGCGCGGCGGCGCGCGATGCCGCCAAGCTGGCCGAAAAAGCCCCGTTCGACGTGCTGGTCGTCGGCGGCGGCCCGGCTGGCGCGGCGGCTGCGATTTACGCGGCGCGCAAAGGCATCCGCACCGGCGTGCTGGCGGAACGTTTCGGCGGCCAGGTGATGGACACCATGGCCATCGAGAACCTGATTTCCGTGCCGCACACCGACGGCCCCAAGCTCGGCCGTGCGCTGGAAGAACACGTCAAGGAGTACGACGTGGACATCATGAATCTGCAGCGTGTGGAAGCCTTGATTCCGGGCGAAGCCGGCGGCTTGCATGAAGTGCGTTTGAGCAACGGCGCGGTGATGAAATCGAAAAGCATCATCCTCGCCACCGGCGCGCGCTGGCGCGAACTCAACGTGCCGGGCGAACTGGAATATCGCGGCAAGGGCGTCGCCTACTGCCCGCACTGCGACGGTCCGCTGTTCAAGGGCAAGCACGTTGCCGTGGTCGGCGGCGGCAACTCCGGCGTTGAAGCGGCCATCGATCTGGCCGGCATCGTCGGCCACGTCACCCTGCTCGAATTCGGCGATACGCTGCGCGCCGACGCGGTATTGCAGAACAAGCTGCACAGCCTGCCCAACGTGACGGTGATCAAGAGCGCACAAACCACCGAAGTCACGGGCGAGGGTGGCAAAAACGGCGGCAAGGTCAACGGCCTCACCTACACCGACCGCACGACAGGGCAAAGCCAGCATGTGGCGCTGGAAGGTGTCTTCGTTCAGATCGGCCTGCTGCCCAATACCGACTGGCTGAAGGGGGTGGTGAACCTGTCCCGCTTCGGCGAAATCGAAATCGACGCCAAGGGCCAGACCAACATACCCGGCATCCTGGCGGCGGGCGACTGCACCACGGTGCCATACAAGCAGATCGTCATCGCGATGAGCGAAGGCGCAAAAGCCAGCTTGTCGGCTTTCGACTATCTGATCCGCAGTTCCGCGCCGGTCTGATTGAGGTGCGCTTAACGCGGAACCCGGCCTTGGCCGGATTCCGCGTTTTCACGTCTGCTTGGACAAGTAATCAGGTCGACGAGATCGCCAATGCCGCGCGCGAACAGCGCATCGTCCGGACAGGTCTCTTCCACAGCGGGTCGACTGGGCGAACTGGCCCGAAAACTCCAGTTGGAACTGGATGCTTTCAAGTTCTGAGCATCGCCTTGACCGCCCCCCGCACACGCGGTTCATGCGGTGCGGCAGGCGATTTCAGGGACTGTTCATCCGACGCTTATTTCTTGCGCGCTTTTGCTTTGCTCACAACCGTCACCGCGCCGCCGTCTTCCAGCAGCACGCGCAGCATCCAGGCGTTTTTCTCGTGCACTTCCATGCGCTGGGTGAGCAGGTCGGCGGTCGGCTGGTCATCCGCCGCATTGGCGACCTTGAAGGCGGCGCGGGCGGTGCGGGCGACGGCTTCCTGGCCGGCGACGAGTTGCCGAACCATATCCAGCGCCGAGGGCACGCCCTCTTCTTCCCGAAGACTGGAAAGCTCGACAAAGCGCTTGTAGGAGCCGGGCGCCGGGTGGCCGAGGGCGCGGATGCGTTCGGCGATCAGGTCGAGCGCATTCCACTGCTCGGTGTATTGCGTCATGAACAGGTTGTGCAGCGTCTGGAACATCGGCCCGGTCACGTTCCAATGGAAGTTGTGCGTCTTGAGATACAGGATGTAACTGTCCGCGAGCATTCTGGACAGCGATTCCGCGATGTTGGCGCGGTCTTTGTCGTTGATACCGATGTCGATTGCCATGATGGCCTCCTTTTTGGATGAGCCCTCAATCGAGGGCGGGGTTCAGCTAGTTGATTTATAGGCCCGGCGCTTGCCGACGCGCTCCGGCGGTCATTGCATTCTGATTGTCGACGACCGGGCAGCCGGCGTTGGTGGTGAGTTTTTTGCTCATGAGGGTCTCCTTGGCGTGATGAATCGGGTCTGTGTATCGGGCCTGAGCGATAGACAGGTGAGTTCATTACAGACCCGAACCGGCAATCCAGCCAATTGATAGTCACGAACTCGGCGTTCTATTTTGTAGATGGTCTTATCGACTGGATCGCACTTTATTTGGCTGTCTATATCTTTCGACAAATGTTCAACCGTACCCGGTTGTCTTAAATTGCCTGCGCGCCATCTTCGGCGCTACTTAATCAAGGAGGCATCATGAAGAAACTGTTTATGGCTTTGCTGGCTGGTTTGCTGCTGAACACTTCCGCAATGGCGGCGCTCGATATCAATAGCGCAACCCAATCCGAACTCGAGACCGTCAAGGGAATCGGGCCGGCCAAGGCAAAGAGCATCGTGGAATTCCGACAAAAGAATGGGGCATTCAAAAATCTGGATGAGCTCGCCGGCGTAAAAGGTTTTGGCAAGGCCAGCGTCGCCAAAATCAAGAATGAATTGACGGTTGGGGCCGCGCCGGAAGCCAAGGCGAAGCCTGACGACAAAAAGTAAATCGGGCCCGGGCCTGGTTGATGGGCGCTTGATCAAGCGCCCATTTTTTATGTTCGGGTGATTCATGGTCGCGCTGGCCAGACGACCTACCCTCCCCGCCGACATGGTTGTATTCCACGCGGCTTTGGGCTAGTTTCCGGCTCACGTTAGGGGTGCCATCCAGCCGATCTGGATGGCTGAGATCACACCCTTGGAACCTGATCCGGGTCGCACCGGCGTAGGGAAGCGTTGCGGCCGCCGCCTTCGCTCCCTGCGTTATTACTTCGATGGAGCACTGCATGAACGCCGCATTACCCAAATCCGCCCCTGCTTCCGCCACTTTCCTCGCCGCCGACGCGCAGGTCGACGCCGCCGCCGTCCAGCCGTTGCCGAACTCGCGCAAAATTTATGTCGAAGGCAGCCGCCCGGACATTCAGGTGCCGATGCGGGAAATCAGCCAGGCCGACACGCCGACCGGCATGGGTGGTGAGAAGAATCCGCCCATCTACGTTTACGACTGTTCCGGCCCATACAGCGACCCGAGCGCGAAAATCGACATCCGCCAGGGCCTGCCGGCACTGCGCCAGAACTGGATCGAGCAACGCAACGACACCGAAGTGCTGCCCGGCCTGAGCTCGGAATACGGTCGCGGCCGCGCCGCCGACGCCAAACTGAACGAACTGCGCTTCCCCGGCCTGCACCGCCAGCCGCGCCGCGCCAAGGCCGGGATGAATGTCAGCCAGATGCACTACGCAAGGCTAGGCATCGTCACCCCGGAAATGGAGTACGTCTCCATCCGCGAAAACATGCAGCGTCAGGTCTATCTGGACAACCTGCGCAAATCCGGTCCGCAGGGCGAGAAGCTGGCCAACCTGATGGGGCGCCAGCATCCCGGCCAGAACTTCGGCGCCTCCATCCCGAACGAGATCACGCCGGAATTCGTGCGCGCCGAGATCGCCCGCGGCCGCGCCATCATCCCGAACAACATCAACCACCCGGAAACCGAACCGATGATCATCGGCCGCAATTTCCTGGTGAAGATCAACGCCAACATCGGCAATTCCGCGCTGGGTTCATCGATCAACGAGGAAGTCGACAAGATGACCTGGTCCACCCGCTGGGGCGGCGACACGGTGATGGATCTGTCCACCGGCAAGAACATCCACGAAACGCGCGAATGGATCATCCGCAACTCGCCGGTTCCCATCGGCACCGTGCCGATCTATCAGGCGCTGGAAAAGGTCGACGGCCGCGCCGAAGAACTGACCTGGGAGATGTTCCGCGACACGCTGATCGAACAAGCCGAACAGGGCGTCGACTACTTCACCATCCACGCCGGCGTGCTGCTGCGCTATGTGCCGATGACCGCCAACCGGATGACCGGCATCGTCTCGCGCGGCGGTTCGATCATGGCCAAATGGTGTCTGGCGCATCACAAAGAGAGCTTCCTCTACACCCGGTTCGAAGAAATCTGCGAAATCATGAAGGCGTATGACGTTGCCTTCAGCCTGGGCGACGGCCTGCGTCCCGGCTCCATCTACGACGCCAACGACGAGGCGCAACTGGGCGAACTGAAGACCCTGGGCGAGCTGACCCAGGTGGCCTGGAAGCACGACGTGCAGGTGATGATCGAAGGCCCCGGTCATGTGCCGATGCACCTGATCAAGGAGAACATGGACCTGCAACTGGAATGGTGCGACGAAGCGCCGTTCTACACGCTGGGCCCGCTCACCACCGACATCGCGCCCGGCTACGACCACATCACCAGCGCCATCGGCGCCGCCCAGATCGGCTGGTACGGCACCGCCATGCTTTGTTATGTGACGCCCAAGGAACACCTGGGCCTGCCGAACAAGGACGACGTCAAGGAAGGCATCATCACCTACAAGCTGGCCGCCCACGCCGCCGATCTGGCCAAAGGCCATCCCGGCGCGCAGATTCGCGACAACGCGCTGTCAAAAGCGCGCTTCGAATTCCGCTGGGCCGACCAGTTCAATCTCGGCCTCGACCCGGACAAGGCGAAATCCTTCCACGACGAAACGTTGCCCAAGGAATCGGCCAAGGTCGCCCACTTCTGTTCGATGTGCGGCCCGCATTTCTGCTCGATGAAAATCACCCAGGATGTGCGCGACTTCGCCGCGAAGCAGGGCATCAGCGAGGACGAAGCGCTGAAGAAGGGTATGGAAGTGAAGTCGGTGGAGTTCATGAAGACCGGGGCGGAGGTCTACCATAAGATATGACCATGCAGCCCGACCTGGATTTCGCCCATGCCATCATCCGCGCCAACATCCCGGCGGAATCCGCCGATCTGATCCTGTTTGGCTCCCGGGCGCGGGGTGATGCTCGCCGCTGGTCCGACATCGACGTGGGAGTGCGCCCCCTCCGGCCCTTGCCCACCGGCCTGCTTGCGCAAACCCGCTCCGCTCTGGAGGAAAGCAACCTGCTGCTCAACGTCGACCTGGTAAACCTGGACGAAGCCGACCCGGCCCTGTGCGAAGCCATCGAGCGAGAGGGAATACCATGGAACGCTTGACCCGCCGCCTGGCACTGGCCCGTCAGGCCCTGGAGACTTTACTGGAACTGACCATCCTCAAGGCGCCCAACCGCATCGAGCGGGACGCCGCCATCCAGCGCTTCGAATACACCGTGGAGGCCTGCTGGAAAGCCGCCCAAGCCGTGCTCGATACCCGTTTCGGCGTCGTGGTCGCCAGCCCAAAGCCCGTGGTGCGTGCCTGCGCCCAGAATGGTTTGCTGACCGAAGCCGACGGCCATGCCGCCATGGCCATGATCGATGACCACAATCTCACCAGCCACACCTACAACGAAAACCTGGCCGCAGCCATTCACGGACGATTGGCGACCCATGCCGGTTTGATGGAACGATGGCTGGAGGCATTGGAAAACAGCGCCAAGGTCGAGTGAGACTCGCATTTCTGCTCGATGAAGATCACCCAGGATGTGCGCGACTTCGCCGCCAAACAGGGCTTGTCGGAACAGGACGCCCTGGAAAAAGGCATGGAAGTAAAGTCCATCGAATTCGTGAAGCAGGGCGCAGAGGTTTATCACAAGGTCTGACGCACCTGCCCCGGACAACGCGGCCCGGTTACCTCTCGGCAACCGGGCCGTTTCTTTTCAGGCCAACAAGCTTTAACACAGCCATTGCTATTAAACGTTTCAGCCATTAACGTTTAATAACGTCGACGCTATTAAAGCTTTCACCATGCGCAAAAGCGACCTTCATCGCAGCCTGCAAGCCACCGCAGTTGCCATACCGGGCAAGGGCGGCTGTTATGCCGTTGTCCCCCACCCGGCCCCCTCCAGTGTTGACGTACTCGCTTGCGCCGCCACGTTGCAGATGGCCCGACGCGAACTCGACCTGCTGAAAGGTCAGCTATCCCGCTGTGCCTATGCGGATCGCCTGCTCCGCTCATTGAATCGACGCGAGGCCGTCGACAGCAGCCAGATAGAAGGCACACGCACCAGCTTCGATGAATTGTTGCTGTACGAAATGGACCTGGCCGACAAAGCCATCCCCGCGGATGCGGACGCCAGCGAAACCCTGGCCTATGTCGACGCCGCCACCTTCGGCGAGGAAACCGTACGCGCGCACGGCCAGTCGGCGCTCACCCGGCAACTGCTCCTCGAACTGCATGCCCGGCTGATGGCAGGCAGCCCCCGCGCCCAACCCGGCCACTTCCGGACGGTGCAAAACCACATTGGCGGGCTGCGCATCGAGGATGCCGTTTTCGTCCCGCCCCCGCCCGGCGAAGTCGAACGGCTCATAGCCGATCTGGAAGGCCTGCTGCAATACGCGCCGGAAGGCAACCTGGTCAGTTCGATCCTGATGCGGACCGCCAGCGCCCATGCCCAGTTCGAGGCCATCCACCCGTTCACGGACGGCAACGGCCGGATCGGCCGGATGCTCCTGCCGCTGATGCTGCAAGCGGAAGACGAGCCCCCCATCCACCTCGCCACCTTCCTGAAACGGCGACAGGGCGAGTATTACGAGAAGCTTCGGGCCGCACAAATGCGGCTGGACTGGACGCCCTGGGTCAGCCTTTTCCTGGACAGCGTCATCGCCTCATGCCGGCACACCGGCCAACTGGTCGTCGAGATCGACGACATCCAGGCAGGCTGGAACAATCAATTGAAGGCCCGGCGCAAGCGCCGCCACGCCACCATCTGGCGCGTCGCCGAGTTGCTGCCGGGCCAGCCCGTGATCACCGCCAAGGAGGCGGCGCGACAGCTACAGGTGACCTTCCCCGCCGCCAACGACGCCATCGCCGAGTTGGTCGAGATGGACATCCTGCGCCCGTCGAACGCGCAACGGCGCAGCCGTGCCTTTCAGGCGCATCAGATACTGAATGCGCTGCATACGGGGTTAGACGGGGTGCTGAAATAAGATAAGCCGAGGCTGGCCCGTTTGATAGTCAAGCAGGGGGCGGAGGTGTATCGAAAAGTCTGAGCCCCAAGTCGACTGACCAGATAGAAACGGACTGCTTGTGCAGCCCGTTATTGTTTCGAAAGACCCTGGTGCCGTGTTCGTTATGTACAGCAACGTAGGCCGCAATAAGCAAAGCGCATTGCACCCATTCCCCCACGTCAAGCGTTGGCACTGCGGAGGAAAAGCATCCGGCGCAATGCCCGTTGGTTATTGCGCCCTTGCTGGATGGCCGGCCATTTGGCCAAGTTGCTGAGAGCAGTCATTCCAAGGCACGATCACTCCCTTCCCAAACAGGCAAGTGGCGCAATACATGAACACAAGAATTCCGAAGAGCCTGTTCAAGTACCTCCGCTTCAGCGACAAGCTGCTAGAGCAACTCTGCTATGACAAGGTCTACTTTGCTGATCCCGCAAGCTTCAATGACCCCCTAGACTGCCTTCCTGTCGTCGAGGCCGACCTGCAGACGGATGAACTTGAGTCCTTGCTCGCCCAACTCGTTGCGAACAGGTCAGCCAAGGAGATCGATGCGGCGATGAAGAAAGTGCGCCTGCGCGGCGATAACGCTACTGCTCGGCTCAATAGCTTGACGGGGACTGAAGTGCGCAACCTGATCGGTGAAATCAGCTACAACGCAACCAACCCGGAAGTGGAAGATCGTGAGACCTACATTAAAAGCGCCTTTAGGCGTGCCATTGAGCGTGAGCTGCATAAATCGCATGAGACCGGCGTGCTATGCCTGAGTTCGAAGTTCGATAGTCCGCTGATGTGGTCGCACTACGCGAACCAGCATCGAGGTGTGTGCGTTGAGTACGATCTGTCCAAGTTGACGCCTCATGAGCTACATAAGGTCACGTATGGAGAATCGCGCAAGGTGTTGGCTAGCCAGATCAACAATTGGGTGCTCCATAACGATACTGCAGCACGGCAGGCTATTAACAAGGCTAGCTTGCTCACAAAATCCGGGGAGTGGGCGTACGAAAGGGAGTGGCGATTGCTCGGGCAGGTCGGCTTGGGGGAATCGCCGATGAGGCTGAAGTCGGTAATCTTCGGCATGCGGTGCGCCGATGTCCTCAAGTACACGGTTGTGAAGGCGCTTGAGGGTAGAGCAGATAGCGTGAAATTCTGGGAGATCGTGCAGCCGACCGATCAGTTTAGACTCAAGCGGTCGCGATTAGATATTGACGAGCTGATGCTGGGAATGCCTCGCTGCTCGGCTTTCCATGACTTCGACGACCTGGACGCGATTGATGGAGAAACGAATAGAACCCAATAACGGCATTGGGGAAAGACCACGATTTCCGTGCCCCAGCCTCTCCAACTCAATAGTGATATCGGCATTGCACAACGATCAAGCTCTCGCCTTCCACCCTGTAAACCAGCCGATGTTCTTCGTTGATGCGCCGTGACCAGTAGCCGGATAGCTGGTGTTTCAGCGGCTCCGGCTTGCCGATGCCGGCGAAAGGGTCGCGGCCGATGGCCTCGATGAGCTGGTTGATGCGCTTCACCATCGCGCGATCTTCCGCCAGCCAGGCCGTGTATTCCTCCCAGGCGTTGGGCGTGAAGCAGACGCGCTGCCGGCTCATTCGGGGTCGACAAGCACACGCGGCTTGGCTCGGCCTTTGCGATCCTGCTCGACGGATTCCAGCAGCCGCCGGGCGTTGGCGGGGCTGCGCAGCAGATAGTCCGTTTCCTGCCAGGCTTCAAAATCATCGAGGGACATCATCACCACGGGCTGGCCGTTCTGCCGCGTGATGATGATGGGGGCGTGATCGTCGTTGACCTTGTCCATGGTGCGGGCCAGGTTGTTGCGCGCTTCGGTGTAGGTAATGGCTTCCATGCTTTTCATGTACATAAATAAGGACATGTGGAGTATGCGCTGGCCGGTCGGCTCGAACAAGGCAGGGGTGTTCGCCGCTTCTGGAGCAGGCTATGTGTGCAAGTCCATCCTTGGATCGTTGCAAGCCATCCAGGGCTATTGTTCGGGACAGGCCACGATTTTTCGTGCGGGCATTAAGAATCAATCGGCGTTCCCCTGCTCGCATTGGGGTGGAATTTCCGCGCGGTTGGCCCCAAGTTCCTTCCCGTCAGCCAACCGCACACCCGCTCCTGAAGCGTGAACCCACCGATGCCCAACTCCGCCATCCCGTTCGACAACACCTATGCCCGCGACCTGCCGGGCTTCTACCAGCCTTGCCAGCCCGCGACGGTACGTGAACCGGTGTTGCTGTTCTTCAACCACGGACTGGCGGAGGAATTGCGGCTGGGCTTGACCGGCCAAGACGATGCCGCACTGGCGGCGATGTTTTCCGGCAACGCGCTGCCGGAGGGGGCGCAGCCCATCGCCCAGGCCTACTCGGGGCATCAGTTCGGGCAGTTCAATCCCCAGTTGGGCGATGGCCGGGCGCTGCTGATCGGCGAGGTCATCGACCGCCAGGGCCGGCGCCGGGACATCGCCTTCAAGGGCTCGGGGCGCACGCCGTATTCCCGCCGGGGTGATGGCAAGGCGGCGGTGGGGCCGATGCTGCGTGAGGTGCTGATCGGCGAGGCGATGCACGCGCTGGGCATACCCACCACCCGCGCCCTGGCGGTGGTGTCCTCCGGCGAGCCGGTGTTTCGCGAGCGCACGCTGCCCGGCGCCATCCTCACCCGGGTGGCCGCAAGCCATTTGCGCGTGGGTACCTTCCAGTATTTCGCGGCACACGGCACGCCGGAGAAGGTGGGCCAGCTCGCCGATTACGCCATCGCGCGCCATTTCCCTGAACTGGCCGGTTCCGAGGAGCGCTATCTGGGTTTCCTGCGCGCCGTGGCCGAACGCCAGGCCGCGCTGATCGCCCAATGGATGCATGTGGGCTTCATCCACGGCGTGATGAACACCGACAACATGGGCATTCCCGGCGAGAGCATCGACTTTGGCCCTTGCGCCTTCATGGAAGCCTACGACCCGCGCGCGGTGTTCAGTTCCATCGATGAAATGGGCCGCTATGCCTACGAGGCGCAACCGCGCATCGCGCGCTGGAACCTGGCCCGCCTGGCCGAGACCCTGCTGCCGCTGATCGCCGACAATGAAGGCCGGGCGATAGAGTTGACCACCGAGGTGATCGACGCTTTCATGGGACGCTATCAGCAGCATTGGCTGGATGGCGTGCGGGCCAAGCTGGGCCTGCGCGGCATGGTCGAACATGCCGATCATGTCGATACCGCGCTGGGCGAAAGCTGGCTGGACCTTCTGCATGCCCAGCAGGTGGATTTCACGTTGGCATGGCGACGGCTGGCGGATGCAGCAGAGGGGAACGAAGCGCCGCTGCGGGCCTTGTTCGCCGGGCAACCGGGGCTGGATCGCTGGCTGGAACGTTGGTGCGAGCGTTGCGCCGCCGAGGATACCGACCCCGCTGCGGCCAGTGCACGCGCCGGTTCGATGCGCCGGGTCAATCCCTGGCTGATTCCGCGCAACCATCGCGTCGAGGAAGCCCTGGCCGCCGCCTCCGACGAAGGCGACCTGGCGCCGTTCGAGCAACTGCTGAATGCGCTGCGGCGTCCTTTCGACGAAGACCCCGCGCTGGCCCGCTACGCCGAGCCGGCATCGGGAGATTTCATGGCGGAATTCCGCACCTTCTGCGGAACGTAATGACCGGCTTCAGAAGTCATCATTCGGTCCAATCACCGTGAAAATCGGGACACTGAACAAGCAACAGGAGAACAGCATGGGCTTATTCGACAGCGTGGTCGGCGCAACTCAGCAGCAGCCTGGCGTAATACCTGCCGGAAGTGGTCAACCAACTGACACCGCAAGGTCGTTTACCTGACAACGCGGGCGACACCGATGCGCTGGGCCAAGGTCTGAACGCGCTGGCCGGCAAACTGTTCGGCTAAGACGGCTATGCGCCTCCCGGCCAAACCCGGGGCCAATGGCTCCGGGCACGGTCACACAAACAGGATGAATCCTCTAGACTTTGCGCCTCGACCATATTGCCTGACGCCATGAATTCAAAAATCCCCCGTATTCTCGGACTCATCTTGCTCACCCTGATCCTGCTCAGCGCCGCCTGGGTCTGGCTGACGCTGCACTGGAGCTACTCGGAAGGCGAACGCACCGGCTATGTGCAGAAGCTGTCCAAGAAAGGCTGGCTGTGCAAGACCTGGGAAGGCGAAATCGCCATGGTCACCATGCCGGGCGCCATCCCAGAAAAGTTCGTCTTCACCGTGCCGGAAGAGGGCATGGCCGAAAAACTCAACGCGCTGGCCGGCCAGCGCGTGACGCTGCAATACCAGCAGCACAAGTTCATCCCCTCTTCCTGCTTCGGCGAGACCGAATATTTTGTCCGCGACGCCAGAGCGGTTCAGGCCGAAACGCCCGCCCTGCCGCCTCCCGCCGCCGCGCAAGGACAACTGCGGGCTCCGCTCTGAACGGACTTGCCTGGCTTAGGTTGCTGTGGTGAGGCACCAACCGCATCGACCCCGCACTCATGCAACTCGAACAAATCCGCCAACAACTGCGCCAACTCGGCGCAAAACCCTGCCATCAGGAGCGCGTGCTGCGCGCCTGGGTGCAATCGCGTTCGCTCGACAAGCGGCACAGCAAGGCGGAAGACTTTCTGCCGCTGGCCGTGCGCGATGCGCTGCCGGAATTGATGGCGCAACTGCATGGCCTGGCCCGCGTCCGTTCCGAACACCCGGGCGCGGATGATTCCGCCCGTCTGCTGATCGACCTGGCCGACGGCCAAAGCGTGGAAAGCGTGCTGCTGCCGCGCGATGGCGTCTGCGTCTCCACCCAGGTCGGCTGCGCGGTCGGCTGCGTGTTCTGCATGACCGGGCGCGATGGCCTGTTGCGCCAGCTCGGCAGCGCGGAAATCGTCGCCCAGGTTGCGCTGGCGCGGAGCCGGCGCAAAGTCCGCAAAGTGGTGTTCATGGGCATGGGCGAACCGGCGCACAACCTGGACAACGTGCTTGAAGCCATCGACCTGCTCGGCACCCTGGGCGGCATCGGCCACAAGAATCTGGTCTTTTCCACGGTCGGCGACAGACGCGTGTTCGAACGCCTGCCGCAATGCGAGGTGAAACCCGCGCTGGCGCTGTCGCTGCACACCACGCGCCCGGAACTGCGCGCGCAATTGCTGCCGAAAGCGCCGCGCATCGACCCCGCCGATCTGGTCGCGCTCGGCGAGGCTTACGCGCGCGGCACCGGCTACCCGATCCAATATCAGTGGACGCTGCTGGAAGGCGTCAACGACAGCGACGAAGAGATCGAAAACCTGATCGAACTGCTCGCCGGCAAGTACGCGATGATGAATTTCATTCCCTACAACAGCATTGGCGCCGGCGGGCTCGATTTCAAACGCCCGGCCTGGGAACGCTGCTCCGAACTGGCCGGCCGCCTGCATCAGCGCGGCATCGTCGCCCGCCTGCGCGACTCCGCCGGACAGGACATCGACGGCGGTTGCGGCCAGTTGCGCGCGCGTTCGGTCAAATTGCAGCCACACAGGCAATAGACGCACGCTTCACATTCGCGCTTCATATGCGCGCTTTATATTCGATTTGACGGATATATAAAAACGGTAATAAGCTGCGCCACCGTTTAATCGAATTCGTCTGAACGAATATGCAGCTCGACCAGCAAGCTTTCTTCGAAGCCTTTTTTGAAGTCCTGAGCGACCCGATCCGCCGCCGCATCCTGGCGCTGCTGCTGATCCACGACGAACGCTGCGTGTGCGATCTGAACGCCGTGCTCGACGCGCCGCAACCCAAGGTTTCCCGCCATCTCGGCGTGCTGCGCGAAGCCGGCCTGGTGCTGACCCGGCGCGAGGGCGTCTGGATGCATTACCGCCTGCACCCCGAACTGCCGGCCTGGGCCGTGCGCGTGTTGTGGCACATGAACGAAGGCATGCCGATCGAAGCGGCGCTTCCTGACCAAGGCTGCCAAGCCTGCGCGGCCTGAAACATTCTCCCCACATCTTTACCGACCTTGAAAGGCAACGCGATGAAAACCGTCCTGATCCTCTGCACCGGTAACTCCTGCCGCTCCCAGATGGCCGAAGTCCTGCTCAACCACGACCTGGCCGGCCAGGTTCATGCCCTTTCCGCCGGCACCAAGCCGCAACCCAAGGTGGCCGATGGCGCTATCGAGGCGCTCAGGCTGGCCGGATTGAACACCGACGGGTTGTACCCGAAAGATGTCGACGCGGTGATGAATCAGGACATCGATCTGGTCGTGACCGTGTGCGACAACGCCAAGGAAACCTGCCCGATCTTTCCGCGCCCGGTGAAAAGCATCCATCTGCCCTTCCACGACCCGCACGGCGAGCCGATCGATAGCTTCGTCACCGTGCGCGACGACATCCGCGCTCGTCTGATCGCGGCCGTGCGTAACGAATTCGGCCTCTGAACCCCGCCCCGCCCCAGGAGATCGCCATGTCCGACCAGGTCTACAACGTACTGTTTCTGTGTACCGGCAATTCCGCGCGTTCCATCCTGGCCGAGGTCCTGTTGAACACCTGGGGCAAGGGCCGCTTCCACGCCTATAGCGCCGGCAGCCATCCGGCCGGGCAGATAAACCCCTTCGCCATCGAATTGCTGGAGAAGAACCGGCTTTCGACCGAGGGGCTGCGCAGCAAGTCGTGGGATGAATTCGGCCAACCCGGCGCACCTGAACTCGATTTTGTCTTTACCGTCTGCGACAACGCCGCCAATGAGGTCTGCCCGGTCTGGCCCGGTCAGCCGATGACCGCGCACTGGGGCGTGCCCGACCCAGCCAGCGTGGAAGGCGACGACGAGATCAAGCGTAAAGCCTTCTTCGTCGCCTTCAACCAGTTGTCGAACCGCATCTCCCTGTTCGCCAACCTGCCTCTCGACAAGCTGGATCGAATCAAGCTGCAGAAGGCGCTCAACGACATCGGCAGGGAGCAAAAACCATGAGTGCCCAATGTGAAGTCACCGGCAAACGTGCAGCCGGTTTGCAGATGAATCTGTTCGAGCGCTGGCTTTCCCTCTGGGTGGCGCTGTGCATCGTCGTCGGCATCCTGGCCGGGCAGTTCATGCCGGCGCCGTTCCAGGCCCTGGGGCGGATGGAAGTCGCGCAGGTCAATCTGCCGGTCGGCCTGTTGATCTGGGTCATGATCATTCCGATGCTGATGAAAATCGACTTCGCCGCCTTGCATCAGGTGAAGTCGCACTGGAAGGGCATCGGCGTCACCTTGTTCGTCAACTGGGCGGTAAAGCCGTTCTCGATGGCATTGCTGGCCTGGCTCTTCATCCGCCAACTGTTCGCGCCCTATTTGCCGGCGGAACAACTCGACAGTTACGTCGCTGGCCTGATCCTGCTCGCCGCCGCGCCCTGCACCGCGATGGTGTTCGTGTGGAGCCGGCTGACCGGCGGCGATCCGTATTTCACGCTGTCGCAAGTCGCGCTCAACGACGCCATCATGATCTTCGCCTTCGCCCCCATCGTCGGCTTGTTGCTTGGCCTGTCCGCCATCGTGGTGCCGTGGGACACGCTGTTCACCTCGGTGATTCTGTACATCGTCATCCCGGTGATTCTGGCCCAGCTCTTGCGCAAACAGTTGCTGAAACGCGGACAAGCCGCGTTCGATGCGGTGATGAGCAGCCTGGGCCACGCCTCCATCGTCGCGCTGCTGGCCACCCTGGTGCTGCTGTTCGCTTTCCAGGGCGAGGCGATCATCCAACAACCGTTGATCATTGCGCTGTTGGCGGTGCCGATCCTGATCCAGGTGTTCTTCAACTCGGCGCTGGCCTACTGGCTGAATCGCAAGGTCGGCGAGAAGCACAGCGTCGCCTGCCCGTCGGCCTTGATCGGCGCTTCCAACTTCTTCGAACTGGCGGTGGCGGCGGCGATCTCGCTGTTCGGCTTCCAGTCCGGCGCGGCGCTGGCCACCGTGGTCGGCGTGCTGATCGAAGTGCCGGTGATGCTGCTGGTGGTGAAGATCGTCAACCAGAGCAAAGGCTGGTATGAAGCTGGCTTGCCTTCCCGCTAAGGAATAGCCATGCCCCTATTCGCCTTCCTGATCGCCGCGTTGCTCGCGCTGCCCGGTCTTGCCCACGCCGACTTCCAGCCCAAAGCGGAGAAAGTCGTCGACAACGTTTATGCCATCGTCGGCCCGCTCGGCCAGCGCAGCAAGGACAACGACGGTTCCAACGCCAACTTCGGCTTCATCGTCACCGCACAGGGTGTCATCCTGATCGACTCCGGCGCCAGCCGGCTGGGCGCGGAGAAGATTGCGGCGGCGATTGCCCAGGTCACCGACCAGCCGGTGCGTTGGGTCATCAACACCGGCAGCCAGGATCACCGCTGGCTGGGCAACGACTACTTCGCCGCGAAAGGGTCAACCCAAGGCGCGCGGATATTCGCCCTGAAACGCACCGCCGCCACGCAGGCGGAATTCGGCGCGCAGCACATGCAGATGCTGGCCGGCTTTCTCGGCGCGCGCCTCGACGGCACCCAACCCCTGCCCGCCACGACCTTGCTCGACGGCAACGAAGCGAGCGTCGAACTGGGCGGCGAAACGTTGACGCTGCGCTACACCGATGCGCATTTCCCAGGCGATGCCTGGGTCTGGCTGCCGAAACGCAACATCATGTTCACCGGCGATCTGGTTTACGTCGACCGCATCCTCGGCGTGCTGCCCTGGTCCAGCGTGAAAAACGGCCAGAAGGCTTTTCACGCACTGGAAGCGCTCAGCCCGAAATACATCGTCCCCGGTCACGGCGGCGTCTGCGATCTGGCCAAGGCGAAGCGCGATTCCGGCGATTACGAGGACTTCCTCGCCAACGTGATCGGCAAGGCCGCGCGGGACATGGAACCGCTCGATGCCACGTTGAACAAGTACGCCGACCTGCCGCAGTTCAAGCATCTATACAACTTCAGCGACCTGCACCGGGCCAACATGAGCCGCGCGTTCGTCGAGTTCGAGGCGAACTGAACACATGCCCCAGTCACAACCTCGTCATGCCCGCATTCGCGGGAATAACGAATAACGCCATGTTCGACGCCCTCGCATCTTTCCTCGTTTTCGACCTTGCCGGTTCTGTTTTTGCCAACATCGCGCCGGACTCCCGCCTCGGCATGGCGCTGCATTTCTTCGTCATGGACGTGGTGAAAATCCTCGTCCTGCTGACCACGGTGATCTACCTGATGGGCTGGCTGCGCGCGCTGTTCACCCCGGAACGGGTGCGCGCGCTGATGAAGGGCCGCTCCGGCCCCGGCGCGCGCCTGCTGGCGGTCGGCTTGGGCGCGGTGACGCCGTTCTGTTCCTGCTCGTCGATTCCGCTGTTCATCGGCTTCGTCGAGGCCGGCATTCCGTTAGGCGTCACGCTGTCGTTCCTGATCGCCAGCCCGATGGTCGATCTGGCCGCGATCGCGGTGCTGGTCGGCGTCATCGGCTGGAAGATCACCGCGATCTATGTCCTGACCGGCCTGACCATCGCCTTTGCCGGCGGTTACATCCTGCAAGCATTCAGGCTGGAACGCTGGGTCGATGATTACGTCTGGAAAATCCACATGGGCGAGGCGCAACAGGCTGAACAGGACACCTCGCCGCGCGCCCGCCATGACTACGCCTGGAACGAGGTACGCCAGATCGTCGGCCGCATCTGGAAATATGTGCTGATCGGCGTCGGCGTCGGCGCGGCCATCCACGGCTATGTGCCGGCCGATTTCGTCGCCCGTATCGCCGGCGACGGCAGCGTGCTGTCGGTCATCGTCGCCGTGCTGGTCGGCGTGCCGATGTATTCCGACGCGGTCGGCATCATCCCGGTGGCGGAGGCGCTGCTGCTCAAGGGCGTGCCGGTCGGCACCGTGCTGGCTTTCATGATGGCGGTCATCGCGCTGTCGCTGCCGGAGATGTTGATCCTGCGCAAAGTGGTCAAGTGGCCGCTGCTCGGCATCTTCGCCGCCTATCTCGCCACCGCCTTTGTGGGCGTCGGCGTTCTGTTCAATGCTTTGAGGACTGTCTTATGAGTGACTCGCACGCAAACCCGCTGCACCCCTCCATCGTCGCCCTGGTCTCGCTCGCCGCCAACATCGCGTCGAATCACCCGAAACAGGGTCTGTGCCAAGTCGACCGTCTGAAGGAATACGGCGTCTCGAAGGATCAGATCGACAGCGTGATCGAGATCGCCCGCCACATTCGCGACGAAGCCGCGCAAGCAATGGACGCGAGTTTCGACGCGGCCTACTCTGAAACGATGCAACCGGCCAAACCCAAGTTGAAAGTCGACCCGTTCGCCAACATCGCCGTGCTGGAAGGCGGTTCCTGCTGCACGCCGACCAAGTCGGGCCAGTCCTGCTGCTGAGGCCTGACATGTCGCCCCTCCAGCACGACGACATCCGCCAGCAAGTCCGCAGCGCCTACGGCGCCGTGGCGCGCGCCGGCGATTCCACGCCGGCGACCGCCAGCGGCTGCTGCGTGCCGGCCTCGGGGTCGGCCGGCAGTTGTTGCGCGCCCTCCGAGCTATCCGTCGCCGAACTGCTGTCGCGCGGCATCGGTTACAGCGCGGAAGAAACCGCCGCCGTGCCGGAGGGCGCCAACCTGGGCTTGGGCTGCGGCAATCCGCAGGCCATCGCCGCGCTGAAGCCGGGCGAATGCGTCATCGATCTGGGCAGTGGCGCCGGCTTCGACTGCTTTCTGGCCGCGCGCGCGGTCGGCGCAAGCGGCCGCGTCATCGGCGTCGACATGACGCCGGACATGATTTCCAAAGCCCGCGCCAATGCCGCAAAAGCCGGCTACGCCAACGTCGAATTCCGACTCGGCGAGATCGAACATCTTCCGGTGGCCGACGCCACGGCGGACGTGATCATTTCCAACTGTGTGATCAACCTGTCGCCGGACAAGGCTCAGGTATTCCGCGACGCTTTCCGGGCGCTGAAACCGGGCGGCCGCCTGGCCATCTCCGACATCGTGCTGACCGCCGAACTACCGCCGGCCATGCGGGCTGAAGTCGCCCTCTACACCGGCTGCGTGGCTGGTGCGGCCAATGTCGCCGACCTCGCGGCGATGATCGCCGCCGCCGGTTTCGTCGCTGTCCGCATCGCCCCCAAAGACGCCAGCCGCGAATACATCCAGCACTGGGCGCCGGGACGCGGGGTCGAGAATTTCATCGCCTCCGCCAACATCGAAGCGGTCAAACCGCAGGAGCAATCCGCATGAAAAACATCAAAGTCCTCGGCAGCGGCTGCCGCAATTGCCAGACCACCTACCAGCTCATTCAGGACGCCGCCCGCGCGCGCGGCGTTGAAATCGAACTGGAAAAAATCGAAGACATGGCCGCCATCCTCGGCTTTGGCGTCATGTCCACCCCCGGCGTCGTCATCGACGGCAAGGTCGTGCATGCCGGCGGCGTGCCGGATCGCAAGAAGGTGGAGAGCTGGTTGTAGCTCGCGTTCGAAACAGATCGGTGCCGCACCGGCATTCCCGGTGTACCCTCAACGGCTTTCTCGAATTCCACGGAGTTAGCGTGTCTGCTGAACTGATCGACCCCGCCGTCGCCCCCCTCGTCGAACATCTGGCCGCCGCCTTCGTCGCGCGCGAGGCCTTGCTCAACCAATGCCACGCCGAATACACCGACGCTTATCGCCTGTTCCACGGCAGTGTCGAAGGTGAGCCTGGACTGACCGTCGACCGCTATGGCGAACTGCTCATCGCGCAGAGCTTTCATCGCCCGCTCGACGCCGCGCAACTGGATGCGCTGGAAACCTTTTACGGCGAAGTCCTGCCCGGCCTGAGCCTGGTTTACAACGACCGCAGCCAGTCCAATTCGCGCATCGCCAACCCGCTTTCAACCGACGAAATGGCCATCGCTACGCAGCCGCGCCAGTTCCAGGAGCTGGGCGTCAATTACCGCATCCAGGCGCGCCACGCCGGCCAGGACCCATGGCTGTTTCTGGACATGCGCGCGGGACGCAGACGGGTGATGCAAGAGGCCGCCGGCAAAACCGTGCTCAACCTGTTCGCGTACACCTGTGGCATCGGCATCGCGGCGGCCAAAGCCGGCGCGCGCCTGGTGGTGAACGTCGATTTCGCCGAATCCAGCCTCGCCATCGGGCGCGAGAATGCGCGCCTGAACGAATTGCCGACCCGGCCGCGTTTCGTCAAAAGCGACTTCTTCGCTGCCGCCCGCCAGTTCTCCGGCATCGGCCAGCCAAAATTTGTGCGCGGCCGCAGCCTGCCGCCGTTCCCGAAACTGGAAAAGCAGGCTTTCGATCTGGTCTTTCTGGACCCGCCGCGCTACGCCAAGAGCCTGTTCGGCGTCGTCGACGTGATCAACGATTACCCGGCCCTGTTCAAGCCCGCGCTGCTCAGCACGGCGGAGGCCGGCACGCTGATCTGTTGCAACAATGTCGCGGAAGTCGAGCGCGAAGCCTGGCTGGAGCAATTACAACGCAGCGCGGTCAAGGCCGGCCGTGAAATCCGCGCGTTCGAATGGATCGTCCCGGAAAGCGACTTCCCCAGCCCGGACGGGAATCCGCCGTTGAAAATCGTGTTGCTGCGGGTGTGAGCGGCTACCGGGCGGTGTCCGACCGATCCAGCATGGCTTCGATCATCGGCCCGACCGCATCGCCATGCTGGCGAAACAACTCGATCATGCGCCCGGCCGCAGCTTGCCATTTCGCCCGGCCGACGTTGCCGACGCGATGCAGTTCGGCGCTGTCGCCGTTTTCCAGCCAGCCTTGATAGGCCACCGCAAGTTCGGGAAACAGCTTGCGGCGCATGCCGGTGAAATTGGCGAAAAAGAAATGCAGCGCGGCCGGATTGCCGCGCTCCAGCAAGCCGGGCAGCGTCGACAGGCAGTCGGCATAAAGATCGCGCACCGCTCGGGCCATGATCTCCGCGCGCGTCCGCATCAGCACGGCCAACAACCGCGACCAGTCTTCGCCCAGTTCCACGCCGACGCGCGCCTCGCCCAGTTCATGCAGGATGACCGATTCGGTCTCGGTGGTTGTCATCGCCCGCAGCGACTCGGCCGGCGATAGCTGGAAGTCGTAACAGGCCACCGCGCGCGCCATCGCCCCGTTGCGATGGTTCCAGTTCCATTCCTCGTATTTTTCCCACAGCCAGCGCTGCAACGATTCGGTACGCACGAAGATCGTGTCGTCCAGCATCATGCCTGGCGGCGCGTCCAGATCGCGCGCGAATTCGCAGCCGGAAACATAAACCTTGAAGCCCGCGCGCATTTCTTCGCGCAACAGGCTGCCGAGGAAGAAATGCGGCTTGCAGGCGCGCCCGAAACCGCCCGAATAGACCAGTCCATGCGGCGCCAGCTCGCGATTCGCCAGCGCCACTTCGAATGGGTCGATGCCGTTGCCGAGCAATGGCAGGGGTTCATAGGGCGCATTTTCGACCCCCTCCCATAACCGCTCGCGCTCATTCATCCAGTCGCCCACTTCGTTCTTGGGCACATCCCGGGTCAACGGAATCTCGTGTTCCCAGCGATAAAGCTCTCGCATCTTCAGCAAAAAAGTGCACAGCGTTAAATCGCCCGCGAACTGAGCGTCGGAAATGTGGCAGTTTTTCTGCACGGCACTGACAATCGCACCCAATCTGAGGTCATTCATCGCGGCTCTCCATGTCATACCCGAGTGATTTTGTCGGATTATGGCGCGCCCCATTTCAATTAGGAATCCATATGCGTTACTGGTTAATGAAATCCGAACCTTCCGAATACAGCATCGACGATCTGGCCCGCGATGGCGGCGTGGCCTGGTTTGGCGTGCGCAACTATCAGGCGCGCAATTTCATGCGCGATCAGATGCGGGTCGGCGACGGCGTGCTGTTTTATCACTCGACTTGCGCAGAACCGGGCATCGCCGGGCTGGCGGAAGTGAGTACCCTGGCTTATCCGGATGCGACGCAGTTCGATGCGAGCGGCAAATATTTCGACCCCAAAGCGACGCCGGAAAACCCGCGCTGGTTCAACGTGGAGGTGAAATTCGTCAAGAAGACGCGCTTGATCCCGCTGGCCGAGCTGCGCGATGCGCCGGAATTGGCGACCATGCGCATTCTGGCCAAAGGCAACCGGCTCTCGATTACGCCGGTCGATCCGGATGAATGGAATTTCATACAGCAACGCCTTTAGCCGCCGCACATCGCACGCGTGGACAGCTTCCTCGCTTTCTATTTCGGCCTCGGCCTGGTCACCGGTTTTGTCGCCGGCTTGCTGGGCGTGGGCGGTGGTTTGCTGATGGTGCCGGCGTTGATCTGGGCCTACGCGGAGCAGGGGTTTGCGCCGCAATACAACATTCATCTGGCGCTGGCCACGTCGCTGGCGGTCATTGTGCCGACGGCTTTATCCAGCCTGCGCGCGCATCACGCCCACGGCGCGGTGGACTGGCGCGCGCTGCGCCGCATCGCGCCCGGCATTCTGTTGGGCACGCTGGTCGGCAGTCTGGCGGCGGCAAAGCTGCCCGACGGCGGACTGAAGATTTTCTTCACGCTGTTTCTGTTCTATGCGGCGACGCAAATGCTGTTCGGCTTCAAGCCGCCGGCGTCGCGCCAGTTGCCCGGACTGGCCGGGATGACCTTGGCGGGCGGCCTGATCGGACTGGTGTCGAGCTGGGTGGGAATAGGCGGCGGCACCTTGTCGGTACCGTTTCTGACCTGGTGCAATACCGGCCTGCGCCGGGCGATAGGCACCTCTTCGGCCATCGGTTTGCCGATTGCGCTGGCGGGCAGCGTGGGCTATGCGGTTTCCGGGCTGGGCGTAGCGAACCTTCCCGCCGCCAGCATCGGCTTCATTTATCTGCCGGCGCTGGCGTTCATCGCGTTGGGCAGTTGGCTGACCGCGCCATTGGGCGCGCGCGCAACCCATCGTTTGCCGGTGCAACACGTCAAAAGAATCTTCGCGGGCCTGCTCTATCTGCTGGCTGTACGAATGGCCTATGGCCTATGGGCCGGATGATCGAACAAATCACGCGCCCATAACCGGGAGCCGCGCTCCGGCCATCAAACGATATTGAGATGATCCAGCCCGGCCAGCGGCCCTTCATTGCTGGCATCTTTGACGTGCAGCTTGATCTTCAGGCGCAGGTCGTTGAATGAATCGGCATTGCGCAACGCGTCTTCCGCGCTGACGACACCCGCGTTGTAAAGATCATAGAGCGATTGATCGAAAGTCTGCATGCCCATATCGCGTGAGCGGGACATGATGTCCTTCAATTCGTCGAGACTGCCTTTCATGATCAAGTCGCTGACCAGCGGCGAATTGAGCATGATCTCCACCGCCGGAATGCGGCCTTTGTTGTCGGTGCGCGGCAGTAGACGCTGCGAAATGATCGCGCGCAAATTGAGCGACAGATCGAGCAACAATTGTTCGCGCCGTTCGCGCGGGAAGAAACTCAGGATGCGATCCAGTGCCTGGTTGGCGTTGTTGGCGTGGATGGTCGACAGGCACAGGTGGCCCGTTTCGGCGTAGGCCATGGCGTAATGCATGGTTTCGTGGTCGCGGATTTCGCCGATCAGAATCACGTCGGGGGCCTGGCGCATGGTGTTTTTCAGCGCTGATTCCCAGTCCAGCGTATCCATGCCGACTTCCCGCTGGGTCACGATGGACTTGCCGTGTTCATGGACGAATTCGATCGGGTCTTCCACCGTGATGATGTGATCCTGCGCGTTCTGGTTGCGATGCCCCACCATCGCCGCCAGCGTGGTCGACTTACCCGATCCGGTCGAACCGACGATGATCACCAGCCCGCGCGGCATCATGGTGATGTCTTTCAAACCAGGGGGCAGGTGCAGGTCTTCGAGCAGCGGAATCGTGGTGTTGATGTGGCGCATCACAATGCCGGTGCGGCCCTGCTGCTGAAACACATTGACCCGGAAACGGCCGACTTCGGGCTGATAAATAGCGAAGTTGGCCTCATGCGTGCTCGCGAACTCGGCCTGCTGTTTCTCACTCATCAGCACTTTGGCGAACATCATGCTGTCCGCGGGTGTCAGCGATTGCTTGGAAATGGGGTTGATTTTGCCATTGAGCTTGAGCGCGGGCGGGAAACCGGCCGTGATGAACAGGTCGGACGCCTTGCGCACGACCATGAAACGCAGCCATTCGTGGACTTGAGACAGATGGTGCATCGTTCAGCCCGGGAACATGTCCTTGTTGACCGCGATCGCGCGGGCGGCCGAGGAGTCGATCACATTGCGCCGCACCAGTTCGTTCAGGCCCTGATCCAGCGTCTGCATGCCAAGCGACTGGCCGGTCTGGATCGAGGAATACATCTGAGCCACCTTGTTTTCCCGGATCAGATTTCGGATCGCCGGCGTACCCAACATGATCTCGTGAACCGCCACCCGGCCGGTGCCGTCCTTGCGCTTGAGCAGAGTTTGCGAAATGACCGAGCGCAGCGATTCGGACAACATCGAACGCACCATTTCCTTTTCCGCCGCCGGGAACACGTCGACGATCCGGTCCACCGTCTTGGCGGCGGAGGAGGTGTGCAAGGTGCCGAACACCAGATGGCCGGTTTCGGCGGCGGTCAGCGCCAGGCGTATGGTTTCCAGGTCTCGCATTTCGCCGACCAGAATGACGTCCGGGTCTTCGCGCAGGGCGGAACGCAAGGCTTCGGAAAAACCATGCGTATGCGGACCCACCTCGCGCTGGTTGACCAGACACTTCTTGCTCTTGTGCACGAACTCGATCGGGTCTTCGATGGTCAGGATGTGGCCGTACTCTTTTTCGTTGACGTAATCGACCATCGCGGCGAGCGTGGTCGACTTTCCGGAGCCGGTCGGGCCGGTGACCACGACGATGCCGCGTGGCGTGTCGGCGATGTCCTTGAATATTTTCGGCGCTTCAAGCTGCTCCAGCGTCAACACCACGCTGGGAATGGTACGGAACACCGCGCCCGCGCCGCGTTCCTGATTGAAGGCATTGACCCGGAAGCGCGCCACATCGCGCAGTTCGAACGAGAAATCGACCTCCAGTTGCGACTCATAGGCCTTGCGTTGCGAGTCGCTCATGATGTCGTACACCATGGCGCGCACTTCCTGATTATTGAGCGCGGGCACGTTGATGCGACGAATATCGCCATGCACTCGAATCATCGGCGGCAGGCCGGCGGACAGGTGAAGATCGGAGGCTTTGTTCTTGACCGAGAAGGCAAGAAGCTCGGAAATTTCCATTACAATTCCCAGAGTTACGTGATTATTAAGAGGGGGCGCGGGGCATTATGGGCGCAATCGCCGCCGCCTTACAAGCCTGTCAGAACCGCATCGCCAGCGCCTGTCAGGAAGCCGGAAGACCGGCAAATTGCGCGCGTCTGATCGCGGTCGGCAAAACATTCCCGGCCGCCGCGTTGCGTGAAGCCCATGCCGCGGGCCAGCGTGTTTTTGGCGAGAGTTACCTGCAGGAAGCGCTACCTAAATTGGAACAACTGGCCGACCTCCCCCTCGAGTGGCACTTCATCGGACCCGTACAGAGCAACAAGACACGCCAGATCGCCGCGCGCTTCGATTGGGTACACGGCATTGAACGCGAAAAGATCGCACAGCGGCTGTCCGAGCAACGTCCCGCCAACTTGCCGCCCTTGAATGTCTGCATCCAGGTCAACGTCAGCGCCGAGGCCAGTAAAAGCGGGGTTGCGCCCGAGGCCGCCCTGGAACTGGCGGGCGCGATCGCCGTTTTGCCGAATCTGCGGCTACGCGGCTTCATGACGATCCCGGAACCGACACAAGATATCGAACTACAACATCGCCGTTTTCGCCAGGCGGCCGAATTGCTGCAAACCGCGCGGACAACCCTGGGCGTCTCCGCCATCGATCTCGACACCCTGTCGATGGGCATGTCCGCCGACCTGGAAGCGGCCATCCACGAAGGCGCCACGCTGGTACGGGTCGGAACCGCCATTTTCGGCGCGCGACCCACTATGGAAAACAACACTCTGGAGCAGGCACGATGAAACTGGGCTCAATGAAACTGGGCTTTATCGGCGGTGGCAATATGGCAGCGGCCTTGATCGGCGGCCTGTTGCAAAAAGGCTTTGCCGCATCCGATATCGCGGTGGCGGAAACCAGCCCGGAGCGCCGCGCCTGGCTGGAACGCGAGTTCGGCGTTACGACCCATGCCGACACCGGGGCGACGCTGGCGGCGGAAGTCATCGTGCTGGCGGTCAAACCCCAGCAGCTCTCTGAAATTCTGCGCGCCTTGCCGCCGCTCAAACACGAACAACTGGTCGTTTCCATCGCGGCCGGTGCGCGCGCCGGCGACATTTCACGCTGGCTGGGCGGCCATCCCGCCGTGGTTCGCGCCATGCCCAACACGCCCGCGCTGATCGGGGCCGGAATCGCCGGCTTGTTCGCCCTGCCTGGTGTGAGCGAAGCGCAAAAAGCTCAGGCCAGCCGCATACTCGAAGCGGTCGGCAGCGCGGTCTGGGTGCAACAGGAAGCGCAGATCGACGTCGTAACCGCGATCTCCGGCAGCGGCCCGGCCTATGTGTTCTATTTCATCGAGGCTTTGGAGCAGGCCGGCATCGACCTCGGTCTGCCGGCCGAAACCGCGCGTCTGCTGACGCTGCAAACCTTCTTCGGCGCCGCCGCGCTGGCGATCAAGGATCAATCGCCGCCGGCCGAATTGCGCGCCCGCGTCACTTCAAAAGGCGGCACCACCGAACGCGGCATACTGGCGCTGGAAGAAGGTGGCGTGGGCTACGCAATCGGCCTGGCGGCGCGAGCGGCGGCCGAACGCGCCGCCGAAATGGGCGAGACATTGAGCAAGCTCGGCAACCACGAAAGCGGGAAAGAACCATGCTGAGCGATGCGGCCCAATTCCTGCTGCGCACCCTGTTCGATCTGGCCGCATGCGCCTTTTTCCTGCGCTTCTGGATGCAAT
The DNA here is from genome assembly GCA_002281555.1 of Hydrogenophilales bacterium 28-61-23. Classification (GTDB taxonomy): domain Bacteria; phylum Pseudomonadota; class Gammaproteobacteria; order Burkholderiales; family Thiobacillaceae; genus PFJX01. The sequence goes on from NCGJ01000003.1 coordinate 451,458, forward strand.
GGGCGCGCGTCCCGTTTCACAACCCGTTCGCCCAATTTATCGTCAAGGTCACCGACTTCGCCGTAAAGCCGCTTCGACGCGTGCTACCGGGGCTGTTCGGCCTGGACTGGGCCAGTCTGCTGCCATTTTTCATCGCCGAATTGCTGATGGTGCTCGGCGTGCAATGGATCATGGGCTACCCCTTTGCCGTCGCCGGTGGCGCCGTACTACCCGGTTTTCTGCTGCTTGCGCTGGCGGCGGCGCTGAAACTGGCGCTGTATGTCCTGATCGGTTTCGTCCTGCTGCAGGCCATCCTGAGTTGGATCAACCCGTTTTCGCCGCTTGCGCCCATTTTTTATGCGCTCGCGCGGCCGGTCGTCGGCCCATTTCAGAAAATTATTCCCCCCTTGGGCGGCATCGACTTGACTCCAATGGTGGCATTGATTGTCGTACAGTTGCTGCTGATTGCGCCGGTAGCCGCGCTGGAACGCTACGCACGCGGGTTGGTCGGGTGACGCCCTGGATCAAGTCGGCGGACGGCGGCACGGAGTTGAGTATCCATATCCAGCCAGGCGCGTCCAAAAGCGAAATTGCCGGATTGCACGGCGATGCCATCAAAATACGCATCAAGGCCAGACCGGTTGAAGGCGCCGCGAATGCAGCTTTAACCGAATTCGTGGCAACATGCCTTGGCGTTCCGCGTCAGGCGGTTAGAATCCTGCGCGGAGAAAAGTCCCGCCGAAAATCGGTTTGGGTTGCAATGCAAGCAGACGAAGCAGAACGGCAGTTATTGGGGATCATGGGATGAATTACGGTTTGGAAAGCGGCATCACCCGGTTCAAGAATCGGCGTGACAGGCTGGTAAAAGTAGTCACCGCTTACAAGGAGTGGCTGGAACACTATGCCGAACCCGAGCCGGAACAATTGCTGCGCCTGTTCGACCTGACCGAAAACCTGAAACGAGATCGCCTGATGGTGGCCTTTGTCGCGGAATTCAGCCGCGGCAAGACCGAACTGATCAACGCCCTGTTTTTCTCCGATTTCAAACAGCGTTTGCTGCCGTCCGATGCCGGTCGCACCACCATGTGCCCGACCGAGATTTATTACGACGCCGACACCGAGCCCTATGTCCGCCTGCTGCCGATCGAAACCCGTTTCCGCGACGACAGCATCACCGCGCTGAAACGCCACCCGGTCGAGTGGAGCACCATCAAGCTCGACGTCAGCGACCCCAGCGCCATGGTCACCGCCATGCGCAAACTGGCCGAAACCAAAGTGGTCTTCAAGGTGGAAGCGCGCGCACTCGGCTTGTGGGATGAAAACGATCCCAACCTGGGCTACATGGTGAAAGATCAGGACCGGGTCGAAATTCCGGCCTGGCGTTACGCCATGATCAATTACCCGCACCCGTTGCTGGAATCCGGCCTGGCCATTCTCGACACGCCAGGCCTCAACGCGATGGGCGTGGAACCGGAACTGACCATTTCCTCGATTCCCAACGCGCACGCCCTGCTCTTCCTGCTCGCCACCGACACCGGCGTCACCCAGTCCGATTTCGAAATCTGGAACAAATGGGTTTCGCGCCACGCCGGCCAGCACTACGCCGTGCTGAACAAGATCGACATGCTCTGGGACGATCTGAAGACGCCGGAGGAAATCGGCCGCACGATACAACGCCAGATCGAATCCACCGCCTCCCAGCTCAATATCTCGCCAGCGAGCGTCATGGCCATTTCCGCGCAGAAGGCGCTGGTCGGCAAAATCCGGGGCGACGCGGACCTGCTTAAACGCTCCGGCATTCAAGGCCTGGAAGTCATGCTGGCGCGCGAAATCATTCCGTCGCGCGAGAAGATCATGCGCGAATCGATGGTGCGCGAGGTCGGCCCGCTGCTGACCGAGACGCGAGAAACCGCGTTCAACCGGATTCAAGCCGCGCGCCAGAATTTGCTCGACCTGCAGGCTTTATCCGGCAAAAACCAGCAAATCGTCAGCCAGATGCGGGAAAAAATGCTGCGCGACAAGCAGCTTTATGACGAAACCACGCGCAACTTCTCGGTCACCCGCAAAGTCGTCGCGCAACAGGGCTGGGAATTGCTCTCCCGCCTCGACGACGACCGCATGGACAAGATCATCGAGGAATCGATGATGGCGATCAACGACAGCTGGACCACCGCCGGCCTGATCCGCGGCATGCACCTGCTGATTCGCCGCATGGGCGCCGAATTCGACTTCGCGCACCAGCAATGCGGCGGCATCAAGCAACTGCTCAACTCGGCCTACCAGCGCTTCCATGAAGTTCACGGCCTCGAGCTGAGCGACCCGCCCATGCTCGATCTATCCCGCTATCGCGCGCGTCTCGATGAATTGATGGTCAGCACGCAGGAATTCTGCGCCGACCCGCTCAACATCATGCTGGAGAAGCGCTTCATGGTGAAAAAGTTCTATATCGCGCTGGTCACGCAGGCCCGCATCCTGTTCCAGCAGGTACGCATCGAGACGGAAACCTGGATACGCCTGACCCTGGACCCCATCGTCGAACGCATCAGCGAGCACAAGGCGCAACTGGAACACCGGCTCGAGAACCTGAACAAAGTCCACGCGAACTTGGGCTCCATCCAGGAACGCACCGGCGTGGTCAGCCGCGAAATCATCGAAATCCGGCATCAGGTCGAAAAAATGGAAGCGATCGCCAAGGAGTTTTCCTTGCTGACCGGCGTCGCCTTCCGGCCGCTGGATCCTTCTCTCGGGCAAACCCCCGCGCCAGAATAGGAACGGGTTAGGAACTGGCCCGGCAAGCAATCAGAGCAGGATGATGTCGTACTGCTCCTGCGTGAACAGGCTTTCCACCTGCAGCGAAATCGGCTTGGCGATGAAGTCGGACAATTGCGCCAAGCTCTGCGACTCCTCATCCAGAAACTGATCGATCACCGTCTGCGAGGCCATGATGCGGTACTCGCGCGCGCTGAACTTGCGCGCCTCGCGCATGATGGCGCGCAGAATTTCATAGCAGGTGGTCTGCGCGGTCTTGATCTGGCCGCGCCCCTGGCAAGTCGGGCAGGCTTCGCACAACACCCGGGCCAGACTTTCGCGCGTGCGCTTGCGGGTCATTTCGACCAGACCCAATGAGGTGAAACCGTTGATGGTCATGCGCGTGCGATCGCGCGCCAGCGACTTGGAAAACTCCGCCAGCACGGCATTCTTGTGCTCCGGATTATCCATATCGATGAAATCCAGAATGATGATGCCGCCCAGATTCCGCAAGCGAAGTTGCCGGGCGATGCTCTGCGCCGCTTCCAGATTGGTCTTGAAGATGGTTTCGTCGAACGTGCGGCCGCTGGTGTAACTGCCGGTATTCACATCGATGGTGGTCAGCGCCTCGGTCTGATCGACGACCAGATAGCCGCCGGACTTCAAGTCCACGCGCCGTCCGAGCGCTTTTTCAATCTCGTCTTCCACGCCATAGAGATCGAACAACGGCCGCTCCGCCGTGTAGTGGCTGACCTTGCCGGCGCCGGTGCGGGTGAATTCGTCTGCGAAGGCCTGCATGCGCAAGAAGGTCTCGCGCGAATCGACCAGGATGCGGCTGGTTTCCGCGGTGGCGAAATCGCGCAGCACGCGATGCGCCAGATCCAGTTCCTGATAAATCAGCTTGGGGCCAAAGGTATTTTCCGAACGCGCCTGGATCGCATCCCACAAGGTGCGCAAGTAATCCACGTCGGCGGCCAGTTCGCTGTCCTCGGCCATATTGGCCATGGTGCGGATGATAAAACCGCCATGCTCCTCAACCGGCAGCACCCGGGTCAGGCGTTCGCGCAGCAGTTCGCGCTCGCTTTCGTCCTCGATCTTCTGCGAAATGCCGATCCGCGTTTCCTGGGGCAGATAAACCAGGAAACGGCCCGCCATGCTGATCTGGGTCGACAGACGCGCGCCCTTGGAACTGATCGGATCCTTGATCACCTGCACCAGGATGCTTTGCCCCTCGTGCAACACCTTCTCGATCGGGCGCGGGCTGTTATCGCAACGCGCCTCGACGATATCGCCGACATGAAGGAACGCCGCCCGATCCAGCCCGATATCGATAAAAGCCGACTGCATGCCCGGCAGCACCCGGCTGACCCGGCCGAGATAGACATTGCCGACCAGGCCGCGCTGGCTGTCGCGCTCGATGTGCAACTCCTGCACCTCGCCCAGATAAACCACGGCGACACGGGTTTCCTGCGGCGTAATGTTGATGAGGATTTCTTCGCTCATAGAATTTCAAATCCCACCGATTTCAATAGTTCCGAGGTCTCGTACAAAGGCAGCCCCATGACGCCGGAATAGCTGCCCGAGATGTGTTCGATGAACAGCGCCGCGCGGCCCTGTATGGCGTATCCGCCCGCCTTGTCGCAGCCTTCGCGGCTGCCCAGATAGGCGGCGATTTCGGCTTCGGTGAGCGTCTTGAAGCGCACCACGCTCTCGCTCAGCACAACCTCCAGACGGCCCTGATGCGCTGCGGCGACGGCGGTCAACACCGTATGCGCGCGACCGGAATAGCGCCGCAGCATGGCGGCGGCCTCGGTCGCATCGACCGGCTTGCCGAGAATACGGCCATCCAGCGTCACCGTCGTATCCGCGGCCAGAATCGGCCAATGCGGCAGATTGCGCACGCGCTGCGCATCGGCTCCGGCTTCCGCCTTCATGCGCGCCAGACGCAGCACGTAATCGGTCGCCGGCTCACCCGGCAACGGGGTTTCGTCGACATCGACCCGGCCCGGGCTTGAACGCAGCGGCAGCAACGTCGGCTCAAGGCCGACCTGACGCAACAACTCCAGCCGGCGCGGGCTTTGCGAGGCAAGATAAAGCCGCTTGGCAGTGAGTGGATTGGAATGCGGGGAGGATGGCATGAGGCGCGAGTTTACCCGTACCCGCAAGGGGCACGCCGGATTCGTAAGTAAGGCGCGTCGGCCGTTGCAAGGAAAGTCGGGCCGAATCCGTAAGCGTTGCGGCTTCCGTTGATAGCAACTTGTGCCATCGTTTCGGCCATGAAAGCAAAACACGCCAAGACGCTGCGCGCCATTTTTACCAAGCCCACGCCGCTGGCATCTATTGTGTTTGCTGACATCGAGACGCTGGTGGTGGCGCTAGGCGGCGAAGTGCGCGAAGGTGCCGGGTCGCGCGTGGAGCTTGAAATAGACGGCGTGCGCGTATTTCCGCATCGCCTGCACCCCGGCAAAGAGACCCCTAAATACATGATTGAAGAGATACGCGGCTGGCTGGCCGGCCTTGGAAGGAACCCAAATGAACACCCTGACTTACAAGGGCTATACCGCCCGCATTGAATTTGACGAACGCGACAACCTCCTGGTTGGGCGTGTGCTTGGCGTACCGGAGCGCATCAGCTTTCACGGCGAGAACGCCGTTGAGCTGCGCGCGGACTTTGAAGCAGCCATTGATTTTTACCTGGCCGACTGTGCAAAAACGGGCCGCGCGCCCACCCTGCCCACCAGCGGCAAGATGATGCTGCGCGTACCGCCCGAGGTACACAGCGCGGCTGTTGGTAGCGGCCCAAGCGGCAGGCACCAGCCTGAACCAATGGGCCGCCAAGGTATTGGCCGAGGCCGCGCACGTTTAGCCAGCAGCAGCAAGTAAAGCGGAAAAGCGGGAAAATCTCGTAGCATCCACCCCGCCTGCTGGAAAACGAAAACAAGGGAGATCTCATGATTGGAATGGAAGATTTGACACCTATTGCCAACATTGCAACCGCCGTTGGCGTTGCTGTGACTGCTTGGCAACTTAGACAATCAAAGCAGCAAAGCATCACCACTTTCGAAGATGCTTTCGCTCGTGAATATCGCGAGCTTGCGGCCAAGCTGCCAACCAAGGCGCTCTTGGGCAAACCCCTGACGCACAAGGAATACTGCGATGCGTTCGACGAGTTCTATCACTACGTTGACCTCTGCAATACGCAGGTCTTCCACCATCAGGAGGGCCGTATTTCTGATAAAACCTGGAAATATTGGCGGGATGGCATGGAAACCAATCTCAGCCGTCCCGCTTTCGAGCGGGCCTGGAGTGAAATCGCAGCAGCGAATGGAGACTTCCTGGAATTGAAAAAGGAATTTCCGCCGGCGCCGATGAACAGCAAGGAGGAGTGCAAGAAATGAGGGATGTTGATGCGTGGCCTGACCCCGGTTTCTTCGAGGCGCGCCATAAGTAGGATGTGATGAGCGCAGCGAACCGCATCAATCTGTCACGTGCGGCATGATGCGGTTCGCTGCGCTCATCACATCCTACAGCCCTTAACAGCGGAAAAACCTCGTAGCCCCCCCGCCTGCTGGAAAACGAAAAACAAGGGAAATCTCACATGAAAAGACTCGCCATCGCCCTGTTGTCATTGGGCATGCTGTGCACCCCGCATGCCTGGGCCGGGTATGACGAAGGCTTTACCGCTTACTGGGATGGCAATTTTGCAACTGCACTCAAGGAGTGGTTGCCGCTGGCAAAGCAAGGCGATGCCCAGGCGCAGTTCAAACTTGGGCGCATGTACTACGAAGGCAAAGGCGTCCGACAGGACGATGCCGAGGCGGCCAAGTGGTTCCGCAAGGCGGCCGAACAAGGCCATGCCGGGGCGCAGATCGACCTTGGGTTCATGTACCACGAAGGCAAAGGTGTCCGGCAGGACGCCGCCGAGGCGGCCAAGTGGTTCCGCAAGGCGGCCGAACAAGGCAAGCATGTTGCGCAGAGCATGCTTGGGTTCATGTACACCCACGGCCAAGGTGTCCGACAGGACGCCGCCGAGGCGGCCAAGTGGACTCGCAAGGCGGCGGAACAAGACTATGCCGCTGCGCAGTTCGAACTTGGGGTCATGTACGAAAAAGGCAAAGGCGTCCGTCAGGATGCCGCCGAGGCAGAGAAATGGTATCGCAAGGCAGCGGAACACGACCATGCCGCTGCGCAGCTCTACCTTGGGCTCATGTACGAAGCAGGCGAAGGCGTCCGGCAGGGCCTCGCCGGGGCGGTCAAGAGGTATCGCAAAGCGGCGAAACAAGGCGATGCCAAGGCACAGCTCTACCTTGGGCTCATGTACGAAGCAGGCGAAGGCGTCCGGCAGGACGCCGCCGAGGCGGTCAAGTGGACTCGTAAGGCAGCGGATCAAGGCGATGCCAATGCGCAGTACAACCTTGGGGTCATGTACCGCAAAGGCGAAGGTGTCCTGCAGGACTATGCCGAGGCGGTCAAGTGGACTCGCAAGGCGGCGGAGCAAGGCCATGCCCGTGCGCAGAACAAGCTTGGGTTCATGTACACCCACGGCCAAGGTGTCCGACAGGACGCCGCTGAGGCGGTGAACTGGTACCGCAAGGCAGCGGAACAAGGCCATGCCGAGGCGCAGTCCGAGCTTGGGGGCATGTACGAAGCAGGCAAAGGTGTACGCCAGGACGCCACCGAGGCGGTCAAGTGGTATCGCAAAGCGGCGGAACAAGGCTATCTCCATGCGCAGTTCCACCTTGGGGGCATGTACAAAGCAGGCATTGGTGTACACCAGGACGCTGCCGAGGCGGTCAAGTGGTATCGAATGGCCTTGGCCAATTCGGGCCGTGACGATTGGCTCAAACGGCGAGCTCAGGAGCGGTTGGATGCACTGCTTGCCGCCGCGCCACAGCCGCAAAAACCTGTGTTCACCGACCACGAATCCCCCAGCCTCAGCGTTGACCGAGGCACGACCCAGACCATCACCCAAGGCGACCTGCTGATCCAAGGTTCAGCCACCGACGCCAGCGGCGTTGCCGAAGTCACCGTGGACGGCAAAGCGATTGAATTCGCAACAAACGGCGCGTTCAGCCTGAAACGCTTCTTCCCGCTGGGTGCAACCGTTCTGGAGATCAGCGCTACCGACATCCACGGCAACCGCGCCATGCAAAAGCTGACCGTCATGCGTCAAGCAGCCGCCGCCCCAGTCGCCGCCGATGAACCAGAGCTGACACCGCCGCCGGCCAAGACCCGGCAGAACCCCAACGCGCTGGCGCTGATCCTCGGCGTTGAGGATTACCGCAATGCGCCGAAAGCCAGGTGGGCGGCGCAGGATGCGGCGGTGTTCTACGACTACGCCCAGCGCAGCCTGGGTATTCCGGCCGGCAACATCAAATTGCTGACCGGCGAGCAGGCGAACCGGACCGGGATGCTCTCCGCGCTGAAGACCTGGCTGGCGCCGATGGTCACGCCCGGAAAATCTCAGGTTTATGTCTATTTTGCCGGTCATGGCCTGGCCTCGGCGGATGGCCGCGCGACCTATTTGATTCCGCAGGATGGCGACCCGAACTTGCTTGAGGATACGGCGCTCGACCGCGAGCGCCTGATCGATGAAATCGTGCGGGTGAAGCCGCAGAGCATGACGCTGTTCCTCGACACCTGCTATTCCGGCGGCGCGCGCGGCGGTGAAGGCACGCTGGTGGAGGACACGCGCGGCATCATGGTCAAGTCGAGGGCCGCCAGCCGGTTTCCCGGGCTAATGCAGTTTTCGGCCGCGAGCAACAACCAGTTGGCGCACAGCCACCCCAGCCAGCAGCATGGTTTGTACAGCTACTACCTGATGCGCGGCCTGGGCGGCGAGGCCGATGCCAACAAGGACAACAAACTCACCGCCGGGGAGTTGCAGGACTATGTGCAAGAAAAGGTGAAGCGCATGTCGATGACCCAGGGCCGTGCTCAAGAGCCGGAACTGGTGGGCGACCGGGATCGCGTAATTGCCCACTGGGGGCGATGATCAATGGAGCACACCATGCTGCGTTCACTCTTTTTTGCGTGCCTCCTGGCCCCGCTCACCGCGCTGGCCGGCGTGTCGGAGATCGTCGAAGAAGCCGGTGTTGCTTGCCGGATTGAAGGCAACACCCCGCCGAAAAGCCGCGCACAAACCGAGTCCGACGCGCGCACAGATGCCAAACGCAGCGCGGCGGAACGCGTCGCCACACGCATCAAAAGCGAAACCCGCTACGACACCGTCGAAGTTAAAAACGAGGGCCAGGCCAACGCCTACCACGTCGGCAAAGTGCTCCGCTCCGCCTACGCCAATGCCGATGTCAAGGAGCTGGCCGTGCTTGAAGCCGGCGCCTGGTTTACCGAGGCGCAAGACGAATGCTTCCGGATCAAGCTGCGCGTCGAGGTGATTCCCAAGGCCGAATCGCTGGAAATGCTGGGTTCGGCCATGCATGAAGATCCCACGCTGCCGCTCAATGTCCGCCTCTGGACGGATCGCGGCACGGCCGGCGAACGCGCCATGTACCGCAAGGGCGAACGGGTTCGGCTCTATCTGCGCGGCAACAAACCGTATTACGCGCGCGTCATCTACCAGTTCGCCGATGGCCAGAGCGCGCAAATCCTGCCCAACGCGCATCGCGGCACAAACCGCTTCCAGGGCGGCGTCACCTACGTCATCCCGAGCGAGGAAGACCATTTCGAGTTTGAAGTGAGCGCCCCGTTTGGCGCCGAACGCGTCGTGGTTTACGCCAGCGAGCGGCCCCTGGGCGATGTCACCCTGCAAGCGAGCGGAAGCATTTACCGGGTTGAAGCCGATCGCGGCAGTGAGCTGAAAAACCGGGTGCGCGAGGTGAAGCTGGATGGCGGCGCAAAAGAGCAAAACAACCCGGATACAGCCGCGTTTTCGGAATACGCCATCGAACTGATCACCACACCTTGAGCCCGCGTAGGATGGGTTTCGCTGCGCTCAACCCATCCTACCCAGCCTACCCAGCCCGTAGGTCGGCGAGGCTTTGCCGACATCGCAACCACCGCACGCCGAAAGTCGGCAAAGGATTGCCGACCCACGAATCGACGGCTGGCTTGCCCTACCGCAAATTCACCTTTGCCTGCCACATCGTCTCGGGCTCCTGGCGGAACTCCGGGCCGATCCGCAGCGAGTCTTCGGTGGCAAACAGCGTCAAACAGGCCAGGCTCGCATTACTAAGCCGGACGCTCGTTTCTGCAACGTCATCGGCCTCGATGTCGAGGCCTCAAAGCCGTGGGCATCCCGCAGCGGCGCGGTCGATCAGATTGCGGAGTCTTCCCGCACCCGCGGATTGACGGCGCGAGTCCCTGTTTCAGTTGCGGGAGTCGATGGGTTAGTGATTGGCATGCGCTTAGCTCGGCAATAGCGCCCGGAGATATTGGCATCCAAGTGCGATTTTCCTCGCGGTATCCGATTGCCTTATCAGCGCCGTAGCTCGGCGATATCCGTCAGCAACGGGCCAATCACCGGTTCGATCTTGCGGCGCATCAGGGAGCCGATGGCGGTGGAGCGGGCGAAGATGGCTTTCACCGCGCTGTCGTCGCAAGCCGCCAGGCGGATCGCGGCCTGTCGTTTTTCGGCCCATGGCTGGCCCGCCGCGTCTGGCCCTGCTTCGTTCGGTTGCAAGTCGATGCCGTCGGAGAAGTAGCGGCCGATGGCGTTCAGTGTGCGGCTGACCACTTCCTGCGTTTCCGGGCGTTCGAGGATTTCGCCGGCGGCATCGAGGAAGGTCTGGCCCTGGCTGGACAGGGCGCGTTCCAGCAGTTGCAGTGCCGGTTCTGTCGCGCGTTCCGCGCTGGCTGCGGCATGTTGCGCATGCGCGGGCAACGCCAGCGGCAGGTTTCCAGCCGCCATTTCCAGGAAGGCGACGTAATGGGTATTGCTGCGCCGGCCGAATTTCCACATGGTTTCCAGCCCGGCGGGGGTGACCGCGCCGGAGTAGATCAGCACCGCGACGGTGTCGATGATGCCGAGATGATCGTCTTGCAGGAACGGCAGGTGTTCGACCAGAAAATCGGCCAGCACGCGCCCCATCGGGCCACGGGCGACGGCTTCGCGGCGCAGCATCAATCGGGCGTTTTCGATGGTCGGCAGCGTCCACCAGGCATGGCGCGCAAGATCGTCGGTCAGGCCGGGCGAGTGAACGACGGCGACAACGGCTTCGGGTTCGCCGGTGAGCAGCAGCTTGCCCAGATTGAGGCCTTCCATCTGGCCATGCCGCGTCCAGCGCGTCAGAAACACCGGGTAGCCGCCGGGCGAGCCCAGCGCGTGGCCGGACAGCAATTCGCGCACCTGACGCAGGTATTTGTCCGCGCGGCAGTTGGGGCTGAGCGGAATGCTGGCCTCGCCCTTGTCGGTCAGCGCATGCAGTGTCAGCGTGGATTCGTCGATCCGGATCGCCTTCAAATCCTGCGCCAGCAAGACCTGCAGGCGGAAGCTGTCTTCCGGGGAAAGCCCTTCGCTCATGCCAATAACCCGACAGTCGCGGCAGCGACGCTCGAAGCCCCCCTCTCCCGCTGGCGGGAGAGGGGCTGGGGGAGAGGGAAACGGGCATGGCGCAAAATGTTCATGATCGGATGCGGCATCAATTGCCCGTCAGCTTCTCGAAACAACGCGCGGCGGCGGCGATGGTGGCGTCGATATCGGCGTCGCTGTGCGCGGCGGAGACGAAACCGGCCTCGAACGCGGACGGCGCGAGGTAGATGCCTTCATGCAGCATCAGGTGATAGAAACGGTTGAACGCCTCTTTATCGCTTTGCATGACTTCGGCGTAGGAGGTCGGCGGGGTGGCGCGGAAATAGAGGCCGAACATGCCGCCGACCGAGTCGGCGCAGGCGATGATGCCGGCTTCGCGCGCGGCGGCGTTGAGTCCGGCGCACAGACGCTGGGTCTTGGCCGTGAGCGATTCGTAGAAGCCGGGCGCGGAGATTTTTTCCAGCGTCTTCAGGCCGGCCGCCACCGCCACCGGGTTGCCGGACAGCGTGCCGGCCTGATAGACCGGGCCGAGCGGCGCGAGCTGGTCCATGATGTCGGCGCGACCGCCGAAAGCGCCGACCGGCAGGCCGCCGCCGATGACTTTGCCCAGCGTGGTCAGATCGGGCTTGATGCCGTACAGGCCCTGCACGGAACCAGCGCCGACTCTGAAACCAGTCATCACTTCATCAAAAATCAGCACCGCGCCGTACTTCGTGCAGTTCTCGCGCAGGCATTCGAGGAAGCCGGGTTTCGGCTTGATCAGGTTCATGTTGCCGGCGACGGCTTCGACGATGATGCAGGCGATCTCATTGCCGCTTTGGCCACCCCGTGCCGCGAACAACTGGTTGACCTGGTCAATGTCGTTGTAATCCAGCACCACGGTATGGCCGGAACAATCGGCCGGCACGCCGGCGGAGCTTGACTCACCCCGAGAGGGCTGGCCGAAAGTGAGCAGGCCGGAGCCGGCTTTCACCAGCAGGCTGTCGGCGTGGCCGTGGTAGCAGCCCTCGAACTTCACCAACGTGTCGCGGCCGGTAAAGCCGCGCGCAACGCGGATGGCGCTCATGGTGGCTTCGGTGCCGGAGGAAACCAGGCGCAGTTTTTCCAGGCTGGGCAGCATTTCGACCAGCTTTTCCGCCATGCGCAGTTCCATTTCGGTCGGCGCGCCGAAGCTGAGGCCGAGCGCCGCCGTGTCACAAACGGCCTTCACCACGTCGGCGTCGGCGTGGCCCAGAATCAGCGGGCCCCAGGAGCCGACGTAATCGAGATAGGACTTGCCGTCCGCGTCCCATACCCGGCTGCCGGCGCCTTTGGCGAAGAAGCGCGGCGTGCCGCCGACCGAGCGGAAGGCGCGCACCGGCGAGTTGACGCCGCCGGGAATGAATTTCTGGGATTGTTCGAACAGTTCGTCGTTGCGCGAGGTCATGCGGGTTCCTTATGGGCTTCTTGGAAAAGTGAGTTGAATTTTAGGGCAGCTTGATAGGGGTCTGGCGCGTCGTACAGCGCGCTGATTACGGCCAGCAGATCGGCGCCGGCTGCAATCAGGCCGCTGGCGTTGTCGGTCGTGATGCCGCCGATGGCGCAGACCGGCAGGCCGGTTTCGCGTTTGGTTTCGGCAATCAGCGCGGGGGTGGCGCGTTTGGCTTGCGGTTTGGTCGGCGAGGCGAAGAAGCTGCCGAAGGCGAGGTAGTCCGCGCCCACCCGCGCCGCCGCCAGAGCCAGCGGCAAACTCTGGTAACAGGAGGCGCCGAGAATTCCGCCCGAGCCGGCGTCGAGTCCGGCCCGCGCGGCGGCGAGCTGGCCATCGTCCTCGCCGAGATGGACGCCATCGGCCGCGCAGAACAGGGCGAGATCGAGATCGTCGTTGACGATCAGACGGGCACCGTACTTGCGGGTCAAGCCGCGCAAGGCGACCGCCTGTTCATGCCGCCGGTCGTTTGACGCCTGCTTGTTGCGGTACTGCAGGATGCGGCAGCCGGCGCCCAAGATGGCTTCGGTCACGCTCAATAGACGAGGCGTGTCGGTCCAGTCCGGGGTGATGGCGTACAGGCCGCGCAAACCGGCGGCTTGCGCGGGTTCAGTCTTCATCGTCTCCGCGCACCCAGTACAGGCGATCCGGAATGAACTGACCCATGCCGGGGCGATAGGCGTTTTTAAGGGTCTGATAGGTATATTCCTGCGCCTCTTTCACCGCCTCGGAAATACCCTGGCCCTGCGCGAGCAGCGCCGCCAGCGCCGAGGCCAGCGTGCAGCCGGAGCCGTGGTAGGAGCCGGGCAGGCGATCCCAGTTCAGCCGATGCACGACGCCGCGCGTGTTGTAAAGCGTGTTTGAAACCTGCGCGCCTTGTTCATGCGCGCCGGTGATGAGCACGTATTCGCAACCCATATCGATCAGACGGCGGGCGCATTCAGACAGCTCTGGCGACTCGGCTTCTTCGTCGGCATCTTCGGTCAGCCGGCGCGCTTCGATGCTGTTCGGCGTAAGGACGCTGGTCTGAGGCAATAACAGGTCGCACAGGGCTTCGAGCAATTCCTCGTTGGCGAGCGGGTCGCCGCGACCGGAGGTCAGCACCGGGTCGAGCACAACCGGAATATCGGGATAGTCTGAAATCACCTCGGCGATTGCGGCGAGCGCCTCGACGCTGCCGACCATGCCGATCTTGATCGCGGCGACCGGCATGTCTTCCAGCACGGCGCGCGCCTGATCGGCGATCCATTCGGCATCAATGGGCAGGAAATCGTCGACGCCGACGGTGTCTTGCACGGTGATCGCGGTCACCACCGACAGCGGATGGCAGCCCAGGCTTGCCAACGTGAGGATATCGGCTTGCAGTCCGGCGCCTCCGGTCGGGTCGGTGCCGGCAAAGACCAGCACAGCAGGCATGGGGGTATTGGACATGGAGAAAGCCTTGGCGTGTGCGGTAAGAGTTGGCAGAATCGGGCGGACTTCGATTTTTACATACGGGCTCAAGCCTGAGCTCGTTCATTTCTACTTGTGCGGACTGCGGATGGAATACAGGACCTGGATGTGTTTAGTGTGCGGTTTTATTTATGACGAAGCCAAAGGCATGCCCGACGAGGGCATTGCGCCGGGTACCGTTTGGCAGGATGTGCCGGTGAACTGGACTTGCCCGGAATGTGGGGCGCGCAAAGAAGATTTCGAGATGCTGGCGATATGACCAGCGCAACCCCGGTCCTGGTTAATGCCCCGCCGGGCATCCCGACCTGAAGCGTGAAGGAGAAGAGATGCGTTGCTTAGCCGCTGTGGTCGCTTTGGTGCTGGCTTTCAATGCGCAGGCGCGCGGCGATCTGATCCTCAATGTCACACTCGATTACGACCAGGAACGCGATCACGTCGCCACCCAGACGGTGTTCAACGATCTGGCCAAATACCTCTCCGGCGCGGCTGGACAACCGGTCAAATTGATCATGACCCAGAACGCCGAGCGCGTCGGCGAGCGGGTCCGAACCGGCACCTATTCCATGTTGCTGGCGCCGGCCCAGTTGGTCGGCATGGCGATGCGCAACGGCTACACGCCCATCGCCAAAACCGAGCAGGACGCACGCGTGCTTCTGCTGGCGACCAAGAGCTCTCAGGTTCGCAATCTCGAAGGCGCGCGCGGCAAGGCGATCGCCATGCCGCACCGTGAATCGCTGGTCAGTTATCTGGTCAACGGAGAATTGAACGCACGCGGCCTGTCGCCGAGCAAATTCTTCGGCCAGGTCATCTACATGAACCAGTATGCGGCGGTGCTCTACGCCATGGAGATCGGCCAGGCCCAATTGGTGGCGGTAAAAGAAAGCATGATCGGAGATTGGCTGGCCAAGCACCCGAATGTGGTTGTGGCGCATACGTTCCCCGTGGTGCCCCTGGTCGGGGTAGCGGTCAACGACAAGCTGGATAACGCGACCAGGGACAAACTTCGTGCCGCCTTTGGAAAACTGGACAAGGATCTCGAAGCTCGCCTGGCCCGGGTCAAGCTGGGCGCATTCGAGGCCGCCGGCAAGGCCGATTTCGAATTCGTTTCGACGCGCGGCTTTTACACGCCGGAAGTCTTGTCGGGGGCCATGATCCCGAGCGCCGAACAAGTCAAAACGTTGATGAGCCAGGGCACGCCGCTGTTCGATGTGCGCCCGCAAGCCCATTATCGCGAGGCGCATATTCCCGGCGCGGTCAATGTGACTTATCAGATGAACAGCCCGAAAGAGGTCGATTATGATGACGGTGTCGACGCATTCGATCTTTCCAGACTGCCGAAAGACAAAAACGCGCCGATGATTTTTCAGTGCAATGGCGCCGAGTGCTGGTACAGCTACAAGGCCGCCCGGTATATGCTCAAGCGCGGCTACACCAAGATTTACTGGTTTCGCACCGGATTGCCAGCCTGGAAAGCCGCCGGCAATCCAGTGCGCCAAGGGTCTTGAACAGGAAAATAACAACGCATGCAAGGAGGTAACTTGGAGAATCCCAACATCGGCGCCAACGAGTTGACCGGCGCCAAAGTCATGGTGATCGATGACAGCAACACCATACGGCGCAGCGCGGAGATATTTCTGCTCAAGGCCGGCTGCGAAGTCATTCTTGCCGAGGACGGCTTCGACGCGCTGGCGAAAATCGCCGATCATCAACCGGAAGTCATTTTTGTCGACATCATGATGCCTAGGCTGGATGGTTATCAGACCTGCGCATTGATCAAGAAGAACCCGCGCCTGCGCGAGATCCCGGTGATCATGCTGTCGAGCAAGGATGGGCTGTTCGACCGCGCGCGCGGTCGTCTGGTCGGTTCGGACGAATACCTCACCAAACCGTTCACCAAAGACACCCTTCTGGATGCGGTGCGCCGTTATCGACCGCATCACCCGGGCGCGTAGCGTTTAACAGAAATCAGGAATTCATCATGCCGGTAAAAACAGTGCTGATAGTGGATGACTCGCCCACCGAGCGTTTCTTCCTGACCAACGTTCTACGCAAACAGGGCTATGAAGTGATCACAGCGGAAACCGGCGAACAGGGCGTGGCGGTTGCCAAACAGGCAAAACCCGACCTGATCCTGATGGATGTCGTCATGCCCGGCCTGAACGGTTTCCAGGCCACGCGCCAGCTTTCCCGCAATGCCGAGACCGAATCCATCCCGGTCATCATGTGCACCACCAAGGGCCAGGAAACCGATCGAGTCTGGGGCTTGCGCCAGGGCGCCATCGACTACCTGGTCAAACCGGTGGTCGCCGAAGAACTGATCGCCAAGGTCAAGGCGCTGGGCTGATGCAGGACAAGCAAAGTCTGCGTGAGTTTCAGACTCAGCTCGCCGATAAACTCAAGCTGGCTCAAACCGCCGATCCAGCCTCATCGAAACTGGGCTTTGTCGCCGGCGGCAGAAACTGGCTGGTCAATCTCGATCAGATCAATGAAGTGGTTACGGTGCCCGGCCTCACCGAAGCGCCCTGGGCGCGGCCCTGGTTTGTCGGCGTCGCCAGCGTGCGCGGCGCGCTTTATGGCTGCACCGATCTGGCCGCGTTTCTCGGCCTGGCCGAACCCATGCCAGCCGGCGAATCCAGGCTGCTGCTGGTGCATCCGCGTTTTGGCGTCAATGCGGCCATTCGCATCGAGCGGGCGCTCGGGTTACGCGCCTTGTCCGATCTGAGTCCGCTGCCCATGCCGGAAAACACCGCTCCCTGGGAAATTTCCCACTGGCGCGCCGGAGATGAGCAGAGCTGGGTCGAAATCAGCATGCAACAACTGGTCGCCCAGCCTGATTTCCTGGAAGCGGGCCAGTAATGTCCCGTCCCGTCCATGCTGCTTGCAGTGGTCAATTTAGAGAGGAGTCGCAATGGCGATGAGCAAGCCGAGCATGTCTGTCGGCAAGATATTCGGACAAGTCGCGGATAAATTAAGCCCGGGCATCGGCCGGGTCATCAACCGCGGCTTATCGCTGGATCCGGATCGGATTCCCTTCGTCAGCCGGATCAAACCCGAGCAACGGCCGCAAGCGCTGATTGTCACGTTGGTCGTTTCAGTGTTGCTGTCGGCCCTGACCATCGTCTGGAACACCGTACAGGTCGGCAATCGCGCCGAGTACATCAAAATCGCCACCAGTTTGCAGATGCTTTCGCAGCGCTATACCAAAACCGCGCAGCAGGCCGTGTTGGGCAACAAATTTGCCTTTGGCCAGCTCGAGGACAGCCGCCAGGCCTTCGCCGATGGTCTCAATACCCTGATCGACGGCGGCGCCGGCGTGCCCTCCTCGCCCGGCTACATTCAGGCCGACCTGTCCGAACTGAAAAAGCGCTGGGATATCTCGAAAAAAGACATCCAGTATCTGAACAGCCAGCAAGGCATGTTGGTCGAACTGGGACGCGCGCTGACGGAAATCAATCAACGCAATACCGAGTTGCTCGACCTCACCGAGCAGGTTGCCGCGCTGTTGCCGGCCGACTCGAAAAAGCAACTCGCCTTCGCCAACCAGCAAGCCTTGTGGACGCAGCGCATGGCCAAGAATGCCAACGCCTTGCAGTCGTCCGATGTCATCAACCCGGAAACCGCTTACCAGCTCAGCCAGGATTTGACCACCTTCCGCGAAGTGCTGGATGCCCTGAAACAAGGCAGCGCCACATTGGGTGTGGCGGCGGTCGGCGATGCGGATGCGCGTGAAAAACTGCTCGAACTTGGCGACGTTTTCGGCCGTTTCGAAAAACAGGCCAACCACATTCTTAAAAGCATGCCGCAACTGGTCGAAGCCAAACGCGCGGCGCGTGAGATTTTCGATGAATCCGAACAATTGTTGACGCTGACCCAGCGCGTAACCGAACGCTACCAAACCATGGGCAGCAATCTGATCCTGGTTATGGCGATCGTCTTCAGCCTGTCGGCGCTCGGCTCGCTGTTGATGCTGGGCATGATCAACGTGCAAACCGCACAACGCCGGGCCGAAGAGGCCGCCCTGGAAAATCAGCGCAACCAGGACGCCATCCTGCGTTTGCTGAATGAGATGGGCGACCTGGCCGAAGGCGACCTGACCGTGCAGGCGACGGTGACGGAGGACATTACCGGCGCCATCGCCGATTCGGTCAACTACGCCATTGAAGAGTTGCGCCTGCTGGTTCAGGGTATCAACCGCGCAGCGGAGCAAGTCAACCAGACCACGTCCGATGCCCGCCTGAGCTCCGAGCAACTGCTTTCCGCCGCCGAACAGCAATCGCAACAGATCGGTGAAACCACTGCGGCGGTCACCGAAATGTCGAGTTCCATCGTCCAGGTTTCGCAAAACGCCGCCGAATCCGCCCGGGTCGCCAACCAGTCGCTCGACACGGCGCGACGCGGCGGCGATTCGGTGCGCGGCGCCATCGCCGGCATGAATGCCATTCGCGACCAGATCCAGGAAACCTCCAAGCGCATCAAACGCCTGGGCGAGTCTTCCCAGGAGATCGGCGAAATCGTCGATCTGATTTCCGAGATTACCGAGCAGACCAACATTCTGGCCTTGAACGCCGCCATTCAGGCCGCGGCGGCGGGCGAAGCCGGGCGCGGTTTCACCGTGGTGGCGGAAGAGGTGCAACGCCTGGCGGAACGCTCCGGCAAGGCGACGCGACGCATCGGCGCCATTGTCAAAACCATTCAGAGCGACACGCAAGACGCCGTCAACGCGATGGAATCATCGACTCAGGGCGTGGTGGAAGGCACGGTGCGTTCCGACGCGGCCGGCAGTTCGCTGGCCGAAATCGAGTCGGTTTCCGAACAGCTCGCGCGGCTGATTCAAAGCATCTCCGAAACCACGCAGGCGCAGGCCGGCACGGCTGAGAAAATCGCCGGCAACATGCGCCGGATTCTGGAAGTCACCGGGCAAGCTTCGACCGCCGCGCGCGGCAGCGCCAGTTCGATCGGCGAGCTGGCGCTGCTGTCGAACGAGCTGAAAGTATCGGTGTCCGGCTTCAAACTGTAAGCCGCGATCGCTGAACAGATAACACTGAGCTGATAACACTTAGGAAATGTCGACATGAGCGTTGAAACGGAATTTGATCTGGGTTCGCTCACATGGGTGAAAGGCGAACTCGATAACGCCCTGGAAGCCGCCCGCGCCGCGCTTGCCGGCTGGAACGGCGAGGACACCAACCCGCTCAAAGCGGCCGCGGCCCATGTGCACCAGGTTTATGGCGCGCTCCAGATTGTCGACATGCAAGGGGTCGCGCAGGTCGCCAACGAGACCGAGCGGCTGTTGAACGAGATGATGGCGCGCGTCGATCTGCGCAACAAGGAATCCAGCGAAATCGTCCTGAACGCGATCGCCGCATTGAAACGCTATCTGGATGAATTGATGGCGGGCGGGCCGCATACCGAATTGAAATTGGCCGCCACCTTGCAGGCGGTCATGCAACGTTATGGCGCCGAAGCGCCCGCACCGAGCGAACTGTTCTTCCCGGATACCAGTGTGCGCGCGCCCCGCGAAATTCCGGAATTGCCTCTGGACGATGACGCGCGCAACCGCGCCATGCGCAGCGCGCGTACGCATTATCAAAAAGGCCTGCTCCTGTTTTTGCAGAACAAGGATGCGCTGTCCGGGCTCATGCAGATGCATGAGGCGGTCAAGGAAGTCGAACGACTGGCGCCGGGGCCGGCCCAATATACCTTCTGGTGGACCGCGGCCAGCCTGATGGAAGCCCTGCGTCGGGGCGGCGTGCCGACCGACTTCTGGCTGAAGCGCTTGTGCGGCCGCATCGACATGCAAATGCGCCGACTCATGGACGGCTCGCGCCAGCTTGCCGACCGTCTGGTGCGCGACGTCCTGTTTTACGTCGCGCAAGACGCCTCGCCCACGGGCCGCAGCGTGCAAGCCAAGGAATTATTCAGCCTGGCCCACTACTTCCCGGCGGCGGAAACCGCCGCCGACGATGGCTCGCGCGCCCAGCTTGCATTGTTGCGCGACAACCTGGCCGCCGCGAAAGACCACTGGATACGCTACTGCGCGGCGCGCACCGAGAGCCTGCAACCCTTCCAGCACGCCGCGCTGGCGCTATTCGAAGCGGCATCGCGCTTGCCCAACCCGCACATGCAGACCTTGGCGCGCATGATCCAGGCCGTGGCCAAACGCCTGCCGGGCGAGGCCGACGCCACCCAGAACGAAGCGCTGCAACTGGAAATGGCGACCGCGCTGCTGCTGGCCCAGAACGCCGCAGAGCACTACGCGGCGCTGGCCGAGGAGTTCGCCAGCCAGGCCGGCACCCAGGCCATGCGCCTGCAAGCGGCGATCGATCCGAAATTCGACACTTCGACGATTCCGGATGTGCCGATGCTGGACGAAATCTCGCGCGCCGCGCAGGAAAAGCTGGTCGTTGCCCAGGTCACCCAGGAGATCCAGGCCAACCTGAATCAGGTCGAGGAAATTCTCGATCGTTTCTTCCGCGACGCCGCCGAGCGTGCCGGCTTGCCTATGGTGCCGAATCTGATGAAACAGATCCTCGGTGCGCTCAATATTCTGCAACTCGATGTCGCGGCCGATCTGGTGCGCGAGACGGTCAAACGCATCGAACATTTCACCGAAGCCGATGCCCGCATCGCGCCCGAGAATCTCAATTGGGTCGCGGAAGCGCTGTCCACCCTGGGGATTTACCTGGATGCGCTACGCCACGGCCGCGACAACAGCCAAAGCCTGGCCGGACTGCTGGCGCGCCCGGAAGTCGTCGCCGCGCCGGAAGTCTCGGTGGAAACCCAGATTCGGGCCGATACCGATCGCATCAAACAATCCGTCCAGCAGTTGAGCGCCGCAGGCGATGACGCCGAGGCGCGCGCGGCGCTCAAATCCGAACTCGGCCAACTCGCCCGCGATGCCGATCTGGTCGGCGACGCGTCGCTGCGCGGCCAGGCCGACGCGGCGATGAAGGCGCTGGACGCGAACAAGGATGCCGGCAATGCCGCGCAAGCGGTCATCCAGGCCGTGCAGAACCTAGGCGCGTCGAGCGCGCTGGAAGCCCCGGCTCCCAGCGCCGAGGCCGTGCGTCTGGCCGCCGCCTCGGACGAGGATGTCGATCAGGAAATGCTCAGCACCTTCATCGAGGAAGCGCAGGAAGTGCTCGGCAATGTCGCCACGCAGACCGCGCGCCTGCATGTCAGCCCGTATGACAGCGAGGCGTTCACCTCGATCCGGCGCAGTTTCCACACCCTCAAGGGCAGCGGCCGCATGGTCGGCTTGACCGAGCTGGCCGAACCGGCATGGGAAATCGAACAAACACTGAACACCTGGCTGCGCGATGAGAAAGTGCCCAGCTCGGAAATGCTCGATTTTCTCGAAAGCGCCGGCAATGCCTTCCACGTCTGGGTTACCACACTGGAAGAACAGGGCCAGGTGCGAGTGGAGTCGAGCGCATTGATCAATGCCGCGCGCAGACTGCGTGGAGAAGCAAGCGCGGCGGCCGCGCCGGAGAGTCCGCCCCCAAAATCTGAAGCCGGCGTGGCGGCCCTGTCGGGCCAAAGCGCCGGCACAGACGAATCCGGGCAGTCCAGCCACGTGGCCGAAACGGGGCCGGCGCAAATCGGCCAGCCAGACGTTGAGATTGCAATTGGCGCAACCCGGCTGCCGGCCGAGTTGTTCGCCATCTTTACCGACGAGGCCGCGCAACGTCTGATCGACCTGGGCGCGGCGCTTGCCGAAATGGGACATGGCAAACGCCCGGCCGCCTGGGAAGCCTTCATCCGCGCGGCCCATACCCTGGCCGGGATTTCACGCACCACCGGTTTCATGCCGCTGGCACAGGCGGCGAACGAGGTCGAAATCTGGGCGAGCCAGTGGTATGACAAAACCGTGCCGATAGCGGCGCAAGTCGTCGCCAAACTGGATGCGGCGCTCGATCTTCTCGGCCAGGCGGTGACAGGCATACTCGACCGGCGCTTTCCCGCCGACATGCCCGAAGTCACCGCGTTGCTGGCCGAAATAGCGGCCCTGACGCAAGCGCGGGATTTGTCGGGCGCGCCGACCGAAGTCGAAGCGCCGCCGGATGCGCTCGAGGCGGAGGAATTCGCGCCGACCGATACGTTTGTCGTCACCCAAGCGCCGATCAAGACGCCCTCCGTTCAAGCCGCCCCGGCGCACGACGAACTGGACGAGGAACTGCTGCCGATTTTCCTGGAAGAAGCCACCGAACTGCTGCCGAAAATCGGCGCCGTACTGCGTCAGTGGCGCGGCGCGCCCGCCGACCATCAAGTGCGCGATGCCCTCAAACGGGCGCTGCATACCCTGAAAGGCTCCGCGCGCATGGCCGGCGCGATGCGCCTGGGCGAGGCGGTGCATCACATGGAAACCCAGGTCATCGAGGCCGGTGAGCAGGCGCCGACTTCGGGTTTCATCGATACGCTGGAATCCGCTTACGACCATTTCACCGACATCACCGAGCAACTGAAATCGGGACAGAGCGCGGACCATGCCGCGCCGGCCGTGCCCGAAACCGACGCGGTCGAATCGGACGCGGCCAAGCCGGTGGATAAAGCCGCCGGCATCCTGGAAGTCGCCGACCAGTCCGCCGCCGCCGCCCTGGCCGCCATGCCGGCGATCCCGGCCGCGCGGCTGGAGGCCGAGATGCGCACGCGCCAGTCGTTGCGGCTCAAGTCGGACATCATGGACACCCTGCTCAACGAGGCGGGCGAAGTCGCCATTGCGCGCGCGCGCATCGAAAACGTGCTGGCGTCGTACAAGCAGACCGCGCAGGAACTGGCGGCCAACGTCGACCGGCTGCGTTCGCAGTTGCGCGAACTCGAAATCCAGGCCGAGTCGCAGATGCATTCGCGCCTGTCGCAAGTCGATCAATCCCAGTTCGATCCGCTCGAATTCGACCGTTTCACCCGTTTGCAGGAACTGACCCGATTGATGGCGGAAAGCGTCAACGACGTGGCCGCCGCGCAAGACAACCTGCTGTCGGGTCTGAACGAAACCGACAGCGCCTTGCTGTTGCAATCGCGCATGACGCGCAATTTGCAGCAGGAACTGATGCATATCCGCATGGTGCCGCTCGATACCCTGGCTGAACGCCTGCATCGTGTGGTGCGACAAACCGCCAAGGAAACCGGACGCAAAGCCCAGTTGGAACTGGACGGTGGCCAGACCGAACTGGATCGCGCGGTGCTCGACAAGATCGCCGCGCCGCTGGAGCACCTGGTGCGCAATGCCGTCGCGCATGGCGTTGAAAAACCGGAACAACGCACCGACGCCGGCAAGGCCGAATACGGCGAACTGCACCTGTCGGCGCGCCAGGAAGGCAACGAAGTCGTCATTACCCTGGCCGATGACGGCGCCGGCATCGACGTCGCTGCCGTGCGCAAGCAGGCCGAAGCGCGCGGCTGGTTGCAAGCGGACGAAGAACTCGGCCCCGATAAACTGGAGCAATTGCTGTACCGCTCCGGCCTGTCCACGGCTAAATCGGTCACCGAAATTGCCGGACGCGGCGTCGGCCTCGATGTGGTGAAGAACGAAATCGCCGGTATCGGCGGGCGGGTAAAACTGGAAACGGAAACCGGAAAAGGCACGCGTTTCACCATCCGCCTGCCCTTGACGCTGGCCTTGACCCAGGTGGTGCTTGCCCGCGCCGGCGGCCAGACCTGGGCGTTGCCCGCGTCGCTGGTCACGCTGGTGCGCGAAGTCAAGGTTGAGCAAATCCAGGCGCTGCACGAAACCGGCTATCTGGAACTCAACGGCGAGCGATTCCCCATGCGCACGCTGGCCGATCTGGTCGGCCGCAAAGCCGAGCCGGGCGATAGCCGCTATCGAACCATATTGGTCTTGCGCGCCGGCGAGCAGCGGCTGGCGGTCCGGGTCGATGCGCTAGAAGGCAACTATGAAGCCGTAATCAAGAATATCGGCCCCCAGCTCGCGCGGATTGTCGGCATCAGCGGCGCGACGGTATTGGGCGACGGCCGCGTCGCCCTGATACTCAACCCGTTCCAGTTGGCCGAACGCGCGCCCGAGGCGCAGGTTGAACCGGAACCGGAAATCGTCGAATTGGCGCCGCTGATCATGGTGGTGGACGATTCGTTGACCGTGCGCAAGATCACCAGCCGCTTCCTGCAACGCGAAGGCTATCGCGTCTGCGCCGCGCGCGATGGCGTCGAGGCGCTGGAAATGCTGGAGGACGAAATGCCGGCCGTGATGCTGCTGGATATCGAAATGCCACGCATGGACGGCTTCGAAGTAGTGCGCAACGTCCGCGCCGGCGCGGCGACGCGCGATCTGCCGATCATCATGATCACCTCGCGCACCGCCGACAAACACCGCGGCCACGCGCTGGATGCCGGCGCCAACGCTTACATGGGCAAGCCGTATCAGGAAGAAGAGTTGCTGGCCGAGATCCAGCGTCTGGCGGGGCAGAGCGTAGAAGCTTGAAAGCCGAAGTAGGTCGGCAATCCCCGCAAGGAGGACGCCGGATTCGTAAGCGCTGAAGCGCCAACGACTCCGCTGTCCCTTGCCGACGAACTTCCTCGCGGCGGCACGCCGCCCAAGCAAAAGCACTCGGATGGTGGATCGGCGGGAAAGGATTCCCGCCCTACGCCGCTACCTCGTTCCGCGCCCTAGGCTCGCTACGTTCAGTGCACCGTCCAGTTCACCAAGCCGGTGTAAGCAGTCAGCAGAACCACCAGGCCGAACACGATGCGATAAATCACGAACACCGTGAAATCGTGCGTCGCCACGAAGCGGATGAACAAGCGCACCGCCAGCGCGGCGCTAATGAAAGCGGCGACGAAACCGACCGCGAACATCGGCAAATCGGCCCAAGCGAGCAGATCTCGATGTTTGACCAGGTCGTAAACCGTCGCGACACCGAGCGTGGGCACGGCCAGAAAGAAGGAAAACTCGGCCGCCGCCTTGCGTGACAAGCCGATGAACAGCCCGCCAATGATGGTCGCGCCGCTGCGCGAGGTACCCGGAATCAGCGCAAAACACTGGGCCAGGCCCAGCTTGAGCGCATCCGGCCAGCGCAAATCGTCGACTTCATGCACGCGGATCAGGTGTTTACGCCGCTCGGCCCAGTAAATCACCAGACCGCCCACGATGAAGGCCAGCGCCACCGGCACCGGCGCAAACAGATGCGCCTTGATCATCTTGCCGAACAGCAAACCCAACGCGGCGATGGGCACAAAGGCGATAAACAGATTCATGACAAACCGCCTCGCCGCCGGATCGTGCGGCAGCCCCCGCACCACGCCGCCCAGTTTGACCCGGTAATCCCACACCACCGCAAGGATCGCGCCGGTCTGGATGGCAATCTCGAACACCTTGCCCTTTTCATCGTTGAAGTTCAGCAAGTCGCCGGCCAGGATCAGGTGGCCGGTGCTGGAAATGGGTAAAAACTCGGTCAGGCCTTCGATCACGCCGAGAATCAGCGCCTTGAACAGGATGAGTAAATCCACGGTACGGGCTTTCTGGAGAGTTGAGGGAATGAATAGCGGCGCGATTCTAGCAGCCGTAAGTTACCGGCCAGGTGAGACGGCACAGCCCGTATTGTTCAAGGATAATCGCCAGCTTTTTGCGAGCCTGCCATGTGGTTCAAAAACCTCTCCGTTTATCGCCTTCCCGCCAACTGGACGCTGGACCTCGCCAAGCTGGAACAACAGTTGTCGCGCCAGGCGCTGCAGCCGTGCGGCAATCAGGACATGGAAAGCCAGGGCTGGGTTTCGCCACGCGGCGACGAACGTCTGCTGCATGTGCTGAATCATCAGATATTGCTTGCGCTCGGCATCGAACAAAAACTCCTGCCCGGCAGCATCGTCACCCAGTTCGCCAAAGACCGCGCCAGTGAACTTGAAGAACAACAAGGCTACAAACTGGGCCGCAAGCAGATGCGCGAACTCAAGGAACAGATCACCGACGAACTGCTGCCGCGCGCCTTCGTGCGCCGCCGCATGACCTGGGCCTGGATCGACCCGGTCCATGGCTGGCTGGTGGTCGATGCCGCGACGCCGCTGAAAGCCGAGGAACTGCTCGAACGCCTGAATAAAACCCTGGACGACCTGCCCGCTCGCACGCTGCACACCGAACTGTCCCCCAGCGCCGCGATGACCGACTGGCTCCTGGCCGGCGAGGCCCCGGCCGGCTTCAGCATCGACCGCGACCTGGAGCTATGCTCCGCCGACGACAGCAAAGCCACCGTGCGCTACGTGCGCCATGCGCTGGAAGGCGAAGAAATCCAGCAACACATCGCCGCCGGCAAAACAGCCACCAAATTGGGCCTGACCTGGAACGACCGGATTTCCTTCGTGCTCAGCGAACAACTGCAACTCAAGCGTCTGGCGTTTCTCGATATCCTCAAAGAGAACAGTGAACAAGGCGACAACGCCGACGAGCAATTCGATATCGACTTCGCGCTGATGACCGGGGAAGTGGCGAAATTGCTGGCCGATGTCGTGGAGGCGCTGGGCGGAGAGAAGGCGAAGGCGATTTGAGCTCAGTTAATATCGTGTCCGAGCCTATTACACGCGTCGTTTAAGCGAAATACATCTTATTGACAAGAACAAGTACGCCCCAATAAAGTAGTGCTGAACACTACAAAACAAGGGGTTCTCATGAAAACCGTTACCGCAGCAGAAGCCAACCGCCAGTTTTCACGCGTGTTACGTGATATCGGCCAAGGTGAGATATTCACCGTGCTGTCGAGGGGGAAAGCTGTCGCAACCATCGCTCCCGCCAAGTCTGCGGATGTACGCCGCCGTGCGGCGAAAGCGGCGTTGGTTGACCGCTTGCGCAAGCAGGAGACAAGTGGTGAGCGCAACTGGACGCGCGACGAACTCTACGAGGGCTGACCATGAGAGTCGCACTCGACACCAACGTGATGGCCTATGCAGAAGGCCTTGGAGATGAAACCCGTTGTACCGCCGCAATCACGCTGATCGAGCAATTACCCGCGGAACTTGTGTTGCTTCCGGCACAAACGCTGGGCGAGCTTTACCGGGTTCTCACCGGAACAGCCAGGCGTGAAGCCACCGAGGTGCGCGAAGTCATTCTGGGCTGGGCCGATAGCTTCGAGGTCGCCGATTCGTCATGGACCGCCTTTCAATCTGCGCTGGATCTGGCCGCCGATCATGGCTTGCAGATATGGGATGCGCTGATATTGTCCATCGCAGCAGAAAGCCATTGCCGCTTGCTGCTCAGTGAAGATTTGCAGAATGGCTTTACCTGGCGAGGCGTCACGGTCGTCAACCCGTTCGCTACACCACGCTCGCGCTTGCTCTCAAGCATTCTCGCTGCCTGACAGGGTCGACATAGTGGTCACTCAGCGGCAGGCGGGGTGACAAAAAACGGCAGGCGGCATGAGGCCAAGACGCGGCAGGCGCTTGGGAGGATCGCCTAGATATCATTAAAAACAATGACTTGCGTTTGTATGGGTACCCCGAGGTTGGTTGGCATGTTTCTGGCTTTGGTAATTGCGCCGCGCCTCTCCCAGTCCCGGCGCTTCGTTCAACTGAAATCAAGGAGTCTCAAATGACCAATCTGAACCAACTTCGCAATCGCTCCGGCCAGTCCGGTTTTACCTTGATCGAACTGCTGATCGTCGTGGCCATTATTGGTATTTTGGCGGCGATCGCGGTGCCTCAGTATCAGACCTACACCAGAAAAGCCAGATTCGCCGAGGTGATACAGGCGGCAGACGCGGCAAAAACAGCCGTTGCTGCCTGTGTAATAACTACAGGAGGTACCGCCGATTGTGATCAAGGGTCTAGTGGCATTCCTGTTGACATTGCTGATGCGGCTGGTGCCAACGTAGGCGCGGTAACTACTTCGAACGGCTTGGTTACTGCCACAGGTGTAGGTTTCAGCACGCCGGAACCTACTTATACGCTGCAAGCCGCTCCATCCGCTGGCGGGGTGAGTTGGACTATAGGCGGCACCTGTCAGGGTGTGGGTCTTTGCTGATTTCAGTACGGAACATTGGGGGCCTGACCATTTTCACCCCCTAGCTCAGTCTCTCCCAGCCCCTCTACGGAGGGGCTTTTCTTTTGGATTTCCCAAGTTTCCGCCCACCGGTCGCTCTTTTTCACCATGACTCCAAAACTGGTTATCCCCTTTCTGTTGGCATGCCTTGTCGCTTTGCTCTATGGCACATTTCTATCCAGCCCCCTTGTTTTTGACGACATCTACTACTTCCTCGCGGGCAATCCGGAAAAACACGTCGCCCAGGGCGTTCAATTTCAACCGCGCTGGTGGGCGTATTACTCGCTCGGCCTGACTTTTGTCCACATCGGGCCAGAGATGATCTGGTTGCGTCTGGGTAATCTGGTTCTACATGCGATGGCTGGACTGGCGCTTTACGCGTTTCTGTACCGCTTATTAACCGATCTGGATTCATCTCGGAAAGACAGGCTAAAAGCTGAGTGGACTGCTTTTCTGGCCGCACTGCTTTTCCTGCTCCACCCCGTAGCCGTCTATGCGGCCGGTTATCTGATTCAGCGCACGATTGTTATGGCGACGTTGTTCAGCCTGCTGACCTGGCTGGCGTTCTGGTGGGGACTGCAAGGGTCGCGGCGCTGGTTATGGCTTGCAGCGGTTTTCTATTTTCTGGCGGTTTATTCCAAGGAACATGCGGTCATGGCCCCCGCAGTTTGTCTCGGATTGCTGGTGCTGCATCGACGCAGCGGTTTGAGTTCAAGGACTGGCAAGCCAGAATTGATCGCCCTGTTCGGTGTGATGGGGCTGATTGCACTGCTGGTAATCATCCAGGCCAAAGGGGCAATCGGCACGGCTTACGAGATATTCGCGCCCGAGATGTTGCAAAGCCCGGGCGTATCCGTGCCGCCTGAATTGGCTTACCCGCTCAGCGTGCTGACTCAGGCAGGCTTGTTCTTCAAATATCTGCTGCTCTGGGTAGCGCCCAATGTGGGATGGATGTCGGTGGACATGCGGGAACCCTTCGCCTTGTCCCTCACATGGATGAGCGGCCTGAGTCTATTGCTGTTTTGTCTGTACCCGTTGGCCGCTGGCTGGTTATTGTGGAAGGGGCGCGCGCACGGGCTGGTCGGTCTGGCCTTGTTGGCGCCCTGGCTGCTATTCGCGACGGAGATTTCTACCGTGCGCTTACAGGAGATTTTTGTGCTGTATCGCAGCTACCTGTGGTTTCCCCCGCTGTTTCTGCTGGCGGCCATGGGATTCGCACGCCTGCCCAAACGTACGGCTATCGGGTTGGGGGCGATCCTGAGCCTGGCTTTATTTGCTTTCTCGTTTGATCGTCTTACAAGTTTTTCCCACAAATATCTGCTCTGGGACGAGGCTGCGCTTGTCGCAGAGAAAAACTTGGGCAAGCCAGGCGTGACCGGGTTGGATCGTATTTATTACAACCGTGGCCTGGCCTTGTATCGTGATGGATTCGTACCCAATGCCATCAAGGATTACGACAAAGCCATCGCCATCAATCCGGGCTTCAGCCAAGCCTACAATAATCGTGGCTCTGCCCGGCTTGATATGGGCGAGGTCCAAGCTGCTCTGGGCGATTTCGATGCAGCAATCCGGCTTAATCCGACCTATCTAAGACCTTACGCGGGCAGAGCATTGGCATTAAGCAAATTAGGGCGACATGAAGAGGCGTTTGAGGCCCATCGCAAGGCATGCTCGATAGGCTGGTCTGCGTCTTGCCAACCAGCGGAGTCCTGGCAGAACTTATCAAAATAGGAACAACAGCAGAACAGGAACACAGAACAGGCAGCGGGGGTTTCTGCTTCTGGCGGCGGCTCTGAACGCGGCCATGAAGTGCGGATTGGTCAGGTAAAAGCCAATCAAGCCACCAGCAGTCTGCGAGACAGCAGCGATTGCATGTCCCGCCGTCCATGCGCGATCAGATAAACATAAATGCGCCGCTCAACGATGCGGTAAATCACTCGGCAAGGCTTGAAGAAGGTCTGGCGATATTCACGGGCGCCCAGCACCAGCAACTCCTTGGGGTAGCTCCCGCTTTCCGTGAACGTCCTCAGCGTGAACTGGATTACCTCTGAATTCGAAAAATCGTGGTTGAGCACGGTTTCCGGCTAAACCAGAACATCGGACAGGTGCGATCAGCGCTTCCCCGCCACACTCAACCGCGCCATATAGTCGCTAACCGCCTCGACATCCGCATCGGTGTAGCTCTTCAGCGCCTTGACCATCTCAGGGCTGGCGTTGCGGCGGCCCTGGTCGCGGCTTTCGCGGGTTTCGCGTTTGAGATAGATGAAATGTTGTCCGGCGACCATGGGGATGAATTTTCCAGCGTCGCCTTCGCCGGATTTGCCGTGGCATGTTGCGCAGTCCTTTTCGTATAGGGCTTTGCCGTGCGCGAGGTTGTAGCCGTTGCCCTTGCCGTTGCTGCCTGGCGTCGGCAACGCGTTGAGATAGGCGGCGATGTCGGCGATTTCTTCGGCGCTGACGATCCAGTCGCCGGAAAACGGGTACATGCGCGGGTTGTCGCGGCGGCCGGCGCGGATGTCCATGATTTGCTTGATGATCACGCTGGCGTGCTGGCCGGCGAGTTGCGGGTAGTCGGCATCGGCCAGGCCGGAGCCGTCGGCTTTGTGGCAGCCCTTGCAAATCTTGTAGGCGGCTTCGCCTTTTTTTGCGTCGGCCGGATGGGCGAGCGCGCGGTTCATGTCCTGGTCTGGCGTGTTCCACTGGTAGCCGTAGGTTTCGATGCCGGCCGCGTGCGGTTGGTTGTGGAATTCGGCAACGGCGGGTTGCGCAATGAGCGTGGACAGACAAAGTGCGAGCAGGGTGTGTTTCATCTTGTCGATTCCTTAAGGCATGCTGGCCATGTATTCGGCGACGGCGCGGGTTTCTTCTTCACTCATCCGCTCGGCGACGGCCTGCATGACGCGGGCACCGTTGGTGCGCTTGCCGGTGGCATACAGACGCAATTCATTGAGGGTGTATTCGACATGCTGGCCGGCCACGCGCGGAAATTTGCCGCCGCCGCTGCCGTCTTCCTCATGGCAGCTCGAGCAGGCTGGAATGTCGCTCTTGGCGTTGCCGTTCATATACAGGGCTTTGCCGAGTGGCAGCAGCGCGGGGTTGGTGACGATACCCGGCGTGCTTTTCTGGGCGGCGTAGAAGGCGGCAAGATTGACCATGTCCTCATCGGACAGACGACTTGCGATCGGATTCATCACTTCATCGACATGCTTTCCGCTCTTGAAATCCTTCAGTTCTCGCAGCAGGTAGACCTTCTGCTGGCCGGCCAGTCTGGGAAAGGTGGGCGCGACGCTGTTGCCATCGACGCCATGGCAGCCGGCGCAGATCTCGTTGGCGATGCCGGCGGCTTTGGCCGCGTCGTCGGCGGCCTGAACTGTGCCGGCGCTTGCGAGTGTGCCGGCAAAACAAACTACCGCTGCAAGCATTCTGGGCTTGAGCACGGGCATTGAATCTCCTTCAATTCATCGTTCCGTTCATTTACCCGCAAAGGATAACCTCTGCGGTTTTGAACGAGAACGCAGGCAAGCTGTTTTCTTGATACGCGGCAATCTTCCAGCGCGCTTGCATGGTGTTCCGTCGCTTCGGGCACAATGCGGGCGAACCGGTTTTGGGAGCGGATCATGGATTTGATGTGGTGGCATTGGGTTGCGCTGGGCCTGGGGCTGGTTGCCCTTGAAATGTTCGTCTCGACTTTCTTCCTGATCTGGTTCGGCCTCGGCGCGCTCATTACCGGGCTGATCCTTTTTTTTGCGCCGCTGAACTTTACCGCTCAGCTATTACTTTGGGCGGTGGCTTCGACCACGATGGTGGCGATATGGCTGAAGTATTTCAAAACCCCCGATCACACCCATGCCGGGCAAGCCAAAGAAGGCGTGGTGGGCATTTCCGGGCTGATGACCCGGCCGGTGACGGAAACGGGCGAAGGCGAAATCCTGTTTCAACGGCCCGTGCTGGGCGCGGATCGCTGGCCCGTGGTGGCCGATGCGCCCATCGCGGCGGGCGAACGCGCCCGAGTGGTGGATGTGCTTGGGCAAACTCTCAAAGTCATCAAAATCTAGGAGAACGACATGGGCGGTCAAATCGTTTCAATTTTTCTGATTCTTTTTCTGTTTGTCACGCTGTGGAAAGGCGTGCGTATCGTGCCGCAGGGCGAGGAATGGGTGGTGGAGCGGCTGGGCAAATATTCGAAGACGCTGATGCCCGGCCTGCACATTCTGGTGCCGTATATCGATAACGTGGCTTACAAGGTGGTGACCAAGGACATGATTCTGGATATTCCGCAGCAGGAGGTGATTACGCGCGATAACGCGGTGCTGATCACCAATGCCATCGCCTTCGTCAAAGTGACGGATACCCAAAGCGCGGTGTATGGGGTGACCAACTTCCAGATGGCGGTGATGAATCTGGTGCAAACCTCGCTGCGCTCGATCCTGGGCGACATGGATCTGGATCAGGCGCTTTCCAGCCGCGATCAGATCAAGGCGCGGCTGAAGACTTCCATCGCCGACGATGTGGCGGATTGGGGTTTGACCCTGAAATCGGTGGAGATTCAGGATATTTCGCCGTCCGGCACGATGCAGAAGTCGATGGAATTGCAGGCCGCCGCCGAACGAGAGCGTAAAGCCACTGTCACCCGTGCCGAGGGCGACAAACAGGCGGCCATTCTTGAGGCGGAAGCCCGCCTGGAATCGGCCAAGCGCGACGCGGAAGTGCAAATCAGGCTGGCGACGGCGAGCGCCGAGGCGATACGTCTGGTCACCGATGCCATTCCGGACAAGGAACTGCCCGCGCTTTACCTGCTGGGTGAGAAATACATCACTTCAATCAAGGAACTGGCCGCGTCAAATGGCTCTAAAGTTGTGGTGCTGCCAGCGGACATCATGAAATCGGTGGAAGGCTTGCTGGGTGGCCGCAAATAGTCGCGGTGCTCCTTGATATCACCGGATCAAATAGTTAAAGTGAAACCTAAAGATTTCAGTTTAATTGCCGAATATCACAGCATTGCTGGTAAAAAAGCAGCGCACCAAATGGGGTGAAAGATTGAAAAGATCAATAATATTTCTGACCTTGCTGGCCTTCCTGGCCGGACCGCTATTGAGTGTTCCGGAAGTACAGGCGGCGAGTCAGTCGAAATCGCACTCGAACCGCGCAAACGCGGTTAAAGCAAAAGCCAAGGCAAAATCGGGCACGAAGACCAAGTTCAAGACAAAATCCAAGGCCAAGAAAGTCGCGCTGAAGTCGGGCAAACATAAAGTCAGAGCAGCCAAACGCATCAAAGTTGTTCATTACGATCAGCCGGCGGAGCCGGCTTTGAGGGCGATGCGCGGCGTCTCCGCGGACACCTTGCAAGGCAACGAACTTGATCTGCACGCTTCCGCCGCCCTGGTTCTGGATCAGAAAAGTGGCGAAGCCCTTTATGCCAAGAACATCGATGTCCCCACCGCGATTGCCTCCATCACCAAACTGATGACGGCCATGGTGACGCTCGATGCGGGTTTGGCTCTGGACGAGGAAATCATTGTCGGCAATGACGACGTGGATCGACTCAAAGGCACGGGTTCCCGGCTGGCGTTGGGCACAAAACTGACACGCGCGGAATTGTTGCATCTGGCTTTGATCGCATCGGAAAACCGCGCGGCGGCGGCTTTGTCTCGCGCCTATCCGGGCGGACGCGAAGCGTTCGTCGCGGCGATGAATCGCAAAGCGCGCCAGATCGGCATGGCGGATACGCGCTTCCTCGACGGCACCGGCCTCAATAGCGGCAACCGCGCAACGGCGGCGGATTTGGCCAAGATGGTGGATGCGGCTTATCGCTATCCGCTGATCCGCGAGATAAGCAGTACCGGCACCTATGACGTCTCTTTTCCCGGCACGAAAGTGGTGCGCGTCCGCGAGAACGGCAAGGTACACAGAGTTTCCCGCTCGGTGCAGCGCCACATGGCCTTCAACAACACCAACAGCCTGACCCGCAACGAAGACTGGGATATCGGCGTTTCCAAAACCGGTTTCATCAACGAAGCCGGGCATTGCCTGGTGATGCAGACCAAGATCAGGGAACAGAAAGTCATCATTGTGTTGCTCGACTCGATCGGCAAGTGGGGCCGGATAGGCGACGCACAGCGCATCAGGAAGTGGCTCGAGCACGACAGTCGGGTCGCCAGCCACCGGGCCTCGCCCACTTCAACCTGAACGGCTTCGTTCAGTCAAATCACCAAGCGGCTACGGCCGCTTTTTTGTTTTCTGGCCGAACCATTGCGGCGAAATGGGGCATCGACAGACTCGGTCAAATGCCGCGAAAGTGCCGGACAGAGCCGGATTAGGACATCCTGATATAGAAAAAAACTGATACCCATCAAGGAAGTGAGGGCTGGCTCATTCCTACTATCCGCACCCTGGAGTCAATCGTGGGCTGTCCACGGTTTTCGAATACGAAGGAGTAGACAATGCGTTACAACCTGCTGATTGCCCTGGCGACCCTTGGGCTGGCTGCCCAGCCGGCACTGGCGGCCGATCCAATCGACAACCTGGCCCGCACCTGCAACAACTGCCACGGCATGAACGGGGTCTCGGTCGGGCCCACGATGCCCAGCATAGGCGGCCTGTCCGAGCCCTATCTCAAGA
>NCGJ01000013.1 GCA_002281555.1 Hydrogenophilales bacterium 28-61-23
CACGCCAACTACGCGGTCGACTTCATTGAGGCGACGCGCTGGCTGCGCCAGAACCTACCGCACACGCATGTCTCCGGCGGCGTCTCCAACGTGTCGTTCTCGTTCCGCGGTAACGAGCCGGTGCGCGAGGCGATCCACACCGTTTTCCTCTACCACGCGATTCAGGCCGGCATGGACATGGGCATCGTCAACGCCGGCCAACTGGGTGTCTACGACGAGATCCCGGCCGAATTGCGCGAGCTGGTGGAAGACGTGGTGCTCAACCGAAATCCGGATGCCGCCGACCGTCTGGTCAGCTTCGCCGAAACGGTCAAGGGCAAGGTCAAGGACGCGGTCGAAGAGCAGGCCTGGCGCGGCGAGCCGGTCGAAGCGCGGCTGACGCACGCGCTGGTGAAAGGCATCACCACCCATATCGTGGAAGATACCGAAGAGGCGCGGCTCAAGTTCGACCACCCGGTGAAGGTCATCGAAGGCCCGCTGATGGATGGTATGAACGTGGTCGGCGACCTGTTCGGCGCCGGCAAGATGTTCCTGCCGCAAGTGGTGAAATCCGCCCGCGTGATGAAGCAGGCCGTCGCGCATCTGCTGCCGTACATCGAGGCGACCAAAACGGAAGGTTCGCGCGCCAAGGGCAAGATACTGATGGCGACCGTGAAGGGCGATGTGCACGACATCGGCAAGAACATCGTCGGCGTCGTGCTCGGCTGTAACAACTACGAGGTCATCGACCTCGGCGTCATGTGTCCGGCCGACAAGATTCTGACCGCCGCGCGCGAGCAGAACGTCGACATCATCGGCCTGTCCGGCCTGATCACGCCGTCGCTGGAAGAGATGAGCCACATCGCCAAGGAAATGCAGCGTCTCGGCATGAAGCAGCCGCTGCTGATCGGCGGCGCGACGACTTCACTGGCGCACACGGCGGTCAAGATCGCGCCGCATTACGAAGGCACCACGGTCTACGTCAAAGACGCCTCGCGCGCGGTCGGCGTCTGTTCCAACCTGCTCTCCGACGATCTCGCCGCCGACTTCGTCGCCAAGCTGAAGACCGATTACGCCGACGTGCGCGAACGCCATCTGGCCCAGCGCGGCGAGAGCAAACGGGTGACGCTGGCGGAAGCGCGCGCCAACAAGTTCAAGACGGATTGGACGGCTTATACCCCGCCCGTAGCGCGGCAGTTGGGCGTACAGACCTTCACCGCCTACGACCTGGCCGAACTCGCCGAATACATCGACTGGACGCCGTTCTTCCAGTCCTGGGAACTGCATGGCCGTTACCCGAAGATACTGCAGGACGAAGTGGTCGGCGAAGAGGCGCGCAAGCTGTTCGCAGACGCGCAGGCCATGCTGAAACAGATGATCGAGGAAAACTGGATCGAGGCGCGCGCCGTGGTCGGCCTGTTCCCGGCCAATACCGTGAATGACGACGACATCGAAATTTATGCCGATGAAAGCCGTGAAAAAGTCCTGATGACCGCGCACCAGTTGCGCCAGCAGATGGCGAAGCCGGCCGGCCAGCCGAACTGGTGTCTGGCCGACTTTATTGCACCAAAACCCGGCGCCCCGAAAGACAGCGGTGTGAAAGACTATATCGGTGGTTTCGTGGTCACCGCCGGCATCAACGAGGACGCGCGCGCCAAGGCGTTCGAAGCCGCGCACGACGATTACAACGCGATTCTGTTCAAGTCGCTGTGCGACCGCCTGGCGGAAGCCTTCGCCGAACGCATGCACCAGCGCGTGCGGCGCGAGTTCTGGGCGTATGAGGCAACCCCGGCCGCCGACGAAACGATCAACGTGGCCGATCTGATCGAAGAGAAATATCGCGGCATCCGCCCGGCGCCGGGTTATCCGGCCTGCCCGGAGCACTCGGAAAAAGGCGCGCTGTTCGATCTGCTCGATGCCACGTCGGCAACCGGCGTGGCGCTCACCGAAAGCTACGCCATGTGGCCCGCCGCCTCGGTCTCCGGCTTCTATTTCAGCCACCCGGACGCGCGCTATTTCGCCGTCGCCAAGATCGACCGCGATCAGGTCGCCGATTACGCGCGGCGCAAGGGCTGGGGTAGCGACGCAAAAGCCATGGCCACGGCGGAAAAATGGCTGGCGCCGAATTTAGGCTACAACGCATAAAAATATGCGGTTCGGTATTCAGGGATGACACACGCATGAACACACCTTCTCCGCTTGGGGCGCTGCCGATCGCCACGATTTCGCTGGGCGACGTCCACTGCGGCCAGGGAGCGTTGGGCGTGACCTTCTGCCCCGGCAAGAGCGATCCCATGTCGTCGGACGGCCTCTGGTCGCGTGATTTGCCTACCGATCTTGGCAGTGTGCGCGCCTGGGGCGCTCAGGCCCTGGTCACCCTGCTGGAGGAGCATGAATTCAACCTGCTGAATGTCCGCGATCTGGGCGAAATGGCCGAAGCCGCCGGCCTCGATTGGTATCACTTGCCTATCCCCGATATGGCCGCGCCGGGTTGGCAATTTGAGCGGCGCTGGATCTATGCCGGCGTGCGTTTGCGTAGATTCCTGCGCCGCGGCGGCAAGGTCGTCATTCATTGCCGGGTCGGCCTCGGCCGCTCGGGCACGGTCGCCGCGCGCTTGCTGGTCGAACTGGGCATGCCCGCCGCCGAGGCGATCAGGCTGGTACGCAAGGCACGCCCGGGCGCGATCCACACCAGCGAACAGGAAATCCACGTCCAGAACATACGCGGCGTGACGCCCGCCCACGACGAAGCCGTGGCGCGTCGACTGGCCTGTCTGCTGGGCGGAGCGTTGGGCGACGGTTTCGGTTACGCGGTGGAATTCGAAAGCCTGACCAATATCCATAAGCTGCACGGCCCGAATGGCCTGCGCGAACCGTATTTTCACCAGGGCGAACTGGTTGTTTCCGACGATACCCAGATGAGCCTGTTCACGCTGGAAGGCCTGACCCGCGCCATGTTGTCCGGCGAGCCCGGGGATCAAGCCGTGGTCGATCAGGTCTGGCTGGCCTACCTGGATTGGCTGGCGACGCAAATCCCCGTTTCCAGCGGCGGCAATCAAGCGTCGAGGCTGCTCAAACATGCCGCGATACATGCCCAGCGCGCACCCGGAAAAACTTCCATGAGCGCGTTGCGCCAGGGCGTCGCCGGTACGCCGGAACAGCCGGTCAACGACAGCAAGGGCTGCGGCGGCGTCATGCGCGCGGGAATGGTCGGATTGATGCCGGATATGAGCCCGGCGCGCGCATTCCGGATCGGCATGCGGATTGCCGCGCTCACGCACGGCCACCCCAGCGGCTATTTGTCGGCCGGCTTGATGGCGGCTGTCGTGCGCGGCTTGCTGGAAGGTTTATCGCCGCACGCGGCGTTGCGGCAAGCCGAGGAGTTGGCCCGCGCCTGGCCCGGGCATGAGGAAGTGCTGGCGCTGTTGCAAACCGCCCAGGATCTGGCGGTGCGGCCCTTCACCGGCGTGTTGCCGGAAGCGCTGGGCCAGGGCTGGGTTGGCGAGCAGGCGCTGGCCATCGCCATCTATGCGGACAGCCGTAGCTCATCGCTGCGCGAGGTATTGGCCATCGCGGCCAATCACGGTGGCGATTCCGATTCCACCGCCAGCCTGGCCGGGCAGTTGTTCGGTGCGCGGCATGGCCTGGAGGCGCTGCCGCATGACTGGATACGCCGGCTCGATGTGCTCGATGCCGCGCTGGATCTGGTCGACTGGAGCCTGCCATTGTGGAAACGCGCGCAGCGGCTTGCGCCTGACCCCGGAGCCGGGACATGAGCCTGAGCGCATCGCCTTTCAACAGCCTGGATGCGTTGCGCCAGCGTTTCGTCGCCGGGCTTGAAGACATGCTGGCGCGCCATGACGGATTGGGCGTCTACATTCTGGTGCTGGCCAATGCGGCACAAGACCCGGAACTCTGGCGGCCGCTGTGCGAAAAGCTGGTGCGCCGCCACCTCGGCCATGCCGCCGCGCTCAAAACCGCATTGCGCAACGGCGCAAAGATCGAGGCGCCCGAGGACGACCTGATGGTGTTTCTGAAACTGCTGGCGTTCGGCCTCGACGCGGATGAATTCGATCATCTGCAAGTCAGTCCGAGCCGCGAGATCGGCGCCTGGGAAGTGCAGTTCAATCCGCTGCGCGCCTTGCGCCCGGCGCGCATGAGCGAGGCGCGGGTGGAAGGCATCATGCGTCCGTTCGATCTGAACGGTTTCCACTTCAACAAGCCGTTCCTGGCCAAGGAAATACTCTGGCAAGGCGAGCTGGCGGGTAAATCGGCGCGCCTGCTGTACAACAAATTCCCGTTCGCGCCCCTGCATGGCTTGCTGGCGCCGGAACCCGAACTGCTCAGGCCGCAGTTTCTCGGCCAGGAGTTGCATGCCTGGGCCTGGCAAGTCGCGCGGCGGGCCGGCGCGGCAATTCCCGGTTTCGGGCTCGCCTACAACAGTTACGGCGCCTATGCGTCGGTCAACCATCTGCATTTCCAGACTTTCGTGCGCGCCCGGCCGCTGCCGGTGCAGCGCCTGGAATTCGCCCATGCGTCGTCGTCCCGCTATCCGCTGCCCGTGCAACGCCATACCGATCCGCACAGCGCCTGGCTTCAGCTCGATCAACTGCACCGGCAAGACACGCCTTACAACCTGATCTACGACGCCGCCGGCGTCAGCGTGATCGCCCGCGCGCGCCAGGGCGAGGCGCCGTTGCAAGCCTGGAGCCCCGGTTTCGCCTGGAGCGAGATGGCCGGCGCGTTCAGCGTCAGCAGCCGCGCCGATTACGACGACCTGACCGAGACGGCGATCGAGCGGGCGTTGGCCGCTTTGCGGGTGTCAGCGCGGCCCGAGTAAGCTTTCAACTCCGGTTTACATGGCGCTGGCCTTCAACCACTATGGTCTCGACAGACATACACAATTCGAAAGGGACACAACATGATCTTCGGCATCGGTACTGACATCGTCGCGGTCAAGCGCATGGACGACCTGCACGAGCGCTATGGCGGCAAGCTGGCGGAACGCCTGCTGGCGCCCGAGGAGTGGGGCGACTACGCGGAAGCGACCAACAAGGAGCACTTTCTGGCCAAGCGTTTCGCCGCCAAGGAGGCCTTCGCGAAAGCGGTCGGCACCGGTATGCGCGCGCCGGTTTCGTTCGGCACCATCGTCGTGGTGCATAACAAGGAAGGCAAACCCGGCTTTGTCCATGCTCCGGAATTGAGCGCCTGGCTGCGGGCCAAGGGCATCGTTTCGACCCATCTGAGCCTGTCCGACGAACTGGAATACGTCGTCGCCTTCGTGGTGGCGGAACACGAATGACCTCGCCGAATCACATGCCGATAAATCATTTGCCATTAGGCCCTGTCATGGCCGATGTGGCCGCTTTTGCGCTCACCGACGCGGAACGAGTTCGTCTGCTGCATCCCAGCGTCGGCGGTGTCATCCTGTTCCGGCGCAATTACGAAAGTCCGCAACAACTCGCCGCGCTGTGCCAGGAAATCCACGCGTTGCGCAGCCCGCATCTGTTGATCGGCGTCGATCACGAAGGCGGTCGCGTACAGCGTTTCCGGGAAGGTTTCACGACCATTCCGCCGATGCGCGCCATCGGCCAGGTCTGGGACGAGCATCCGCAGCGGGCGCGGCGGCTGGCGCGCGATGCCGGTTACATCATCGGCGCCGAACTGCGCGCGGCGGGGGTCGATTTCAGTTTTGCGCCGGTGCTCGATCTCGACTATGGCAATAGCGGCGTGATCGGCGATCGCGCGTTTCATCGCAACCCGCAAGCGGTGACCGATCTGGCGCACACGCTGGTGCTGGGCCTGCACGAAGCCGGTGTGAGCGCGGTCGGCAAACATTTTCCCGGCCATGGCTTTGTCGCGGCGGATTCGCATCTGGCGATTCCGGTCGATGAGCGCAATCTGGCCGAGATCGAATGCGCCGACCTGTTGCCGTTCCGCCAGATGATCGATATGGGCCTGGCCGGCGTGATGCCGGCGCATGTGATTTATTCGCGCGTCGACCCGAACCCAGCCGGTTTCTCGCACAAATGGCTGACCGAAATCCTGCGCGGCCAGTTGGGTTTCGAGGGCGTCATCTTCAGCGACGATCTGGTCATGGAAGGCGCCAGCGCGGCCGGCGATATTCGACAACGCGCCGTGGCGGCGTTGCAGGCCGGCTGCGATATGGTGCTGGTGTGCAATCGCCCCGAACTGGCCGATGAATTGCTGAAGCGGCTGAAATGGCCGCTGGCGCCGATGTCGCTGATCCGGCTGGCGCGCATGCATGGCCGGCCGCATCCGCCCTCGCGCATCGCGCTGCATGAAAGCCAGCGTTACACGGATGCGCTGCACCATCTCGGCGGCGTCGGCCAGGTCGATGCCGAACTGGCGCTGGCGGACCCGACCAATACCTGCGGAAACATCGGATGACCGAACCGGCCAAAGTCCTGTCGCTCGACAGCAATACCACGCAAGCACAACACCATGTCGGCCACGACCACGGTGGCGATGCCCTGTTCAAGGCGCTGTTCTTCACGCTCGGTTTCGCCGTGGTCGAAGTGGTGGCCGGCTTCTGGTCCGGCTCGCTGGCGCTGCTGTCCGACGCCGGCCATATGGTGACCGACTCCACCGCATTGGGTCTGGCCGCGCTCGCCGCCTGGCTGGCGCACAAGCCGCCGTCCAACACGCACACCTACGGCCTGGTGCGGCTGGAAATCCTCGCCGCCTTGTTCAACAGTCTGTTGATGCTGGGCTTGATCGTGTTCATCGTCGTCGAAGCCATCGACCGCCTGGCCGACCCGCAACCGGTGATGGGCGGCACCGTGATGGGGGTGGCGTTCGTCGGCCTGCTGGTCAACCTTGCCGTGGCCTGGCTGCTGCATCACGGCGGCGACAGCCTCAACACGCGCGCCGCCCTGATGCATGTGCTGGGCGATCTGCTCGGCTCGGTCGCGGCGCTGGTCGCCGGTGCGGTGATCTGGGCGACCGGTTATATGCCGATCGACCCGATCCTGTCCCTGGTGGTCTCCGGCCTGATCCTGGTCTCCGCCTGGCGCTTGCTGGCCGAGAGCATTCATGTGCTGATGGAAGGCGTGCCGGCACAGGTCAGCCTGGAAAATGTCGCGCTCGATCTGGGCGAAATTCCCGGCGTCCGGCGCGTCCACGATTTGCATATCTGGACGCTGTCCTCCGGCCAGATCGCGCTCTCCGCGCATCTGGAACTGGACAGCTTCGACGACTGGGATCGCATTCTGCGGACCAGCCGTACCCGCCTCGATCACGAACATGGCATACGCCACGTCACGCTACAGGCCGAGTTGGGCCATCTCTAATTTTCATAAGGAATCACCATGAAACGTCGCCGCCTGTATGGTCGCCACCGTCTCTCCCGCGACGCGGAACGTCTGGCCTGGCTGGCGCAAGGACTGGCCGATTCCGGCAGCCGTCTGGAAGACGTCTGGCTGGATGCGGAAATGAGCGCCCTGATCGAAAAGCTGCTCAAGGCCGCCGATGAGGATGCGCTCAACCAGGCGCTGGATCGCCTGCGCGAGACGAACAGCCGCGCCTATGACGAACTTGCCGATCTGATCGAGGCGGCCTGCGAAGTGGGGCATGGACAGGACAGCTCGTACTTGCTGGTCGCGCTGCCGGTGTTGGCGTGGTCGCGCTATGCCATTCCAACCCAAAGCATCGCCAAGCCGGTGCTGGATGCGCTGCGGGCGCAGCTTTGCGCACACGTCCTCGGCGCCGAAGCTCAGGTCTGTTTCGCCGATTACCTGTTCAGCCCGGACCAGTTGCCGCAAGGCTATGCCGATACCTGGGCGTTTGCCGATACGCTCTGGCAGGCCGCCGCCACAGGCAAGGATCTGAAAATCGACAGCCGGCAACTGCCGGAAAGCCAGATGTTCGTCTCCGATGTGCGTTATCTGGTCGCCGCCGTGCAAGTGCCGTCCGGCCGGCCGGTATTCCGCTGGAACGAAGTCGAAGGCGGGCGCGCCGCCGCATTGGTCAACTGGCGCGAGCAAGGCGGGCCGAATTTCCAGAGTCTGCTCACCGGCTGCAGTTACGAAGTGCTGACGCCCGATGCTTATTTCGCCGCCTGGCGCCATGCCGACCAGGAAACCCGGCCGTTCGCGCTGAAAGCCGCGGTGTCCTATTTGCAGAACTTGTTCGAACTGCCCGCCAACAGGCTGCGCGCGATTGCCGCGCCTTATTACGAGCATGGCCTGGAAGAGTGGCGCATCAGTTTTCTGCGCGTCGGTTCGGATGAGGTGGTGCATGGCGTAACCTGGCCGCTGCTCGGCGATGACGATGAAAACACCGACCTCGGCGGGGAAATCGAAGCCTTGTTGAAGAGCACCGGCATCGGCGAGGTGCTTATCCTCAACACGCGCATGCCGGTTGAATATTGCGACGACTGCGGCGCACCGTTGTTTCCCAGTCCGGATGGCGAAAACGTCCACGCGGAACTGCCGGAAGAATTGCAGGACGCGCCGCCGGCGCAATTGCACTGAGTCATGCGCTTCACGACCGACTGCCGCGCCTGCCCGCGCCTGGCCGAATTTCTCGACGCAGGTCGGGCGAAACATTCCGGCTATTTCTGCCGGCCTGTGCCGCCATTCGGCGATCTGGAACCCGGCGCTGCACGGCCGCGCCTGTTGATCGTCGGCTTGGCGCCCGGCTTCCACGGCGCCAACAGGACCGGCCGCCCGTTCACCGGCGACCATGCCGGCATCCTGCTGTACGAAACCCTGCATGCCTTCGGCTATGCCAGCCGGCCGGTTTCCGTCGCGGCGGACGATGGCCTGCAACTGATCGGCTGCCGCATCACCAACGCGGTCAAATGCGTGCCGCCGGAGAACAAGCCG
Organism: Hydrogenophilales bacterium 28-61-23; assembly: GCA_002281555.1. Classification (GTDB taxonomy): domain Bacteria; phylum Pseudomonadota; class Gammaproteobacteria; order Burkholderiales; family Thiobacillaceae; genus PFJX01. Next base: position 8,829 of record NCGJ01000013.1, read on the forward strand.
GAAACCGGCGAGATCGTGCGTTGCAACGACTATCTGAAACAGGAGCTGGTCGAACTGCCGGCCGGCACGGCGATACTGGCGCTCGGCCAGATCGCCCACAGCGCCGTGCTGCGCGCGTTCGGACTCAAGGCCAAGGACTATGTCTTCGGCCATGATGTCCGCCATGCCCTGCCGAATGGCCAGCCGTTGTACGACTCCTATCATTGCAGCCGCTACAACACGCAGACGCGGCGGCTGACGCCGGACATGTTCCGCGCCGTTTTCGCCCACATTGCTTCCGACACACTCGCTTCCGATCAACAGGAGTAAACATGCCCGTCGTCACCATCAAACTCGCCGGCACCTTGAGCCGCGACCAGAAGAAAAAGATCGCCGAGGAAATCACCGACACGCTGGAACGCCACGCGCTGAAACCGAAGCGTTACACCTATATCGCCTTCGAGGAACTGCCGGACGAAAACTGGGCCATCGCCGGCCAGTTGCTCGACGAGGAAGACTGAACCCGGGCTGTGGACGCCGCCGAACAACCTCGTTTCGATCACAAAACCTTCCTGGCCGGCCTGCCCAACCTGCCGGGGGTGTATCGCATGCTGGGCGAAGCCGGCGCGGTGCTCTACGTCGGCAAGGCGCGCGATCTGAAGAAGCGCGTCTCCAGCTACTTTCAGAGGTCGGGCGGAGCGCGAAAATCCGACCTGTCGCCGCGCATCGCCCACATGGTGGCGCGCATCCAGGAAATTCAGACCACCGTCACGCGCACCGAGGCGGAAGCGCTGCTGCTGGAAAACAACCTGATCAAGAGTCTGGCGCCGAAGTACAACATCCTGTTCCGGGACGACAAGTCCTATCCCTATCTGCAACTGACCGGCCATGCCCGACCTGTTTCCTCCCCGGCGACGGGGGGCGCTTCGCTCCCCTCCCCCGCGTGCGGGGGAGGGGTTGGGGGAGAGGGAAAAGCGCCCGAGACTGGCGCGAAACACTGTGAAGCGCTCGACCCCGGGCGATTTCCGCGCCTGGCGTTTTTTCGCGGCACGCCGGACAAGCAACATCGCACCTTCGGCCCGTTCCCGAACTCGCTGGCTGTGCGCGAAAGCATCCAGATCCTGCAGAAGGTGTTCCGCCTGCGCACCTGCGAAGACAGCGTGTTCAGCAACCGCTCGCGGCCGTGTCTGCTGTTCCAGATTCGCCGTTGCAGCGCGCCCTGCGTCGGCAAGGTCAGCGACGCCGATTACGCCCGCGATGCCGCAATGGCGGAGATGTTTCTCAACGGCAAGGACAACGAGGTGATCGGCGAAATCTCCGTCCGCATGGAAGCCGCGGCCGCCGAACTTCGCTTCGAACAGGCCGCCGTGTTCCGCGATCAGATTCAGGCGCTGTCGGCGGTGCGCGCGCGCCAGTTCGTCGAAAGCCGTTCGAATCAGGATGCGGACATCATCGCCGGCGTCATCCGGGGTGGCGTCGCTTGCGTCTATCTCGGCATGGTGCGCGGCGGCCGTAGCCTGGGCGGGAGATCGTTCTTCCCGTCCCACGTCGAAGGCGTTGATCTGCCGACGCTGCTGGAAGCCTTCGCCGGCCAGCACTACGTCGGCCGACCGATTCCCGCTACCCTGGTGCTGGAGTGCGAAGTCGAAGGCCTGGCCGAATGGCTGTCCGAACAAGCCGGTCGGCGCGTCAACATCGTCACGCATCCGCAGGAAGAGCGCCGCATCTGGCTCGAAATGGCGCGCAAGAACGCGGAACTGGCGCTGGCCACGCGCGAAGGGTTGCGCGAAAACCAGGCCAATCGGCTGGCCGCGCTGAACGAAGCCTTGGGCGAGGAGGGTATCGCCCGCATCGAGTGTTTCGACGTCAGCCATACGATGGGCGAAGCGACCGTCGTGTCCGCAGTGGTATTCGATCATGGCGCGATGCAGTCGTCGGAATATCGCCGCTACAATGTCACCGGCATCACCCCCGGCGACGACTACGCCGCGATGCGCAACGCACTTGAGCGCCGCTACGGCAAGATCGCGGAGGGTGAAGGCAAATTGCCCGATCTGCTCTTGATCGATGGCGGCAAGGGGCAGTTGCACATGGCGGTCGATGTGCTGACGGAACTGGGCATGGGCAACCTGCCGATGGTCGGCGTGGCGAAAGGCGTGGAGCGCAAAGCGGGCATGGAGCAGTTGTTTTTGCCCGGCGAGGTGGAGCCGTTGCGCTTGGCCTCGGATCACCCGGCCCTGCATCTGATTCAGCAGGTACGCGACGAAGCGCACCGATTCGCCATCACCGGGCATCGGGCGAAACGCGCCAAGGCGCGCACCCAGTCCAGCCTGCAGGATATCGCCGGCATAGGCGGCAAACGGCGTCAGAAATTGCTTCAAACCTTCGGTGGACTACGTGGTGTAGTCGATGCCGGAGTCGAAGAACTGGCCCAGGTCGAAGGCATCAGCCGCGAACTGGCCGAACGAATTTATCGAGAATTGCATTGATGCCGTTCAATTTGCCCAACAGCCTGACCTGGCTGCGCATCCTGCTGATCCCGCTGTTTGTGGCGGTGTTCTACCTGCCCGATGGCTGGCTGCCCAAGCATTCCATCAATCTCTACGCCACGGCGATCTTCGCGCTCGCGGCGATCACCGATTGGCTGGACGGTTGGCTCGCCCGACGCCTGAATCAGATGTCGGCTTTCGGCGCTTTCCTCGACCCGGTCGCCGACAAGCTGATGGTCGCCGCCGCGCTGATCGTGCTGGTGGACCTGCAGCGTGCCGGCATCGCCGCGTCGCTCATCATCATCGGCCGGGAAATAGCCATCAGCGCGCTACGCGAGTGGATGGCCAAACTCGGCCGCTCGGGCAAGGTTGCGGTATCCATGATCGGCAAAGTAAAGACCACCGTGCAGATGATCTCGATCCTGTTGCTGCTCTACCATGACGCCTTGCTGGGTCTGAACACCCAGTGGCTGGGGCGCTGGTTGCTGGACATTGCCGCGTTTCTCACCCTCTGGTCCATGCTGCATTACCTGCACATGGCCTGGAAAGCGCTAAAAAACGAGCCCGCCGGTTGACAGGCCAAGTTCCACCTTTATAATGCGCCTCCACTTCGATGCGGGAATAGCTCAGTTGGTAGAGCACTACCTTGCCAAGGTAGATGTCGCGAGTTCGAGTCTCGTTTCCCGCTCCAAAAATTCCGGGGAAAGCCATACAGCTTTCCCCTTTTCGTTTCAGATCAGCGATTTCATCGCGGCGCGTTAGCAAAGCGGTTATGCACCGGATTGCAAATCCGTGTAGGTCGGTTCGACTCCGGCACGCGCCTCCAAATAGCATCAAATGCTTAGGCCACCACCGAGAGTGGCCTTATTCTTTTCCGGCTTTCGCGCGGTCCAATCCGGGCAATGCCCATCTATCGAAAGTGCAATGGACGCTCTGAACAGCCTCTCGTCCCTGGGGCTCGTGCTGCCGAGCCCGGCTTATCTGTTTGGCCTCATTCTGTTTGGAATAACCGGTTATGCGGCTTACCGTTATGGCAACAAAACCGCGCTGGCGAAGCCCAAGTGGATCGGGATCGCCTTGATGTTGTTTCCCTATGCGGTTTCCGAGACCTGGTTGCTGTATGCCATCGGCGCCGGGTTGTGCGTGGCGCTTTATCGGTATCGGAAGTAGGCGCGGATATCGAGTCGAACGCGGGTGCGCGCGCGAATCCAGCTAAAATCCGGCAACTTTCAGTTGGCCGCAAAAATGAACACCGACCGCGTCAAAGAATTCCTCCTTCAACTACAACAACTCATCGTCGAACGCATGCAGCAGATCGACGGCCGGACTTTCCGGCGCGATGGCTGGGAGCGGCCGGAAGGCGGCGGTGGTTTGTCCTGTCTGGTCGAAGAGGGCAATGTGCTGGAGCGTGGCGGGGTCAATTTCTCGCATGTGAAGGGCGACAAGTTGCCGCTCTCGGCTTCCGCGCATAGGCCGGAACTGGCCGGCCGGCGTTGGCAGGCGATGGGGGTTTCGCTGGTCATGCACCCGCGCAATCCTTACGCGCCGACTTCGCACATGAACGTGCGTTTCTTCGTCGCGGAAAAACCGGGCGAAGCGCCGGTCTGGTGGTTCGGCGGCGGCATGGATCTGACCCCCTATTATGGCTTCGAGGCGGACGCGACCCACTTCCACTCCATGTGCAAGCGTTCGCTCGATCCGTTCGACACCAGCTATTACCCGCGCTTCAAACAATGGTGCGATGAGTATTTCTTCCTCAAGCATCGCAACGAGCCGCGTGGCATCGGCGGCATTTTCTTCGATGACCTGTCCGCCGGCGGTTTCGAGCCATGTTTCAACCTGATCGAATCGGTCGGCGACCACTTCCTGGCCGCTTATGCGCCGATCCTGGAACGCCGCGCCGATATGCCCTATGGCGAACGCGAACGCGATTTCCAGGCCTATCGGCGCGGCCGTTATGTCGAATTCAATCTGGTTTTCGACCGCGGCACCTTGTTCGGCCTGCAATCCGGCGGCCGCACCGAATCGATCCTGATGTCGATGCCGCCGATCGTGAAGTGGCGCTACGATTGGCACCCCGAACCCGGCAGCGAGGAAGCGCGCTTGTACAGCGACTTCCTGCGCCCGCGCGACTGGTTGGAACACCCGCCAGGCACGGTATGAATCCCGCCTTGCGCCACAACCGACATTCCCTAATGCGCCCCGCGAGCGTGCTCCACCAACCATAACAACCATGGCTGATTCGAAGATCCCCACCCCGGACGAAGAGAAATTACCGCCGAAAAAACCCAAGCGCCATTTCTGGCTGTGGGTGTTTTTGTTTTTCCTGATTCTGGCCGGCGCGGTGGTGGCGGCCTATGAACTGATCGCCTCGCCATTCCAGGCCATGGTTCTGGCCGGTTATGGCAAACGGTTGACGTTCCAGAGCGAAGCCGGCGAGAACGCCAGCCTGCGCACGCCGGTCGCCGGCCCGTATGACATTCGTCTGGGTTATGTCGGCTTGCCGGAATTCGTCAAGCGATTGAAAGAACAGGGTTTTGAGGTCACCCAACAGGCGCGGGTCTCGCCGGATATGGCGCGCATCGACGATTTCGGTCTGTTCATGCCGTACAAGGAAAAATCGGTCGCCGGGTTGACCCTGCACGATTGTCGCGGCGATGTGATGTTCGACAGCCCGCATCCCAGCCATTCTTACGCCGACTTCGACGCGGTGCCGGCGGTGATCGCGAACACGCTGCTGTTCATCGAAAACCGCGAGCTGCTCGACCCCAATCATCCGCAACGCAACCCGGCGGTGGAATGGGATCGGCTCGGCCAGGCCGTGCTGGAAAAAGCGTTGCAGGCCATCGACCCGTCGCGCAATGTGCCGGGCGGCTCCACTTTGGCGACCCAGATCGAGAAATACCGCCATTCGCCCGACGGCCTGACCATGACCGCCAGCGATAAGCTACGCCAGATGGCCTCGGCCTCGTTGCGCGCTTACCTGGATGGCGAGGACACGCGCGATAACCGGCGCCGCATCGTGCTGGATTACCTGAACACCGTGCCACTCGCGGCGGCGCCGGGTTTCGGCGAGGTCAACGGTGTCGGCGATGGCCTGTATGCCTGGTTCGGACTCGATTTCGACCGCGTCAACCGCTTGCTCAAAACGCCGCGCCCAAGTCCCGAAGCGGCGCGCGCCTTCAAACATGTGCTCGCTTTATTGATCTCGCAGCGCAAACCCTCGTATTACCTGCTCGGTGGCCGTCAACTGCTCAACGCGGCGGCTGACACGCACCTGCGCCTGCTGGCCGCGGCCAAAGTCATCTCGCCCGCCTTCCGCGATGCCGCCATTCGTGAGCACATCGCCTTTCACAGCAATGGCAAGAAGAAGATCGATGGCCAGTACGTCGAGAACAAGGCGACCAATTCGCTGCGCGCCGAATTGTCCGGCCGGCTGGGCGTGTCTCGCCTGTATGACCTGGATCGTCTCGATGTCTCCGCCAGCGCCACCTTGCACGCGCCGACGCAGCGCGCGGTCGCGTCGTTCCTGCGCCGCCTGAGCGACCCGGTCGTGGTCGAAGCCGCCGGCCTGTACGGTCATTACCTGCTGGAACAGGGCAACGACCTGGCGAAACCGATCTACAGCTTCACGCTGTACGAAAACACCGACGATGGCGCGCTGCTGCGGGTGCAGGCCGACAACCTGAACCAGCCGTTCGACATCAACAAGGGCGCCAAGCTGGACATGGGCTCTTCGGCCAAGCTGCGCACGCTGATCACCTACCTGCAACTGGTCACCGAATTGCACGGCAAATATTCGAATCTGAGCCGAGCCAATCTGTACAAGCTGAAGGTGGCGGACAAGGATCTGCTGATGCAGTGGGTGGTGCAGTATCTGGCCAACGCGGAGGACAAAACGCTGACGCCGATGCTGGAAGCGGCGATGTCGCGCACCTATTCGGCCAGCCCGGCGGAATCGTTCTTCACCGGCGGCGGCGTGCATCGTTTTTCCAACTTCCACCACGATGACGATCACAAGGTCATGGACATGTGGGAGGCGACGCGCAATTCGGTCAACCTGCCTTTCATTCGTCTGATGCGCGACATCGTGCGCCACTTCATCTACCGCGACCCGAAAGGCGCCGCGCAGATTCTGGCCGACCCGGAAGACCCGCGCCGCGACGTCTATCTGAAGCAGTTCGCCGATAAGGAAGGCAAGTCCTATCTGGCCCGTTTCATCAAGAAATACAAGGGTCTGAAGCCGGAAGAAGCCGCCTCCGCGCTGCTCAACCATCTGACCGCCAATCCGAAACGGCTGGCGGCGGTCTATCGCTATCTCGACCCCAAGGCCGACATCAGCACATTCACCTCGTTCATCAAGAGCCGCATGAACAATCCGGCCGCTTTTGACGAGGGCGATTTCCAGTATCTGTTCGATACCTACGGCCCGGATAAATTCGACCTCTCCGATCGCGGCTATATCGCCCAGATACACCCGCTCGAACTCTGGCTGGTCGGCTATCTGCGCGCGCATCCGTCCGCCGGCTGGAGCGAGATCGTCGATGCCAGCGCCAATCAGCGCATCGAGGTGTACGACTGGCTGATCAACACCAGCCACAAGAACGCGCAAGACATCCGCATCCTGTCGCGTCTGGAAATCGAGGCGTTCCAGGAACTGCATAAACGCTGGCGGCGACTGGGCTATCCGTTCGGCAGTCTGGTGCCGTCCTATGCCACGGCCATCGGCTCCTCGGCCGACCGGCCCGCGGCCCTGGCCGAGCTGATGGGCGTCATCGCCAACGATGGCGAGAAACTCGCGCCAGTCACGCTGACCCGTATCGAATTCGCCGCCGGCACGCCGTACCACACGATGCTGAAACGCAAACGGCAAGCAGCCGAGCGCATCTTCCCGACCGAAATCGCAACCGTGGTGAAACAGGCCCTCGCCAATGTTGTCAATGAAGGCACGGCGCGCCGACTGCGCGGGGTATTCGCGTTGGACGATGGCACGGCGTTGCCGATCGGCGGCAAGACCGGTACCGGCGATCATCGCCTGGAGGTCTATGCCGCCAATGGCACGGTCATCGAGTCGAAAGTCATGAACCGCACCGCGACTTTCGCGTTCTATCTGGGCTCGCGTTTCTTCGGCGTCATGACCGTGTTCGTGCCCGGCGAAGCGGCCGGTGCTTTCCACTTCACCAGCGCAATCGCGGTGCAGATCGTGAAAGACATGGAACCCGCGTTGCGCCCGCTGATACTCGGCAACGAAAAACCGGAACCCGGCTGGAAAGAACTCGTCGCCACTTTCGACGCGGAAGCAACCGCTCCCTTGGGCTCGCCGCCCAAAGCGAGCGCCTTGCCGCCACCGGGCGCCCCGCTGCCGACTCCCGCCAACGCGCCGACCCCGCCCGTTTCAGCGGAGAGCGCGAAGTCGACACAGACAGCGACCAAAGCCGCGAGTGACAAGCAGAAGCCGCCTGGCAAGCCCCTGGTCAAGCCGGCGCCGGTCGAACCGAGCGAGCCGCCACCCGCGCCGCCGCCGCCCCAGGTCGACAAGCCCGATCCGCCACCGCCGCCGGCGGCGCCACCGCCAAGCCCGCCCGCCGGGCATGAGAAACGCCCGAATCCCTGGCTCGGATCCGAGGGCGAAGGTTTCAACTTCATGCGTTGAAGCGGGCGTGGGGTAGTCGAACCTGGCCGCGGCGATTGGCCGATTGGTTCGGGAGGTCGCCATATTCCGTTCTGCCGACGTGGTATCGGCTGAATCCGGCGCCCCCCGCGCATGGGCTGCCGGGGAATGTCAGGACGATTTCAAGGCAACCTCAAGTCAGACGGAAGCGCACCACCGATGAGGCCAGCGCATTTGCGATCTGATTCAGGCCGTCAGTTTCCTGCATGACGGTTTTTACCGCTTGGCTGCTGGTCTGCGCCATGGCCGATACCTGCTCGACGCTGCGCGCAATGTCGGTTGTGGCGATGGTCTGTTCGCGCATGCCATGGGAGATGCCCATGATGACTTCCTTGACGCGCAGCACGTCCCGGCTCATCGAGTCGATGGCGGAACCCGCCTTGTCGGCCAACTGAACGCCGCTGCCCGCCTTGCTAACCGCGACGGAGATGCCGGAAATGGCGGAGTCCTTGCTGGCCTGCATGTCCTGCATGGTGGTGCTGATTTCTTCCGTGGCCTGACGGGTGCGTTCCGCCAGCTTGCGCACCTCGTCCGCCACCACGGCGAAGCCGCGTCCCTGTTCCCCGGCCCGGGCCGCCTCGATGGCGGCATTCAGTGCCAGCAGGTTGGTCTGGTCGGCGATGTCCTTGATCAGGCCCACTACGTTGGCCACGCTGTCGAACTGGCCGCCCAGGCGATCCATGCTATCGGCCAGGTTGCCGATGGCTTCGGCGATGCTGTTGATCTCTTTAGTGGCGGATTTCACCACTTGCGCGCTGGTTTCCGACGAGGAACCGCTCTGTTCGGCCAGGCGCTGGGCCTCGTTGGCGCTGTCCGAAAGATGTTGAATGGACACCGTTAATTGTTCGATGGTCGCGGCTATCGTTTGGGTCGCTTCGCTTTGCTGCCCCATGGCATCGTCGACCTGGCGCGAACTTACCGTCATCTCCTTCGCCGTCCGGGTTATCAACTCGGCCTGGCGATTGACGCCGCCTATCGTGTTCGCCAAGTGCACCTGCATTTCGCTCACCTTTGCGAGCAAGGGTAATCCGGCCAGGGATTGCGTGTCCGCCAAGGTGGTGAGATCGCCCTGGCCGATGCGCTCGGCCAGACTGGCGACCTGCGCGCTTTCAACGGCCTCGCGGCGCAGGCTGCTGGCCATGTAAACCAGCATGGCGGTCTCCACGACCACATAAGCCGCATGCAGCAGGATGACGGCCAGATTCGGGCCGCTGAGCAGCACATAAACGCCCAGCCCGGCCGCCTGCATGTAGTTGAAGGCCAGGTGATGCACCGCGATGACCGCTGCGGCAACCACCAGAGGGCGCCAATCGCGGTAATAAAGCAGGAAGGCAAGCAACGCGAAGATGCCAAAGTGCGCCTCGATCATGCCCCGGGTCTGTTGAATCAGCAGCGCACAGAAGATCATGAACGCGCTGGCCATGGCAATGCGCGAGGTCAGGCTGCCCGGGGCCATGCGATAGAGCGCATAAGGCGCCAGCAAGGCCGGAACGCCCACCGTCAGCGCGACACCCCAGGTGCCATTGAAGGCGGCCACAGCGAGAGAAACGAGCAACAGAAAAACCAGGGTGCCGGCCATCAACCGGTCCGCCGCCGCTCGGCCGGGCTGCAGAATGCTTTCGTTATTGTCCAAACTGGAATTCGCCATGTCATTTCACCCCGCAAATGTATTGAGAAAGAAACGGATCATTGGCCAGATGCCAGCCCAGCGCCGTGGCGCTGTAAATGAGCCAGACGGCCAGCAAACCCCAGGTCATCGGCGTCTGGCGCGAGACGGGGGCGGTTTGTGCGCGGTTGTGGGTATCAGCGTTCATGGTGGAGCAAGGCCCGATCGATTCGACAGATAGGGGTATTTTTCGGCTCGGCACAACGAATCTTGAGGCCAATCGCGAATTTGTCCCGGAAACCTGTTCGCAAATCGCCCCGATCCGGATGGCGGGATGCATACGGCTGTGGGCGTCGGGGTCCGGCGAGCCGCGTGCGCACAACCTGCACATTTCGTGGCTAGCCGCCCGGGCCGCTTGATAAACTGCCTGCCGCTCCGTTTTTCAGGCCGCATCATGTCCCTCGCCACCCTCGAACAACTTGCCGTCGCCGTGCGTGAATTCGGCCGCGAGCGCGATTGGCAGCTCTATCACACGCCGAAGAATCTGACCGCCGCGCTCATTGTCGAAGCGGCCGAGTTGCTGGAACCGTTCCAGTGGCTGACGCCGGAACAGAGCCTGAATCTGCCGCCGGACAAGCACGAAGCGGTGCGCCAGGAAATGGCCGACGTGCTGATCTATCTGGTCAGTCTGGCCAATTGCCTGGAGATCGACCTGCTCAAAGCGGCCGAAGCCAAACTGGCCATCAATGCCGCCAAGTACCCGGTCGAAAAGGCCAAGGGTTCTTGCGCCAAGTCCTCCGAACTCTAACCACGAACTTTGAATCCAAACCCGCCATGAGCCATTTCAAACACCACCTGTTTTTCTGCCTCAACCAGCGCGAGGACGGCGCCGCCTGCTGCGCCGATCACGACGCCGAGGCGATGTTCGAGCACGCCAAAAAGAAGGCGAAAAAGCTCGGCCTGCATGGCAAGGAGGGCAACTGCCGGGTCAACCGCGCCGGCTGCTTCGACCGCTGCGATGAGGGCCCCGTCTGCGTGGTTTACCCGGATGCGGTCTGGTACACCTACGTCGATGCGGCGGATATCGACGAAATCGTCGAATCGCATTTGCGCGACGGCAAGATCGTCGAACGGTTGAAGATTTGATGCCGGGCTCCGCGCGAAAATTACACAAACTGCGTATCAAAGGGCCGGTCGGCGCTATCGAGACGGTGATCGAGGAACCGTCCGGCGCGTTTGAAAACAAACCGGCTGGTTTGGCGTTGATCGCGCATCCGCACCCGTTGAAAGGCGGCAGCCTGGATAACAAGGTCGCCTGGGCGCTGGCGCGCGCGGCCCTCGCCAGCGGGCTGATCGCGGTGCGGCCCAACTTTCGCGGCGTCGGCGACAGCGCCGGCGAGTTCGACCACGGCATCGGCGAAACCGAGGACCTGCTCGCGCTGGCCGATGCCATCACCGCCCATTACGGCCAACTGGCATGGACGCTGATGGGTTTCTCCTTCGGCGCTTACGTGCAGCATCGGGTCGCGCGGGAGCTCCACGCCGAACGCCTGATCATGGTCGGCCCGGCGGTTTCCATGTACGCATTCGAGGCGAACAACATCCCGACCGCGATCCTGCACGGCACGGAGGATGAAGTGATCCCGTTCCACGCCGCGCGCGAATACGCCAACGCGCACGCCATCCCGCTGATCGAGATCGAGGGCGCCGGACACTTTTTTCATGGCAAGCTGCGCGAATTGCAAACCCGGGTTGAGAAACTATGTCGCCCCTGATTCTGACCGGCCTGACCAAGTCCTACGGCGGCGTCCGCGTCGTCGACGGCCTCGATCTGGAACTCGAAGCCGGCCGCTGCCATGGCTTGCTTGGCCCCAATGGCGCCGGTAAGACCACCACCTTGCGCCTGGCGCTCGGGCTGATCGGCGCGGATGCCGGCACGGTCGGTTTGCTGGGTTACCCGATGCCGGCCGAAGCCGCGCTGGCCCGGCGCAAAGTCGGCGTGGTGCCGCAGATCGACAGCCTGGATCCTGATTTCACGGTACGCGAAAACCTGCTGACCTACGGCCGTTATTTCGGCATGAAAGGGCGCGAGATCGAGGCGCGCATTCCCTATCTACTGGAGTTTTCCGGCCTCGCCGGCAAGGCGGACGCGCCGATCAACAACCTGTCCGGTGGCATGAAACGGCGGCTGACCCTGGCGCGCGCGCTGGTCAACGACCCCGACCTGATCTTCCTCGACGAACCGACCACGGGCCTCGACCCGCAAGCTCGCCATCTGATCTGGCAAGGCCTGCGCCGGCTGATCTCGCAAGGGAAAACGTTGTTGTTGACCACGCATTTCATGGACGAGGCCGAACGTCTGTGCGATGTCATCAGCGTGCTCGACCAGGGCCGTGTCATTGTGCGAGGCAGCCCGCGCGAGTTGATCGCGGAGCATATCGAGCCGCATGTCGTGGAAATCTTTGGCGACGGGCTGGCCGAATGGAAAAACTGCGCGTCCAGCTTCTGCCGGCGCTGCGAACAAGCCGGCGAAACCCTGTTCTGCTACACCGATGCGCCGGACAAGGTGGTGGCCGAACTCGAAGCGAACAACCCGCGAACCAGCGGCCTGCGCTACCTGTACCGCCCGGCCAACCTGGAAGACGTTTTCCTCAAGCTGACCGGCAGGGATTTGCGCGATTGATGTGACGCAATCGGCTGTGGGCATCATGGGCACGGGCAATAAAAAACCCCGCCGAAGCGGGGTTTTTTATTGCGATCGAGCGAATTACTTCAGCTTGGTCTCTTTGTAAGCCACATGCTTGCGCGCGACGGGATCGAACTTGCTGATCTCCATCTTGCCGGGCATGGTCTTCTTGTTCTTGGTCGTGGTGTAGAAGTGGCCGGTGCCCGCAGTGGACTCCAGCTTGATTTTTTCGCGTCCGCCTTTAGCCATGATGGGCTCCTATCAGAGTACGCCGCTGGCGCGCAGATCGGCCAGGACAGCATCGATACCGTTCTTGTCGATCAGACGCAGGCCGGCATTGGAAAGACGTAGACGCACCCAACGGTTCTCGCTTTCCACCCAGAAGCGGCGGTATTGGAGGTTGGGCAGAAAACGACGCTTGGTTCTGTTGTTGGCGTGGGACACATTGTTCCCCACCATCGGCTTCTTGCCGGTGACCTGACATACACGTGCCATGAGCGATTACCTCTTAAAATGGCTGAATCGGAAAGCCGACGTTTATATCACAGCGGCATGGCGGCGGTCAAAGCCAACCGCGTTCGGCGAACGATAAACCTTCTTTTCCGGCGACGATGAAGTGGTCGAGTACTTTCACATCGACCAGGCCCAGCGCGGCTTTCAGCTGGTCGGTCAGCCAGCGATCGGCCTGGCTCGGTTCGGCGACGCCGGAGGGGTGGTTGTGCGCCAGTATGACGCTGGCGGCATTCCAGGCGAGCGCTTGTTTGACGACTTCGCGCGGGTAAACCGAGGTTTGTGTCAACGTGCCGCGAAACATTTCGGGCGCGGCCAGCACGCGGTTCTGGCTGTCCAGAAACAGCACCATGAAGACTTCGTGGCCGAGGCCGCGCATTTTCAGTTGCAGGTAATCGCGCACGGTTTGCGGCGAATTGAGGACATCGCCCTGGCGCATTTCCTCGCTCAAGGCGCGCTTGGCCATTTCAAGCACGGCCTGCAATTGTGCATATTTGGCCGGCCCCATGCCAGGGATGGCGCTGAAGGCGGCCAGATCGGAGGCGAACAAGTGGTTGAGTCCGTCGAAGCGGTCGAGCAACTCGCGCGCCAGGTCAACCGCGCTTTTGCCCGGCATGCCGACGCGCAGAAAAATGGCCAGCAGTTCGGCGTCCGACAAGGCCGCCGCGCCGCGCTCGAGCAACTTCTCGCGCGGGCGCTCGCCCGCCGGCCAATCGGTGATCGCCATCGTTTGTCTCCCCGTTTTGTCGGCGCCTTCAGGCCGCCGTTTTACTCACAACGCATGCCGCTCGCTGCCCAGGCGCGCACGTCGCGCGCCCACTCCTCGGAACCGCCGGGCACGGCGGGGAATTTCCCCATCGGCGTCATGCCGTTATCCAGCGCCCAGTGGACGCGGCCATCATGCAGCATGTGCTCGAGCAGTTTGCTGTCGACGTCGCCGACGCCCATGTTGCGTTTGGCGATCAGACAGGTATCGCGCGCGCTCAGCCCGGTCCAGTCCATCCGTTCGTGCGGCGCCATCCATTCGCCTCTGGCCAGGCCGGTGATCCGGGGCGTGTGGCAGTTGTCGCAGAGATAGCGCGAGCGATGCGAGGAATAAGCGCGGCCATTGTTTTTTCGGCTGTTGAACTGGTGGCATTGCAAACAGCGCGGGTGCTGGAATTTGGCGTACAGGGCATCGCCGAACAAAACCGGTTCTTCCGCCGCCGCCGCTGAAAGCCCGGTGAACAGAGCGCAGCCAAGCAGAAGGAAACGTAAGCGCATGGCCATGTCTTTTCTCACGCCAACTCGGTTAAACCTTCAGGCTTTGCCGCCGGGCTGAAGATGTCCCGATAGGCCGCGTAAGTTGAAGTCAGCGTCCAGGGCAGGAACACCAGCAAGCCCAGGCCATACGGAATCATCAACGCAACCATGCCGACCAAGCCCAGAATCAGGCTGTAGACCAGAATTGGACGCCAGTTCACCCAGCATGCCCACAAACTCCACCACATGGCGCGTCCGGCCGGAAACGCCTCGAACAAGGCCAGGCCGGGCGCGAACCAGGTTGCCATCAGCAACGGGGCGAACAGCAGCGAACCCAAGCCCATGGCCGGCAAGGCGGTGGCCAGGATTTGTTCCGCCTGTTCCGGCGTGAGGGTGGCGGGGGTTTGCGATTGCACCAGCAACGCCTGCATATCGCCGCCGGTAAACGACTTGACCAGCGCGAATATCAGCAGGGTGGCCAGCATGTAAATCACACCGATCGTCAGCAAGGATTGGCGACCTTCACGCCAGCCGGCGCCCAGGTAGATAAAGGAAATCGGCTCGCCGGCGCCGCCGCCCCGGCTCGCGGCCAGATAGCCCGCGACGATGAAGGGCGACAGCACATGCACGGCCAGCGTGCCAATCAAGGGCACCATGCCTATCGCCATCAACACCAGAAAAACCAGCGCGGTCATGCCGGTCCAGGGCACTGGCGCGAGCATGAACAAGCGCCAGCCCGCCTTTACCCAGGCCATGCCGGCGGCGGCGGGAGGACGCGAAATGGTGAGTGGAATCATGGAATTGCGGATAGATGTGACGCCCTGAATCGGCGGGTGCGTCGGTTGAAAAGGGGCCAGCGCCGAATATTTGTCTGGCGCTTAAAACGTGTGGATGACCCAGAGCGGCACCTGGAAGTTCGGCGACAGATCGTCGTACTTGCGCATCTGGCCATCTCCGCGCTGGTCGACCAGGTAATAGGGTTTGCCGTGCGGCGGCGTGACCTTGATCATGTAAAGACGCCCTTTGACGCGGAACTCTTCGACCCGGTCATCGCCGCGTTTGATGATGGTGATTTTCGGTTCCAGATCGGGATCGACCATGCCGGGCGGCGGTGGAAGGTCAGGCAGGGGTTCCAGGCGCGGGGCAGTGTCGGCGGCGAAGGCGTTGCCAACGAATGCCGGGCTGATGAACAGAACGCTGGCGAGCAGGAAAGCGGGTGTGCGCATGGGAATAACCTCGGTGAGTTGATTCGATTCTAGTCGGATCGGCCCTGGCTTGCCGCCGGCATTAAGCTGCCCCGTCGCTATAGATCGAAAAACAAAAAGCCGCCCGGGGGCGGCTTGCGCGGTTGATCGTGGGATCAACCCCGTTTGCGACGAACCGCCCAGCCGACCAGACCGGATGGCTGGTGTGGTCAGGTCGGCGAAGTTGTCGTAGAAGATCGGTGCTGTGGTCAGGAGGCCGGACGCTGTGTCGAGGCTGGCGGGATCGATGTTCTTGCATGCCGCGAAGGTGTCCATCTGGAATCTGTAGGCTTGCGCTTGCCTGGCGATGCGCCGATGCAGGCGCTGCCTCAGTGTGCGCTCAGTGTGCGCTCAGTGTGCAGATTCCCAGTTCGCGCCGACGCCGACTTCCGCTTTCAACGGCACATTCAACCGCGCTACGCCGCACATTTTTTCCGGCAGGCCGACGCGCACGATTTCCAGTTCGGCTTCTGGCACTTCCAGCACCAGTTCGTCGTGTACCTGCATGATCAGTTTCGACTGTAGGCCGGCCGTATCCAGCCAACCCTGTGTCGCGATCATCGCCAGCTTGATCAGGTCGGCCGCCGTGCCCTGCATCGGCGCGTTGATCGCGGCGCGTTCGGCGCCCTGGCGACGCGGGCCGTTGGCGCGGATCTCGGGTAGATAGAGGCGGCGGCCGAACAGGGTTTCCACGTAACCGTCGGTTTTGGCTTGCTCGCGGGTGCGATTCATGTAGTCCAGCACGCCCGGATAACGGGCGAAATAGCGGTCGATGTACGCCTGCGCGACGTTGCGTTCGACATTGAGTTGCGCGCTCAAACCGAACGCGGACATGCCGTAGATCAGACCGAAGTTCACCGCCTTCGCCATCCGCCGCATGTCCGGCGTAACGGCGTCGAGCGCGACGCCCTGCACTTCGGCGGCGGTGGCGGCGTGGATGTCGGCGTCCATCGCGAAGGCCTTGAGCAGGCTTTCGTCGCCGGACAGGTGCGCCATGATGCGCAGCTCGATCTGCGAGTAGTCGGCGGAGACGATGACGCAGCCCGGTTCGGCGATGAACGCCTCGCGGATCTTGCGGCCTTCCATGCTGCGCACCGGAATATTCTGCAGATTCGGGTCGTTGGACGACAGCCGTCCGGTCACCGCCACGGCTTGCGAATACGTGGTGTGGACACGGCCGGTGCGCGGATTGACCATGCCCGGCAGCTTGTCGGTGTAGGTCGATTTCAGCTTGGCCAGGCCGCGGTAGTCGAGGATCAGCTTGGGCAGCGGGTGATCGAGGGCGAGTTCCTGCAGCGCATCTTCATTGGTCGAGGGCGCGCCGCCCGGTGTTTTTTTCTTCGGTTTCAGGCCGAGTTGGTTGAACAGAATCTCGCCCAGTTGCTTGGGCGAATTCAGGTTGAACGGCTGGCCGGCGGCCTGATGCGCGCGGGCTTCCAGTTGCATCATCTCCAGCGCCAGCGTGCCGGAATGGGCGCGCAGCAGCTCGGCGTCGAGCTTGACGCCGGTGCGCTCGATGCGACACAGGATCGGCAACAGCGGCATTTCGATAGCGCGGTAAACCGATTCCAGCTTCGGCTCCGCCAGCAGCGCCGAGTGCATGTTCCGGTGCAGGCGCAACGTGATGTCGGCGTCCTCGGCGGCGTAGGCGCTGGCGTGTTCGACCGCGACCTGATCGAAGCCGATCTGGCCGGCGCCCTTGCCGCAAACCTCCTCGTACTTGATGGTCTTCTCGCCCAGATGGCGCGCCGCCAGCGTGTCCATGTCGTGGCGTTCGTGCGCTTCCAGCACATAGCTTTGCAGCAATGTGTCATGCGCGATGCCCTGCAGGTCGATGCCGTGGTTCATCAGCACATGCCAGTCGTATTTCAGGTTCTGGCCGACCTTCGCCTTGTTGGCGTCTTCCAGCAGCGGTTTCAGCCGAGCGAGCGTGGCTTCGAGCGCAAGTTGCGTCGGCGCGCCGGCATAGTGGTGCGCCAGCGGCAGGTAGGCCGCTTCGCCCGGGCTGATCGAAAACGACATGCCGACCAGTTTCGCCGCCATCGGGTCGAGGCTGGTGGTTTCGGTGTCGAGGCAGATCAGGTCGGCGGCGGCGAGTTTGTCCAGCCAGTGCGTCAGCGCGGTCTCATTGAGGATGGTTTCGTAATGGCGCGGGGTTATTGCCCCCTCCCCCGCAAGCGGGGGAGGGCTGGGGAGAGGGAGCAGCGGTTGATCTGGAGAAAACGCTTGAGTAGCGCTCGTCCCCTCTCCCCCAGCCCCTCCCCCGCTTGCGGGGGAGGGGAGCGAAACCTCCCGCAACCAGGTTCGAAAACCATACTTCTCGAACAACTCGGCCAGTTTTTCGCGGTCTTCCGCGCCCCAACCGAGGTCGTTGGGATGCAAATCCAGCGCCACATCGGTCTTCACCGTAATCAGCTTGCGCCCCATCGGCAGCCAATCCAGCGCATTGCGCAGGTTTTCGCCGACCGCGCCCTTGACCTCGCCGGCGCGCGCGATCAGCGCGTCAAGATCGCCGTATTCGGCCAGCCATTTGACCGCCGTCTTCGGCCCGACCTTGGACACGCCGGGCACGTTATCCACCGTGTCGCCGATCAACGTCAGGTAATCGACGATGCGCGCCGGCGGCACGCCGAACTTGGCCAGCACGCCGGCTTCGTCGAGCACCTCGTTGGTCATCGTGTTGATCAGGCGAACCTGGCTGGTGACCAGTTGCGCCAGATCCTTGTCGCCGGTGGAGACCACCGCCTGCATGCCGGCTTCCTCTGCTTGCCGGGTCAGGGTGCCGATGACGTCGTCCGCCTCGACGCCGTCGATCATCAACAACGGCCAGCCCAGCGCTCGCACCGCCTCATGCAGTGGCGCGATCTGGCAGGCCAGCTCGTCCGGCATCGATGGGCGATTGGCCTTGTATTCGGGAAACCAGTCATCGCGGAAGGTTTTGCCCTTGGCGTCGAAAACGCAGGCGGCATAAGCCGTGGGGTAATCCTTGCGCAAGCGCTTGAGCATGTTGATGACGCCATACATCGCCCCGGTTGGCTGGCCTTGCGGATTGCGCAGATCGGGCAGGGCGTGGAAAGCGCGGTAAAGGTAGGACGAACCGTCCACCAGCAAGAGGGTGTGCGACATGGGCCGTATCCATCGAAAGTCGGGAGAGTTCGCGCAAAGCGCGGGGCTAGATTAAGCCCGCTTTGGCTGGGTCGAATCAACGGCTCGCGCAATGGGCGCAAAAACAAACGGCACGCCGATGGTCGGCGTGCCGTTTGTCGCGCAACTTCAGTTCGGTGCGCAGACGTACATGCGGCCCGGGCGGTCGCCGTTGCGGCATTGTTTCGGCGTGGCGTCCTTGTAGACGCAGCCGCTGAGCTGGCAGACCGCCACCTTGCCGGCCATGTCCTGGTCGCAGTACTCGCTCAGGGGTTCCGGAGATTTGTGTTTTTTCAGGTCGAAGCCGTCGCAGCCGTCGTAATCCACCGTTTGCCAGGTGCCGCCATTCCAGGCTGGCGGCGCCATGGTTTCCTTCGGCGCAACATCCTGGGCGGGGGCGGGCTCGTTAGCCGGAGCGGGCGTGGCAATGGGCTGCTTGCTTTCAGGCTCGCCGCTTTCGCCGCCAATTTTCAACAGGGAAAGCTTGTAGCTGCCGGTCTGCGATTTGTCGCTGGTGCCATCGGATACCAGAACGGTATGCACACCCTGGGTTTTGACCTTGTAAGCAATCGCGCCCACGTCATAACCATGGCCGCTGTCGATATAAGCGCCGCTCGGCCCATAAAGCGCGATCAATGGATAAAAGTTGTTTTTGCCGGTGTCGGCGATGCGTAGATTGACGGTTTCGCCGATGTTGGCGCTAAAGGTGTAGGAGTCGATGTCGCCCAAATCGATCGCGCCCTGCCTCGCTTCGCCGTTGACCAGCACACCGTCCTCATTGGCGCCGGGAACCAGGGCAAAGTGAATCAGGTAGCCGCCGACCTGGGACTTGTCGGAAGTGCCATCGGACACCACGATTCGATAAACGCCGTTTGCTTTGGCCTGGTGGCTTATCGCGCCCACGTCATAGCCATGGCCGCTGTCGATGTAGGCGCCGGTCGGTCCATACAAGGCGATCAACGGGTGAAAAGCGCTCTTGCCGGTATCGACAATGCGGAGATCGAAATGCTCGCCTTCCTTGGCGCTGAAGGTATAGGTCTCCATGTCGCCCGCGGTCGATATGGCGCCCTTCACGACATCGCCATTGATCAGCGCGCTGGCGTTTGAAACGGGCGCGACGCCAATCATCAAGGCCATTGCGAGGCAGGTTGTCTGGATGCGGTAGAGCGGACGGCGCTTGCTGGCAAAGCGAGCCGTCGGACGAACGAAAAGCCGTGTGGCAAGCATCGTTTTTCCCTTCTGCTTGAGTGGAGTCCTGGCCTATTTTACCGACGGCCGATTATAAGAATGTGTCCGCCAGAGCAATTGCCGCGCGCTTTTCCTCGCGCCATGGCGGGATAGAATCCGGGCGCTTTCCATCACCTGGCACAGCCATGAGCAAACCCAAACTTCCCAATCTGTTCGATCCTGGCGGCGGCCAGGAAGCCCGGCTGTCCGCGCGCGAGTCGTGGCGCATGTTCGAGATCATGTCCGAGTTCGTCGAAGCGACCGAGCGGCTGGCGCCGATCCGGCCGGCGGTGAGCATCTTCGGCAGCGCGCGCACGCCGCCCGATTCGGCCTATTACATGCTGACCGAGATCATCGCCCGAAAATTGTCGGACGCGGGCTTCGCGGTGATTTCCGGCGGCGGCCCGGGCGTGATGGAAGCCGCCAACAAGGGCGCGTTCTTCGGCAAGTCGCCCAGCGTCGGCCTCAACATCCAGCTGCCGCATGAGCAACACACCAACCCGTATCAGGACGTCAGCCAGACCTTCCGCCACTTCTTCGCGCGCAAGGTGATGTTCGTCAAATTCGCCAGCGCATACGTGGTGATGCCGGGCGGCTTCGGCACGCTGGACGAGTTGATGGAAGCGCTGACCTTGGTGCAAACCGGCAAGACCCGGCGCATTCCCATCATTCTGGTGCAATCCAGCTTCTGGGGCGGCCTGGTCGATTGGTTCCGCGACCGTCTGGTCGGCGAGGGCATGATCAACCCGGAGGACATGGATTTGATCCGGGTCATCGACGAACCGGAACAGGTCGTCGAGGCGATCTTCCAGCATTACGAAACGCGCGGTTTCGAACCTTCGCCGCAGGAACGGGAAATCCTGCTCAATCTTTGAGGTTGCGCGCTCCGCGCTCGGCGGAATCTAGACGTGGAACGCCCGGCTTTTCTCGCGCACCGTTTCCACCAGCACGGACACATTTTCCGGTGGCGTGAACTGCGAAATGCCGTGGCCCAGGTTGAAGATATGGCCGGAACCGTGGCCGTAGCTGGCTAGAACCTGCTCGGCTTCCTTCGCCACGGCTTCCGGCGTGGTGAGCAATATGCTCGGGTCCATATTGCCTTGCAGCGCAACCCCTTGGTGTCCAGCCCTGTCGCCAACACGGCGACGGGCATCGCCGATATCTATCGTCCAGTCCAGGCCGACCGCGTCGCAACCGCAAGCCGCGATTTTTTCCAGCCACAGCCCGCCGCCCTTGGTGAACACGATGCGCGGCACGGTGCGGCCATCGCGTTCCCGCGTCAGCGCGGCCATGATGCGAGCCATGTAGGGCAGGGAGAATTCCAGATAGGCCGCTTGCGACAGCATGCCGCCCCAGGAATCGAACACCATCACCGCCTGCGCGCCGGCTTCGATCTGCGCATTCAGGTAATCGATGACCGCGCGCGTGGTCACTTCCAGAATGTGATGCATCAGGTCGGGCCGGCCGTACATCATCTTCTTGACTTGGGTGTAGCTGTCGCTGCCCTGGCCCTCGATCATGTAGCAGGACAGCGTGAACGGGCTGCCGGAGAAGCCGATCAGCGGCACCGAGCCATCCAGCGCCTTGCGGATTTCCGCCACCGCGTCGATCACATAGCGCAGATGGTCGTGCGGATTCGGCGCTTGCAGGTCGCGGATGGCCCATTCCTCACGCAGCGGCCGCTCGAATTTGGGGCCTTCGCCCTCGGCGAAATACAGGCCCAGGCCCATCGCGTCGGGCACGGTGAGGATGTCGGAGAACAGAATCGCCGCGTCCAGGTTGTAGCGCGCCAGCGGTTGCAGGGTGACTTCCGTCGCCAGCGAGGGCGATTTGCACAGATTCAGGAAGCTGCCGGCGCGGGCGCGCGTGGCGCAGTATTCGGGCAAGTAGCGGCCTGCCTGGCGCATCAGCCAGGTCGGCGTGTATTCGGTCGGCTGGCGCAGCAGGGCGCGGAGGAAGGTATCGTTTTTGAGGGCGGACATGATGGGCTCGAAAAATGAACTGCCACATTCTACCGGAGGGGTCTTGGCTGCCGGGCGACATCGGCGCGGGCTGGGTTTGCCCGGTAGCGCGCCGCGTCGTCGGGCATCGACGCAGCCGGTGTAGACGGGGTTTCTTTGTCAGGCCCGGCGCGGCTGGCCGTTCAGTGTTTGCCGGTGCTGCCGAAACCGCCTTCGCCGCGATGGCTGGCGTCGAAGTCGTCCACGATGTTGAACTGCGCCTGAACCACCGGCACGATGACCATCTGCGCGATGCGCTCGAACGGCTGGATGACAAAAGCTTCATGGCCCCGATTCCACATCGACACCATCAACTGGCCCTGGTAATCGGAGTCGATCAGCCCGACCAGATTGCCCAGCACGACGCCATGCTTATGGCCCAAACCCGAGCGCGGCAGGATCATCGCGGCATAGCCGGCATCGGCCAGATGCAGCGCCAGCCCGGTCGGGATCAGCTTGGTCTCGCCCGGATTCAGGCTTACCGCCTCGTCCAGACAGGCGCGCAGATCGAGGCCGGCGCTGCCCGGCGTGGCGTAATGGGGAAGTTGCGCGCGGACGCGTTCGTCCAGAATTTTGAGATCGACTTGCATAGGGGTTCCGTAAAAGTTACTGGTAATGCGTGTTGTAAAGCTGGGCGACATGCGTGATCAGCCGGCGCGCCTGGGTGAGTTTGTCGGCTTTTTCCAGTACATGGCGGCCAGCCTCGTCGAGCAGAATCAACTGCACATCCTCGGCGCCGACCGCCTCACGAACGTCGTTGGCGACGATCAGCGGCAGATGTTTGCGGCGGCGTTTCAGTTCGGCGTATTCCTCCATGTTCTCGCTTTCGGCGGCGAAACCGACACAGAACGGCGGTTTCGGCCGGCTGCTGATATTGGCCAGGATGTCCGGGTTCGGCGCCAGCTCCAGGGTCAGGATGTGGGCGTCCTTCTTGATCTTCTGTTCGCTTGGATTCAGCACGTAATAGTCGGCCACCGCCGCGACGCTGATGAAAATGTCTGTGGCGTCGGCCTCTTTTTCGACCTCCGTCAGCATCTGCTGCGCGCCCAGGATGTTGATGACGCGAGCCTCGCGCGGCGGCGTCAGACAGGTCCGCCCGGTGATCAACGTCACTTCCGCGCCGGCTTCCAGCGCCGCCCGCGCCACCGCGTAACCCATGCGGCCGGAACTGGGATTGGTGATGCCACGCACCGCGTCGATGGCCTCGAAGGTCGGCCCGGCGGTGACCAGCACCTTGAGTCCGTTCAATTGCTTGGGCTGGAAGCGCGCGACGATGGCCTCGACCAGCGCCTCCGCCTCCAGCATGCGGCCGAAACCGGTTTCGCCGCAGGCCTGCTCGCCGCTGTCCGGCCCGATCAGGCTGACGCCATCGAGCAGCAGTTGCGCCGCATTGCGTTGCGTCGCCGGGCTTTCCCACATCTGCCGGTTCATCGCCGGCGCCACCAGCAGCGGGCAATCGCGCGCCAGGCATAGTGTCGAGAGCAGATCGTCGGCCCGGCCCTGCGCCAGTTTGGCGAGAAAGTCGGCGGAAGCCGGCGCCACCACGATGGCATCCGCGCCCCGGCTCAGGTCGATATGCGCCATGCCGTTATCGACCCGCTCGTCCCACAGATCGGTGAACACCGGATGTCCGGTCAACGCCTGGAACGTGGCCGGGCCGACAAAATGCCGCGCCGCCGACGTGCACACGACCTGAACATCGATGCCCTCTTTCACCAGCAAGCGCGCCAGTTCGGCGGCCTTGTAGGCGGCCACGCCGCCGGTCACACCCAATACGATCCGTTTCAGTTGCATAGCCTTGGCTGCCCCAGGTTGGTCGAACAGACTTACATCGTTTCAAAATCCGGCCGGAATTGTAGGCCAGCCGGCCCCGCTACCGGATGCCGCCGAGCGCAAGCCGATTCGGGCAAACTTCATGCTCAGGACTCAACCCGCCCCGGAAACCGACCCATGCCCGCTCAACATCCCGCCACGCCCATCCCGCGCCGCAATCTGCTCAAGCTTCTCGCCGCCGGCGCGCTGGCCGGCCTCGGTCTCGCCGGTCTGGTACGTCAGGCGCTCGCGGCCGGCAGCGGGCCGCAACGCAGGCAGGGCATTTTTCGGCTGGAAGGCGAGGCGACGTTCAACGGCAAATCGCTCAAAGTGGGCGATGTGCCGACGCTGCCGCTTACCGTGCTAACCGGTCCGAAGACCTTGCTGGTCTTCGTGGTCGGCGCCGATGCTTATTTGTTGCGCTCGAACAGCCATTTGATTCTCGGCGCCAACGACGCGAAAACACCGAACCGGGCCGCTTCGATCAAGCTGCTGGCCGGCAAATTGCTGTCGGTATTCGAAAAGGGCGAACGCAATCTGAGCACCGTCACCGCCGTGGCCGGCATACGCGGCACCGGCATCTATATGGAAAGCGAGCCCGACCGGTCTTATCTCTGCCTCTGTTATGGCCATGCGCGCATCGGCCCGGTCGATGCGCCGGGCGCGGCCGAAATGTTGCGGACGACGCACCACGAATCGCCGCGCTGGGTGTTCCGAGACCGGATGGAGCCGGCGCAAGTCATCAACCACTCGGATGAAGAATTGATCCTGCTGGAAAGCCTGACCGGCCGCTTGCCGCCGTTCCACAACCAATGGGGCTATGGCGACGGCATCCTTAACGATCCGGCCGAAAAACGCTATTGAGCGGGGCGGGGCGCTGCTCGGCCCCGACCGTTATTTCGGCTGGGCGCTTATTTCGCTGTCCAGTGCGTCGAAAGCGCGGTCGCGGTGGTGCAAGGTGACGGCTTTTTTCAGTTTGCCGACCCGCTCTTCCTGATACGACTGGAGTCTTTCCTTGGGAATGCAGACCCGCGCGTAGGCGGTCGACTGCTTTTCCTTGTATTCGATGTTTTCGTAGATAACCGCGCTTTCCACGAATACGGGCAGGTTTTCATCCTGCTTGAAACGTTCGACCAGGGCGCGCTCGGTCGGGTCGGATTTGTCGCGGAAGTTTTCGTAGACCACGATTTCCAGCGCTTTGTTGAGCCGGATGACCATCTGCTTGCGGGCGTCGGCCTTGGAGATTTCGACCGCTTCGAGCCCGCCGCGCGCGAAACCGGAATCGCAGATGTGATTGCGGGTTTGCTGGTAATACCAGCCGGGAGCGCCTTCGACCCGAACCGATTGCATGTGCTCGAGATGCTGCTCGAACATGAAGGAGATGAATGTTTTTACCAGTGCAAATGCAAGCGATTCGAGCATGTGGCCTCCTGAAAGCTATCTGGCGGGAATAACCCGCAGCGGTTTGATATTGGCGTAGCTGGGCATGGCCATGCCGATGCTGGCGTTGATATAGGTGGGGTCGGCGATGACATAACGCTCTCCCTGCCAATCGACGCTCGACCAGTTGCCATGCGGGTTGGGAACGGCAACCGCCGTGGTCATGTGGCCGGGGTAATGCAGGCCTACCGTCTTCAGGCCGACCAGTTCCCGCACCAGCCAGGAGAACAGGGCGGAGCGGTCTTCGCAGTCCGAGTAGGGGTAGTAGAGCGCTTCCTCGACGAAGAAGTATTTTTCATAGCCGAACTGATCCTGATCGGTCTTGTAGTCGAAACCTTTCTGCACGAAGGCGAGCAGGAAGTTGACCGACTCTTCCGGCGACATGCCCTGCATGCGCTGGCGCAGCACCTGCAACAGCGGTTCGCGCGCGGAGGGACTGGCCTGGGTGGAGAAGTAAAGGTCGAAATCCATTTGCGGAAAGCCGGCCATGTATTGCACCAACCTGCGGTCGTAGCCGAGTTTGACTTGCACCGGACGCCCTTGGTATTCGAACTTGACGGTTTTCTCCGTCGGTTCCGCTTTGGTGAAGCCGGTCGCCGCGCCTTTCAGGTCGAGCGATTGCAGGGGAGCGGGATAGTTGGATTCATAGGTGCTGAAGGTACGCAGGCCTTTGCCTCGATCGGCGTTGAGCAGCGCGTAGTAAGTGCGTTCGGCATTGCCCTTGCCCAGCTTGATGAAGCTGACGGCATAGACCGGCTGTTTTACGGCGACAAAGAGGTAGACCTCCTGGCCGCTGTAGCCGAGGCGAACATCGACGCCGGCCTTGACCAGGCAATGCCACAGCAGCAGGTTCTGTTCGGTCGGGCGGTCGGGCAGTATCGCCTTGGCGGCTTCCTGCCATAGCGTGGCGTGGCCCCAGTCATCCAGACGCAGGTCGCGGCGTGCCTTGGCGATGGCCTGCAAGGTCGGCGCGATTCGGGTCACGCTCATTTTGTCCCAGTAGGCGGCAAGTCCGGCCGGGTCGATCTTGTTGGCGCGGATGTTCCGCCACTGCGGGTCGTAAGGCAGGCTGACGACGTTGCCGTAGAAGCTGAGTTCCAGGCTGTCGGCGGCCAATTCCGCCGGCTTGGCGGGTATCGGGAACGGCACTGGCGGGACGCTGGGCGCAACCACCACGGGTGGTTTGGGCGCCGGAATTTCGGCTGGCTTGGGAATGTCCAGCGGTTTGGGCATTTCCGCCGGCTTCGGAGGCTGGGCCGGCTTGGGCTGCTCTACCGGTTTCGGTGTCGCCGACGGCTTCGGGGCTTCAAACGGCTTCGGCACTTCCAGAGGTTTGGGCGTCGCTCTCGGGGGTTCCCTGGGCGGCGTTTTCACGACAACAGGCGCTTGCGGGATCACCTTCGGCTTCGGCCGCGGGTCGCGGACTTTGCCCTGGAATACCTGGAATTCTTGCCATTGCTTCTTCAGATAACCGGAGAACTGCTGATCCTGTTCACTGCGATAAACCTCGAATTGCTGTTTGGTTTCAGCCACGCCCTGGCTCTGGCCGCGTAGCCAGTCCTGGTAACTTTCCCCGCCAATCGCGGGAGAAGCGGCGGAAATCGTCAGCACCGCACAACCGAACGTAGCCAGACCTCGGCTGAGCTGGGTATTTCGGATTTCCGCCATCTTGCACTCCTTACTGCATGGCCTTCATTTTGGCGATTTCTTCGGCCAGCTCTTCCTGGCCCTTCTTGGCCTTGAATTGCTGCCACAGCGCCTTGTCGTTGTTCATGCTGGTCTTCAGCACTTTCTCGGTAGCCTCTTTGGTGACGGAAGGATCGAGGCCGACCAGAACGTAGATGGAACCGTTCGGGCTGGTGGCGCTACGGAAAACGCGCGAACCGACGATGGTTTCGGCGGTGATCAGCTTGGACACGCTGGTGTTGACCTTGTCCACGGTCTCGGAAGCGGCGGCGCCGGTCGTCTCGACATAGGACTTGATCATGTTGGTGACGTGCACCTTCATCTGCTGGGCCAGGTTGACGCGCGCGGCGGCGGCGGCCTGGTCTTTCATGAATGCGGTGCCGGCGGCGGATTTTTCATAAGAACCGACCGCGGAAACGGCAACCCCTTCAACCGGAGCATCGCAAATCCAGAGCGGCGCGGCCTGATTCGGCGAGTCCGGGAAGACGCATTCGGCGATCTTCGCGGGTTCTGGTTTAACGGCGTCCTTACCGCCAAAGCAACCCGTGAGCGCGACAGCCATAAGGGAAGACAACAATACGATACGTTTTGTGCTCATTTTGATCTCCATTGAAAAAACCGAAAAATTACCGCGACTTTCATAAGTGTCGAATCCCCGAAAAAACAAGATGACTACAACAGCCGGGGCGCTCTGTTACTGCTCTCTTCTCTACTACTTAGCTGGTACCAGCCAAATCCATAAGACGCCGGATTGAGGATCTTTCCACTTTTCCTTCACCGTCGCCTTGACCTCCTTCTGCTTGACCGTCTCCTGGATTGCCTTGTCGGAAACCGAGGTGGTGCGATCGCCTTGCGTGTGCATTTCAGTCAGGTGCTCGCTGTCGATAATGACGCCGTAACGTTTGGCATATTCGTCTCGAGCCCGCGTGATGGCCAACTCTTCCTGTGCCTGAGCGCCCCTGACATGAAACATGGCCGAAGCCGCCACGCCCTCACCCGGGTTATTGATCCAGGCGGGGGGGGCGGATGCGTCAGGTTTGGCGTGGCGCTCCGGGAGCATGCTGCAGGCGCTCAACAGCGACAATGACAGGATCAGGATGGTGCGATACGGGCCCATTTCGAAAATTCCTTAGTGGCTAAAACTGCAATGGTTTCAAAACTTTTTGCCAGAGCGACCCCTTGCGGGTCACTTCAACCAGATCGCCGAGCAGCACGCCCTGAGCCTTGCGATCGTCGTCCGCAATAATCCACGATTCCATTGCCGTGACGTTGCCGAAGACAACCCCTTCGACGACGGGCACCTTGTCATAAACGGTTTTATTGGTAATCGAGTGCAAACTGGGTTTTTGATTAAAAACCGTGACCTTGCTCCCAGCGGTCACGCCCTGGTCGGCACCGATGGATAGTTTGAATATCGACTTGCTTCCCTTGTCGCGTCTGCCAAGGATGTAACCCTTGTGGGAAAACTGCTCGAGGAACTCGTCGCCGACCTGAGACAAGGCCTTCTGAGCCGCCTCCCGCACCATCGACACCGCGAGATCCCTATTGCTGGCTTCTTCGGCCTTGTGAGAATTGGCGCCACGGCCATTCAACGTTTTGATCAGGCGCAAACTTGGCACCTCGTAAACCCGCAATACAACGTTCACGCTGGCACTGTGTGAATAACTGGCGGGCGTGGTGACCGTCTTGCCCTTCTTGTTGGTCTGGCTGGTGGCTGGCTTGATTTCCAGATCGTATTCCGCCTGGGTGATCGCCGGCTTGACCGCGTAGTTGGCTACGGAAGGCCCGTCGTAGCCGGCGACGCCGACCGCCTCGGCCAGTTTCAACTCGTCCCTGAGTTGATTGGCAAGGTTGCGATCCACCACTTCGATGCCGTTTGTGCCCAGCAACTGTTCGATTTCCCGCATCAAAAAGCTGCCGGCCTGGGCATGCCGGGCCTTGCTCAGATTGTTGTCTTCCATATCGAATACCACGACCTTGGCGCGCCCCTGCCTGGCAAGGTCGGCCTCGGTCGGCATGCGGGCGGCGGAAGCAAGCGTGGCCTCATTGGTGTATTCAGACAGCGAACCGCCCGTGCCTGCGCAACCGCTCAAAACTACCAGACCCGATAGCGCTAGCGCGCGGACATGCCGCCCGCACCTGGTTCTTTCCCGCATAATTTTCCCCATGGACACATCAACCGATTAATCAGTAAACCCCAAACCCTTGATCGGACCGACATCCCGCAGTGCCGCACCCAGTTTTTGAGTGGCGCTTTGCCGGGCGCCCGCGTAGTCGTATGAGGAAGACCCGGATACCTCGAAATCGCGACTGGTCACTGCGCGCCCGTGATCGTCCTGCACGCTCAGCGTGACTTTAAGTTTAACCAACTTGCTGCCATAGATGGCATCGGAGCGGCTGCTGCTGGCGATTGCGAGGACATTGCCCCTGCCAGAAGCGGTGTTTTCCGTGCGAATGCCATTCTCGTTGAGGAAAGCGGTGATTGCCGCGGCAAGATCGCCATCGCTCGAACCGGCCTGAACCCGGAATACCAAATCCGTGGCGGCTTTCTGAGCCTGCTGTTGCAGCGACTCCAGACGACTCAGACGCTCCGCCGATGCGGCACCCGGCTCAAGGCCCGTCAGTAGCTGAGCATGGCCGGTCGCTTTTTCCAGATTGGGCTGCAAGCGGCGCAGC
Organism: Hydrogenophilales bacterium 28-61-23; assembly: GCA_002281555.1. Lineage (GTDB taxonomy): Bacteria > Pseudomonadota > Gammaproteobacteria > Burkholderiales > Thiobacillaceae > PFJX01. The sequence continues at coordinate 38,241 of NCGJ01000013.1, forward strand.
GCCACGAATTTTTCCAGCGGCGTTTTTTTGCCGAGCTCCGCGGCCGCCGGCTGGATGAGGCTATCGAGATTGCCCAGCTTCTGCTTGATATCGCGGATAAATGCCTGGCGATCGACTTTGACCAAAGCAAAAAATCCGTTCCCCGATTGAGCGGTTTTTTCCACCACGAAATTGTTGAATTCCGTTTTTTGCACTTCTTCGGAAATACGGGTGCGCGCCTTGCGATCGACCTTGTTGTTGTCGACGCTGATCTGGCTTTCGAGTTGCGCGGAAATACTGACCCGCAGCTTGGCGGCGATATCCTTCAACGCGGCGCGCTTCGCCGTGTCGAGATCCGGGCCCTCGCCCACACCCCAGAACCATTCCCTGCTGTCGGCCGGTGTCGACAACACCCAGGCCGGGGCCGCGCTGGCCTGTTTCTTCGGCAACAAGCTGTCACAGCCTATGAGCGGAACGAAAAGTGTCAATAAAATCAATAAGTTACGCATTTTTCATGTTTTCCATTGGGTACAGCGAAGCCGGTTGAGTCGATTCGGCGGATCGGGATTCCAGGATTTTTCCGGTCAAGGGATCGGCCACCATTTTCCAGCACAACTCGTAGACGGGTTGCGCCTGCTCCTTGCCCGCGACCTGCACCTCGCCCAGCGCGCGGAAAGGTAAAACATCTTTCGCGCGCTGGAATACGGATTCGCCGGCCACGATGTCCACGCCCAATTTTTTAGTCGCGCTTTCAAAACGGGAAGCCAGATTCACCACATCGCCGATCGCCGTGTAGTTGAACCGGATCGATGAACCCAGATTGCCGACGATGGCGGGCCCGCAATTGATGCCGATGCCGGTTTTCAGCGGCGCCGCGCCGACCCGGCCCATCGCCTGGTTGATTCTGAGTTGGGCATACTGCATGGCGATGGCCGCGCGACAGGCGGCTATGGCGTGATCCGGCTGATCCAGCGGGGCGTTGAACAGGGCCATGATCGCGTCGCCGATGTATTTGTCGAGCGTTCCGCCCTGGTCGAAGATCGCTTCGGTCATCGGCTGAAAATAATCCGCCATGATTTCCGCCAGACGCTCTGCCGAGACGCCCTCGGACATCGAGGTAAAACCTCGAATGTCAGAAAACAGCACGGTAATTTCCTTCTTTTCCCCGCCCAGTTTGAGTTGTTCTGGATTCTCGACAATCCGGCTGACCAGACTGGGCGGCAGGTAGGTTGAAAACGCCGTGCGCAGTTTTTCGGCGTGCTTCTTGGAGTGCGACAACAAGCTGGTTTCAATCAGCATCGCCGAAGCGGCAAGCGCGGTCAGCACATAGGCGCTTTCCAGCCACACGCCGGCCTGGACATAGAGCAGGAGCCCTGCGGAATAGGCGACGACGGCCAAACCGGCATAGAGCGCGGCGCGCAGCCATATCCGACGAATACGCATGATGGCGAGGGCGGCGGCCAAAGCCAGAAAAATGACGCCCGCCATCGAGACAACGCCCAGTTCCTGCAATCCATGCCCGCCCAGCACATTGGCCATGAAGGTCGCGTGCATCAGCGGGCCGGGATACTGCCCAAGCGGCGTCGCGCGGATGTCGGAAACGCCGGCCTCGGTGATGCCGAACAACACCACTTTGCCTTTCAGGCTGGCCGGGCTGAAACCGGGCGCGAACAAATCGGCAAATGAGATCGTGTGAAAGCTCGACTCGGGGTAAAAGTTCAAGCGGGTGAACCCGCGCGCGTCGAGATGTACCAGGTCGTCGCCAATAGTCAGCCGCGCAGCGGCCGAAATCGGCCCATTGCCGCGTTGCAGACGGGCTTGGCTATCCAGAAAGACCTGCAGCGTCTGCACGCCCAGGCTGGGTTGCACCATGCCAAGCAAGACAAAGCCGGCGGGGTAATGGCGAAACCGTTCATCCTTGTCCGCCAAGGTGTTCAGGGAACCCAATGCGGCTTGTCCGGCAAGGATGTCCGGAATCGAGAGTTCCACTTCGTCCTTGACCTCGACCAGACCCACATTATGGCTATCGGTCAGGCTCGAATTGGCCAGCAGCGCCATGCCGGCGGCATCGGGTGTCACCGGACGAATGCCGTTCATCTGGTAACCGCCGATGACGGTCGTCCGCGCGAGCATTTCTCCCAGCGCCCGGTCTTCCGCCGAGTCTGTCGGTTCGGAGAACACCATATCCAGCGCAATGACCTTGGCCTCGCGACACTTGTCGATGGCGGCCGCCATCCTGAGTCGCGACCAGGGCCAGCGGCCGAAGCTTTTGACCGCCTTGTGGTCGACGGCGATGAAGACGATGTCCCGGTTCGGCGAATGCGGATTAAAGCGATAGTAGGTATCGCTGACCGCGCTGGCCAATGCGGCGACCGGACCGGGTTGCCAATAAAACAACAGCGTCAGCAATAGCCCCAGCGTGGCGATTGCGCCGGTAAGGTTCAGGTATTCGCTGCGTGCAAGAAGCTGGGGCATTCCGCGCAAGTCACTCGTCTATGGCCGATGGACAAGGGCTCGGCATCAGCGCAAGCCTTGTGGCGCACTCAACCTGTTATTGTTTGCCTTGCCAGTCGATCAGGGACTTCATCGCCTTGGCGCTCTCGCCGCTGATATTGCGCTCCACGGCAACCCGGCCGGTCGTGACCAATTCCTTGCCCGCTTCCAGTACCAGGTTTTCCACATAATCGACAAACTCGCGTTCCACCTGGGCCTTGTACTGGTCGAATGCCGCCTGTTCGCCCGCGATGGCCTCGGCTTTTTTGCGCACGAGATCCTCGAACTCATCCCTCTCGGATTGCTGGGCGACCGGCTTTTCACGATACAACTCGACCGGGCCCTGCGTGCTGGCGATATCGACAGAGCCCTGGTCCAGAACCACGCTGACGCTGTCTTTATCGTCTTCCACCAGGAAACGCGTGCCTTTTACGCCGATAACCGACAACCGTGTTTTGATCTCGACTCCGGCTGCGGCCTTGCTCTTGCGTACCTCAAACAGCGCCTGGCCTTTGTCCAAAGCGGTTTTTCCCACGCCGTTGAAGGCGGCCACGCTGAACTTGTCGATTGCAACCGAATAACGGCCATCGTTGAGCAGGGCGCGGCCTTCGAAGGTGTGCACCTCATCGCCCGCGCAAAGCGCTCGGGGTAGGGCGCCCGGACTGGTTTTCAACACCTTTCCGCTCGGTTTGATGCTGACCTGGCCTTCAAATGCCACCATCTTGGCCACCGAGGCGCAACTGGCAAAAACATGGCCGGAAACGCAACATGCCAACGATACAAACAAGAGTTTCACTAAACGCATGGATGGCACCCCCGAGAGCTTGTCGTGGAAATTCTAAACCACGCAAGCGGTGTGGCTTTAACTGTAATCCGGCCTCTATCCGTCTGCGCTTCCCAACCGGGATGCAAGGGTTGCGAAGCCCATGCTGGTTTTATGCGGGCTAATTGCCTGCGTTGTTACATCGAGTCATGCACTTGTTGCAGTAGTAATCACGGGCGCAAGTCGTGGTCTGGCCTGGCCGCAGCGAGCTTCTTAACGATTCGATGCAACCGTTCATGCAGGCTTTCTGCTCGCGCTGGTTCTCAATCGTCGATGACAAGGTTTCAGCCATATTCCTGGTGCTTTCGTCGTCCGTCGTTTGTTTAAGCAACTCAAGAAACATCTGGGTATTGCCGCCATCGCGGGCGCAGGCAATATTGGGCAGCAACGAAAAACAAAGGGCTATCAACAAGGCAATCATATAGTTCGATTTCATGGTCATCTCCTCTCAAGATAAAAACGCGTGAAACTGCAAAATATGAAACAGCTGCTATCGCATTACAGCTTGGTTCAACTCGTGGCGAATTCGATGATCGTGGTTTTGAGTTCACGCTTGAACAATTTCTCGGCCTCGATCAGCACACGCGAGCGAGCGGTCCGCGCGCTTTGCCCGGCGGCCTTCAGCGGCCAGGTTTTACTGCCGCGAACACGCCCGGACGCTTTCTCGATCAGCGAGATTTCAAGCGTCCCGCGCATCCAGTTCCAGTTATCGCGCCGGCCCAAATCGTCGAGATTCAATTTGCCGACCAGAACGAAATCCGCATTCGCTCCGCCTTGCGCCAGAAACCCGGCGGCGGACAGTCCGCCTTTGAGGATGGCGGCAAACTCCGCGACACCGCCATCGTCCGCGACTTCGGGCAATACCTTGATGGCCTTGATGGCGTCATCGAGCTGAGCGCGTATTTCGACCTGCGCTATGGGCGCTTCGACGCCGCGCCCGGTCTGGTCGATGGCCTTGAGGGAAGCCTGAAATCCATCGCGATTGACCGCCGATTCCATCGCGCGCGCCAGCGCGCCAATTTTGAGCAGGGGGTCGGCGGCCGCTTTGGCCTTGTCGAATTCCAGTTGCACCGCCGCGTCGATCTTGCCGATTTCATCTTGCAGACTCGCGGCAGCCTGTGAACGCGACAACACGGCCAGGGCATGGAAATCCTTGGATTCTGGATCGCGCCAGACATCGGCGATATTGATGCCGCTGATGACCTTGTCGGTCGTGGTGGATACATCCTGAGTCGAGGTTTTGCTGACCTGCTCCTTGCCGCCGGTTTTCGTTACCGTGGTATTGGTTCCGGTTGCCACCTCGACACGCACTTCAAAGATCGTGACCAGATCTCCGCGCGCCCGATCCTGAGCCTCGTTCGCCGTCGAGCCGACGCCACGACCGATCAGATAGGAAGAATGGGGATATTTCTTGGGCGCGTTGCCGACCCAGTCGGGCGGCGCGGCAAGGGCAAGGCTGTTTCCCGCCAGCGCCACGACAAACATCATCAGCTTCAAGTACCGCATGGCTCAATCTCCGTGATTTGGTGTTGTCAGCGCGAGCTGGGGGCAATCACAAGTAGTAGTCGGAAAGGAAGGTCTTGCGCGCAGCGTCGACCCGAACGCCTTTGAACTCGCGCGTGGACAACAGATTGCCGTTGACGCCGTAATAGGACACTTTCAGGTCATGCGTCCCGGGCGGCAGAGCCAGCCGCGCCAACTGGATGTTGCCAGGCAATAACGACCAGCTGCGCGTGTCGGCTCGCTCCGTCAAGGTCGCCGTAATGTCCATGATCGTGCCCATGGACATCCTCAGCATGCTGGCCAGGTCGCCGGTGTTCTGCTTTGCCGCCTGCTCACTCCTTTTCTTTGCATCGGCGGTAAGCTTGTTCTTGGCAACCAGGCGAACCAGCGCCCGGGTCTGTATTCCAGGCAGCCTGGCTTCGAGGCTTTTTTTGGCCAGGCCGTTAACATCTTCCGCGACCTCGGAATTCGTCGACTGGCCGCCGCTGGAGAGCTCGAAGCGCATAACGGGCAGCGGCCGTTCGACAAACTTTGGCAGCGCGATGCGCAGCAGGGAGGTTCCTTGCCCCGGCACGGGATTGGGCACCTGAATCAGGTTTTCGGCCAATGAAGGGCCCAGCCCATTGTGCAGAAAGAAAACCACCTCGCCGTTCGCTTCCGCCAAGGCGGCTGTCGCATCGGGCGTCGAGTCGGCTTTCGACCGGCTTCGTTTGGATGATTTGCTTCGGCTCGGCGTTTTGCCTTCGACGCGGGCCAGATCGGCCCGCAACGCCGAGGGCGCGCCACAGTTGGTGAACTTGCTTTGGCTTTGATAGCCCTCCAAAGCCTTGGTGAATTCGATGCGCGCGGAATCCGGCTCGCCGACAGCCTCGTAAATCATGCCATTCAGATAACGAACAAAAGCGCCGGAAATAAACTTGGCTTCCGGATACTTTTCCGTAATCAAGCGTTGCTTGATGTCGAACTGCCTGGCTTCCACCGCCGCCGCGTCAAAGTCGTTCAACTGAAGGTAGTTGAGCGCTTTGAAACCATAAAGCAGCAATTGCTCGTTGGCGTCGCCGGTATAGGCTTTGACGCCTTCATTGATCAGGGCGCTGCCAGCCTGCTCAGCCACACTGATCGCTTCCAGTTTGTCGATCAGGCTCTTGGCCGTGTCGAATTCAGTATTCGACTTTGAGTAATCGGCCTGAAGGCGTAGCAGCATGCCGCGATTCAGATACTTCAGCGTTTCATCCGTTTTCGCCAGGTCTGTCGCATGGAATTGATCCAGCGCCTTGATGGCGCCGGGAATGTTTCGTATCGCGGCTTGCTGTTCGATCGAACGGAAACCTTCGCTGTGGGTGGCGCATCCTTGCATGCCAAGCACGGCGACCAGCGCCAGCAGGCCGACAAAAAGCCCGCCCGCGCGCGCCGGTTGCCGACGATCAGAACCGAAGTTTTGCATTCTGGACTTCTTTCTTCAGTTTCTTCTGACCGGTCCATACCTTTTCGTTGTTGGCCAGGCTGACCAGCGTCAGGTCAACCTGATAGAAGCGGACTTGCTCGCGGCCGGCGGCATCGATGATGGTGTTGATCGACCCCATCAACATGTAATCGGCGCCGGTCTCCTGCCCCATTGCCTTGCGTGTTTCTTCGCGCACATTGGTGTCCATATCCAAGCGTTCACCGCGCAGGCCCTCGCGCTCATTCTTCGAGGCGACGACCCGGACGTCGCCGGAGTTGACGAACGCACGCTCCAGGTCGTTCACAAACGTGCGCGTGTTGATGTGTTCGTGCGACAGATTCCGGATGCTGCCCACGATGACCACAGGTTCATTCTTGGAGTTTTTCAGATGCCGCTTGAGCCAACCGCCGGAAAGCGAATCGCGGATCATCTCTTCCGAAACCAGTCTCGAATCCGTGTCGTTCCAGGCTCCGGACAAGTCTTTCACTTCTTCGACACCGACCCGCTTCACCTGAGTTGCGCACCCCGTCAAACCTGCCGCGGACAGGGCGGCTACCAAAACCAAGACATGATATTTTTTTGACATAGGGTCACCCGTTGGTTGAAGAAAACGATTGGAGTCGATGAGATTTTGTTAAATAAACATGACGATTTATGGGTGAAGTCCATGCGGCATTTGACAAATGCATTCACCCTTACGAGAACGGTAGCTTGGCCGCTTTGTTTTCGTCAAGCCACGGCGGGACTGCGGGCTAGGTTGTCGGCGTAAATAGCTCATGGGTTTTGACCAGGCCAGCTGGATCGAGTCCGGCCGCAATGTTTCCGGAGGCTCGGGCAAAAAAACAGGCGACCGAAGTCGCCTGTATAAGCTGCTATCGAATCTGGGCGGCGGAGTCGTTGCCGTTTTAGCGGCTTACGAACCCGGCGTACCACTTGCGGGGCAGCGGTGTCCTGCTCAAGGGACGCTTCGAATTGTCGGCGCGTCGGTGGCAGAAAACATTCGCGTATGCGCGTAAGGGGATCACCTACAACGCGCGACCGAGGGCGCTCAGCGACCGACCGCGACCGGCGTCAGTTGCCAGATTTCCGCGTTGTATTCAGCCATCGTGCGGTCGGTGGAGAACTTGCCGCTGGCCGCCGTGTTGACGATGCTCATGCGAACCCAGCGCTCGCGGTCGCGGTACGCTGCGGCCACTTGCTCTTGCGCGTCGACGAAAGCGCGGAAATCGGCCGCGACCAGCCAGGGGTCGCTCGGGCTGCGGATGGCCTGGATGATCGGATCGAACAGGCCGGGTTCGAAATGATTGAAGTGGCCGGATTCGAGTAGTCCCAGCACGCGTTTCAGGTCGGCATCGGCTTCGATCAGCGCGTTCGGGTTGTACTGGCTGCGAGTCGCTTCGACTTGGGCGGCGGTGAGGCCGAACAGGAAGAAGTTGTGCTCGCCATCGAGCTTGGCGACTTCTTCGCGAATTTCGATATTGGCGCCATCGAGCGTGCCGATGGTGGCGGCGCCGTTCATCATGAACTTCATGTTGCCGGTGCCTGAAGCCTCTTTGCCGGCGGTGGAAATCTGCTCGGACAAGTCCGTGCCGGGCGCGATGATTTCCATCGCCGATACGCGGTAATTGGGCAGGAAAGCCACCTTCAAACGACCGCCGACCGCCGGGTCGCCGTTGACCATTTCCGCCACTTTGCAGATCAGCGTGATGATCCGCTTGGCCATGAAATAACCGGGCGCGGCCTTGCCGCCGATCAACACGCAGCGTGGCGTCCACTGGCTTGCCTCACCGGCGGCAACGCCGTTTTTCAGGCGCGCGTAGAGGTGGATGACGTGCAGGATGTTGAGCAGTTGGCGCTTGTATTCGTGCATGCGTTTGACCTGCACGTCGAACAACGCGTCCGGATCGAAAGTCACGCCGCAATCGCGCCGCACCAGTTCGGCCAGACGCACCTTGTTGGCGTATTTGACTGCATGCCAGCGCGCGCGGAAGTCGGCATCGTCGGCGTGTTTGGCCAGGCCTTGCAGTTGGTCGAGCTGCGAAATCCAGCCTTCGCCACCCAATGTTTCGCTGATCAGTTTCGACAAACCGGGGTTGGCGGCGACCATCCAGCGGCGCTGGGTGACGCCGTTGGTCTTGTTGTTGAACTTCTCCGGCCAGAGTTCGTGGAAATCGCGGAACAGGCCTTCCTGCAGCAGATCGGAGTGCAGTTGGGCGACGCCGTTGACCGAATAGCTGCCGACGATGGCCAGGTAGGCCATTCGCAACTGCGGCTCCGCGCCTTCCTCGATCAGCGACATGCGCGCCAGGCGATCGGTGTCGCCCGGCCAGCGCCGCGCGACTTCGGTCAGGAAGCGGGCGTTGATTTCGTAAACGATTTCCATCAGGCGCGGCAACAACAGGCCGAACAGGCGCACCGACCATTTTTCCAGCGCTTCCGGCAACAGCGTGTGGTTGGTGTAAGCCATGGTATGGCGGGTGATTTCCCAGGCCTCGTCCCACTCCAGACCGTGCTCGTCCATCAACAGGCGCATCAATTCCGGCACCGCGCAGGTCGGGTGGGTATCGTTCAACTGGAAGCAATTCTTGGCGGCAAACTGGCTGAAATCGTGGCCATTGCGGCGCTCCCAGCCTTCCAGCACATCCTGCAGACTGGCCGAGGCGAGGAAGTATTGCTGGCGCAGGCGCAGGGCCTTGCCGTTCTCGCTGGCGTCGTTCGGATACAGCACCATGGTGATGTTCTCGGCGGCATTCTTGGCCGCCACCGATTCGGTGTAAGAGCCGGCGTTGAATTCACCCAGATCGAACTCGTCGGTGGCCGACGCGCTCCACAGGCGCAAGACGTTGACGGTATTGTTCTTGTAGCCGGGTATCGGTGTATCGAACGGCACGGCGAGCACGTCGTGGCTATCGACCCAGCGCGTGTGCTGACGACCGTTAACGTCGCGGTAATGTTCGATGCGGCCGTAATACTGAATGCGGCGGGTATGTTCAGGCCGTTCCACTTCCCACGGATTGCCGTCGCGCAGCCAGTGATCCGGCTCCTCGATCTGGCGGCTGTTTTCGACATGCTGGCGGAACATGCCGTATTCGTAGCGGATGCCGTAGCCCATCACCGGCAGTTGCAGGCTGGCGCAGCTATCCAGAAAGCAGGCGGCGAGACGGCCGAGGCCACCGTTGCCCAAGCCGGCGTCGTGTTCGACGTCGATCATTTCTTCCAGATCGAGGCCCAGGCGGTGCAAGGTCGGTTCGATGACTTCGCCCAAACCCAGATTGAGCAGCGCGTTATTCAGCGTGCGTCCCATCAGGAATTCGAGCGACAGGTAATAGGCGTGTCTGGCGTTCTGTTCCTCGTAGGCGTAGCGAGTGCGTTTCCAGCGTTCCATGAGCCGGTCGCGCAGCGCCAGAGCCAGCGCCTGATAGGGGTAGTGAGTGGAACGGCAATGTTTGTCGCGGCCGAGGAAGTTGCCGAAATAGCGGCGAATATCCAGCGCCAGCGCGTCTGGATCCATGCCCAAACTCGGCACTTCAAACAGCTCCGGTGTGGGTTTGCTGGAGCGCAAACGCTTCAGACTGCTGTTTTTCTGATTCATGGAAAGCATCCAGTTATTTTTGTGGCGAAAGACGGCAAGCGTAAACGCTGGGGGCGGAAATGAAAACTGCGGACGCGCCGCGCCTGGCTATTCGAAATTTCAGGTTCGCGTCCGATAAAACTTCACCGGCATCGTTTGGGCCGTCTGTGCGTGCTGATTGACGATCGCGCGTTTCATTTTTCCGACCACATGCATTTCGCACGCCTTGCAGTCGAAACGCAGGGTCAGTTTTTCGCTGCCGTTGATCAGGCTGAGCGGTTCCGCCTTGACGGTGCCGTGCACGCCGGTGACGCCGATGGTCTGCTTCGGGCACAAGCTGAGCGAATAGCGCACGCAGTGTTTGGTGATCATCAGCGATACCTCACCTTCTTCCTCGTGGCTTTCATACGCGGCGGCGATCAGCTTGACGCCGTGCCGGGCGTAGAAGTCGCGCGCCCGGCTGTTGAACACGTTGCCCAGATAACTGAGGCTGTCTTCCGGGTAGGTGGCCGGTTTCGGCATTGCGCGCGGCAGACGCTCGAAAGCCTTGCGGCGCGCGGCTTCCAGCGCTTCCACCGCTTCGCGCCGTAGCGCGTTGATCGCGGACGCCGGCACGAACCAGGGCTGCGCCAGATTGAGGCTGATATCCAGCGGCTGAAAAATCGTCGTGCCCAATTTGGCCAGGTTCTCGCGCAAGCCGGCTTCGGCGCGCTCCGAGTCCTTGGCGGGTTCCTTGGCGATGACGGTTTCGGCGCGGGCGCTGTAGCCGTCTTCGTCGGTCAGCGTCAGCGCCAGGCCGGCGGCGGTTTCGTCCAGATTCAGCCAGACGCCGATGCGCCGCTCGCTCGATTTCTTGTCCAGCGTGCGCTGCCAGCTCATGTCGCGGTTGCGGTTGACTTCGACGCCGGCGCGCAGGTCTTTCAGTTCCGCGATCGGGTCGTTCGGCTGCACCCGCCAGCGCTGCTTGCCGCCCTTCAGTTTGCCAACTGAAACGGCGGTATTGATCGCCAGGCCGACCAGTTCCTTGTGCAGATCGTAGTAGCACAGGCCGTCGCCGTTGTTCAGGGCGAAGTTGGCAGCTCCGTCGGTTTCGATCTCGACCCAGTCCGGCCCGACCTTGAGCACGTGGCCTATCGGCTGGCCCGGATTCTTCGGGCTGTCGAACGCGCCGATGTCGAGCTTGCGGCCCTGCACGAAGTAATCGGTGGAACCCCGATTGAAATTGAGATCCGGGTCCGGCGAGAAGGTGAAGCTGCACTGTCCGCTGGACGCGCGCGCCAACTCGGGCCGTTGTTCCAGGATGTCATCGAGCAGCTTGCGGTAATGGGCGGTGATGTTTTTCACATAGCCCAGGTCCTTGTAGCGGCCCTCGATCTTGAAACTGCGGATGCCGGCATCGATCAGCGCGGCCAAGTTGTCGCTCTGGTTGTTGTCCTTCAGCGACAGCACATGTTTGTCGTGCGCCACGATGCGGCCCTTGGTATCCGCCACCTGATACGGCAGCCGGCAGGCCTGGCTGCAATCGCCGCGATTGGCGCTGCGCCCGGTATGCGCGTGGCTGATGTAGCACTGGCCGCTATAGGCCACGCACAGCGCGCCATGGATGAAAAACTCCAGCGTGGCGCCGGTTGCGGCGCGGATCGCGGCGATCTGTTCCAGAGTCAGTTCGCGCGCCAGCACCAGTTGCGACAGGCCGACAGCCTCCAGAAAGCGCGCCTTCTCCGGCGTGCGGATGTCGGTCTGCGTGCTGGCGTGCAACTGGATCGGCGGCAAGTCCAGTTCCAGCAGCCCCATGTCCTGAACGATCAGCGCATCGACGCCGGCGTCGTACAACTGCCAGACCAGCTTGCGCGCCGGTTCCAGTTCGTCGTCGCGCAGGATGGTGTTGAGGGTGGCGAAGATGCGCGCGTTGAAGCGGTGCGCATGCTTCGCCAGCCGGGCGATTTCGGCGACCGGGTTATCCGCGCCGCCGCGCGCGCCAAACGACGGCCCGCCGATATACACCGCATCCGCGCCGTGATTGACCGCTTCGATGCCGATGTCGGCGTTGCGCGCCGGAGCGAGGAGTTCAAGTTGATGATTTTGCATGGCGCGGATTATCGCCCCGGACGAGATGGCCGGCGAATTGACGCGATTTGCAACGAAACCATGGCGTCATCTGCCGGATCGTGAATTATTTACCTGATTGGCAAGCTGACTCGGTTAGCACGGAAATCAGGCGGTGTCGAAGCGGATGGCCTATGCCCTGGAGCGGATGAAGACGATGCTGCCATAGCCCAGGCCTGGACTATGGCAGGCAGTTGCCGCGGTATCTGGCGCGGGACATCCGGGTGGAAATCGGCAGGGTGGCGCTGCGCGGCAGCGTGGGGCAACTGGAAAAAACGGCCGCTGAAATGAATGTGGGCACCGTGTTAACGGTGCCCACATTCTGTACAACTGGTGCGCCCGGCAGGATTCGAACCCACGACCCCCTGGTTCGTAGCCAGGTACTCTATCCAACTGAGCTACGAGCGCATAAAGAGGCGCGGATTATAAAGAAACCGCGCCAATTGGCAAGATAATTGCGGGTGTTTTGGCGGAGACGGAGGGATTCGAACCCTCGATACAGGTTTTGCCCGTATGCTCCCTTAGCAGGGGAGTACCTTCAACCTCTCGGCCACGTCTCCAATCTTTTTTCGGCCGGAGCTGAAAAAAGCCGCGCAAGGATACCTGCGCGGGGTTTCTAAAGCAATGTCGGAACGCTCAGACAGCCGCTTTATCCAGCTCGAATGCCTGGTGCAGGGCGCGCACGGCGAGTTCCATGTATTTATCTTCGACGACGACGGAAATCTTGATTTCCGAGGTGGAAATCATCTGCAGATTGATGTTTTCCGCCGCCAGGGTGCCAAACATTTTGCTGGCGACGCCGGCATGGCTGCGCATGCCGATGCCGACCAGGGATATCTTGGCGATCTTGTCGTCGCCGTTGACTTCGCTCGCGCCGATTTCATCCTTGACCTTGTTGAGCACTTCCATCGCTTTCTTGAATTCGTTGCGATGAACCGTGAAGGTGAAGTCTGTGGTGTTATTGGCGCCGACGTTCTGCACGATCATGTCGACGTCGATGTTGGCGTCGGCGACCGAACCGAGGATGAGGGCGGCGATGCCGGGTTTGTCGGGCACGCCCAGGACGGTGAGCTTCGCTTCGTCGCGGTTGAAGGCGATGCCGGAAATGATGGCTTGTTCCATGTTTTCTTCCTCGAAGGTGATCAGGGTGCCCTCGCCTTCATCCTGGAAGCTGGAGAGCACGCGCAGTTTGACTTTGTATTTTCCGGCGAATTCGACCGAGCGGATTTGCAGCACTTTGGAGCCCAGGCTGGCGAGTTCCAGCATTTCCTCGAAAGTGATGGTGTCCAGCTTGCGGGCTTCCGGGACGATGCGCGGGTCGGTGGTGTAGACGCCGTCGACATCGGTGTAGATCTGGCATTCGTCGGCCTTCAACGCGGCGGCGAGTGCGACGCCGGTGGTGTCGGAGCCGCCTCGGCCGAGCGTGGTGATGTTGCCGTTCTCGTCCACACCCTGGAATCCGGCGACGACGACGACATGGCCGCTGTCGAGGTCGGTGCGCAGTTTTTCTTCGTCGATGGAGAGGATGCGCGCTTTGGTATGGGCGTCGTCGGTGACGATGCGGACCTGCGTGCCGGTGTAACTCCTGGCTTTCAGGCCGAGGTCTTTCAGCGCCATGGCGAGCAGGGCGATGGTGACTTGTTCGCCGGTGGAAATGAGAACGTCCATCTCGCGCGGGTCGGGGTCTTTCTGGATTTCCTTGGCCAGGGCGATGAGTCGATTGGTTTCGCCGGACATGGCGGAAAGTACGACCACGACTTGATGCCCGAGCATCTTGAACTTAGCGACGCGCTCGGCGACGTTGCGTATGCGTTCGATGGAGCCCACCGAGGTGCCGCCGTATTTCTGAACAATTAGCGCCATGATTGGGGGAGTTGCAGGAAAAATGTAAATTCTACAGGAGGCGGAGTTTGCTCCACCAGATTGCAAGGACATTGAAACTCTTGCCGCTCATCAGTAGTCTTACCCCCGTTTTCAATTGTGTGTGGAGCTTCAAAATGGCTAATCAAATCGACAATATCGTGCGTATGGATGGCGCCATCGGTGGCGCAACCAGCGTCGAGCAGGCCAACAAGGTCTTGCGTAATACCTACATGATGCTGGGCTTGACGATGATCCCGACGGTGATCGGGGCGTATTTCGGCATGAGCCTGAACTTCGCTTTCGCGGCCGAGCACCCGTTCATGTTCGCGATCGGCATGCTGGCGGTGATGATGGGGCTGTTCTATGGCGTCAATGCCACCAAGGACAGTGGCCTGGGCGTGGTGCTGTTGCTGGTGCTCACCGGTTTCATGGGTTTGATGCTGGGGCCGATTCTGCAAGTGGCGATGAATCTGCGTAACGGCGCTGAGATTGTCGGTTTGGCGGCGGGCGGCACGGGTGCGATCTTCCTGACTCTGGCCGGTATCGCGACGACCACCAAGAAGGATTTCAGCTTCCTGGGCAAATTCCTGATGGTGGGCATCGTGCTGCTGATTCTGGCTAGCCTGGCGAACATCTTCTTCCAGATTCCCGCTTTGGCGCTGACGCTTTCCGCGGTGGCGATTCTGCTGTTCTCCGGCTTTCTGCTGTATGACGTGAGCCGTGTGGTGAATGGCGGCGAGACCAATTACGTGATGGCGACGCTGGCGATCTATCTGGACATCTACAACATCTTCGTCAATCTGCTGCAATTGCTGATGGCCTTCATGGGCGAACGCGACTGAGTTGATTGTTCGAGTCACGGGGCGGCCGGGGTGACCCGGGCCGCCCTTTTTATTGGTCGATATGTCTATTCCTCTTCCCCTTGTAATAACGGCTGGCGAGCCGGCCGGAATCGGTCCGGATTTGTGTGTCATGTTGGCGCAGTCGGTTCCGGCCGGACGCGTTGTGATTCTGGCCGACCGAAATGTGCTTGCCGCGCGCGCGGCGCAACTGGAACTGCCTTTCGAGGTGCGGGATTTCGCGCCGGAAGCCGCTGAGCCGCTGAGCCTGCTGCATATGCCGGTGCTTGCGCCGGTAACTCCCGGCCGGCTCGATTCGGCTAACGGCCCCTATGTGCTGGAAAGCTTGCGCCGGGCGGTGGCGGGTTGCGTGAACGGCGAGTTCGCCGGCATGGTGACCGGGCCGGTACACAAGGGCGCGATCAACGAGGCGGGCATTGCCTTTACCGGCCATACCGAGTTTCTGGCTGAGCTTACGCATACGCCACGCGTGGTAATGATGCTGGCCGGTGGCGGCATGCGGGTGGCGCTGGCAACGACTCATTTGCCGTTGCGGGAGGTGGCGGATGCGATCACGCCGGAAAGTCTGCTGGAAACTTTGCGCATATTGCATGCGGCGTTGCGGCGCGATTTCGGCGTTGCCGCGCCGCGCATTCTGGTCGCCGGGCTGAATCCGCATGCCGGCGAAGGCGGGCATCTGGGCCGTGAGGAGATCGATGTGATCGAACCCGTATTGCGCCAATTGCGCGGCGAGGGCATGAATCTGGTCGGCCCGCTGCCGGCCGATACCTTGTTCCAGAAAAAAAATCTGGCGATGGCCGATGCCGTGCTGGCGATGTATCACGATCAGGGCTTGCCGGTGTTGAAGCACGCGAGTTTTGGCGAGGGGGTGAACATCACCTTGGGGCTGCCGATCATTCGTACTTCGGTTGACCACGGCACCGCGCTCGACCTGGCCGGCACGGGCCGCATCAATGCAGGCAGCCTGAAAGTGGCGCTCGAGGCGGCCTGGGTGATGGCGGAGTACCGGAGCATGGCGGCATGAACCCGAGTTCGTCGCGTCAACCTTTGCCCAAGGCCAAGAAGGCGCTGGGCCAGCATTTTCTGGTCGATAGCCATTACATCGCGCGCATTGTCGCGGCGATCCGGCCGGAAGCCGGCGATCGGATGGTCGAAATCGGCCCCGGTCCCGGCGCGTTGACGCGGCCGCTGCTGCAAACGCTGCCGCATCTGGATGTGGTGGAAGTGGACCGCGAGATGGTGGCGCGTTTGCAGGCCGAGTTTCCGGCCGAGCGCCTCGGCGTTCATTCGGTGGATGCCCTGATGTTCGACTTCGCCAGCCTTGGGCCGGCTCTGCGCGTGGTCGGCAATCTGCCCTACAACATCTCTTCGCCACTGCTGTTTCATCTGGCCGCGAGCGCGGCATCCATCATCGATATGACCTTCATGCTGCAGAAGGAAGTGGTCGACCGTATGGCCGCGGCCCCCGATACCCCCGATTACGGCCGGCTTTCCGTGATGCTGCAATCCCGCTTCAAGGTCACCAAGCTGTTTACCGTGCCGCCGGGCGCGTTTCAGCCGCCGCCCAAGGTGGATTCGGCCATCGTGCGTCTGGCACCTTTGGCGCTGGAGGCGGTGCCGTATCGCGATGCCAAAGTTTTTGCCGAGGTCGTGGCGCGTGCTTTCGGGCAACGCCGCAAGACCTTGCGCAACACTTTGAAGGGCCTGGTGGACGACGCGTTGTTCGCGGAACTGGGCATCGATCCGCGCCGGCGTGGGGAAACGTTATCGGTCGCCGAGTTCGCGGCCTTGGCGAATCGGCTCGAAGCCGCCGGTTAAACTACCCAGCATGACCGAACCTACCGCCTGTTTTCATTGCGGCGAACCGGTTCCCGCCGGCGCCAGCTATCTCATTGTCTACCAGGGTTGCAACCAACCCGCCTGTTGCCTGGGCTGTCAGGCGGTCGCGCAGACCATCATCGATTCCGGCAATGCCGATTACTACCGGTTGCGCACCGATTTGCCGAAGACGGCGGAGGCCGCGCTGGAGGAATTGAAGAATCTCAAGCTGTACGACTTGCCCGAAGTGCAGAACAGTTTCGTCAAGAGCGAGGGCGCGGATGGCCAAACGCGCGAGGCGAATCTGATTCTGGAAGGCATCGTCTGCGCTGCCTGCGTCTGGCTCAACGAACGCCATTTGCATCAGTTGCCTGGGGTGCTGGCGGCGGATATCAACTTTTCCACGCACCGCGCGCGCGTGCGCTGGGATGACAGTCGCATCCATCTCTCGGACATCCTTAAGAGCATTCAGGACATCGGCTATCTGGCCTATCCGTTCGACGCCGGGCGTCAGGAGGAGTTGTTCCGCAAGGAGCGCAATACCTCTATTCGTCGTCTGGCCATCGCCGGGCTGGGCATGATGCAGGTGATGATGTACGCGGTGCCGCTCTATCTTGCCGGCGAGGGCGCGATGACCGACGACATCCAGGCGCTGATGCGTTTTGCCAGCCTGATGTTGACGACACCGGTGGTGTTCTATTCCGCCTGGCCGTTTTTTCAGGGCGCCTGGCGCGATCTGAAATTGAAGCGGGCCGGCATGGATGTGCCGGTCGCGCTGGGTGTCGGGGCGGCGTATGTGGCCAGTATTTACGGCACTTTCACCGGCAGCGCCGAGGTGTATTTCGATGCGGTGACCATGTTCGTGTTTTTCCTGCTCACCGGTCGTTTCCTGGAGATGAGCGCGCGAAAACGCTCGGCTGAGGCGGCGGAGAGTCTGATCAAGCTGATTCCGGCTGCCGCGATGCGACTGCCCGGCTATCCGGCAACGCGCGAAGAGGAAATGGTGGCGGCGGTCAAGCTGATGGTCGGCGACCATGTGCTGATCGGCCCGGGCGCGAGTTTTCCGGCCGATGGCAGCGTCGTGGAAGGGGCTTCCAGCGTCGATGAGTCGTTGTTGACCGGCGAGTCTCTGCCGGTTTCCAAGCATGCCGCCAGTCTGGTCATTGGCGGCACCATCAATCTGGAAAGTCCGCTGGTGGTGCGGGTCGAGAAGGTGGGGGCGGATACGGTGCTGTCCGGCATCGTGCGTCTGCTCGATCGGGCTCTGGCCGAAAAGCCGCGTCTTGCCAAGATCGCCGATCGCGTCGCCGCCTGGTTTGTGTTCGCGTTGTTGCTGGTTGCCGCCAGCGTCGCCGGTATCTGGTATGTGGTCGATGCATCGCGCGCGTTCTGGATTACCGTGTCCGTGCTGGTGGTGTCTTGTCCGTGCGCGCTGGCTTTGGCCACCCCGGCGGCGTTGACGGCGGCATTGGGGCGGCTGACCCGGTTGGGCTTGTTGTCCACGCGCGGCCATGCTTTGGAAACCCTGGCGCACGCGACGGATTTCGTTTTCGACAAGACTGGAACGTTGACTACCGGCAAGTTCAGCTTGCTGGATATGGAAGTGCTGCGCACGGATCGCATGCATGTCCTGGCCTTGGCGCATGCGCTGGAGCAGGGCGCGACGCATCCGCTGGCGGCGGGATTGCGCGAAGCCGCGGGTGTGTCGTCCGGGTTGCCGACGAGTTTGCCCGCGCTGGCGGCGGACAATCTGAGCTATATCCCCGGGCGCGGCGTCACCGGCCAGATTGAAGCCAAGACGTATCGCCTGGGCGCGCCGGAATTTCTCGGCGATACACCTGCGCAAGGTCGTTTCCAGGTTGGCGCTTCGCTGGTCGGTCTGGCCGATGACGCGGGCGTGCTCGCCTGGTTTGCCTTGGGCGATACGCCCAGGGCTCAGGCGCATCAGTTGATCGACGACCTGAAAAACCTGGGCGTGCGCTTGCATCTTTATTCCGGTGATCGCGCGGAAAACGTGCGCGCGCTGGCGCGCGAACTCGGCATCGACGACGCACAGGGCGGCATGTTGCCGCAAGACAAGCTCGCGGCCGTGCGCGCATTGCAGCAAGCCGGCGCCATCGTCGCGATGACGGGTGACGGTGTGAACGACGCGCCGGTGCTGGCGCAGGCTCAGGTCTCCATCGCGGTGGATCAGGGCGCTGAAGCGGCGCAGGCTGCGGCGGATATGGTGCTATTGTCGAGCGAGATCGGGCGTCTGGCCGATGGAGTCAGATTGGCGCGCAAGGCCCAGGCTGTGATTAAGCAGAATCTGGCCTGGTCGGTGTTCTATAACGCGCTCGCCATCCCAGCCGCCGCGATGGGCTATGTGACGCCCTGGATGGCGGGTATCGGTATGTCGTTGTCTTCACTGCTGGTTGTGCTGAACGCGATGCGTTTGTCTCGCATCAGCAAGAACGAGTGACGTGTGGCTATAAGGAATTTTGATTATCCCTGTGACCTGGGACACAAATACTATGCCGTTACTCAATAAAGCCAGCCTATGGATATCCTGTATTTATTAATCCCGCTCAGCCTGGTTTTCGTCGCTGCCATCGCCGTGGTTTTCCTGTGGGCGGTGAAAAGCGGCCAGTTTGAAGACATGGAGGGGCCCGCGCACCGCATACTCATGGACGATGAGTTTCCGAAACCGACACAGAAGAGTTCATCGTTGGACAAAGGTGGAGATGAAGGTGTTCGTTGACATATATCAAGCGCCTATTTAGGATTTGAATGTCGTTTATTCGGCGTTCGTTTTTCAACCCAGCCTGTAATGCTTAAGGAGACCCGTATGGAAGCAACATACAACTATAAGGTCGTCCGCCAATTCGCCATCATGACTGTCGTGTGGGGAATTGTCGGGATGTTGGTGGGCGTCATTCTTGCCGCTCAACTCATCTGGCCCGATATCACCAAGGATCTCGGTCCTCTGGCCCCCTACCTTTCTTACGGGCGCTTGCGTCCCTTGCATACCAACGCGGTCATTTTTGCGTTTGGCGGCTCAGCCTTGTTTGCCACTTCGCTCTATATCGTGCAGCGCACCTGTCAGGCGCGGCTGCTATCCGATGGTCTGGCTTCCTTCGTGTTCTGGGGCTGGCAACTCATCATCCTTCTCGCGGCTGTTTCTCTGCCGATGGGTTTCACCACGGGCAAGGAATACGCCGAGCTGGAATGGCCGATCGATTTGTTGATCGCGGTGGTCTGGATTGGTTACGCGGTGCTGTTTTTTGGCACCATCATCAAGCGCAAGACCCAGCACATCTATGTGGCCAACTGGTTCTTCGGCGCCTACATCGTCACCATTACCCTCCTGCACGTTGTCAACAGCGCCGAATTGCCGGTGACGTTGACCAAGTCCTACTCAGCCTACGCCGGTGTGCATGACGCCATGGTGCAGTGGTGGTACGGCCATAACGCGGTCGGTTTCTTTCTGACCACCGCCTTCCTGGGCATGATGTATTACTTCATTCCCAAGCAGGCCGGTCGCCCGATCTTTTCGTATCGTCTGTCCATCGTTCACTTCTGGGCGCTGAACTTCATCTACATGTGGGCCGGCCCGCACCATCTGCTCTACACCGCGCTGCCCGACTGGGCGCAGTCTCTCGGCATGGTCTTCTCGCTGATGCTGATCGCGCCAAGCTGGGGCGGCATGATGAACGGCATCATGACCCTGTCCGGCGCCTGGCATAAGCTGCGCACCGATCCGATCCTGAAGTTCCTGATCACCGCGATGTCCTTCTACGGCATGTCGACCTTCGAAGGTCCGATGATGTCGGTGAAGACCGTCAACGCCTTGTCCCACTACACCGAATGGACTATCGGTCACGTCCACTCCGGCGCGCTGGGCTGGGTCGCGATGATCTCGATCGGCTCGCTGTATCACCTCATTCCGCGCCTGTTCGGCCGTGAAGAGATGTTCAGCGTCAAGTTGATCAACACCCACTTCTGGATGTCCACCATCGGTGTCGTGTTGTATATCGCCGCGCTTTGGATTGCCGGTGTTGCCCAAGGTTTGATGTGGCGCGCAACCAACTCGGACGGCACGCTGACCTACAGCTTCGCCCAGTCGGTCAACGCCATGTACCCGTTCTATACCATCCGATTGATTGGCGGAACGCTGTTCTTCGCCGGCATGTTGCTGATGGCTTACAACGTGTGGAAGACCATCGCGGCGGGCAAAGCCGTCAACGATGCCCGCATCTCTGAAGCCGTCGCGGCCTGATGAACAAGGAGACTGAACATGTTTTCGCATAAGGCTTTAGAAAAGAACATCGGCTGGTTGATGGTGCTGACGTTCGTCGTCGTTTCCGTGGGCGGGTTGGTGCAGATCGTGCCCCTGTTCTTCCAGAAATCGACCACGCAACCGGTCGAGGGCCTCAAGCCCTACACCGCGCTGGAGCTGACCGGGCGCGATGTCTACATCCGCGAGGGCTGCTACAACTGTCATTCGCAGATGGTGCGTCCGTTCCGCGCCGAGACCGAGCGTTACGGCCACTTCTCCGTGGCCGGCGAGTTCGTCTACGATCGTCCGTTCCAGTGGGGTTCCAAGCGCACGGGGCCGGATCTGCATCGTGTCGGTGGCCGTTACTCGAACGAATGGCATTACGCTCACATGATGGACCCGCGTGCTTTGGTGCCCGAGTCCAACATGCCCGCCTATGCCTGGTTGGCCGATGCCGCCGCCGATGCCGATACCATCCAGAAGAAGATGACCGTGCTCAAGAATTGGGCCGGCCATCCTTATACGGATGAGGAAATCGCCCAAGCTCCGGAAATGTTGAAAGACAAGACCGAGATGGATGCGCTGATCGCCTATCTGCAAGTGCTGGGCACCCACGCACCCAAGGCCAAATGAGATGGATGCGGGCCTCCTGGGTTCTATCGTGACCGTCCTCTTCTTTGTGCTGTTTATCGCAATCCTGGTGTGGGCATTTCACCGGGGCAACAAGCAGAAGTTCGAGGACGCCGGCAACCTTCCGTTTCAGGAGGATGCAGGCGAGGCCCGCAAACCAGATTGACCACGAGTCGATTTCACATTGTCGGTTCATTAGGAGAGACACATGATTGAAGGATATGCAGTACCCGACTTCATCAGCGATTTCTGGCATTACTACATCGCTGCCATCACCGCTGCCGGCATTCTGTTTTCGCTCTGGCTGTTGAAGAGCCAGAGCAGCGTGAAGCCACTCGCTCCCGGCGAGCAGGCCGAACTGATGCATCCCGTCTGGGATGGCGATTTGCAGGAATTGAACAACCCGCTGCCGCGCTGGTGGATGTGGATGTTCTACCTGCTGATCGTGTTCGGCATTGTTTACCTGGTGATTTTTCCAGGCATGGGAAAATACGCGGGCATGTTGGGTTGGTCTTCCGCCCAGGAATGGCAAGACGAAAAGACCCGTGTCGATGCCGAGTTCGACAAGGAGTTCCAGCCATTTGCCGGCCAGGATCTGATGGCGGTCGCGGCCGATCCGAAGGCGAAGGAAATGGGCGGGCATTTGTTCCTGACCTACTGTTCCCAGTGCCATGGTTCCAGCGGGCAGGGCGCGACCGGTTTCCCCGACCTGACCGACAACAAGTGGTTGTTCGGCGGCGCGCCGGATGATGTCAAGGCCAGCATAGTTAATGGCCGTGTTGCCGAGATGCCGGGTGGCTTGGCGGGCGATGTCCAAGGCGCCAAGGAAGTGGCCAACTATGTGCTGTTACTCGGTGGCAAGCCGCATGACGCGGCACTGGCCGCAACGGGCAAAGAGAAATTTGCCGCTTGCGCCGGTTGCCACGGTGAAGACGGTAAAGGCATGAAGGCGGCTGGCTTCCCGGACCTGACCGACGACGCCTGGCAGTACGGCGGCAGCGAAGCCGCAATCACCGAAAGCATCGTCAAGGGTCGCAAGGGCGGCATGCCGGCTCAGCTTGAACAGCTTGGCGAGAACAAGGTGCATCTGCTGGCGGCCTATGTCTGGGGGTTGGGTGGTGGCCAGAAACCGGCACCGGTGGCACCTCCCGTACCGGATGCCGCAGCGCCCGCAGCCGCACCAGCGCAGTAATCTTTTGTAGCCCTTCGGAGCTGGCTGGATAGCCGGCCCCGGAGGCGAGTTGGTTTAATTGAGCCAATTCGCTTCCGGGACACAAAACCTCAACATCGTTCAGCAAGCGTGTCGCCTGGAATAGTTTCCAGGCGTGGGCGCTGGAGATGGCCTAGCGAATGATCAAATCATGGCATTGAAGAGAGAGACGATACGTGGCTGAGCAACATTCCAACATTCCTGTCATCAAGGATGCGGAAGGCGAGCAAGAGCAGTCGCTTTATGCCGTGCATCAGAAAATCTACCCGCGCGCGGTATCCGGAATTTTTAACTTCTGGCGTGTGGCTCTCGTTCTGTTCACACAAATCATTTTCTATGGATTACCGTGGCTGAATTGGAACGACCGCCAAGCGGTGCTGTTTGATCTTGGCGCGCGCAAGTTTTATCTGTTCGATTGGGTTTTCTGGCCGCAAGATTTTGCCTGGCTGGCCGCGATTCTGATCATCTCCGCACTCGCGCTCTTCTTGTTTACCGCGGTGGCTGGGCGCTTATGGTGCGGTTTTGCCTGCCCACAGACGGTTTATACGCAACTGTTTGTCTGGATAGAGCGTTGGTTCGAGGGCGATCACAATAAACAGAAAAAGCTGACGGAAGCGCCTTGGTCCACCAACAAAGTTGTGCGGCGTGGCGGCAAACATGTCGCGTGGATTCTGCTATCTCTGTGGACCGGTTTTACGTTTGTCGGTTACTACACGCCCATTCACCTGCTCGGCCAGGAGTTCGTTACCTGGACGCTCGGCCCATGGGAAACCTTCTGGATATTTTTCTACGGTTTTGCGACTTGGGGCTTCGCCGGATTCATGCGCGAACAGGTTTGCAAATACATGTGCCCCTATGCGCGCTTCCAGAGTGTGATGTTCGATCAGGACACCCTGATCATCACCTATGACTACCGTCGAGGCGAATCGCGCGGTACGCGCAGGAAGGGCGTCGACTACAAGGCAAACGGCTTGGGCGATTGTGTCGACTGCGGCATATGCGTTCAGGTATGTCCAACCGGCATCGATATCCGCAATGGCCTGCAATACATGTGCATAGGCTGCGCGGCTTGTGTCGATGCGTGCGATCAGGTCATGGACAAGATGGGTTACCCCAAGGGGCTGATCCGTTATTCAACCCAGAATGCCATCGATGGCAAATATGCCGATAAGGACATCGCCAAACATACTTTGCGCCCGCGGACTCTGGCCTACACATTCATCCTGGGCGCGATCTGCGTGGCTTTTGTTTACACCCTGGTCGGGCGTGTGCCGCTGCGGACCGATGTCATCCGAGATCGCCAGGTTTTATCTCGACTGGCCGAAAACGGGCAAACCGAGAATCTGTACCGTCTGCAGATCATAAATATGGATGGACGCCCGCATCGCTACGCCATTTCCGCCAGCGGCATCGCTGGTTTGAACATGGTCTCGGGCGATTCTGTCGAAATCCCGGCCTTGGGCACCACGAACGTGAACGTCGTTTTACGTGTGGACGGCGGCCAGTTGAAACGTCCCAGCCAGCCCATCATTTTCACGATCAAGGCGGATGACGATGCCAAGATCGTGCGCGAAGCCAAATCCAGTTTTCTAAAATAAAGGCAGTGAGCGCAATGACTGAACCCTTGCAGCGGCCATGGTGGAAAGAGCCCATGGTCTGGCTGGTGGCGGGGCTGCCGGCGGCGGCGGTGCTGGCGAGTTTTGCAACCTATTTCATCGCAGCGGATAAGCCTGATTCCCTGGTCAATGCGGGCTATCAAAAAGTTGGCATGGCGCCAGACAAGGACACCTCGCGTGAAGAGCGCGCCGCCGCGTTGGCTGTCGTGGCAGACCTGGTCATGGTCGATGGCGTTGCCGGAGTCAAATTGACTGGCCGGCTTGACGCGATGCCCGCCAGCCTGCAACTGCTTTTGCTGCATCCCACACAGACGAGCCAGGATATACGTATCCATCTCCAGGCTGTTGGAGCGGGCGAGTACACCGGTGTCGTGCCGGTTGGAGGCGCGGGAAAGCGGCAATGGGTTCTGGAACCGAATGACAACGCATGGCGGCTAAGCGGCGAGTTGACGCTACCTATTGCGAGTGCCGTGAAACTGAGTAGTGAGTCATCTCGTAACCACCCGTAAGGGCGTTTTTTAAAGGAGCTGGGAAATGGACGTCGTGATGAAAGAGCTGTTCGGATCGGATATTGGATTGCTGAGCCTGTTCACGATTGGCTTTCTGATTGCCATGGGATTGTTCATCTGGTTCAAGTTGTCGAAGAAAGCGCACGAAGGCGGCAACTGAGTTTGTGGCTCGTAGTGTTCACATCGGGCCGACCCTGTGTCGGCCCGATGCGTTTTAAGAGCCGGGCAAAGAAAACGTCAGAATTTTCATGCACATATCCGCTATGAATATTCATATATGGCTACGACAATCAATTCGCCTTGTCGGTTGCCAGTTCATCGTCGGGATCGCCTAACATGACCAAAATCGTTACGAACTCTATTCAGAGCAAGATTGTTCTGACCATTTCGCTGATATTCGTGGCGGTACTGGCTACGTCGACCTGGTTGACCGCAAGCAAGGAACGTTCGCTGGCCCAGGAAATCGCCCTCGATAAGGCGAAGGTCATGTCGCAGTCTTATTTCGATGGCATCAACACCATGATGCTGACCGGAACGATGGATCAGCACGAATCCTTACGCAAAAAGTATCTATCGACGCCGGGTGTGCGCGAGATACGCGTGGTGCATGCGCCGGGCGCGCTGGATGGCGTAACCACGAATCCGGCAAAGCCACGGGACATTCTCGATGAGCGCGCAATCAAGGGTGAGGTGGTGAGCGAATTTGGCGAGGATGAAAATGGCCGCTATGTCACCGTGCTGACGCCATTGCCCGCCAGCGCGAACCACATGGGCACCAATTGCCTGAACTGCCATCAAGTTCCACAGGGGACGATTCTGGGCGCGGTGCGTATGTCCTACTCGTTGAAGCAACTGGACGGCGAGTTCTGGAACAACATGCTGGTCGTGGCCGGTTTGAACCTGTTGTTGTCGTTTTTGGGTATTGCGCTGGTCGTCGGGCTGTTGCGGCGCATCGTTATCCTGCCGTTGTCGAAAATGCGCGCATCGATGCATTCCATCGAACAAAACTCCGATTTGACCCAGCGCCTGGAAATTTCGACCAAGGATGAAGTGGCCTCGCTGGCCCACGCAATCAACGGCATGCTGGACAAGTTTGGCTCCAGCCTGGGCTTGGTCAACGAGACATCCACCCGCCTGTCGAGCGCGGCGGACCGTATCGCCTCAGCCTCGACTCAAACCGCCGAGGCCGCCAGCCAGCAGCTGCAAGAAGCCGCCTCCACCGAACGCTCGATCATGGATCTCAAAGGCATCGCGGCGGAAGCCGGCAGCAGCGCGGCGCGGACCGCGGAAGCGTCAGTCGATGCCGACCGGGAGGCCGGCAAAACCACGCAAACGACGCGTGAAGCGATCGCGGGCATCTTGTCCCTGGTCACTGAAATACAGCAGGCCGCCGAAGTCATCGAAGCGCTGGACCAGCGCAGCCAGAATGTCAGCGATGTGCTCGATGTCATCAAAGGCATTGCCGAACAAACCAATCTGCTTGCGCTCAATGCCGCGATCGAGGCCGCGCGTGCCGGCGAGATGGGGCGCGGTTTCGCCGTGGTGGCGGATGAAGTCCGCAAGCTGGCCAACATGTCGCATGAATCCACGCGCAGCATCGAGGCTATCGTCATGCAACTACGTCAGGAGGCGCAGCGCGCGGTTCAGGTCATGCATGCCGCGCGCGAGACCGCTTCGCAACATAGCCAGGCGCTGGGCGATTCCATGGGCGGCATCGATCAGATCGTGGTGCGTGTCAAAGACATTCGCGACCTCAACGCGCAGATGGAACGCTCGGTACGGACTCAGGCCGATTTGACGGAAAACGTCGATCAACGGGTTGCGACCATCGGCCGGATCGCGCAACGCACCGCCGATGAAGCCGTCGGCACGCGCGGAGTCAGTGAGGAGCTGGTGGCTTTGGCGCGTGAATTGAACGAACTGGTGAGTCATTTCCGCTTGCGTTGATCGGCAGCAC
The DNA here is from genome assembly GCA_002281555.1 of Hydrogenophilales bacterium 28-61-23. Taxonomy (GTDB): domain Bacteria; phylum Pseudomonadota; class Gammaproteobacteria; order Burkholderiales; family Thiobacillaceae; genus PFJX01. The sequence continues at coordinate 64,881 of NCGJ01000013.1, forward strand.
TGACCGTGTGCGTGGGGGCAAGTGGTTTGGGGTTCTTTTCCAGGATTCGTCATATGCGCCAAGCAATGGCACTATCCGTCCCGGAACAATGAAGCCTGAAAATTCGCATGACCACAGCCTCGCCATCCCATCTCAAGGAACTTCGCAGTCGTGAACGACTGCTCAATCTGCTGCTCAGCAAGGTGCTGAAGCGCCAGTTGCCGCCGCCGGTATATCAAGTCATCGGCGATTTGCGGCTCGGCTTTATCGCGCTGCGCGCGCGCGAGTCGAAAACCAAACGGCAGCAATTGATCGACCTGATCAACCGGCAAGAGCCGGAAGCGCTCAGCCAGATCATCCGGGCGTTCAACCTGTATTTCAGCCTGATCAATATCGCCGAGGAGGCGATTGCGTTGCGCGAGCGCCGGCGCGCCGTGCAGCAAGGCGCTCAGATGTGGCCCGGTTCATTCCACGATACGCTGCACTCGCTGCGCGACGAAGGTGTCGATGCGGCCGCATTGAAGAACCTGTTCGGCCAGTTGTGCTATCTGCCGGTGATCACCGCGCATCCTTCCGAGGCCAAACGCCGCACCATCAAGGGCGCGCTGCGCAATATTTTCCTGTCCATCGAGGCGCTGGACGATCCCCGCGTGCGCGGCATGTATCGCGACGAGGCGATACAGCAGCTCTCGAACCAGATTCATATCCTGTGGAACACCGACGAAGTGCGCGCCAGCAAGCTGGATGTCAGCGACGAGATCCGCACCGGCCTGTCCTACTTCCCGCTTTCGCTGTTCCAGGCGGTGACCCAGGTTTACCGCAACTTCACGCGTTCGCTGGCCGATGTCTACGGCCCTCAAGCGCCGGCTGAAATAGGCACGCCCAGTTTCCTGCGTTTCGGTTCCTGGATCGGCGGCGACCGCGACGGCCACCCGCTGGTGACGACGCAAGTCACCGCCCAGGCCTGGCGCATGCAGGCGCAGACCGCTTACACCGAATATCTGCGCCGGCTGGAACGGTTGAGCGACCAGCTTTCCTACTCGATCCGCTTGTGCCGCCCCTCGGACGCCTTCATGGCCGATCTGGACGACGATGTGGTCCAGGCCGGAGCGATGCTGGGCGCGAACGAGAAACGCTATTTGCAGGAGCCTTACCGGCGCAAGCTCGAACTCATGTGGCTGCGCATTCGGCGCAATCTCGACCTGTCCGAGGCCAGCGTCGACTTCGTCGGCGAACAGCCCGGCTACGCCAGCGACAAGGCCTTTCTGAAAGACCTGCATCTGATTCGGGATTCACTGATCAGCCATGGCGATAGTGAAGTCGCTAACCGTGAATTGCTCGATCTGATCCGTCTGGTCGAGACTTTCGGCTTTCATCTGCTGCAGCTCGACGTACGCCAGGAATCCGGCCGGCATAGCCAAACCGTGGCGGAGGTATTGCGCGCCGCGCTGGATATCGACTACCTGGCGCTGGACGAAGGCGCGCGCCTGGCCTTGTTGAGCGACACCATCGCCCATCCCAATGCCTTGCAGTTCGATCCCGCCGATCTGAGCCCTTCCGCCCAGGAAACCTTGCAGTTGTTCCACCTGATCGCGCATGCGCGGCGCAATCTGGGCGCCGCGTGTTTCGGCAAATACGTGATCTCGATGACGCATTCCGCCTCCCATGTCATGGAAGTCATGCTGCTTGCATCACAGGCCGGGCTGGCCGGGCAGCTCGCGGGCAACTGGTATTGCCATATCGGTATTTCGCCTTTGTTCGAAACCATCGAAGACTTGCATCAGGTCGAAGCCGTGTTGACGCAGCTGTACCAACTGCCGGTCTACCGCAGCCTGCTCGATGTCGAAGGCAACGGCCAGGAAGTCATGCTCGGCTATTCCGACTCCTGCAAGGACGGCGGCATCCTGGCCTCGGCGTGGAGTCTTTACGACGCGCAAAAGCGCATCGTCGCGGTCTCGCAAAACGAGGGCATACCCTGCCGGCTGTTCCATGGTCGCGGCGGCACGCTCGGGCGCGGCGGCGGCCCGACCTACGAGGCGATCCTGGCGCAGCCCGCCGGCACGGTCAGCGGACAGCTCAAACTGACCGAGCAAGGCGAAGTGTTGTTCTACAAGTACAACAACATGGAAACGGCGGTGTACGAATTGACGCTGGGCGTCAGCGGCCTGCTCCGCGCCAGTAGCCATCTGATCGGCGAGGTCCGGCCGGATCGCAAGGATTATCTCGGCATCATGGACGAGATCGCGCGCGCCGGCGAACACCATTACCGGCTGCTGACCGAGCAGACGCCTGGCTTCCTTGACTACTTCTACGAAGCCACGCCGGTGCGTGAAATAGGCTTGATGAACATCGGCTCGCGTCCGTCGCATCGCAAGTCGGGCGACCGCTCGAAAAATTCCGTGCGCGCCATCGGCTGGGTGTTCGCCTGGGGCCAGTCGCGCCACGCCCTGCCGGCCTGGTACGGCATCGGCGCGGCGCTGGAAAGCTGGCGTGGCAACGATCTTGCGCGTCTGGCCAAGCTGCAGCACATGTATCGGGAATGGCCGTTCTTCCGCACCTTGCTGGCCAATGCGCAAATGGCGTTGACCAAGACCGACATGAACATCGCGCGCGAATATGCCAGCCTGTGCCCGGATGCGGCGGTCGGCAAACAGGTTTACGACACCATCCGCGAGGAATACGCGCGCAGCATCCGGCAGATTCTGAATGTGGCCGACATCCAGACCTTGCTCGAAGAGTCGCCCGAACTGGCGATCTCGCTCAACCAGCGCAACCCCTACCTGGACCCGCTCAACCACATCCAGGTCGTGCTGTTGCGCAAACTGCGCCAGGATCAGGCCGCCGACAGCGACTGGCTGGAACCGTTGCTACGCTCGATCAACGCCATCGCCGCCGGCATGCGCAATACCGGTTGAGGTGGAAAACGTGATTCGTCCGGTCTTCAAAATGCTGCGCTTGGGTAGCCTAATTCTTACCGGCTTGGTTCTGGCGCTGATCGTGTACCCGAACCTGGATCGCGCAGGCCGAGACCGTCGATTGCTGGCTTGGGCCGGTGCCCTGATGCGTATTCTGAACATCGAGTTGAGGTTACGCGGTAACCCGCCTGTCGGCGGTGCGGTGCTGGTGGCGAACCATGTCTCCTGGCTGGACATCCATGTTCTGCACAGCATTTTTCCAGTGCGGTTTATTTCCAAAGCGGAAGTGCAAGACTGGCCCCTGCTGGGACGCCTGGCAAAAGCGTCCGGCACGCTGTTCATCACGCGCGAGAAAAAGTCGGACGCGATCCGGGTGAACCAAGAAATGGCCGCCGAATTGCGCGCTGGCGAATGTCTGGCCTTTTTCCCGGAGGGCACCACCTCGGACGGCCAGGACATGCAGACTTTTTTCCCATCGCTGTTCCAGCCCGCGGTCGAGGCCGGCTGCCCGGTGATACCCGCTTCGATCCGATATTTGAACCCGCAGGGTGAGCCCTGCCTGGAAGCGGCTTATCACGGCGAGATGACCCTGATCGAATCGTTCTGGCGCATCGCCAAATTGCGCGGCCTGACCGTCGAGGTCGCCTTTCTGCCGGCCCTGAAAAACGACGGCCAGCACCGTCGAGAGTTGGCGAAACAGGCGGAAGCGGCGATACGTTCGGCCTTGGGTTTCGCGTTCAAGGAAAACGCATCGGCTGCTTAGAACCTGAACCCTGAAGCGCGGGAGGCTGCATCCAAAGGAAATCTCAGGCCTGCTCCGCTTCGGGTGGAACCGGGTTCGGTTCGGTTTCCGTCGCTTGCAGCAGCGCCGCTTTCTCCTCCGCGCCGATACCCGGCAGCGCCGAAATTACGTTGGACAAGGTTGCGCCGGTCAGTTTCGCGGCTTCGCGCATGTCGTCGGGCAAGGCGGGGTCGCTGACGCCATTGTCGAGGTGGCGGGCGGTGTTGACGGCCAGGCGGGCGAGGCGGGCGCGCAGGCCTTCGTCGCCACGGATCAGATGTTTGATCAATTGCGGCAGGTTCCAGGCGTCGATCAGCAGCAAGGTGACATCGAGAAACGCGAAACCGCAGGCTTGTCGTTGCGCGGCTTCGCTGCGCGCGGCGCGGCCGTTGTGCAACTCGTCCAGCGCTTTTTGCGGCAATTCGGGCATGAATGCCCACAGCTCAACTTCGCCGGCATTGGCCAGCAGGGCGGCCATCGCCAACTCGCCGGAGTCGAGGTCGTAATGCAGCGAACCCCAGGCGTAGGCGATGCGGGCGGCGCGCGAGGCTTGTGCTTCGCAGGCCGTGAAGCCGCTGTTTTCGGGCGGGATTTCCGGCGCGGTTTCGATTTGCTCGCGCAAGGCGACGGTGCCCAAAGCCATCACCACGCCGAGCGGGGTGGTGATATCGCGTGACATGCGCCTGGGCAGCCGTTTGTTGGCTTCCTTGATCAGGCGCAGCGCGAGCAAGGGGTCGTCGAGCATCAGCGCGGCATAGGCTTGGCCGGTCAGCGTGTCGCCGTGCGTGGCCTCCAGCTCGTGCAACGCGACTTTGCTGACGGCCTTGATCGGTTGTTCCTGATGTTCCAGATAGGCCGCCCATTGCGTAGCGCCCCACCAGCTTTGTCCAGTCATTGCGCCGCCTCCTTACGATATAGCCGGTTTTATACCCTGAACCTGGCGCGCCGGATGGCAAAAGCTCATGGCAATAACACGTGGCAAAAACTCAGCTTCGCGTCATGCGCGCGGCCAGCCAGGTCAAGCCAACCGCGCTCAGCATCAGCCCCAAGGTCACCGCAAGGTTGTTGAGCCATTCCGGCGCGGCCAACAACAGGACGCCGAGTCCCAGCATCATCAGGCCGGAGAGCAGTTTCATGAGCCGGCCTTCGCGCTCGCTCAGTTTGCGCGCGCCCAGCGTGCGCACGAAGGCGAACACGATCAGCAGCAGCGGCAAAACGTAAATGACGTTGTAGAGCGCGAGATAGGCCAGGTGCTGGGCTGGGCTGGCGACCTGCATGGTGAGCAGGCGGGTGTAGACCATTGGAAAACCTGCGGTGCACAGCAGCTCGTAGAAATTGGCGGCGATGGCGAGCAGGACGGTGGTGGCGAGCATCGCGGGCAGGCTGCCGGCGGCGAGAATGGCGCGACCGCGCCGGAAGATGTCGGCCTGGCGCGCTTCCGGGATCGACAGCGACACGCCGGCCTTGAAGGCGAAGAAATCCTTGCTATTGATCAGCCCGATGACCACCGCTAGCGCGCCCGCGGCGGTGGTGACCCAGGGCAAACTGCCCATGATCCGGAACAGGCCGAGCCAGGCGGCCATGAAGGCGAAATACATCAGGCCGGAAAACAGCACGAAGACGCCGCCGATCAAGGCCATGCGCCGGCGATCCCGCTGGTGGACAAGGAGCGAAAGCAGGAACAGCAGGACGAAAAACGCGCACGGGTTGAAGGCATCCATGCCGGCGATCAGGACGGTCAAAACGGGCAGGGAGAGCGCGCGCGCATCGACCGCGCCGAGCAGCGGCAGCTGCAGGGTGGAATCTGGCGTTGACGGCATAACCGCCCCGGTGTTGCCACCCGCGGTCTGATCCCGACAGTCTTGCAGGCCTTTAAGCAAGGCGGCTCCGGTAATGGCGGCACTATCCCAGCCGACCCGCATCTGGCCGCAATACAGGAATGCCGGCACCGATTGCGCTTGCTGGCCGAGTTCGGCCGCCATCGCGACGTAGCGTTCGACGTTGGCGCGATTTTTGGTCAACTCCAGGGAATGCAAAACGATCCAGGGTTGGGCTTTTGCCATCGCTTCGACTTCGGGGCGCGCTTCCAGACAATGCGGACAGCGCATCGACCAGAAGAAATAGAGATGGACTCTGGGCTGCCCATCGACGCCGGGTTCGGTCCAGGCGGGAGACGATTGCGCATGCGAAATCCGTGCCGAGAAGGCAACCGATATGGCCACAAACAACAACAGCAACAAGAGTTTCAGAAGCGGGGAGAGCAGTCTGAACATCGGCGCGCTTTTCTCAATCGAGGATTCAGGTTTGAGCATAGCCGGCCCGAGCAAGAGCATCAAAACGGCGGCGGGCTGGAGAACGAAATCAATTCGCCGGTGGCCGGATGCGGCAGGTTCAATTCGCAGGCATGCAGCAGCAAGCGGTCGGCGCGGGCGACGGCGTCCGCGCTGGCGTAGAGATCGTCGCCCAGAATCGGGTGGCCGATGGCTTGCAGATGCACGCGCAGTTGATGCGAGCGACCGGTGATCGGCTCGAGTTCCAGCCGCGTGCCGTTGCGTTCCCGATCTGGCGACAACACCCGCCAGCGAGTCACGCTGGGCCGGCCATGCTGGTAATCGACGATGTGCTTCGGCCGATTCGGCCAATCCAGTTCCAGCGGCAGGTCGATCACACCCCATTCTTCCGGGCCGATAACGCGGGCAATGCCATCGACCACGGCCTGGTAGCGTTTGTGTACCTGGCGTTGTTCAAAGGCCCGGTTGAGTGCGCGCTGCGCTTCGATGCCGCGCGCCATCGCCAACAGGCCGGAGGTTTGCATGTCCAGCCGATGCACGATCAGCGCGTCCGGATAGCGGCGCTGCGCGCGCGCGCTCAGGCAATCCTGTTTGTCCGGGCCGCGCCCGGGGACGGACAGCAAACCGCTGGGCTTGTTCAGCACCAGCAGGTGGTCGTCGACGTAGAGCAGTTCGAAAGGGACGTCGCCTGCAGGCGGCGGGGTGTAAAGCATGGAGAAGGCTCAAGACTTGAGGAACAGCCATGAGCTTACAGCAGCAGTAGGGCGGGAATCCTTTCCGCTGGGAGAGGATCGTCGCCGGCCTACTTCTGTGGCGGGACGCTCGCATCGCGAGCCGGTAGGCCGCTCCCACCAGTTTTTCTCGGCCGATCAGGCCGCCTTCATGAAATGGCGTGCGTAGCTCGGGTTCAGACGGTTCAGCGGCAGCAGAATCGGCAAGTCGGCGGTGTTGAAATCCGGATCCCAGGCCGGTTCGCCGCAGACGTAGGCGCCCAGGCGCAGGTAGCCTTTGACCAGCGGCGGCAGCAGCGGGGCGGCAACGCTTTCCAGCGCATCCAGCGGCAACGGGCAGCGCGGGAAGACATGCCATTCGATCGGCGCCAGGTGCTTTTCACGCACCGCGTGCCAGATGCCGGCGGCATTATGGCCACCGTCGGCCATGCCGATGCTGGCGCAGCCGATCAGGTATTCGTGCTTGTTGCGCAGCATGTACTCGGCCAGCCCGGCCCAGAGCAGCGTGATGACGCTGCCGCTGCGGTAATCGGCATGAACGCAGGAGCGGCCCAATTCCACCATGCGGCCGCGCAGATGTTGCAGACGGGTCAGGTCGAATTCGGATTCCGAGTAGTAGTTGCCTACGCGCTTGGCCGCGCTGGGGCTGAGGATGCGGTAGGTGCCCACGACTTCGCCGCTGTCCGGATCGCGCACCAGCAGATGTTCGCAATGCGCGTCGTAGAGGTCGATGTCCAGTCCAGGCTCGGGGGTGTTGAGGCGAGCGCCCATTTCTTCGGCGAAGACTTTCCAACGCAAGCGTTGCGCTTCACGAACCTCGTCCTGATGGCGGGCGAAACTGACGCTGAAATTCTTTTTGATGCGAGTGTCCTGTCCTGCATGTTTTTGCAACATGACATTTCCTTTCCTTTGCGTTGGTGTGGCAAAGGTAAGGAAGTGGCATTGCGAGTTGGTGACCAGGGTATTAAGAAATAATTACAGCCGGCATATTAGAGAACGTCGATATGCGCTGTCGGATGTTCTGAATCCTAAAGCGCATAGCCATATTCCAGCCGGAATTTGTCCGCGATCTCGTCCCAGGTGAAGCGGTGGTTCTGTCCGCCGCGCTGCGCGATTTTGATTGCGCCCAGCAAACCGGCCAGACGTCCGCAGGTCGGCCAGTCCATGCCTTGGTGCATGCCGGTCATCAGGCCCGCGCGGTAGGCGTCGCCGCATCCGGTCGGATCGACCACCTCGCTTGCCTTGGCGGCGGCGATGTCATGCACCTGTCCATCGGCGTAGATGCGGGAGCCTTCGCCGCCCAGGGTCACCACAAGCGCGCGCACCATTTTTGCCAACTGTTCCAAGGACTGTCCGGTGCGCTCTTGCAGTAGTTTGGCTTCGTAGTCGTTGCAGGCGATGTATTCGGCCTGGCGGATGAAATCGAGCAATTCTTCGCCATTGAACATGGGCAGGCCCTGGCCGGGATCGAAAATGAACGGGATGCCGGCTTCGGCGAACTGGCGAGCGTGTTCGATCATGCCCTGGCGGCCATCCGGCGCGACGATGCCGAGTTTGATGCCATCGGCCAAGGTGACTTTGTTCTGATGCGCAAAATTCATCGCGCCCGGATGGAACGCCGTAATCTGGTTGTCCGCCAAATCGGTGGTAATGAAGGCCTGCGCGGTAAAGGTGTTGGCGACGCGATGAATCAGACTGGCGTCCAGATCAAGCTGCTTCAGTCGCTCCGCATAGGGCGCGAAGTCGTCGCCCACCGTGGCCATGATCACCGGTTCGCCGCCCAGCATCTTCATGTTGTAGGCGATGTTGCCGGCGCAGCCGCCATATTCGCGCCGCATGTCGGGCACCAGAAAGGCGACATTCAGGATATGAATCTGTTCGGGCAGGATGTGATTCTTGAAGTGATCCTGAAACACCATGATGGTGTCGAATGCCATCGAACCGCAGATGAGTGTGCGCATGTAAGTCTCTTGTCCGTGAAGTGGTAGGGGGTGCGAGTGGATAAACGCGGCGGCAACCGGCCGAATTTCATGGCGCGAATCTAGCCCGGAACGCGGCGCGATGCCAGTCAAGATGACATATTTGTGATCTGTGCCGAGTAGTCGACTGAAGTGTCGGCGATCTCTACGGGTTCAGTCTCCGATGCGGGGGTCTGACCCTATGAACTTAATATTAAAGATAATTAAATCAACTGCCTGCCGCCGCCCCATGGCTCCGGTTTGATGTCTGGCATGGTCGTTGCTCTGAAGACGATGCCTAGAAAACCTGGAGATACACCATGCAAAATCCTGCAACTGTCGATCTGTTGGCTGGCGATGACGACCAGAGTCTCGAAATGGCTTCCTGCGAGGCGCAAGCCGAGTTGTCTTCAAAGGACATAAAAGCGCTGGATGAATTTCTATGCGATTTCCAGCAAGCCGACGATGATCTCGAACTGCGGCATTTCTTTGGCTTGAACGCGCAGGAATTCGACGCCTGATTCAGCTGTTCACGGGATGCAAAGGCGTGATCGGATATGGAGAGGAACAATGCTGGGCTGGTTGGCCAAATTGGGCTTGCGGCGGGATGTCGATCAGGATGAGCCGCGACTTCTAGAGGCGATCAAGCGCGCCATCGATCTGGTCGAACCGCGCCTGGAACATGTCAGCGGTTATCCGAACCGCTATCGCGACATGGCCAAGCGCATGCTTCGGCACGCGGAAGCCCTGGCCGCAGGGTTACCCGGTCCGGTCGAATTGAATCGTGAACGCTTTGTGCTTGATCCTTTCGTTCGCGCCTTGTTCGCATCGCCCGACGACATTCCGCGGACCTTGTCCTTGAGCCGTGCAATGCGTGAATACCGGCAATGTGCTGGCGTTCCTGAGGGCGAGTTGTATGCGCTGATGGGCATGCGCTACCGGCAAAAACATGTCTTTGGCATGGAAGCGCGGGGCGAAGTCATTCGGCGCGATGTCGAGCAGGAGGCGCTCAGTTTCGAGGATCACACGCTGAGTTGTATCTCGGTCAGCGAAGCCGAGACTCGCGCCTTGCTGATCTGGGATGTTTTCGACCATTTGATGCGGCAGGTGGCGCGGCGCCTGGAGCTTCTTCGCCAGGAGAGGCAAAGCCTGGCCCAGGCAAAAGACCGGATCATGGCCCAACTGCGCGGCGCCAGCGCGGATCGGCGAGCGGGCATGCAACTAGAACTGGACGCTTTGCTGTCGCAACAACGTGAGCTGCTTGCTCGGCTGGACTTGCATCATGTCGCGAGCTTGTTTGACGATGAACTGCGCACCCCCGAGGCCCATGTCCGACTTGAACAACGAAAAATCCAGCTTGACGGCATGGGCGTGCTGCGCCGGCCGGAAGAAAGCGTTTTAAGCCACGCCATCGATTTCACCGATCTGGTCGGCATGGACAGGCGGCGCTGGACGGTCGTCCTGGTTCGCTACCGCCATCAGGAACTGTCCTCGATGTCGGATCGGATGGAGAACGCCCGTCGCTGGTTGTACGCATGAATGAAAGAGGCCCGCTTCGCGCGGGCCTCTTTCATGGTCTCAAGCGCGCATCAGGGCCGTACCTTGTCGATGGTCAGCCTGATATCTTTTGCCCCCACTTTCACGCTGGCCACGCTGCCCTCCAGGTCGCCCGCCGCGCCCATCGGCTGGCCGGATTTGGATATCCGCGCGGTCAAGGTGACCTCCTTGAAGTTGGACAGTTTGTTATCCGGATTCATCGCCATCGCATCGGAGAGTTCGAACTTGAGCGGGAACTGGCCGGCGGTTGAGCGAAGCGCGGCAACCGGAGCGCCACCGCCGCCCGAGCGGGCGAACAGGAAGACGATATCCGAGGCGCTGATCTTGCTCTTCAGGGCCGGGGCGATGTCCACAGTGCCCTGGATGGTGGCGGCGGTGCCGGTGTCTTTGCCGCTCGTCGGCGCCTGGTCGGCCAGATTGTCCAGGCCGGTGACCGTGCCCCGCGCCAGCCGGGTCGCCTCCTTCTGGGCTTCCGCGATGTCCTGGGCATAGGGGGATTCCGGCGGCAGCAGCTTGAGCAGATGCTTGAAGTAATAAGCGGCCTGGGCGTAGTTCTTGTCCTGGAAGTTGCTGATGGCGGCGAGTTCCAGGCCCTTCATGTCATCCGGCGTTTTTTCCAGCGCTTGCAACACGAGTTCCATGGGTTTGCCCTTGAGGACGCGGTTGTTGTTGATCGCCAGGGCCTCGGCGTAGCCGGTCATCACCGCCGGCACATCCGGCTTGAGTTGCATGGCTTTTTCGTAGGCCTTGAGCGCTTCCGGCCAGTGCCCGACCACGGCGTAGGTCTTGCCCAGCATGGTCCAGGCCTCGACGTCGTCGGGGTTGGTTTGGGTTCGCTCCTCGACCTTCTGGATCATTTTCATGATGTCGTGCTCGCCCTTCACAGCCTCGGCAGCTATCGGAGGATTGGCTTGTGCTTCGGCGATGGCGATCAGCGACATGGGATTGCCCAGCCAGAAATACATGCCGAAGGCGGCGACCGGGATGACGCCAGCCAACGTGAAACCGAGGCGACGACTGGCGACCGGCGCCATGGCCGCATCGGCTTTGGCCAGCGCATCTTCAGCCAGGCGTGATTCCAGTTCGATCTTGCCGGACTGGAACTGTTCTTCCGTGAGCAGGCCGGCGGTGCGATCGGCTTCCATTTCCTGCATTTGATCGCGGTAAACGGCGATGTTGATGTCACGCCGCGCGGCTTTGGCCACGGTCGATTTTTTCCTCAGCAGGGGCGGCAGGACAAAGGCCAGGGCGACCGCGACCGAAGCTACGGCGGCAATCCAGAACAGCGAAACGGACCAGAAGGGATTCATCGTTTTTCATCCAGTAATTGTGCGGCCAGTAGTTTTGAAGCTTCATCGAGTTGCTTCTCGTCCACCGGGGTGTCTTTGAGGGCGCGGCGTTTTTGCAGGGTGACATACCAGATGCCGCCACCGAGGCCGAGGAATAGCAGCGGACCCAGCCACAGGATGTAAGTCAACGGCTTGAACGGCGGTCGATACAGCACGAAATCGCCATAGCGGGTGGTCAGATATTCGATGACTTCCTTGTCGTTCTTGCCGGCTTTCATCTGGACGCGGATTTCCTTGCGCAGATCCTCCGCCAGTTCGGCGTGCGAGCCGGCCAGGGATTCGTTCTGGCAGACCAGACAGCGCAACTCTTCCGCCAGCTTGACCATGCGTTGTTCGATCGCCGGGTCTTCGCCGACCGGCGCGGCCTCGCCGGCCCAGACCGAGGTGTTCAGTGCAATCAGTAGCGAGAACAGCAGCGATTTCATCAGGCCTCCCGCCGGGCAGCCCCAAGGGAGGCCTTCACCCCCTTGGGGGTACCGAAGGGTAGGGGCTTCATCAGCAGCGAACGAAGTGAGCGTGGGGGTCGTCATCAGTTCAGCTCCTTTAGTTTCGGTTCGAACTTCTCTTTCCAGACTTTTTCGTCGATCGGGCCGACATGTTTCATGCGGACGATGCCGGCCTTGTCGATGACGTAGGTTTCCGGGGTGCCGGTGACGCCGTAGTCGATGCCGGTCTTGCCGGAGAGATCGTCCGGCACCGCCAGGTAAGGGCTGCCCGCCTGGGCCAGGAGTTGTTCGGCTTCGCGCGCCTTGTCTTTCCAGTTGAGGCCGACGATAGGCACCGGCTGGCTCTGCGCCAGCGCCATCAGCACGCCATGTTCCTGCCGGCAGGACACGCACCAGGGCGCCCAGACGTTGAGCAGCCAGACCTTGCCCTTCATGTCGGCCGGGCTGAACGTCTTGTCGGCTTGCCCCACCATCGGCAGGGTAAACGCCGGCGCGGCCTTGCCGATGAAGGGCGAGGGCACCTCGCGCGGGTTGAGGAACAGACCCTTGGCGAAGAAACCGACCAGAACGGCGAAGATGATCAGAGGCAACCATCGCTTCATGTTCAGGCTCCCTGTGCGGCGGCGTTCGACGGCGCCGTCGCCTGCACCGCGATCCGGTAACGCCGGTCGGATGCGGCCAGGAATCCGCCCACTGCCAGGAACAGTGCGCCGATCCACAGCCAGTTGATGAACGGTTTGTGGAAAATGCGCACGACCCAGGTCGTCGCCTGGTCATTCAACGGCTCGCCCAGGGCGACATAGACGTCGCGGAAGAAGTTGGGATCGATGGCGGCCTCGGTCATGGCCATGCCGGAAGCGTTGTAGATCCGTTTTTCCGGGTGCAGCACGAACAGCTTCTTGCCGCCGGGTTTTTCACCCTCGCTGACCTCTATGGTGCCGCGGGCGGCGCGATAGTTGGGGCCTACGTGATCCGTGGTGCCGCGGAAGGTGAAGGTGTAACCAGCCAGTCCGGCGTGATCGCCCACATTCATGCGGACATCGCGCTCGGTCTGGTAATTGGCGACCAGGGTAATGCCCGCGACGCCCAGGGCCATGCCGAAGTGCGCCAGTTGCATGCCCCAGAAAGCGCGCGGCAACGCGGCGAGGCGTCCGCCATTTTTCAGGCGCTCGCGGAAACCGATCAGCACCGTCAGCGCGATCCAGACCGACAGCGAGAAGCCGAGGCTGGCCCAGGCATTGAAGCCCTTCAGGGTGAGCGGCAGCAACAGGCCGGTCGCCAGCGATATCGCCAGCGCCCATTTCAGGCGCGCCACCATGTCCGGCAAGCTGGCTTCCTTCCAGCGCGCCAGCGGGCCGATGCCCATCAGGAACAGCGCCGGCGCGATCACCGGCACGAACACCGCGTTGAAATAGGGTGGGCCGACGGAAATCTTGCCCATGCCCAACGCGTCGATCAGCAACGGATACAACGTACCCAGCAGTACCGTGCCGAGCGCGGCCAGCAGAACGACGTTATTGGATAGCAGCAACGCCTCGCGCGAGAACCAGTTGAAGCGGCCGCCGGTGAGCATCTTGGGCGCGCGCCAGGCGAACAAGGCGAGCGAGCCGCCGATCACCACGGCCAGGAAGCCAAGGATGAAAGCGCCGCGCGCCGGGTCGGTGGCGAAGGCGTGCACCGAAGAAAGCACGCCGGAACGAACCAGGAAAGTGCCGAGCAAGGATAGCGAGAAAGCAGTCAGCGCCAGCAGCACGGTCCAGGCCTTGAAGGCGCCGCGCTTTTCGGTCACCGCCAGAGAGTGGATCAGCGCGGTGCCGGCCAGCCAGGGCATGAACGAGGCGTTTTCGGTCGGATCCCAGAACCACCAGCCGCCCCAGCCCAGTTCGTAGTAGGCCCACCAACTCCCGAGCGCGATGCCGGCGGAGAGGAACGCCCAGGCCACCGTGGTCCAGGGCCGCGACCAGCGCGCCCAGGCGGCGTCAAGACGGCCGGACAGCAGCGCCGCGATGGCGAAGGCGAAGGCGACCGAGAAGCCGACATAACCCATGTACAGCATGGGCGGATGGATCACCATGCCGGGGTCTTGCAGCAGTGGGTTCATGTCGCGCCCGTCGGCGGGCATGGCATCGCCCAGGAGGCGCAGGAAGGGGTTGGAGGTGGTCAGCAGGAAAGCGAGGAACCCGGTGGAGACCAGGCCCATGATGCCGATCACGCGCGCCACCATGTCGTCCGGCAGATGGCGGGAGAACACGGACACCGCCGTGGTCCAGAACGCCAGGATCAGCGCCCACAGCAACATGGAACCTTCATGCGAGCCCCAGGTGGCGGTGAAGCGGTAAATCTCGGGCAACTGCGAGAAGGAGTTGCGCGCCACGTTCTCCACCGAGAAGTCATTGTGGAGAAACGACCAGGCCAGACAGCCGAAGGCGATGGCGACGAACACGAATTGCCCCTGCGCCGCCGGCCGCGCCACCGCCATCAGGGTGAGATTGCCGCGCTGAGCGCCGATCAGCGGCAAAGTGGCCTGGGTAAGCGCCAGCAGCAGCGCGACGATGAGGGCGAAATGGCCGAGTTCTGGGATCATGCGGTCTCCTTGTGGGGTGCCGATTTATTTAGGCAATTGACGCCAGCCAGGCTGGCGCCGAGGTGTTATTTGACGAGTGTGGTTTGAGCCTTTGCCGCCTGTTCCAGGGCATGTGCGGCTTCCGGCGGCATGTAGTTCTCGTCGTGCTTGGCCAGCACCTGGGTGGCGGTGAACAGGCCGTCTTTACCCAGCTTGCCTTCCGCCACGACGCCTTTGCCTTCCTTGAACAGGTCGGGAAGGATGCCGGTGTAGACCACGGGCATGGATTTGGCGGTATCGGTCACCACGAAATGGCTGGTCAGTCCATTTGCCTCGCGTTTCAGGCTGCCCACTTCTACCAGGCCGCCGATGCGGAAGGCGCGGTCGGTTGGCGCTTCGCCCTTGGCCACCTGGGTGGGCGAGAAGAAGAAGACCAGATTGCTCTGGAAGGCGTTGAGGATCAGCGCGGCGGCGATGCCGAGGCCGGCCAGGCCGAGCAAAATGACCAGGATTTTCTTATGGCGCGATTTCATCGTTCTTCCCCCTCTGGGGACAATGCCCATTGCTGCATGCGTTTAAGGCGGCGGCGAGTATCCGCGCCAGCGCGTTTCAAGAGTATGACCTCGATCAAGATGCCGGCGGCCGTCACCCCGAACGAACCCCAGACATAAAGCCCATATCCGGCCATATGCCAGAAATCAGACCAGCTAGCCCATTCCATCAACTCGTCCTTTCCATCTATTCGCGCTCCAGAATTGCTTTGGCCCAATCGGTCTGCCGTTCCCGTTCCAGGATGATCCGGCGTACCCGCACCAGAGAGACGGCAATGGTGTAAAGCCAGGCGGCGATCGCCATTACCAGCATGCCCTGCAACATGATCGCCGCCATGCTGGGCGCCTTCATCAGGTTGATCGACGAACCCTGGTGCAACGTGTTCCACCACTTCACGGAAAAATAGATGATCGGCACATTGATCGCGCCGATCAGCGTCAGCAGCGAACCGGCGCGGTCGCCGCGTCTGACGTCATCGATGGCCGCCCACAGGGCGATGATGCCGACGTAGAGAAACAGCAGAATCAGTTCCGAGGTCAGGCGCGCGTCCCACACCCACCAGGCGCCCCACATCGGCTTGCCCCACAGCGCGCCGGTCCACAACGCGATGAAAGTAAACAGCGCGCCGGTCGGCGCCAGCGCGCGCGCCATCATGAACGACAGCCGCGTGTTGAAGGCGAGGCCGATGGCGCCCCAGAACGCCATGACCAGGTAAATGAACATCGACATCCAGGCGGCGGGGACATGAATAAAAATGATGCGATACGCCTCGCTCTGCTGGAAATCGGTCGGCGCGAGGAAGAAGCTGATGTACAGCCCCCAGACGGCGAGCAGGCCGGCGCTCCAGGAAAACCAGGGAATCAGCTTGCCGGCGAGGACGTAGAAATTGGCGGGGGAGGCGTAGGTATAAAGATTCATTCCGTGACTATTCGACGATTATTCAATGCTTATTCAAGAGACACGCGTAAGGCCGCGGCGGCAATCCAGGGCGCGATCATAAGTGAGAGCACCATGAATGCGCCTAACAATGACAGGTGCGCTTCGGCTCCAGTTCCCGCCATCACACCATCCACCGCGCCGGCGCCAAAAATAAGCGCGGGAATGTAGAGCGGCAGGATCAGCAGCGTCAGCAACACGCCGCCGCCGCGCAAGCCCAGCGTCAGCGCGGCGCCGACGCCGCCGAGCAGGGACAGGATGGGTGTGCCCAGCAACAAGGAGATTTCCAGCACCAGTATCGCCTCCCAGCTTAAATTGAACTGAATGCCCAGCACCGGCGCGATCAACAGCAATGGAACGCCATAGATCAGCCAGTGCGCCAGGGACTTGCCCAGCACCAGCAACACCGTCGGCTCCGGCGACAGCACCATATGTTCGAGGCTGCCGTCGCGATGATCGTCTTCGAACAAACGCGCCAGTGAGAGCAGGGATGCCAGGGTCGCCGCCACCCAGAGCACGCCGGGGCCGATACGCGCCAGCATCTCCGGCTCGGGGCCGACACCGAGTGGAAACAGGCTGGCGACCATGACGAAGAAGAATTGCGCGATCAGCCAATCGCCGCGACGGCGAGCGGCCAGCGTGAGGTCACGGCGGAGGACGGCGAGCAGGAAACGATGCATTTTCCGGGCTAGGTCTCTCGTTGGGCCGTCCCAAGGGAGGCATGCGCCGCCTCGGGGTGCCGAAGGGTAGGGGCTTCATCAGGCAGCGAAGGAAGTGAGCGTGCGGGCCGTCTCATACCAACTCGGGAATCGCCACATTGCCGACCAGCAAGCGCTGCACTGATACGCCTTCGAGATTCAAGGCCTGATGGGTCGTCGCGACGACCATGCCGCCACCGGTCAGATGCTCCCGGATCAGCCCTTCCATCAGCGCGACCGCGTGCACATCGAGGCCGGTCAAGGGTTCGTCCAATATCCACAAGGCCGCGCCCGCCAGCAACAACGCGGCCAGCGCGACGCGGCGACGCTGGCCGAAAGACAACACGCGACAGGGTAAATCCAGGCAGCGGTTCAAGCCGAGACGCTCCAGCGTGGCGACGGCGCGCGCCTGATCGAAGGCGCGGCCGTGCAGGCCATCGGCAAAACGCAGGTTTTCGACTGGATTGAGATCGTCCTTGACGCCATTGGCGTGGCCCAGGTAACACATTTCAGCATGGTAGGCCTCGCCGATACGTCGGATCGACTCGCCACGCCAGCGAACTTCACCGTCTTCCGGTCGGGCCAGTCCAGTCAGCAAACGCAACAAACTGGTTTTGCCCTGGCCATTGCCGCCTTGCACCAGCAGCAACTGGCCCTGGCACAAGCTGAAATTCATGCCTTTGAACAGCAGCCGTTCGCCACGGGCGCAGGCAAGGTCATGAACGGAAAGGAGGGCGTCGGGCATGGCGGGGGAAATCGGGGGGCGAGCGAGGATACTCGCAAAGCACCGCCGGAGAATACGTCGACGATCAAGAAATCAGCGCTTGCCCGAGCATCTCCGGCTGGCCCGGCGTGCTCGGGCCAGGTCTTACTTCAGGACAAAAGCCACTTTGGCGGAGGCGAGGAAGTTGCTCTTCTGGTCAGCCAGGAAAATGCGCATGACGTCTTCATCGCTGACATTCAGATCGGCCATCGTCTTCAGGCCGGTGGCCTTGACCACCATCGGCATTTTCGCGCCACGCGCTTCCAGCGCGGCACGCGCCTTCTCGACGGTGTTGGTGTATTCGCCCGCGCCTTGCTCGACCAGGATTTTCTGGCTGACTTTGGACGGGTCGTAGAGCGCTTCGCCCTTGCTGGAGAAAATTCGATTGATCAGCGCGGGTTGAAAGCCGAGTTCACGCGCATCGATGATCAGGCCATCGTGCGGTTCGATCGGCGCGGCCGCTGTGGCCACCGGAGCGGCCGCTGGCGCGGCTGCGACCGGCATCGGGCTGGGCAGGGTGTACGCGACGGCCTTCAATAAAGCGCGGCCCGGCGCGGCATTGATGTAGTTGTTGTACATGGCTTCAGCGACGCCATCCGCCCCGCGCACGCCGATCTGCATGAACACCACGGCGGTGCCGTCGACCGGATTCCATTCTTCATGCACTTTGCGCGCGCCCTTGATCAGGCCGCTGACCGCGGTTTTGACGACTTCGCTCTCGAGCGAGCAGTCGCGCACGGTGGTCTGGCCGGAAACATAGACGCCATTGATGATTTCAGCCAGGCGACGATAGGCAGTGATTTCCGCCGCGCGGATCGCGGTCAGTTTCTGACGCGCCGGCGAGCCGCCGGCCATCGGCAAACCCTGGCCGACCACCAGAATGTAACCATCGGTCAGCGCTTCCTGAGGCGAATCGGTCAGATCCAGATTGCGTTTTTCCATCCAGGTTTTGCCCTGATCGAAATCTCCGGACACGATTCGGTCGGCGCTGGCTGGCGAAATGGCGGAAAGCAGAGAAACAAGCGCGCCGATCACGGCGGATGTCTTAACGGTATTCATGGTTCAGGGCCCCAATGCGATAACTGATATTGGTAAACTGCCAGCAGGTTAAACAATTAACTCAAGCATGGAAAATCTGGCGGGGTGATTTTGCTTCGTTTTGTTTCGGGCGGTGGATCAGATTCACTGCAAAGGTTATCCAATCTCGTGGGATTGTCGTACATGAATTCTCGAACTCCCGCCGCAAGCGTGGCTGACTTGCATCCGATATTGAGGCATCTCCGGGCTATGTCCGCTCGATGCCGCCGGAAATTGTCGAGTATTCCAGTCCAGGCCGGCATGGGCGGGCTGCTGTTTTTTACCCTGACCTCGTTTGCCGCGGCCGCGGACGAAGGTGGCTTCGATTTCATCTCCCCCTCGGCGCCCAAGGGCACGCTATCGCCAGACGCCGCCGCGCGGCCCGCCGAGATGCCGGCGGAATCGCTGCCACGCACCATAGCCATACTGCCATTCGAAAATGCCACCGCCGAGCCCGGCATTGCCGAAGAAATTCGGCGCGCTTTTTATAACCAGTTCAGCTCGAAGCCATTCAGCGACATCGAGCTTTCCGCCATCGATGCCAAGTTGCTGGCGCTGGATCGAGGCGCTCAGCCGGGCTCCGCTGAAAAGGCGATTGCCGATTACCGGCCGTTATGTCTATCGCTTGGTTGCGATGGCGTGATTACCGGGCGTGTCGTCGATTACAACAAGATTTATGCCGGCCTGTATTCGCAATTCTCGGTCACCGCTGAAATCAATCTGATCAATGCCAACACAGGTGCGCTGGTGCTGACGCGAAAAGAACGCGTGACCTTCCGTGAAGGCGGTTTGAGCCTGTCGCCGATCGGCCTGGCGATCGCCGCCATGTCCGCCGCGTTGAACCTGCGCGATATTCAGCGCGTCCGCCTGGTCAGTGAACTCGGCTATGTCATCGCCAAGTCGATTCCCAATCCGACCGGTGTCGCCGCCATCAGCGGCCCGCGCATAGAGGGCATGCTGTCAAACGCGTCCGAGTCGCCATTCGGTCTGGGCAAGACGATCAGCGTCGCCATCCAGGCCGACAGCAACGGTTCGGCCGTATTCGATATCGGCAATTACCGCCGCGCATTGCCGATGATCGAGAAAACGCCGGGCGTTTATGTCGGCGAATATCAGGTTCAGGATGGCGACGCGGTGCGTCAGGCACCGATAGTCGCCACGCTACGCGGACGCAACGGACTGGTTTCCAGTTGGTATGACACCAGTCTGGTCAACATCGACAGTCAGCCGCCAGCTCCGCCAGCCCGACTCAGCGCGCGTTCCCAGCCGGGCAAAGTGTTGTTGCAGTGGGACGCGCTGAGCCAGGTTTCCGATCTGGCCGGTTATCAGGTTCTGCGCTCCTCGCAGCCTTTGGCCGGGTTCAAGCCGTTGGGCGTGGTCGATACGCCCGGTTTTGTCGATACCGACGCCAGCGACGATCAGTACCGC
Organism: Hydrogenophilales bacterium 28-61-23; assembly: GCA_002281555.1. Lineage (GTDB taxonomy): Bacteria > Pseudomonadota > Gammaproteobacteria > Burkholderiales > Thiobacillaceae > PFJX01. The sequence continues at coordinate 84,905 of NCGJ01000013.1, forward strand.
TACTACCGCGTGATCGCGCTCGATCACGCGGGCAATGCTTCCGAGCCGGGCCCGATCGCGCGCGGCCGCGTGCTGAATGAACATGGCATGACCTTGAGCGGTCGCATCGACGCGGAGCGCGAACTCGGCGGCAACGTGCACGTTACCGCCGACCTGCTGGTTCCCGCCGGTGTCACGCTGCAACTTGCGCCGGGTACCCGGATGAGCTTCGCGCCGTCCGTTGTGCTGACCATACAGGGCGGGCTGGTGTCGGACAGCCGCGATGAGGCGGTCGAGTTTGTCGCGCATGGCGGCGGGGCGTGGGGCGGCATCAAGGTCGAAGGCGGCAATATCGGCCTGCGCGGCTTCAATCTCTCCGGCGCGACGACCGGCATCCATCTGCAACGCGGCCAGGGAATACTCGAAGCCGGCCAGATTCAGAAATGCGATACCGGCTTGCTGGTTACCGGAACCGGCAGCGCCAGCGCGCGCGAATTGAAAATCAGCGAAAACCGCATTGGCGCGCGGCTGGATGCCAGCGATGCCGAACTGACCCAGAACCGCATCGCCAACAACGATATCGGCGTCGAATTGAACAAATTTACCGGTGTGCTGCGCGACAACGCCATTTTCCAGAACAGGCTGAATCTGCGCGCTGAAGCCGGCACGCTGCTGGAAGCCAACTACTGGGGCAGCCTCGACCCGGCCGCGCTGCGCATCGAGGGCGGCATCGTCAGCGAAGCGCTGAACCGGCCGGCGCCCGAAGGCAAAACGGTAGCCTTGCGCGTCAGTCCCTGCGCGGGTTTGTCCGACGAGGCCTGCCAGCAAAAATCGGCCGAAGCCATGATCGAGGGCGGTCGGCTGTTCCGCGCGAAAAATTATGGCCGCGCGCTGACTCAGTTTGAAACCTCGATTGCCGCCCGGCCCAGCGCCGATGCTTATTACTTCGCGGCGATTTGCCACCAGGAAATGCGGGAAGAAGAACCCGCCTTGATTCGTCTGCGCGAGGGTATCGCGGCCTTCCCGGCGGACCCTTCTCTGCGCCGGGCGCTTGGCATGCTGTATCTTCAACGCGGCGACGAAACGCTTGCGCGCGAACATCTGCGCGAGGCGGTGCGACTTTCACCCAACGACCGCCAGGCGGCATTCGTATTGGAACGCTTGGGTGGCACAACGCGTGGCGACAAGTCGAGCGAAAAAACAGGAACTCAACCATGAATCTTTGCGCGTTGCCGAATCCGATGGTTCCAAGATCGCCGGGTCGCGCGATTGCTTCGATACTGCTCGGTCTGGCGTTGTTGTCGCCGCTGGCGGTCCGCGCGGACGATATCGTGCTGGGTCTGACCAAAGGGGACGTGCAAGTGCTCACGGCGGGGCGCGCGCAACCGGTTCCGGTTCGCAAGGGGCAAGCGCTGCGTAGCGGCGACCGCGTCTACACCGGTGGCGATGGCTGGACCGTCATGCTGATGCCGGACGGCAGCCGGGTCGTGTTGACGGCCAATTCGGAATTCATGGTGCGCTCGCACGACGCAAAACGTCGGAAAGGCACGTTCGCTCTGCTCGGCGGCATGTTGCGCGCCATCATCTCGGCTTCGTCCGTCTCGCCAGCCAATTACCGTTTCAACACCTTGACCGCTGTCGCCGGCGTGCGTGGCACCGATTTCTCGATGATCAACCGGGGGCAGGCCAACGTTTTCTTCGGCAACAACGGCAAGGTCGAGGTGCAAGGACTCAATACCGCCATTCGCCCACTGACCGCGGCTACCGTGGTGCAAACCACGCGAGGCGAACTGCCGACGCAGCCTATTTCCGTTGAGCCGAATTCCCGCCTGGCGGAAGCACAGACGCTGCTCAACGCGGTCACCGAGCAAGCGCCGGCCTCCTGGGTCGAGGCGGGAAAATTGCCTGAAATTGTCGCGCGCTGGAATATCACCTATAGCCGCTACCTGGCCGATGCCGGTCGCCATGACGAGGCGCTGCATGTTTTGCAGGTGGCTTTGGATTTGACCGACGCGGTGGAAATTCAGGTCGATGCGCGCCTTGAGCGCGGTGCCGTCTTGAGTCGGGACCCGGGCGGCGCCAATGCGGCCTTGAAAGAATATGAAAAAGTGCTCGATAGCCCGGTCGTGGGGCCGCAGCGTGAGACCGCGCTGTACATGATGGGGATGGGGTATTTTCAACTCAAGCAACCCGTCGAGGCGCAATCTCGTCTGCGCCAGTATCTGAGCGACTATCCGGAAGGGCGCTACAAGGAACGGGTCGAGACCTTGCTGCGCACCATCAAAGGTGTTGCGCCTTGATCGATTCCACTACGCACGATGACCACCTCATACGCTTATCTAAACTCGGCTCATCAACATCAGCCGCGCGGTTGAATTTCCTTGGAGTGACCATGCGTTATCTATTTCCCGCCAGCTTGCTTTGCATTTTTGCCTGGTCTGGAGCGGCCCAATGCGCCCCGGATGCGAAAGAGCAGCCTTTTCTCACCGAGGCGGAAGGCAGCGCCTGCATGGGCGACGACAAATCCCGCAAACACACTGAAGAAGTGGCCCGGGATGAGGCCAAGCGCCGCGCCGCCGAACAGGCCGCGACGCAAGTCCGGGCGCAGAGCCGGGTTTCGATCGGGACGTTGGAAGAAGATGTCATCAAGATCATTTCCGGCGGCAAAGTACGCATCCTCCAGGTGCTCCAGAGCAAGTGGGACAAGGATGGTTGCTATACCTACCGGATCCGCGCCGAGGTGACTCAATCCAAGCCGGGAGAAACGCCTGGAATAGCGCTGACCGAGGAAGAGAGGCTCTGGAACGAACTTGAAGACGCGCCGGACTTGCGCGCCGTCGACCAGTTTTTGTCCGCCTATCCGTTCAGTGTGCATACCGAGAAAGCCAAAGCCTTGCAGGGCGAACTGGAAGGGGCTTATCCACGCATCGCCGGGCCTTATCTGGTTTATCGGGATACCGCGTTGTATCTGCGCCCGGCTTTGCAGGCCATCAGCATCAGTGAAGTTCCTCAGGGCGAGGTGCTGCAGGTACACAAAATCCAGGATGCGCAGTGGGCCGTGATCAAACGCGATGTCGGCCAGGTCTACACGCCGTTTGGCAATTTGCGCGCGGTCACGGATGACGAGGCCACGGCCTGGACGCGCTGTCTCAAGAACGGCAAGGATGCCCGCGGCTGGCAAGGTTTCCTGCAAACCTATCCCAAGAGCCACCTTGCGCGTCTGGCTAAAGAACGCCTGACCAGCACGGAAAACCGTCTTTCACGCGAGGACGGTTTGAGCAAACAGGACAGCGAGGAAATCGCCCTCTGGAATCGCTGCCTCAAAACTCGCGATATGCAATGCGCGCGTGAGTATCGGAGGCGTTATCCGAACGGCAAGTTCGAGAAGGAATCCTGGAATATCCGCTAGCCCGACCCATTCCCCAGTCCTTTTCAAACAAGAAATCCGCGCTCAATTCCAGCAACTTCAGGAGGTGAAAAGATGAACCGTTGTTTCAATGCACTGCCCTTATATGCCGCTTTGCTGGGCGCGGGACTGATTGCGGGTTGCACCGCGCCAGGACAGATCAACGCGGTTTCGATTCAGCCCATCGCCGGCGGCCTCGATGCCAAGCAGCGTATCGTTCCGGGCAAGCAGGCGCCGTTCGAAGTTCGGATCCAAGACAAGAGTGGCAAGGTGTTCAGCACCAGCGACAGCAGTCTGTCTTGGGACGATCTCGAAATTACCGCGTCGAATGTCACTTTCGATCGCGCCAGCGGTCAGCTGACTTTCCGGCAGGATATTGGCCAGACGCCGGATAGCCGCTACAAAATCAACGTGACGTACAAGCACACGCCGGAAATCAAGGGTGTGCTGACCATACAGCCCGATTGGGCGCTGATACTCGGCCCGGCCGCGAGCGATGTCGCCAGCATGTTCGTTGCGGTCGAAGGTTTCAAGGATGGCGATCGGATGGCGCCGGGCGTCACGCTGCCCTTGAAAGTCGAGGTCAAGGACAACGAAGGGCGCTACTTCATTTTGGGTGACGCAAAAAATGGTCTGCCCATTGAACGGCTGGATGTCGAAACCGTGAACATGGTGTTTTCGCCGCAGAAATTCACGCTGCACAGCGTCAATGACCGCAAGACGGTCGAAGGTGTGGGTTATGCCGTTTCCGTCAAATATCGCGGCAATCCGATCCAGGCCTATAGCGCGCGTTTCCAGCCCGACTTCCAGCTCGTGGAAGGCCCGGAGCCGAAAGATATCCAGGATATCTACTTCGGCGAACCGACCACGAAAGTGGCTACCGCCATTCCGGGTTCTGTCGTGCCGCTGCAATTCCAGGTCAAGGATCGCGAAGGACGTATCTACAGCTACCCCAGGCAAGGCAACCAGCCCACCTTGCTGGCCGGCAAGATGCGCATCATCGGCGAGAATCTGGTTTACGACGAAGCCGGCAACCAGTTGAAGTTGAAAGAGAACTATCAGGCCATGGTGGGCAAGTCGTACAAGGTTTTCGCGACCTATGAAGGCCGCGACGACATGGTGACCAGCCATGTCATTCAGCCCGATTTTCTGCATGGTTTGCCGCTGATGGCCGATCACGGCATCGAGCTGAGCGGCACTAAAGGCGCCGATGGTCGTTCCGGCCAGAATGGCAGCGACGGCCCGCATGGCTCCATGAGCCCGGTCGGATTGGGTGGCGCGGGCGCTTCGGGTACCGATGGCACGCATGGCGGCCCCGGCCGAAACGGACAGCATGGCCCGGCATTGCAGGTGTTGTCGCAGGAAGTCCGTACTCTGGATGGACAGAATCGCCTCGCGCTCATCGAGGTGACCGGGCCGGGACAATCGCCCAAATATTTCCTGCGCCGACTGGACGATCGTCCGCTGCAAGTGACTTCGATGGGGGGCGCGGGTGGCGATGGCGGTAATGCCGGCAAAGGCGGCGTCGGGGGCAATGGCGGCGCCGGCAAGTACGGCGGTGGCAGCGGTGGCCGTGGCGGCAATGGCGGCAACGGCGGCAACGGCGCCAATGGCGGCAATGGCGGCAAGGTGCTGGTACTGGTCTCGACTCCGGATATGGAAACCGCTTTTGTGCCGCTCTCGCGCGGTGGCGAAGGCGGCAAGGGCGGCGATGGCGGTGTCGGCGGCAAGGGCGGCGGCGCGGGTGCCATCCTCGAAATCCAGCCCGCCGCGCCGGCGGAAGGCGCTTCCGGCGGAACTTCTCAACCTCCGGCGCAACCTATCCCGCTGGCGGCCACTGGCAGCGAGGGCAGCAGCGGCGCGAATGGCGCCTACGGCGTGCCGGGCAACAGCGGCGACGATGGCCCGGTCGAGATCCGGGTCGATCAGAAGGCCGGAGATGTCATTCGGCGCGCACCCAAATCGTTGGTGGAAAACGTGCTGTATTGAATTCCGCCGAAGCTGTAAGCGCATAAAAGCGCGAGTCTCCTTGCCACACTTGCAATAACAAACGCCCGACTTGTCGGGCGTTGTTTTTTTATGCGCGAAAAAAAGGGGGCGGATTTCTCCGCCCCCCCGATCTACACCTTAACCGCGCTTACTTGGCGGCGACAGCGGGGGCTTTCATTTTGGCGATCTCTTCCTTCAGCATCTTGATGCCGGCTTGGGAAGCGTCAATGGAGCGGGTCAACGATTCGCGCGCATCGGCCGGATTGTGGAAGCCGTCGGAGTTCTCGGCGGTCCACCATTCCCAGTACAGGTTGGCGTCGTACTGGAAGTCGTAGGCTTTCTCCAGAACATCTTTGGAGACACCGGCTTCCTTGGCCTTCATGATCACGTCGATCAGGTTGGCGATCCAGAACTCGGCCTTGGTCATCTTGCCGCGGACATAACCCTGGATGGCTTCCATGTGGTACTTGGCATCATCCTCGGTCCATTCCTTGTGGCAGGTCAGACAGGCGCCCTTCAGGTTGTAGCGCGGCGAAATCTGCTGGTGGCTGGTGGTCACCTTGCCGTTGGCCGCGCGCTTCTTGGTCATGTGGCAGTCCTTGCACTCCACACCCGCCTTTTCGTGCTTGGAACCCCAGAAGGTTTCCGCTTCCGGATGCTGGATCTTGGGCAACAAGGCGCCGGTGGAGGCGTGCTTGAAGTCCTTGAAGTTGTTCTTCACCGCCATCTTGTCCTTGTAGCCAAACACGTTGGTCCACGTGAACAGGTTGGTGCGCGGGTCGTCCATCTTCACGTACTTCGGATTGGCCGGATCGGAACAATCGAAGCCAGGGCCGCAGTTGTATTCCACGTGGCACTGGGCGCACATCACATTGGAGTCGGCCTTGTTCAGCAAACCGATGGCGCGGAAGTCCTTGCCGCCGCGCTGGAAGGTGACCTTGGTCATCGTGGTCTGCTGGCTCTTCACCGGATCCATCGGATAGGTGCCTTCCTTGCGGTCGACCACGGCCTGGATCAGCGCGTCGCGCACGACACGCGGGCCGGCGGAGTGCGGGTCGTGGCACATGAAGCAGTTCAGCGGGTGGTTCACGCCACGAGCGAACTCGACCGGCTTGGAGGTGCGATCCCACTTGGCGCGCGGGTCTTTGTCACCCATGTACTTCCAGTCCAGGATGTGATCCTGCGTCTTGCAGTTCATACACACCGGGTTGACGGCGGTCGCGGTCTGACGCATGAAAACCTTCTGGTCGGAGGTGGACGGCTCCTTGTCGACGATCACGTTCCAGGCGCCGTTGGCGGCCAGTTCGGCCTTGTTGACGTAGGTCCAGTCCTTGAACTGCATGCGGCCGCCGAAAGCGCGGTCCACAGCCCATTGGTCAACCAGCATGAAGGCGTGCGAACGCGGTTCGTTGTGCTCCTTGGTGAAGCCGTAGCCTTCCATCAGCTTGTCGAACAGCGGTGAGCGGCTCTTGAAGCTGGCCTTCTCGACGCGCGCCTTCGATTCCATGTTGGTCTGGACGAAGGAGTTGTATTGCTCGACGTGGCAGGTGGCGCAGGCGCGATGGTCCTTGTTGGTTTCCGGACGCACACCCCAGTCCTTGCCCTTGGCCAGTTTCTGGTGCTCGGCGGCATTGGTGTGGCAATGCGCGCAGTTCACCGTGGCATGGCGGCCCTTGGTGTGGAAGTCCTCGATGTCCTCATGGCAGGAATAACACTTCTTGGCTTCCACCGGAATGATAGGCGGCGCCTTGGCGGCCTCGGGCGGCGGCAGTTTCGGACCGGGGATATCCACGGCCGCCTGCACGCCGAAGGCGAACAGGGCTGCGGCCAGTCCCATCGCCATACGGCTTATTACTTGGTTCAATGTCATGGTCAGTCTCCTGAAAGGTCTTGCTGGGGTGGCGGCCCATACACGCGGCTAATCGCGCGGGCCCACCGGCTTGGTTAAACGTCGGTAGTTGCTCGCGCGTCAGTCATAGGCCTCCTTAGGTTCAAAGTCAGCTTCGTCGGGTTGTTCACAAACGCTCAGGCGAAGGCATCCGCCATGATGTTTTTCAGCCAGCCGACGGCGTACTCGGACTCCAGTTTGCGCTGCAGCTTCATCTGGGCGTCGCTGT